>CAYJKI010000002.1:0-843036 GCA_964370935.1 uncultured Ignavibacteria bacterium | reverse complement strand
GCTCGGAGCCACCCCTCTCAAGAGGGGAATCAATTCGGGCGCGGGAATCACACCCCTACACGCATTTGACGGATCCACAACGTGGGCGCATTGCCATGCGCCCCTACGCAACATTCAATCGCGCCCCTGCGCGCTATATATCCAGATTCTTCACGTACTTGGCGTTGTCTTCGATGAATTTGCGGCGGGATTCGACTTCCTCGCCCATCAACATCGAGAAAATGTGATCTGCGCTGGCGGCATCTTCAAGTGTCACCGAGAGCAGAGTACGCGTTTCAATATTCATTGTCGTATTCCAGAGCTGGTCCGGGTTCATCTCGCCGAGACCTTTATAGCGCTGGATTGAAACACCCTTGCGGCCACTCTGATCAAGCAGGCGGTCCCGCTCTTCATCGGAGTAGGCGTAGACCTCTTTCTTAGCGGTCTTGAGACGATACAACGGCGGCTGGGCGATGTAGATATATCCGCGTTCGACCAGGTTCTTCATGTGACGGAAGAAGAAGGTCAACAGCAGGGTCTTGATATGCGAGCCGTCGATGTCAGCATCGGTCATGATGATGACCTTATGGTAGCGCAGTTTCGCGATGTCAAATTCTTCGTCACCGAAGCCAACTCCGAGCGCGGTGATGATTGAACGAATTTCGTCGTTGGACAAAATCTTGTCGAGGCGGGCTTTTTCAACGTTGAGAATTTTGCCTTTGATCGGGAGAATCGCCTGCGTGCGGCGGTCGCGGCCTTGTTTGGCGGAGCCACCTGCCGAGTCGCCCTCGACGATGTAGATCTCGCACTGCTCGGGATCGCGGGATGAGCAATCGGCCAATTTGCCGGGCAGACGTCCCGAATCGAGAGCGGTCTTGCGACGCGCAAGGTCCTTGGCTTTGCGGGAAGCTTCGCGAGTGAACGCGGCGCCAAGGCCTTTCTCGGCGATCTTCTTGCCGTCGGTCGGGTTTTCCTCGAGCCAATCGGAGAGAGTTTCGCCAACGACCGATTCGACGATGCCTTTGACTTCGGAGTTTCCGAGCTTGGTTTTCGTTTGGCCTTCGAACTGCGGATCGGGCACTTTGACGGAAACAACTGCAGTCAAGCCTTCACGGACGTCGTCGCCGGTGAGTGAGTCGATCGCGTCCTTGCCGGACTTGAACAGGTTATTCTTGGTCATGTAGTTGTTGATCGTGCGGGTCAGTGCGGTCTTGAAACCGACCATATGCGTACCGCCCTCGACGGTGTTGATATTGTTCACGAAGGAGAACACATTATCAACATAGGAGTCGTTGTACTGGATTGCGACCTCGACAGATACGCCGTCGCGCTCTTTTTCGCAGTAGTAACGCTTGTTGTGAATCGTGGCCTTGTTTTCGTTGAGATACTGCACGAACGCGACGATACCGCCCTTGTAGTGGAAGACTTCGGTTTTGTCGGTACGTTCGTCGGTGATCTCGATACGCAGTCCCTTGTTGAGGAACGCTAACTCGCGCATGCGTCCGGCGAGGACGTCATAAGAGAATTCGATCTTCTTGAAGATCTCTTTGTCTGGTTTGAAATGAGTCTTGGTGCCGTTCTTCTTGGATTTGCCGATGATCGACATGTCGGCGACCGGAACACCGATGTGGTATTCCTGGAAATAGATGTTGTTGTCGCGGCTGACTTCGACCTTGCACCATTCGGAGAGGGCGTTGACCACACTGACACCGACGCCGTGCAGACCACCGGAGACTTTGTAGGATTCGTGCGAGAATTTACCGCCGGCGTGGAGAATGGTCATGACGACTTCGAGAGCTGGACGTTTCTGCGTCGGATGCATGTCAACCGGGATACCGCGGCCATTGTCTTCGACGATGATGGTGTTTTCTTTGGTGATGGCGACTTTGATCAGATCGCAGAAACCGGCGAGGGCTTCGTCGACGGAGTTGTCGACAACTTCGTACACGAGGTGGTGGAGACCGCGTGCGCCGGTGTCGCCGATGTACATTGCGGGGCGCTTGCGGACGGCCTCGAGACCTTTGAGCACCTGAATAGTTTTGGCATCATAACTTGAGCCGTCTTTGGCTTTGGGATCCAGTTCGTCGATTTCGGCCATTGCTTCCTCTTATCTTAAGTAAAATAGATATCAGTAACGATATTGTCGCCTAGTGCGGCGTTGAGCTTGTCGATGATCTCCGCTTTGGTGTAGTTGAGTTCCTGACGCCAAGCGGATGATGCCACGCGCACGGTGAGCGTACCGCGATCGATTTTAACGGCTTGCGCTTTCTGCGCGATCTTTTCGCCGACGACTTCGGCAAACAAGCGAACCGCGTCGAACTCGCGGATTTTGCGGTCCAAACCGAGATTTGTGATTGTCCGTTTCAGGACTTTGCCGATAGTTTCTGCGTGACGCAACATCAATTCCCACCGCTAAATAAGCTATCAATATACGATTTTGCGGCCTCAACAAGCAAGATAAAACTCCCGTTGCGAGCGGTTTTTTGCTGCCGTAAGGGGTTGTTGCACAATGAATTACAAAAGCAACCGAACGAGTCTACGTTTGAGATTTTCAACTTTTTTCACCGCACAATTTTCCGCCAGCGACAGCGATTTCAGCCTGTATTGATGCGGTCTCCCGCAGTTCCGCCGGTTTGGCGGTGGTGAGAAAAACCTGACCCAGTTTGGGGAGTGTGTTCATCAAGGCAGCGAGCCGATTTGGGTCGAGATCGCTGGAAATCTCGTCGAGTAGAAGGATCGGCGCGCCATGAAGGCGTGCTGTCAGGAAATCGTAAATAGCGAATTTAATCGCCAGGGCAGCGGATTTGGCCTCGCCTTGTGAGGCATAGCCGCGCATCGGTTCAGAGTTAAGATCGATGCCGATATCGTCGCGGTGGGGACCGACCGAGGTCGAGCCCATGTACAGGTCGCGGCGGCGCGACGAAACTAGTTTTTGCTGAAAAGATGCCGGCGATGATGGATCGTCGGCAATCGAAGATTCGTAATTCCACGACAGGATGCTGTCACCAGCTTCGATGGTGCGGTAGTATTGCGCCAGACGGTCGGTGGCGCCGGTTATCATGGCAATCCGTTTGGCGTTGATTCGTGCGCCGACGGCGGCAAGTTGGCCATCCCAGACATCAAGCATCTCATAGTCGGTGGGGGAGTCTTCGCCGATTTCGAATTCTTTCAGCAAAGAATTGCGTTGGGCAAGGATGCGGTTGTACTCGAACAAGTCGTTGAGATATGATTTGTCGGCTTGCGAAAGATAGAGATCGAGCAGATGGCGACGAACAGATGGTGCACCGTAGACAAGTTCGGTGTCTTCAGGGATATACGAGACTGCGTGGAAGTAGTCGAACAGGTCGGCAACGCGAGTCAACTTTATGCCGTCGGCTTTGATCTGGCGTTTGTGGGCGCGTCCCCACGCAATTTCGATGTTAGTCTCGCGGTCATTGACTATGCCGTCAACCTCGATGCGGCAAATGTCGGCAGACTTGCGCAGTAGCACGTCGTCACTTGCGGAGCGGAACGAACGAGCTGTACAGGCAAAGAATATGGCTTCGATAATGGAAGTTTTGCCGGAGCCGTTGGGTCCGCCGATGAGGTTGACCGACGGCTGTGGAAAGAATTCCAGTTCGGCGATATTGCGAAAATTGACCAGTTTAACACGAGTAATGTGCATGAAGATATGTAAGGGTGAGGAGCGGTGTTTGGCAATCAGTTTTGGGGTGAAGAATTGCCCTCACCCCTACCCCTCTCCCGCAGGGAGAGGGAAACACGGATCCCCTCCTACGGGGTAATCAACGATTCGGTGAGTTGGGCCAGCAGGTGAAGGGCGAAGATGTGTTCTTCCTGGATGCGCATTGTGGTTGTCGAAGGTACGTTAAGTGCGAGATCGCAAAGGTCCGGTTCTGCCAAACCGGCTTGGCCGAAAAGGCCGAAGGTGATTAGGCCGCGCGATTTGGCGACACGAAAGGCTTCGAGGATGTTCTTTGATTTGCCGGATGTCGAGAGTCCGATGAAGACATCACCGGCGGAGCCGAGAGCTTCAACTTGGCGGCTGAATATGAAATCAAAGCCATAGTCATTTGAGGCGGCGGTGAGAATCGAAGTGTCGGTGGTCAGCGCGATGGCAGGCAAGGCGCGGCGATTGTTGTCGGAGGTGAGGCGAACGACGAATTCAGCGGCAAAATGCTGGCAGTCAGCGGCGGAGCCGCCGTTGCCGGCAATCAGTACTTTGTTGCCGCGATTGAGAGCCTCGCCCAATTTTTCCGAAGCAGTTAGTAACCACTTGAAGCGCTGTTCGCTTAGTGCATATCGCAGTGCCAGCGAATCGCTGACGGCGTCGGCAATGGTCTGATTACGTTTTGTCATTTGACCTGTCTACATACTCGGATGATTTTTGATGGATGGCCTCGGCAAATTCTACGAAGAGCGAGAGTGGATTATCTTCTTCGAAGCGATTGCCAATGACGACGAAACTGGCTCCGGCGGAGACTTTTCGGGCGGCATCCTCGGGGTGCCGGATTCCGCCACCGCAGATGATCGGGAGAGAAGCATAGTCGCGAGTCGCAGTGATCATGTCTTCCGGCACCGAATGAATGGCGCCGGAACCGGCCTCGAGATAGACCAATTTCATTCCCATATATCTTGCCGCAAGCGCGTGGACTTTGGCGATGTCGGGTTTATTCCGCGGGATCGGATGTGTGTGGGAAAGATACTCCACCGATGTTCGCGTTCCCGATTCGATGAGCAAGTAGGCGGCGGGGATAGCCTCGAGACCGAATTCTTTGACCAATGGAGCGCCCTTAACCTGTTCCCCAACCAAAAATTCCGGATTGCGGCCGGAGAGCAGTGATGTAAAGAGGATAGCATCGGCATAGCGACAAACCTGACCGGCGCCGCCGGGAAAAATGATGAGCGGGATCGTCACACGCTGTTTGATTTCGCGCAGAACCTCTTCCATGCGCGAAGTCAACACCAGCGAGCCGCCGATGAGAAGGGCGTCGGCACCGCCGGCTTCGGCGTGCTGCGCGTTGTCGATCAGCCGAGACTTCGGCTGCTCGTTTGGGTCGATGAGCGTCAGAAATCCAGCGCCACGGCTGTCGGCGATGTTGAGAAGATGGTCGAGAACTTTGGTCAAATGAGCCTCATGGCAAGGGTACCAGGGCGCATTGCCATGCGCCCCTACGCATTCGAGACGAAATCATGTCTATGTCTATCTTATGGCTTTCTCGATCAAGGGCAAGATTGTTGCCTTGATCTTGGCTTCGTCGAGCGACTGGGTTGTTGCGCCCTGAACGAAGTATTCTCGTCCGCCGCCACGGCCGCCGAACGTGTTGTTAACGTCTTTGATAATTTCGCGCGGCTGTAATCCCAGCTTGATGGCGGCATCGGATGCTGTGATCGCGTATTGGCCGCTTGCATTATAGAACACACCGGAAGCGGCGAAGTTCAGCGACTTGGTGAAATCGGCAAAGGTGTTCAGTTGGTCTTTAGTGTCGAACGTGTGCAACAGCACCTTCACACCCTTGATATCAACGGCTTTGCTTTTGAATAGGCTTTCGATTTCACCGGAGGCGGATTCTGCCTGCGATTTCTCAAGTTCTTTCTTGAGGCGCTTGGACTCTTCGAGGAGTTCCTCAACACGACTGACGATTTTATCTTCGGGTTGTTTGAGAATTTGTGCGGTCGTGTCGAGTTTGGCTTTGACACCGCGCAGGTATTCGAAAGCGCCTGCGCCGGTAAGGGCTTCGATACGGCGGATACCGGCGGCGATGGCTGTTTCGGCGGTGATGATGCATAAGCCGATTTCGCCGGTGGCTTGCACGTGCGTGCCGCCGCAGAGTTCGCGGGAATAGCCGTCGACCTCGACCATGCGAACGATGTCGCCGTATTTTTCGCCGAACAGTGCCATTGCGCCGAGTTTCTTGGCCTCTTCGATGGGGTAGTTCTTCCAAGTGACTTTACGGTTCAGCAGGATCTGCTCGTTAACGAGGCGCTCGATTTCTTTGATTTCGTCCTCGCTCAAGGCTTTAAAGTGCGAAAAATCGAAACGTAGTTTGTGCGGGTCGACGAGTGAACCTTTCTGCTGGACATGGTCGCCAAGCACAGTGCGCAGTGCCTTGTGGAGAAGGTGTGTTGCGGTGTGATTGCGCTGGGTGTGTTTTTGGCGGACGCCATCGACGCGGGCGGTTACTTCGCCTCCGACAAGCTTATCTGACGTGACCGAAGCGTTCTCCACGATGTGAACTACATAGTCGCCGGTCTTTAGAGTATCGACGACACTAAGTGAATCACCATTGATCACGATAGTTCCGGTATCGCCGACTTGGCCACCCGACTCGGCATAGAATGGTGTTGCATCAAGAACCACCTGTAACTGCTTCTCCACACTCTTAGCGCTCAACGTACGGGCTTTGGTCTCAAAAGAATCGTTGTAACCCACATAGCGGGTCGGTGCGACATCGCCTTCGGGCACCATGATCGAATGACCGGACGCTCCCAGGTCTTTGGAGCGCTGTTTCTGTTGCTGAAGCGCGCTGTCGAATGCCTTCATGTCGATCGCCAATCCTTGCTCGCGAGCCATGACTTCGGTCATATCCACCGGGAAACCGTAGGTGTCATAGAGCTTGAATACTTCATCGCCGGGAATCGTTTTTTGATTTTGTTTCTTGAGGCGCTCGACGATTCTGTCAAAAATCTCGATACCGCGGTCGAGGGTCTCGCCGAAGCTTTCTTCTTCGGACTTGATGACAAGCGCGACGTGTTCGGCTTGTGATTTGATTTCCGGGAACTGGTGACCCATCGAATCGACGAGGACGGAGGTGAGCTTGTAGATAAACGGATCGTGGTTGCCGAGAAGTCTGCCATGACGGGCGGCACGACGAAGAATTCTGCGCAGGACGTAGCCGCGACCGTCGTTGGAAGGAATGCCGCCGTCGGCAATGGCGAAAGTCAGCGCGCGGATATGGTCAGCGACCACGCGGTGCGAGAGCCCGCGTTTGTCCTGATGGTATTCCTTGCCGGTCAGATCGACTATGGCGCTTAGTATCGGTGTAAACAGATCTGTATCGTAATTGGAGTTGACTTGCTGAAGGAGCATCGCAATGCGTTCCAGACCGGCACCGGTATCGACCGAAGGTCGAGGGAGCGGAGTCATCTTGCCGGAGGAGTCGCGATCGAACTGCATGAAGACCAAGTTCCAGAACTCCATAAAACGGTCGCCGTCGTCGTTGACTGTAGCGTCCTTGCCATACTGCTCGCCGCGATCATAGTGAATTTCCGAGCAGGGGCCACAGGGACCGGTCTCACCCATTGACCAGAAGTTGTCTTTTTCTCCGAAGCGCAGGATGCGACCATTCTTCAACTCCGGAGCGATCTTCTCCCACAGCGCGAAGGCTTCGTCATCGTTATTGTAAACGGTCGCATAGAGCCGGTCGGCGGAGAGTCCGAGATCCTTGCGAACGAACTCCCAGGCGAATTTGATGGCGTCTTCTTTGAAGTAGTCGCCAAAGGAGAAGTTGCCAAGCATTTCGAAGAAGGTGTGATGGCGCGCAGTCTCGCCGACGTTCTCGAGGTCGTTGTGTTTGCCGCCGGCGCGGATGCATTTTTGCGATGTGGTGGCGCGCTTGTAATCGACTTTGCGCTGACCGAGGAAGACATCTTTGAACTGATTCATTCCGGCGTTGGTGAACAGCAAGGTTGGATCGTCCTGCGGGATCAGCGACGAACTGGGCAGGCGTTTGTGATCCTTGGATTCAAAGTAGGCTAAGAATGCTTCTCGTATTTCGGATGCTTTCAATTTGTCTCCTCGTTCTTCAATATATGCAGGTAAGCTGCCAGTTGTCCCCGGTGGTGGGTCTCGTGATCAAGGTTGCCGCGGACTATTACCCACCATACCTGAACATCACCACCAAATCGCTGATCGTAAGTGAGTTTTAGCAGGTCGCTTCTACTCATGTCTCTTATAATAGTCGAGCGTTGATGTCCCAAGTCTTCCAGACGCACCACCAACTTCTGAAACTCACTGGGGCTATACATGACATTGACATCCGCTTTCGCTGTCATCGATTCAATTTTTGGCTCTCGCAGTTTGCGAAAGAGCCATTGGTCGGCATCGATGATATGACTCGCGATTTCTCCGATGCTCAACGCTGACGTTACGGGTCGCCAGTTTTCTTTGCCTCTCGGGACAGCCAGCAATCTCTTTAACGTCGATTGGCGAACGGCATTAGCATAGTCCGCAAGTCGGTCGCCTTCCTCGACTACCATTCGTTTCCTGACGGAGCCATTTCCTTCATGAATCGCTCATAAGCAGATTCCACTGCATCGGAGGAAAACCCACGGTAGCTTAGAAAGTTATAGATTTTCTGCTTGATTTCAAGTGTTTCCATGCCGCGATAACGATTCTTGCGCGATTGCAGGGCTTTGTAGGCGGCCTCGGCCTCTTCCTCGGAGGAGATGCTTTGTTGTACGGCCTGTGTGGCAGTGTCGCGATCGATGCCTTTTTGATAGAGTTCGATCATCAAACGCCGTTTGCCGCGCGGTGCGAGCTGTTGGCGATTGCGCACCCAGGCTTCGGCGAACTGCGTGTCGTCGAGGTATTTCTTTTCCTGAAGCCACAGAATGGTCGAATCAATTTGTGCGCCGTCGAATCCTTTGCGCTCAAGATACTTGCGCATTTCCGATTCGGAGCGGCTGCGACGAGCGAGATAACGCAGAGCCGAGTCGCGAACCTTAGTCATGCCGAGGGCTTCGCGGATTTCGTCGAGGCGCTGCTGGGTCAAGTCATCGCCAACGTGCAAGTGCAGGGAGGCCATCATTTCTTCGGAACAGCCGGCAAAGAAACGATTGTCAACGAAGATCGACCAGCGGGATGGGTGCTTGACCTGCGGTTCGAGTTTTGTGATGCGCGGCATGGGGCAAATGTAAGGGAGAATTGTGGAGATTGCAAGTGTGGGGTTGAGGGACTCACGTCCCGATGGCAAAACGCGTCAGTTCACACCCTGCGCGGTTAATTGACGGTTTCACCCACAGATTTCGGCGCGCGGGACAAGAACTGACGCAACTCCGAATTGTCCGACTAAAGTCGGACCCACCTAGGCAATGTCGGGTTCAGCGCTTCCACCTACGTGGACAGGTCGCTGCGAACGCCAATCTACTTGACTTCTAACCTGGATTCCCGCCTTCGCGGGAAAGACAATGCGTTAAGGCATTAACAAGTCCGGAGTCAGAAGATTGTCGAGATTACCAGTCGAGGATGATGGCGAACATCAGCGGTGCAACGATGGAGGCGTCGGACTCGATGATGTACTTCGGTGTATCCACGGCCAGCTTGCCCCAAGTGATCTTCTCGTTCGGAACCGCGCCGGAGTATGAACCATAGCTGGTGGTCGAATCGGAAATTTGGCAGAAGTAGCCCCAGACCGGGACATCTTCGCGCTGAAGGTCCTGATGCAGCATCGGAACGACGCAGATCGGGAAATCGCCGGCGATACCGCCGCCGATTTGATAGAAACCGATCGATGATTTTTTCGAAGTCTGTGTATACCACTCTGCCAGGAAGGTCATGTATTCTATACCGGTCTTGACGGTGTGGACATTCTTGACGTCGCCGGTGATGACGTGTCCGGCATACATGTTGCCCATGGTCGAATCCTCCCAACCGGGAACGACCATCGGAAGATTCTTCTCGGCGGCGGCGATCATCCAGGAGTCTTTCGGATCAATCTGGTAATACTGCTTGAGAACACCGGATTTGATGATGCGGTACATGAATTCGTGAGGGAAGTAACGCTCGCCGGCTTTGTCGGCGCGCGTCCATTCATCGACGAGAGCTTTTTCGAGGCGACGCATGGCTTCCATTTCCGGAATGCAGGTATCGGTGACGCGATTCATATGGCGATTGAGCAGGGCGGCCTCATCCTGCGGGGTGAGGTCACGATAGTGCGGGACGCGTTCGTAGTAGTCGTGCGCCACCAAATTGAAGAGATCTTCTTCAAGGTTTGCTCCGGTGCAGCTAATGATGTGCACCTGGTCACGGCGAATCATTTCGGCAAGGGAGATGCCGAGCTCGGCAGTGCTCATGGCGCCGGCGAGCGAATGGAGCATCTTGCCGCCTTTGGCGATGTGTTGTTTGTACGCCAGCGAGGCGTCGATTAAGGCGGCAGAATTGAAATGCCGATAGTGGTGTTTCAGGAATTTTGTTATCTCACCATTGCTCATTGATATCACCTACTTAGTATCTACATTGTTCAAAGGTAACTGTTTTCTATCGGCCATCGGCGGCAAGCAGGCTTGATAGCTTGGCGCTTAGGTCCGCCGCTGTGCCGTCGAATATCTGACCATTATACTTCTCTACGACTTCCGGTATCCCGCCGTCGTCAACTCCGATGATCTTGGCGCCGCATTCGGCCGCTTCGGCGAGGATCAGGCCGTAGCCTTCTTTTTCGGAGGCCAGGATGACAACCTTACAGCGATTGAATATCGTTGCGAGTTCATCCTGTGTTTTCGGCTCGAAGAAATTGATCTGTATCGAGCGCGGATTGTCGATTGCCGGCTGTAAGGCTTCGCGGTATTTGCCGGTGTTTTTCTTGATGATGTAGCCGACGTCATAAGTTCGTGACTCGCCGCGATTGAAGAAAATCGTTTTGTCGACTGGCATCGGGTCGATCACGATATTGGCTGACTTCGGCAAAAAGACAACGGCCCGGCGAGCCAGGAACGCCGAGACGAAGCAGATGCGGTCTTTACAGTTCTTCGCGATGCTCTTTGCCAGCATCCGCCAGAACCACGAGCGTTCAGCCATGATGACGTCGGTGCCGTGGCAATAGACACGATACGGCGTGCCGGTGATTTTGTATGCAATCAGAGCAGCAAGTCCGGCTGGGTAGAGCCAATGAGCTTCGACCAGATCGTGCCTGCGTGCCAAACCAATCGATTTATTGAGAAACTTCCAAAAACTGCTTAGTCCCAATGGCCGCGCCATGTTCAAGACGGTTGCGCAAAGAGCTTCGGCTCGAATTTTGATGAAGATGCCGCCATCAGGTGGATAACAATGAGTCAGGATGAGCAGTTTCACCCAATCCAGCCTCCGCGCTCCACCGTAAATTGACCGCCGGGGCGAGACTGGAAGTAATTCTTGACCCACGCCGGGTGCTGTGACGCATTGGTGTTGTCATTGGAGGATGAGCCGGATTTGATTGACTCGATGGCATAAGGGAGCGCCAAGTACAACAAGGCTATTACGAGCCAGTGTTTCCAAGTGATTTCCGACTTCATCTTTAGACACCTTCAGTTAGTGACAAGACCATAACCGATTCAAGGCCGGGTACTCGTGTGGCGAAGCATATCCGGCCGAATTACAGGTTGAGACAGCGAATTCTACTCGTCGTCTTCGTCGGCGACTTCATCGTCGAGGATCAGCATGGCAGCGGTAATTACCGTAGTCCACATACCATTCTTGTCGCCCTCGGCAGACTGGGTTATGTTGCGCGAATAAACGACTTCGCCTTTGAGCTTCCACTGTTCTTTGTTCTGATCCCACGACTTGTCAAGGTCGATTTCCAAACCCATCGTCGTGGCCAACATCTGCACGGCAAGATCCTCGGCATAGTCGCCAGCGACCTTTTGCGTCTGGCCGAATCCGTGATGTTCGGAAAGATAACCAAACTTCGACTTGTCCTTCGGCATAGCAATGCCGATCGAGGACGAAACCAGACGGTTTGGCTCATTGGTGGCATCGCGGCTCATGACGCAGAAGCCGATTTGGCCGGGGCGGAAATATTTAAGGCCGACACGACGCGTGATCAGTTTGCAGTGCGGGGGAAAGATCGACGACACGTTGACGAGATTGAGATAGGCAATGCCGGCATCGCGAAGAGCCAGCTCGAAAGAGGCGAGCTTTTCTTTGTGTCTGCCCACGCCTTTCGTCAGGAAAAGCTTTTTAGGTACGAAGTTCAACGCTTACTCCTTGGAAAAAGAAGAACCTCTTATTGGTGATGCGCAACAACGCGAGAAAATACGCAATTTGCGACATGATGCAATACGAATTTCGACCGGAGGAGCTTCTATCGGATCGACCGCCGTACGAGATTCGCCATTTGCTCCACCGAGCGTTTTACCATGACGTACCATTTACCGCCCGATTTGTACAACGAGATGACCTCGATATTGCTAATTGTTTCCTGCTGTACCTTGGCATTGACGCGGCAGAGAAAGTGCTTCAGGGTATCGCCTTCGTTGACCGAACCCAGAACGGTATTACTTGACGTAGAAGCCATGTCGCGCATTACCGGATAGAGTTCGAAGACCGTTGTAAAGATTCCCGCAAAATATGAGACGGAATCGGCAGAGGCGATGTCCGCAGCAGCTTTTTTGCCGAACGATGCGGGCCGGAGGATTGTCGTGTCGACCTGTCCTGGTATTCCAGCGAAGATGGATTGAAATGTTTTCTTGAACTCGGCAAGGTCGGTCGGAGCAATGTAGGACGCTGCGGCTTTCCAGTCGAGACGATGTTGGGCGGCGATATATCCTTCGACGACGGAGCGAGCCGGGTCGGATTGGGCTGAAGCAGACGCCGGGATACTCATCACAACGGCCAATGCGGCGAATATCAGCGTATGGCGGAATGAAGTTAGGTATTTGGACATTTTTTCAAATCCTTTCCAAGGAGAATACATAGCATTGCCCTGCCCGGTGAGGGAGACATGAACACACCCGATTATACAACAGAGTCTCATTCGTGACGCGATTAAGCGAGTGTATAACCGCCGTCGACAATAATCGTCTGGCCAGTGATCCAGCGGGCATCTTCGGTGCACAGGAAAAACACCACTCCTGCGACCTCGTCGGGAGTTCCGACACGTCCAAACGGTGTGCGGCGAACAACTTCCTTGAACATCTCATCATAGGATGGGAAGATCTTGAGGGCGTCGGTGTCGATAAATCCGCCCGATACGCAGTTGACGTTTATGCGTTTGGGTGCAAGTTCATAAGCGAGGTATTTGGTCAGGCATTCTACTGCAGCCTTGGAGACACCGATGGCGGAGTAGCCATTGATATAACGGTGCGATCCAAGCGACGAAAGCGAGACTATGCGCGACCCGGTCGGCATCATGTCGATGCAGTGCTGCACGCACAGTAAGAATGCCTGGGCATTGGTATGCATGGAGAGATCCCAGGCTTTATCATCAATTTTCAATGCGTCGGTATACAGGCCGAGAGCGGCGTTGGAGATGAGAATGTCGAGCCGACCGTATTTTTCGCGGATTTCATCGAAGATTTTGTGGAGCAACTCGTGTTTGCCGACGTTGGAGCGGATTGCGATTGCATCCGAGCCGAGCGCTTTCAGTTCTGCGACGGTTTCGTCTGCCGTGTCGCGGCTGCGGAAATAGTTCACCGCGACATCCGCACCGGCCTGCGCCAGACGCACAGCCACGGCTTTGCCAATACCTTTGGTGCCGCCCGTCACCAAAGCAACCTTACCCTTCAAACTCTGCAAAGGCGTTCCTCCTTGAATATCATGTTTGTAACCGCGCCGAATCTACATAAATGGAGGGACTTTGTCAACGAAGAGACTTGGCGGCGGATATGGCGACGCAAAAAGTGATGGCGCCGACAGTAGGAATATTATTATTAAATTGTCTATGACCAAAACAAAATCATCCAAGTCCAAGATTACCTTCCGGCCGGCGACCAAGTCGGAGTGGAAAAGTCTCGTCGAATTATTCGGCGAGCGCGGCGCTTGCGCAGGCTGTTGGTGTATGTGGTGGCGGCTAAAGCGTTCTGTTTGGAAAGCGAATCAGGGTGACGGCAACAAGCGATTGCTCAAGAAGGCGATTGATTCCGGAGCCGTACCGGGGATATTAGCTTTTGACGGCGATACGGCAATTGGCTGGTGTTCCGTGGCTCCGCGGGAGGAGTTTCCGGGTTTGGAGAACTCGCGGACGCTGAAGCCGATTGACGATGTTCCGGTGTGGTCGATCGTGTGCCTGTTCGTCGACAAGGAGTATCGACGACAGGGAGTTGCTGTAAGATTGATTAAGGCGGCGGCGGCGTTTGTGAAGAAGTCGGGCGGGCGGATGGTCGAAGGGTATCCGGTGATTTCGCGCAAGGGGTTGATGCCGGACGCATTCGCGTTTACAGGAGTACCCAGCGCTTTTGAGCAGGCGGGATTTGAAGTTGTCAAGAAACCAACGCCGAGCCGGGCGATTGTGCGAAAGCAGGTGTGAGGAACAAGCCCTCACCCTCTTTATAGTTCCCGGCGATAGAGGGCAGATTTGAACACGCGATAATTCATTGACCCGTTGGCTCTTCCATCGTACATTCACGCAAGTCTGAAAATCCCGGCATTCAGAAGGGAGTCTGAAATCGAGGGAGCTGCGTGAATCTTCCGAATTTCCTGACCATGGTCCGCATCGTGCTTGCGCCGGTGTTTATGGCGCTGGTCATTGTTGACGATGTCTGGGCCAAGTTCTGGGCGATGATTCTCTTCATTGTGGCGGCTTTGACTGATCTCTTCGACGGCTACTATGCCCGTAAGTACAATATTTCCACAAGCTTCGGGAAGTTCTTCGACCCGCTAGCCGACAAGATTCTCATTTCATTAGCGTTTATTGCGTTCGTCGTGCTGGGCTATGTCCAGATGTGGATGGTGCTGTTGATCATCCTGCGAGAGTTTTTGATCACCGGGCTGCGGACGCTGGCGGCCTATCGAGGGACGCTGATTACGCCTTCCCTTCCTGCAAAGATTAAGACCTTCCTGCAAATGACATCGATTACTGTCATAATGTTGGTTATCAACTTGCGTACATTTCTTCCGCCATTGAAAATTGAATCGGCCTGGCTCCAATCGACAATGCCGGATCGAATCATTTTCTGGCTGATGCTCGCTACCGTCGTAATTACGGTCGGTACCGGAATTGATTATTTGCGCCGGAGTTACTACCTTCTGCGCAATACCATGAAGTAGGTGTTTTGAGAGATTTTCTGATCAAGATGATGGCTACAGGCTTTGGGTTCGGCCTATCGCCGACGATACCGGGCACAACCGGCACGATACCGGGTGTCGTAATTGCGTGGTTTCTATTCCCGCTGGGGATTCCATATCAAGTCATATCGTCGATTTTGTTGACGGCGCTCGGAGTATGGATTGCTACGGAAGCGGAGCATTTCTTCGGGCACGACGGCAAGCCGATTGTGATCGACGAAGTTGCGGGAATAATGGTGGCCTACTGTTTTGTTCCGGTGACGTGGCAATACTATCTGACGGGATTCATCATCTTCCGGATATTGGACATCATTAAGCCATTCCCGGCTCGATACTGGGAGCGGACTCTGCCGCGCGGGTGGGGCATCATGGGCGATGATTTTGCCTGTGGAATCTACACCAATCTGATGTTGCAGGTTCTGATCTACTTCGGAGTTTGGATGTGAAAGCGGAGATCATCATTGTCGGCGAAGAGATTCTCTCCGGCCAAACGGTCGATTCCAATTCCGCCTATATAGCGCGTAAGCTGGCAAATGTCGGTATTGAGGTGGTGCATAAGACCACGGTCGGTGATCGACATGACGACATGAAGGAGGCGATCGCCGCGGCCTGGAATCGCTCGGCAGTGACGATCATGACAGGCGGATTGGGTCCGACGAAGGATGACATCACCAAGAACGCCATCTGTGCGGCTTTCGATCGCAATCTGGTTTTGCAGGACGAGATACTTAAGAAACTCGAGGAGTTATTCAAATCACGCAATATGAAGATGCCGGCATTAGCGCAAAATCAAGCGTTGCAACCGCAAGGGGCAGATTTGATAAATAACCCGGTCGGTACTGCACCAGGAATCGTGTTTCAGGACTCGGAGCGATTTTTTGCGGCACTGCCGGGAGTTCCGGCAGAAATGGAAGCGATACTCGATCAATCGATCATTCCGTATCTCGCCAAGCGGCCGGGGCGGAATCATATCATCATGCGGCGAATCAGGACGATCGGCATAACCGAAACCGGAATTGCGGAGTTGATTACCGATCTGGAACCAACGAACGACAAGGTGCGACTGGCATACTTGCCCAGCTATAAGGGTGTCGACCTGCGGGTGACATCAATCTCGGCGAACGAATCTGAAGCCGTGGAAACTGCCGACGCTCTGACGAAAGCAATCACCAGCCGAATTGGGGACTATGTCTTTACGGTAGGCGAACAGAGTCTTCCCGAGATGGTGGGAGCGCTTCTTAAAGCCAAAGGCAAGACCATGGCGACGGCGGAGTCATGCACCGGCGGGTTGATAGCCAAGATGATGACCGATATGCCCGGAAGTTCGGAGTATTTCGTAGGCTCGGTCGTGGCGTATGCCAATGCTGTCAAAGAGGAGTTGCTCAATGTTCCGCATGATCTGTTGATTGAAAAGGGCGCGGTGAGTCACGAGGTTGCCGAGGCGATGGCGTGGGGAGTGTTGCGTTCGACGGGAGCGGACTATGCGATTTCGGTGACCGGTGTTGCCGGTCCGGGCGGGGCGACTGCTGAAAAGCCGGTTGGATTAGTTTACGTCGGTTACGCCGACAAGCAGGATCGAGTCTCGGCAGAGCAGTTGAAGCTGTTTGGGACACGCGAGCGAATTCGTGAACGATCGGCGATGATGGCGTTGGATATACTTAGGCGGAAGCTGATTTAGGGGGAATCGGGGTCGACGCCTTGGGAGATGCTGAGACAATCAGACTTTGTCATTCTGAACCGCTATATAACAAGGGAGCAGATCCTTCGCTTCGCTCAGGATGACAATACCGGCGGTTTCTTAACAGCCACATAGGATGAGGAAATCTTAAGAAAATATGCGTCTGTTTGTCGCTGCGAGAATAACAACGGAAATCCAAAGGCAAGTGGGGGACTTTCTCGATCAATTTCATAAGCTTCCGGGCCGGGTGAAGTGGGTCGAGCCGCACAACATACATATCACGCTGAAGTTTCTGGGGGAAGCTGAAGTCAACGAGCTTGAAGCTATCAAAAAGGCGGTTGCAGACTCGGCGTCGTCATTTGGCGCTTTTGAGGTGACACTGCAGGAGTGCGGAGTATTCCCGAACATGCGTGCTCCACGGGTGTTCTGGATTGGAATAAATGATCCGCAAAAGCGATTGACAACACTGGCTGCAAAGATTGATTCGAATATGACACCGTTGGGGTTCGATCCGGAGAAGCGGGCGTTTTCGCCGCACCTGACTTTGGGGCGGGTCAAGGAAGAGGATCGTCTGGAGATGGTGAAGGCGGCTTTCGGGAAGGCGAGCTTTGGACCGGTAGTTCTTCAAGTGAATGAGGTCCACCTGATTGAGTCGCAGTTGCGGCCAAGCGGGCCGGTGTACCGGGATGTGGCGGGGTATAGGCTGTAGCCCTCACCCTCCCGATAAAGTCGGGATCGCTGACCGACCTCTCTCCCAAGGGGAGAGTGGAGAAGCGGGTGCGATTTTGTTGGTGCATCTGCTTGACTTTGAAGAAAAGCGGTGACTAATTGTAACGGGCATCTCCCACTGATAATTATAGAAAGGATAAATACAATATGGCAGCCACAGACGGCAAAACCAAGGCGTTGGATGCAGCGCTATCCCAAATAGAGAAGCAGTTCGGCAAGGGTTCGATCATGCGTCTCGGCGCGGTTCATGCCACCGATCGCATTCCGGTGATATCGACCGGTTCGCTTACACTTGATGTCGCACTCGGCACGGGCGGAATTCCGCGCGGCCGCGTGGTTGAATTGTACGGCCCGGAATCCTCCGGCAAGACGACACTGGCACTGCATATTATCGCGCAGGCACAGCGCGCCGGCGGGACGGCGGCATTCATCGATGCGGAACACGCGCTTGATGCGCAATACGCCAAGAGGCTGGGTGTTGATACGGACAATCTCTTGATCAGCCAGCCGGACACGGGTGAACAGGCGCTGGAAATTACCGAAACACTGGTGCGATCCGGCGCCATCGACTGTATCGTGATCGACTCGGTGGCGGCACTGGTGCCCAAAGCTGAAATCGACGGCGAAATGGGCGACTCGCACATGGGGTTGCAGGCGCGCTTGATGTCGCAGGCGTTGCGCAAATTGACCGGCACGGTTTCCAAGTCGAAGACCAGCGTGATTTTCATCAACCAGATCCGCATGAAGATCGGTGTGATGTTCGGCAATCCAGAGACAACGACTGGCGGCAATGCGCTGAAGTTTTATTCTTCGGTGCGTTTGGATATCCGCCGCATTTCATCGCTCAAGGAAGGCGACGAGGTGATCGGCAGTCGCGTGCGGGTGCGCGTCGTGAAGAACAAGGTCGCGCCGCCGTTTAAAGAAGCGGAGTTTGATATCATGTTCGGGACGGGCATCAACTATGAAGGCGAGATTCTTGACATCGCGACGAACCACAATCTGATACAAAAAAGCGGGACGTGGTTCTCTTACGGCGAAGAGCGCATGGGTCAGGGGCGCGAGAATGCGCGGGCGTTTTTGCAGAACAATCCGGAGATCAAGGAGAAGCTCAAGGCGGCGATTATGGAGAAAGTCGGATTGGGGACAAACGGGCATCAGGAGGGGGAGCAGTAGTCACAACCTTCCGTTGAACTGATCGAGATATGAAAGCCCATTTCGCGGTTTGCCGCAGGTGGGCTTTGTGGGTTAACTTGTGGTAGGCGGCATCGAAATTAACGGCCGCCTATTTTTATTCAGTCGAAGAGGTTGGATCGCCATCCTTAACCGCCGGAAGATCGGCAAGGGCCTCCTTCATTCTGCGTCGATAGTCTTCGAAGGCTTCTCTGCCCGACTCGGTCAAGCTTAGGAAAGTCTTCGGTTTCTTGCCGAGAAACTCCTTTTCAACTTTCAGGTAGCCGCCAAAATCCAACTTGCTCACGTGCGCTGATAGATTTCCCGCTGTCAGGTTGGTCTGATTCTGAAGGAATAGAAAATCGGCACGGCTAATCACATACAGCAGGGCCATAATGTTGTATCTTGCAGGCTCATGAATCAACCGGTCAATCGCCGGCAACTGCCTGCCGATTCCGCTATCGTGTGACATACGGTATCTCCGAGACAGCTTTCGGGTACTTCTGCACGAACTTGATCAGCAGTGTCATTCCGATCACTGTAACAATAGCACCAGGTATTCCGAAGCTGATTAGAGCGTTGAATGGCGTGGAGACGAAGTTCAAGAGGAACTCGGATTCGGCTACTCCGGCGATTAGCAGAGCAGCGTAAACCAGCAAACGAGCTGAATCCAAAAGGACTACAGCAATCAGAACCAAAGGTGCAAGAAAGACAGCGATTATCGGGAATCCGAGGCTACCAGATTCGTTCTGACTGATGATCATTATCAGTACCGGTATGGTCAAGACTATTACCGCACCGGCAATTGCGAGGAGGATTCGTTTCTTGAGTTTTCGCTTCTCGCCGAACTCAACCGCACCCATCCGAGGAACCGTGATATATCGTTTTGCAAGCCAAGGAAACAATACCACTGATGCAACAAGAAGTGAATAGCCAATAAATCGGCTGAGTCCGATAGTCTCTAGAACCGGGATCCATGCTAATATCAGGAATACGATCCCAAAAGTGATGTCGTAAATTCCGTCCTTAAGCGTTGAACGATAAATACTTCGCTCAATCGCCGCGAGTGAATCTGATTGCCTCATAATGAAATTCCTCCAACTAAATGGCTCTAAGACAGTCTATGCTTTGCGTCACAAAGTAGTTTACGTTGCTAAGTTGCGGGAGTTTCAATAAAAGTTGAAAGAACTGTCGATTTTTTTCGCGGTTGTTAGACGGGAGCTATGATCTCAGTTTTTGGCGCTTTCAGTCTGAAGTTGTCAATCGTATCCTTGTTACCGCGATATCTAAGGGCACTTATGTTGCCAGTCGAATCTGAAAGGAATCGAATATGTCTATTCTTGTAATTGGTGGTACCGGCACAGTCGGAGGTCAGACCGTGCAGAATCTTCTGGAGAGGGGCGAGAAGGTATGTGTTATGACGCGCTCGGCCGAGAAGTCGGCGTCACTGCCCGCCGGTGTTAGCGGTGTGGTCGGGAATCTGTCCGATCCGCCGTCTTTGATGAAGGCGTTCAGCAGCATTGAAAAGGTGTTCTTGATCACGCCGGTTCATCCAGATGAAGCGGTGCAGGGACAAAATGCCGTTCGAGCGGCGAAGAAAGCCGGTGTAAAGAAGATGGTCTACCTTTCGGTAGTGATGTCTCCAGATTCGGACATCATTCCCCATTTTGCCAGCAAGGTACCGGTGGAAAACGCGGTCAAGGGCTCTGGGATGGTTTTCACGATCATCCGGCCGAACAATTTCTTCCAGAATGACTATTGGTACAAAGACGTGATGTTGGAATATGGACTGTATCCGCAGCCCCTGGGCGCCAAGGGAATCTACCGCGTCGATGTGCGCGACGTTGCAGATGCTGCGACCAATGCATTGGTCGAAGGTGGTTTTGAAGGGAAAACGGTTAGTCTTCACGGGCCGGATGCTTTGACTGGGAAGGACTGTGCGCGGATCTGGGGCCAACATCTGGGAACGGAAATTAACTACATGGGTGATGATCTCGACAAGTGGTCGGAATCGGCGAGCGCCAGTCTGCCGGCCTGGATGGTGCATGATTTCCGGATCATGTACGACTTCTTTCAGAAGAAGGGTCTGAAGCCGGAGCCGGCTGACATTGCCGAGGCCGAGAAGATTCTGCATCACAAGCCGCGGACGTTTGACGCGTTTTGTGCGGAGTCGGCAGAGAGCTGGAAATAGTCCTCATTGATTGCGACACTTGACAAGCAGAGGGCGCAATCCTAAATTAGACAAAATGAATCTATGAATGTGATTGCGTCGAGATTCTTAGTTTTGTGATTTGGGATAGAACTGAGGAAATCGAAGCGAACACATTCAGAAATAACTGTTGGAGGGAAAATGCGAATTGTGAAAACGAGCGTATTGTGTGGCCTTTTGATCGTAATGCTGGGTGCGGCATCGGCAGCGATTGCACAAGACAAGAAGATGAGCGAGCAGGATATGGCTGCTGCGATGCAAGAGTACATGAAGATTGCAGCACCGGGCGAGCATCATAAGCATCTGGAATTCTTCGTCGGGAAATGGAACACGACGACGAGAATGTGGATGGCAGGACCGGAGTCTGCGCCGTCAGAAACGAAGGGGTCTTCGGAAGTGAAGTGGGTATTGGACGGACGCTTTTTGATGGAAGAGCATAAAGGCCAAATGATGGGGATGCCATATCAGGGCATGGGACTGATGGGCTATGACAATTATCGAAATATGTATACTTCCATCTGGGTGAGCAACATGGGCACCAATGTGACTACGATGACCGGACAGCGCGATCCATCGGGCAAGGTGTTCACTTACTACGGCGAGATGGATGAGCCGATGCTGAAGATAACCGGACGTACGATCAAGTACATAACGACGATCAAAGGACCGGATCAATATTTGTTCGAAGTAATTGACCTGCACGCCAGCGACAATTACAAGGTATTTGAGATAGTGTATGATCGGGCAAAATAAGCTCGCACGCAAATCACGATGACGCAAGTCTTCGAGGCCGGGTCGATGTCAAAATCTGATCCGGCCTTTTGTTACCGTCCGAGAATCCGACGATAGTCAGGGTTTGTAATCCAATACTTTGCAACACATTGCGACTTTGATGGTGTTTGTCTGTCTCGAAAACCGACATAATCGTCGCTCTTCAGAGCAGTTGAATCAAACCAGATAGTCGTAAGTAGTTACACTACAATACCGTGGAGCCACTTGGCAGGATATTTGCATTTAGTAAACAATACATTCCTGGCGACAGGTATCTTAAGTCAGGACTATTTCCCATCAAGAAAGAGCGGTTTCGGCCGCTCTTTTCTTTTGCGGCGGAGCGAGAAGCACATCCCACATTAACAGAAAGCCCGGGGAGACCCGGGCTTTGACTCATCCGTTGGTGACAAGGGATCTACAAGATAGAGAGGATGCCTTGAGACTGACGGACCAGCGGAAGGATGTCGAGCACCCCTTTGCGTGAATTGAGAATTGCTCCCCCTTTGTCGAGCCCCACGAGATATTTGCCATCGGAGACATCGAGCGAATGCACCGGTAGGTTGTCGCTCCAATCGAGCGGCGAAAGCCAACCGTTGTAGTAGGCGAAGACGCCCTCGTGGGCGGTACCGATGTACATGTAGCTTCGGCCAGCGGCTAACGCAGTGATTTGGTCTTCGAGGAGATAATCGGCGGTGTCGACGCGCTCCCAGTTGTCGCCATTGAAGATGTAGAGACCATTCGGAGTACCCACCCAGAGTTTGCCGAAGGCAGATTCGAGAGCCGTGACGGTGTCGAACGCGTCAGGATTGTTGAGAAGCTGACGCTTGTGCCAACCGTTGCCGTCATGGTAGAGAAGACCGTCCTCGGCGGTGGCGCACCAGAGGGCGAATTGGTCCTCGGAGACGGAGATGATGTTCTTTCCGGCAAGAAGCTGTGTGACAATATTGCCGTTGACTTCAAAAAGGCCATGGTTACGAGTGCCGACGTAGATACAGCCCTCGACATTTTCGAGTGTTGTGACAGTGTCGGTGATCTCACTCCAGATCGGTTGGATGATTCCCATGATATCGATCAAGTAGACACCGGCAGAAGTGCCGACGAGGATGTCGTCATTGACCGAGAGGACAGCGTAGCTGTCGTAGTTGTGCAGTTCTTGCGGATAGCTGTAGATCGCGAAGGAAGAATCGTCGGTGAAGAATTCGAGCACACCGCCGGCCGTGGCCAGAAGCGCGCGGTCAAAGTCGATTTCGACGTCGCGAACGTCGTCGAAGTCCAGTGAATCAAGGAGTGCCAGATCTTCGAGGCTGGTGTTGGCGCCGTTCAACAGGATGTGATTTTCATCGTGTTCGACAGCCGGCATTACTTCGGGAATCGGGTTGGTGTCGGGACCGAATACGACCGGTTCAGAACTAGTTGATGAAGACACAAGTGACGTCTGATTGATTGCGGTGCCCTGACTGGTAATGTCAAATGAATCAACTGCGGGGCGATGTTTAAGACTCAAGCCGATCATCAGGCCAAGAATGGTCACAACGACGGCGAGTCCGGCGGCGAATTTGAGTTTGTTTAACATGGTATGTTCTCCGTATTGGTGGTTTCGGTTTAGTATTCTCGCAGAGAGGAATGGTCAAACCGCATGCCGAACAGTAACTTCAGGCGCAGCAAGATGTTAAGGTTGAAGCAAGAGTCGAAAAGTGTGACTTCGTGTGACGAATAGACCACAAAATACTTGGAAAAAATGGGTATCGGATTATATTAGGGGAGTCTACCCTCAAGGTCTGCGTGTTGCGTACATTTCTACCTGTCGGAGGTCGCGTTGAGAGCTACTGCTATCGTTGCATTGGTGCTGGCTGTATGTTTGGCAATTCCTGCCAGCGGGGCAATTAATCCGGTACTTAGTTATCAAGGGAGCTTGAAGGATTCATCGGGTGCTCCCTATGCCGATGGAAATTACAACTTCACATTCTCAATTTACGACGACTCCATAGGTGGCGTCGGACTGTGGAGTGAAATACAGTTGCTTGAAGTCAAGAATGGGTTGATCCATGCCTACTTGGGTTCGGTGACTGCTTTTGATCAGCAGATATTTGCGATTTCTCCGTTGTGGCTGGGAATTAGATTGGGCAACGATCCGGAGTTCGTACCTCGACACGTGATTGGTTCGACGGTATATTCATTTATTGCTGGGAATGCGCTGCAGCTTGAGGGATACGACGCCAGCCATTTCGCCGACAGCCAAGCGGTGGACTTTGCAGTCTCGAAACACAATGCCGACACCTCGGCGCACCACCCAATGTACATAGATGCTGCGGAGATTGTCTCGGGCACGATCGCGCCGGAGCGACTACCGGCGACAGCTGTAGATTCCAGTAATATCAATGATGGCGGGATTGCGGGAGTTGACCTTGCCGATTCGTTGATCTCATCGAGTAAGCTTCAGGCAAGTGCAGTAACAGGCATTCATCTGGCTGACGGAGCAGTTGGCTCCTCAAAGGTAACCGACGGATCTTTGGAAGGTGGGGATTTTCAGGACTCGACGATAACGGGAGTGAAAATAGCGGCCGGTTCAATCTCGGCGGAGCATTTATCGATAGCGGCGTTTGACGGGAGCAGTATTGTTGACGGCAGCTTGACGGGCGTGGACCTTGCCGATTCGACGATCACGGGCGCCAAAATCGCGGCGGGTGCAATTGCCTCGACACATTTATCCGGTGTGGCGATTACCGGTGCACAAATCACCGACGGTACGATTACCGGGGCGGACATCAGTAACGCTTCGATTGGATTCAATGATATCGGACCACAGCAGGTAGCGGGCTATCACATTCAGGACGGATCGCTCACCGGCACCGACATCGCGACGAGTTCGGTAACCGGGACACAGATATCGGACGAGACAATTACAGGAAACGACATCGCGATCAATTCAATTGTCGACCGACACGTTGGCGCCGGCTCGGTGACCTCGGCGAAACTATTGGACGAACCGGGTATTGCGGAGACAACCGGAGGAATCTTGACCTCGGTAGGCACGACGGTGGTCAATTGGATGAACGTAACGGTGAGTGCGCCGGCACCGGGTTACATTTTGGTATTCATGCATGGACTCGCGCAGCTTGGCGGTAATGAAGCAGCGCAGATAGCGATCAGCACGACGCCGACCGGGTTCGAGCACTTTGGAGAGGCAAGAGTTTCGTCGCCGACCGGGACATCGGGAGGAAATTTCACGATTTCGATATCTTACGTCATCCCGGTTGCAGCAGCGAGTGATGTGACGGTTTACGGCAATGTCCGGGCCAGCGTTCTAAGCGGGGGAGTGATTGATATGTCACAGGGCGGGCTCCAGGCAATCTACATTCGCACGGGATATTAGAGCGATGAAGCGACTCATGACAATGGTTGCGGTTGCAGGATTGATGATATTTGCGACGACATCAGCTGCACCTGTCTCCAACACGGGAAGCGCGGCTTCCGGCAGATCGACCAACGGCAATTTGTTTCTGGATTCAGTTTATGGACAGAGTTTCGCGGGCAACGCCGGTCGATTAACTTCAGGAGTGTATTCCCAACAGAATCTGCCGGACTTTGTGGCGGGAGATGTTGACGGGAACGGGACCGTGACGATCAGTGATGTCGTTTTCTTGATCAACTACATTTTTGCCGGCACGCAGGCACCGCCAAATCCAAGCGCCGCCGATACCGATTGCAGCGGAATGATCTCGATTTCGGATGCAGTCTACTTGATAAGCTTCATCTTTAACGGCGGTGCTGTTCCGACCTACTGCAGTTGAGGCTGTTCAACTACTCGCCGTCAAGACCCAGCGATTTCATCTTGCGATAGAGGTAGCTGCGGTCAAGACCGAGGACTTCGGCGGCTCGAGAGATATTTCCCCCTGATTCGCGGACAATTCTTTCAATGTATTCAGCTTCAAAGCGGGCGACGGCATCCTTTAGCGATGCAGTTGTGCCGGGCGCAGACAATTCAGTCAGGCGCTGCAAACTGCCGACAGTTAGTTTCCCCTCGCGATGGGTAATCAGAAGATGTTCGATGATGTTCCGCAATTCGCGGACATTACCGGGAAAGTGATAAGATTTCAGCCAGCGCAGTAGCTCATTGTCCATCACGACTTGAGTCTTGCCCATTTTTGCACATAAGCGGTTCAGATGGTGATTGGCGATTAATTCAATATCCCCGGGAATGCTCCGCAGCGACGGCAGTTCAATGATGAAGACATTGATGCGATAGTAGAGATCCTGCCGGAATTTGTGATCGCGAACTTCTTCAGCGAGACGGCGATTGGTGGCACAGATGAGCCGGAAGTCGACTTCGATTGAATGATCGCCGCCGACCCGTTCGATCCGGAACTCTTCAAGGACGCGCAGGAGTTTCGCCTGCAATTGTGACGGCATTTCGCCGATTTCATCAAGGAAGAGAGTGCCTTGCGCGGCCTGTTCGATCTTGCCGATCCGGCGCTGAGTGGCGCCAGTAAAGGAGCCTTTTTCGTGGCCGAACATCTCTGATTCCAGCAGTTCACCGGGAATGGCAGCGGTGTTGACCGCGACGAAAGGCGCAAGGCGTCGGTTGCTTTTGTGATGAATCAAATTGGCGGCAACTTCCTTGCCGGTGCCCGATTCGCCGAGGATCAAGACAGTCGAGTCGGTCTGGCTAACGGCTTCGATCTGCTCTCGCGCGGTGCGCATTGCGGGAGAATCGCCGATGAGTTGATAGCGATCTTCAATGATTTCTTGGTCCAGCTTGAGACGGCGGTCGAGCCGGGCGAGAAGCAAGGCATTGTCGATCGTGATCACAACCTTCTCCGGTCCGAGCGGTTTCTCAAGAAAGTCTATGGCGCCGGATTTCACTGCTGATACCGCATCAGCAAGCGAGGCCTCGCCGGAAATCATAATAATAATCTGTCGCGGAAACTGTTGATGAAATTCGCGGAGAAGGTCCAGCCCGCTGCCGTCGGGAAGCATGAGATCGAGCAGAACGACATTCATGTTTTCATTGTTGAGCTTGCGCGCTTCGGCGCAACTGGCGGCAGTGACGACGTCGTAGTCGGAGTCGCGAAGATAAGATGACAATGTGGCGCGAATGCGCTGGTCGTCATCGACGATAAGTAAACGAGTCTTTTTCATTCAGCCTCAAGCGGAAGATAAAACGTAAAAGTCGTTCCGCGAGTGGGATTCGGCGTGCAGGTTATATCTCCGCCGTGGTCGACGATAATCCGACGGCAGATCGCAAGTCCGAGGCCGGAGCCGCGTTCCTTGGTCGTGAAAAGGGGTGTAAAGGGGTCGATGCCGCGCGACTGGTCGATGCCGCAGCCGTCATCACAGACCTCGAAGAGCATCTTGCGATCGGTATTGTGAATCCGCAATTCAACAACGCTGGCGTTGGCTTCAAAGCTGTTCTTTACAAGGTTGAGCAGTACTTGGCGAATTTGGCCGGCGTCGCAGTTGAGCGAGCCGGTTGCTCCGTTTGATTCCAGATGAAGTTGACCTTGAGTAAGTTCTTGATCGAAATCGCTGCGAATTTCAGAGATGATGGCAGAGAGCGGGATCTTCTTCAGGACCGGCGCCGGCATTTTGGCGAACTCGCTGAAGGCACCGAGCAGGTATTTCATTCGCTGGATTTCGATTTGAATGTTGCGGGAGACTTCGGCGGCACGTTCCTGATCGACATCACCGCTCTGGGACCAGCGTTCGAGCTGTGCGGCGGTGGTAGCCAGCGGCATGAGGAAGTTGCGAATTTCATGTGCGGTCTGGCGGGCGAACATCTGCCATGCCGCGACTTGTTCGGCGCGTCGCAGGCGAATCTCCGTATCGCGCAGGTCATCGGCGAGACGGTTGATCCCTGCGACGAGGTCGCCAATTTCATCATCGGAGTAGTAATGGATTCGGTTCGGAGCGTCGCCCGCCGCAATCTTCTTGGCGGATAGCGCCATCTCGGCGATAGGTTTGGAGAGTGCGCGTTGAAAGAAGTATCCAAGCAAGATTGCCAACAACACCGATGCGGCGGAAAGGGCGAGAAATACCCGAAGTAATCGCGAGCGATCTTCATCGCGATCGCTTTGATCAAAGATGTATTTGAGTGATGCGACAACTTGTCCATTGAGGTCAATCAGGTCACTCTGCTGGATGAAGTAGTTGCGATCGTGCACCTTTACTTGCCATAACGGCTCGGAAGAGCGAACTGCGGCGATCTGGGCGATATTGGCGCGCAAGAGGCTGTCGGGAGATGTGGCATAGAGACCTTGTCCATTAGCAGTCACGAGCAGGCCGGAGAGATTGGCGGCAGCAAGCGGGAACTGTTCTACCAGAGTCGAGAGCATGACTCCGACGGTTAGTTCGCCGGCAAGGTTGTTTCGAAAGTGCACCGGCACAGTCACTGTAATTGCCAGTGAGGCAGCATGTTGTTCCGATAGTCGGGTGACGCCGCTGTTGGAGCTACCATCGCCGGCGAGTGATAGTGGTTGATAGTGGCCGACAATAGTGCCCAAGCCTTCCTGGAACACTTTGAACAAAGCGGGAGGCTGATGCATTTGGATTATCGCGAATTGAAACTCGTCGCGGGCCAAATAGGATTCAAGCAGAGCAGTTAGTTCAACTTCGCGTTTGGGTAGATCGAGGGCGTTTACAAGGAATTCGGAATCTCCGGCAAGATCGGTGGCGTTGCGCTCGAGTCGAAGCAGGTGGTCGTCGAAATGAAAGCGAAACGCGGCAAGAGCGGATTCCGATTGGCGGATGTAATGATCTTCGGTACTACTGTTGACAAACAGATAGAGAAGCACCGACATCAGGATCAATGGGAGCAGCGAAACCAGCGCAAAGGCAGAGATGATCTTTCCGGGGAGTCTCATCGTTTGATCGTGTAGAAGTTAGAGAGTTGTGCTCTGTTGCTGTGGTCGTCGAGATAGCGGACGTGATCAAATCTCTTGACAGCCAATCGAGAGCGGCCAAGCGGCACAAAGCGTGCCGACTCTGCGAGTTTGCGAGAAACCAACTCCTGGCAGATTGAGCTTGTGCTGGTGCCGAGGAGGCAACTGTCGAGACTTGAATCATCTTTGGAGCCGATGAGACCTCGCAAGGGCAAAACCACCTCGCGGAAGGAACGGGCGAGCACGGAATTGGAGTCTTCACCGGCGAGAAATGGAAAGAACTGCAACGTCGATGCTTGATTGTCGTCTTCGCGGAAGGTGAATTTTCCGGAACGGCATTCTGACAGAGCCATATTGATTCTGTCGGAAAGCACGGGGTACATCTTGAAGCCGGAAAATGAGCAGGCAAGTTTGCCTTTGTTCTTTTTGGTCTGTGCAAACAACTCGCGGGCGTGAGAAGTGTTTTGGGGAAAGATTGATTCGATATGTGACGGCAGAATGAATGAAGAATAATCCGTTCCGTTACTATCGGCAAAGAGTCCGCGCAGGCAGTAATTCATCGCCGTTGCCAGCAGATCGTCTTTGATCCCCGCGCCGACGAGATTCCATTCTAAAATGTAAGGGGAGTCTGCCAATAGTTTGGAATCAGGCAAGGCGATATCAGGCAAAACGAGAAGGTCGACTTGCTGCAGGCGGGCGGCGATTTCGAGTTCGCGAAAATCATCAAAGTAGCGAAAGGAATAACGGATCGGCATCTGCGTGTTTTCGATCAGAAGAGTATCGAGCCAAAGTTGACGGAGATTGCCGGGAAGGGCGATGATTAGAGAATCGGAGAGCAGATCCGAATTAAGATAGAGCTCGGCGGTATAGCCTTTGGAGTCGTGAAGCTTGGAAACAACATCTTCGGGCAGGACCTGGCTGACAACGACGCGTTCGAGAACTCCTCCAACTTGGTTCTCGTAAAGGAGCCGGCCATTCTGCGAGACGGTGAGAGTGAAATCCGCCGTCGGGGTGATCGGCGAATCAAGCCAAAGATAGAGACGATTGGAATCGAGTCGCAACGGCTGGGCGCTGTACCTGTGAACTTGACCGGCGAGGATGTTTCCACTTAACAACAACAGCAATAGTGCGCCAAGGTAGGTTGCGAAGCGGAGTTTCTTGGTCTGCAGCATATTATTTGTTCATTAACGATTTCATGGATTATACACAGCCGGTTGGAGAGAATCCAAAGATTCTCCGACGAGCTGCGAATGAGGCTGCTGCCTTAGGTGGGCACGGCCGGAGATTCGGTGGCCGGAGGCGCCGGTAGCGGCTCGGGTTCGGGAGCGGGTTCGATTGTCAGAACCCCGGGGAATCCGAGCGGACCGGTAAGCTTGTACTTAATCGGTATGAATTTCTGGGTGACCCAGAGATTGGTTTTGAGGTGATTGGTGATCTTGGAGATGTTCATCTCAACGCGCTCGCCGCAGAGAGCGACATATGGGATTAACTGGTCGGCCAGATAATGGTCAAGACAGACATCCTTGCCGAGGAAATTGCGCAGTTCGGTGACGGCGGCCTCGGCGACCTTTTCGGCGGGCATCCCTTTTTCGCCGATGGTGGAAAACCCGGCGCGGACGTTATCGAATTCGGCGGTCAGGAAGATGATTGTGCCTTTACCGTTGGCGGCAACATCGCTGTTGCGAAGTTGAGCTTCGAGATTGTTGGCGCGAAGTTGTTTGATGGCGGCCCGCATCTGGCGTTCGCCAACACCGCCGCCAACATTGGAGGTAACGGACATCCCGTAGATCTTGCGGAGCTCGCCGCGCCGACTAAACTGGCGGGTGCGCAAGCGATCGATTGGCTTGACGCGACAGGCGATTTCGCCGCCGCCTTCCGGATACCACCCCCAGCGGTTGATTTTCAGGAATGTCTGGCAACCCATCAAGCCGATGACGGGCAGAAACACCTGCTTCAAGTATGTAGCCGGGGGCGACCATGGCACGTGAGTGCCACCGCGAATGATGATATTTGATTCATTCTTGGCAAACAACAAGGGCAGAATGATGGTCTGCAGAACCAGCGTTGCAGCTCCTGCGGACTTCTTGCTCTCGGCGACATCAAAGGTGTACTTGCCGCCGCGAATTTGGCCCGGGCTAAAGGCGAGGCGCTCGGAATTGATTTCGGCGCCTTCGACGGTCGCACCACAGATTTGCTGGCAGGCTTTGACAGCGGTGAGATGTTGGGGCATCATACCGGGGAATTTGCGATTACGTCGAATGTTGGTCACTTCGACCGGCCGCCCGAGCAGGGTTGAGAGAGAAATCGACGTACGCAGAATTTGTCCGCCACCCTCACCAAAACTGCCGTCTACTCGCAGGAACTCTTTGTCAGCCATAAGCTACTAAACTAAAGGGTAATACCTCTGCGGTCAAGCGAATAGTCTCGGGAATCGGTCGCCGAGCGGGCAACTTTAAGAATGTGATTCCGTTGAATAAGTCATGAACTTAGCTTTGGAGAAGATAAGGAGACACTATGCACGTAGCATTAAAGCCAATCAATGAAATCATCCGAGTCAACAACTACATGTTTGGGTTGGGATTTGAGGGTGTTGAAGAGGAACTGGCAAGGAAACAGCTTCAGCCCAACGCCAATTCACTCACCTGGATTATGGGGCATGTTGCATCAGTCCGATTTTATCTTCTGGGACTGACTGGGGTAGAAGAAAAATGTCCGTGGGGAGAAATGTTCGAGTCGTCGATTTTGAAGGTCGATCAATCGAAATTCCCGCCGTTGAATGAGATCAAGTCAGTGTGGGAGAGTCAAGCGGAGAAGCTTGAATCAAGTCTTGCCAACTTTCCTGAAAGTCGATTTGGAGACGCTGTACCTTTCAAATTGCCGACACAGGAGCAGACGGTATTGTCGGCACTGGCTTTCCTGGCGATGCACGAATCGTATCATATCGGGCAAATGAGCACGCAGAGGCGAATGCTGGGAATCGACAGCATCTTTGATTTGGCGGTTGCCAAGCGCAAGGCGGCGCAAGAGGCGAATCCGGCGTAGACCTAATTGCTCCGACGCGAGCGCTTGGTTCTGCTGACTGCGGTATTGTGTTGAGATAATGAAGTCGTGAAGATGTGGCGGCCATCGCCGGTAGCGACGAAAAAGAAGTAATCGGTCTGGGCAGGAAAGAGAGCCGCCTTGAGCGAAGCCAGTCCGGGAGCGCCAATCGGGCCGGGCGGCAAGCCAAAGTATAGGTAAGTATTGTAAGGGGAATCGAAATCGAGGTCAGTGCGCAAGAGCGGGCGGTCGAGCCCGCCGAGCGCAAAAATCACGGTCGGGTCGCACTGCATTTTCCAGCCTTTGCGGAGACGGTTGTGATAGACTGACGAAATCAGTTCGCGTTCCGAGCCGTCGGCGGCTTCGGCTTCGATCATAGAGGCAAGCGTGACGACCTCGTTCAAAGACATTTTTAGAGAACGCATTCTGTCGTTCATCTCCGAGGAGAAGGCGTCCTTAAACATACTGACCATTTCGCGGATGACGTCTTCAGGATCCTGATACGGATAGAAGGAGTAGGTTTCCGGAAAGAGATATCCTTCAAATGAGGGTGCGTCGATGCCGAGTCCTTTGCGGAACGAGGGATCATTCAGAAGGGAAACCAGTCGTATGGAGTCGGTGGGGATACTCTGGACCAATAGAGGGATAATGCCCTTGATCGTTTTTCCTTCGGGAATGGTGACCTTGCTCAACTCGGGACTGGAATTCTTGAAGTGCATCGCCAAATCGTAATGGGTCAAGCCGCCTTTGAAATGGTAGCGACCCGGCTTGAGACTCTTGTCGGCGCGGGTGTACTTCATGAAGATATTGTAAAGGCGCCGGTCAGTGGTGATGCCGGAATCGGCGAGGCGTTGGCGCAGATCGGAGGCGTCATCCTTGGGCCGAATAATGACCGAATAATAGCGTTGCGGGTCACCGAGGGGGGACGATACCTGGAAGTATGCATAGATTCCCGCAATAATCACAATGAAAACGAGTATCAATGCTGCCTTGGTGTACCATTTACCGAACACAAGCCACCTGATCAGATAGACAAAAGGAAGCAGTGGAATCAGCGCAAATACAGCGAGCGTCGTGATAATCCAGAAAACGATTTCCCATAGCCGTTTCATTTCAACTACTGCCGGTGTGAATCAAGGTAGTCCTGCAGGATGATCTGCGCCGCAACGACATCCAGTTTACCACGCATTTGTTTTTCCTTCTTGCCGCCGTGGCGGAGGTTATCCTTGGCGAGTTCGGAAGTGAAAGCCTCATCTTCCAGGTGAGTCTGATACCCGCGTTGCTGAAGGCTCTGGACAAAAAGGCGAATTTCGTCGGCCATTTGTCCGCCCTGACCTCCGGAGAGAGACACAGGAATTCCGATTACAATCAGTTCTACATCGTAGTCAGCCAAAGCGTCGCAAACGCGATTGACTGCTTCGGAGGGCGCTTTGAGGATAATAGTCGTCAACGGTTGGGCGAAGAGGCGCAAGGGGTCGGAATAGGAGATTCCAATTCGTTTGCGGCCATAGTCGATGCCGATGATACGCTTTTCAAACATTGGGGGAATGTACGGAGGCGGAGGAGGAGAGTCAAATGGTTAGGTGCTTTGGAGAGCGGGGTTAGTTTTCATTGGTTAGTCGCGAAACCAGTGCGTATATTCTGCTCATGAGCAAACAGGGTGTTTTGATCAGTTTTGAGGGCGTTGATGGTTCTGGGAAGTCGACGCAGGCGCGAATGCTGTATGACTATCTCAAGAAGCACAATTACGACGTTTTGTTTATTCGCGAACCGGGGGGAACGGTGGTCTCGGAAGCGATCCGTGCAATACTGCTCGATAATGCCCATGCAAAAATGAGCGCCAGGGCTGAGCTGCTATTGTTTCTGGCGGCACGGGCCGAATTGGTGGACGAGGTTATCACACCTGCGCTGAAACAGGGACGCATTGTGATCACCGACAGGTTTTCCGATTCCACGCTGGCGTATCAGATCGATGGTCGAAAGCTTCCCCGCAAAATCGTGACGGAGACAAATCGCTTTGCGGCGGCAAAAGTGAAACCAAACCTGACGTTCATTGTTGATTTGGAGATTGCCAAGGCCCATTCGCGACTTACGGAGAAAAAGGATCGGATGGAGTCATCGGCGCGCGAGTTTCATAAACGCGTACGCCGGGGATTTTTGAAGATTGCGAAAACCGAACCGCGCCGCGTGAAGGTTGTCGACGGGAAGAAGACTCCCGATGCCATTTTTCAAGAGATACTTGCCGTTAGTCAGGCGTTTCTAACAAGGAGAAAGCTTGGACCGCAGAAACGCGCGAAGTGAATTTGCCGCAACAATTTTGTTCTTCTTGCTGACGCTACTGCTGGTGCTCGGCGCCGCTTCGCAATGCGTCAATGACTCGCTGTTTCGTGCGATGATTGGATTGGCGCAGCAATCAGAGCTGCTTTCAAGCAGATACTTTGGCGAGGTCGCCCCGGAAAAGGTATTTGCCGATGCCTGGCGGGGAATGCAAGGTGCCATTCCCTTTCGGGTCGAGTTATCGGCTGACTCCGATGCGCCAACGAAGGTTGGCAGGCCGCGCAACTGGGGGATTACGCTCACACCGCGAGACAGTCTGGTTGTAGTAGAGGATGTCGCGGAGAGTTCGCCGTTTTTTGGATTTCTGCTTCCCCAAGACAAGATTACCGGTGTTGATACGCTACGCGAAGAGTCTGTTATCGATTTCATTGACTATCTGAACTCTCACTCCGAGGGTGCGACACGGATATTTTTCGAGCGAGAGGGTCGCACTGATAGTGTGACTGTTCAGATTGCAGCAATCGAACCGGTTGACGGTGCCATTGTCGAAGTCGCTGATTCGGTGGGCTATCTAGCGTTGAAGCTGCCGTCGACATCGAAATTCGATTCAGAATTGGAGACACTGCGATCGAGTGGTGCACGAGGGTTCATTATCGATTTACGCGATTCACGCGGCAATGATTACAAACAATCAGAACGACTCGCGAATCAGATCGAGAAGATTGTGAGCGGCAAGCCGGCGGTGGTCCTGATGGATGGATCAACGAAAGGCGCAACTGAAGAAATTGCACGACACCTTGGCAAAGTCAAGGGGGTCGTGACAATGGGCGTGGCGACTGCGGGTATGCCGTCGGTAGTTGATGAAATTGATCTACGGAGCGGTCGACGACTCTATGTGTCTGTAAATGAGCGATTGATACGCGAATTTGAGGATGTTGGGGATACCGCTGCAGACTCAAGTGCTACAGCAGCAACCTCGACGGCGGTAGTTCCTGCAATTGGATGCCGCAAGGTGCTGATGAGTCCACTGGCATATGAGTTGATCCATGGCGGCTATCTTCTTGACTTTGTCACGGGAACAGACTTTTCGGCGTTTCCGGACCCGGCGGACGAGGATTCTCTTCTCCAGCTATTCGAGAGTTATCTGCGACAGCGGCGGTTTCGCTATGATCCGTTAGGGCGATCGCTAAGCGACATGAGTCTGAACGAGATGGATGAGGCAATGAGTCCGATCTATCAGCGGATGCGCCAAACACACCGAGGGCTCGGAGATTTGAATCTTGATGAATACCGGGACGAAATCGTTCGCAGATTATTGAAGACGATTCACCGGGTGAAGATCGGCGGAGAGCCAACGCTGGCGATTCGCGCGCGCACTGATGATCCTTGTTTGGCGGAAGCTTTGAGCTACTTGAAGGGGCAGAACAGATAGTGCAGGAATTTGCTCTATTACTATTGTTGAGTGCTGCTGTAGGCGTGCTCTCATCGATATTGGGCTTGGGCGGCGGCGTATTGCTGGTGCCGATATTCACGCTGATTCTCAAGCTGCCGATCCATCAAGCGGTAGCGTTGTCGCTGTGCTGTGTGATGGCGACATCGGTAACCTCGGCGGCAAAGTACCTCAAGAGCGGTCTGGTTGACCTTAAAGCTGTTCTGTACCTGGAGACGACGACAATCATCGGCTCGTACGCAGCTGGGAGTTTGGCGGGGCATGTATCAGAACAAGGGATCGCGATGGTCTTTGCGGTAATACTCGTGTTCTCGGCTGTTGTGATGCTACTGGGTCGGTCGGATGCGCAGAATGCCGGAGGAATCAAGAACGCCTACCCGGTGGCGATGAGCGCATCAGTTTTTGCCGGTGGATTGGTGGGATTATTGGGCGTTGGCGGCGGGATCGTGAAAGTGCCGATTCTGCAATTGATATTGGGTAAGCCGGTCAAAGAAGCGGTTGCCACGTCGACCATGATGGTCGGTATCAGCGCGGCGGTAGCGGTGATTCCCTACATGAATCGCGGTGACGTACCGGTGGAGTGGGTGCCATTTGCGACACTGGGCACAGTGGCGGGCGCATTCCTGGGAGCGCGAGTATTCCACAAGATAGAGTCACTCTACATCAAGATCGTGTTTGCGGCAGTATTGCTCTACACTGCCGTGACAATGATACTCTCGGCGGTGAAGGGATAGACGATGAGGTCACCTGAACAGATTATGGCGCAGATGTATAAGAGCGCCCTGGTCATTATGATCGTATTGCTTGCAGCTGCGGGAGTAGCCTCGTTCTTAGATGCCGCGATTGCAGGCATGGCACTCCCGGCGTTGGCGATCAAGTTCTATCTTCTGATTATACCTGCGATGTTAATGGCGTTTACGATTACGATGTTTGTGCGGCGAGTGACGAACCTTGCCGTTGCAGGTTTGATATTGTCTTTATTGTGGTTGGCGTTCAAATGGCTCGGATAATGGAACGGCGCCCGATTAGAGTCTTCAGCGATTTTGATGGCACGATCTCGGCCAAGGATGTCGGCGCGTCGCTGTTCAATCATTTCTCCGGGAAGCGCAATCACGGCACGGTTAAATTGTGGATTGAACAGAAGATCAGTTCACGGGAATGCCTGTGGCGCGAATGCCACTACATCAAAGCGAGCCGCGAGGAGATGGTTGAAGCGCTAAGCCGGATTGAGGTTGAGAAGGGATTTCGGGAGTTTGTCGACCTTCTCGGGCAACACAATATTCCGCTGCACATTTGTTCGGATGGTTTGGATTTCTATATCGACGCCTTCCTTGGCAAGGCCGGTTTTGACGGTCTGGACATTCATGCCAATAGGGCGCACTTCGTTAACGGGAGCCTTTACCCGTCATTCCCCTACTATGCGCGCGGCTGCGGTTATTGCGGGACTTGCAAGGGTGAACGGGTGCGGTCGTTGAGCCAGACGGGAGAGATGACAGTTTATATCGGCGACGGTTTTTCGGATCGGTGCGCAGTCGGGGTCGCTGATATCCTGTTTGCGCGCGGTGATCTGATGAAATTGGCGGAGGAAAAATCGGTTGACTGGCAGCCATTTGCCGACTTTTATGATGTAATAAGATATTTTGATGCTAATCTGCTAACATGACGCTTCGCAATACAGGAACTCGATAGAATATGAAAACAGTTATCATGGCCGGAGGTTTTGGCACAAGACTGCGTCCGTTAACGCAAAGTCTGCCGAAGCCGATGGTGCCGGTGGCAAATCTTCCGATGCTTCATCACATCGTCAATCTCCTGAAGAAGCATGATCTCAAAGACTACGTGACATTGCTTTACTTCCAGCCGGAGGAGATTAAGAGTTATTTCAAGGATGGCATTGATTTTGGCGTCAACATGAGGTACTTGCTGGCCGAGGATGATTTTGGCACGGCGGGGGCGGTCAAAGCCGCCGAGGATTTCTATCAGGGTAATCGCGTGCTCGTGATCAGCGGTGATGTGTTGACAGACTTTGATCTGACCGCCGCGATCAAGTTCCATGAAGAGCGGCAAGCTGCGGCGACAATCGTGCTGACCCGGATGGAGAATCCACTGGCTTATGGCGTTGTCATTACTGACGCCGAAGGAAAAATATCGCGATTTCTGGAGAAGCCGACGTGGGGCGAAGTGTTCTCCGACACGATCAACACCGGCATTTACATTCTGGAACCACAGGTTTTCGCGCGGATTCCGAAGGGGCAGAACTATGATTTCTCACAGAATCTGTTTCCGGGGATGCTCAAGGATAATGAGCGGCTGTACGGATATATTGCTCCCGGATATTGGCGCGACATCGGTAATCTTTCCGAATACCAAAAGGCGCACATTGATATCCTGAACGAACAGGTGAAGATCGAAACGACCTATAACCAGCTGCATCGCGAGAATGCGACGATCTGGATCAACCGCGATTTCCATGTGGACGAGAACGCGCACTTTGCGGGCGCCGTGATAGTGGGAGATGGCGCTGAAATCGAGGCGGGGGCGTCAATCACCAATTCTGTTATCGGGGATCGATGCAAAGTAGCCGCGAATGCGAAGATCGAAAGCAGTGTTATTTGGCATGACACGACTGTCGGCGAAGGAGCGCAGATCACGCAAGCCATCGTGTGCAACAACGTGACAGTGGAGAAGAATGTCTCGATTAATGAAGAAGCAGTCGTGAGCGATCACGTGAAGCTCCGCCAAGGTTCGACCGTCAAGGCGAACTGCAAAATCTGGCCGGGTAAAGAAGTTGAAGCCGGAGCGACGGTGTCGTCCTCGTTGATCTGGGGTGAGAAGTGGAATCGTGAGTTGTTTTCGGATTCCAAGGTTTCCGGGTTGGGTAATATTGAAGTTACACCGGAATTTGCCGCCAAGCTCGGATGCGCTTTCGGCGCCACGTTGTTAAAGGGCGAGTCGATAGTGGTCAGCCGTGGTGTGTCTTCGGCGTCTCGCGTGTTCTCGCGGAGTTTCATCTCGGGTCTGCTTTCCTGTGGAATCAATGTCGTAGACTTGCGGACGCTACCAATTCCGATTATGCGCTATGAACTCAAGCAGGGGAAACACGGCGGTGGTGTGCATGTGCGGCAGAATCCGTCGCAGTACCACATTACCGATATGATCTTCCTCGGTCCCGACGGAATGGATCTGCCGACACGCAAGACACGCTCGATTGAGACATTGTTTGCGCGCGAGGATTTCCGACGCGCATCGGTGGAGCAGGTGGGACATCTTGACTATCCAACACGGACGGTCGAATCTTACCGGACGGATTTTCTTAAGCATGTCGACTCCGAGGCAATTGCCGCGAAGAAATTCAAGCTGGTGATCGACTTCTCGCACGGCGGCGCATCGGAAATATTCGGGGGGATATTTAGTTCACTAAACACCGAACTGATATCTCTCAATGCTTACCCCGATCCAAATTTGCCAATTGCCGACAGTCGCCGTTCGCTCAATACGATGGCCTCGATTGTGAAGTCACTGGGCGCCGATGTGGGCATCCAGTTGTCGCGCAGTGCGGAGAAGATCACGGTGGTTGATCGCAATGGACAGGTCGTATCCGATCAGTTGCTTCTGCTAATTGTGACGTCGCTGTTCTTGAGCAGTTATCAAACACGCAAGATTGCAGTTCCGGTAATGGCGAGCATGGGTGTGGAGAAGATTGCCGAGCAGTATGGTGTTCAAGTCATGCGCGTACGCAGCGATCACTTGGCGATGATGCAGGCCTACAAGGCCGATGATATCGATTTTGTCGGCGGGACACGCGGCGGATTCATGTTGTCGAGCTTCCAACTTGGGGCTGACGGCATGTTTGCCACCATTAAGCTGTTGGAAATGCTTGCCAAACAGAACGCTGATCTTGCCGAACTACGAGCGGAGTTCGAACACTATTATAGTGTTGAAGAACAGGTACCGTGTTCGTGGTCCAAAAAGGGGCAAGTGATGCGCCTGCTTATGGAAAATACTGAAGGCAAGAACCGGCAGTTAGTAGACGGAGCGCGCTTCCAAGACGGGGAAAGTTGGGTTTGGATTGCGCCGGATCGTAATTCGGCTTACTTCACAGTGTCTGCCGAATCAGAAGACAAGAAGCAAGCTGAAGTCTTGGCGAAGAAATATCGCGAACAAGTGACGAAGTGGCAGGAGTAGGCCAGTAATTCCCGACACGGCGTGCCGTGTCGCTACTCTGCTTCCTTAACGCACTTAACGGGGATCCACCCGAGCTTGCCTAATGAGTTTCGGCACCAATGCCAGCCCGCGACAGATTTAATGATGCTCAAGCGCTCTCCCTCGTCTGCCTTTAGTTCGATCGAAGAATAAACGGTGTTAAGTATTCCGACATCATCTTCGCGATCGAGATAGCTTTCCGGAATCCAGGCTCCTTCGCCATCCTCATTAATACACCAAAGAAACTCTGGCCATTCGGTATCTTGCTTGTCTACGATGACGCGATCACCTTTGGCGAAAACGACCGGCGCATACGATGGCGGCGTGTGGGCAATGGTGACAATGCAAGACTTCTGCGTCATGGATGACAAATAAAAAAACCGGATGCGACTTCGTCAATGGAAAATGGATGAAAAAAACCGACCGGAATTATTCCGGCCGGTCACAAATCTTCGTCTTGAGGTAGGCTTATTCGGTTGGGACCATAATTGGCTGGTTTGCATTGGAGCCGATTTCGTCATCGCGGAATGCTTGGAGTTCCTTGAGCAATTCAACTTCAAGCTGTTCTGGCGGAAACTTGCCGATGACTTTGCCCTTGCGCACGAGTGAGAGATAGTCAGCCGAGCCAACGACGCCGAGATCGGCATCACCAACTTCACCTGGGCCGTTGACATTGCATCCCATCACTGCAACTTTGATCGGCTTCTTGATGCCTTCGAGGACTTTTTCAACGCGGCTGATCAAGCCGAAGAGATCGGTCTGCAGTCTACCGCAAGTCGGGCAACTGACGAGGTCGGGCATATTGCTGAAGAGACCGAGCGACTGGAGTATCTTTTTACCGACTTTGACTTCTTCGACGGGGTCGGTAGAAAGCGAAACACGAATCGTGTCGCCAATACCTTCGTGAAGAAGCAATCCAAATGCCACCGAAGATTTGATCGTGCCACCCATAAGCGGACCGGCTTCGGTGACGCCGAGATGGAGCGGGTAGTTCACAAGTTCGGCAATCTTCCGATAGCCCTCGACCATTCCGGGGACTTCGGAGGACTTCATCGAGATGCAGATATCGTGGAAATCCATTTCCTCTAGCAGGCGGACTTTGCGCATTGCTGATTCGACCAGCGCATCAGGATTGTAACGTCCCATCGACTTGACGAGATCCCATTCCAGGGAGCCGGTATTGACGCCGATGCGAATGGGAATTTTGCGTTCCTTACAGATTTCGACGACGCTTTCCATTTTGACATCATCGCCGATGTTGCCCGGGTTGGTGCGGATCTTGTCGACACCTTGTTCGGCGGCGATTAGAGCCAGACGATAATGGAAATGGATGTCGGCGACGAGTGGGACATTAATCTGACGCTTGATTTCGCCGAGCGATTGCGCGTCTTCTTTGTTGAGTACGGCAACGCGGATTATGTCGACACCGGCTTCTTCAAGTCGTTTGATTTGCGCGACGGTGGCATCGATATCGCGAGTCTGGGTGGTGGTCATCGACTGCACGGAAACCGGGGCATCGCCGCCGATCAGCACACTGCCGACCTTGACCTGATGTGATTTTCTACGCTGTTTGTTGAACATTCTTCTTATATGGGGCAAAAGATTTGTACTCGAATAATTTTGCATCGGAATTGGCGACATCGATTCCTACACCGGCCTGAAGCGCCTTAAGCATGCCCTCAACGGCAAAATTGGGAGTCGATGCACCCGCCGTGATGCCGACTTTGTCGACGCCGTCAAACCAACTCCAGTCGATCTGGGTGGGATGGTCGACAAGATAGGCTTTGCCGCAGATGGATTCGGCGATATCTCGGAGTCTTTGCGAGTTGCCGGAACTCTGCGAGCCGATCACCAGCACCAAGTCAACAGTAGGCGCCAACTCATGGATGGCAGCCTGGCGGGTATCAGTGGCATCGCAGATGGTATTGACGATTTTGATCTCGGGATAGATTTCTTTCATCTTATCACAGACTTGCTGGAAGGCCTTGACGCCCCGGGTGGTTTGCGTAATTAGAGCCACCTTTCCATGTTCAAAACGCGGCAAATGGTCGATATCTTCATATTCAGCAAGCAGATGGATGTTGGCTTCGTCGATTCCCATAACGCCATGAACCTCGTCGTGGCCGGGTTCGCCGTAAAGGATGACCTGATAACCGTCGCGGAGCAGTTCGCGCGTGAAACTGTGGACGTTTTCGACTAACGGGCAGGTTGTGTCGACAATACGTAGACCTTTTTGCTGGGCCTCTTCTTTGAGCTTGGGGCTTAAGCCATGGGCGGAGATCACCAAAGTTCCACTTTCGATCTTATCGAGAGTGTCTTCCTGACCGACGCCTTTCTTCTTGAAGAAATCGACAACCTGACGGTTGTGGACGATTTCCTTGAGAATGGTAACCTCGCCAGCAAATTCATTCTTAGCCTGTGCGGCCAGATTAATTGCCCGTTCGACTCCCCAGCAGAATCCCAGCTCTTTGGCGAAGAAAATCTTGATCATTGGTCTTTCTTACAAATGATTCAACGAATAGTGCGAAAAAATAACGAAATGACGGAAATTATACTTCAATTAGATTTGCGCTCTGATGCGAAGCTTTGTATGAACTGCGCACGAGCGGTCCCGATTCAGTGTGTTTGAAGCCCATCTCATTGCCCCACTGCTTGAACTTCACGAAATCCTCGGGCGGATAGTATTTCAGAACCAGAAGGTGCAACTCGGACGGCGACAGGTACTGTCCGATCGTCAGGATATCAACACCGGTATCGCAAATGTCCTGCATGGTTTGCTTGATCTCGTCCTCGCGTTCGCCAACACCGACGAAAATACCGGATTTGACCAGCTTCACTTTGCCGGAGCCCTTGGCGTACTTCAGGATTGAGAGACTCCGCTTGTAGCCCATTCTGGGTCGAACCGTCTTGTAGAGACGCGGGACGGTCTCGATGTTGTGATTGAAGATTTCCGGAGCCGCATCGAGGATCATATCAACAGACGCCTTGGCGCCTTGAAAATCAGGGACCAGCAATTCGATCTGAATGTTCGGGTCATATTCCCGGAGTTTGGTAACGGTCGCGGCAAAAATGGCGGCGCCCCCGTCATCGAGGTCGTCGCGAGTGACCGAGGTAATGACCACGTGCTTGAGTCCGAGTTTGGCGACAGCGCTGGCAAGGCGTTGTGGTTCACCGAGATCGTGGATTTTGGGTTTGCCTTTGAGGATGTCGCAAAATCCGCATCCACGGGTACAAACGTGGCCAAGAATCAAGAATGTTGCCGTTCCCGACTCGAAGCACTCGCTCATATTCGGGCAGGAAGCTTCCTGGCAAACGGAGTGCAAACCATGTTCTTTGAGCAAACTGCGAACCCGGCGATAGCCGGAGCCAAAGTTGGCGTTCATCATCAGCCATTTAGGCTTGGCGAGCCGCTCGGTACTCATATAAGTCTGATACGATACGAAAGCTGACTATGTTGATCAAGAACATTTTCTGCCCAAATCGCTGTAAATTTCCCGTAAGCTTCCGATAATCAGAATGTTAGAAGATTAAACGGCCTCGTCTCTGAAGGGACGATAATAGGACTAAGGGACTACCATGGTAGCAGAAACTCACACCACGACCACGAATCGGCGGAAGTTCATTCGCATTCCGTCAAGTTGCAGACTCACGACCCAAAAGATTCTTTTCAGCACCAAAGCTGACGCGGAGTCATCGGGCCAGGCGCAGAATATCGGCGCAGGCGGCGTGCTGTTCGTTGCCGATCGAGATTATCATCGCAACGAACTTGTGAAAATGACGATTGCGTTGCCGACTTGGAAGAAGCACCATCCGCAGTTCTTCCGTGCCGACGAAGATGATGTGACTTCGGCGATCATGGCGATCTGTCAGATTATTCGCTGCAAGCAGGTTTCGACTGGGACCTATGAAGTGGCCGCAAAGTTCGTCGACGTGTACGAAGACGACTTAATCGGCCTAAAGAGCTTCATTGAGCACGAAGCGGAACGACTTGGCGCCGTCTGATCGGTTGGCCTTCGAATCTGCAGTTCTGAAAAGACGATCAGCTTCGGCCGGACAAGTACTTTGTTGCAAGCTGCTCTAATCGCTTCCGCGGAAGGGCGATCAGCTCATTGGCCGCGAGTGCCTCGCCTCGGGAAATCTCTTTCATCAGATTCAACCCCAAGTAATACCCCGCCCGAAACTTAAAGATGTCTTCCGGATCGTTTGCTTGAAACAATTCAGTCGTTGCATGGGAGCGGAACTTCTGCACAGCGATTTCCTTCAGCAAAGGCCCGTTTCGTTCGCATTTGACGCGCCAATTGTGCAGGTGCTTCTCGCTAAGGTAACCTCCCCAGAGCGCTACATCATCGGAACACTCTAATGTCAACGTTGTCAGATATGTTGCTATCCCTTCAGTCAGCAATAACCGGGAGAAGTTTCGTTGTTCCGGTTTTGTAGCGAAATAGAATTGTGGTGAGTTTCCGTAGTGCAGGGCATGTGCGATCTCGTGCGTGACGAAGACGTCGACCAAGAGTCTTGTTGCATAAGACTCAACTGGAATCCAGACGACCCAGCCGTCCGCGTCACGAAATGCGTGACCGTTTGTGCAGTTCTTGCCAACGAAAAGCACGAAACGGAGATTCCCGATATCGAGCCCCTTCTTGTTAAACCTGCGGATGATCACCGGCAGACGACGCTTGACCAGCTCCGATCTTGTTTTCAATACATCTACCGGAATCTTGACATCGGGATAGGAGCGTTTTGCCCAGAATCGAAAGTAGTGATTAAAGAGCGCCGGAAAGTGTTCCTCGTAATTACGCCAATTGCCGTTGGTGGCGACAGTCCTGCCGTATAGCCCTGTAAGATCGAACAACTTCATGGCAATATGATAATGGTCGGGGTGCAAATCGACAATGGCCTTGACAACAATCGGTCATGAGGGGGGAATTGCTTTCTAAGACGTTGTCGGGAAAGTGGCGCAATGATTGCTATTTCCGCTTTGAAATCAGGGGTTCTCGTATATACTAACGGTCATGTTGAACCTCAATCCAGATGCGACGCAGGCCGAAATCGATCAGGCCTTTATGGCGATGGCAATTCGCGAGGCGATGATCGCCGAGTCCAAGGAAGAAATTCCGATTGGGGCGGTTGTCGTGTTGGACGGCAAGGTTATCGGTCGAGGGCACAATCAGAACAAGACACTGATCGATCCGACCGCACACGCCGAGATGATCGCAATCACTGCCGCTTGCAATAAGATTCAGCTGCGATATCTGGAGTCCGCAACGTTGTACGTCACCATCGAACCGTGCTCGATGTGTGCCGGTGCGATTGTTTTGGCGCGGTTGCCCCGGTTGGTATTCGGCGCGCGTGATCCCAAGGCGGGTGCCTGCGGTTCAGTATTCAACTTGGTACAGGATCCGCGACTGAACCATCAGGTGGAAGTCGTCGGCGAAGTGAAAGATTTTGAGTGTGCTGCACTGATCACCGAGTTTTTCGAGAGCATCCGCGAAAAGCGCAGAAAAAGCGATAATGAGCAAAATTGACGCACGCGCCGTTCAGGGTGTGATTGCCCGCAAGGGTATCAACATCTGCGTGGGAATTCCGGCGGCGTTTATGGCGATCGCATTGGTTGCCCGCGCGAAGTTGGAATTTTTGGCGACACCCGCAACAAGTGCAGAAAACCTGCGGATTGGCAGCTACTTCCTTATTGGTCTGGCGGCAATGATGTTGGTTGGAGCAATGTTGTGGAAACGTCACATATTGAGGTCCGAGCAGCTCAAGGTTGCGATTCGTACTTACCCGGCCAAATTCGCCGAAATCCTCGCCGATGAGCTATACCCGGTATTTCTCGTAGCGGCGGTACCCGCCGGTATTGGATTAATTTTCTATTTTCTGGGCGGCGACCTTGACACGTATGTACTCATTTCCGTATTTTGTCCGGCTGGCTTGATGATACTTAAGCCGAGGGAATCGGAAATCGAGCAGTTGGAGAGTGAACTCCCGGTGAGCGAGGATTAACAGATGAATCCGGATGAGATCACGGGACTTGAGACAAAGCTGAAGCTGATTGGTTTTCTGATGTGTGTGGCAGTGCCGGTGGTGCTTCTGATAGTTATCTTGACGGTGTTGGCTCCGGGTGAGACAAATCAGGCGCCCAACACCGGCGATATGGAACTCTTCATCTGGATCCTCTCGGCGATGGCCATTGCCGAACCGGTGATTGGATTTGTGATGCGAAAGCGGCTATTGAATGTCGAAACATTGGTCGACCGAAGCAGCCACGGTGGATTGTCACAGGGTATTTTTGCCGGCCACATGGTTGGTTATGCGTTTGCGGTGTCGCCGGCGGTGTTCGGGTTGGTGATCTTCCTGGTGACGCACAATTCGATTCTCGCGGGCGTCCTGATTTGCATTTCGCCTATTGCATACTTGTTCTTCCGGCCGACTGAAGCGACAGTCCGCGAGTTGGCGCAAGCGACAGAAGCCAAGCTGGCGACGCGACGATAGATTAGCCCCCTGCGGGCAATTGTTCTTTGAAGATTTTGGAGAGGTGGCTGAGTGGTCGATAGCGGCGGTCTCGAAAACCGTTATACCCGCGAGGGTATCCAGGGTTCGAATCCCTGCCTCTCCGAATTTAATATTCCTGCCCAGTGGAATGTTGACCGAAGATGCAACCATCCAGTGAAAGCCCGCTTGGAAAGCAGATGAGTCAGAGATTTGCTTCACGCCGTGGACAATCGGCTCTACGTCTGGTTATCTTTCTGTCCGGGTTCACTTTCCTGGTTTACGAGGTCAGTTGGAACAGGCTGCTATCGCTGTATCTCGGAACGACTGTCGCGGCCTCTACAATTGTTCTTGCTTCGTTTATGGCTGGATTCGGCGCCGGCGCTCTCTGTTGGGGTAGAATTGCCAACAGGCGTGCCAGACCCGACGTCTTGTTGGCCATACTACTCGGCGGAGTTGGTCTTTTCAGCGCTCTGAACTACACACTGATCACGCGCCTAATACCAAGTCTATATTCTTCCCTTCCGGGTCTTGGACTCACCTTGGAGTTGACTGAACTGCTCGTGTTCGGTACGGCAATTGGCCTTCTCTTCGTTTCGGCTTTCCTCATGGGCGGGATCTTCCCTATCGTCACCAAGCTTGCCATTCAGTCAGATCAGGCCATCTCGGTATCGCTGGGGCGTCTATATGCACTCGAAACTCTCGGAAGCAGTGTCGGTGGATTGGCGACCGGTTTTGTGTTTCTCGGGATACTTGGCCAGAAGGTCACCTTGGGGTTGGCGATAACGATGAATCTGATGCTGGCCATCTGGTTGTTGCTGACACGGATACCCAACCTAGAAGAAGTGCCTGCTGTTTCCGAATCCGACCCGAAAGTTGCGCGGAAGAAGACAACGCCAGAGAGAATCCGACGCGGTCCGTCCTCCGCCTTGTCGATGGACCGTGAGGCGGCGCTGGTCGGGACTTTTTCATGCGGTTTTGCCATGTTCAGTCTTCAGGTCCTTTGGCTGAGAATCTTCCGTATTTACTTGACCAATACAAGTTACACCTTTGCCCTTGTGACTTCCCTCGTCATCCTCGGGCTGTTCGCGGGCAGTGTCCTTTTCAAGCGTTGGGTCCACAACATTGACGACTACATCCGGTCGATGCTGCGCGTCGTCCTGTTCATGGGAGTATCGTCGGCGTTGGGGCTGCTGCTGCTTATTTATTTACCAGAAACGCTCATGCTTCCATTTCAGACGATGCTAAGTGACCCCCTGACCCGGATCCTGCTTCTGCCGCTGATAGCCTCCCTACTTATCGTCGTTCCGCCGGCGGTGTTCTCCGGCTACGCCTTTCCTCTGGCCTGTCGGCTGTACGCATCGGGGAACAAAGATATCAGCAAGGATGTCGGCTCTGTGCTGATGGTCAATACGGTCGGATGCGTGTTCGGCCCGGCCGTGACGGCGTTTATCCTGATTCCAATGCTTGGCGCGACGATGTCGGTCGTGTGCGTGATCGCGTTGCTGGCTGGTGTAGCACTGTATATCCTGCATCGCTCGGCTCCGTGGCGGCTGAACAAACTTGCCCGAAGTGTTCTCTACATCGCAATAGCTGGACTAGTTGCGCTGATACTCTATCACCCGGACATCAGAATTCTTCCTCCCTCTTTCAGCCAGTCCAACCGCGAGGTGTTGTTTTACCGGGAGTCCGTAGAAGGCACAATCTCGGTGGGGCAGGACCGAGCCGGCAACGGCTCCAAGCATACCTATGTAAACAATAGTGCCGTGATTGGCTCCACGTACGACGCCGTCAAGGTGGTCAAGATGATCGGTCACTATCCGTTCCTGCTGGGTGCCAATATTAAGAAGGTGCTGGTGATCGGTTTTGGAATCGGGGTGACGACCTCCGCCATTGCCTCACATCCCGAGGTTGAGTCAATCGAGTGCGTTGAATTGGTTGCTGGCTTGAAAGATGCGGCCCCATTTTACCGCGACTTCAATCGAGACGTGGTTGAGGACCCCAGACTGGAAATGATCTCGGGCGATGGCAGGCACTATCTTCAAACTAAGCCGGATTCTTATGACTTAATCTCCTGTGATCCGACCCACCCCGTTCTCGGTTCAGGGAGTCTTTATACCAAGGAATTTTTTGCGTTATGCCGGGAGCATCTCAATCCCGGTGGAGTTGTTTCTCAATACCTTCCGCTGCACAAACTTCGCACCGAGGACTTCCTGGGTATTATCAGCACCTTCCATTCGGTCTTTCCCAACAGCACTGTCTGGCTCGGCCACACTCATGCCGTGCTGCTGGGAGCGCGTGAACCGATCCTAATCGATTTCCAACTGTGGAACGCGCGTGCTGCTGAAATTGGTCAGGACCCTCATTTCTATGCAGAGTCTCACCACCTGGCTGCGACGCTGGTGATGGACGGACCGACGATCGAACGACTGGGAGCAAGCAGCAGGATAAACTCTGACGATCACGCGTATACAGAGTTCTTTGCACCAGCGAGTCTCAATGAGGACAATCTTGCCAAGAACCTGCGCTTTCTGATGGAAAACAGGACGGAGATCAACGCTGTGTTCCACAACTTCGATGATCCGGAGACTATGGCAAGATTCGTGCGGGGAAACCAGCTTATGACCGAAAGCCTGTTGTTCCAAATGGGCAATGACCAACAGCGGGGCCTGCGTGCACTTCAAGAGGCCTGTCGGGTCAATCCCGAAAACCAAGAGTACCCGTTCCTGATCCAGCTCTACTACTGATGCACTTGGAAAGTAGCCGAACTCAAGAATGTTCATCCTCCGTTGATACAACGCCAGACTGTTCGCCGTCAGCTAAAACTGGACTTTGAATGCTGAACGCTAACATTCAGTTTGAATAGTGTCTGTCAGTTTTCACCACCAGAACATCAAAAAGTGTTGCCGCGTTCTATCCCCGATGGTCGATTGGGAAACTAAATCGATTGAAGCAACCAGGTCGCCATCTTCCGCTATGAATTTACGAGAGTGACGGAAGCACTTCAAGCGGCTTCAAGGTACGCGCTGAAGCTGATCAATGCTGTGGTTTTACAGGTGCAGGTGCTCACCAACTGTCTCAATTTACGGGTCGTATCATGCACTCATTCACCGATTCCGAAGCACGACAAAATGGGCTAACCGATGTTTGACATACACCCCTTTCTAATGGTTTCTTAACAGCCTATTGGCTTCGACTTCGTCCTACTTTAACCTACTTAAGTGTTGACAAATTAGTCAGTTACGCACAATTTGTAGTGTAGATGAAAGTTAGGCACGGTGGAGGCAGAAGTATCCCTGCCACTCCGAATGATTCGCTTGTTGTTCCTTCGGGAGCAATTCGCGAAGTGAACTAAAGGCGGCAGTTTTGAAGCGTCTTATCCTGCTCATATCCGCAATCAGTTTCGTCTTTTTAATCGACAATCATGCTCTATCTGCGGATCGATTTACCATAAGTGGCTTCGTGCGTATCGCTGAAAGCGGAGAGGAGTTGATCGGCGCATCAGTCTTTGCAGCCGGCACCAAGTCGGGAGTCTCGACAAATTCCTATGGATTCTATTCGCTAAGCCTACCGAAAGCAAAATACCTTATTCGCTTTGAAGCGTTGGGTTACAAGGAAAAATCGATTGATGTGGACCTTGACCGGAATATCCGAATGGATGTCGAGTTGGAAACTCAACCGCTCCTGATGGATTCGGTCGTGGTAACTGCCGAAGCTGTCGACGAAAATTCACGCCGCGTCGAGATGGGTGCGTTGTCGATCTCGCCGACACAGATCAGCGCAGTACCGGTGCTGTTCGGCGAGCAGGACCTGCTTAAGACAATTCAGCTTCTGCCGGGAGTTCAGGAAGCAGGCGAAGGGAGCGCTGGGTTCCATGTTCGCGGCGGCGGGACAGATCAGAATTTGGTATTGCTTGATGAGGCGATTGTCTACAACTCCTCGCATCTTCTGGGTTTCTTCTCGGTGTTCAACTCCGACGCCATCAAGGATGTCAAACTGATCAAGGGTTCGGGATCAGCGAAATATGGCGGACGGCTATCTTCGGTGCTCGATATCAAGATGAAAGAGGGCAACTCGCGGGATTTTCAGGGACAGGCAGGAATAGGATTGATCGCGTCCCGTCTGGCGCTGGAGGGACCGATCAAGCAGGAGCGCGGCTCTTACATGCTTTCCGGGAGGCGCACATATTTTGATTTGTTCCTGAAAGCGTCTTCGGACGAGTCGATCCGTAAGACACAGCTTTACTTCTATGACCTGAATGCTAAAGCCAATTATCATCTGGGCGGAAACGACCGTGTATTCTTATCGGGTTACTTCGGGAGAGACGTACTCGGCTATAAGGGAGAGTTCGGACTTGATTGGGGAAACACGACGATAACGGCGCGCTGGAACCACATCTTTAGCAGCAGGCTGTTTCTGAATTCGTCATTGATCTACAGCAACTTCAACTACAAGGTAGGATTCACCAACGGTGATGAGCTGGTTGATATACGCTCCGCAATCAGAAATGTCAGCCTCAAGGAAGATTTCCACTACTTTGCCAACGCAAACAACACAGTGAAATTCGGACTGCAATCAGCCTATCACACTTTCTTGCCGGGCGAGATTGAAGCCACCGAGAGTTCAATCAATGAAATGAAAATCAAGAACAAGTATGCGTTAGAGAGCGCGTTGTACTTGAATCATGGCTGGACAATTTCGCCGGCTTTCAGTCTGGACTATGGTGTTCGCTATTCCAGTTTCGCGGCTCTGGGTCCAGCCGACGTCTTCGCCTTTGATGAAGACGGCACGCCGACTGATACTGTCAGTTACACCGGACGCGATTTGATCAAGCACTACGGCGGATTTGAGCCGCGAGTTACAGCGCGATATATGATTGATGACGTTAGCTCCGTCAAGGCATCGTATGCACGCAACCGACAGTACCTTCATTTGTTGTCGACTTCGACTACGACGACGCCGTTCGACTTCTGGCACCCGAGTACCAAAATCGTCAAACCGGGAATCGCCGACCAAGTCGCGGCAGGGTACTTCCGGAACTTCCGAGAAAATGTCTACGAGACGTCAGTCGAGATTTATTACAAGCGACTGCAGGACCAGATTGATTACCGAAACGGGGCGGACATCTATTTCAATGAGTATGTCGAATCGCAATTAGTATTCGGTAAGGCACGAGCTTACGGGATAGAACTGCTGATCAGGAAGAACCAGGGACGCATAACCGGGTGGTTGAGCTACACGCTCTCCAAGACAGAACGCCAATTCGATGCTGTCAACGACGGATCGTGGTATAGTGCGCGCCAGGATCGAACGCATGATTTTGAGGTCGTTGGAATGTATGATCTAGGAAAGCGCTGGACTTTCGGATTCAATTGGATCTACTACACCGGCAATGCCGTGACGTTCCCCAGCGGAAAGTACATAGTTGATGACCACGTGATCAATCTGTATTCGGAGAGAAACGGCTATCGGATGCCGGACTACCATCGATTGGATATCGCGTTCACCTGGCAACGCGATAAGTCGAGCTGGAATTTCTCTCTATATAATGCCTACGGCAGAAGAAACGCCTACGCGATCGAATTCCGGCAGTCGGAAACGAATCCATATCAAACGGAGGCCGTAAGGATTGCTTTGTTCGCGTTCTTCCCGTCGATAACTTACACCCGGAGATTTTAGGATAGATATGAGAGCAAGGCTGTTGATATTGGGATTTCTTGCGGCGGTGTTTGTTGGTGGTTGCGAGGACGTTGTACAAGTCGAACTGAATTCGACGGAACCGAAGTTGGTGATTGAGGGTCATCTGTCAAACGAATCAAATTACTGCTATTTCCGGGTAAATCGCACGACCGACTACTTCAACCCAAGGAATAGCATTGATGGCGTGACCGGTGCACTCATAGTTGTCAGTGACAATTCAGGCAGCGAAGACACCCTTGGAGAGCATACGCCAGGGACGGGCTACTATTTTTTTCCAAGGGAGTTCAGCGCAGTTGCAGGGAAAACGTACTCTGCGACAGTTATCCTTGAAAACAGGACCTTCACTGCAAATACGACCATGGTGGATCAAGTTCGAGTCGATTCGATGACATTCGAGTATGAGGAGGACAACAGATTTGTCGACGAGGGCGAGGAAGAAGACGGATATCGTCTGCACGTATTCTTTCAAGACACTCCCGGCAAACCGGATTATGCGCGAATTAAACTCACTAAGGAGCGACCCTTTAACTACGATATAGCTTACTATGATATTTTCCTTTACGATGGACGCTTGAGTGATGGAAACACAGTTGATTACAACTATTTTTTCAAGGTGTTTCAGCTCGGTGAAAGGGCTGAAGTGGAGTTAATCTCGATGGACAAGGCCATGTATGACTATTTTCTCACTCTTCGGGAAGTGGCGGTTGTTCTGGAGGGCAATTTGTTCGATGTCACACCCGCAAACCCAAATACCAATTGGAGCGGCGGAGCGTTGGGCTACTTCGGCGCATTCAATTCATCGTACGCATACAAAGTCGTTGAACCAGAATAAGGGAATTGAGAACTACTGTTTCACCGACTGCCACGAGTCGGTCTTCTTGTAGTCGAAAAGCAACAACAGCGGAATCACCAGCCAAATCAACAGCGCCAATCCTGTCACTGACAAGGTCACTGCACTCTTGGTGGAGATCAGGAAGATGAAGCTTCCACCCCAGACGAATATGTTGATAGCGACAATCGTCAGCGTCACTCTAAGATTCTCCATCGTCCAACCGAGCTTGATTAAGATCTTCAACGACATAGCAAAAGCCAGAAACAGCAGTCCCGCGACGCGAAGAATGCTGACGGCAACGAAGTAGTTACTGTCGGTAACGATGCGGCCGGAGCGTTCGCCCAGCGAGATCAAGGCATCGTTGACGATCAAGTGGGGGACCATTAATGCGAAGACGCCACACGCGAAGGTATACCAGATTGAGAAATTGATCAGCCGCCAAGTCATGGAGTGAATCTACCTCCTAGGTTATCAAACTGCAACACATCATCGCCAACACCGGTTGGTATTGTGTGTCCATGGTCTATACTTTCGCCGTCAGCCAGCGCCCGCGGCGGTAATAGAAGTAGAATAGAATCGTGGTCAGAATTCCGGAGCCGGTGAGAACCCACCACACGGCCACTTCGTTGAATCCGAGAAGTTGCGTCAACAGGACCGCAGGCAATACCTGAAACAGCCAAGAGTGAATAATGCTGAATACCATGTATGGCGCATTGAGTCCGACGCCGAGGTGAATCTGTTCGAGCATCAGGAATGCGCCGAAAAATGGGAAGCTAACGGCCGTAATCTGCAGAATAGCGATGCCGTGGCTAACCGTTTCTTCACTGTCAAAGAAGACGCGCATGTAGGGGCCGGCGAAGGCAAAGGTCAGAACACCCATTGCGGCCATGATTCCGAATGAGAGCAGAATGGCGTGATCGGCGGTTGCCCGGGCGCGGTCGAATTTCTGCGCGCCGATATTGTGGCCGATCAGCGAGGAGAGTCCGAGCCCGATGCCGACGATGATCGACATGCCGAAGCCGATGACCTGCATGCTGGCTCCGTAAGCGGCGACTACCGTATTACCGAAGCCGGCGACGATTGGCGTAATCAAGAGACGGGACAATGAAAACGACAACTCTCCGAGCCAAGCTGGAACGCCGAGCCAGACCATTTTCCACATCGAAGCTAATGAAATCGGGGCGGAACTGCGCCAATAGAGACGAACGTTGACGTGCTTCGAAAAGAACAATGCCAGCCCGACGATGAAGCAGAGTGTGAAACTGATTACCGTAGCCCACGCGGCGCCTACGATACCCCATTTCGGAAGTCCGAACCAGCCGAACATCAGGAACGGATCGAGGATGACATTCAGGATGTTGGAGCCAAGCATCAAAGCCATCGCCAGATTTGGATTCGCGACACTGCGCAATGCGGTGAAGATTGAATAGGCGGCGTACAAGATCGGAAGCCCAATAATCATGACACGACCATAGTCGAGCGCCAAAGTGTAGGCCTCGCCGCGAGCGCCAAGTAACTGGAGAAAATCCGGAAGGAAGAGCAGCCCGACAATATTGAGCAGGGCGCCAAAGAACAACTTGAGAATGAGAGTTTCCTTGATGGCCGTTTCGGTAAGAGCGTAATCCTTCTCGCCATAGCGACGCGAGATGATGGCGACGGATCCCGGTCCGATCAGCGAGTTGAAGGCAAACAGCATCCACAGTAAATTCGCAAAGAAGGTAATGGCAGCGACACCATTTTCGCCTTCCGGAAGCCGGGATACCCAGAACATGTCGGCGACGGAATAGAGGTGCTGGGCGAGAAAGCCGATCATAGAGGGAAGGCCCATTTTCAGGACCGAGGCGGCTACCGAGCCCTCGGTAAAATCGGTTTTCTTCTGTTCGGCGGTTTCTAACATGGTTTAGCTATACGATAATATCGGTGTAATGTTCGTAACCGGTTACGCAATTTTTCAGCTTGATCGGAAAAGGAATGTTCTATTTTGAAGGTCGGCATGTGTCTAACCGTTTTATCCGGGCTCACTTGCGGGCGTAGCCATAGATGATGTACTTGTGGCGGTTTTTGAGTAACGGGTCAATCATCTTGTCGACATGGTGCAGAATTCCGCGTTGGAATTCACTACGACCAAATACGGCGAGAAAGCCGAAAGTTCCGAATTCGAACTCGGAAAATTGATCATGAAAGCGCTGCATTTCGTCGGCGGTGACGTATCGCCAGTAACCGCCCCACTTGGTTGTTTTGCGAAAGAAGCGATGAAGCGCGGTACCAGCGAGGTTTTCGGCAAAGAGGAGAGTTCCTCCCGGTTTGAGGACGCGATAAATCTCGCCAATGGCTCGCAGCTGTTGTCCCGGTTGATCGTTTCGCCCGATTGTACCGAGGATTGACTTGTAGGCGACGACATCGAATTGCCGGTCGGCAAACGGCAGGCTCGTGGCATCGGCGGCGGTGTAGCTGACTTGATCCTGGATATTGTGGCTCTGGTGCCGGACTTGTGCGGTAGCTTGCGGATTTTCGACGTCACTACAGATCACTTGACACCCTTTGAGCGCTAAGTAGAGCGATAACCCACCTTCGCGGGCGCCGATTTCCAGGGCGTGAGCACCCACGGGAAGATGCGAGAGCGCTTTGTCCCAAGAGTTTAGCGCAACGCTCCAGTTTTTTACATCCCAGATGATGATGTCTTTGAGGATTTCGTTGCTGTATTTGGCCATCGGGTGAAATCATTTAGGAGTGCGAAGATAGCCGGGTTAGTGGCTACTATGCTGCGAAAATCATGACCCTCGTTGAGTCGCTTGTGAGGAGTATACTAAACAGGGAACTGAAAGTGCAAGGAGAGTGTTAGACGGTGAAGGAAATTATAAAGGATTATTCACATTTAACGCTTTTATGTATACTGCCATCGGGTGAGGCAATCGGGAATGGAGTGGTTCCACGGTGACTGCTTCCTGTCTGCCACAACTGCACAGTTTTGCCGCACCCACGAAGAGCAGTAAGAACAAATGAACAGTAGAAGGAATTGGAATGAAGTTCAATCGTCTACATGCTTGGACAGACGATGTAAAAGAGGCTGAACGTCTTCAGGAAAAGCATGCTCCACTGGTGAGCATTAAGCCGGAGAAAACCTCTTTTCGTCTCGTGGGCGGAGTTGATGTCGCCTACTCAAAGAAGGACAACACCGCGTTCTGCACGGTGGTGATAATGAAAGTTCCGGAGATGGAACTGCTCGAAAAAGTTCGTGCGCAGGCGGAAATTACATTCCCGTTTGTGCCGGGACTGTTCTATTTCCGTGAAGGTCCGGTGATCTCCAAAGCCCTAAGCCGGCTGAAGTTTGTTCCGGACGTCTTCATTTTCGACGGCCATGGCATTGATCATCCGCGAGGAATCGGAATGGCTTCCCATATGGGAGTGATGCTGGAAATGCCGACGATCGGGTGCGCGAAAAAGGTTCTGGTTGGCAAGGTTGATCCGTTAGGTAATGAAGTCGGCGACACGGCGGCAATCTACCTGGGTAATATCGAAGTCGGGCGGGCAATCAGATCGCGCGAAAATGTGAAGCCACTTTATGTTGCTCCTGGGCACAAGATTGATGTTGAGACGGCTGTTAAGACAGTAATCGATCTGTTGCGCGGATATCGTCTTCCGGAGCCATTGCGCCTGGCGCACATTATGGTGAACAAGCAGCGACGCAATTACGACATGAATCTTCCGGGAGGAGCAGGGCCATCGCGCGGCCATCAGCGTGATGATGACGACGATGATGATCGCGAGTAACAACTATTGAACAGTTGAAATAGATTCTGTTCAGTAGTCACTAATAAAGTAAGGGCGACCGGATGGTCGCCCTTACTATTTGAAGTCAAGGGGAACTAGATTTAAAGCAATTAAGGCAGGCAGCCGGCACAGGGCTCGGGTCCGCCGGAGAAGATGTGGTTGATCAAGTATACTGCATCAGATACCGTCACCACAGTACTACAATCAACGTCAGCCGACTCGAGCGGATCGGGAACGGTTCCGCCGCCGAAGATGTAGTTGATGATCCTCACAACGTCGGAGATATTGACTGCTTCACTATTGTCGGCATCTCCACATAAGTATGGCGGCGGCGGTGCATCAGTTACCTTCATGCTCAAGCTAATCGTATCAGCCTTAGCCGGATTGCCGGCGTCAGTTGCCATTACAGTGAAATAGTAATCGGCATTGAAGGTAGGTACTCCGGTGATTGTGCCTTGAGGGCTATTGAAGGTCAGTCCAAAGGGGAGATCACCGCCAAGGAATGTCCAACTGTAAGGGGCGGTTCCGCCGATTGCCTCCATCTGACAGAAATAAGATTCCATACGATAGGCGGGCGGCAAGTTGTAGCTCATGATGTGCAGATTGCCGTCACAGTAGTCGCCGACACCGTCACCGTTTTCGTCTTCCTGAAGCGGATTGTAAAAATCGGGGCAGTTATCACAAGCGCTGCCAAAGGAGTCGGCATCCGGATCAGCTTGCGTGGGATTAGCCGTGTAAACGCAATTATCGATATCATTCAGGACACCATCATTGTCGAAGTCACCCGAGTTGGCGCCCTGAACGACAGTTGCCAGAGATGCCCGCACCATACGGGTCATATACTCGAAGTTCATATAAGTAGTACTGTCGCGCGGCGAGTGATAAACGCTGGAAAAATTGTACTCGATGATGAATACCGCCGGATAACCATTTTGAGTAAATGGATAATGGTCGGAGCCACTGGAGTTGCCGCTTAGGTATCCGGTAATGCCGTAAGTGGTCTGTGCAATCGAGGCCCACATACTGGCATAAGTGGTATTCGTGCCGCTGTAGACAGTGGCTCGATTGGTATTGGTGATATGGGCGATCATGTCCATGTTGAACATGAACAGGATTTGGTCGCCGCGTGCAGCGGCGGCACTGGCGTAATGATTAGATCCGTACAAACCCCACTCTTCGGCATCGAACGTGATGAATTTGATAGTCACGTCGGTGGGGGTATCTGCGAGAGCCCGAGCGATTTCAAGGACTCCGGCCGTGCCCGAGCCATTATCATTGGCGGCCGGCGAGGTCGTCACACCATCGTAATGTGCGCCGACGATGATCTCGATTTCGGGATAGAGCGTACCGGTCTTAACCGCAACGACGTTGTAGCACTGATTCGTTTGGCCATTGAAGTACTGACTCCAACCATCCAAGTAGACAGAGTCGTAACCGAAGGACTGGAATTTGGCCTTGATCCAGTCGCGTGCCAGAAAGATGTTTGCCGTGCCGGCAACCCGGCGAAAATATGACTGGAGCTTCGCTGTGTAGGAATAAAGCGAATCTTGTTGAATTGTGCCCAGAAGCTTCTCCAGAGTCGCTGACTCGGTCATACCGCTGAACGGTGTCACCTCGAAGTCGTCAAAAACGATTCGCAGCGATTGTAGCGGTAATGCCATCAGGGTTGGCTGGAGTTCTTGAGAGGGATCGAAGCCACCGGTGATACGGTAAACACGAAGATTTCCTTCGGCAAAGACTACGGGATAGCGCTTCACATTGTAATCATCGAGACGAAGGTCGAGTGCCAATTCGTTGCGAGCGATGCCAGAGGCGATGATCTCGATCTTTAGCCCAGAAGAAGTGAGGGCAGCGACATCCGACGGATTCGCGAGTAACAGGTATCCATCGTTGGTTTTGACGACAGCATCCGGATCAAGGCTACTAAGTAGTTGTGCGTCGGTCCGATTTTCGATTGTGACCTTGACAAGGTCGTCAGCAATTCCCGATGAGCAGAGTAGAAGGATGAAAAAGGTGATTAATTTTAACGAGGTTCTCATGGCAGGTAACTCCAGCGTAAGAGATCAAAGACAAACAAGTATCGATAATATAGTCCTAAATCGAGATTAGTAAAGCTCAAAAATGGAGACGCACCAGCCGTGCTTATGTGAAGTTGCGTAATGAATATAAAGATGCGGTTGAGGTTAGCGCGGACTATCTATTCGGCGGAGGCGAATATCGTAGCTAACTGAACCGAAAACGACGAGAGTGTCGATGTAGAAGGAGTAGCCTTCTTTATGCGCGGTAATCTCTTGAGCCCCGGCAGGAATTCCAGTGAAGTTGAACTTACCGTTGGTTACGGTCTTATAAGTGTACTCTCTTAAACTGACCTCGACTTTGGGAATCGTGAATTCGGTATCTTCGAGCAGTACCCTGCCGCTGACACTGCCAAGTCCAGTGTCTTCATCGACGCCGTTCGAACAACCAAGTACGACCAGCACGAGGGCTGTTAGCAAGAATTTTGGGAGCATATCTTTGTTTCCGAGTAATGTGACGTTCTATATACATTTTACGAATCTGGAGAGGAAGTTGTTGAGTGTACAGAAGAAGTTAGTCGTGCAGAGCAGACGATTCGAATCCACAATACACCTATTTAACTTGACTTAATAAGGTCTGCACCCTAACCTTTACGATTCAATATGGCGACGAATTCTGATCTCCGTTACGATTTCTGGGACATCCTGAAAGCTCCCCGTATGGCTCTGTCCGGCAAAAGCTTGCTGGCACAGGCGCGCCCGTTGGCTTACGGCTATGTCATTTATTTTGCGTTATCCTATCTCGCTTTAATGGTTGACGGGCAGTTGTTGTCCTCTGCCTGGCTCCAACATGGACTATTTCCACTGTTCGGATTGGAATTGACGAAATGGTATAGTTGGGTAATCTGGGTTCTGGGAATCGTTGCTGTCGTTGGCCTGTACGACTACGGAAATCTGGTGGTTGCGAAGCTGGGATTTGAGCGGCTGCGGGGGAATCACTTCTATGCGAGAAGCGAGGCGGCGAAGGATGCACGATCGAATTTGCTTCCATTGTGGATATCCGGAGGGTTGGTCCTGTTGCTGATCGTGGTTTTGACTGCGGTTCAGGGAGTGGTGAGCCTGGTGGCGCTGATTCCGGGCATTGGTGAAATATTGTATGCTATTCTTTATGTCGTGCCATTTTTCCTGTGGTCGCTTTTCCTGGTATTCCTCGCCTTTGGGTTGACAACATCGATCCTTACTTTGCCGGCGATCATTGTTGCCCGCGAGAAAGAGACGTTCGGGGCGACTTTCTATATTTACAATGTGATCTGGACACAACCGCTTCGCTGGATTGGAATGACGGCCGTCGGTCTGGTGCTGGCGAAGATCGGGATTTTTGTCATCGGTTATTTCTTTGCGCGCGCACTGCAACTGACGAATTTTCTGGCAGGATGGCTGGGCGGAGAAAAGGTAAACAGCATTTTAGTCAGCGCCTATAGCGCACTTGACCCGATTCAAGGTGTGATTCGATTTTTCACGACATTATATCCGGGATCGTGCATCAGCTATGACCCCAAGCTGCCCATTGAATACAACCTTAGCAGATTCGATTGGCTTTCCTCGATTTCCGGAACCGAGCAGGTGGCGGCAGTGATTATTGCTGTTGGGGTGCTGGGTATCCTGATTCTGATGCTGTCGTACGGCATCAATATCGTCACTAATTCGCAGTTATTGGCCTTCCTGCTGGTCGTCTATTCGGAGGACAAGATCAAATTGACTGAAGATGCGACAAATCGCGCCTCCGAGCCCAACGAAATAGTTCCGGAAAAACCGCAATCAGACAGCACGAACTCTTGACATTCCCCCGCTTTGCACCGTAAATAGGCCGATGGAATTCGTAAAGAACATACGCAACTTCTCGATTATCGCGCATATCGACCACGGCAAGTCAACCATCGCCGATCGCTTGCTGGAAATGACGCGGACGATCAATGTCACGCATAAGCAGATGCTCGATAACATGGATCTGGAGCAGGAGCGCGGGATCACGATCAAGGCGCATGCGATCCGGATGCACTATCACGCCAATGACGGCCACAAGTACATTCTCAATCTCATCGATACGCCCGGTCACGTAGATTTCTCGTACGAGGTTTCTCGCTCAATCGCCGCTTGTGAAGGGGCACTGTTAGTCGTTGATGCCTCGCAGGGAATTGAAGCGCAAACACTTTCGAATCTTTACAAGGCATTGGACCAGAATCTGGAGATCATTCCGGTACTGAACAAAATCGACCTGCCTCACGCTGAACCAGAGCGGGTCGCCGAGTCGATTCTCAATCTCATTGGCGGTAAGAAAGAAGACATCCTGCATACCTCCGCGAAGATGGGAATCGGGATACACGAAATACTGGAAGCTATTGTGCGGAGAATTCCGCCCCCTACCACTGATCCCAAAGGCACCTTGAAGGCGATGGTGTTCGATTCCAAATTTGACAGCTATCGCGGCGCTGTGCCATATCTGCGGATTGTTGACGGCGAAGTCAAAAAGGGTGATGTGATCAAATTCTTCTCGACTGGGATCGAATACGAAGTCGACGAGGTCGGACATCTGATTATTGACCGGAAGCCCTCCAAGAAGCTCACAGCAGGTGAAGTGGGATACATCGTCTGCAATATTCGCCATTTGGCTGATGCCAAGGTAGGCGATACGATTACCTACGCCAAGGACGGCGCAACGACACCGCTTCCAGGGTTTAAGGAAATCAAGTCGATGGTGTACTCCGGCATTTATCCGGCAACGACGGAGCGCTATGAGCAACTGCGGGAGGCATTGGAAAAGCTGCAGCTCAATGATGCATCATTAACATTCGAGCCGGAATCTTCATTGGCATTGGGATTTGGATTCCGTTGCGGTTTTCTCGGGCTGTTGCATCTGGAGATCGTGCACGAACGACTCGAGCGCGAGTACGGTGTAACAATCGTCAACACGGTGCCCAACGTGGAATATCATGTCTTCACAAAAAATAATGAAATCGTGAAGGTCGATAACCCGGCGAAGATGCCTTCACCGATGTTGATCGATCACATTGAAGAACCGTTTGTCGCGGCACAGATCATCACGCCGGTGGAATACATTGGCGGGATCATGAAGATCATCGCCGAAAGACGCGGGGAGTTCAAGGCGACGCATTATCCTGATCCGGCGCGCGCAACGCTCGAATTCAATTTGCCGTTGTCGGAGATTATATTCGATTTCCACGACAAGCTAAAATCAATCTCGCGCGGGTATGCTTCGCTCGATTATGATTTCCTGGAAATGCGCACGAGCAAATTGCAGAAGCTCGACATCCTGCTCAACTCCGAGCCGGTCGATGCGCTATCGTGCTTGATCCATCAAGACCGCGCGCAAGTCTGGGGCCGCAAACTCTGTTCAAAACTGCAGGAATTAATTCCGCGACAAATGTTCGAAGTCATCATCCAGGCGGCGATCGGTTCCAAAGTCGTCGCACGTGAGACTGTGCGCGCCATGCGCAAGAACGTCACGGCAAAATGTTATGGCGGCGACATCACGCGCAAACGCAAGCTGATCGAGCGTCAAAAAGAGGGCAAGAAGAAGATGAAGCAGATTGGCAGTGTGGAATTACCGCAGGAGGCATTTCTGGCGGTGCTGCAGATTGACCGGGACGGAGAGTAGGGGTCGGTTAGATTTGCCCTGTTTCAAACATCTGTACACCCATATCGAACTCTGATCAACAAACTCCCGGACTCGTTCTTTTACCCACCCATAAAATTGGATATCATGGCTCCATATTTTTCTTGACAAGAAAATAAGTCCTCCTAAATTTACGCCCGTAACGTTCACAAGGAGTACTTAATGCGACTATCAAAAGTCAAAACCGTCCTATTTCTTTCTCTATTCTTTGCAGCAATGTTAATCGCAACCTGTGCACAAAACAGCGGCGACACAAAGCCGATGACCAATGAGGAAAGGGTGGCGCGCGGTGCGTACCTTGTCAATTCCGGCTTGTGCAATGATTGTCATTCACCCAAGAAGAACGGACCGACCGGACCGGTGCCCGACCAGTCGGTTCTGCTGTCGGGCCACCCGGCGAATTCCGAAGTTCCGGCAATACCCGCGGGACTACCAGACCCGAATGGCTGGTTCGTATTGACCAACACCCACTTTACGGCCTGGGCCGGACCGTGGGGAGTTTCCTTTGCGGCCAATCTGACGCCTGATCCGAAGACCGGAATTGGAAGCTGGACGGAGGAAGATTTTATGAAGGCACTACGCAGCGGTAAGCATATGGGTACGGGTCGGGATATTCTCCCACCGATGCCGTGGCCACTGATCGGTCAAATGAAAGATGATGATTTGAAGTCAATTTTCGCTTACCTGAAGTCTTTGCCCGCTGTACCGAATCTGGTTCCGGGTCCGTTGCCGCCGCAGCCGGCGCAGACTGCCCAAAAGTAACCAAAAGAGGGCTTCAAAGTTTGGGCACAATCTCCGTTGACAGCACGGAGATTGTGCAACTTTCGTTGAGACGTGCCCGTACTACAGCTTGTTTTTTCGAAGGAATAAGTCCACAATATTGTTGACAATCGTGGCTCCATGATTAGTATCTATTCGAAACCCAAAACAGGAGTGTGGTGATGAAGCAGTCTACTGCAAAATTCGTACTGTTCTTTTCTCTTCTTGGTGCCTGCTCGCTGCTGATCATGTGCGCACAAGCAGAGAAGGAAGTCGCAATGACCCCGGAGCAAATGGTCAAACGGGGTGAATATCTGGTGAACCTGGGAGGATGCAACGACTGTCATTCGCCCAAGAGGTTCACGGAAAAGGGTCCGGAATTTGATCCGTCAATCTTGCTATCCGGTCATCCGGCGAACGCGCCGGTACCGGAGCTTCCGGCTGGCTTGCCCAATCCGATGGGATGGATGGGAATGTGCAACGCTCACATGACGGCTTGGGCAGGACCGTGGGGAATCAGCTTCGCAGCGAATTTGACCCCCGATCCGCAGACCGGTATAGGCGATTGGGATGAAGAAGATTTCATCAAGACGATGCGGACTGGACAGCATCTGGGTATGGGAAGAGAGATTCTCCCACCGATGCCGTGGCAGTCGCTTGCGAAGGCAACGGACGACGATCTCAAGGCGATGTTCGCCTACCTCAAGTCGCTTCCGGCAGTGCCAAACCTTGTACCCGGACCGGTTCCACCGGCAGCAGCACCCGCGCAGCCGTAAATCCTCCAGAGATGATTGCGTAAATGAAAATGGCAGGTATCGCTACCTGCCATTTGCTTTTCAGCGAAATTCATGCGTGCTAATTGAAGTCGCACGCGGCACATGGTGCTTCGCCGCCGAGGAAAATGTAATTGATAAGGTAGACGCAGTCGGTGATGCGAATGCGGCCATCGCAGTTGACATCGGCGTCGGCGGGGTCGACGGGTTCAAGAGTGATTGCGAAGAGGTAGTTGATGAGCGCGATGGCGTCGGTGATACCCACTTCCCCAGACTGATTGACATCGCCGCACTCATATCCGGTTGAGAACTCAAAGATATCACCGAATCCATTTGGTACCGCGGCGTCGATCACCAGCATTTGTCCGTCAGACAACTCGGTGGCGGGATTGTGTCCGGGACGTACACGCGGCCAGAGCGAGTAGAGAATGTCCATGGACATAGCGTCATTTGTGAGAATCTTCGAAGTGTAAAAATCTGAAGGCGTTGGGCTATAAGTGGATGCGAACACAAATATATATTCTCGACTTGAGCCAGATTCGTCACAAGGAAGCCATGTTTGATCCTGACAAGCGCCGTTATTCTGCTCGACAAAGCAGGCGTTCAGTTGGCGGTTTGGGGTTACTGATACATCCCAAACGGTGAATGGCACATCAAAGTACCCAACGAAGCCGTAGCTGGGAATGCCTCCCCGTAGATAGGAGTAGGCCTTTTGCGTTTGAGTCCAGCTGAAGCGGATTTCTACAGGCACATAATCAGATGCCGATACATTTGAGCCGAAGAAGTCAACGCCATTGCCCAGACCTCCGAAGAAGTGGGGTAGGCCGGCATCCACTCCCGATATCCAACGATCTCCGATCCAGGACCAGCCGGAAATGCCGGGAGTAGGACCGGATACGCGAGGCATGAAGCCGTCGACAACGGGGTAGTTATAGTCACCTGATTGATTTGTCTGGTCGTCCAAAAGAGTTTGTCCCAAGGTGAGATCTTGCAAACCCCAGGTCCCGTCGTTTGCAAACGTTACCCGGTAGTCATGCCCGGTAAGGGCTGCTGCATCGATCCATTCGATGATGACGCGGCCCTCACTCTGACCCGCAACATGTAAGGCGGTGTCAGAGAGTATTCCGGGATCAGACACCGGAATCGCGTTGATAATGATCTTTTGTGATTCCAGTGTTGGCGTAAGATAGCCGAGAAAGTTCCCGGATTGATCGTTGAAGGCAGTCATGTGGTTCACGTCGTAGTAATAACCTGAAACGGCGAAATAGTATGTCTCGCCGTTTTGAAGAGGCTGATGTGTGAACGCATCGGTGGTGATGAATTGGTGAAACTGCAATCCGGAATTGCTGCCATTTTGTACTACGATCCGTTCGATTGCGCCAATGTCTGGATTCAACACATCTCCGTAGATCAGAGCGACATCATTATTGATGTCATAGGTCGCTATTTTCTTCCATTGCCCATTTGGAGCCAAGCCCTGAAAGACATTGAAACCTTCAAATTCATAAGCTTCGCCCAACATGGGATAGTAGATTATGTCTCCGATCATATCGCTAGTCCAAAAGACATCGACGGCATGGTCGCGACCACGGGCATTGACTTCAATTGTTTTATTCTGATCCGGAACGTCGAAGTTCCCATCGTAAGCCGCCTGGGCTTGGAGATCAGTTACCTTGAGGACTGTGATTGAGCTTAGAGGATCAGCTCCTTGACCAACAAGAACTGCAGCCATAACCTCTTGCGTATCTCCGGGCGCCATATTGAATGGTCCGGTTGAGAGCATCAGACGCCTGTCCGCTGCCGTCGCATCAACCCAGCCAGTTTGATTAACCGGATCACCGGAGACAGCGTAATTCGTTACTTGATTAGTGATCGGATTGATCATTGGAACCATCTGGCCAGTACTTGGATCCTTGACAAGCCCGCGCATGTACCCGTAAGTCTCCCAACTGACAGCTGGATCAGTGCCATTGATATACTTGTTGAACGAGACCATTTTGAGATTGCGAAAACCCGGCCGGGCTTCGCCCGAGACAAAAGCCGTGTCAGTTGGCTGTCCGGGAACAACCGGCCCCTGCAAGAAGTCAAAACCGACAGCGGGCGGATTCGCACCATAGGTTGCATCATCACCTTCATTGTAGCAGTAACCAAGTCCAAGTATCGTGTCACATCCGACAAGATCGTCACTTGAATTACCGAGATCGGGATCTGCCCAGATGGACACATAGGCATCTTGGAGGTTGTTGCCGCCTTTGTTAATGATCTTGAATTTTAGAAAATAGACATTTCCAAGCGGGCCGCTGCGCGAGTAACCGAACGCCGAGTGCTGAATTTCGATTCCCAGTGGCTCGGTACTGCCCGCGTCATTACTGTGGTTGGCCGGAATCGCATCGTTGAAGACCGACCAAGTCATTTGGTTTCCAAGAATAAGTGGATCGCCGTTTACATCAACTGACGCTCCCTGATCTACCGGCCAGTTAGCATAGTCCTGGTTAGTGGCATCATTGTCGGTGTCGCGTACCTTGTAGACCCGAAAACGAGATTCGTCGGGCAGGGGACTGCCATTGACCATCGGGCCATAGCCAAATTCAGAGTTGTACTCGGCGATGGCGAGGCGAGTGTCACCGTTGACCTTGGCGCCAACCCAGATTCCCGCCGAATAGACGACTGTCTTGGTGGTTCCCCGTGGATAATAGAGCCCGTCGGTTTTCCCCAGGACATTCGCGTGGTCGTAGGCGAAGTTGCCGTCGTTGTAGATGAACATCTCGAGGTTATTGCAGTCAAGGCGAGTGTCGTCATCAAGGAAGAGAGATGACTGCGGATTCATGTGCTGTGTTTTCGGTGGTGCAGATTCAACTGGTTGTACCAAAAAGAGCAAAGCAACCAGCATCACTATCGATGTTAGCAACATCGATGAGATCTTTCTCATAAAACCTCCCGCTTTGGGGGTCGGAGTACCCCAATCATTCCAATGAAAATGTTATTCTACTGTAAATAAAACGATGTGGACTAATTTGTCAATATCAAAGATGGGGGCAAGAAGCGCCTACTGGGGGACGATCGTTCCCCGGAACATGAAATAGGCAGCGCCAACCAGACACAGGCCGGCCCAAAGGAAGTCCATTTTGAGTTCTTCTTTCATGTATAGCACGGAGAAGAGAGCGAAAACACACATGGTGATAACCTCTTGCATCACCTTGAGCTGTCCAAGCGAATAGTGCTGAAAGCCAATGCGATTGGCCGGTACCTGCAGGCAGTATTCGAAGAAGGCGACTCCCCAGCTGATGAGGATGACGATAAACAGCGGCTGATTCTTGAAATCCTTCAGGTGTCCGTACCAGGCATAGGTCATGAAGAAGTTGGAGGCTGTCAGTAATACTACCGTCCAGAGTCGTCCCATTGTCAAACCTCGCTGATTGTGGTTGCGGCCAAGGTGTCACACTGTATTGGTACAATTTGGCGGGTCTTTTCGCCATTGGCAACGGGAAAAGTCTTGCTGAAAGTGAGGTCCACACGCTATCTTGAAGTTCGGAAGAATCTTCAACGCGGATTCAGATACTCCACATCATAATCGTGAATATTAGAGTTATTGATAAGGAAGCAGAATATCTATGCAAGGACAAGTGCACGGTGCAGGCGACTTGGATGTCGCGGCAGTAAAGGGAATGAACTTCGAGCTGCCATCTGTTGTCTTTTCGGGGATTGTTGCTGTTCGCGACCGCTTGCTACAATTGCCAAATCCATTGCGCCTCGAATCGGGCGACCCGAATTTCGATACGCCGGATCATATCAAGGAAGCAGCGATCAAGGCAATTCGTGACAACCACACGCATTACGCGCCTTCGACGGGAATCAAGCCGTTGCGCGATGCGATCGTCAAGAAGGTTGTCCGGAAAAACAAGATTACGAACATCACTCACCCGGATCAGGTGCTGGTGACGAATGGCGGAATGCACGGGCTATACTGCGCGTTTCGCACGATACTGAATCCGGGCGACGAAGTATTGATACCCCAGCCGAACTGGACATCGACGGCATGGATTATTCGCATCGCCGGCGGCGTGCCAGTCACGGTGCGTCTGCATCGCAAACACGAGTACCGGTGGGACATCAATGAACTGAAGTCGAAGATTACCGACAAAACGAAAGCCGTGTTGATCAACTCACCGCAGAATCCCACCGGCGCGGTCATGTCGCGGCAGGATCTGATTGATCTGCTGGATGTTGCCGCCGAACATGACTTGTTCGTGATTGGTGATGAAGCGTACGAGGATATTATCTTCGAGGGAGAGCATCATTGCATTTCGGCACTGGCTTGCGAGTATCCGCGCAGAGTGCAGGACAAGATGATTTCCTGCTTCACTTTCTCCAAGAGCTACGCGATGACAGGTTGGCGCCTCGGTTACTTGACCTGCACCAATGCCGAGTTCAACGAGAATGCAAAAAAGATGATACTCTACACCATCAATGGTGTCTCAACTCCGACGCAATACGCCGGATTGGCGGCGCTGGAAGGACCGCAAGATGCTGTCGGGAAAATGGCCGCCGAGTATAAGCTTCGACGCGACCTATTGTTCGATGCCGTCAACGCCACGCAATTCATGCATTGCGACATGAAGCCCAAGGGAGCGGTTTATCTGTATGCCCGCATCACCGACAAGTGGCAGGGTTCAGAGTGGGACTTGGTGAATTATTTGATCGAGCACTACTCACTCGGATCGGTGCCGGGCGAAGAATTTGCGGACGACGAGAAGTCGATTCGGTTTGCCTATGCGTGTTCGACGGAGATGATTCGGCGGACGATTGCGGCGCTTAGAGGCTAGAATATATTCGACCCAGAACCAATAAAGGCGGGCAACTTCAGAAAATAGACAGTTGTGTAGTAGTTATTGCATTCGGACAGATCGGAGCTTATCTTGTTCCAATTGATGAACTCAAAAAAGGAGTCCGCAAATGGTTCGTCTTCAACTGTTCTTGCTATGGCAACTGGCGTTCATGGTGCCGCTATGTTCGGTATCGCTTTCGACGGGACAGGAGTTCGAACAGGCGCTGCAACGTGCCGACGATTTGTTGGACGACGAGGCGTATGGCACTGCGCTGTTTGTTTATGATTCGCTCTTGACCGCTACCTCGCCAAGGAAGTTTCCGGACGAATTCGCAAGAGCACAAAAGGGCAGCGCAGACGCTTTGTACTACTCCTCATTACTCACGGACGCAAACGATATGCTGAAAGAGGCTCTCAAGAGGTACTCCAATGTCTTAAGGTTAATCGCTCGCAAGTCTTCCACGGGGCTTTGGATAAACACTAAGACAATGCAAGCCAGGGCATTTGCTTCGTTGGCTAACTACCAAGATCGCGACAAGAACCTTGCGTCTGCCGCTCAATGTCTGGAAGAAATTGTCCAAAGCGGGGAGTTGGCCGAATACAATTCGAAACGCGGTTTTGTCTACGAGGACTTGGCTGAGATTTATAGGGACTTGGGTAAGCCGGATGAAGCGCGAATATATTCTGAGAGAGCAATTCGGTACTATGAGCGAAATCTGGCCGAGACTGTGCCCGACGCCAAGACGACTCGTGTTCGCACCATGTGGAAACTTGTGTTCCTGTACAACAACATGGCCGAAGATTACGACGGAACTGGTGCTGGGAACAAGGCCGTCGCTCTGATTCGCGAAATCGATACACTGACCCCGCAGATTGATTCGAACGATTGTCAACGACGTATTCGTGATCGCGGTCTGGCGCTCTCACAACTTGGCGGGCAGAGAATGGACGCCGCCATGTTGGCGGAAGCATGCCGAATGTTTGGTCGGGCTGTCGAATGTTGTGCAGCGGAGGCGGACACATTTGGAGAGGCGAGGAACTCACTGTCTCTATCTTCTACGCTCGAGAGCTGGGAAATCTTCGATGGACATCAGTCGAAGTTGAACTCGGCGCTGGATGCGGCAATGCGTGCATTGTCCCTCACTTCGCCAACACGGTTTCCGTCAGTTCATTTTAGGGCACATTCGCGTCTGGGATCGATTTATGCGACTTTGACCTCCGAGTCAAATCCGATTGAAAATGCCGACAGTGCGCTTAAGTATCTCAATGCAGCAGCAGCATACTATCGGGCAAATGATGATGCACCAAGCCTTGCACATGTAAATAGTAATTTGGCGAAAGTCTATTTCCAGCGTGGCAAAACAACCGGCGAAGCTGCTGACTATGTTGCGTCCATTGAAATTGCCAAGAACGTGGTGAGTCACTGCCGGTCCGAGAAGGACACTCGGGGATGCAGAATTGCGCTTGATGTCTTGGGAAGTATTTACACAAGTTATGCCTACCTCGACAACCCTGAAGCCAATATCAAAAAAGCCATGGCAGCATTTGATGAAAGCATACTGCTGGCCGAAGAATTGGGTGACCCTAACGGTGCCGCCACGGCACAGATGAACCGAGGCAATGCATTAGCAGCTCTCGCGAGGATCGAAAGTCCAGTCCAAAACATGACATCGGCAATCGCGGCTTTTCAACAGGCGGCAGCATACTTCTCGAAAGAGAAGTACCCGGCATCTTGGGCGAATGCTATCTATAACGTGGCTACAGCGCATAGTATACTCGCGAATATTGCCGACACTGTGACTCATGCAAGAACCGCGCTGGCTTACTATGACAGTGTGCAATCGGTACTGACGGCGGAAACTGATCCGATGAGAATTGTGAGCTTGAACTATCAGAAGGCATACTGTTACCGTAACCTGTCACTCTGCGAAAATCGTATCGAAAACAGCGATAGTGCCTACAGCTGTCTCGAACGGGCAAGGTCTCTAGCCGCAGCGAACGGACTGACCAACAAGGTCTTTGATATAGACTGCAAAATGGGCGAACTCTTGATGGAACTTGGTGCCGACGATACAACAGGCATGTACCTCAACAGGGCACTCGGACATTACGAAGCGGCGCGATCGTCCCAAGGATGGTCCGATGAAAAAGAACGTGTACTTTTGGCCGCGAAGCTTGCCGAGGCGAGATTGGCGTTTATGCGCTTCAGTCATTCGACAGAGAATACCCAAGAAACGCTTGCGCTCGCCCAAGAATGGCAGTCAAACGAGTCATATCTCAAAGGCCCTGAAGACTCCGCGTTTGCATCAGTGATACTTGGCCGCGCGCGATTAGCTGCAGCAGAGTCAAGAGATCCAGAAGCAAATCTTACCTATGCTGAAGAGGAACTTCGAAAGGGACTAACTTATATTTGTTTGAAGAGTGACCCAGACCTCTGCTGTGAGATCAAGTTCGATCTCGCTATGGTGTATTCAAAACGAGGGTATCTGTTGAAGTCTGGTCCAAGTTTCAAAAAGGCTCTGGAGCTCTTTCAAGAAGTTGAATCGTGCCTTACAACTGAAGCACCAATAGCCACGCGGCTCACTAATGCCAACAATCTCGCGGATTGTTATATGCAAATCGCGAGATATGAAAACAGACTTGAGAATATTGAGACTGCAATTCGACTTTTCAACGCACTGTCTGAAACAAAGGAACTTCTTCAAGTACCACATCTAGTCGAACTTGTCAGGAAGAACCTGATAGAGGCAAACGAAATCAAGAGTGGCGATTAAGGGGAATATCGGAACCATGAAGTTCGTCATCCGCCAAGGTATGAAGAAGTAGACCGATCAGATACATATTGACACCGGGGAATTTCGCCATAGCTTAGGTAGTGCCAAGTCCTCCAATAACTCTCTAAAGGCGAAAGCGAAATGCAGTTTCGATTCCTGGTTCTGATTGCAGTATTGATTCACTGTCTATTGCCGGTGTCTTTCATAAGCCTTTCTGAAGAATCAGTCGGCACAGAAATCTTCGCGCAGTCTCCTCCTCATCATACCTTTTCATTTCGGGCCAAACCGAAAGCTCTTTGCGCCACTTACCTGGTTACGGAAGTCGGACTGTTGGTGCGCGCGGTTAATTCGCAGAAGACGACAGACTTGTATCATCGCGACGGCACACACAGCTATGGCGAGGATTTTGGAGTCCGATTCGGCGGGCAGGGGAATTTCGGGCTGATGTTCAATGTGTCCAAGACAGCCTCACTTGGAGTAGTTGGTTTTGGAGTGGTTGAAGAGCATCGCCCGCGGGCAGGTGTGAAACTCCGTTACCGGTTCTGGGAGTGGGTGGGCACAGCAATTGATTTGGAGGGTGGAATGGCGGTCGACCTGGCTTCTGACAAATTCTCCAAGGAACTTAATAGACGCCAATGGCTTGTAGCCGGACTTTCGTTAAGCCACACTCAATTTGTACACTTTGTCTTCCAATTAGAATCGTGGCTACAGGACTATCCGCCAAATCGCCGGACATCGGTAGCGTATATCGGCTTGAGATTTGGATATTAAGGTAGAAATTCTTCGCGTCCCCGGCTATATTCTCCACAGAATTATTTAGATTTCATCCGAGGTTCGGCATCATGTCAACTGAAATCAACATTCTGATCGCAACGGCTGCTTCAATCGGATTCATACACACGCTCATCGGTCCCGATCACTATCTGCCTTTTATTATGATGTCAAAAGCCAGGGGTTGGTCTGTTGCCAAGACTCTGTGGATCACACTGGCTTGCGGAGTCGGGCATGTGCTTAGTTCCGTAGTTTTGGGGTTTTTGGGGATTGCACTTGGAGTGGCAGTCGGTGAGTTAGAGGCAATTGAAGCAATCAGGGGCGATCTTGCTGCCTGGGCGCTGATTGCTTTTGGATTGGTTTACGCAGTTTGGGGGCTCCGTCGTGCATTGCGCAAGCATCCGCATTCCCACACTCACCTGGTTGGTAAACTGGCAGGAGTGACTCATATGCATCCTCACGGGCTGGACGAGACGCACGATCATCCAGAGGGGCAGGAGGCGAAAATCACTCCATGGGTACTCTTCACGGTCTTCGTTCTCGGACCTTGCGAACCTCTCATTCCGATTTTGATGTATCCGGCTTCCCAGCACAACCTGGGTGGAGTCGCGGTTGTCACAGCGGTTTTTGCATTGACGACAATCACGACGATGTTAGCGATAGTGTTTGTGACCTCGTATGGATTCAAAGTCTTGCCGATGGGGAGGCTTGATCGATTCTCGCACGCGATCGCCGGTTCGACAATTGCGCTTAGCGGTCTGGCCATTCAGTTCCTGGGATTATAGAGAAACGATGAGATTCTTTCGATCAAACAGCAGTTCTGCCAAGGGTGATCGTCCGCAGTTGAAAATTCCGCGGACGCGATGGGATTACGCATTGGAGATACTGGCGGCGGTGGGGGTGTTTCTGGGTTTATATGACCTGACTGTCAATTATTCGAAATTGCCGGCGTCGATACCGACACATTTTAACTTCAAAGGCGAGGTTGATTCGTGGGGTGGTAAGGAGACAATCTTGATCCTCGGCGTTGGTATCGTTGTTCTGTACGGCACATTGACGCTTGTCAGTAGAATCCCGCATCTGTACAACTACCCTTGGGAGATAACCGAGGAAAACGCGCCGCGTCAGTATCGAATGGCGCGAACCTTCATCACGCTGCTTAAGGCAGAAATCGTTTGGCTGTTTGCGGGCATTATCGGCGAGACGATCAAGGTGGCGCTTGGCCAATCGAATCAGATGCAGCCGACGAGCCTGTTCTTTTACCTCGGATTGATCACTGCCAGTGTGATCGGATATTTTATTCTATCCTACCGGGCGCGCTAAAATCACTCGCCTTCGGGACGCGGCTTACGCGCAGTCGGCGTAATGCCGTGGCTTGCGAGCATCTTGAGGGAGTTATCGACAAAGGCCGCTACAGAGTCCTTTTCTTCCTGCGATAACGAGGCACTCCAGTGAATGATCGTGTATTTGCCCGGCGGCATGGCGCCTTCGGCAATTTCGGCGGCGAGTTTCCTTAAGTCATCGACCGGTTTGCGCTGGCTAACAAAAGGAAAGCCCTTGCTCATGTCCAGTTCGGCGCGGGCTTCTTCAATGTCTTTGTCAATCATTCCCTTCACAAACGGCAATTTATAATACCAGGGATAGTCTGTCTTGTCGGAGTGACAGTCATAGCAGGCATTCTTCCAAATGGGATCCAGCTTCACAAAATCCTGCTGAATGATGGCGTAAAGAGAGTCAACATTGACGCCGGGTTGCCCGGAAACAGCGGCGTCAACGGCTGTCTCTTCGGCTTTGTCGTTGTCGGCGAGGATCGACGCTGAATAGATCAGTTGGCAAGCGGTGATGACAGCCAAAGCAAACACTGGCCAGAAGCGAACGAACTTTGAAGACACTGATACCTCCAGAAGGGTCGGTTAAAATGTGTTTATCTAGTCTGTAACATATACTGGTACAACGGAGTTTCCAAATTCGAACCCGATTTCGACCGAGATAAAGGATTTGACAATCGAACTCAAAACGGTAACTTTAGCGCCGTTTTTAGGTAAGTTGTAAACCTACGGAGGAACCGTGAATAAGCTATACAAAGCCCTGATGATTTTCGTTGCCCTTGTGATGGCCGGTGCGCTGGTATCGTGTGCTTCGGAAGCGCCGGAAACCCAGAAACTTTATACCGATGCCAAACAAATGTGGGACGACCTGAACAATGCGTTCTTGCTGGAAAAGGGTCAGGAACGGATCGACAAGATGGGCAAAATCCTTAACGAAGAGTGGGATGTCAAAATCGTTGCTGGTTTGGAGGCCTATCTCAAGGCGGCACCGACAGGCAAATATGCTGCCGAGGCAACAGCACTGCTTAGTGAGGCGAAGAACTCCGAACGGCTGAAGATGTTAGGACAGGCACGGCCGATGCTGCAAATGATGGGCGGCGCACCAAAGAGCTCTGCTGAAGTAGACTCGATGGCAAAACAGGCAATGCCGCAAGACACAACAAAGTAGTCACATTCTGTCCCATCCAGCGTATAAAGCAATGACACATCCAGCCGTCGGTGAAACAGAGCCGACGGCTCTGTAGTATAATCACCGAGGAAAACAAAGAGCGCAGAGTGTTTAGTTCGATAGTCAAAAAGATATTCGGGACGAAGTTTGATCGCGACATCAAGTCGATTCGTCCGATTGTAACCCGCATCAATGAAATCTACCCAACATTAGCAGACTGGCCCGACGAGAAGTTCACAGAGCGGACCGCTTATTTCAAGCAAGAGCTGGAAGAGCTTAAAGCCGAGATCCGGAAGGAAGCCGAAGCCGGCAATTGGGACAAAGAGCTGTTCAAGAAGAATTTCCGCGAGGAGATTGATGGTTACTTGAACGAGATTGCTCCCGAAGCCTTTGCCATGGTCAAAGAGGCATGCCGGCGCTTGTGCGGCAAGTCCTGGGATGTTTGCGGTATGGAACTGTCGTGGGAGATGGTGCCGTTTGACGTTCAGTTGATCGGCGGACTGGCACTGCATCAGGGCAAGATCGCGGAAATGGCAACGGGTGAAGGCAAGACGCTGGTGGCGACGATGCCGATGTATCTCAATGCGCTGGTCGGCGAGGGCGTTCATCTGGTAACGGTCAACGACTACCTGGCCAAACGCGATTCAGAGTGGATGGGAGAAGTTTATCGATTCCTCGGGCTAACCGTGGGCTGTGTTCAGCGCGATATGGATTTCAACGAACGGCGCGCCCAATACAGCTGTGATATCACTTACGGAACAAACAGCGAATTCGGATTTGATTATCTGCGCGATAATATGGCAGTGGCCGCTGAATTCCGCGTGCAGCGCGGGCATTATTACTCTATCGTCGACGAAGTCGATAGCGCACTCATTGACGAAGCGCGAACTCCGCTGATCATCTCCGGACCGGTGGAGAGCAGTTCACTGACACCGCGATTTATGGAGATGCAGCCCTTGGTGGAACGGCTGGTGAAACGCCAGACGGAATACGTCAACAAGGTAATGATTGATGCCGAGCGCATGTTTGAGGAAGGGAAGTCCGACGAAGCCGGCACGGCAATGCTAATCGTGCAGCGCGGCGCTCCGAAGAACAAACGCCTGCTCAAACTTTACAAGGAACAGGGTGCACAGAAGCTATCACAGCGGGCAGAACTCGATATCCTGCGTGAGAAGAAAATGCACACAATCGACGAGGAGTTGTACTTCGTCATCGATGAAAAAGAACACACGATCAATCTGACCGAAAAGGGACGCGAACTGCTGTCGCCGGAAGACCGGCAGTTGTTTGTGCTTCCCGATATTACCGAGGGACTGCACGAGATCGATTCGAATGAATCGCTATCAATTGAGCAGAAACTGGCGGATAAGGAACGCTTGTATAAACTGCATGCCGAACGGGCCGACAAGAATCACGCAATAAACCAACTGCTGAAGGCTTATGCACTATACGAAAAAGACGTCGAGTATGTCGTGCAGGAGGACAAAGTCCTGATCGTCGATGAGTTCACCGGCCGCTTAATGCCGGGACGTCGCTATTCCGACGGCTTACACCAAGCGATTGAGGCTAAAGAGCGAGTCAGGGTTGAAGGCGAAACGCAGACAGTCGCTACGATCACGTTGCAGAATTATTTCCGTATGTACATCAAGCTGGCGGGTATGACGGGAACGGCGGAGACTGAAGCCGGCGAATTCTGGGAAATTTACAAGCTCGATGTGATGGTGATTCCGACAAACAAGCCGATTCGTAGGCTCGATTTTGAAGATCAAATCTATCGCACCCGACGAGAAAAGTATGCTGCGATCATCGACGAGATTCGCCGTCTGCACGAGAAGGGCATGCCGGTACTGGTAGGCACGATTTCCGTCGAAGTCTCCGAGCAATTGTCGCGAATGCTCAAGCGCGAGAAAGTTCCGCACAATGTATTGAACGCGAAGTTTCATCAGCAGGAAGCCGAGATTGTCCGTGATGCCGGACGTGCCGGCGGGGTGACCATCGCCACCAACATGGCGGGCCGCGGTACCGACATCAAGCTGGAAAAGCACGCGGTTAAGCGCGAAGTCATCACCGATGAAGTCAAGGACATGATCAAGCACATCAACGAAGTCGAAGGGCTGAATCTTGCCGATGACGAAGAACCGTTCGGGTTACACATCATCGGTACCGAACGGCACGAATCACGACGCATCGATCGGCAGTTGCGCGGCCGTGCCGGCCGTCAGGGCGACTTTGGCGCCTCGCGTTTCTTCCTTTCGCTGGAAGACGACTTGATGCGACTGTTCGGCAGCGACCGAATTGCCACCATTATGGATAAGCTGGGTGTCAAGGAGGGCGAAGTCATCGCGCACGGCATGGTGACCAAGGCAATCGAACGCGCGCAAAAGCGGATCGAGACGCAGAACTTCTCGATTCGAAAGCACACCCTGCAATATGACGATGTGATGAACAGCCAGCGCACGGCCGTTTATGACCGACGCAATTCGATTATCGACAAATCGGATCACAAGGCGGAGATCGAAGATATGATCATGCAGACCGCCGAAGCGATTGTGATTGAGAATTCAGCAAAGGGCGACGACGGTGAGACAATTGATCTGAACAACATTCTGTTGGCCTGCCAGAACGCCTTCCTGCTTACATTTGATCCCAGGTCACCAGAGCTGACTGAACTCCACCGGCGGGGATTGGCGGAAAAGCTGACCGAGATGGCGATTGCACATTACCACCGGAAAGAAGAATTCCTCGGCGCCGAGGTGATGCGGCAGCTTGAACGCTTTGCGCTTCTGACAACGATTGATACCGAGTGGAAGGAGCATCTCTATGAGATGGACCAACTCAAGTCGGGCATCGGTTTGCGAGCTTACGGCCAACGTGATCCGTTGATCGAGTACAAGAAAGAAGCGTTCTCGATGTTCGAGGCGCTGCTTGGCAGAATCGATCGCAATGCGATCAGCCTGGTATTCAAGCTTCAGCCGGTCGATCGCTCACAGGTTCAGCAACGCCGGCAACAACAGCAGGCGCGATTGACTTCGGTGCATGAGAGCATTTCGGGGATGCAATCGGTAGCGCCGCAGGCGGAACAGCCGGAAGAAACGATGCCGACCAAGCACAAGCCGATCGTGCGCGACATGCCCAAGGTGGGCCGCAATGACCCTTGTCCTTGCGGATCGGGCAAGAAGTACAAGAAGTGTCACGGGGTCGAGTAGGGCGAAGTTAGAAATCGCCGGAAGCTTGCTCTTCCTCCCACAACTCCATTACAGCTTGCTGCGACACTTGAGAGTTCGCAGTTCTATAGAACACCAGAATCTTGTCGTCGAAATGAAATCGATAATCACCATTTATGATCACGGGCTGTATTCTTATATCCTGATTTAAGGTGTCCCGAAATGACAGCGAATCGCCCTTGATCTCCAGAAATCCTGCACCATAAATCAGTAAGTCTCTTCCACTACCTGCTTGCCACAAATACGAAGAATCTTCAATGGTCATGCTAATCCTCATCGCAAGATAGTCATTGACACCGAACACCCATCCGTTAGTTGAGTAGACTCCATCATAGTGACCCGCGAGATCTATTGTGGGTGGGGCAACCACCTTGTCTTCTGCACAAGCTAATAGCAGAACCATCGCAGCCACAAGTGTGACGGCGAGCAAAAACCACTGGCGAATCATCGTTCCTCCTTTGTCGACATGTATCTTGCCGATAACATATTTCCGCCTCTATAAAGAAGAACGTGTTGTCCACTAAATCGTCAAATGGAAATTTCGATTTCAGAATTCGCAAGCAGGTGCTTGACGGCAGGAAGCAATGGTTGGAAACAAAGAAGACAGGTAGAACTACTTGAACTGGTAGCTCAAATTGCCGCTCAACAAGTAGAGAAAGATGTCATCTTCCTTGTCGTCGTGATATTCAAAGCTGGAACCGCCGATGACGGAAAAGCGAATGCGGTCGGTGAGATTGAAGTCGGTGAGAAGATCGAGATTCACAAACCAGTGGTCGGTATAGAAATCCGAGTCGTTGTTTGAGTAGTTGCGCCACCCGAATTGGCTGTCCAGACTGAAAGTGAATCTTCTCGACGTCAAATTTTCGTAGCCGGCGAGCAGCTTGGTTGCCTGGTAATCCTGCTCATTGTAAACGGCATCGGAAGCTTGAAACCGCTCACGTGCAAGACCAAGGCTGAATGTCGAGAGAAGATCATAGCGATAGTTCAACTCCAGTTGTGACAGAACACGCCAGTGGCTAAACGAGGCAATACTCTGGTCGTCAAATTTGTAATATTGCAGATCGAGTTGCGGCGAAAGCTCCAGTTGTTCTGCGATTGAGAAGGCGGCATCAAAGTAGGGTCCGAAGAAATAGTAATCATCATCCGAGTCTGCCCATGAATAACTTTTCCGCTCGAAATAGATGCGTGATTGAATCGACTTGGAGGCGCCGATGTAGTCGAGTCCGATTTCGGCAATTCCTTTGCTGAAGTCGAGCAGTGATGAATCATAGCTGTCGCGTTGGTCGTAGCGGAGGGCAAGTTCCAATCCGGAAAAATCTCCCAGCTGCCGCGTGATGCGCAATCGGGATTCATGCTGTCGATAGCCGTAGACCGACGCGGAGCGGTTGGCATAACCGGTGTACTCGAATTCCTGGGAGACTTCCGCCTCCCAGTTGTCGGTCTTGAGCAGTGCATACCCGAGCCGCGAGCTGTTCTGAAAGCGGCTGTCGTAAATGGTGAAATCGTTGGAGTTGCCGTAAGATTTGAACTCGGCGTCCGATGTAAATTTGAGGGCGCCCCAATCGAGTCGGAAATTGAGCTGATTGCGAATCTTTTCATCCGAGAAGAAAATGTTATTGGACAAGGTCATCTTGGCGGGACCCTTGCGCTTCAACTCGAGACGGAGGTTGACACCCTTCTCATCGATTCGATCGGAATAGCTCTTCAATTCGGCCAGCGAATCATCGCTGATGCCGAGTGTGTCAATATCGCGGAGATAGTAGTCTTGGGAAATGAAATCGTAATTGAGTCCTGCCTTGCCGTTCCATTGCCAATTATCCGCAAGAGCAGGTAAGGAAAACAATGTCAGGACCAGAAAAGGGAAAAGTCTCTTCGCCGATTGGGCGAAGAGACTTTGATGGGGTAGGTCAAGGTCAAGTCTCATCTACCAGGCTCCGAGAATCCTGGCTGCTTGTTGGTTAAGCTCAATTACGACCCGTACGACCACCAGTGCGCGTTGTTCCTCGCCTTGCTCGTGTAGTCTGCGAGCCAGATCGAGTTTTTCGGTAGCTTCATCAAGGAGCTTATCGGCATCGCGGCTGCCGGTTTCCTGCGCACGTTCCCGTAATTGCTCGAGTTGCGATTGGGCTGTGGTGATAGCACGTTCGGCATCTGACTCACTTCGAGTGCCACCACAATTCTGTACTGCCCGCCGGACACGCGACAATCCGCCGGCCAACATGCGAATTGATTCTTCATAATTTCCGGATTGATACAGCTGTTCAGACTTGTCAATCTGTTCGGCTCCTGACTCGAAGAGCCTTGTTGCGATTTCGTCCTTGCAGGCACTGATGGTCTCGCGATTGTCGGAAACAAAGTCTTTAGCGCGGTCGAGATTGAGATGTAAGTTCTCGCGTCGCCGTTCGCCGCCGCTTACCTGTTCGAGGAGATTGCGGCAGATTTCCTGGGAACGGCGGGTGAATTGCAGTGATTGACGGAGATTGTTTTCGCTGAAAAAGTCGCGTGCACGATCTTGCAGGCGTTGTGCTTCCTGCAAACGCAAGTCCAGCGAAGGCGACTCGCCGTCTTGCGTCAGCGTGCGGATCTGTTCGAGAAGTTCATCAGTACGGTCGAGCTGTTGTTCGACGATTGACCGGTCGTCATCCGAGCGCACCATCGAACCGATGCAACGGCGGGCAGCTTCGCGTGCCCGCAAAGTAAACTGCAGGGCAAGTGCAAGTCGACCGCGCTCGAGATATTCACGAGCCCGCTCCTGCGCCTGCTCGGCTTGCTGCAACAATGCGGTTGTGCGTTGGTCGCGCGACTGATCAACAGATTTCCGCGCTTGTTCAATGATATTGTCAGTCTGTTCGATTTCCTGCTTGACGCGATCGGCATCAAGAACCTGTCCGTAAACCTGGCCGGTGGCTAAAGAGATAATCAAGACGGTCAAACCGATGACAATCCACAGAGGCGAGAGTAATCTTAGTTTCAGTGTAGGCTTCTTCATAATATCCTCGACCTGCATATTGTCAAAAACCATGCCGACCTCGAAGATATCGCAAGCATGCTTAAGATGTAAGCCACGATGGTTTTGCGCGAAATGGAATTGGCAATTAGCCAGTGCCGGTATTTGCCAACGGCCAAAGTGTACCGTTTGGTTCATTTGTATGTACCATCCGGTCCGGGAGTGATGCTGTAGATCTTCATTCGCGAGTAGAGGCGACGGCGCGTAATCTTGAGTTTTTCCGCCGCCAGGGTTTTCTTGCCGTCCGATTGATTGAGAGCGTCAACGATCATTTTACGCTCGGCATCATTGAGTCCACCGGATTCATTTTCGATAACCTGCTCATCAGCCTGGATGCCAAGCAGGTCAGGAGAGAGTGGGTCGCCATCGGCGAGAATGATCGCTCTTTCGATGATATTTTTCAGTTCACGGACGTTGCCGGGGAATGGGTAGCTCTTCAGCAGATCACAGCAGGCTGGCGGTAAGTTGCCGTGTCCGTATCCATGACGCTTGAGGAAATATTCTGCCAGAGGCACGATATCTTCGCGCCGGTCGCGTAAGGGTGGAATCGCAATGGGAAAGACACTAAGGCGGAAGTAAAGGTCCTCGCGGAATGTGCCTTTCTCCATCAGTGACTTGAGGTCACGATTGGTGGCGGCCACGATGCGTGCATCGGAGTGGAGCGTTTCGGTACCGCCGACACGAACAAACTGTCCCAGTTCGAGTACGCGCAGAAGTTTGGCTTGCATGGACTGCGAGATCTCGCCGATTTCATCGAGGAAGAGAGTGCCGCCTTGAGCCAATTCGAACCGCCCCGGTTTTCGTTTTATGGCGCCGGTGAATGAGCCCTTCTCGTGACCGAACAGTTCAGATTCCAGCAAAGTCTCGCTAAGCGCAGCGCAATTGAGGGCAATGAAAGGTCCGCCGACGCGAGGAGAGCGCTTGTGAATCATGTTTGCTACCAGCTCCTTGCCGGTGCCGGATTCACCAAGCAGGAGGACTGTCGATTCTCGTTTAGCCACTTTCTCGATCATGGCAAAGAGCTGTTGTACGCCTTCAGATTTACCGATGAATTCGCCGACGGCGAAGTGTTCATAGTCGGCTACGAGTTGTTCATTGAGTACACGGGTCCGGCGATTCTCGAAATAGCGATCGACTAAGATGATCAGTTCGTCCAGCGAGAACGGCTTGATCAGGTAGTCGTAGGCTCCGTTCTTCATCGCTATGACTGCTGACTCTGCCGAGGCGAATGCGGTCATCAGGATAACACCGGTGTCGGGGGCGATACGGCGGGTTTGCTTCAGAATCTCGAGTCCGTCGGGTGGTGACATCTTGAGGTCAGTAATTACGAGGTCAAACGGTTCGACAGCGAGCGCATTCACAGCCATTTCGCCGGAGTTAAATACGGACACCGAATGGCCGGCATCTTCCAGCGCAGAGGATACCAACATCGCCATTTTGGCTTCATCATCAACTACGAGAATTTTCGCCATCAACTTGTCCCGGTAAAGTAATTACGAATGTTGTGCCAATTCCCGGTTGGGAGTTGACGCGGATGTCACCTTTCATGTTATCGACTAATCGCCGCACGACAAACAGCCCGAGTCCGGTTCCGTGCGATTTGGTTGTGAAGAACGGGTCAAAAATATGCTTTGCCAATTTCTTGTCAAGACCGGCGCCAGTGTCGCTGATTGTGATTAGCAGGCTGCCGGTGCGTAATTTTGCCGCCTTCACCTCAACTACGCCATTTGCGGTGGTTGCATCAAGGGCGTTCTTGAGCAGGTTCACCAGTATCTGGCGCACCTTCTGCGAGTCGACGTGAATTTCACTTGAGCCCGGCTCGCAAACGGTGTGTAGTTTCACGCCACGGTGTTCAAACTCTTTTGACATACCTTCGGCAACCGAGTCGATGACCGCTTGGAAGCCCTCCAGTTTTCCGCCTGCGTCTTCAGGGGCGGCGAACTGCAGGTAGTGGGTTGTGATCCGATTGAGGCGGTCGACTTCTTCCGGTATGAAGTCAAATAGCTGTGCATCTTTTGATTCGAGTGAAGAGTATTTCTTCTTAAGGCGTTCTGCAGTTGCTTTGATAATCGCCAACGGGTTGCGGACTTCATGGGCGATCACTGCGGCCATTTGCCCCATTTGGGAGAGCGCGGCTTGCGATATCAAGAGCTTTTCGGCTTTGATGAGTCTACGGTTGAGAACTACCACGATAATGGCGACGAGGATTAGAAGGGCAACAGCCGCGGAGTTGACAATGAGAATGTGTCGCTTGAAGTCTTCAAAGTCCGTGAAGAACTCGAAGTTGCTTTCGATTAACAAAATACCATAGACGGGGTTGTCACCGACCGGTTGATAAGCGGATTTGAAGGAGCGCGAACCGACGCGGTAAAGTTCAGAGACGCCAGCCCGGCCGAGAGCGGCGCGACTCAATCCTTCGGCATGTAATGGAATGAACAACTGCACATTTGAGATTGAGTCATCAAGCGCGAGCATATCGCGGTTTTCGATGTCGAGCAAGTAAACTCCCGACAACGCGTCAGAGTCACGAATGCGAAGGAGGTAGTCCTGCAATCGAACGAGAGTTGTCAGCGACAGAGGACCTTGCGGCGGCTCATACTGCAGGACGCTCTCAACTTCGGGAGCGATCGCACGGCCGACGGAAAGCAGGCGGTCACCGAGTGAGCGATCGAGTGTCTCAAGGGAACGCGAGTACAGCAAGTAGAGTGCAATGTTGAATCCACCGACCAACAGTACTAAGAGCGCAATGATCAGAATCGAAACGAGCTTGCGATTGTCACCGAACATTGCTGCCATAATTTCCTTGGTCATCCATTCGAGAAGTCAATTGCACTTCGTACCTTGAGGTGCGGTGCACAAGAGTGTTGTACCCGTTGGTACGCATGATCTCCTCATGCACATTAATCTGTCCAGCTTAAAGCTAATGCGCAACAACTCTAACTTGATTCACCTCAAGGTCTTGCCGCGAGACGTCCCTGAAGATGCCTTTTGGCACGCCATTTGACTATCAACTAAGCAGAACACTGGTGTCGTTCACATTAGAGAAGGAGTAAAGCATGATAACACGACTTAGATTTCTGTTCTTAGGGGTGCTTGGTTTGTTAGTTGTCGGGCTCACGGGCTGTAGCGACAACAACGTTGCACCGAACGATGGTGAAGATGAAGTCATTAATCTGACGGACAACTTCGGCGGTTACAAAGCGACCGACGAACAGCCGGCTTTTGGTGACCCGGACATTGCGTCACTTGAAGGCAGCGATGAAGCTGACGATCCCATGGCGCGACACCATGATGTCGACTCGATTATGCATCTGCCGGAAGTGAACGTATACTCGGTTGAATTTCTTTGGGGACATCTTGAAGCTGATTCAACTGAAACCGTGATCACCGACTGGTCGGGGTCGTTGACGGTCGAGCGCGGCGCCATTGTAGCCGTACGCTTGATTCGCTTTGAAGACGGCGACTTCATCGTTCGTCCGCGTCTTTTCCGTCGTGTACTTGAGTTTGAAAGCAAGACTCGCCCCAGTTTCGATGGGATGCTGGTCTATGTTTACGATCCGCAGCCGACCGAATCACCGATCGAAAACAGCCTGACATTTGCTTCCGGTCCATTCACCCGGACTTTCAGCATGTCCGAATTGGCTTCGATCAGCGAACTGATTGACGTCGGCAATAACCAGTTCTCGGTAAACGGATTCAAGCTGGAGCGACTCGCTTGCGGCGAAGGATTCCTTGAAGGCAAGTGGGTGCGCCCGGCGTCGGAAAACGGACGCGGCACATTTGTTGGCCGGTGGATCTCGGGTGATGGCCTGATGCTGGGTCACGTACGCGGTCACTTTGGAAATCGTGATGATGATACGCAAGTTCTCTTCGGCAAGTGGATCTCGGTAGCTGGCGTCTTCCGCGGCTTCCTCAAAGGTGAGTGGGGCTACGGTACCGACGATGAGCCGGACGTAACTAATAAAGGTTGGTTTGCCGGTGACATTTATAATCGTGAAGAAGTAATAGTCGGCGAGTTTGATGCCAACTGGATTGCCAGAGAGCGTCCGGGTAATGGCAATGGTCACGGCGCCGCCCACGGATACTTCCGCGGCCAGTGGTCGCAGATTTGCGAATAGCCCCCCATCCGCAACGGCGTTCTTAGAACGCCTTCCTGAAGATCGGGCGCTCGAACACATTCGAGCGCCCGTTTCTTTGTCGATCAAATAAAGCTGGAACTTCGGTAGTATAAAGGGGAGATAGAGAGCGACGTTACGCAGTCGCTCGGAGGGAGTGAAACCGGGGTTTAGGATGAATTTCAACAAGTACACAACGAAAGCCTCCGAGGCCGTGCAGGGAGCCATGCAGTTGGCCGGCCAATTGGGGCATCAGGGCATAACGCCGCTTCATCTACTAATGGTTCTGATTCTGCAACGGGATGGAATTGTGCCGTCGCTACTGCAGAAGTTGGAGATTGAGCCCGATACTCTTGCGGAGTCGGTCAAGAGCGAGCTGACGCACTTGCCACAAGTCTCCGGCGGCGAACCATACGCAACCAACGAATTGCGCAAGGTATTCGACCAGGCCGAAGGGGAGGCTGGGAAACTGCGCGACGAGTATGTTTCGACGGAGCATCTCTTTCTGGCACTGCTGGAGGAGTCGGCAGTTCGCAATCTTGTCAAGACAGATCGCGACACCATACTCAAAGCCTTGGCATCGATTCGGGGAAATCAGCGGGTAACCGATCCGGATCCCGAGGGGAAGATTCAGTCGCTGGAGAAGTACACGCACGATTTCACCGCGATGGCACGGAGAGGCGAGATCGATCCGGTGATCGGCCGGGACGAGGAGATTCGCCGCATCATGCAGATACTGTCGCGTCGGACGAAGAACAATCCGGTCCTTGTCGGCGAAGCGGGTACCGGTAAGACTGCTATCGTTGAGGGTCTGGCGAAGAAGATTGTCGATGGTGATGTGCCGGAAACGATCAAGAACAAGACGCTGCTTTCGCTCGATTTGGGGCAGATGATTGCCGGGACCAAGTATCGGGGCGAGTTTGAAGATCGACTAAAAGCGGTGATAAAGGAAGTCGAAGAGTCGGACGGGCAGATTATCCTCTTTGTTGACGAACTGCACACCATCGTTGGCGCGGGTGCTGCTGAAGGGGCGATGGATGCGGGGAATCTGCTCAAACCGGCATTGGCGCGCGGGCGCCTGCGTACCATCGGGGCAACTACGCTCAAGGAGTATCGCAAGTATGTTGAGAAGGATGCAGCACTGGAGCGTCGTTTCCAGCCGGTAACGGTTGAGGAACCATCGATAAAAGACACCATTTCGATTCTTCGCGGCATCAAAGAAAAGTACGAGGTTCACCATGGAGTTCGGATCCGCGACAATGCCATTGTTGCCGCGGTGACTTTGAGCGCCAGATATATCACCGATCGCTTTCTGCCGGACAAGGCCATCGATTTAATGGATGAGGCCGCCTCGGTGCTTCGTATCGAGATTGACTCGAAGCCGACCGAGATCGACCGATTGCATCGTCGGATTCGCCAGCTTGAGATCGAGAGGGAAGCCCTTAAGAAAGAAAAGGATGAAGAGTCGAAACGAAGACTTCTTGAGATCGAGAAGGAACTTGCCGAAGCGCGCGAAGAAAATGCCCATCTCGAACTGCACTGGCAGAATGAACGCAGAATCATTGACCAGATAAAGGACTTCTCTGCGCAAATCGAGCGCTTGCGGGAAGAATCAGTTCAAGCGGAAAGGCGCGGCGAACTACAGCGAGTGGCGGAGATAACGTACGGGAAAATTCCCGAACTGGAAAAGCAGATCAAGCTGATCAAAGAGGACTTGGCGCGCCTGCAACAGGATCGCGCGATTCTCAAAGAAGAGGTTGATGAGGAGGATATCGCACAGGTAGTTTCCCGCTGGACCGGTATTCCGGTGGCGCGCATGCTGACCGAGGAGTCGGATAAGCTGGCGCACATGGAAGACGAACTCGGAAGACGGGTGGTGGGACAAAGGGAAGCGATACGAGCCGTTGCCAACGCGGTTCGTCGCAGCCGCGCGGGAATTCAGGAGGAAGGAAAACCCATTGGATCTTTCATGTTCCTCGGACCAACCGGTGTCGGCAAGACGGAACTCACGAAGGCGCTGGCACAGTTCCTCTTCAACGACGAGAAGATGCTGGTTCGAATCGACATGAGTGAACACATGGAGAAGCACTCGGTCGCCCGACTTGTCGGTTCGCCTCCGGGATATGTGGGATATGAAGAAGGCGGTCAATTGACCGAGGCGGTGAGGCGGCATCCGTACACGGTCGTGCTATTCGATGAGATCGAGAAAGCGCACACCGATGTGTTCAATATCTTGCTGCAAATGTTGGACGAAGGGCGGTTGACCGACAACAAGGGTCGGACAGTGGATTTCAAGAACACGGTCATCATCATGACGTCGAATCTGGCATCGCAACAGATTGCACAACTCGCACACGACCGCTCGGCCCAAGAACTGGCAGTAAACGAAGTGCTGCAACAGACATTTAAACCGGAGTTCCTGAACCGTCTTGACGACATTGTCATATTTCAACAATTGTCGACAACGGAGATCGCTCGTATTGTCGAATTACAATTGAATCTGGTGGCGGAGCGGCTCGAGAAGAAAGGCATAGATTTGACGATCACTCCGGCGGCATCGAACTATCTTGCCCAAGCCGGTTTCGACGAAGTTTTCGGAGCCCGTCCGCTTAAACGATTGATTCAGAATGAGATACTCGACGAGCTGTCGCTTCGAATCATCGAAGGGAAGATTCCGAGTGGTACGACTGTGAGAGTCGATGCTGAAAACGGGAAGATAGCGATTCGGTAACCTCTGGTCTACCAGTCGCGTCTGTTCAATATGTGCTGCCGGCCGCAAACGACTTGACGAGCATCTGTAACGTAGGCTACGTGTATCTATAAATACCGTTTTTTCTTGCTTTTCCGCCGGTATTGGTTTCATTGTCGGTAACAACTCCTAAACCCAAGCAGCTTAATAATGAGATGTGAACGCTGCAACACGCCGACTTCGGCACGTTGATCACAGTAGTGCTGCAAGTGTAGCTTGGCTTTAGGCACCAGAAGTCCGATTAGGAGGAGAAAGTATGACCATTCGTTTCGGTTCCGTGATGATGCTTGCTGCAGTCGTTCTCTGTTGCGCGACGACGGTATTCGGCGGAGTGACGCCATCGCGATTGAATTATCAAGGACTGTTGACTGACGCCAACGGCCAGCCGCTGAATGCAACCGGTGTGCAGATGACGTTTCGTATTTGGAATCACCCATTCTTGAGCGATCCGGCAAATCTCAAGTGGGAGGAGACGTTACTGGTCGACGTAGCGAACGGACTATTCAGTGTGATTCTCGGAGACAATATCCAGATTGAGCCGGAAGTTTTCGATTCGTCGGCAAGTTATCTTGGCATTCAAATCGGTACCGATCCGGAGGGAGAGCCGCGTACCCGACTGGTATCGGTCGGATATTCGACACGAGTGGAAACACTCGATGGCGCTCGCGGTGGTGTCATTTCCGGTACGATTGGTCTGCAGCCGTCCCCGGGTACGAAGGATGGCGATGTCGAGCAGTTGCGTTACGAATTGTTTGACGATCAAGATAGTGTCAAGTTTTGGGCGAGCGAGACCGAAGTATTTACTCCATGTCTGCAGTTCTCGGGCGACGATAGCAGGCAGTGTACCGCGGCAATGAGTTCCGGAGCGGCGCAGAGCGAAATCAATGATGTCGCCACTGCGATTGGAAATACACCGGTGATTCTCGCGCAGCAGTCGATTGATTGTCCCAGCGACGGTTATGTTCTTGTCTTGGGTTCATGCGAAGCCGCCATCGATTTGACGGGAGCGAGCCAGACGACTGTGGCGCCCGGGACCGTTCCCACCTACTCGGCAGATTTTGGCGTGGTTGCCAGTGAGACCGAGCAGCCGGGTGACCAGCGTAAGACGTGGTTGGTCAGAGCTGTTGATCCGTTCCTTCAGGCGAGCAATGTAATCAGTGTCCAGAAGGTGTTTTCCGTTGGCGCCGGAACGTCAACGTTCTATTTGGTGGCAGAGAGAACGGCGGGCGATGCTGAATTTGCGGCATCGGACCAGACTCTCACTTTGGTCTACATACCGAAAGCCTACGGTGCGATCAGCTCGTCCTCTGCTACGGCTGCGCCGACAACCACTGTTTCCGGCACGGTCGGGATCAGCAAGGCGTCGTCAATATCGGCCGTGGCGAATCCGGGGAACAGCACCGACGCGGAAATCGCCAAACTGAAGGTGGAAATAAACGAGTTAAGATCACTTCTGCAGCAAGTTGCCGCGGATAGGAACAAACAATAACGGACCGAAATCGGAGGAGACTTATGACGAAGGTCCGAATGCTTGTAAGGATAGCGGCATGCTTCGTTGTGCTGCTGTTCTCAACTCAGGCGGCAGACGCTAACAATATCAAGTGGCAGGTTGTGGCTTCCGGTGGAACCAACAGCCATTTTTCCGATGGGAAGAACATCAGAGGTACCGTGGTTCAAACGGCGGTTGGTACCGTGGTCTCTCCCAATTATCGCGTGAATCAAGGATTCTGGCAGGAGTTTACAGTCTGCCGTTCCGGTGATGCCGACGGAAGCGGTAATGCGAACATTTCCGATGCAGTCTATATCATCAACTTCATCTTCTTGGGCGGCCCCGAGCCGACCACGGCCTGTGGCGGAGACGCCGACGGCAACGGAATTGTCAACATTTCTGACGCGGTCTGGCTGATTAAGTACATTTTCCAGTCGCCTTAATTAGAGTCTATTCATCTGTTGATAGGGAGAGCCGGTTGTTTTCAGACAATCGGCTTTTCTGCATTTTGATTGTCTGTTGTCCGCACTTTTACTATCCTCGAACTGTTAGGTGAGCTAAGCCGGCTTCTTTGAAACGAGTGATTCCAGAAGATTGACATGAGCGATTCCGAAGAAAAAGATCATCTTGAACAAACAAAGATCAGCCGCAACGACGGAAGAGTCGGAAGCGTTGGCAGATATCGCGTCATCGAAAAGATCGGCGCCGGTGGAATGGGTGAGGTCTATCTCGCCTTTGATCCCAAACTGCAGCGCAATGTCGCCATAAAACTTCTGCCGCCGACACTCGCAGACGATCCAGAGACGAAGGCAAGGTTCATTCGCGAGGCGCAGACGGCCGCCGCTCTCAATCACAACAATATCGTCACGATATACGAAGTCGATGAAAGCGAGGGGCGGCAATTCATCGCGATGGAACTTGTGGAAGGTGTTCCGCTCAAGGACCTGATCAAGGCGCAGCGATTGCCGATCGAGAATTGCGTTGACCTGATTCTGCAGGTTTGTGACGGGTTAGCGGCTGCCCACGAACGCAATATTGTCCACCGCGATATCAAGCCGGCCAATATTCTGGTGAGCGGCAAAGGCCGCGTCAAGATTCTCGATTTTGGCCTCGCCAAGCTACAAAGTGTGTCGGGTCTTACAAGTACCGGCGTACGGCTGGGTACAATCGCTTACATGTCGCCGGAGCAAGCGCAGGGAGTTGAAGTTGATCAGCGGTCGGATATCTTCTCGCTCGGCGTCGTCGTCTATGAGATGCTTTCCGGGCAGACACCATTTAAGAAAGACTCGGAGATTGCCACTCTGCTGGCGATCCTGCAGCAAGTTCATGTTCCGCTGAAACAGGTCAATCCCGAGGTGGGCGAGAAGGTCAGCGAAATCGTTGACCGGGCACTACAAAAGGACCTGACACAGCGCTACCAAAAGATCGAAGATCTGGCTCGCGATCTTCGGACTGCCGTTCGAAGAGAAGAGCTGCCGGCCTCGCAGTTTTCCAGCGTGGGCACACCAACGCCGATGGCACGACCAATGGGCATGGATTCCAGCACAGTGACTAAGACTGCCGTCGGTCTCAAGAAGGCGATTGCCATATTACCCTTTGAGAATCTCGGACCGACGGAACACGACTATTTTGCCGACGGTATCACCGACGAAATCACGACGAGCCTTGCCAAGATCAAGCTTCTTAAGGTCATTTCCAACAACAGTGCGCGTCAATTCAAGGACAAGAGCCGAAGCATGCAGCAGATCGCGACTGAATTGGGAGTCGAGTTTCTCCTGACGGCGACGATCCGCTGGGACAGCAGCCAGACGCCATCGCGATTTCGGCTAAGCTGTAAATTGGTTGATACCAAAGACGAATCGTATCTATGGGCGGAGTCCTACGACCGCGTTCTTGACCAGATATTCGTTCTCCAGTCGGAGTTGGCGTCGGAAATCACGAAGGCGCTCGGTGTTGCGCTGGCGACGCCGGAATTGGACAGCCTGTCGCGGATCCCGACGACCAACCTTGAAGCCTATGATTACTATTTGCGCGGGAACGAATTCTATCCACGCAGTACGCAACCGGCGGATATTAGCAAGGCGATCGAAATGTACGAGAAGGCGGTGGAACTTGATCCGGACTTTGCGCTGGCGCACGTCAAATTGAGCCAGGCGAATCTTAGCATGTATTGGTTCTTCCACGATCGTACGCAGGCCCGTGTCGCCAGAGCCAAGGTGTCGGTTGATGCTGCGGTCCGGGTTGCTCCGCAATTGCCCGAGACAAGTCTGGCATTGGGCTACTACTATTATTATGGCTGTAAGGAGTACATGCCGGCGCTCGAGCAATTCGTTCTGGCCGGCAAGAGCCGTCCGAATGACAGTAATCTTCTGGCCGCGACTGGATTCATTCAGAGGCGTCTTGGATTCTGGAATGAAGCGCTGCGCAATATTCGTAAAGCCGCCGAGTTGGATCCCAAGTCATCGCTTTTGGCATCGGAATTGGGTAATACGCTGATGCTCCTTCGTCAGTACGATGCGGCGTTGATTCAGTTTGATCGTGCCATTTGGCTCGTGCCGGACTGGATCGACATCTATGCCAGAAAAGCGCAGACCGTATTACTGCGGGACGGAAATGTGACTGCAGCGGCGAGAATATTCCGCGATGCCGAGTCGCGAGTTGTCCCAGCTGAAATGGTGATGGAGTTTGCCCTGCTGGATGTTTTCGTCGAATACTGCGATGGCGATGTGCAACAGGCGATGGATAAGTTAGCGATCGACGAAGTCGAGATGGAGTTGTATTTCATCAACAAGGGACGGCTGGCTCAACGGTTGGGTCGCGATTCTGAAGCGAGATCATATTTTGAATCTGCCCGGGTGATGCTGGAAACCAAGCTCAAGACGAATCCCGATGATGCCCGCTATCTTGCCAACTTAGGATTTGCCTATGCCGGACTCGGCCAGACCGAACAGGCGATCAGCTGTGGCGAGAAGGCCATCGCGTTGTTCCCGCACGAACGCGACCACGTGTTCAGCATCGTCTATACGGAGACCTTTGCACTGACATTGACGACACTGGGACGATTTGATCAAGCGATTGAGCAGCTGAAGTTCTTGTTGGGAGTGCCCTCGTACATCTCGCGGCCGCTGTTGATGGTGTCGGAGCACTTTGCGCCGTTGCGCGGATTACCTGGATTCCAGAAGTTATTGATCGGATAGATGCCGAACCAGCGACGCGTGTTATCTTCCCCAATTTGAAGTCTTATAGAATTCCTTTCTCCAAATTCGGTAGAGAATTCTCATCGCAAGCCATCGTCTTGTCAGCTTAGTAGGTCAAGTGCTCTCGGCGCTTGACGTTCTTACAGCAAGGGTTTCGACCCACGGAACTGTGGGTAGGCTACCGGGTCTGCGTCTCTTTCTTGATGTCTTTTGCGGTCTTGCGTTTTCATGCTTCTTGCAGCTAATTGAGCCAGTACCATTTTCTGCTTTGAGAAAGGAAGAACAAGTGCAAGAGCAAAGTTATGCTAGACATGCCCGCCTGGTGCCGGGCTATCACTTTATCCTGTTTGGGATTCTCGTATTGTCATTGATCGGTTCGTGCGTAAACCTGTACAACTCAATCGGCGATCACACGAGACTCTATTCAGCAACATTGCTGGTCGTCGTCTTTGTGTGTCTGTTGATGATGTTCTACTATACAAGGTCGTTTCCGCTTAAGGCGCAGGATCGGGCGATTCGGGCTGAAGAAAATCTCCGCCACTTTGCGATGACCGGCAGGATGCTGGATTCGCGACTTACCATGCGCCAGGTAATCGGGCTGCGATTCGCATCGGACGAAGAATTCGTAGAACTGTCACGGCGTGCGGCCAACGAAGACTTGTCGGAGACGGATATCAAGAAGGCGATAAGAAACTGGCGGGCAGACAACTACCGCGTTTGACAACATTTCAGGGAGAGTCAATGCAGAAGCGTAGAATCGGACAGTCCGGACTTGAAGTCGCGCCCTTGGCGCTGGGCGGAAATGTCTTCGGCTGGACAATTGATGAGGCAACATCGTTTGAGATCCTTGATCGATTTACCGGCGCTGGGTTCAACCTGATTGATACTGCTGATGTTTACTCGCGATGGAAGCCGGGACATGTGGGCGGTGAGTCGGAGACGATCATCGGGAGGTGGCAGAAATCGCGCGGGAATCGCGCCAAGGTTGTCATTGCCACCAAGGTCGGAATGGAAGTGGATGCGGAGAGGAAGGGGCTATCAAGAGTGCATATTTTGCGCTCTGTCGAGGATTCACTGAAACGGCTTCAGACTGACTATATTGATTTATACCAGTCTCATACTGATGATAAGGATACGCAAGTTGAGGAAACCCTTGAGGCTTACTCGCAGCTCGTCGAGCAGGGAAAGGTTCGCGTAATTGGCGCTTCGAATTATACCGCAGAGCGACTCACCGAGTCGTTCACAGCCAGTGAGCAAAAGGGGTGGCCGGTATACCAGTGTCTTCAACCATGCTACAATCTCTATGAACGCGCCGACTACGAAACCAATCTTGAGCAGCTCTGCTTGAAGCGCGGACTGGGTGTGATCCCGTACTTTTCATTGGCGCGGGGATTTCTAACCGGCAAGTACCGCTCGGAAGCCGATCTGTCGAAAAGCGCGCGCGGACAGGGTGTAAAGAAGTTCCTGAATGAGAGAGGGTTTACGATTCTCTCGGCACTCGATCAATTGGCAAGTCAACTTAACTCAACGGCGGCACGCATTGCGATTGCGTGGTTAATCGCCCGGCCGAGTATCACGGCGCCCATTGCCAGCGCAACGAGCATCGCGCAAGCCGATGAGCTGATTGAAGCAACAAAACTGAAATTAGGCAGTTCGGAGATTGAGTTGTTGAACCGAGCCAGCGACTATGGAGCTAATCAAGTGAGTAGTTAAAAATCGAAAAAGCATACTCACAATACGGAAATGAAACCGCGAGCCATTGCTGACTCGCGGTTTCTGTATCTGGTGCTTTAAACCTTGATTACGGACACGCATCACAGGGTGGCGCGCCGCCGCTGAAGATGTAATTGATCAGGTACACTGCGTCGGAGATGTTAACACCACCGCTGCAATCCGCGTCGCCTGCGAGAATCGGAGTTGGCGCCGGGCCACCGGCAAAGATATAGTTGATCAGGTAGACAACATCGGAAACTGTCACTAGCGTGTTGGCGTCGGCGTCACCGCAAACATAGCAGCTTCCGGGGCTTAGTGGAACTTCACATTCATCTGGGAAGCCATTGCCGTTGGCGTCAAGTGAAGTACCAAAGCTGATGTCGGCAGAGTCATCAATGCCATTGGTGTTGCAATCAGGGAAGCTCACCGGCTCGATCAGCACGGTAGCCATTGGATCAGCTATACCGTCGCCGTCAACATCGGCCTCGAGTATGACCGATTCCAAATCCATCGGGCGGTACGACATCATTATTGCATCACCGGAAACTACTGTCTCGCCCCACGGTGGAAGCATAACACTTCCGATCACGGGAGTGCCCGGCGGCAAGCCGTTGAGAGAGATGGCCGGCGGTGCCATCGCATCGCCGCTGCTCGATTCGGCACGCAATACGTAGTCGAAGTTCGTTAACGAGTCGGATTCGTTTTGCACTGTGAAGCTGAAGGCACGGGCTGTGCCGGCGGCCCCGGTGGTCACGTCTTTCGGATCAAAGAGTTTGACGCAAAGCTCATTGCTGGCGATCAGCTTGGAGCAACAAGTGCTCATCGCCTTGGTAAGCGTGTCCTGAACAGTAACACATAAGCAGGCGATATTGCCCGGTGTGAATCCAATTGGTCGACTCATCGTGACCTGAACCTGGGTGCATTGTCCGGGGAGCAGTGTGAGCACACCATTAGCGGGACTGAAGGTGATGCCGGAAGCATCGAAGTTGCACCCTGCACCGGTTACTATAGGTGTGAAAGAGTACTTCGCGACCGAAGTGTTAGGCGACTGATTGCATACCGTCAAGTTCATAGTGACGGTAGTTGCGGTTCGGCAGAGCACGACTGAACTGGGAATTGCGCAGGAAATCTTGCACTTTCCGCGCGAACCGGCTGCATAGAGGCTATAAACCTCACTAGCAGTGAGTTTGCGAATCCAAATCTCCAACTCATCGAGCACTCCGATAAACTTGCGCTCTTGCGAATTGCAGGTCTGGCCCGGACCGAAGCTGCTGGAAGTCGGACCGTGACCGACATCAAGAATCGATCCCGCGCCATTAGTGGAGAAGACAGAACCGAGCGGCGGCGTAAATGTACCAACAGAATCTCCGTTGTAATAGAAAGTCCCGACCGGTACGGTACCGCTGCGCTCGACAGTGACTGCCACGTGCTGCCATTCATCCAGTACGACCGGCGCGGTCGGCGTTTCAAAGGTATCCGTGTGGCTCGGGAAGATGTTCATCGCCAACCCGAGTCGTGCCTGCGTCGGCGAAGTGCGCTTAAGATAGAGCATAAGTCCATTGTCGCCATCGGCGCCGGAAAGACCGTTGCGGTTGTCGAGGATCGGAATCGCTGTGCACGGAGTGTAGGGCGAAGTTACACAGTCAGAAGCAAACGACGAGGGCTTGATCCAGAGATCAATCGTGAAATCGCCGGTGTCAACCTGCGCAAATGGATCATCAAAAACACGGACAAAGCGCGACGAATCAAGCTTGATCGCGCCATTGACCACGCCGTCAACATGGGATAGTTGGTCGTAATAGTGCCAGCCGTCGCGCGTCTTGGCGGCGATGTCATTGGCGACACCGGGAGTGGATTCGTCAAAGGGATACCAGGCAATCATACCGGCGGCCGGTTTGACGCAACAGGTGTCGGATATGCAATTGGAATTTCCAAAGTCGACGTTGTTCTGAGCCGAACCCGAGCCTAGGGTAATATTGTGGACATTTGGCGAAGGATAGGTCTGCACCCAATTCGGCTGCAGTTGTTCGGTAACTGTCCATGCGCCGCAGGGAATCTCATTGAAGCAATAGTTGCCGAGCGAATCGGTAGTTGTCGAGGCATAAAGCGGACCGTTCCAATAGTAGAGTTGGATAGTCCATCCCGCCAGCGGCGGTTCGCCCCCGTCCTGCGTTCCATTCTTGTTCAAGTCGTTGTATTTCGTGCCGCAGATGTTGCAGTTGATACTGCAGACGGTCGTGGAGCATGACTGATTCGGGTAAAAAGTTTGGCCACCCAGCTGGGTGCACTCGGACTGCGAGTTGGCGCCAACACAAGTAAAGTCAATACAACAGGCGCCGGTCGGCTGACAGAATTTGGCGATGTAGCCATCGTCCAGTCCTCCGCAAATCGGCTGATAATAGGCGCCCATCAGCGGGTTCATTAGGAATAGATTGCCGACATCTACCGATTCACCGGTAGCAAACAAGCATCCGCCATTACCGATCGCCACGCTCGATCCAAAGTCGGGATTGCTGCTGCCCCAATAAGTCGACCAGATCATCGTGCCGGAATTGCTGAATTGTCCGATTGTGGCGTCGCGAGGTCCGCCAAGCGCGGTGCCTTGATAGAACGAACCGCCGCCGGGGTTGAGTACGGGGAAGTCGGTTGAGCCAGTCATGCCGGTGACGTAGAGTTGCCCCAGTTGATCAATACAAATTGACTTGCCGGGAGCGCCGAGAAGGAAGTCAATGTCGCTACCGCCGTAATAGGTTGACCAAACGAGAGAATCCGCGCCGGTGAACTTTGAGACCGCAATATCGAGTCCACCTCCGACTGCCGGTTGAAAATACGCCGGCCCGCCGGGATTGACGGTCGGGAAATTGGTCGACTCGGTGTAGCCAGCGACAAAAGCATTGCCGTTGCCGTCGATGACGACGTCGTCTGCCCAGTCAGTGCTGTCGCCGCCAATATAGGATGCCCAAGTTCGCACTCCCGCCAGTGTGAAGCGTGCAACGAAACCATCCTGCGTACCATTCAGAGTGCTGTCGATATAAGCCGCACCTCCGGGGTAGTAGAACGGGAATACGGAAGACTGTGTCATACCGGTGATGTAGATCGAATTGACACCGACCGCAATTCCGAATGCTTCTTCATTGCCAGGGCCGCCATAGAACGTTGACCATTGAAGTACACCCAAGGGACTGAACTTCGCGATAAAAGCATCCTCATAGGGTGCAATCGTACCTTGGAAGTATGCGCCGCCGCCGGGATTTTGAACTGGAAGATCCGGTGATGCGGTATACCCGGTCATGTAGACCGTACCGGTGGCGTCGACAACGATGCTTGTCGCCCAGTCGGCGAGATTGCCGCCGAAGTAGCTTGCCCATTGCCGAACTCCCAGCGAGTTGAATTTCATGATTGTCGCATCGCCTTGGCCGCCATTGAAGGAAGGGTCATTGAAAGCTCCGGGCAGGTTTTGCGTCGGCCAGTTGCTGGCGGTAGTGTGACCGCAGACGTAGAGATTCTGGAATTGATCGAGAGCAGCATCAGCGTGGGATTCGTCGCCAAGGCCGCCATAGTAGGTAGCCCAAATCCGAACGCCACTTTGCGTGAATTTCCATATGAACCCATCGATGGCAACACTATCGGAGAGGAAGCCCTGATAGAACGCACCGCCCCCCGGGTTTTGCGTCGGCATGTTAGTCGAATAGGTGTAACCGACAACGTAGAGGAAGTTGTTAGCGTTGTCGCAGAGGATTGACCGCGGTCCATCGAAATTTGAACCGCCATAGTAAGTGCTCCAGACGAGCGGCGGGTCAATTGTTAATGGCAGCGAACGATCGTAATCGTCGACATCAAATCTAACAATGTTGCCTTCCACATCAAAGCGGCCGCCGATCTCACTAGATTGGTCGCCCTGATAGATGTGCAAGGCGCCTTCCTGGACGTCGCCCAATTCGGTGCGAATTCGCAGGCGGCGACCATCATCGGAAATGTCGATCGTGTCCGCGCCTTTGTATTCCATGCGTATTTGCGACAGGTCGGCGCCGGGATGGACGATAAAGTCGTGGTGCACGGCTTCGCCGGGACGGCTCATCACGACCCAGTCAATGCCGGGATAGATGTCCGACATCGTAATTTTGCTGTAGGTCGCGACGCCAACCACACCATCGGGGCAGTGTGCGTGATAGAAATTGGTATAGCCGATATCGGTAAGAGGCTCTTCGAGTCGTACACGATCGGGGGATATGGATGCGCCAGTGAGATCGAGATCGATACGCCGCCATTCAAATTCCTTCTCACTGATGGAGGCGTTTTTGGGACGCCACTTCTTTGTGCCGGCGTTAATACGCTTGAGGAAGTAATGGGACATACCCGAGGTCGTTATGTAAACCTGTGCTCCCTGGACGTTGGTAGAAAAGAGCACCTCATCTGCGGATTTGCCCTCGAGATTGGAGATTTGACCATTGTTGGGAATGAATCCAAAAGAGATGTTCTGCGACCAATCGTCGACTTGACGCGCGATTGTCGTGTCGGTGTTCTGCGTGAGCAAAGCCGATAATCCGGTAGTGCCGGCGGGAATTCCAAGTTTGGACAATTGTTGTCGAGTTATATCATCGGCAGTCACCGAGTTGCATACAAACAATGCACCAAGCACAAGCAGTAGGATGAATCGCTGCGTTGTTGGCGCAGACGCGAGAGTGACGAGTCGATGGGATCGTGACCGAATCATTATGGATCTCCTATGGACAAAATTGGCCCGTTGAAAGACGCCAAATTAGTGTATTCTGAAAACCGGAAGAATGTGTACCTGATTAGGTGATAATTTAGTCCTTGAAGTGCAAAATGTCAAACTAAATCAGTTTGGCGATGATGGAAGGTCAACGATAAAACTATTGCGGGGCAAGTGGTACATCAGCCTTCCGGGGCGGACCGGCTTCGAATTAAGAACAATGTCGTGCCAGCCGATAGACTTAGCAAGTATGAAAATGAGCTTCCAAAGGGTTACCGCTGTGTCGAGACGACTATGTGCCTTATTCACTTTTTGTCTCATCCTTGACTCATGCGGCGAAAACAAGACAACCGAACCTAAATCGCCATACGAGGAAAACACTGATCCGGCCGTCTTCACCGTCTCGCCGGTTGCCATCGAAAAGATCACCGACCTTGAGCCGTTGGGCGCAATGAACCCATCCGGTCATACCATACCAACTGATCATGTGTACTTCTATACCAGTTGGACATATGGTCAACAGCCGATCTATCCGGCAGAAATCTTGCCCGTTTATGCGCCCGGTACCGGTGTTGTCACCTGGATCTTACAGGGCGACGGTCGCGACGCAGATGCCAAAGTTATGATCAGGATGAATAAATGGGTGCTCTACTATCTTGACCACGTGGTTCTCGACACTGCGATCAAAGTCGGCTCGAACATTACCGCCGGGCAGGTCATTGGTGAGAGCAGAGGAATCGCTATTGATCTCGGTGTGATTAATGAGCAGGTTGCGTTGCCCGGGTTTATCAATCCCCTGCGCTATGGCTGGCAGACTCTGTATACAGATTCGCCTTACAAGTACTTCGCCGAGCCGCTTCGTTCGCAACTATATGCGATGATTCGCCGAAACGCCGCCGACAAGGACGGCAAGATCGACTATGACGTTCCCGGTACGCTCATTGGCAACTGGTTCCACGAAAGCGTCGAAGTCGCCGAATCGATGAATCCGCCCGCTTGGCCTAAGCATCTGGCCTTCTGCCCCGACTCAAACGAACCGGAAGAAAAGCGAATCTCAATCGGCGGCACTGTCTCTACACCGGGCAAGTTCAAGCCTTCCCCCACAGACCCATCCTTCACTGACGTCACGCCACAAAGCGGCCGTGTCGTCTACCATTTGAACTATACTGAATTTGGGTACTTCGGCTTAATGCTGGTTCAGCTCTTGGATGATCTTCATGTGAAAGTTGAGGTCTTCCCGAATAGTACTGATACAAGTCAGCAGTTCACCGACAGCGCCAAGGTCTATTCTCGTTAAGCTTGTCTGATATAGCAGATCCAAGTCGGGCTAGAAGATATCGGAATGTGAGGAGTTTCCCACAAATCACTCTATGACACTCACGAAACCCCAACCAATTGGGTCAATTGCTAGTTAGAACGAAAGACTTACTCAGCCGCTGACGGTTCTGCATGAGGACCGGCAATCACAAGCGGCGAAAGCACAGATTCATCGACCTGTAAACCGAAAGTGGTTGCAGGGAATGCCGCTAAGCTCCAAAAGGCACCAAGAAATTATGTAATTGCTTACGAAACAATTGTTGCACCGCCCCAGTCTAAGAACGAAGACCAAATGAGGTGATCATGCATAATACAAGAAAAGTGTTTCGACAATTCGGCAGAGCCGTCCTTTCAGCTGCATTGGGGCTTGCATTGTCGTGCAGCAAAGAAATGCCGTTGACGGATGCAGTAGAGGTCGTGATTTTCGAACCCGGAGTCGAAAATGCCTACCCGCGCTGGTCGAACGACGGCCAGCGGATTCTCTACCAGTCTAATCGAACCGGAAAGTGGCAATTGTATGTTATCAATTCAGACGGCAGCGGTGACCGAGCGCTGACGGATGGCGAGTACAACAACTTCATGGCAGACTGGTCGCCTGACAACCGTCAAATTGCGTTTGTGTCCGATCGGGATGGAAACGAAGATATCTTCGTCATGGCTACCGATGGCTCAGGGGCCAGCAACTTGACCCGTAACCCTGCGCGCGAAATCCACCCGGCATGGTCTCCCGATGGCCAGAGCATCTACTTCAACTCGAGTCGCGATAACGCTGAAGGTCTATCAATATATCAAATGACTGCATTAGGAGAGGCCGTTACTAAAGTCTCTTCGAACGACGATACGGAAACCTGCCCGAGTCTTTCGCCTGATCAATCAAAACTTGTGTACCTGCACGCTTCTGGAGACGAAAACTATGAAGTCTTCGTACGTGATCTAACCGGCGGTGATGTCATCAACATCAGTCGTAGTGAGGCCTCCGAAGGTTGGCCGAGTTGGTCACCTGACGGCCGAGTTGTTTTCTCCTCTGATCGCGAAGGGACATTCAATGTCTATACGACCATTCCAGGTTCTGGGGAGGCAAATCGGCTGACGAATGTTTCGTCGCCGTGGTATGATGCACGGGCGCAAATGAGCCCTGACGGCCGCGCCCTGGTTTTCAACAGGCAGGAAGGCAGTACAATCGGTATAGTGATAAAGCGATTCTGATTGGTCAAAGATGCAAGGACCAAACGTAAGTTGATTTTCGGCAATTATGTCCAGATTGGTAGCCCACCCGGAGCGGAGCGAAGGGTGGAACATTAGGGACCACCAATAAAAATCGGAGAACATGGGACATATATAGAACTTGTGTGCTCAAGGCATTTGCCTAAGTGCGTGTTTTATCCTGCCAACGGAACGAACCGGTAGGTCCTGCTGTTGATCAATTAGTTTCAATTTGACTGCCGTCCTAGCCACTTACGAGTCTTATCCAAGATACAACTCCATCAAAGTCCTTGAGTGAGATTTGATACCTCAATTGGTCTGCAATCTTTGTGGCCGCAGGACCGAACCTCGCTGTAGTTACAATCATGCCAACCGTAGCATGTTCCAGATCAGCTACGCCGTGAATTGCTCTGACGGGCTCCGGCCCTAATATCTTGTCGAATGGATACTTCTTTGCATCGATAGCATAGAGTACTTCGCCGAGCTCCGTCTTCTTCAGCGCCCAGATGTCGACCCCGCCATCTCGCGTCAAAGGAGTTCGCTTGACTGAGTAGCCCATTTCTGCAAGCAACGTTCGCACCAATTCTTCGAAATTTGACCAACTAATGTAGCTGAGGTCAGTTGGCTTCCTTGCGAGATGCCTTATCAAGGCCGCATTCACTCTCTCGAAGTCAACTGTAACGACTTGGGGGATCTCGGCGACCCTAGTGACGATCCTTCTCTGCGAGTTCAATACAAAATCGACTGCACGAGCCAATTGAATTGAATTTGCTGCTTTCTTACGCAAGATTAGGAGATTATAGTCATCTGCGAGTCTGGTATTTGCGGCATTTTCCGCATCGCGAGAATAGATGATGACTGGCACCGTTGGCAATGCAGGTTTTAAGACGTCCAGATAAAATCGCCACCCCGCCTCGTGGCGATTTCTCGGCAACGAACGGGCAGGGCGACCCCTGAGTTGAATTGTCTCCGGAAAGCGATGCAGGTCCTGTATGATTACATCCGGCGTGAGTCCACTATCAATCAACTTGACGGCATGAAGATCTCTCTGACAGAAGGTCACACTGTGTCCGGACGCTCGCAGAGTTTCGGCTTCTGCAATTCTTTCGCCCGATCGATCGTCAATCCACAAAATCGTTGCCATAGACTACGTGCTTACTGTCCTCTTGGAATTAGCCTCATACATACTTCCAGTCATTGTCGACTTGAGATAATCGTCATCCAAGAGCCGCAAAATTCCCCACGCGTCTGACGTATCATACTTCAACATTTCGTCTTTCCCTTTCACGACTATTTCAATCTTCAAATCAAACTGCCGAATCACCTTCTTGAGCACTTGAATATTCAATTGCTTCAAGTAGGGTTTAGTCGCAATGTTTTTGAGCTTGGCAAGCTTTAGCAGATTTTTCTCACATGCGGCTTCGAATGCAGGGAAGTCGTCAATTGGAATGTTCTTCTTGATAACTCGCAAGATCTCGCGCGCAGCTTCTCTCACGAGTTCATAAAATTGAAAAATTCGCTGGAAATTGACTTTGTTGACAATGAACAGCCCATTGCTCATCAAAAAACAGTCTACTTTATTGTCGAATAGAAACATCCTTTCTTCGAAACGATCAAATTGGCCACTCCGAAAAATCAATCCGAAGTACTTTGATCGAGCCAATTCCTTCTTGCGATTGTAGGCACGAAAGAACAGAATTGGAATTCCTTGCTGTGGGCGAAGGACGATAACATAGAATCGCAAATTGGATAGGAATGTCTCATCAAAAGCGAAGTAAGTTAACCTCGCCTGTTCGTCAAGTTCAGGAACCTGTAAACTTATTGATTTGTATTCACCGAGATCGAGAAATTCAATTTCGTGTTTATCAAGCATAGTTTGAGGATCATAGTCTCTAATTAAAAATTCATCGATTTCGTAGGCAGCCTCAAGTTCCGCAAGGTAGGTGGTTGCAATGTTCTTCATATCTTCCCCAAGTTCTTTCGAGAGGATAAGTCGTTGGAACTCTACCGGGCCTCTCTTGGGGACCGAAGCAAAGAACACTTCAACACGGCAATCCTGTGTATTGAACCCTAGAATTGAATCCAATGCTATCGCCGACTTTCCACCTTTTGGCGCAGTTTTCATTTTTGAATCTCCACGTATATTTCATCTTCTATCCTTACAATTTCTAGAGTCACGCCACGTCGAAGTCTGCGGCGTGAAATAATTGTTAGTGAGTTGTCTTCAATCGTGACGACTTCATAGAGATGCCACCCAAGTAAGCTAAGGGTAGGATTCACATGTATCATGCCAGAATTTACATACAACAAACAGAGTACTATTAGGAAGATGCCTAAAGAAATCGAATCTGCGAGTTCTCCTGACGGCAGGGCTACGAAGGGAAGGAGGTATGTGACAATGTAGCTCATTATTTCGCTGTCTCGACGCACAACCGATGAAATTTTTACGTCAATCGGATCTATGCATTTCACCGCTCTAAGCCAAAAGAGCGTTACAACGAAACCCAATAGGGCAACAATCATGACGATAACGGCAGTCCAGAAGTGTCGCTTGAGTATAAACTGAACAGCAAATATCAGTGCTAGCGGAAAGTAGGAACTCAAGAACAGCATGAATCGAATGACCAAATTTGGCATCGTTACAACTCACTTTCAAAAGTTCATTGCCTGAAAGGTCGGAAGTGTCCCGGAGGACATGTTGTACAATGTGGCGAAGAGATACCGAAACATCGCCGTTTGCAAAGATACTCCTCTTGTGTCATACGTCAGTTAATTTGATATGCTCTATTCTAAAAGCAGCAACGTCTCCCACGAACTCAGATTTATGTATCATCCTGTGACAATTGCTGCAGAGTACAGCAAAGTCGGTTTTCGGATTCAGTTTGACGCGTTTCCCAATCAATTCGCTAATTGGGGTTAGATGATGTGCTTCAATAAAGCCCTTCCCGATATCACCATACTTTTCCTCAAAATTGAATCCGCAGGCCTGGCAGACATGTCCATGAATTTGCTTTGCAATTGCGGCGAGCTTCTGGTTCCTCTCAATGCGCTTGTGTTGTCTGAATCCAATGAGGTTCTCCTCTCCAACGTCGTTCTCATCTACCTCTGCGGTGGCAGCCATCACAACAAGCTCTTTATCTGAAAGCGCTTGGTACAATTCGAGCATTTCGATCAGATCTCGGTTCAATACTTTATCCGAAGGAATTTCACCCTTCTTATAGTGCTTCGCGCAAACAGAGCCTTGCTCGTAAAAGGCGCCAAGGTTAGTTGGACTATCAATTGCTAATTTTATTGGCCCCATAATCACTGAGTCGTCTAGCTTACCGAGCCTGGCTCCGTAGTCAGCGGCTTTCGCGGCAAGAGCTTTCTTCGCGTCTCCACGGTATTGAGCTCGAACAGTAGTCACACCCTGATTGAGAGAAATGTATATTCCGGTGAAGTCCTCTTTGACCAGGTACACAACATAGTAGCCGTCCTGGGCTGTATCGGTAATAAAACGGTCGAACACCGCCACCCAAGGGACCCGCGCCCAAGTACCTTGGCCGGCGCTGCCGTGAACTATCAGTCTGTCGTCTCGACCCAGAATCTCCTGAATGACAATCGGCACATCTTTTCGAATAAACTCGGCAACCGCGTTTTTGGCAAAATCTGACTTTATTGCGTTAGGATATTCATCCAAGAACAGATTCAGGGCTGCATTCAGACTCATTACATGGCTCCATTTTAATGATCTACTTTCGAGACAAAACGCGTTGTCGCATTCATGTGCTGTCTGCTGTTGTTTAACACGAGACGATTCTTAAAAAGGCGAACTCAAAGTTTCAAGAGGGCGCTCTCAGCACTACCTAGCGCCACTGACTCTCGCCAATAGTAGACGGATTTCTTCTTTTGCTCTACTTACAGTTCGAGCTGAATATTGCACCAATTCGTGATTCCCGCGATTGACATCGTAGACTCCAACCGAGACCTGGTGAAGAGGAACATTTAGTTTATCAGCGAAGTAGCCCTGTATGAGCGGCATACGCAATTCACTTTGCCAGTCACTGTCGTCTCTTTTAAGAAGAAACGCAGAATAACCTCCACTCAAGACCAGGTCAAACCGGAAAATTGTTCCGGCAAGAATGACATCATTCTCAAGCTGAAAATCGAGCTTACTCCCTAGTTCATTGCATACGTGCCCGAGTTGTTCGAAATCCTGGCAATACTCAAGTATGTAATTTGTATATTCAACCAGTCGTCTTTCGTTAGTCATGTTTGCCTTGAAGTGCTTATCAAATTGCCCTTCTAAGTAGTTAATTGCTGCCTGCTGGTCTCCCTGAGAAGAGTGGTAACGACGAATTGATCCCTGCCACGCACTAAACGCCGAGTACTTACGAGGAGAACTAGGTGCATCTTGAAGGTTTCTCCATTCTTGTGGGCTGACACGTAGCAATTCTAATGAGCGGTGATAGATTTTCATTTCATCAACGCTGCCACATTGGGATAGTTGCTCAGTACTCGTTTGGCTTCTCTCGAGAATCTTCCGTACATTTTGATTGCTTTGTCCTGATCGATTGCCTGATTATGAAGATCCGGGAATTCATCGAGTAGTTCAATTCTTCGCTTACTAACATCACCATCGAAGCTCAAAACAAATGATAGAAGATCTGAAAGATTGCGCTTGCCATCATCTTCTGGCGGCAACGACTCTATGTCCTCTCTCAATGGATCTCGTTTGTATTCTTTGAGCACAATCCCTCTGCTTTCCAAAGCAATGCGGCGAGACAGACAAGGAATGCATATTCCGCAATGTTTGTGAGTTTTCACTCGAGAACTCATCCAGCAGCTGATCGTGTTTTGCAGGGCATAGTACAACTTTGGATCGAGAGTGTCTACAACCTCTCCCTTTGTCTTGTATAGAAGCGGATTCTCGATTACAAGTTGACCGTAGTTGAGCAAAATCCGCAAGATCTCTTGCATTTGCCTAATGAAGGATGGATCAGCCGTGTGAGTTGAAAAAGGGCCTACTCTCGCTGGGGTTAATGGCAAGTGAATCGCGAATTGACCATTTTCTGCCATCATGACAATTCGTGAATGTCCAGTCCTACGTGCCACAAGAGCAGCAATCGAAAGAAACAAGAAGCTTCGGGTTCGCTGAGAGTTTTCTCTTTCAGTGTCGGACGGGAAGGTAAATTCTTGGTGATTTCGGCCAAAGACTCTAAGCGAGTAATGATCGACACTTCTCTTGTAAAAGTCACTCAACGATTTGTGAAGATCCTTTTGACTTTCTTCCACGGTCCTATTATGAGTAACATGACTCACAAGGGCTAGTGGCCGTTTGCTTGCGTACAATGACGCCGCAGCGCAGAAGGAATCTACTCCACCAGAGAAAAGCAGAGTGATACCGCCTTTGTCAGGCATCGACTTGTTAGCCGACTCAGTGTGACCAGCTTTCGGAAGAAACTGAAATGACCAATTGTCGCGGCTCAATTTGAATAGGGCCGCTTCTATGGCTCCTCTGACATGCTCAAATGCATGTATGTTTACAACTTCCACCTGAATCGAAATATCACGCGCGTACTGTAATGCAGAACTTCTCTTCACGGCTAAGTCCGTAACAAATATAGAAGACGAGAGATTCAGTAAGTCGAGTTCGAGAGATGAGATTGAGCCGAAATAACTCTTGAATGCGGTAGTCCCATTTGTGAAGTTCTTGCCAGGGACAAGCCAAAGATCGCAATCTTCACGTTCGCTTGCGACGAGCACGTTTGTCATTCTGAACTCGACAGGGTTTTTACTGTTTCTCTGACGTACTTCGTCCACTCCGATTCACTTCTCGGGTCGGATTCATTACTTCCAACTATCTTCCGCACTGAGTCTTTCAACTCCGCCCTAAATTTCATCAACTGCTTGACAGTTTTTGCGCGATAATCTCGACCAACATACCCTGACGCATCTCGTGAAACGAGGTAGTCTGTCAGGTCGGCAAAGAACTCGGCCCGCCATCCCAAGACGGAATACTGTGTATTGAACGCGGCGAAGGCCGCTCTTCGAGCAAATTCAGTAACTACTGAAGAGGCCTTTGAGTGAACAAGCTCAGCTTCCATTGAGCTAGAGGCAGTCGCAGAGTCGCGGGCTCCTCTGATGATCTCTTGACATCTAAAGAGGGCGTTGGATTCCAATAACAATGACGTCGGCATCTCTTCGCTTTGGCAGGCTCTCCAAACTTCTGCGATCACTCTCCTAGCCGGAATTCTACTGTCTCGGTATCCGAGCGATGCATTCTGCCAACCCAGCGTTTTAGGTGATGCGTGACTTACTGAAGTTCCCATAAATTGTTATCCTTTTATTCTGTCCTTCTTGATGGAGCTGATAAGTGCCTCAACCTCGTGCTTTGTTACTACTAAGTTTGCAAAGACACTCTTCCAGTTAAGCGAGGATCTGTACAGAGAGTTCTCCTTGATAAGACTGACTATTTCCCCAAGTTCCGACGATGTCACACACACTAGATTCGCCTGACACCTTTCGAAAAGCTGCTTTCTTCTCTCAAGTAGAGATCCCGGGCTGTCTTGGAATTCTGAACTCACCACAATGAATGCATACATTGGCCCCAGTAAGTGTGAATATTTGGAGTTGAAGTCATTCGCATATCCTGAGAACCTGGTGATATCGTCTAGTGTGAAGGTGTATCCGTCCTTCCGCGCCTTAGCATCTATTTGGAAAGGAGTCAACTTTTTGTCAAACGCAATGATGTCAGGAACATTCTCGAAGCGTCGGTCCTGACCATATCGGTTAACTCTTGATGCAAGAATGAATCTCAGACAATGAGAAACATACTCTTCGAGTAAGTCATCAGGTTTCCCGTCGATACCAGCTGGGAGTCTGTTAAAACCTAATTCAACGAGAATCTCTGTCAAGTTGGGAATCTGTACCAAGTGCGTCAGTGCCGGCCCGCCCAAGAGATCATAGAACTTGTCTAGAGAATAACAAGTGGCACCCTGCACCTGAAACCCAATTGCCAATGAATGGTAATTTCTTTTGGAGGCACTATTCAAAAAGCCCTTGAGTAGAGGATCGCTTATCGGCTTCTGAGAAATCACTGCAGAGTACTTAACTTGTCCCCCCAGCTCATCAGTCCTGTGGAAGTCTATGACCGCGGCGAAATCTGTCAGCGGTGTGACTTCCTCAACGTGAAAAGAACTCACAACCAGAGTCCTGATTACGTCTGCCAGATGTTCTTGAGCCATCCGAACCTTTTCTCTAAATTGCTATGATCCCAAATCAGTTGTCGGTTGAAACCTGGAAGGTCATGCAGATAATCAGTGACTCCTGAGGCTGTCACTGATTTCTCCTACGGCCAGGTAAGACGTTCAACCTGGAGCTTTGCCCTGTTCGTTCTCGGCGCTATTTACTGTTGGTGTAACTCAATACCTCAGAGCCTGCTTCCCGCCAAGAAAGGTGTTGAAAAGTTGGAGAAAGTCAAGATGTTTTGCCACCGTGGAAATTGCCTTGAAGTTGCCAGTTGTTTCTGAAAAAGTATCTCTTATAGGCAACTTGATTGTCCTTCACTAAGGACGCATGAGATTGCCTAATCTTTTGGTGGTTTAATTTGCGGCGCGGCTTACATCTTTGCAGCACTAGACGCACATCGTGATTGAAAGGCTCGTACCAATGAAATTCTGCAGTTGAAACCGACTATTGACGTTATTCCCATTTCAAGGGAAAACGAGACCAGCCGATAAATAACACATGGTGGCAACTAACAGTTTTGAGATCAGCGACAGAGCGATCAGGCGTTTTGACGAACTATGGCATTATTTTGATCGTCAATTGATTGATTTCGGTGGTACTTATTTTCTGGTCTATCCATATCGCCCTTATTTTTCTCAGGACTTCTTTGAAGAATTAACTCCAAAGTTAGCGAAAGTGACTTTCTATCGCCAACTGTCAGAATGGGGCAAGGCGGAGAGAACACCTGCCACATTTGAGCAAACTGCTGCAATTCTTACGGAGCACGGGATTGAGTTTCCTGGAATTGCCAAACCTGACCGACATCACGCCTGGGCTAGTCACTTTATCTACTATGCCTTTGGAAATATATGCTGTATCGGCGCTCATAATCGGACAATTGAGCAACTCATCTACGAAGTCCGTGAGCATAAAGGCAAGGAGAAGATTCCAAAGGAGTCGGTAGATGCTGTTCGAAAATTACTCTCACTAAGCAAGTCTTTCTTGTTGGCGGAATGGATGCATGAACTAGTTTCGAAAGCAATTTCGAATGGTGATCAAGAGCTATTCAAAGGCATATCGCGCGGCTTGGTCGCCAATACAATAGAAGACAAGTTTGTCACAACTAGACAATGGGTCGGCACTGTCATGCTATGGTTTCTCGGGGGCGCCGAAATCACTCCCAGGCGCAGGTTTTTACAAATCCTCAAGCAGAAAAAGATTGTCAGCCCCAATATGGAAGAGACAAGTTTTCTTGCAATGCTTTCTAAGTTGGGATTGACCAAGAATTTGACCACAACTAAAACGAGGCCCAAATCATCTTTGGCCAGGAGTCACTCCCCTAAATAGCTTCGGACTGTATGAATGTCCGAGACCGCTCAAATGCTGGCCCAGAATTAGAAGAACTAGCAAGCTCTCTCGAGAAGTTTGCAGATTCGACCGCCAACATCCACCTAGTTGGCTATGTCAATATTCTATTCGAGATAGCTTCTTCACTGGGAATAGTACCGCTTCCATTTGGCAAATCTGTAATACCTCTCCGATCTAGCGATGCCGACCAGCAACTTGAAGCCAGCAATCTTACAGTATCTCTGGGTAAATCGCCGGCTAACGTGCCGGCTCGTGATACGGCTCCGTCTCGGGTACAGTCTCGGTACATTCCCGGCAAAAACACGGTAAATACGGCAAAAACGCTGCTCTCTGAGCCCTCTTCCGGAAAAAACACACACACCAAATGAAAGCGACCGCGGATTTCCAAGACCCTTAGTTCACTTGATATGACCAAATAACTGGATAAGTAGCTGTGATAGCAGAAGATATAATACAGACATGTGAATCGAGGTCACTGAGTGAGCTCCTACGTGGGGATCAGGACGATATCTGGCGTTCCAGGATTGCCCAGGATCTGGAAGATCGAGCCTGCGCCCTGGAGAGCTTAAGGGTCGTCAATCTCACAAGGGCCTTGAGACTTAGGTCATTGGCTAAGAGATTCACAGCTTGCCGAAAACAGTTCGTGCACTTCGAATGTATGAAGTGCACACAACAGTATGTAAGTCTGTGGAGATGCGAAGTCAGAGTCTGCTGTGATTGCGCAAAAAAACACTTCGCTCGAATAGTTGGTGAATTCGAAAAGTTCGTGATTCAATTGAAACCGAAGCCCGGATTTCGAATCTCAATGCTAACTCTGACCAAGAAAGTGAGTGATCCGCAAGCTCTTCAAACCTGCGACTTACGAGAGCTTTTTAGGAAAGCGCGCAAACTAATCAACTCATTTTTCCCCAAGAAAAACGGTGCAGGAGCCCTTGCCGTCCTCGAAATCGGAGCAGGCTTCAATTTCCATATACATGCGCTTGTATACGGTCCCTACATCCCACAAGCTAAGATCTCTGACTTGTGGTATCAATTAACTCGCGATAGCAGCGTTGTCGATATTCGCCAATCCAAAAGCCCCAAACGGGCCGTCCGATATGTTCTGAAATACATCCTGAAGCCGGCTCCTATCGATGATCCTAAAGCAATTGCGCTCTACTTGGATTTAATAACCGGTGTTCGTCGGATTCATCGATTTGGGATTTTTCATGATCTGAAAATGCCGAAACCAGAAAAGGCCGTTTGCGCATTGTGTGGTGGAAAACTCCGACTTTCGCGACTTCAAGATCCGCATGAAGTTCCGAAATTCGCGCTGCTCTTTTCTGAGGCAGCTCAGATAGTCGCTGCCTGAATAGGATTGCAAGGTGAGTTGTATCAAAACATTACCAAAGTCGGTTAAACATAGGAGGTCTAAACATGAAGTATGATTTCAAAGGAATGCTCACAAATGGCGCTCTTGCACGTGAACTAGGGGTAGATCCGAAGACGCTCAGGAAATGGGCTAAGGACGGCGCTGTGCCATCTTACGTCAATCCTGCGAATCGATATCGATACTTTGTCAAAGAAGAAGTCCAGAGAGCTCTACGCCTAGATACACGCGATTCTGGTTAGCCTGTTGACAGATCCAGGAATTCAATTATGTTGAGCGACATGGTCAAAGTTGTCATATACGCCCGGGTATCTACAAAGGACCAGGAACGCGAAGGTTACTCAATACCTTCGCAGCTCCTATTACTTCGAGAGTATGCTCAGAAACACAGATTTGAAGTCATTCAGGAATTCATTGAATCAGAGTCCGCGGGCAAAGCCGGCCGGTCAAAACTCGGACAAATGGTTGAGCTACTGAAGCGAGACCACTCGATCACTGCCATTCTGGTCGAAAAAGTCGATCGATTGTACCGCAACTTCAAAGATCAAGTGATGCTGGCAGACATGGGAATTGACATTCACTTTGTCAAAGACGGTAGAATCATTGGAAAGGACTCGAAGCCATCCGACAAGTTGGTTCATGACATTGAGACTGCTCAAGCCAGATATTACCTTAACAACTTGTCTCAGGAAGTAAAGAAAGGGCACGACGAGAAGGCGCGACAGGGAAAGTATCCATGTGGTCAAATCCCTTTGGGGTATCTGCGAGACCCCATCACTAAGGCAATTACAATTGATCCGTTCCGAGGCGACATTGTTCGAGAACTCTTCGAACTATATTCCGACGGCGAGCATTCAATCGATGAACTACACTCGTTCGCAATACGAGCAGGGCTCAACTTTCGAAAGTCGGGTCGCAGAATTAACAGAGCCGAAGTAGAACGTCTTCTCAAGCGCATCTTTTACACGGGACAATTCTCTTGGCATGGCCAAATCATCCGGGGAGATCATCCACCAATTGTCAGTGTCGATTTGTACGAAAAAGTACAGGCAGCTTTTAAGTCTCGATCAAGAGGCAGATTCTCGAACAGAGACTTCGTCTTCTCTCGAATGATTAAGTGTGCTGATTGCGAATGTGCTGTCACTGCGGAAATTAAGAAGAAACGATACATCTACTATCATTGCACAGGCTTCTCGAAGAGCCATCGACTCACCTACGTTTCTGAGTCAAACCTGGACGCTCAGTTCGCCAAAATTGTCGGACGAGTAACTTTGCCGTATGCCTGGTATGATTACTTGAAAGCGGCTCTAGAAACAGAACAGAAAAATCGCAAGTCGAATGCTGAAAAGGAAAGAGAGAGATTGGAAATTACTCGGGATAAGATTCAATCAGACATGAAACGCGCATTCCAATCGAAGCTTGATGACTCAATTCCCGAGGATTTTTTCCGTTCCGTGTTTGAAGACTATCAACGAAGATTGAAAGAAATTGAATTTAGGCTCAGCAATTTAGGACCCAGTATTGATCAAGAGTTTGACATTGCATTAAAAGCTATCGAACTTAGCTATCAGGCCGAAGAGCTTTATCTTAGAGCGAACCAAAGCCAAAAGCGGAAATTGCTGAAATCGTTACTATCGAACTGCAAACTCGAAGGGTCAACCCTTTACCCCACATACAACAAACCCTTTGACACTCTCGTCAAAGGGCTCTCTTCTAATAATATTCGGAGAGTGAGGGATTCGAACCCCCGGTCCCTTGCAGGACAACGGTTTTCAAGACCGCCGCAATCGACCGCTCTGCCAACTCTCCGGACGGAATATATTCCCCGAACAGCTTCCGCGCAACCGAAAAGCGACTGCCGGAAATGTGATTGACGACAAGCCACCAATCGTCGATTTTACCCACAGATACTTGCTAAACCTACAGACCGTTGCGACCAAGAGTCGCCAAGGAGACATTATGGCAGAAGGTTTTGTGTTGATTCGCACGATTGCGGATTTCGAGAATTGGTGGAACAACGAGACAAAGGCGACGCGGAAGATACTTGGTGCTTTGACTGACGCTTCGCTAAGTCAGTCCGTCGCCAAGGACCATCGCACGTTGGGCAGAATGGCCTGGCATATCATCCAGACTATGGGCGAGATGCCGACCCGTCTTGGCATGAAGATCGATGCACCGGATGAACACGCTCCGGTTCCGACCAGCGCCGTTGCTATCCAGCAAGCGTACGACAAAGCCGCAACTTCGCTATTGGCAACGATCAAGAAGAACTGGAAAGATGAGACGCTACTACAGGAAGACGACATGTACGGCTCGATGTGGACACGCAGTTTCACACTGTTTGTGCTGATCGGCCACGAGGTCCATCACCGCGGGCAAATGACGGTGCTGATGCGTCAAGCCGGATTGAAAATTCCGGGAATTTACGGTCCATCGCTGGAGGAATGGGGCAATTACGGGATGCCGGCACCGGCGGTGTAGATCAGAATCGGCGCTGGTCAGGTCGTCCCAGGACCAGCGCCATGGTTTCTTTAGATTTTGTGATTTCCGAGTCTCAAGCTGTTGCGCCTCATTGCTTCTTCCCGTCGATACGCTTCTTCAATAGCTCGATTTCCGACCGCAACAACCGAAGCTCCTCGCTCACATCAACAGATGCCGATCTTGCCGTTAGGTTTGTATCAAGTGTTGATGGCTGGCCGACAATCCCTTTGAGCGGCGGCGTCGGATAATAAACGGGAGTAGTTTCCACCGTACCATACGCGGTCGGAACATATACAAGCGTCAAGTCAGCATTGAGCACTTGAGCACTAACAGCGTCGTACTTCTTTCCAAGCAAGTAGTACGTGTAACTCCCAGCTTCGGTGACACGAAACACAGCATGCGGTGTGAGCGTACATGAATAGTTCCCTGTTCCGACGTTTGCTGAAGTACCGAAGTGAGCAGTCCGCTCGTAGTCGAGATCAGTGGTAATGTCGGAGATTCCAAGTTCGACCGCATCGTAGTCATTGTAAGTGTGATCATACGTTAACCACGAATGTCCCAGTGCCAACACGTAACCAGGCGCCGGAACCGTGATTTGGCGTGAGATGATGACCTGATAGTCATGCGTTAGGGACAGCATACCTCCGGGGTCATGTGCTTTCGCCGAGGCAATTCCCGGTTCATCCGGCAACCTGGAAGCCGCCATCAGGGACGGATTGATCGCCCCGCCATAGAGCGTATCATCAAGTTGGATGCTGCCATCCACATGCAGCTTCCGCGTCGGATTGGTCCTGCCGATTCCGACGTTGCCATTTTCCAGCCAAGTCATCGTCTCGACAGCTCCGCCGCTGCTGTATAGAGACAACGCGCCTTCCGGGAAATTGGCGTGCGTGTACAGGTCCTGCCTCAAATGCCACGTGTTTGCAGGCGTCTGGATTCGCAGACCAGTCTGCCCCCATTGTGTCGCATGCGAGCCCTGTATCTTCAGCCAGCAAGTACCGGCTTCGTCGTTCTCGACATGCAGTCGGTCATCTGGATTGATTGTGCCGATACCGACTCTCCGGTTGACGTTGTCAAACTCCGCCCAGGTCGAAACGCCATATTCTGTGAAGTAAACACTTTCGGTAGCCAACAAACTCAAATCAGTGCCGACCCATTTCATGTTGTTGCCCATTGTCGCTTCTAGCCGTGCACTGGCGGAACCGAAGTAGATTCCGGACTCTCCTGTCAGTCCGAGATCGCCATTGATGTTCACCTTGCCCAGCCGTGAACTGGTGTTGATGGCGACGGTATCGCCCAGATTCGTCAAGCTCACGACTGTACCGTTGTCTACCCAGCCGGAAGTATTGCTGCTAACGGCATCGGCAGCAGCCGCCCAGTTCGAGCCGTTCCATTTCATGACCTGTCCGCTCGTTGCGCCGTTCTGACCGATGTCGCCAAATGCGATCGTACCATTGGCAATTTTGCTTGTGGTGACCGAGTTGTCGGCAATTGTCTTGGCATGCAGTGCGGTGTCGGCTTGGATTGCTTGGAAGGCTCCCGGCACACTTAGCAATGGGCGCAGTGGACGCAATTCAGCGCCGGCATCAATACTGATACCCAGCCAGCGGATACTGCCATTGAACACCCCGACGGTCAATGGATTTGTGCTACCAAGCACGATAGTGAACAGCCCGTTCGTGATCGTAACGGTTGCGTGTGATTCACTCCAGATTGAAGCTGTGCCGAGCGAGTCTGAATAGATATTGAAGGTGAGGGCGACAACTTCATTAAGCGGAGTGCCGTCAGAATCGGTCAATCGTCCCTGGTACGCGAATGAACTGGGGACGCTGGCTTGTGCCATTGAAGCCCATAACATAATCAGAAGTGCGAGGCACTTAACAAGGTTGAGCAAGAAACGTGAGGGAAACATAATATTCCTCCGAAGAGACAAAAAGCACGAATGCAAAAGACAGTAATGCAGGCGCTATCGATGTATTATTCTATTTGATTATAAAATAGACAAAACAGTCCTGAAATCAAGCGATTTGCCAATCGATGACAATTGCGACCGTTGTTTGGCCGAAGCGCAATTTCAGCTTATGGACATGCCGCGCAAGGAATAGGCCCGCCGGCAAAAATGTAGTTTATCAAATATACAGCATCCGAGATGTTGACCTGGTTATTGCAGTTGGTGTCGCCGTATTGCAGCGGCGCCGGCGCCGGACCGCCGGCAAACACGTAGTTGATGAGAAATACAACATCGGAAATTGTAACATGCAGATTATTGTCGGCATCGCCGCACGGCCGCGGTGGTGGCGGCGGATCGATTACAAGAATAGAGGTGCTCAACGTCATACGTCTCGCTGGGTTGTCGGAGTCGGATAACTCGACCGTGAAGTAGTAAACGGCTTTGAAGGTTGGTGTGCCGCTAATAATGCCTGCCGGGCCGATAAATGATGTTCCGAATGGCAAATCACCGCCCAAGAAAGTCCATGTTAAAGGATAGACTCCACCGGCGCCATCGAGTTGGAAAAAGTATGGTTGCCCCAGATACGCATTTGGGCAAGCCTGCGAGTAGATGTGGAGCCGTCCATCACAGAGGTCGCCTACTCCATCATAGTCTTGATCGCGCTGTTGCGAATTACTGACGTTAGGACAATTGTCGCAAAGGTTACCAACGGAGTCGATATCGGTATCCTCCTGCGCGGGATTGACCACTAACCAGCAGTTATCGATCGCATTGGCGATTGCGTCGGAGTCTGCATCAGGATCGCAGGGATTGCCAAACGAATCGCCATCGACATCGCCCTGATCGGAATTGGCGATTGCCGGGCAGTTATCGTCTGGGCATTGATTGCCGGCCTGCTCCGGATCTCCGTATCCATCAGAGTCACTGTCAACACAAGTAAACTGCGGGCTAAACGTTGTCACTCCGAAGATACCCCACTCGCTTCCGGACGCAATTTTGCGCCACTTATACCAGTGAACGTTGTGATCCCACGTGTCATAAATTCCATATTCATGCTCGGCTTCATCGTAGCCGATTGCCGTGACAAAGTGGTCGGTCGAGCCGTCGCCCTCGGTGTCTACCAATAGCACCAGTGGATGGAGGAGGTCAATCTGTTCTTTGAAGAGTTCCCAATTGAAGTCATCGAAAAGAACGCTGCTGGCGGTGTTGATAGTGGTTCCGGGGAGTCGATAGAGAAAGTACTGCCGCAAAGACGATTCAACATCATTGAACCAACTCCAGCCGTAGTAGTTGGAATTGGCGCTTCGGGAGGTGTGCATGAAATCTGCCAGGCAATTGTTGGCGTGCGCTTGGCCGGTTTCAGATCGATCCGGCTGGAGTGCTCCGGGCGAGGCATCAATTGGGCAAGAGTAGTCGCGAAAGTGATCCGATGCAGTAATACCACACCCTTCATTTCCGCCGTCGGTCGCCATCATCTCGCTGACTTCAATAGTCTGGATGTTTGCCGATCCCGAAATCAGGTTGGGAAATGCAAAGCCGTCCCAGAAACCCAGCACCATTCCGGCGGCTGTCGGGCCGCAACCGTGATGCCAAATGTAGGATGGGACGCCGCCGATGATAATGCGTGATTTGTCGGGCGGGCGCAGGCCGCGGTCGATGTCGGCCGGCGGGACCGGGCCGGTGGTGCTCTGTTGGCCTAAGACTTCGCTTGAAGTGATGGTCAAAATCGCGAGGAAGGCCAAGACAGCGGTTTTGAGCATTGTGAAACCTCCGCGTTCGGCTTTTGTAATGGACTTTATCATCCATAAAGTAAGGCATTAGCTCCATTTTGTCAACATGACAATTACTCCAAGGCAACGATTAGTCGTCTTCTAAGGGAAACATCAGTATCGGGGTCTGATTGACTTTGCGATGGCCGAAGTGTATCTTTTCGCAGCACCTATCAAGGCCCTTGGACAAGACCAAGGGGAAAGGACAACTACCGTGGAGACTATGTGGGCCGGTGTGAAGCCGGAACGGGCGGCGGGAGCCGATTTTCGTGAAGTTAAAGTCCCCCAGATAAACGACAACCAGGTATTGATCAAGACCAAGGCGTCTTCGATCTGCGGTACCGACAAGCATATCTACAATTGGGACAAATGGGCGCAGGGACGCCTTAAGCCGCCGTTGATCTTCGGCCACGAATGCTGCGGTGAAGTTGTCGAAGTCGGCAAGAATATCCGCGGTCTCAAGCTCGGCGATTTTGTTGCCGCCGAATCGCATATCCCCTGCGGCGTGTGCAAACAGTGCCGCATGGGCAACATGCATATCTGCGACAATCTGGTGATTCTCGGCGTCGACACCGATGGTATCTTCGCGGAGTATGTTGCCCTTCCGGAAATCGTATGCTGGAAAATTGATAAGGGAATGGATCCGGCGATTGCCTCGATTCATGAACCTTTCGGCAACGCCGTCTACACCACGATGTCCGCTAATGTCTCGACCAAACGCATCGCCATCATTGGCGACGGCCCGACGGCGGCGTTTTCGTGCGGGATCGCCAAAGCCGTCGGCGCGGAACGAATCTACAATATCGGCATGCAGGATTTCAATCTCGGCATCTGCAAACAGATGGGCGCGCATGTTTCGATCAATGTCGCCAACGACAAGGACTTCAAGACGCGCATCTGGGATGAGACCGCAGGCGGCGTCGATGTCGTCCTCGACATGGCCGGCAACCAGAAGTCCGTTGAGACTGGATTCGAGATTTTGCGCAAAGCGGGCACGCTCGTGATGTTCGGTATCCCGCCCGACGCGGTGATGATCGATGTCAACAAAGCGATCATTTTCAAAGGCGCTACGGTGATCGGTATCAATGGCCGTAAGATGTTCGAGACCTGGTATCAGATGCAGGCGCTTCTTGATGGCGGAATGGTTGATCCGCGCCCGGTGATAACACATCGCTATCCGTTCAAGAAATTCCTTGAAGCCGTCGACATGTTTGCGACCGGCAGTCAGCCTTCGGCAAAGGTCGTGCTGATGATGGAGTAGGGGGGGCAGAGATAAGAAACTCCATTGTTTATGCGCCATGGTTCAAACTTGTACCTCAACCAACCGGTGGGCTTACTGATTCGAGCGGCTCCCATCAACCTGCCCGCCCACTTGTCGGTGAACCAGAACTAATCCCACCTAACGCTTTGCCTAGGTGGGGTAGCGCGTTCGCAGCGTAGCACCGGACTCGACAGAGATAATGCCCAAGTGGACTGTCACCCTGAGCGCAGTGAAGGGTCTGTTGAATTGTGCCGGCTAGCCCAAGTACTGACAATCCCGATCTTTTTTTACCGAGTCGCGTGTGTCCGGCGAAGCGGGCTGATTGTCGACAAAAGGAAGCTCATTGCTATTTTTTTCTATTAAAGATGAAACTCCCCGCCACCAGTCTTCGTATTTCATTCATAATTTAAGAGTCCATTAACCGAAATGGGCGCAACCGCAAATGTTTCTTATGGGAGAGTGTGTCTATGTCATCATTCAGTCTTGTGGATTTTCTGCATCAGTTTTTCACAATTGCCTGGATCGGCGGAATGATCTTTATCGGACTGGTGCTTAAGCCGGCGCTATCGGTAATCGATCCGGGGCAGGCCGGCCAGTTGTTCGGCGCGATCGCCAAGCGCTTCACAATCATTGCCTGGTTGAGTATGATCGTCCTCGCCATAACCGGCTGGATGAAAACACCGGACGACGCCTTGTTCGATACATCGGCCGGTTACGGTCTGACCCTGACTATCAAACATATACTGTACATTGCTGCAGTGCTCATCGGCATCGCGATAACATTCGTCTTTGCACCGAAGATTCGTAAGTACACTCCCAAACCGGGCGAAGCACCATCACCGATCTTCCTCGGAGCACGCTCAAAGCTGGAAATTCTCTCGTCATCGAACATGGTCATAGGTGTTGCCATCATCGTACTTGCGTCGATGCTTTAATTGGCAGCGGCTGATCGACGATTCTTGTGGATCCAGTCGCCTGATGCGATCTCCACATCCGCCAGAAATCCTGCCCTGACGGATGTGGGGTATCAGTAAATGTGATTGCCGTTCAAGTTTTGGCGTGTTATCACGTTAGGGCACGACAACACAGCAGCGAAGGGAGAAAGGACCGTCCATGACCGATCGGGAAATTATCAGACATTTGCTGGCGACGTTGGCATATCGCGCATCGAAGACGCTTCGCGGTGCGCCGGAGTCGTTTGCCGACTTCAAAGCCGATGCCAAGAGCAAGACGCCCTTACAGATTGTCGCACATCTGGGCGACCTGTTCGATTGGGCGTTGAGTATTTCAATCGGTGAACCCAAGTGGCAGGCAGCGGAGCCGCAAGCGTGGCAGGAAGAATGCAAACGCTTCTTTGTCAGTCTCAAGAAATTCGATGACTACCTTGCCTCTGAATTGCCGTCCAATTTTGAATTAACGAAATTGGTACAGGGTCCGATTGCCGATGCCCTGACACACACCGGACAACTGGCAATGTTGCGCAGGCTTCACGGTTCGCCGATGAAGAGCGAAAGCTATATCCGGGCGGATATCGTGATTGGCAGAGTCGGGTACGAACAAACTCCTGCGGAAACGAAGTACGAGTTTGATTAGGACCGGCAGACGCGTATCTTCATTAAGGAGGCATTAGTATGACAAGTGAGATCTTGGAACGGTTTCGCCAACTCGATTCAACGCATCTTACTCATGCTGCGGCTTTTGAGTTGCGAGAGTATTCGCCGGAAGCGCAGGGAATGCTTCGGACAGCTTTGTTCGAACGCGGGATTGATGAAGCACAAATCAGGGCTTATCGTCTGGCGAAGTTTCCGTTTCCCACCATGGATGTTGATTGCGAGAAGTGCGGCGAGAGTCTGACCATCGAACGGCAGGAACTCAATGAAGGGACTTTCACCTGCCCGGAATGCGGTACGAGTCAAGCGGTGCCTTATCCAGAACTATCTATCGACGATGAGGTCCATTCGCTGACCGGGCGGCAAATTGATGTGAACGCAAGTTTGGCAGATGGTCCTGAAGAAGCTGTGGCAACAGAACTGGTGAATGATCCGCTGGCGAAGATGTATGGATATGGTGACAGCGTTCCCAAGATCGGTCCCGGCGACAGACCGGAAGTCGAAGAGGTCCGGCTATTGGGCGAAGGACTGCCGGAGACAGTCTGTGCCAAGTGCGGGACTGTTCTGGTGCCGGAGCACACATTTCTTACCGACGACGATTTCTATTGTGAGAAATGCTATGGTGAGATTCCCCAGGTGGAAACTGTGACCGAAGAAGAAGAGGACGACTCCTAAGAAATTGTGATTCTCGTTGCGAGCTTTTGAGAGAGGTTTCTGTGGCGTTAAGCATTTTTGACGATAAAGCTCATCCTCCGCAAGAGGCGGACCTCAAACAGGTACTTGGAAAGACCTACAAGTTGTGGTGTACTTTGCACGACCATGTCGTGAAGGAGTATGCACCGATATCGCCGGAATGGGGCTATGCGAGCAAGAGCACCGGCTGGGGATTGCGTCTCAAAGGCGAAAAGCGGGCGGTTCTTTATATGACACCGTGTGAAGGCTATTTTCTCGCTTCATTTGCGCTTGGTGAAAAGGCAGTTGCGGCGGCGCATGCAAGCAAATTGCCTGATTCTGTGCTGGGTGTTATTGACAAGGCGCCGAAGTATGCCGAGGGCCGGGGTGTGCGCCTTGAGGTGCGAACAGCTAAGGATGTGGAGAACATCAAGAAGCTGGCAATAATCAAAATGACCAATTAAGCTACCTGCTTCGATTACGGACCGCAATCAGTAACAATTCGGTAGACTCAAGCCCTCAAAAAGCCGTAAAAGTGAATTTTTTCACAAGAAAGAGGGACAAAAGCGTCTTATTTGCTTGCCGGAATCCGGGGAGGTTGATATATTCTCGAAGAAAACGTGAAGGCGATCTTACCCCTAATTTGGTGGAGGCGAGGGCGTGACTCATATCGGCAACTTCGAACAAACCTACAAATCCTTCGAGTGGCAACTCGCCGAGCGCGAGTTGGACTATCAGAGCGGAAAACAAATCAATATCGGGGCATACTGCAGTGATCGAATCTGCAAACTTGGCAAATCGCAAAAGACGGCCTTAATCTGGAAGTCATATACGGGCGAACGGCGGGACTACTCGTTCGACCAGATGCGCAAACTCACTAACGGCATTGCCGCATTTCTTGGCGAACAAGGGATCAAGCCCGGCGAGCGAGTCTGTCTATTTATGGACAAGATTCCTGAACTTTACTTCGGATTTCTCGGTGTACTGAAGCTCGGCGCCATTTCGCAGCCGCTATTCTCGGCATTTGGTCCCGAATCACTTTTTACCAGACTTGAAGATGCGCAAACTGCGGCGATCATTACCCAGCGCAAGCATGTCTTCAAGGTTCGCAAGATCCTGCCGGAACTTCCGAATCTACGATTGATCATCGTCGTCGACGATGACGGAGTCAAGCCACTGCAAGAGCACGAAATTGCAATGCACATGAATGATGCGATGGCGCTGGACAAGTACAAGGTCTATCCGTCAGTCGCTGAAACCCCTTCGGTGCTGCATTATACTTCGGGCACAACCGGAAAGCCGAAAGGTGCGCAGCATGTTCATTACTCGCTGATATCGCAATACATAACTACTCGCTACGCTCTCGACCTGATGGATGACGACATATACTGGTGTACGGCTGATCCTGGTTGGGTGACCGGAACATCATATGGCATCATCGGACCTTGGTCTTGCGGGGTCACGCAATGCGTGCTCGATGAGGGTTTCAGCGCGGACAATTGGTATCAGTTTATTCAGGATTGTCGGGTTACCGTTTGGTACTCTGCACCGACAGCGATACGCTCATTGATGAAGGAAGGCGAAGAAGCTGTTCGCAAGTACGACATGTCAAGCCTGCGGCATCTCGCGTCGGTCGGTGAGCCGCTTAACGCCGAGGCCGTCCTCTGGTCGCAAAGGGCATTTGGACTGCCTTTCCATGATACTTACTGGCAGACTGAAACTGGAAGCATTGTGATTTCCAATTATCCGGGCATGAAGGTTAAGCCAGGCTCAATGGGACGTCCTTTCCCGGGGATTACTGCAACAGTATTGGACATGAAGACGCATCAGCCGATTACGCGCACGGGCATTGTCGGACTGATCGCACTCAAACCCGGTTGGCCGGCGATGATTCGCGGCTATTGGAATAACAAGGAAACCTACGATAAGAAGTTTATCAACGGCTGGTACATCTGTGGTGATCGGGCGAGCATTGATGAGGATGGCTACTATTGGTTTGTTGGCCGCGATGATGATGTGATCAATACAGCGGGACATCTGGTCGGTCCGTTTGAGATCGAATCCGCATTGCTTGAACATCCCGCGGTTGCAGAATCGGCCGTTGTCGGCAAGCCGGATCCGGTCAATATGGAAGTGGTGAAGGCATTTGTTACTCTCAAGCCGGGGTTCGAAACGTCCAAGGAACTTGAGCTGGAGATCATGAATTTTATTCGGAAGAAGCTTTCCCCATTGGCGATGCCGCAAGAAATCGAGTTTGCGCCTTCGCTGCCAAAGACCCGCAGCGGAAAGATCATGCGCAGGCTCTTGCGTGCAAAAGAATGGGGACAGGAAATTGGTGATACGTCAACTTTGGAAGATGATATGTAAGCGAGGAGAAGTGTATGTCTAATATCAAAGAAATTGTACTCGACTATGTTAAGCGCGAATACCTGGAGGATGAAGATCAAGTCATCGATTACGACACACCGCTCATTTCCGGCGGGATTGTCGACTCGTTCTCGATGGTCTCTCTCAAGGTGTTTCTTGAAACCAGATACAAGATTCAGATTCCTGACGCCAAGGCGAGCCCGAAGGCTTTTGATTCGGTGAACAAAATTGTCGCCCTGCTTAAGGAATTTAACGTGGAATAGGTGAGATATGGCTTTTTCTACATCAGTTCGCGATGCCTACCAGAGTCAACTCAATGAGATTCGTTCGGCAGGTATATTTAAAGAAGAACGTATAATCTGTGCTCCGCAGGGATCGGATATCGAAGTTGAATTTCCGATCGGGTCCCCGCACAAGCGCGTGATTAACATGTGCGCCAATAACTATCTTGGCCTGTCCTCGCATCCCGAGGTAATCGCAGCGGCGCGCAAGGGTTTGGATGAACGCGGCTACGGCATGTCATCAGTGCGTTTCATTTGCGGCACACAAGATGTTCATAAGCAGCTTGAGGAGAAACTGACCAAATTCCTCGGCACGGAAGATACCGTTTTGTTTCCGTCGTGCATGGATGCCAATGCCGGCGTCTTTGAGGCGGTCCTAACGGAACAGGACGTCATGATTGCCGACCGGTTGGTGCACGCGTCAATCGTTGACGGTATGCGTCTATGCAAAGCACACCAAGACACCTACAAGCATTCCAACATGGAGCACTTGGAGGAGAAGCTGCAACTCCATCAGGATAAGCGCTTCCGCCTGATTATTACCGACGGCGCATTTTCGATGGATGGAGATCTGGCGCCGCTCGACAAGATTGTTGAGTTGGCAGAGAAGTACAATGCTATGGTGTTTCTCGATGACTCGCATGCGTCGGGATTTATCGGCAAGACCGGTCGCGGGACCCACGAACACTTTGGAGTTGTCGGCAAGCTTGACATCATAACGACAACGCTGGGTAAGGCTTTGGGCGGTGCATCGGGTGGATGTGTTTCAGGCCGGCGTGAGATCGTGGAGATGTGTCGGCAGAAGGCGCGGCCCTATCTTTTCTCGAATACAATTCCTCCGGTAGTTGCTGTCGGAGCCAGCCGGGTGCTGGATTTGATTAGCCAGACAACCGAAAGGCGCGACAAGTTGGAACGCAATACCATGTTCTGGCGCAAAGGTTTAACCGAAGGCGGCTTGATCATCAAGGAAGGCGAGACACCAATTGTGCCGGTAATGTTATTCAATGCCAAACTGTCACAGGATTTCGCGCGCGAGCTGTATCAAGAGGGAATTTACGCGGTCGGGTTCTTCTTCCCAGTCGTTGCCAAGGGGCTGGCTCGCATTCGCACGCAGCTCTCGGCGGCACATGACCAGCATCATTTGGACAAGGCTCTGGCGGCCTTCATTAAGGTTGGCAAGAAATTCGATATTCTGCACAAAACAAAAGAGCAGATTATCGAGAAGTATGGGCTTTAGCCGCTACTAACTATCCAACACAGGTACCGGCAGCCAAAACGGTTTCCGGTACCTGTTGCTTTACCGCACAACATCTGGTTTCTGCGCCTTCCCGCAAGCCCACAAAAGCTGTTTACATACGTTGGCTAATGCTGTAGAATATGCCCCAACAAGGAGACTGTATGTACCAGCGTGCCAAGTATGACTTCAGTTCAGAACTATCTAATATCCGCAACTCGGGGATTTACAAAGAGGAGCGAGTAATACGCTCGGCGCAAGACGCGCAAATCAGTGTTTCGTTGCCGAGGCAACAAGAAGTCGCCGACGTACTCAACTTTTGTGCGAACAACTATCTCGGTTTGGCTAATCATCCGGATATAATTGCTGCTGCTCACAAAGCTCTTGACGATTACGGTTTTGGCCTCTCATCAGTTCGCTTCATTTGCGGCACGCAAGATCTCCATATTCAGTTAGAAAAGAGAATTGCCGAGTTCTATCAAACCGACGAGGCAATCCTCTACTCGTCATGCTTCGATGCCAATGGCGGGCTTTTCGAGAGCCTTCTTGGTGCGGAAGACTGCATCATTACCGACAGCCTGAACCATGCGAGCATTATCGATGGCATTCGGCTTTGCAAAGCCAAGCGATACATCTACGAACACTCCGATATGGCTTCGTTGGAACGAAACCTCATTCGCGCCCGGGAAGGCATGGACATTTGGGACCACCCCGGGCTGTCGGATCGGCCGCAGCCTTCACGCAATATTCTGATTGCCACCGATGGTGTATTCTCGATGGATGGTGATATTGCCAAATTAAAGGAAATCGTTGCACTGGCGAAAAAGTACGATGCGATGGTCATGGTTGATGAGTGTCATGCTACCGGATTCTTGGGAAAGACGGGCCGCGGATCGATAGAGATTAACGAAGTACTTGGCGAAGTCGAAATTATAACCTCGACGCTTGGTAAGGCAATGGGCGGCGCTTCAGGCGGATTCACAACCGGCAAGCGCGAGATCATTGAGTTATTGCGGCAGAAATCGCGGCCGTATCTCTTTTCCAATACAGTAGCTCCTGCATTGGTGGCGGGAAGTATTGCCGCCTTCGATCTGTTGTCGAACAGCGACGACTTGCGCGAACGGCTAATGGCAAACACGCAGTACTTCCGCAAAGAGATGACAACCCGCGGTTTCGATATCGCTCCGGGTATCCACCCGATCGTGCCGATCTTGTTGCGCAAGTTCGAAAACGACGCCGAAATTTCACAGCACATGGCACGAGATCTCTATGATGAAGGAATTTACGTGGTAGGATTTTTCTATCCAGTCGTTCCCAAGGGCTCGGCGCGTATTCGAGTACAATTGTCCGCCGCACACACGAAGGAACAGATTGACCGGGCATTAGCGGCGTTCACCAAGGTCGGCAAAAAGCACGGTGTGATTTCGTAACGGAGAGATTTGATGAATAGAATTGCCCTAATAACAGGTGCTTCCTCTGGCATTGGTGAAGCGACAGCGCGCAAATTGGCGGGGAGCGGTTGGGATTTGATTCTCGCGGCGAGACGTTTCGAACGGTTAGAAAAACTGGTGGCAGATTTCAAAGTAGAGACGCATTTGCTCAAACTTGATGTGCGGAATCGTGCTGCGGTCGAGGCTGCGATTGCCGGTCTGCCGGAACGCTGGCGGAATATTGATCTGCTTGTGAACAATGCCGGATTGAGCCGGCACCTGTTGAAGCTCCATGAAGGGGACCCTGTCGCTTGGGACGAGATGATTGATACCAATGTTAAAGGTTTGCTGTATGTCAGCCGTGCGGTCGTCCCGGGAATGGTGGCGCGCGGCCGCGGGCATGTGATCAATGTCGGTTCGATCGCCGGTCATGAGGTCTACCCTAACGGCAATGTCTATTGCGCGAGCAAGTTTGCAGTTGACGCCATCACGCGCGGGATGATGATGGATTTGGTTGATACGCCGGTACGCGTTTCGACTGTCGATCCGGGTCTGGTGGAAACTGAATTCTCGATGGTGCGATTTTATGGCGACAGTGAACGGGCGGAGAAAGTGTATCAGGGATTGCGGCCTCTCACCGGAGACGATGTTGCCGAGACAATTGAATGGATTGCTGCGCGCCCGGAACATATTCAAATAGCTCAAGTCATCATCCTTCCGAAGAGTCAAGCCGGAGCGATGGTGGTCCACAGAAAACAGTAAAGATTTACGGAGTATCCATGTCCAAGAAAATAGTCGCAACTGATAATGCTCCCAAAGCGCTGGGTCCGTATTCACAAGGCGTCGTTCTGACGGAATGCAAAAACTTGGTGTTTTCTTCCGGGCAGGTGGCCATTGATTCGGCAACAGGCAAATTGGTTGAAGGTGATGTTGTTGCCCAGACGCATCAGGTATTCAAGAATCTCAATGCCATTCTCACTGCCGCCGGTTCGAGCCTCAAGAATGTAATCAAGACAACGGTGTTCCTGAAGAATATGGATGACTTCAAGGCGATGAATGAAGTCTATGCCTCATACTTTGACGGTAACTTCCCGGCACGTTCGACCGTTCAGGTTGTCAAGTTGCCGCTTGATGTTGCGGTCGAAATAGAAGTCATAGCGTACGTGGCATAGATATGAGGCGCCGCATCGGCGAAATTCGCGCACAAAACACAACCTCTTCCGGATGAGTGATTATGCTTCCTGTAACTCTCGAATGGATCGGCGCAAAGCAATTTGAAGCTACCAATAGTGAAGACGTCAAGTTTAGAATGGATGTAAAGAAGAAGGGCGGCGGCGCCGGGCTGTATGCGTCGCCAACGGACCACCTGTTGGCGGCAGTGGGGGCTTGCAGTGGAATCGACGTGGTTGCCATTCTCGATAAGATGCGGCAAGAACTTAAGTCGTTGCGTATTGATGTTGTTGGAGAGCAGGTTGAAGAGAACCCCAAGTATTTCAAGGCAATCAAAATTACCTACAGGCTCGCGGGAGTCGATCTTGACCGGAACAAAGTGGAGCAGGCCATTACGCTGTCACAAGAGAAATACTGTTCGGTGCGCGCGACGCTAAGCGACAAGTGCGTCATCACGACCGAAATCGTTATAAGCGGATAATCTCTTTATCGCCCGAATTCCTTGTGCGCGAACGGATGGACGCGGTCATTCGGTCCGATCGGCTTGGCGTTACGGATGTCGTGTGCCAGCGCGACTGATGGGCGCGCTGCCTCCAATCCGAATCCACCGCCGCCGAGAATGTCGCGATACACGACCGTGTGCAGATCCGTAAATCCGCCGGAAAATTCAATCTCGCTGCCGTCGATAGTGATCGAGCGAAAAGTGGTTTGCTTCTTTGCGGCAACATCCGCCGGCAAGTCACTTTTGTCAATCGATAGGAACCAGCGTACTTCGGCGTTTTGGAGTTCGATGAAGCCGCAGGCCTTGGTTGCTGTGCTAAGGTGGACTTCGCTTTTCTGCACATTGCCGAACAGCCAGATCAACAGGTCGAAAAAATGTATGCCAATATTGGTCACCAGTCCACCGGAGCGATCGGTCTGGCCTTTCCATGAAACTAAATACCAACCGCCGCGCGATGTCACGTAGGTCAATTCGATTTGACGTTTCTTGTTCGATGTCACCTGCATGATCTTGGACTTGAGTTCGACGAGGGAGGGGTGAACCCGCAATTGCAGAATGGTATACACTCGCCGACCGCTTTCCTGTTCGAGTTCCTGCAAGGCATCGATGTTCCAGGGGTTGAGCACCAGCGGCTTTTCGCAGATGGCATCTGCTCCGACACGCAAGGCAAAGCGAACATGGGCGTCGTGAAGGTAGTTAGGTGAACATATCGTAATATAGTGTACACGCTTGTCGTCGCCTTGCCGGCGAAGCTTCTCGATATGACGATCGAAGCGCTCGAACTCGGTGAAGAATTTGGCGTCATCAAAGTATGAGTCGAGGATACCGACCGAATCATTGGGGTCGACCGCCGCAACGAGAATATTACCGGTTTCTTTGATGGCTTTGAGATGGCGTGGTGCTATATATCCGGCCACGCCGGTCATGGCGAAATTACGCGACATTGTGATCCCTCGTTTTCAAAACTAATACTCCTGCCAATTGCGCTCGGCGTTGGCAATAATGCCGAGCAGGATCCAACTGGTTAGCAGAGATGACCCCCCATAACTGACAAATGGCAGCGGCACACCGGCGACGGGCAAGAGCCCTACCACCATTCCGATATTGACAAACATCTGAAACGCCAATGCTGCCGTCGCTCCAATTGTTACCAGCCCCATAAATTCGCTGCGCACTTTCAAGGCGGTTTTCAGCCCCCGGAAAAACAAGAACCCAAAAAGAATAATAATGATCATCGCGCCCAGCATGCCGAATTCTTCGGCGCCGACGGAAAAGATGAAATCCGTATGGCGCAAGGGCAAGAAATCAAGTTTGTTCTGGCTTCCCGACATATACCCCTTGCCCAGCAAACCGCCAGATCCAATTGCGACTTTGGACTGAATGATTTGATATCCGGCGCCAAGCGGGTCCTGACCGGGATCGAGGAAGATCTTGATGCGCATCTGCTGATAGTCGTGCAGATGGTTCCAGGCAATGGAGCTTAGGGCGCCGACTAAGAGATTCAAACTCACCAACAGGATCGTGAAGGTCGGGGACTTGCGGACAATCAGCAGCGCGGCGACAATCAAAAGGACAAAGAAGATGATCCAGGCATACATGCTGGATGACGCAATCATGCTGATGAATGGCGTATAGAACAGCAGTAAATAACGTGCCGGCAGACCCGCCCAGAACATCATCGCCGAGAAGATTACAGTGAAGATAATGGAAGATCCAAGGTCAGGTTGACGCAGAACCAGGAAGGTCACGAATCCGCACATTGCCGTGGCGGTGAATATCTTGCGCAGGTTGGAGATGGGGCGGCGGCTGTAGCTCAAGTAACGGGCGAGAGCAAACAGGAAAGCCACCTTGGCAAGTTCCGATGGCTGCAGGGAGAAAAATCCCAGACTGTACCAGCGTTGGGCGCCAAATTTGGATGCGCCGAAGGCAATGAGCCCCAGCAATAGTGCACACCCGACGGCATAGTAGACATAAGCGAAGATTTCGTGAATGCGCATGGGGATTCGCATCATGGCAATGAAAACGCCCATGCCGATGACGAACCAAACAATCTGCTTCACCCAATCATCACGCAGGCGCGGATCGGGAGAATCATGGTTGGCCGAATACACCAGGAAGACCGAGATGATAGTCAACATGGCGGCGGCAATGAATATTGTCAGGCTGCCGGAGTTAAACGTATCTTTCGTCAGGATCTTCATAGTTGAACGATATCCTCCAGCGGCGGCGGTGGTGGTGGCGCCAACAAGCCGGTCTTCTGGAAATAGCGAATGAAAACTTGTTGAACAATCGGTGCGGCGGCCACGCTACCATGCCCGGCATTTTCGACAACAACGCAGCCAACAATCGTCGGTCTATCAAACGGGGCAAATCCGCAGAACAGGGCATGTTCGTTGCCGTGTGGATTCTGCGCAGTGCCGGTCTTGCCGCCCATTTCGATTCCTTCTATTCTTGATCTGGCGGCCGTACCTGATCCGCCTTGAACAACTCGCCGGCAACCTTCCTTGAGGATTGTCAGAGTAGATGCCGAAAAGGGAAGCTGTCTTGCCACTTCAGGTGTGGCTTGGGTTAGTTCCCCGTTTGCCGATTTGACATATCGCATTAAATGAGGTTTCATAACGTTGCCGTTATTGACAACGCCACAATAGAACTGCGCCAATCCGAGCGGAGTGACGAGCAATTCACCCTGTCCGATACCGAGATTAAGCAGTACCGCCTTTGTCCAACCGTTCTTTCCGTAGGCTTTGTTGTACCATTCTTCGGTTGGGACGAATCCAGCTCGTTCAGCCGGGATATCAATCCCAGTCAGTACATCAAATCCACACTTCTTGGCGATATCACTGAAGTTCTTGAGGCCCAGTTTCAGCCCAACCTGATAAAAGTAGGTGTCGCAGGATACTTCAAGGGCGCCGTAGACATCCTGACTGCCGTGACCGGACTTCTTGTGACACTTGAAATAGCGGTTTCCGAATTGATAGCCACCGTAACAAGGTTTGAACGGTGTATTGGGCTCAATAACACCCAACTCGAGAGCGGCGCCGGCGGTCAGAAGCTTTGAGGTCGATCCCGGCGGATAGGTGCCGCGAATGACCCGGTCAAGGAGCGGTCGACGTTCATCGGTCGAGAGCTGTTGATACGCGTCGCGCGGGACAAATCCCGAAAACAGATTTGCATCGTAATTTGGTTTGGAGACCATCGCGAGAATTTCACCGTTTTGTGGATTGATGAAAATCGCCGCTCCCGACAGTGAATCGCCAAAGAGTGAATCGCAGAGGACCTGCAAGTCGAGATCGAGGCTAAGGCCAAGCTCGGAACCCGGAATGGGGTCCTTGTTCGGTTTGGACTGCAAAGACCCTAGGATTCTGCCGGTAGCGGAGACTTCCTGATAGTCGACGCCATCGATACCACGAATCGGTTGGTCATACTGTTTCTCGACGCCGGCGCGACCAATCATCGATCCGATTCGAAATTGTGTCTTGCTTTCGCGTTCATCGACCTCGCCGGTATAACCGATGATGTGTGCGGCAATATTGCCATAGGGATAAGTACGGGCATGATCAAGCTGATACATGACGCCCGGAAAGAGTTCGTTGGATTCTTCGATGATACATACCGAGGCAAACTCGATGTCTCTTCTGATCGGCACAGGTTCATATTTGCGCGAACGACGCTCTTTGACTTTTTGTTCGATCGTTTTGCGCTCGAGGCTAAGCAGCGGCGCCAATTCCTCCGAGAGGCGTGACAGCTGGCGGATTTCTGAAGGAATCACCGATACGGTATAAGCTGGGCGGTCGGTTGCCAAGGTTCTGCCTTCGCGATCGACGATTCTCCCGCGCATCGCGGTTCTCGGGACGAGGCGAATGCGATTCTCTTCCGACATCTGGAAGTAATAGTCATAAGAGACTATTTGTAATTGGGCAAGCTTGGCAACCAGCAGCAGAAAAATAGCCGCCATGATTCCCGCGACGATTTTTCCGCGAATTGACTTTGTGGTAAGGTCAATCAACTTGTTTCCTCTTGATATCGATCTTGAATTCCAAATTAAGAAGGAAGAAGATCAGAAATCCAACCACGGAGGTATACACCAGCGTAGGCAATGAACTTTCGAGATAGACCTGCATCACAGTAGTTATATCGAACGAATGGGCGACTAACTGATACAGAAGTTGAAAAACAAATTCGGCGCTGATCAATACATAGAATCGACTACTCAACATTTCGAGATTCATTTGCTGTTTCAGTTCGTAGACGATAAGCGCCAAACCAAAGCGGATGAAAGCGCCGAAACCAAAGGTCTCGGGGTTCAAAGCGTCGACAATAAGCGATACCATGAGAACGGCCGGGAAGGCGACTTGAAAGTCCTTCCGGAGGACGATCAGGAGGATGATGATCATCACGAAGTCCGGGGCAATCCCGAGTATTGACGTAACGTTTGCCAGAATTGTATGGCAGAATGCGGTCAGATAACCGAGCAAGATGAATAGCAGGACTCTAAAAACCACTTGTCGTTGTCTCCAGCGGTTCCATGATCATCACCACGTCAAGTGCTCCAAAGTCCACAAAAGGCTTCACACGAATCTGTTTGAAGAATGCCGATGAAGTGACCTCAATGGTGTCTACGACCCCAATGCTAATTCCTTCGGGAAATACGCCGCCGAGGCCGGATGACACAATGGTGTCTCCTTGTTCGACATCGGCATCGAGAGAGACATCGTCGAAGTAAAGTCCTCGCCCGGAATACCATTTCACGATTCCCAATGCCTGGGTGCGTGAATCGCGGCCGGCTACCCGACAGTTGGGTCCGATCAGCAGCGAAATAGTGGCGATTCTGCCAGAGGAGCTTGACGTCTTTCCCACAATGCCATGCTCATCAACTACGGCCCGAAACCTCTGCAATTCCTCGCCGGCCCTGATGACGGCAGTGGAAAGTCTGCGCCCCTGATCGAAGGCCACAACGTCGGCCGGTATGATACGATAACCGTCACGGGGAAGGACAGACAACATTTCCCGGAAACGGTCGTTTTCGACGCGATCGAGTTCCGTGCGTTTTTCCTCGAACTTCAGCCGGACGATCTCGGACTGCAAATCTACATTGGCTTCATAGACATTGAGCAGTGAGGTTACTTTGTTTGAAAGCGCCCAGAAGGGGGAGTAGAAGAAACCGTGAATGATGGAAGTGACGAAAGTTTTTTCACCAATCAGGAAGGCTGAAAGGAGGAGCGGAATCAGCAGCCCTGATACTGTGAGCAGGAGCTTGCGATTGCGATATAGGCGACCGGTTGTCCATTTCATTGAGCTTATTCAATCGTATCGATAATCTGGAGCAGTTCTCCGGGGCTCTTGACGGTCATCAGTTTTTCACGGTTTTTCTCTGACTTCATCAGATAGGACAGATGGGCCATAACCTTCAAGTGGGCGCCAATTGCGTCCTCGGGGGCTGCAATCAAGAAGAACAGGTGGACCGGCTGTTTGTCCATTGCTTCGAAGTCGACACCCTTGTCGGAGCGTCCGAATGCGATCACGATGCCCTTGGTCGCTTTGGTTTTGGCATGCGGAAACGCTACGCCATAGCCGACGCCGGTAGTCACCAGATTTTCGCGCGTAATAATGTCCTTCAACAAAAGACTCTTGTCTTTGACCAACTTCGAACTCCCGGCCAATTCGACAAGCTCTTCGATGACCTCGCTTTTAGTAGAAGCCGCCAGATCAAACGAGATTAATTGTTCCTCACAAAACTTTGACAGTTTCATTTTATCGTAGTCTCCTTAGGTATGTTCTTCTTGATGAGCCCTGTTGTGATCCTGCAATAGGACAGGAATTCCTGCTCTGACGGGGTACTGTACGCGACAAGCAGTGCAATCAAGGGTATTATCCAGTTCATTATGGACTAGAATCCCCTTACACTTCGGACAGGCGCACAGCGACAGCTGCTCGGGGGTGAATTGGCGGCCGGGGATCGAATCAGATTTCATCGTAGATTCCGATTGCCCGGAATTTTTCCAGGCGCCGCCTCAATAACTCTTCAGTGGAGAGTTGTTTAAGTTCTTCAAGTGAAACCTGCAGCTCGCCCTTGATGATTTGTGCTGCCAATTGATGATTGCGGTGAGCGCCACCGGTCGGTTCAGGAAGAATCTTGTCAATGACTTTCAACTGCATCAAATCGGTCGCCGACAGACGCAGTGCTTCGGCAGCGTCGGGTGCTTTCGCGTTGTCGCGCCACAGAATTGCTGCGCACCCTTCCGGAGAAATCACGGAATACCACGAATTCTCCAGCATCATGACCTTGTCGCCGATGCCGATTCCCAATGCGCCTCCCGAAGCGCCTTCGCCAATAATGATGATAATAATCGGCACCTGTAGTTTGAACATTTCGAGAATGTTACGAGCGATGGCTTCGGCCTGTCCGCGCTCTTCGGCCTCGACACCGGGAAACGCACCTGGCGTGTCGATGAAGATAACGATCGGACGTCCGAAGCGGGCAGCGGTACGCATCAGACGCAGAGCTTTGCGATAGCCCTCGGGATGCATCATGCCGAAATTTCGTTCCAATTTCTGTTTCGTGTCACGGCCCTTCTGTTGGCCGACAATCAGGACTTTTTCGCCCTCAAGTTTGCCGAAACCACAGATAACGGCCTTATCATCGGCGTAACCGCGATCACCATGTATTTCCAGGAAATCAGAGAATATTAACTGGATATAATCAAGCGTATACGGGCGCTTTGGATGTCGCGCCAATTGCACACGCTGCCAGCGCGAGAGCTTGGAAAAGATCTCCGACTGGAGTTTCTCAAGCTTTCGCTCCAGAGAGATAATTTCGGAATTCAATTCGACGCCGCCGCCGGAGGAGAATTCCTTCATCTCCCGGATTTTTTTCTCCAACTCTATGATTGGCTTTTCAAATTCCAAATAAAACCCGCCCGCAGCCAAAATTACCGCTCCTCCTTCCTGGACAGAAGCAGAAACCAGCCAGCTACAATGAGCATGAACAGCACCAATATAGAGAATACGATACGACGGTCAAATAGAAAAAGAGTAAATGCAAAGATTTGCAGTGTCGCGGCGACTCCCCAGAAGATTAGGACTATCTTGAGCTTACCGACACCGCGAATCTGAAGCAGGTGGAATGATTGGCGAAAATCCCCGCGAGTGATCGGTTTTCCGGTCAGAAGTCGGCGGAAGAAAGTAAGAGTCAGTTCAGCCAGCGGCACACCCAAGGTTAGCAGGGGAACGAACATAGCAACAACCGTATAGCTCTTAATCGGGCAATATATTGCGGCAACGGCGAAAATAAAGCCCAGAGACTGACTCCCCGAATCACCCATAAATGTGGAGGCTTTTGGGAAATTGTAACGCAAGAAACCAAGAGTCACGGCGATTACCAAAACTGCCATGACTTTCACTACCAGGATGTTCAAGGCGATTGAGGTGTAGAGCAAACCGATAGCCGTTAATGCCGCAAGGCCGCAGGCTAAACCGTCCATGCCGTCGACGAAGTTCATCGCGTTCATAATCAGGATTAACCACAAGGTTGTTGCCAGAAGCGACATCGGCCAGAGCAACTCGATCGACCCATAGAAGGGAACATAAATAGTGTCGATTTGAAGTCCGCCACTCCAAAGTATTAGTGCAGCGGTTATCTGAATAGCGAATTTGAATCGGGCGCGCAAAGCCACGAAGTCGTCGATGAAACTTCCAACAAACACGACTAAGTGGGCAGCAAAGATGGGAACAAGGTAAGGATTGAATTCCTGTGCGAACTCCGGCAACGCAAAAAGCGCGGCTGCCATACCAATCCAGAATACGCCAAAGATCACCCAGCCACCGACAAACGGCGTTGGCTCGGCGTGGCGTTTCCGGCCGCGAGGAATATCGAGCCAATTCTTCTTGCGGGCGAAGTCGCGCAGCGGCGGTGTAATTGCCAAAGTCAGCAAGAAAGCCGATACGGCAATCAATAGTAGCGTGACGACCACTACCGACGGTTCTCCTTACTGAAGGGAAGACTTGCGGCAACCAGCAGAAAATTGCCGCACAATTGCAGAGCCAGCCAGAGGTTTGCCATGGTTGCCTGGGGATAATACTTGCGGAAGTATTTCCAAATAGAGAGGTGGTGGTGATACTTCATTCTCAATCGGTGTTGGCGTGTTGATGCGCCCCAAACATGGTAGACGCTAATGTCGCCTAGGTACCAGACGGATTTGCCGATGTCGTGGAATTTTCGGCACAGGTCGGTATCCTCGACGAACATGAAGAAGCGCTCGTCGAATCCGCCGACTAGGCGGAACACTTCACTGCGAACCATCATGAATGTCGCCGCCATGGCTTCGACCGATTTGCGCGAGTCGTCAGCCGGAAGAGTATAGCCTTCACCACGCTGGAAGAAGGCTCCCCGCGACGAGCTGATGTTCTCATGCGTGGGAAATCTGCGAATCGGCGAATGGGTCTGGCCGTCGGGAGAGACCGTTCGCGCGGAGCAGGCAGCGGCTTCGGGATTGTCGTTTAAGAATTTTACAAGTCGGGGGATGACGTTGGAGTCTATCCGGCAATCGGAGTTAGCAAACAATAGGAAGGGGTTTTCGCTCGCAGTCGCTGCCGCATTGCTGGCTTTGGCAAATCCGAGATTTTCTTCAGAGTCGACAATCCGCACAAAGACATTCTTCCCGCCGACGCCAAACTTGCCGTTCGTTCTGCAGCCATTATTGAAAACTATGATCTCATAGTCAATTTGACGCGTGAAGTCCTTAATCGACTCGATTAATGCCCGCACAAGGTCGGGCGTATTGTAGTTGACGATTATGATCGAAACTTTGGCGGACGACTCGTTCATTTGGCAATGCCAAAAAGTCTCTTAAGGCGATGCGGAATCGACTTGATGCCGAGAAACATCACCATAAATACAGCTTCATAGATGATTTTCTTCGAGAACTTCGAATGGCCGGCTTCGCGCTCGACAAAGATAATCGGAAACTCGCGAATAGTGAAGCCTTTGAGCCAGGCGCGGAAGCTCACTTCAATTTGAAAAGAGTAGCCGTTGGAGCGAACCGCTTCGAACTCCAGAGACTCAAGTACTTCACGGCGGAAACACTTGAATCCACCGGTGGCGTCTTTCACCGGCAAGCCGGTGACGATGCGCGAATAGAGATTCGCAAAATAGGAAATTGCCCATCGAGTTCTCGGCCAATTCTCAACTCCCCCGCCTTTGACGTACCTTGAGCCAAGCGAAAGGTCGCAGGTCTCGATGTTCTTCAAATGATCCGGCAGATACTTCGGTTGATGTGAAAAATCGGCGTCCATTTCGAGGATGTAATCGTATTTTTGTTCAATTCCATACTTGAAGCCAGCAATGTAAGCCCGTCCGAGGCCCTGTTTGCCGGGTCGATGCAGCACCTTGATGCGCGGGTTTGCTGCGGCGAGGCGGTCGGCGATTTGACCGGTACCATCGGGTGAATTGTCGTCGACTATCAAGACTTCAATGCGAGGGTCAGCAGCCACAATCATGCCGGTGATTTTTTCGACATTGTCTTTCTCGTTGTATGTCGGGAGTAGTACGAGGGCGCGTGCGGTCAAGCCGTTGGTCCTTTCTTGCGGCGTTCAAAATAGAAGCAGCCCACCAGTCCGATCACGGAAACCAACATTGTTGCGATGGTCAGCATCCGGCCGGTTTCGAAGCGCGGCCAATGATAGTGGAACAACACTTCGTGCGTCCCGGCGTCCAATGATACAGCGCGAAATGTGTGATTGGCAAGCAGCAACTTCTTGTCAGCCCCATCAACGCTTACCTTCCAAGCCGGGAAGTAGTTCTCGGACACGAACAAAAGCCCGGATGAGTTAAGCGTCACGCGATAGACCTGGCGCTCAACTCCGTGTTGGAGAATCTCGACGGTCTCGGCGGTGCTTAACGGTGAAAGCGCCGGCTTGATTTCGGGGTCTTCATACAGAATTAGCTTCTCGCGGAAAGGGAACTCCGGGCTCAACAAGGTGTTCAAATCGTCCGGTGTTTGCGAACCGAGAATATAATCGTGGAATATGAATGCGCGCGGGAGGACATCGGGAATCTGATACATCGTGACTTCGTTGTCGTAGAACTTGACGATGCCGCCGGTTTCCGGGAGCTTCATGCCGCGATCAAACATCAGATACTTCGTATTCGCCAGTTGGAATGGCTGATAGCGCAGATTCTGGCCATCGAAGAGGTTCTTAAATGACAAGCCACCGATGAATTCGTCGTAGGTTTTTAGTTGAGCACCGTGATAACCAACCAACAGCTCAATTCCGTTCATCGGCAGGAAACTCCGTGAAGAGAACGATTGTCGAGTGAAATCCATCACGCGGAACGGTTCCGATTCCTGTTTCAATTTCTGCAGGACCGGCAGGTTGGGAGGGAAATACTGATTGTATTCGGCAATATCGATGAAACGGAAGTCGACCCTCCACAAATCCACCAGCGAGAGGAATATCAGCCCGACAACGGCGATGCGGCCCATTGTTCCGGCAGAATATCCGCGAATCAAGAACCAACATGCCCAAGACAGTAAGGCCACTAGCCAAAGCGAGACCTGGATGGTGCCGAGCATGCCGACCATGGCTTGATAATTGTCCGGTGATAAGTCGGAGTAAAAAATCGATTTGTACATTGACATCATCGAATCGCCGGCGACAGTCGCGAACAAGGCCTTGACAGTGAGGATTCCCGCGACGATAAGAAGGACCTTACTCAATTTAGGCCCCGTAATAGACTTTCGATCCGCGCGCAAGTTGGTCAAAGCGTCAATGGCAAATGCCGCTAAAAGAGAGAACGAGAAACTGAAGAGAAACATGATCATTGAAGGCGCGCGCATCTTCTTGACGTTGGGGATAATAGCGTAGAAAAGATGGAATAGAGGTGTCGTATCCCCGAGCGCGTAAATGAGAGCAAAGACGCCCAACCCGAGCAGGAACCACGTTTCGCGTTTTCGCCAAATCGCGATGCAGACGATACCCAACAGCAATGGCACAAAGCCGCCATATTCCGTGTTGTCCTTAAATGCGTTCCGTCCCCAATAGGCGCCGCCATCTTTGCCGTCGTCGACTCCGGCGAACAGCGGAACGATCTGACCAAACGCTTCTTCGGGATGCATTGACCAGGAGGTCGCCCACTCGTAACCGCTGCGGCCTTCAGCGCCCTCGCCGGCTCGCGGAGAGAACTCCGAGATGTATTTGTATCCAGGCCACATTTGAATGGCCGAACCGAGTAATCCGATGACTACGGCAAAGACAAACATTGTGGTAATCAGTCCGGTGCGGACCACACCGACCTTGTCTTTGAACATGAAGATGATTCGATATAATGCAAAGAATCCCAGCGCCCACAGACTGAAGTACGCCATCTGCGGGTGCGGGGTCAGAATGATAAAAGCAATGGTAATCCCGAGTCCGAGGAAGTACTTCAATTGTGCGGTCAAAGTACCGCGATTGAGTAGATGGAACGCCAGCGGAAACAAAGCAGTGACGAACATCTTGCCATCGTGCCCGGGTGCGACAAGCGAAACCAGGTAGCCGGAGAACATATAGGAAACACCAGCGAACGCGGAAGCCAGTCGCGACAATCCAAACCCACGAGCGCAGACATACGAGAATAATCCGGCCAACCAAACATGAAGCATCAGGCCCAGTCCGAGTGCTTTGTGCAGCGGGAAGATCATCTTCAGGAAAAATGTCGGTAAATAGAATATGTCGCCATGGAAAGAGTCGACAGGCGGGATACCACCGAAGAGATATGGGTTCCACATGGGTGGATGAAGCGGCAGGAAGGCGCCCTGATTCTTGAAGAAGTTGGTGATGTATTCGCGGAAGAACACACCGGCCTGAATTGTATCGGATCCGAGCAGCATCTCGGTAGATGATGAAAAGACGAACTTCCAGAAGAGTATCAGCGTGAACAAAAGTGTCGCGCCGGCATAGATCCAGAAGAAGTTATTGCTCTCTTCCAGTTCCCGGACGAGGTCGTAGCGACTGTCGCTGCGTTCGGCAGCCTGTTTTCGTTTTACCATTTCCCGAATCTTTCTATTTAACTCGCCAAGCCAGTACTGTGCAGATCACTTCACCGAGCATCGACCACAGCCTGGCTCCGATCACCGCAATGCCGGCGCGATCAGCCCCGATGATCGGCGCCAACAAGATAATCAGCGCGGCTTCGCGCGCGCCGATACCGGCGGGCAGGACAATCGCCCAATAGCCGACAAGATATGCCAATGTCCAGGCGCCAATAATTTCGATAATGCTGAAGTCGTATCCCGGCAGGATCGACAACAAAAATAGATAGAAACTGGCGCCGTACAAATTCCAAGTGACAAAATAAAAGATCAGCACCTTCATTCCCACCTTTTTTTCGAGGCGGAAGTCGACCGGGGTCTGGCGCATCAAACGTGTAACAAAATTAATACAGGCGTGCAGCCAGCGCGGCATTATAAAAACAACGAGGAACGCAACCATTGCGGCAACGCCGACCCAGGCAAAACCGATGTAATCCTGGTATTTTGCCGCCGTTTCTAGGACAAACAGGTAAGCAACGACGATCAGAAGCCCCGGTGGAGTTGCAAACAATTGACTCAAGATAAATGAGACGGTAGCCTCCTCTTTGGTGATTCCTTCCTTGGCAGCAAGATAGATCATGCCGAATAACTGCCAAATGCGACCAGGGAGGTATCGACCGAGTTGGGCCAGGTAAGCTATCTTGAATGCTTTATTGTAGGCGATCGACTTCCCGAAGAACCCGACAATGGTCGACCAGATGGCTGACTGGGCATAGAGAACGACCTGCATGAGCAACAGAGATGCGATCAAGAGCCAGTAGTTAATCTTCCAATCGGAGGGGTTGAACTTGCGAAAACTATCGGCGAAAACTGGCGCCATAAAGTAGGCCAGAACGGCCAGAATGGCGATTTGGATGATTCGATTAAGGAGCTTGCTCTTCGTCATAGTTGTTTCAAGTGCTTGAACTTATACCACTTGCCGACGAAATTGTCAAGCGCCATACCAATGCCTGCGAGTTATCAAAATGAGTATCCAATTCTTAAGATGTGGAAATTGATGCCCGAATTGGGCCTCTTTATGCTCGCATTCGAGTGATGTTGGAACATATAGCAGATGTCAACGATGTGTGACCGTCCAATACCGACGCCAATTCCGGCATGGTCACCGAATTGGAAATTGGTTGACAGTACTCGCTGTCGCATCTGAATGTCGCTGATATAGTGCAGGCCGATGCCGACCTCGAGGTATGGCCGTAGGGATGCGGATGGTGAGGAACTTTGCAATCGAAGAATTGGAGTCGCAGATAGATTGAAAATGTCGCGATCACCTTTCCAGATACCGGCAGAGAGTTGTCCGATTCCAATTACCTCTATCCTGTTACTCCTGTACAATCGCGGCAGGAAACTCCATTGAGAGTCGAAACGCAGCAGTTTCGTATCTTCAATTCCTGTTCCATAGCCGAGTTCCAGAGCGACTTCGCGGAACCGGAACACTCCGGCCCAGCACTCATTCAGGTATGAACAAACAACCAAACTCACTGCGATTAGCAGTCCAAGGGGCAGGAATCGTCTTGACTTTTGCACTGTTTAAGTCTATGTTATTGACCGTAAACATGCAACAACGCATGCAACTGGTTTCCACGGACCAGCCGCAATAATTCCTCACATCGGCGGACCGAATGCCAAGTTTTACAACAACTTACAAGTTCATCGACGGGTATTTTTACTCGTGTCGCGGCTAAGTGGCGACACCAAATGACCGACTATATTATTAATCAGCGATATTCCTGGAGGAAATAATGTCCACAAAGACAACGTGGTCAAATCAACTTAGAAAGCATCTACTCACGACATCGCTTCTGGCTCTGGCTATGCTGCTTGTCAACGGCACTATTCTTGGCGCAAACCAATCGCCAGCCTTGGTCAGCTCATCGAGTGCGCCATTCAAGATTGTTGTTGAAGGCGCCAATGAATCGGCGCTTAAGTTGCGAATCACGCAATCTGATTTCTTTGACCTCCGTCTTGGACCTGCCGAAAGATATTTGGATATTCCGGTATCGGCCGGGGAGACTATTCGCCTGCGGATGGAGCGCTTCTCGATTGCGGCGCCGGAATCTCGATTTCTAATCGGTACAGCTTCCGGAGATGTCGAAACCGCGCACCCGGATGTGGTCATGTATCGCGGAGCGATCGAAGGCGAATCAAATTCTCATGCTTATCTGGCTTTCTCATCGACAGGTATGGCCTCCGGGTATCTGCGCGCAGGCAACGGTGAGACGTTTTATATTGCTCAGACCCCAGAAGAAGCTGTGAAGGGTTGGAATGGTGATATCATCATTCACTCGCAAGCCGGCGGCATTGATCTGCCGGATGGCGTCGTAACCTGCGGTGTCGAGCCCCCTGCCGGTTTTGATCCTCACCGAACGGCCAAGCGCATGGCATTTGCCGGGATGGGAATGCGCATGGCGAAGATTGCCATCGACTCTGATCAGGAATACTTCCAGATCTTTAACGACTTGTCGTCAGCTCAAAGCTATGCTCTGATAGTCATGGGTGCGGTCAGCGACATCTATATACGTGACTTCAACATGAAGATGCTCGTCAGCTATGTTCGTATTTGGCCATCCGGCGGTGAACCGTTTGAGGCTGACGATCTGGGCGGATTCCGTACGCACTGGGAATTCACGGAAGACCCCTCGCCATTCAATTATGTGCACTTATTCAGCGGCCGGCGCGACCTTTCCTATGGCGGAGTTGCATACGTCGGTGGGACCTGTTCCGGTAGTGCGACCTATGGAATCAGCGGTTTCCTTAATGGCAGTTTTCCAACACCATTCAATGCTCCCAGCAATTCAAATTGGGACGTGATTGTCGTCGCCCATGAGATGGGCCATAATTCCGGCACATTCCACACCCACGATGGTTACACGCCAACAATCGATGACTGCGGCAATGGCACGCCTTCGCGCGGCTCGATCATGAGCTACTGCCATACCTTTGCGGGCTACACGGCCAATACCGATCTCTGGATGCACTCGATAGTCGAGGAGGTTGTCGAGGCGGAATTTGATGCGCTTAACTGCTATGATTACGACTGCAACAACAACGGGATCGCCGACGACCAGGATATTCTGGGTGGCAGTTCGCAGGACACCAACCTTGATGGAATTCCTGACGAGTGTCAGGACTGTAACTCAAACTCGATTCTTGATCCGGCGGAAATTGCCGGGGGCGCCCCTGATCTCGATGCAAACGGCATACCCGACGCTTGCGAGGCTGACTGCAATAACAACAATCGGCCAGACCACTACGACATCTTTCTGGGGTCGTCTTCGGATGCCGACGGCAACAATGTTCCTGATGAATGTGATCCCGACTGCAACAATAACAACGAAAACGACTGGGTCGATGTCGAGACAGGCGGCTCATCAGATTTTGATCGAAATGCCGTTCCCGACGAATGTCAGGATTGCAACAACAATGGAACGACAGACTGGATTGATCTGAAGCGGCAATACAACCTCTTTGTTGCCGACCAAGTTCAGCGCATTCGCGAATTTCACCAGGCCAGCGGATATCCGGTGCGGGACATTTTCCTTGGTGTCGCAACGGCGCCGTATGATGCAGTGTTCAATTTCGACAACCGTCTGTGGGTGTCTGATTTTTCCGGCAATCGTATTCTGCGGGTAGATGTCGACAGCGCCACGGTTTCAACATTTGTGAGTGCCGGGCTCGGATCATTGAGCGCTCCGACATTTATGACAGTGCGGCCTTCCAATGGGAACCTGATAGTTTCCTCAAGTGGCAATACCCGCGTGATCGAGTACAACCAGTCTACCGGTGCGGTCGTAGCGACCTTGGTAACACCGTCCCATCCGGGAGGGTTGACCCAGCCTTACGGCGTTCTGTTCAGCCCGAGCGGCACCCTTGTCGTAGCGAGCAGCGGCAACAATTCGGTGATCGAATACGACGGCACAACGGGAGCATATATCCGGGTGCTGGTAGCTACCGGATCCGGCGGGTTGAGCCAGCCGCGCGGAATGGCATTTCTACCGAATGGTGATCTGCTTGTCGCGAGCTTTGGTTCGAATCAGGTACTTCAATACAATGGCAGCACCGGCGCATTCATCGGCGAGTTCAACGACTTGCAGGCACCATCAAGCCCGTTCGGGGTCAAAGTTGGTCCAAATGGGAATGTGTTTGTCTCGGAAAATTCGCTTGGCGGGAGCACGCCAAGGATCATCGAATTTCTGCCGAACGGACGCTATTTCCGACGTTATGTCCGCGGCGGGAATTCGGGACTGGTGAATACGGCGGGTTTTGCTTTCCGGTCGGGGTCAAGTCTGGACTGCAATCGCAACAATCGACTCGATGTCTGCGACATTGCCACCTTCGCTTCAATCGACATGAACTTGAACGGAATTCCTGATGAGTGCGAAACAGCTGACGGCGACGGTGACGGTACAGTCGATGGTCTCGATAACTGTCCGGCTATTGCCAACGCCAGTCAACAGGATCTCGATTTTGACGGCGTGGGCGATCCGTGCGACAATTGCGAAACGGTGCAGAACCAAAATCAGACCGATACGGACGGTGACAATATTGGTGATGCCTGCGACAACTGCCCAACGATAAGCAATCCACTTCAAGAGAATTCCGACGGAGATTTGCAGGGCGACGCTTGCGACCTCTGCGCCGGGTCGAATGATGTCGACAACGATGGAATCTGCAGCGATATTGACAATTGCCCATCGACAGCCAATCCGGATCAGGCTGATTCCGACAGTGACGGCACCGGAGATGTGTGCGATGTCTGCCCGCTGGATAATCTCAATGACGTTGATGGAGACGGTGTCTGCGGCAATATCGATAACTGTCCTTCGATACAGAATCCCAGCCAGGTCGATGCGGATGACGATGGTGTCGGCGATCTTTGCGACAATTGTCCGAACAACTCCAATCCGGGTCAGGAAGATTCGAATAGTAATGGAGTTGGCGATGTCTGCGAGGCCCTGTGCGGTGATGTTGACGAGGGCGGGACCGTCACGATCTCGGACGTCGTCTTCCTGATCAACTTCATCTTCGGCGGCGGTCCGGCTCCCGACCCGCTGGCTGCCGATGTTGACTGCAGCAACTCGATCACAATCTCGGACGTTGTCTACTTGATCAACTATATCTTTGGCGGCGGCGCGAGCCCGTGTGCTGCGTGTCCGTAAAGTAAAGAGTCTGAAGTCCGAAGGTACTACTCATGGGCGGCGCACTTTGTCGCCCATGAGTTCTTGTAGAACGCTTATCATCTTGAAGACAGAATGCGTAAGTTCCCCAAAAAAACCGGAATGCCAGTTCGACGGGGCCAGCGGTCTTTGCGACCTAAGTTGGCCGCTCCGTCGATTGCAACCGAGTCAGGACGTCCAGTGCGGTCGCGTTTGGAAAAGTGTTGCGCCGAGTACCTTGCCGAAAGAGGAATCCGATTCATTTATGAGCCGCTGTTGCTGCTCTCTGGCAGGCAGTATCGTCCCGATTTCTACCTTCCCGAGTTAAGTTTATTCATCGAAATCTGCGGATTCACACATATGCCCTTCTATTGCGATCGCATCGAGCAGAAGCAGAAGGTCTACGCCGCGCAGGGTTTGCGATGCGTTTTCATTGTATCCCGTAGCGAGAAGTCGCTGAAGGAACAGCTTGCGGCCGTTTTGGACCAGTTTGCGCCTGCTCCGTTATCCTAAGAAAACTTCGCCTGCCGATTGAACAACGCATCTTCTCGCCCGTATCTATGTAAGTACTTACATATATCAGTTCATGCTTGAAGTCGGGTCCACTTTTATCGACGAAAAGAGGAAATCGCTGTGGCTCGTTTGTTATCAATTCTCTGGTTATTCGCGGCGGTTTCGTTTGCGACCCCGCTTGGGGCGGCTGTCCGGGCAGTGCCGGGCAGTTACTCGACAATTCAGGCGGCGATTGACGCCTGCTCGTTTCAGGACACTGTTATTGTTTCTGACGGCTACTACTACGAGAACATAAATTTCCGGGGAAAACTGATCATTGTGGCCAGTGAGTATCTACTAGACGGCAATCCCGCACACGTACTCAACACTACTATTGACGGCAGTCAGCCGGTGCATCCTGACACCGGCAGTGTCGTGATTATCGGATCCGGAGAGGCGGACGGAACCGCGCTGATCGGATTCACGATCACCGGCGGTACCGGTACGCCATGGTTCGACATTTCGGATAGTCAAACCTATAATGAAGGCGGCGGCGTTCTGCTCGAGTCGAATGCAACCGTGATGTATAATTTGATTGTCTACAACGAAGCGATTCGCAAACCGGCCGGTACGACCGAAGCGGGAGGCGGCGGAATTCGTGCGGGATTCGGATCGCCGACAATTCGCAATAATGCGATCATGTGGAATAAGGGACGTTACGGCGGAGGCCTGGTGTGCTTTCACGTTGATGCATTGATACAGAGCAATGTCTTCTTTCGCAACTCCGGCGGGGAGGCTTTTGGCGGGGCAGGCGTCTGGATCTGGAACAACCCTGTTCAGTCCATACTCGAGAACAATACGATCGTCTATAATAGTTCGGCTACGACTGGTGGCGGGTTATCCGTTCAGGGGACGACAGTCCTGGCCAGAAACAACATTATCTATGGTAATACCGGCGGACAGATCGCCGGATCACCGACTGTTTCTTATAGTTGTGTTCAAGGTGGATTTGCCGGAACAGGGAATATCAATACTAATCCGTTGTTTACAGCGTTGGGATTCTACCTTCAAAGCGGATCGCCATGTATCGACGCCGGCAATTCGACCGCAACGTTCAATGATCCCGAACATCTCGATAGCACCGGCGTTGCACTTTGGCCTTCCCGGGGCGGACTGCGAAACGACATGGGTGCATTTGGCGGCCCATTGCGAATTGACCTGCCTTGGAACCTGACCGATCTGGATGTCGACGGCGCACATGATCTCTCGGACAATTGCCTGCGATTCAGTAATCCAACACAGGCTGATCAAGATACCGATGGGCTCGGCGATGATTGCGACAACTGTCCGGCGATCACGAATGCCAATCAAGCAGATATTGACGACGACGGCGTTGGGGACTTGTGCGATTCAGATGCGGACGGCGACGGTCTGGCGAACGCACTTGACAATTGCGATTTTGCGGTCAATCCGGGACAGGAGGACGCTGATAATGATGCGGCCGGCGACATTTGCGACAATTGCATTAACATCGTGAATGTAGAGCAATTCGATGAGAATCATGATGGCATCGGCGATGCTTGTGATGGCCGACTGCATATTCAAAGCTATACTCTTCCTAATGGCTTTAGTGGTGTGCACTACAATTTCCAGTTTACCGCTATCGGCGGAAACTTGCCGTACACATGGACGTTTTTTGGAGGGGACTTGCCTTTCGGGTGCACCTTCAATGGCGGGGCAGCCGGGACCATTTCCGGAACACCCACCTTCAGTGCAACTTACTTATTCAGCGTCATGCTTCAAGACGGAAGTGCCATTCCCTTGAGCGACACGATCAGCGTATCCATCACAATCGTCGATCCGCCGTTTACCTGTGGTGACGCAGACAATAGTGACGTGGTCACTATTTCCGATGCCGTCTATTTGATCAATTACATTTTCTCCGGCGGGCCGGCACCAAACCCGATCGATTCGGGTGACGCCGATTGTTCGGGGCTGGTGACCATTTCCGACGCAGTGTACCTGATAAACTATATTTTCTCCGGTGGAAATGCGCCTTGCGCGGCGTGTCCTTAGAATGCGAAATTCACATCTCGAACTGATGTTGTGAGGACGTCGATCAGTATCGAGATTCTGCCGGGCGGATCACAAGACCGCCCGGTTCGTTTTTTGGTGGAAATCAGTGAGTAACTCGCGCTGACTACTTGGATTCGAGCTCCAGCAGTTCTTTCTTCGCCTTTTTCAGTTTCTTGTAAAGATGGTCGATCTGTTTATGATCCGGCTGCGGCCGCTTTTGGGCCTGTGCGTACTCCGTTTCGAGATTTTCGACCTCTCTTTTTAAGGCGGCAATCTTGTTTGCCATATCGGACTCCTCTCTGCTTAGGCACCTTCTGCCGGTGTAAATCTACGAGGAATGACTCTCAATGTATTCTACCGCTCGCCGCAACCGTGCGACGACCCGTTCTTTACCGATAGCTTCAAGCATTCCAAACAATGACGGTCCGCCTGTCAAGCCGCTGGCGGCCAGACGGGTCGGGTGAATCAGGACCGCGGGTTTCACTTCAAGCTCCTCTGCCAGACTGCGCAGCGCGGCTTCGGCGGAATCGTGCGTGAAGTCGCTGATGGCAGCAAATCTGTCGGCAAGTCTGGTCATGTGCACGGCTGCTTCTTTCGTGAAAGCTTTCTGGATACCCTTCTCGTCATATTGAAAGTTATCTACAAAAAAGTATGTGCTAGCAGGGACGAATTCGGTGACGAGTTTGCAGCGCTCCTTCAGCATTCCCATGATCTTCATCAACCATTGCCAGCGCGTTTCCAGATAGTACTTGGTCGTGAGTCCGGCTTCGACCAATAGCGGCGCCACCATTTCGGCAAGTTGGTGATCGGTTTTCTCCATGATATACTGACCATTGAGCCATGTCAGCTTCTCGGGATTAAATATCGCATTGGAAGCGTTGATGCCTTCCAGGGCAAACGCATCGATCAATTCCTGCCGCGACATCTTCTCGCGATCATCTTTGGGCGACCAACCTAACAGCGCCAGAAAATTCAAAATGGCCTCGGGCAGATAACCCTCGTTCTGATATTCATCAACACTCTTGTCACCCTTGCGTTTGGAGACCTTAGTCTTATCGGGACGAAGAATCAGCGAGAGATGTCCGAAAGTCGGCAACTGCCAGCCGAAGGCTTCATAGATTTCTTTCTGCAAAAACGTGTTTGTGATGTGGTCGTTGCCGCGAATCACATGCGTGATCCCCATAGCGTGATCATCCATCACGACCGCAAAGTTATAGATGGCATTGCCGTCGGTCTTGAGAATGATGAAGTCGTCGAGATCGTGGTAGTCCTTTTCCATCTTGCCTAGCACAACATCATCAAAATGTGCGGTGCCGCTAAGGGGGAGCTTGAGCCTGATGACAAAGGGCTTGCCGGCTGCGAGGTTCTGGGCGATTTGTTCCGCAGGAAGGTCGCGGCAGGTTCGTTCATAGTGGTAGTCAGTTTTGGCTGCTTGGGCTGTTTCGCGTTTGCGCTGGAGGTCGTCTGCCGAACAGAAGCAGCGGTAGGCCTTACCCATCTCAACCAGTTGAAATGCGAAGGGACCGTAAGTGTGTAAGCGTGATGACTGGTAGACAATCTCTTCGTCCCAGTTTAGCCCCAACCAGCGCAAGCCGTTAAGTATGACATCGACGTACTCTACCTTTGAGCGCTCCTGGTCAGTGTCTTCGATGCGGAGCAAGAATTTGCCGCCGGTATGGCGGGCATAAAGCCAATTGTAAATTGCTGTGCGGGCAGTACCGACGTGGAAATATCCGGTCGGTGATGGTGCAATGCGCACCCGGACTTGATTTGAAGTCATAGTCGATAATCCTGTGGTGGTTCGGTTGGACGCTGCTCATCAGGCAAATCCCGGAGAGGTGTGTCATGATTCGGAACAGGAGGCGCCGGCGGCGCGGCAGGAGGAACTGTGACGATCGGCGCAAGGGTTGGCACCGGTTCATCGACCTTGGCGAACTCCAACTCCAATCCGCCCATCATTCGTGCCGAGAAGTTGTAGACCACCACCATTATGAACGCCAAGATGGTGTTAACAATCGCCATCATGAAGGCAAAGAAGAACGGCACGAACAAGGCAACGGCACCGAACATTCCAGAAAACTGCTCAAGCTCGCTGTCGCGAAACGCCGCCGAAGGCATAGAAGAAATGGCTACGAGAAGGAATGCGTAGAAACACCCCAGGACGAATCCAAGCACGAGGTTAACTACGAAAGAGATTTTAATGGTCGTCCAAAGCGATATTCGTTTCAGTTCCAACTTCATTTCAACTCCTTGATTACACGCACGATATGCGGTTTGGCCAACAGCAGCAAGATGTTTTTAGTGCACCCGATCCGGCAATGGCGTTGCCGGACAACCAGTTCTACTAATGGAACTGTATGTCAATTTTCTTGTTAGACATACAACGGGGGCTTATATTTCGAGGAAAGGTAGTCGAAATACGTGAATATGAAAAAGATACTGATGATTGTGGTCCCGAGTATTGTTCTTGCCGGCGCCGGCTACGCGTATTATTACTTCATCGGTTGCCGTATCGGCGGTACCTGAATGTTGACTTCGTCGCCGGTGGCGTCAACGGTTTATGGTGCAGTTTTGGGAGCATTAGCGGGAGCTTGGTTCAGCGAGGGAAAAGCCTAGTATGCCTATTTATGAATACTCCTGTAAGGAGTGCGGTCAGAAATTCGACCTGTTAGTGAGCAGCGAAAGGCATGCGGACGAGCAGCACTGTCCGCATTGTGCCTCCGATCGATTGGAACGACTATTTTCGACCTTTGCTTCCGGTGGAAGCAAAGCAAAGTCTTCCGGCTGCGGTTGCGGAAATTCAAAATACTCCTGACAGTAGAGATTCCAGCGGGCGGTCGCTCGCTTCGTGAAAGAAATGAGAGCCTCGGTTCAAGCCGGGGCTTTTTGATTTATGCGGCTTATTAGGTGGCTGTGACTTCGCTGGCGGTAGCCGAATCGTGAGCCGTGACCGGATCAGCGATCGGAACGGTGATAGTGATACAGGCCCCGGCGTCGGGTTGCGAGTCAACGACGATTGTGCCGCCGTGATTGCGAATCACTTTGCGGATAACAGTGAGTCCGAACCCGTGTCCGTGCTCTTTGGTAGTAAATCTGTCGCGAAACGCTCTTTGCAAATTCTCCGAACTGAAACCGCACCCGTTGTCAGTCACGACGAGGCTGAACTCGTGCTTCTCGGCGTCATATTTGGTGACGAGTCTGATTCGTCCATCGATTCTGCCGGTACCGATTGCGTCAGCGGCATTGTTGAGCATGTTGTAAAGTACCTGCTGAATCTGTGATTGGTCGATGAGCACTCGCGGCAAGTTTACATCAAGTTCCGTCTCAATTATGATTTTACCGAACCGTTTTTGGTGACGCGCGAACGTGACAATTTCGTTAATCATTTCATTGAGGTCAGCGTTTTGTCGTTTTGTGTCCAGTTTGCCTGCGTCCGAAAGCGAGTTGGTGAACTTCTCAAACTTGCCGATGTTCTTCTTCACGTTGTCAAGGTACTTGACGGAAGATTCCGGGTAGGTACCGGCGGCTTTCATTTCAAACAACTCGATGTTCGATAAAATGATGGCGATGAAGTTGTTGAGTTCATGGGCGATTTCAGAAGACATCATTCCCTGGGTAGCCACTCGTTCCAGTCCGACGAGGTGGTCCTTGAAGTCTTCGAGGCGACTCATTGCGTCGCGCGCTTCCTGGAGTAATATCAGGTTATCGAGCGAAATGGAGCTCAAACTTAGCAACACGGTCAGCATCTGCCGGTCGACTTCATTGACAGCGATTTCATTCTCGCTGCGCACGACGATAATGAGTTTCAGTTTCTCGGTTGCCGGCAATGAGAAAAAACAGAGCGTACCTTTACCGGTGCGAAGCGCGCTGGTAATTGCGGCGCAGGATTCTCGCGAGGACAGACGCGAAAGAAACGGATGACGATCGACATCCCCGCTGAACTCCGTTTCGCCGCCATCGAGCAGATCGCGTGGGAATTCTCCGATTGAAAATCCGTCCACGTTCGCGACGAGAGTTGTGCCGTCGTTTCCGGCCATTGTCACGCGGAGCTGTTCGCTATCCTTATTGTAGAAGAACACCAGTCCTTCCTGCAGTCCGAAATGAAAGAGGGCAAAACGCAGGATCAAGCCGGTCAGAGATTCCGCATCGCCGGTCGTATAGAGAGCACCCATTAATTCAGAAAGATGTTGCAGCCCGTTTGAACCCTGCTTCTTCTGAATCTCTTTGCGTTTCGCGAAAGCGGCATTTACCGAGTTGCGGATTTCGGGGAGTTCGAACGGCTTCATGATATAGTCGTAGGCACCGGTCGCTATTGCCTTTTTTGCGGTCTCGACATCGGCATATCCGGTCATGAAGAGGATTCCGATTTCGGGATCGGTTTCCAGCGCTTTCTGCGCCAGCGTAATGCCATCCATTTCCGGCATCTTGATATCAGTCAGGAGAAAATCAAATTTCTCCGTGCTGATTAGGCGCAGGGCTTCCTTGGGAATTGAAGTAGACGAAATTGTATGCCCGACGGTCGAAAGAGCGTCACTGGCAAAATGGAGTACAATTTCTTCGTCGTCTACGATCAGGATTCGAGCACTTTCGATGGCGATTTTGTCGCTCCTTGTTCTGATGCGCTTCTTGAAGCAGCGATGTCCTCGACCCGCTGTAAAACCGCTCGAAGTTCTGCCAGATCAAACGGTTTGCAGATAGTACCAACGACAGCTTCGTTGAGCGTAGCATGGCTCAATTTGTCCGGATAGCTGTCTGTAACAATGACGAATGTTGATGGATCGGTCTCATGCACCTTGCGCGCGGTGATTAGACCGTCCTGCCTCGGCATATGCATATCAGTGAATACCAGGTCAAAATGCTGTTGGGCGACCATCTCGACCGCTTCGATTCCATTTGTGGCTCTATCGACCAGGTAGCCGTCGTTGCGCAGCACGTCTACCAGGAGATCGCGGATGATCTCGGTATCGTCGACAACGAGTACACTGCGAATCTGGCGGTCGACTTGTTTCATGAAATACCTATTGCTGACTGAACGGCCTTGCGAATCTGCGCTATCGAGAATGGTTTCTTGAGAAAATCACTCGCGCCGGCCTGGATGCATTCGGAGGCCGTTTGCAGTGAGGCATAGCCGGTGACGACGATTACTTTGATCGATTTGTCTGTCTCTTTGATTTTCTTCAATAGCGTCAATCCATCCATACCGGGCATCTTCAGGTCCGTAATGACCAGGCAGACCGGATTCTCATTAATCATTGTCAGTGCCTCTTCGCCGTTATGTGCGCCAAGAGGCTCCTGCGTCGAGAAAACCTCAAGAAGGAATTCCCGCATAACCTCTTCGTCATCAACGACTAAGATCTTTTTGATATCCTGCATGACTTTTTGGTCCCTATTGAACTAAGATTTGGCATTGGCTGTTATTCTGGTTGTCTCTCTTACAATCGGTAAAACTACCGTGAAAGTTGAGCCCGTGCCGACGATTGAATCGAGTTTTATATCACCGCCGTGATCGCGAATAATCCCGTACGAAACCGACAAACCGAGCCCGGTGCCTTCACCAACCTTTTTGGTAGTGAAGAAGGGTTCGAAGATCTTGTTCCGATTCTCTTCGGGAATGCCAACGCCGCTGTCGGTGAAAGCGATCTCCACTGCGCCGCCAAACTCACCGACCGGCGGATTGAAGATTGTCGTCACCTTCAGATCACCGCCTGCCGGCATCGACTGCATACTATTGATTAGGATGTTGGTAAAGACCTGCTGCAACAAGTTGACATTTCCCAGCACCTTTGGCAGACCTGGCTGAAGGGAGACATCCAAATGAATGTCCTTCATGCCCAACTGATGCGAAGTGAACACAAATGTCTCTTCAAGCGCTGAATTGACATCGACTAAATCGAATTCCATTTTGTCGGAAGAACGGCTGAACTTGAGCAGGTTCTTGACAATCATTTTGCAGCGGCGCGCTTGCAGTTCAATGTCGGAAAGGTAACGCTGGATCGCATTGAAATCCTTCTCCGGCAATTGCCCGTTTGACATTTTCTCCAAAGCAAATTGGGCGTAACCAAGGATACCGCCGAGTGGGTTGTTCAGTTCGTGGGCGACACCGGCGGCAAGTTGACCTACAGCCGCCATTTTCTCGGATTGAATGACTTGTTTCTGGACCTCTTCCAATTTCTGCGTGCGCTCCCGGACTTTTTCTTCCAATGTCTGATTGTGCAGTTCCAGCTCCTTTTGCGTCTTCTCAAGGGAATCGCACATCGTGTTGAAGGCAAGTGCTAGGCGCTCAAGTTCGGCGTCGGTCTGGACATGAACCCGTTGGGACAGATCACCGGAAGCGAGCAGTTCCGTAGCTTCGACCAGGGTATTGATCGGGCTGGCAATCATCTTCACCAGAGTGACGGAGAGGAGAATACCAAGCATGACCAGGAGAAGCGTGAAATAAACAATCATCTGCCGAGTCTCGGCGATCTTGGCTTTTGTTTCGCCGGTACTGATAGCGATACGGACATAGCCGATTGTTTCTCCGCCTGCATGCGATTCCTGTGCGGTGCTTGCCGAACCCAACTCCTCTTTGGAGACGTCAGGCTTATGAGAGACTACGGTAGCTAATACTTCGATGCACTCAACTTTATTGGGAATGAGCAGTTCCCGTGTCTCAACATTATGACCGGTCTCGGCCGTGGTGTCGCTGACGGTCAAATTCACGTCAGTTGTCGTGACGTCGGACATTGACAACCCGGAGCTGACTCCTTGAGATAGCAGTACACCGTCTCGATTATAGATCTGTGCGAATATGATGTCGGGTTCGGTGAGCATGCCTTGGATCAACCCATCAAGTTCCGAACTGATTTCCAACATGACGCCGAATTCAGCGTTATGCGCCAGGTTGCGAGCAAGCGAGCTTCCACGCTGTTTAAGCCCATAAGTAGCCGTCTGCGAAAATTCTTCGAGCAAGAACATCGAAAGCAGCAACGAACTGACCACCAGAAGCGCGCTGACACCAAAAATCAAGCGCCACTTCAGGCCAAGAGTATCATGCAGTTTTCTAAGAAACGGCATTAGTAAGTCTCCTTGGCAACGCTGATCAACTCGGGCGCGAGATCAATATTGAGCAATTTTCCCGACTTTAGATTCAAGTAAAGGTAGACGACATCCGGAACGGTCGGTTTGATGGTGGCGATATCTCTGCCATTCATCAGGGCGAGAACCATTTCACCGGCTTGTCGACCGATGAATTTGTAATCGGCCTCCAGGCAAAACAGTGCGCCGTTCTCAACAAAGTTCTGATTGAATCCCATAATCGGAATCTTCGCGCGCAATGTTTCCACCAAAGTGTGTCTGATGAACTGCGGTGATGACAGCAGTTCATCGGCAATAGTCCAGATACCGTCGGCAGTGCGGCAGAGGCTATCAATTGCTGCGGGAAGTTCTTTGGAAGATTCGATTTTGATGGCGATCAGAGTCAGATTTTGTCCGGCGCAAGCCCGGCGCGCTTCGTCTACTAATCGGGACGAGTTATCAGTGTAAACCACGCCGATCCGCTTGAGGTTGGGAATGACAGTCGCAAATTTTTGAATTTGCTGGCCGACAGGAATGTCCAGCGCCGCACCCGTTACATGCCCGCTGGGATTATCCCATGAGCGAATGAACCCGGACTCGATCGGATTAAGAACTTTCGCGAATACAATCGGAGTCGTCGGGAAGTATTTGTCGGCAAATGCCGTCGCTGTACTTCCAACCGCCAGCAGGATGTCAGGCTTGAGAGACGAAATTTGGCTTTTTTGACTTTCGTCCGTAGTCTTGAGATAGTACGGGAGCAGTTGACAGGGCGGGTCACAGTTTTTTAGTGACCACTCAAATCCGGAAATAGTGCGCAGAGTATGCTTCGTTGAGTCGGAGTACAAAATGGCAATACGCTGTCCGGCGCTCACCGGCACAACTGCGCCAAGTACGACAATGCAGACAAGGCAAACTGCGACCATCGTGTAGCGTCTCACTCGATTGTTCTCCCGGGGAGAGCAAATCTTGTGATCGCTATCAGGTTCGGATTTTGATCGACCGGCGCCATGTGCGCCATCCGGCACCCTCCTGGTGAAGACCACGGGTTAGTCACAGAAGACTGATGAGCAATCCACCAATTGAGCGAATGTCAGACAGACTCGTTCGTTCTCACAATTTCTCGCGGCGTCTTCTGCTCTAAGAATTTATCGGTAATCAAATTGCCCCCTTAACCCGCCAGATTTGCTTTTGCTCCGCTTTGAAACAATTTTCCGCAAAAAATCTAAGGTCGACCTGATTCGCGGGTCTGACACGTTCATCCTGAAACGATTGAAAGCAGCACGGTGATCAAGATGGCAAGGAGTCGGAGTTTGCCAGCCCGGCAGTACATGATTGTTTTGGCGAAACTCGCGATTTTTGCCGTGGTCGGCGTTAAAAAAGACGGGAGGGTACCGATACAATCTGTGAGATCAGCAGTGACCGAAGTTATCGGTAACAGGTAATTCCAACGACGACTCGCAACCCTGACACCAGTCCCCGATGACCGCGATTCTGTTCGCTGACAGCTCTGATACGATCGGTAAACACAGTTCGCTGCTGATGTCGTTAACGATTGAAACAGCCGGAGGTAGCTTGAGTAAGATTCTCAGACTCATATGTGCGCTCGGTATCGCACTATTGGCAAATGGGGCTACATCAATCGAGGCGAAGACGACGGGAAAAATTTCCGGGACAGTCACTTCGGCCGAGAGTGGTGAGCCGCTTCCGGGCGCAACTGTGTCCATCGTTGGACAATCAATTGTTACTGTGACCGATCTTGACGGCGAATTCTATATCCTCAACTTGCCGGTCGCCAGTTATGATCTCGCAGTCGAACTGATTGGGCACAAAACCGAAATCCGTAGCGGGCTTCAAGTACTCCTTGATCTGACCACTCCCGTGGAAATCGCGCTACTGCCGGTGACGGTAAAACTCGACAGTGTAGTAACGGTCTATGCCGAGCGGCCACTAATCCAGAAGGATTTGACGGCTTCTGTTCGCTCAATCACTCGCGAAGAACTTGAGCTTCAACCAAACTCCAGAAATATCGGTCAGGTAATTCTTCGCATGAACGGCACTGTTGCCGACCGCGACGGTGGATTGCACGTTCGCGGCGGGCGCTTCGGCGAAGTCACCTATTACTTTGACGGAATGCCGGTACAAGATCAATTCTCCGGCGGACTTGGAACACGAATCAACCCGGACGCATTGGAAGCGGTCAGCTTAACCAGCGGCGGCTACTCCGCTGAATACGGTGAAGCACTCTCCGGCGTTGTCAATGCTCTCACTCAAGAAGGTACGAGCAGTTATGCCGGCAAGTTGAAACTGGCTGATGGTCTGAGCAAGCCATACAATGTCAAGACCGGCGAATTCGAGGGCACCGAACGGACCGACAATTATTATGGCGTGTTCAATCTCTCCGGTCCGATTCCGGGAGTGCGAAACGATCGCGCCAACTTCTTCAATTCTATTGAATACTGGAACAACGGCGGTTATCTGCCGCACAATCAGGCGAAAAGTTGGACGTTGACAACCAAGCTTTCGCTTCGACCACTGCAGAATCTCAAAGTCACGGTGTATTCAAACGTGTACGAACGCGAGCAGGAGCGATATGAACACCGCGACGTAAACGGTTATTCATACGACTTTGCGCTCGAAAATTCCGGACTGATCAAAAATGATGCGGCCCGCTTTGGCGGTAATGCCACACTGCAATTATCTACCAACACGGTGGTCTCTTTCAAAGCCGGTTACTTTGAAACCTCAACCAAGCTGGCGCCGGATCATCTGTTTGATGTCTACTGGGATAAATGGCCGGGATATTCAGTCGACGGAAACGGATTCTACAATGGAACGATTCAGGAAAATTACTCGGCTGACTCGGCCTACTATTATACCGGCTACGTGAACGACACATTGTTCTATCCTTATTACTTGTATCGGAAATCATCCTACAAGTCGGCCGGTTTTGATGTTCTATCGCAAGTCGACAAGTATCATCAATTAAGCATCGGCGGAGAGTTCCGACAGAATCGACTGATCTGGGACAACAAGCAATTCTTCAATGTCAGGCCGTACGGCGAGAAATATGACGTCGGTCCGAGCTATGCGGCCGCCTACCTGCAAGACAAGATCGAGCTTGGTTACATGATTATCAATGCCGGTTTACGGCTTGATTATCTCAATGCCGAAATCGACTACTGGGATGATCCCGGCACGAAGCAAACGAAGCTTCGTTCCAAGAGTAAGACGCATCTCTCACCGCGTCTGGGTTTCTCTCATCCGGTGTCCGATAACACGCTCTTTCATGCGAACTACGGGTACTATTACCAGGTGCCGCAGTATCCCTTCATGTTCACGAACTTGCAGGCTGACTTAACCACAGGATATCCGATTGTCGGCAACCCGGACATGGAGCCGGAAAAGACAGTCTCGTATGAGCTGGGAATTACCCAGAAACTGGCCGAAGATGTTCGACTGAACGCGACCACCTATTACAAAGATGTTACCAATCTGGTATCGAGCCGTTCGGTTGTCGCGCCATCTGGAACCTACACGCAATACTACAATGGCGACTATGGCTCGGTGAAGGGTCTGGACTTTGCACTGACTAAAACGGGAAGTCCGAATCTAAACGGGTCAATCAACTATTCTTACATGATAGCGGAAGGCAATTCGTCAGACGCGAATGAGTTCTACTACAACTACTTCACGCGGGGTGACGATGCGCCGGTAATCCCGGTTCAGGAATTCCCGCTCGCGTTCGATCAGCGGCACACTCTCAACGTCAACGTCGATTTTCGCGTGCCTCGACATCAGAAGATAGAGTTGTTTGGCGTGAAGATGCCGACCGCGTGGGGGCTGAATACATTCTTCACGTACGGGTCGGGCATGCCTTACACGAGAACAGATGAACAAGGTATGCGTTTGGGCGGGCTCAATGAGGGCAGAATGCCGGCCAATTATCGCGTGGATATGCGATTCGACAAGGACTTCTATCCGTTCAAGGGCACATCAAGCAAACTCCGGCTATTTGTCGAAGTGTCCAATTTGCTGGATCGTCGCAATGTGGTGAACGTCTATTCGCGCACCGGGCTTGCTGATGTCGACGGATACAATTTTGGGCTGACATATGATCCGCCCGGCGACGCGACTCCAGATGATGTGAATGATCTTCGGCGTCTCTTGGCGAAAGATCCCCAGAATTTTGATACGCCAAGAAGCATTCAATGGGGGTTGGAATGGATATTCTAAACCGTGCGAAAGTGCAGAGGATCAAACCCATGCATAGCGGATTTCTTGTAGTCGTTACGCTTGTCGCCGTCTTACTGCTCACACCGGGCAGTGAGGTATATGCCGCGGCAGCCGGAACGCAGGTACCAGCCCCAGAGGTCCAAGATCTCATCACCCACGACAAGGGCAATATTCGGACGACCGTGTCGAATTGGGGTACGATAGGCGGCTTGAGCCATTTGGGATTTCCTTCCGGCGAGTGGCCCAAAGGCTCCGGACATGACTACCTTGCGGAACTAAAATTCTGGATGGGAGCGGTTGTCGTCTCGGGTGACACGCTCCTGGCTGATTCAGACAATGATTACGAGCCACTGACTTCATATGCAACTGCGACTGATTATCGTATCCGGCTTTCAACCGATACGACTCGTTATGAATATGACGCCAACGACACGACCGGTGCCGGCCGCGATAATCCGGCCTATGGATGGCGCCACTATGACCCGCAGACCGGGGAGTGGGTCTATAACGAAGTCTGGGATCCGATAACGCAGAGTTTCTACAATGGCGGACCCTCGTCGCTCCAGGAAAGCATTTATCGCTTCAACGATGCCGGATTGGGTTCATCACTGCTAGGACTGGAAATGGTCCAGACAATATACCAGTGGAACTACAATTACAACGAAGACGTCATGTTCGTTGTTCTTGATATCACCAACAAGAGCACCAACAACTACGAGAACTTCGCATTCGGGCTATACTGCGATTTCGACATCGGCGGTCCCGATGGAACCGGAGAGAATGGCCGGTTGGGAGATCTGGTCGCCTCTGACACCTCCCAGAACCTCGCATGGACCTACGATGCCGACGGGTATGACCCGGGTTGGGGCGCAAGCGTTGTTACCGGCGTAATGGGGACTCGTTACATCGAGACGCCCGACAACATCGGCATGACGGCATTTCGAACCGGCGAATGGGAGAGAATTGCCAACACCAACGACCGTGAGAAATATGCCTATATCACCGATCACGTCTATGAAGAGTCGCTCCCGCCCACAGACCAGTATTATGTCCAGGCGACATCGGGGATCAGCCTCGAGAGCGGCAAGACGATCAGAATCGGTTTTGCAATCATTGCCGGTCATGACGAAGAAGATTTTCGCAACAAATCCAAGATTGCTCAAACTGTTTATTCCAATCACTTTGTCGGACCGACTCCACCTAAGCCGTCCAAGTTGACCGTGCTGTCGGGCAATCGCGAGGCCCGTCTTTCCTGGGATAACGCTGCTCCAGAAAGTGTGGATCCGCTTCTCGGTACTCCGGATTTTGCCGGGTACAAGATCTACCGCTCTACTGATCAAGGCGCAAGCTGGGGACGCTTGGTCCGCAACAATGACGGCAGCCTGGGCCCCGACTATGTTCCGTTGGCGATTTGGCGGGTGGAAGATCCTTCAGAGCCAATTCCGCACACGTTCGTAGATACCGCTCTCGTCAATGGATTTGAGTATTGGTACTCCGTAGTGGCATTTGATAAGGGAGACTCGATTGCCGGGGTTGGTTCGCTGCAGACAGCTTATGGCCGTCCCGGTTTGGATGTCAACGCTGGAGCCGCCATACCACGATCAAATCCGGCAGGCTATGTTCCTGTCGAGAATACGCTAAGACATATTGTTGAAGGTTCCGCCGCAGCGTCTGACGGCGAGGTGATACCTGTGCTGTTCGACGACTCGCAGTTTAGCGGCGAAGAATACGAAGTCGGCTTCAAGGAAGATATGTACTCGACAACCTGGTATGTCTTGAATCGAACGACCGGAGATACGCTTGCCAATGATCTGACCGACCAGACAGGGGATCCGGCCCAGGCTCCAATTATCGATGGCGTGCAAGTTTATGTGTACAACGGTGATCGTGAGCCGAGTCACTACAGACAGGTCGGTTTTACATCGGGCACGGATACGACACTGGAGTTGGGATTCAGCTATGGACCGATGGGCGATGCCTTTGGCTTTCCGATCGGCGGCGATGTTAACTTCCGTTCGACATATCAACTGCGATTCACTGCTTCCGGGTCGGTTGGGTACTCATTCTATGATGACGTAACTCCCATCAATCTACCGTTTGAAGTGTGGAATACGACGACAGATCAGCAGGTCATCGCCGAAATATTCCATCTGGATGGTGAGAACCCCGGCTGGGATCCTCGCAATCGCGACTACATCTCGATTCTGAACGTGCCCTATGATGATCAGTCTCATCCAGAGGCATTCCCTTACGGGCACGTCTGGTTCTTCCGTCTAGATACAGCCAGCTACAATTACAATGTCGGTGATGTATTTGAAATCGGCGGTGCGCCGGTTAACGGAGCTGACGACAAGTTTGTGTTCGATGTGCCTTCCGTCAATAAGGAAGCCGCAGCAGCGGCTCTCGATAGAGTACGCGTCGTTCCCAATCCATACATTGCACGTGCAGCCTGGGAATCGGTTGAAGGCGAACGCCGACTGGAATTTGTCAATTTGCCAGCAACAGCCACGATCAGGGTCTATACGCTGGCGGGTGATCTTGTCCAGACTCTCGAGCACGACGGCTCCGGCACTTATGTCTGGAATATGCTCACAAGCAACGGACAAGGCATCGCACCCGGCCTGTATTTCTATCATGTAGAATCCGAAGTCGGGGAACGTGTCGGCAAGTTTGCGGTGATCAAGTGAGAGCCAAGGAGGAATCGAATATGCGCAAATTCAAACTCATAATTGTTGTCGCAGTCGCATTCTTCGCGGCATCATCGCTTCAGGCGGATGAGTTTTCCAAAGTGGGAACTTCGGGTGCACAGTTTCTGAAGATCGGAGTCGGCGCACGATATACGGCGATGGGCGAAGCTGCTGTTGCCAATGTCGGCGACGCCTATGCGCTGTACTGGAACCCGGCAGCACTGGGCGGATTGACGCAGTCACATTTGGAATTCACTACCATCGCTTATGTCTCCGGTGTGAACTTGAATTATGTCGCGTTTGCGAAGCCGCTTAGCTTCGGTAGTATTGGCGGCGCCGTAACCGCACTGACTTCAGGGGATATGGAGATTACAACGGTCGACCAACCGGACGGAACCGGCAAGATGTTCTCGGCCTCCAGTTACGCGATTACGCTTGGTTTTGCCCGTCAATGGACGGAGTTCTTCTCTTTCGGGCTTAGCGCCAAGTACATTACTGAAAGAATCTCGGAAGAACGCGCCAGCGGTATCGCATTTGATTTTGGCACACTTCTGCAGCCGGGGTATCGCAACCTGCGCATCGGCATGAATATCTCGAACCTTGGGCCGGAAATGAAGTACAGCGGACCCGAGCTGAACTTTAATTACAATCCATCCGGTGATAATGAGAGTTACGACAACGCCAAGGGCGTGCTGGATGTTGATTCATACGATCTCCCATTAGTCTTCCGAATCGGTGCGGCGTATGATATCCAGTATTCGCCGAGTACACGGTTAACCTTCAGTGTGGAAGCGCGCGACCCGTCTGACAATGACCAGCAAGGTTCATTCGGAGCAGAAGTCGCATTTCAAGAGACGTTCTTCCTGCGCGGAGGATGGCAGCTTAATCAGGAGGAGCAGTCAGCCAGTGTTGGCGCCGGACTTGCTCTTAAGGTCTGGAACGCGACGGATTTGAGCATGAACTACGCGTTTGCCGACTTCGGTCGCCTGAACTCGGTTCATCGCTTCTCGCTCGGCTTGCGATTTTAGGCAAGCCCACATTCCCGCAGTATTTACAATGAGCGACCGACCGGCCGCTCATTTTTTTTGCCGGCTCCCGGATAGTCTAATCCCGTTCAGAATTGTCTTTGCTGCGATGCCACAAGATTCGATATTATCCTGATGGGCGCTGCAGGATCGGAAACTTTCCCGGTTGTGCGACGTTGTATAGACATCATCAATGAATTGAAGGTAGTTGTTATATCCGTTCCATTGGAGGAATAATGAAATTTGTCCGTTACATCGCGGCGGGCGCGGCAGTGCTTCTCATCGCAGCTTGCAGCCAGATGCAAAAAGAGCCGACTGCTCAAGTCTATGTTGAGCCGACAGAAATTGCGGCAGTCAATGACTCTATCGAAGCGCTTGCCGCTTCGTTGGGTGACAAGGCTAAGTTTGAGGATTACAAGGGCGTCTACGATCACTTCATTGCCCAACACCCCAATTCAACTTTGTTGCAGCGCGACCTTCAGTCATTGTTTGACGGCTTCCAGCGCGAGCAGGAGAAGACCGACTACTACAAGGCGATGTACGATGCCAACCCCAAGTCAGCAATGGCCACCTACTTGTATGGGCGCTGTCTCGGAGGAATGGAAGCTGCAGAGTATTTCCAGAAATCGGTAGAGCTCGATCCCAAGTACTTCTGGGGGAACTTCGGTATGGGCGCTGCCATGCTTTCCGCCAACCCTCCGGATACTGCAAAAGCACTGGAGTTTTATGCCAAAGCGATTGCCGCTGATCCGACATATCCAACAACCTATCCGCAGGTCGCGGGCATACATATCGCACGAAAGAACTACCCTGAAGCGCTGAAGTATGCGAAGATGTTTGGCGTTACCTCGCCGGACCAGTATCGCCCGATTGCCATGGAATCCGAGATTCTGAACTTGATGGGAGATGCGAAACAATCGGAAGCCGTGCTTGTCAAGTTTGCCGAAGCTCACCCCGAAAATGGAACGGTGAAGCGCGATCTGGTGGAGCTTTTTAAGAAGCAAGGTCGATACGCGGAAGCGATTACAAATCAACATGCGATTGTCGGTACTTCACGCCAGCCCGGCGACGCGCTGGTCGAACTGTCAAAGATCTACGCGATGGCGAACCAACCTGATTCGTCCCTGAACTATCTCAATATGGCTGCTGATCAGGGCTATGGTGACTATCGCCGTTTGATGCGCAATGAGACATTGAGCGCGGTCCGGTCGTTAACCGGCTTCGAAGACCTTGTCAATCGCCTCAAAGTGGCCTCCGCAACCCAACGTGAGAAACGGCTTGCCCCGCTGATGTCCGAAGCTGAAGCCAACCGCGCCAAGGCAATCGCCGAAGTGTTGGACAAACCGGCGCCGGGTTATGCATTCGTCAATCTCGAAGGACAGACGGTTTCACTCGAGAGCCTGCGCGGCAAAGTTGTGGTCATCGACTTCTGGGCGACCTGGTGTGGACCCTGCAGAATGACAATGCCGCTGTTGCAGGAATTTGTTGAACGCAAGCCTGAAGGCGTCGAATTCATTTCCATGAATGTCTGGGAAGACGACACCACCAAGGTTCGCGCCTACCTCGCAGACTACGGATATACTTTCAATGTCCTGTTCGGAAATGCAGATATAGCTTCACAGTACGAAGTGACCGGCATTCCCACTTTGGTCATCATCGACAAGGACGGAGTAATTCGCTATCGTCATGTCGGGTATGATGCGTCAGCTGATCAAGTCTTACTTTGGCAGACTGAAGAGCTGCTGAAGAAGAACGCGCAGTCGACAACTTAGGGACTAAGAACCAGATTTCCGCAGTAAGGGCAGTGTCACAACTGCCCTTATTCATTGTTACTTGTTGACAGAAGGAAATTGCAAGAGGTCGATGACCGCGCCGGAATCGGTGTCAATTCCTATACCGAAATTGTCGAATCCAAATCGATCAGTCGCCTTTGCCGGGCGTAGCCAGGAAGCTCCATTGCTGCAACCAACTCGCGGAGCATTGGTAGAGTTACTATCAGAATGATCCAGATATTGATCCATGCCGCCGGCATCAATCAATATGCCGAAGGACTGCGCATACGAAAGAAATGGCGCGGCTGGACGCGGGGTTCGATAGTCCTCGCGGAAGGAAGCTTCGCCCATTCCATCAGTACCGGCAGATAATTGATACAGGTCGTCACCGTCGAGATCAAACAGGAACGAATTTGAGCGGATCTGGGCATTGGCAATGGAGATGATTTTTCCGACATAGGTGTCATTTCCCCGCCAGTCTGCGAGTAGTGTCACCGCAAAATCCCAACCAAATGAAATTCCGGCGCCGGCAGTTTCGAATAACTCGTGCCGGTCATTGCCGTTTTCATCGAAGATAGCACCAATGCAATAATGCGCGCCGGAAGCTTGCGTGAAGTAGCAACTGCGGTAACTGTCATCGCCCTCAACATCATATAGGACACCGATACCGAACCAGTAGCCGGTACCGATACTCCAATTGCCGGAGTAATAGTCGTCATTGCCGTAGCAGTCGATTAGTACGCCCAAGCCGCCGGCCCAGCTGTGGCCATCTGAACCGTCGCCGCGGCGACCGCCACCCCAACCCTGGGCATTGTTGGCGTTGATTTTCATTTGGGAGTGATAATCGCCGCGATTGAACTTCTCGGCAAACGGTTCCGCAGTATAATGATCGTTGCCGCGATAATCGGCGAGCACGCCAATGCCTCCGCCAACTCCGCCCGCTCCCTGACCATCTCCTGCCAGATAATAGTTGTCATCACCATCGCGGTCGATGAGCATGCCGACTCCAAAGTAACCGCAGCCCTGTCCCGACACTTTCAATTTGTAGTCGTCATTGCCTTCAAAATCCGCAACAAGTCCGGTTCCGAAAATACCAACTCCTTGAGACAATCGATTCGAACTGAAATGATCATCTCCCCGAGTATCGATCACTATGCCGGTACCACAATTGCCATAACCGAAGCTGCGATTACTCAAGCTGTCGCCATAAGTGTCGTTGCCGCCAAGATCAATGATTGTGCTGAACGGCAGGCCCGGTCTGGAGCCGCCGCCATCTTCGTACGTGTCGTTGCCGCCAAAATCGCAGATCAACAGGTATTCATCGAGGTGATAGGATGTTGCACTCTTGTCGCCGATCACTATTCGTCCAAGCGGTGTTTCGATGCTGATGGTTTTGAAGTTTTCCGGCACAGGAAGCAGTTGCAGTTTCTTGGCAGTTATGTCGGTCACTGCTATGGCTTTGAAAGAAGAATACACCAGCGACTGCCAATCGATCGTCGCGGCACAATCGTCGAACTGGGGATAGTAAACTTGCCCGTCACCTTGTGTCGCATCGAGATCCTGAATTTGGTACAGTTCCCGGATAGTGTTCTCCGGGACATTTCGGAAGGCCAGTTTATGGTAGCGATGGGCTTCAACGATGTTCAGTATCCACAGGGCCAAGACGTTCTTGATTTCGGGGCTAAGTAAACTGGTTAATTCAGCTAAACGAGTGCGCGATAGCTCCGACTCGGACTTGGCCCCGAAGGTTCGGTACTCCAATTGCGAACCTGCGGCGTTGTACAGCTTTTCGATCGCATCAAACAGGGGCGAATCACCGCTGATTGAGTCAACCAGGTTTGCTGAATAACTGCGGAATCCGCCGACTTTGCGCTCCCATCCCAATTGATAGGTCAGTTGGTAGAGGGCGGAATTGGCGGTATTGGAGAATGTAGTGTCAACCATATAGTTCATGAAGGAGGCCTTCATCGATTGGCTGTAATCATAGACTCGCAGAGGCTCGGCAAAGAGATCGTCAAATGCCGGCAATTTATGGGGTATCTCGAAGGGATAGCGGTTCCAGTAGCCCTTCGGCTGATAGCCAAGGTCGGCTCGCGTCTTACCGACCAGAGACAGAGCGGAATCAAGCAAATCAGCAGAAAAGGCACATGCAGAGAAGATAACGACAAATGCAAGCAAATGAATTGAGAATCGAAGCATAGTTCCTCCCGTAATCTCCCAAACGTATTGTGCTTGCACAGATACTGCAACCGCATTGTTTTCGAATTTGCGGCCGAACATTCTGCTTTGGTAATATTCGCGACGAGGATATCTTGGACAAGAAGAGGAGAAACAATGGCAGTACTGAAGAAGAAGATCATCGTGCGGTTACATGACACAGACGCGGCCGGGCTGCTTTTCTTTGCGCATCAATTTTTCTATGCGCACGACATCTACGAAGATCTCCTGCGAGCCATTGGATTACCGATGGAAGAGCTTCTCGCTCACACCGATTTCTTCGTGCCGATTGTCCATGCCGAAGCGCAGTACTTGCAGGGGCTTAGTGTCGGGCAGGAATTGGAAGCGAGTGTTGCCGTGGAGAATCTGGGCACCACATCATATACTTTGAGTTACGAGCTGAAGAATCTCTCCGATGAAGTCGTGGGACGAGCCAAGACAGTGCATGTGAGCATCGATCGGGATACGCGCAAGAAGATCACTCTACCGCAAGAATTGCGTTCTCGCTTGGCAAAGTTCCAGCAGGCCACATAGTTTGCGCTAATGTTCATGGGACTCTGCTAAACGAGCAAGAGCCGTGCGATCGATTTTATCCAATGCTGTGCGCGGCAATTTCTCGACTATGATAATGCGGTCAGGCAGTTTGAACTTTGCCAACGGACCTGACATGTATGCGAGGATTTGGCCCGTGTCGACTGTACAACCAGAACTGCACTCGATGAATAGCGTTGGTCGTTTGCCCCAAGTCGGATGATCAACCGGCACCACCACCGCTGTGGCAACACCGGGAAATCCTGCTGCAACGTTCTCAATCTCTTCCGGAAAGATGTTTTCGCCGCCGGAGATGAACATTCCATCCTTACGTCCCAATACCGTCAGGTAGCCATCGTTATCCAATGAACCAATATCGCCGGTATGCAGCCATCCGCCACTAGCGATCGACGAATGTGATCCGGCGGTGTACCCCCGGCAAACGACATTCCCGCGAACACAGATTTCGCCGACTTTGGAGAAGAGTTCGCTTTCGATACGGATTTCGCAGTAACGCAGACTCCTGCCGCTAGTGTTTAGCTTTTCTGTTGGGTCGGTCAATCGTGTTGCAGTTATCTGTGATGCAGTTTCCGTCATTCCGTAGCTGACAACGACGGGGAGATTCAGTTTGCGAATTGTCTGAAGCAAACCATCAGAGACTGGTGCTCCGCCAAGCAGGATGGCTTTTAGTGTGGTCGGGAGTGGTTGATTGCTTCGATGTTGAAGTAATCGGATCAGCATCGTAGGAACGAGCGACAGGTGAGTTACTTCTCCGTGGTCCACCAACCTCTCCACTTCTCGAACATCGAAGCGGCTCGTTATTCGAATTTGTGAACCTGCCAGCAAGCACCGGAACATGATCCCTAATCCGCCGACATGAAAGAGGGGAAGCGAAAGCAACCAGGCGTCTTGTGGTAGCAGGGGAATATTCTCGTTTGAGCCGAGGGCACTATAGTAAAGATTGCCCAAGCTCAAGATTACACCCTTTGCTGATCCGCTCGATCCGGAGGTAAACACAACGAACGAGTTGCGATCAAGCTCCAGATTTATTGCCTGTAAATCGCCGTTTGAGCATTGTGTGGGATTGGCGAGCGAGCTTATCAAAATTGGATGCGAAGCAATTTCGCCAGCTTTGGTAAGATTAGTGTCATCCGTCAGCATCAACGCCAGATCAATCTTCGATTTCTGATGACCCAACTCCGCACTGCTAAGCCGCGTATTGAGCGGAACGGCAGCAGCACCGCATCGCAACAATGCGATCAGAAGGGCGACATACTCAATCGAGTTATCACTCAATATGGCCACATACTTGCCGGGCGAGACGCCTTGATTGAAAAGTGCATGAGTATAGGACACAACCAAACGATCTAATTCAGCAAAGGTCAGGCTGCGGTCCGCGTCCCGGATGGCGCATGAATTCGGCGACGCGATCGCCGCCTGTCGAAGAGGGCAATTAATCAGCATAGAGCTCTGTCAAATAGCGGCGGAGATTAGGATCTTTTGAAAGCCCAATTCCGAGGCCGGGTTGATTCGGCAGAATAAGGTAACCGCCAAGAGGCGCGGGCAGGTTGTCCACCAAATGATTCTCCAGTACGCCGGCGGTATCCAAACCGCAAGCGTCAGGAAGTTGCAATGCGCAGGCAATGTGGAGAGCCGTTGTTACGCCAATGCCAGTATCCAGCGCGGAAGTCACCACAATTCGTTTTCTCGACTCGATTAAGCGTTCACAGAATTCGATCGTGCGGCCAATGCCTCCCATCAAGGAGGGCTTAATAATGGCAACGTCGAACGAGCCCAATTCCGCCGCATCTTGAAGGGGCAGGGTCGATGAGTCTTTCCTGCAATTATAGACTTCAATTAGTGTCTCATCAATAGCGACGGAGATTGATGACTGCCGCCGGAGTTGAGCAAGTGTCTCCAGATCGGCATTGCGGAGTGGCTCTTCGATGTAATCGATCTTATAAGTTTCAATTGCCTGATTCAGGTCCAATGCGTCTGTCAATGTATAAGCGCGGTTGGCATCCAGTCGGATTTTGGCTTCAGGGCCAACTACTTTCCTCAACACTGCGATTCGTTCGATTTCTTCCTTTACAGGTAACGAGCCAACCTTGAGCTTGAATGTACGGTACCCTTGCCGATATTTTGAACTGACTTCTGACTCCAATATCGCGCTCGCGATTACTGCATTTATCTTCACTTGCGTAGCCGCGCTCTTACGATACCACTGCGCCATCGTGACACCGGCGGCTTGAGCCGCAAGGTCTACGAGCATTGTCTCGAAGCCAAAAACCACGCTGGGTGGTGCGTTAAAATGTCTGTCGCTCCAGAACCGCAGTTTCTCTCGGGAATCAGGAACTGCCTCACCGCAAATCATCGATACCATTTCCTTGGCAGAAGCAACGCACTCGTCAATTGTCTCGCGACTGAATCCGGCGAGCGGGCTTATCTCGCCCAAGCCAACCGCTCCGCCCGATGCTTCGCCTGTGAGAATCAATCCGGTGCGACTCTGCAGAGTGAATGTTGAGGTTACGAATGGACGAACGAATTGAACATCATAGCGGTGCAGCGTGATATGTGTGATTTTCATATCAACCAGCCGATCGCAAACAAAGCAGAATAGATCGCGAGCACGCGTCCGGTTCCGGCCAGCGCCGAGTTCAGAATCCTGCCCTCTTCATGGAGAACAAGTCGAATTACCGGGATTGCGGGAATAAATGCCGCTGCCGCTATCATCGCATAACCATGCGTCCGAGTAACCGCAAAGGCAAACACCGGATATAACAAAGCCATCGCTACCATAACGAGGTATTGAATCTCTGATACCCGCCGACCGAAGCGAACCGCCAGAGTTTTCTTGCCGGTTACGGAGTCAGTTTTGATGTCGCGGATATTGTTGACGACAAGGATGGCTGTTGAAAGAAGTCCCGGCGAGATACCGCAGAGGATTGCCTCTGTGGTGATCGTCTGTGCCATGACATAGTAGGTCCCGCCGACAGCCACCGGTCCAAAAAAAATCAGCACGAAAATGTCGCCGAGTCCGTTGTAACCGAGCGGATACGGTCCACCGGTGTAGAGGACGCCAAACAAGATGGAAAGCAGACCGATGGCTACGATGGGCAATCCGCCACGAAAGACCAGATAGACACCGATAGCAAATGCGATACTGAATGCAATGATCGTTGCGTTACGCATTTGGACGGGAGTAACCAATCCGGCGTGCGTGACGCGTAGTGGTCCCAGGCGGTCAGCCGTGTCTACTGACTTCTTGAAGTCAAACAGGTCATTTGCGAAGTTGGTGCCGATCTGAATGAAGATGGCTCCCAGTAACGCTGCGACTAAGGATGCGACATGCACGAAACCATCATCAATTGCCACAGCGGCGCCAATGACAACCGGAGCTACGGCCGCCCACAGTGTCTTTGGCCGCGCCGCCAGAACCCAAATCTGTCGGCGTGAGTAACTGGGTGCTTGGCTGTCCATGGAAGAGGTTACGGGTTACGCTTAAATTTCGAGAAATCAGGTTTGCGCTTTTGAACGAACGCGTCGCGCCCTTCTTGTGCTTCCGGGGACATATAATAGAGCATCGTCGCATTACCGGCCAATTCCTGCAGGCCAGCCTGACCATCGCAGTCAGCGTTCAAAGCGGCCTTCAGGCACCTTAATGCCATTGGGCTGTTGCCGAGAATCTCGCGACACCAAGTCACGGTCTCCTGCTCTAATTGGTCATAGGGAACGACGCAATTGACCAGCCCCATTTCGAGCGCTTGTTTGGCATCGTACTGTCTGCAGAGGAACCAGATCTCGCGGGCTTTCTTCTGACCAACCAACCGGGAAAGATAACTTGCTCCATAGCCGCCATCGAATGAGCCGACCCGAGGCCCAGTCTGTCCAAAGCGGGCATTGTCGGCGGCGATCGTCAAATCGCACATAACGTGGAGCACGTGACCACCGCCGATCGCATATCCGGCGACCATGGCAATAACGGGCTTCGGCAGTGTACGAATTTGGCGCTGTAAGTCGAGAACATTGAGTCGATGGACACCACTGTCGTCCTTGTATCCAGAGTCGCCGCGGATTTTTTGATCACCGCCGGAACAGAACGCATCTTTTCCTTTTCCGGTCAGGATGACCACACCGATTTCAGAGTCTTCGCGCGCATCGGCGAACGCGTCAGACATTTCCTTGACGGTCAGGGGCCGAAATGCATTGCGAACTTCGGGACGGTTGATCGTGATCTTGGCGATGCCTTCGCCTTTGTGATATTCGATATCTTGAAACGTCCCGGCCGATTGCCAGTTAACACTGCTCATACTTGTATCGTCTCCCTCTATCCTTGCTGCTTGTGCAGCTTCTCCGCCAAAAATCGCAGAACTGTCGTTGTGAATGCTTCGGGGTGTTCGAGATGCGTGTTGTGACCGGCGTCCCCAATCATCTTCCACTCACAGAAGCGAATCGACTCTGACATGATACGATTGATACGAGTGAACTTGTGATCCAATGCTCCGCAAATCAAGAGCGTAGGAACGGAAATCTGTTCGAGCTTGTCCCAAAGTGACGGCTGTCGGCCGGTGCTAAGTCCCTGTAGAGCGGCAGCGAGACCTTCGACATTGTGAACGTGACGAGAAGCTTTTAGTCGGGCGAGCTTGTCCTCGAACCGGTTTAAAGACTCGAACAGCGGCGCTTTGTACCAGTCATCCAGGAACGTGTCCAGACCCTGTACTCGCAGATGATAAGCGCGATCATCATCCAATGCAGTTCGCACCCGGCGTTCATATTCATCCTCGAGTCCCGGACCGCTACTTTCGAGTACGAGCGCCTGGACTCGCTGCGGAAAGTTCAATGCGGTATATAGGGCGACCCTACCACCCATTGAGTAGCCGGCAATCGCCACCTTCTCGAGGTTGAGCTTATCGAGCAGCGCGATAATACCGTCGGCAACAGATTGGATGGTGATCATTTCCCGGCGAATGGGGAAGCCGCTGCGGCCATGACCCGGTAGGTCGGGCATGATACAGTGATAGTGTGACTCAAACTGCTCCACCACCTCGCACCAGTCATCCGATAGTCCCATAAATCCGTGCAAGAATAGAATCGGAGATTCGGTTTTCGGTCCGCGTACCTGATAGTACCAATCCATAGGCTTTTGATCCGCCCTATCTTTAGATTTGAGTTTCAATTCTGTCCCTCACTGCTTCCCAAAGTGACTGGTGTTGGCGGGCATTGGCGACCCGCGAGGTATGCACTTCAATCAACGCTGATTTCTTTGACTTCATGGCGTGCCGATACACGGTTGTGAAATCCTTCAAGCTGGCCGGGTTATGGTATTTCAGTCCGAACATCTCGGCCGCGTACCTGAAGTCACACCCGTGCGGTGTGGCAAAGAACTTCTCAAAGTTCTGCGGGATTGAAGCAACCGGCAGAAGTGAGAAAATCCCCCCACCGTCATTATTGAGAACCACCATGATGACAGGATGATGCGATTGCTGAAGAATAGCCAGTGAATTGAGATCGTGAAGTGATGCGATGTCACCGATCAACAAGGTCACAGGCAAGCCGAGTCCTTCTGCAAAGCCGGCGGCCGATGCGATTGTCCCGTCAATTCCATTCACGCCCCGATTGGCGGCGACAAAGAGTCGCGTATCCGACTGTCGGGCGACAATGTCGGCTTCGCGTATAGGCATGCTGGTCGCAAGAAACATACCTCGCGAAGCAGCGCTCAACCTGAACACCTCGCCAACTACTTGAAGCTCCGACAGTTCTTGTTCACCAGTAGTGCTCATAGCCTTAAGACACTGTTGAGCAACTTCATCGTATCGACTGAAGTTCTTAAGCAAGTTGGAAGCGGGGATATCGCTTTCAGAGGCGAGCTGTTTTGCCAGAGTACAGGGATCGGTCGAAATCTGACAGGTTACACAATGGAGCGGATCGACGCGGTCCGGACGGTCGGCAACTACGATGTAATGAGTTGAAGCGGTTGCCGCATATTGCACGACCGATTTCGAAATTGCTGACGTGCCGAACTGCAACACTACATCAGGACGCAATTTTGACCGTAGATGTTCATGCCGTAAGTACAGGTCGGAATGGCAGATCACTCCGGAATTCTCACATTCGGTGAATCGTGTTCCGGAAGTAATGTCAGCAATCAACGGCCATTGCCATTGTTCGGCAAGTCTCACTATTGGCGTCACATCGAGATATGCAGGAAGTGTACCGGCAATTACTACTCCGCGCTTCGACGATCGCATGGCGTCGATTAGAGATTTGATGTTGGAGTCAGAGACAGTCCGATCCGAATTCACACATGTTGTGTATGGCGGCGTTCTGTTTGCCCAATCTTTGATTGATACGGTGTAACTGGAGTAGTCTTGCTCTTTTCCCAGCGGAGCCAATGGTTCACGAAATTGACAGTTGAGATGTACCGGCCCTGCCGGAGAGTGCAATGACATGTGGACGGCCTGGTCAACAGTTGACAGTACAAACTCGGGTTTGACTTGTTCATCCGCCGGCAATAGATCAAAGGACCAACGCAAGTAACTGCCAAACATGGCAACTTGATTGATCGTCTGGGATGCGCCGCAGTCGCGTAATTCTGCTGGTCGATCCGCGCTCAAGATTATCAACGGTGTCGCGGATTGACTGGCCTCGATAATGGCGGGGTAATTATTCGCCACTGCAGTTCCGGAAGTGCAAATCAAGACGGCAGGCCGACCGGTCGCCTTGGCAATTCCGAGCGCCCGAAAAGCACTTCCGCGTTCGTCAAAGTGCACAGTCGCATGAATGTCGCTGCGCTCGGCGACGGCAACTGCGAGCGGAGTCGAGCGCGATCCCGGAGAAAGGCAGAATTCGGAGATGCCGTTGCGGATTAGCTCTTCGACAATGAGCCTGCCCCAGAGGTGATTTAGATTGCACGCCTTCAAACGATCAACCCATTTCCACTCGGCAGCACCGATTGCAGTTTGTCTTCGAGTTCCTGCCATTCCGATTCTGGATCCGACTGACTAACGATACCTGCGCCGGTGAACAAGCTAATCGAATTACTGCGCACGACGGCCGAGCGGATTCCCACCGCAAACTCGCAGTGCTCCGCCCCAACTACACCAATGGCGGAGGCATACCAACCACGCGAAAATGATTCGATGTTTCGCAACAAAGTCAGTGCAGCTTGTTGAGGATTGCCGCAAACAGCAGCAGTCGGATGAAGCGCAGTTAGTGCTTCGCCGAATTTAGCGTTACCGTTCAAGATCGCCCGAAATTCCGAAATCAAGTGTTGGACGCGCGCCAACTTCATGACTGATGCGGTTGAGGAAAACTCAATCTTCTCGCATAGTGGTTCCAACGATGCGGTGATTCCTTCAACGACGATGCTCTGCTCTACCCTATCTTTGGCGTTTGTGCGCAGGCGATTCTCCAAAGCGAGGTCTTCAATCTCACTGGCGCCACGGCGAATTGTACCGGCTACGGCTTCAGTGCTAAGTAGCCTGCCATTACACAAGAATAGACGCTCCGGTGACAAACTCAAGAAGGCCGTTTCTTCACATGGTGCATACAAGATGCGATAACAGCTGGCGGCGTTTTCGGCGAGCTGATTAAGCAGTCCGGCAGCGCCAGATGAGTTCGCCAACTTAAAATCGGATCGGCGTGCCAAGACAATCTTATCGATCTGTCCTGTTGAGATGGCCTCGATTGACGCACCAACTGCCCGACGCCACTCATCGTGGCCTGGAGTATCGAGACGTTCGGACAAACCAAGATCACAGTCTTGCAGTTCTTCGTAATTCTCGAGCGAACGCGCCAAGGCAAGGATACGATCGATATAAAACTGCTGGTCAATTGTCGGATCGAGAAAGGTCGTTATGAATGCATTTGCCTGACTACCGTCGCGAACGATGCATATTTCCGGTAAATGAATACACTGTCTCGGGAAGCCGCGCCACGTTTCGTCGGAGTGCATGCCGCGGTCGAACACTTCGCCAACGAATGCCCGCAATTGACCACTGCGATCGGTTCGTCGCAAGAATGACTGGAGTTCATCGAGTCGCTGCGGCAGAGTTGGTCCAGACCACTTGAATCCCAACAATGCATCGCCGCACCCCCCATACTCAAATGTTCGTTCGCGATTGCTCCAATAGTAGCGAAGCGGCGTCGAGAGAGAATTGAGCCAGGCAAGTATGTTCACCTGGCCGAGCGGAATCTGAAAGGTTAACGGCGATGCTTGCGCGGTCTGATCATGTAGTCGAATGCGCGATTCTTCAGTAGCAATAATCTCTGCCAATTTAACGGGGTCAAAGAGTGCGGAGGCGCTATTCATTCGGCTCGCGATCCGATTTGTGACTGGAAAACTCCTGGCGCGCAGCGAATATTCGCCGGGCTTTCACAACCAACGATTCAAACTGGTCAAGATTAAGTGCCTGCTTACCGTCGGACAAAGCCTTACTCGGATCCGGATGCACTTCAATCATGATGCCGTCGCTTCCCGCCGCAATGGCACCAAGTGCAAGGGCTTCGACCAAGTCGGTTCGTCCGGCGGCGTGTGAAGTGTCCGCAATGACCGGATAGCCGGACTTATCCTTTGCCAGCACCAATGCAGCCAGATCCAACGTATGTGCAAACTCCGGTTCAAACGTCCTGATTCCGCGCTCGCAAAGCAGGATTTGATTGTTGCCGCCGCGGCTAACATAGTCGGCCGCCGATAGCCACTCCGACAGCGTAGCCGACATTCCTCGTTTTAGCAGAACCGGCCGATTTACCGATCCGAGCGCCGTCAACAATGTATAGTTGTACATATTGCGGGAGCCGACCTGAAGGATGTCGGCATATTCGGCCACGGTGTCAATCTGCCCACGATCCATCACTTCCGTGATGACGAACATCCCGTGAGCTTCGGCTTGTTCGCGCAGAATTCGCAAACCGGCAATTCCCATACCCTGGAAGGAGTCTACCTTGGTGCGTGGTTTGAAAGCGCCGCCGCGGAGGAATCGCACCCCAAGTCGCTTGAGCCGCTCGGCGATGATCCTGACTTGTTCCGAGGACTCAACGGCACAAGGCCCCGCAATAATCGTCAGTTCCTTGCGGTCGAGAATCTGGTCATAACATGATTTTTCGGAAGGCCGAACCAAGTTGATGGCCGGACTGTGAATTCCTGCTGCCGCAACTTTCGATTGAACGGCGGAGGTCATTTGGCCAAGAACGCGGACCACAGTACGATCATGTCTGGTGAGCTCGAAATCGATTCCCGCGTCTCGCAGAATCTCGAGAAACGCCTTGGTCTTTTCGTCGGTGTGGGCGAAGCTGTAAATCACTTCTTGATCCCCGTATACAAAGAAACGATCCCAAGAGTCAATGGTCGGCACTTAATCTCTTCGAATCCCGCCCGGTACATCAATTCGCCGAACTGGGCTCCGTGGGGATATGTCTCAATTGTCTTGTTCAGATAACTATACGCATAGGCGTCACCGGAAAGCAGGCGGCCGACCAGCGGAACAATGCGGCGAAGATAAAATAGATGCAGCGATCTCATGACGCGATTGGCCGGCAAAGAGAACTCGAGGACGATAATCTTGCCCCGTTTACGCAGTAGTCGATGCAACTCGCGGAGGCACGCCTCGGTATCGGGCATGTTGCGAATTCCAAAGGCGATTGTTGCGGCATCGATCGATTCATTGGCGGCCGGGATATTCATTCCGTCGCCGCAGACCAGGAGAATTCTGTCGGCAAGTTTCCGGTGAGCTACTTTGGCCGACGCAAGTTCGAGCATCTGTTCGGCCCGATCAATAGCGATCACCTGGCGACTGTTTGCCGCAATCGCTGCAGCCAGCGCGACATCACCGGTGCCGCAGGCTAAGTCAAGCACGCGCCGGTGCAAATCTGAATCCAGTTCCTTAATCGCGATCCGGCGCCAGTACCGGTCCATCCCCAGCGAAAGCAAGCGATTGAGAAGGTCATAACGTTGGCTGATGTTATCGAACATGCGATAGACATCGACGCGCGACGGCGACTCAATCGGTACTTTGATGGCAATCTCCTTCATTCGCTTCCATTCATCCGGCATTCGAATTGTGCCGGAAAGCTAACTAATATACGCATCGAGACGTGCCGATGCAACCGCTTCTCCGGTTGCGCTAAACGATTGTATTGCAGCGTATTGTGGTTGTTAATCCTGTCAGCCTGATGGAACAGAAATCACGGCAGCTGGAATTGATGCTGGCGGCTCACTCAATACAGAGTCCGTTGCCGGGAATCTTGTGAGCAGTTGGTGATAGGAGTTGGATGTCCTTAAGTCGATGACCTGACAAATTGACTACTGGTTGTTGAAGAATAGTCTTGATCGGGAATAGGTAATGTAACCGAGAAAGTTGTGCCCTTGCCAACAGCACTCTCAACTGAAATATCTCCTCCGAAGGAGTTGAAGATATTCTTACATATTGAGAGCCCGAGACCTGTTCCATGTACAGCGTCCTTACCCCAAACACCTTTTGTCGAGAAGAACGGGTCAAAGATGCGGCGAATATTCTCCGGTAATATTCCAATTCCGGTATCGCTGACCTTGACGATAATGGTACGCTCCGATCTTTCGGCGGAAATCGTAATCACACCGCCGTCGGTAATTGCCTGGCAAGAATTGATTATCAGATTCAAAAATGCCTGCTGGGCCCGGTTTGCCGAGACCATAACTTTGGGCAGGTCCTCAAAGTGTGTGACAATCTCGATCTTCTTGTCTTCCAGTTCTTTGCTGGTGAAGCGAAGTGTCGACCTGATCAATTCTTCGAGATCAAGCAGTTCAAGATCGTCCTGGCGCCGACGCGAGTAGGTGAGAAGCGACAGTGCAATTTCATTGGCTTTTTCACCAATGGCGATAATCTGTTCAAATGCGTCCCGAGCCTCTTCCACGCCACCCGGCTCATTGAGGCAATCAAGGGCAAAGCTGGCGTTTCCGATGATGCCGGCAAGATAATTCTTGAACTCGTGGGCGATGCCGGCCGCCAGGGTTCCGATCGATGTCATTTTGTCGGCTTCCATCATTCGTTCGCGGCGTTCGTAGTCCTCCGTTAAGTTGCGGGCGATAATTGCATAAGAATCAACGCCTCCTACCGAGACGTGGCTTACCGACAACTGCAGAGGGAAATTACCTTGCTCGGAGTGAATTCCGACAGTCTCAAAGGACAGTCGTTCGCCCATATCAGGAAATGCTCGATCTCCGAACCCGGGTACAAGTTCTTCGAACTGAAGGCCAATTGCAGCCGAGACTGTCCGGCCGAAAATCGAATGTGCGGCATCGTTGAAGATTTGAATTCGGCGCTCACTATCAATAACAACGATTCCGTCGCCGGCGGAACTAAGAATAGCTTCCAAGCGGGCTTCGTTTTCGACGATTCGCTGCTCTGCGAATTTTCTTTCGGCAATGTCGCGGACGATGGCGACGTACTTCACTTGATCCCCAAGCCGCAGCGGGCTAATGGCGATGTCCATCGGGAAAACATAGTCGCCGGTCCGCAGTCCCAGCACTTCGTGGACGCCCCTGATCAGTGAACTGGCAAAAACCGCATTAGAGTGTTGCAGCACCTCCAAATATTGTGTGCGGTGCGGCTCGGCAACTAGGGAGGCAATATTGCGGCCACAGAGCTGCTGTTCTTCAGCCTCGAAAATTCTGACGGCTGAAGGATTCACAGACTCAATGGTGCCATCCCGGTCGACGAGGATGATGCCATCTACAGCGGATGATACCAATGTGTTGAGTTTCATCAGGCTGTCGCGCAGGGCGGTTTCCATACGAATCCGCTCGCTCATATCGCGAACCGAAGCCAGGATAATTGCGTCTCCGGAGATAATCAACTTCTTGAGCGTGACCTCGGTATCGATTTCTTCGCCATCGTTACGCCGATGCCGCCAGGTGAAGGACTGTTCAGTGCCAGCTTCGGCTGCGGCCAGGTACTGCCGGGCCGCGTCGTGCGAAGTACGCCCGTCAGGCTGAAATTCCGGCGAGAAGTCGGCCGGCGATCGGCCGCAGATTTCTGATCGACTGCACTTGAACATCTTCGCGGCCCGATCATTGCAGTCGACAAAGACCCCGTCGACTAGAAACAACCCTTCATCGGAGCTTTCAAAGAGCGTTCGATACAGAGTCTCGCTTTCGCGAATTCTGTCTTCGGCATTTCGACGCTCGGTAATCTCCTCGATGAAGCCGATGTAGTGGTGGGGTTCCCCATTCTCGCCGCTGAATTCAACGACCGACAACCGGACCCAAATTGTCTTGCCGTCTTTACGAACGTAGCGTTTTTCGTATTGAACGAACGGACGATTCTCCCTCCGGTCCTGTTGCATGCGTTCAATTTCAGTGGTGACGTCATCGGGATGTGTGATCTCAATGAAGTTCTTCCCACAGAGTTCATCTGCGCTATATTGAACCATGCGCTGAAATGCCGGGTTGCTGTCGAGAATCATGCCGTTGTGGTCGACGGTAGTCATTCCGAAGCCCGCCGTGTCGAAAACCCTGCGAAAACGCTCTTCACTAATACGCAGTTCTTCTTCGATCACTTTCTGACCAGTGATGTCGATCAGCATGCCATTCCAGGTTTCCATACTGTTTTGTCGATTCTGCAATAAGGCGGAACCACGGATCCAGCGGGTCTCACCCCGGACGATGCAGCGGAACTCGTGACTCCAGAAATCTGCCGGTTCGTTATAATTGGTCATCGCACTCTGAATTGACATCAAATCATCAGGGTGAACGACTCGGTAGATGATCGACGGATCCTGGATAATGGCATCAGCCGAATAGCCGAAGATTGTCTCAACGCTGTCACTGATAAACGGGAAACTTGCCGAGCCGTCGGCTTTGAGGCAGAATTGATAGACAACACCGGGCAATCCCCCCGTAAGCTGACGCAGTTGATTTGCACTCTGACGAAGAGACTCCTCCATCTTCTTGCGTTCGGTGATATCAATGCCAACGGCAACCAGGCCCGCGGACGAACCATCGAGGTTTCTAACGGGAGCTTTATGCAGAAGGATGTTGACTACCTCGCCGCTTGCAGTCGGGATTGCACCTTCTTCAACGATTTCTGTTTGGTGCTCCAGAAGTTCGCGATCACGCGCACTAATCCGGTCGCACTCCTCGTTGGGGAATACTTCATAAACCGACTTCCCAACGAATTCTTCTTCCTTGATTTCGAAATAGCGTTCAAACGCGGAATTACATCCCTGATATCGCAAGTCCCGGTCTTTGTAGTATACCGGCAGCGGAATGGCGTCGAGAATCTCATGCAGGCGATTATTCGCCTCGGCCAGTTCCATTTCAATCTGTTTGCGGTCCGAGAGATCACGGATGATGCAGGAAAGGAATTCAAGTTCTCCTTCGTTAGTCCGGTGTGAAGTGAAGACAATTGATGCGGGCAGTTCTTGCCCGCTGGCGTTGACCAAGGTAGCTTCACCCTGCCAAATTCCGTCGCGGATAACGGTCGGAAACGCCACAGTGCGAATGAGCTCGAGAGACTCTGGAGTGTAGTGTTTGTCAAGATTCAACTTGGTCACAGATGTGGAATCAGGTGCTCCGACAAATTCCCGACAGGCGCGATTCATGTATATGAAGTCGTACTGTGGAGTAATCATGCCCACGATGTCTGTCGTTTGGTTGAAGAGGTCTCGAAAGCGTTGCGATTCGATTAAAGCGCGGTTCCATCCAGTGACATCCATTCCGAATACGGCCACTCGGATAACCCGACCGCGACCATCGGTAATCGGCCGCAGGTAGACATGCACATGGTGGTTCTCGTATGATTTCACGAAGTCGTGTTTCTGACCGCTTTCGACCGTTTGGCGGAAATGGAGCCAGCCTTGATGCATCAATTCTGCCGGCACAATCTCATAACCAAGTTTCCCGATGACTTCGTCTCGCTGAAGCCCGATTCGCTTGGCTAACACGTCATTTGCCGCGAGAACGCGGCCATCGGAGTCCAAGAGCAAGGCGATACCAGGACTGGCGTCAATCAGCGCTCGCAAGGTCTCCTCACTCTCAGCCAGGCGATCGGAAGCTTTTTTGCGGTCAGTAATGTCGAATATGGCGCCATCTAGCCACTGCAGCTTGCCGTTGGCGCCGGCAATAACTTGGCCACGTTCCGACAGCCAGACGACTTCACCTTTGGCGTTGATGATTCGGTATTCGAGACTGTAAGGCGTTCCGTGCTTGATCGAACTGTCTACTGAAGAATTCCTTCTGCCGGAATCCGCAGGGTGAATGATACTTCTGAAACTGCGGACCTTATTATCGATGAAATCAGAAGCCCGGTAACCGCTAATGCGCTCAACGTTATCACTCACAAACTCAAACGGCCAATCGTCAGCGATCCGCGCGCGAAAAATCACACCGGGAATATTGGCGACCACTGTACGGAACCGATTTTCACTTTCGCTAAGCAACGCGAACTGCCGCGAACGCTCACGCTCTGAACGAGATAAGTTACGAGCGACAACTATTCCGAGCGTGGCGACAAGCACGATCACTACCAAAGCAATCAGGTTCACTACTTTCTCGAGTCGGCGCCAGAATTCGAACTCGGCAGTGAACTGATTTGTGATTCGGCCAACTATTACCAGCCGTTCAGCCCGGACGTTGTTAAGTGAACGTACAAATGCAACGTGATGACGTTCGAATCGCTGGAAGTCGCCGGCATGTAAATCTGTCATGTGAGATTCCGCCAGTGGTGTAGACAACCCGAAAAGCGCAGACTCCAGTGAATCGGTTGACTCAGAAAGTTTCGCGAGTGATTCGAAGATGGGACCGGTCTGTCCGGAAACGATCACGGGCACACCAAATGACTGCAGCGTTTGCACATTTCGATGCATCCGCTCGATGATTTGCTCAATCTCGCGAACTACTTCAGTTCTTAGCCCAGTTTCGAAATCTGATGCAAGCTCAATTCCGATTTGATCCAGAGATGACCTGATCGAGTCTTCAATCGAGCGCCACGAATTCCAAGTGACGGTAAACTCATCGAGAGTCTCCGTCCTTTGTTCGACTGTCCGATCGCAAAAAAATGTGGTCACTGCCGCTGCGGCAGAAAAGAAGACCATTACGAAAAACAGATAGAGCCAACGTGGGCTGTTTTCCAACCAATTGGACGTATGCTTCGACGTGGGCTCTTCGGCAGTCGTCTTTTGCGTTTGCATCACAGCTAACAATACCTCTTACAAGAACACCTCTGGCGTGATGTGGCGCAAATGCGCAACGACCGCCAACGTTCGCCCTCCACTTTACGGTGTCGAATCAGACGGCTTCTCACCGACGATTTCGACTGGTTTATTGGAGATATCGGAAAATCGCAGAAAACAATGAGGCGAGCGAAGTTAACAAATTGATTTGATTTATGATTGTTTCATTCTGAATCGATCGGCCTTGCGGTTGATTCGAGTATTCGCGCAAGAAGCTCCGTCCTCGGCGGTACTGCCCGATGGGCGAGTATGCCGTCATGCCATCGTTTGATGAATTGGGGGTCACTGGATAAGTCCTCGAACCGAACGCTGGAGAAAGCTTCCATCGTACCGGGTATTGCGGTGAGAACCAAGGAGTAGACGAGTCGAACCTTGAGGTTCTGCATATAGTCAACCGCGAACTCGATCAGTGACGCCTGCAATTCACTGCGGAGATAATCCGGGTAAGAGTAGGGTCCAGTGACTTCACCTTCGCCGTCGTCAATCGAGATGCGTACGTAGCCAAATGGCAGGTGATCTTCGAAACCGATGAAATAATGAGTTGAGCACTCGGATGCGTGTTCGTGCAACCCGCTGTAGTCATCTTCGGTGAAGTGGACCAAGTCATCGCTAAGTCCCCGAACTGCGTTCTCACGGATGTCGCGCAGTAGCGTCAGGGCATGCTGACCTGCTCGGACTATTCGTAATTCAGGCATTGCGGGCATGAACATTCAACGTCATGATGCAGGTAAAGAACATGATTCTTGGGGCCGATGCAAGGCGGCGCAGGCAAATTGTACGGCAAACGAATCATCGAACTAACGGTGACAACCAAATCCAGTCTAATGTGAAATTGTCTGATCCCGTTCTGGTCCAGTGGAAAGGATGCTGATTCTTGCTCCAGTAAACTCTTCGATCTTTTTCAGATAGGCCTGTGCATTGACGTCAAGTTCGGCAAATGACTTGGCTCCGCCGATTGGTTTCTTCCAGCCGGGCATGGTCTCGTATACCGGTTCCACATGCTTAAAATGGAAGTTCGACTGTGGCGGCGTGTCGCAGATCTTTCCGAAAAAGTTATAGCCGGTGCAGACCTTTATTTCATCCAGCCCATCGAGAACATCCATCTTCATCAGTGCGATATCATCGACACCGTTAATGCGTACCGCATATTTAAGCAGCACGAGATCAATCCAGCCGCAACGCCGCGGCCTCCCCGTAGTTGATCCGTATTCATTGCCTTGCTCGCGAAGACTGTTGCCAGTGTTATCAAGCAATTCCGTGGGAAACGGCCCGCTGCCAACGCGAGTCTGGTACGCTTTGACGATACCGGTGATGCGTCCGAGATGCTTACAGCCGATGCCCAGCCCGGTCAACACGCCGCCGATTGTCGTATTTGACGAAGTAATAAACGGATAGGTGCCGAAGTCAACGTCCAGCAGTGTTCCTTGGGCGCCTTCAAAAAGAATTTTCTTGCCGGAGCGAATCGATTCGTCGAGAAATTCGGCAACATCGCAGATCAAAGCCCGCGCTTCTTCACGCTTGGCGACGAAAGTTTCAAAGGTAAGATCGATATTTGGACGCTGATCGGCAGGCAGCCGGTCGAAGATATGATTTTTGAGATCGAAGTTCTCCTTGATCTTGCAACGCAAGACATGGTCATCGAAAATGTCTGCGAACTGGATGCCGCAGCGCCCGATCTTGTCCAGATAAGCCGGACCGATACCGCGCTTTGTTGTGCCGAGCAAAGCGTCGCCGCGTGCTTCTTCCATGACGGCATCAATGATCTTGTGATAGGGCATCACCAGATGTGCACGTCCGGAAACCATGATGCGTCCGCCAACCTTGATGCCGCGATCCTCCAAGTCCCGCATCTCTTTGAAGAGCTGGAACAGATCAAGCACGACGCCATTGCCGATGATGCAAATCTTACCGGGATGAAGAATACCTGAAGGGATGAGGTGCAGTATGAATTTGTTGTCTCCGACTTTGACTGTATGGCCCGCGTTGGCGCCGCCCTGACAGCGGGCAACAATATCGAAATCCTTCGACAACAGGTCAACGATCTTGCCTTTACCTTCATCGCCCCACTGCAATCCGAGTACAACTCGATTCGTCATCTATTCTCTCCCATAGTCAGCTTTCAAATTATTGAGGCCACCCACTCAAGCACCCGCTGTTTGCCGTCACCGACTTCAATCGAAAACGCAATCACCTGCCCGCGCGGGATACTCAAGTCCTTGGCCAGATTGATGATCGCCTGTGCTCGTTTGCTGCTCGGCACCTTGTCAGCTTTGGTGAGGATGTACAGATGATTTTTCACCAGTGGTTGGGTCCACTCATGCAGCATGATATCGAGATCAGTTGCGGGATGGCGGATGTCGATGAGATGCGCCAAGCCTTTCAAGGCTTGATTCTTCTCGAAATAGTGCTCCAACATTCTCTGCCACTTCTCGCGCTCAATCTTGCCGGCGCGGGCATAACCATAGCCGGGCAAATCGACAAAATAGCAACGTCGGTCGCTTAGGTAGTAATTGATTGATTGAGTTTTGCCGGGTGTTTGCGAGACCTTTGCCAAGTTCCGCCGATTGAACAGCTTGTTCAACAGCGAAGACTTGCCAACATTGGAGCGACCCGCAAACGCAACCTGCGCGAGGCCATCCAGAATTAATTGATCCGGCAGATAGGCAGTCCTATCCAGCGTTACCTGTGTCAGGATTTCACTCTCTTGCTATTAAGTTTCTACCGGTGAGAAAAGGTATGGAAATTACTTCGGGAAGGCAAGCGCTAAAACTTCGGAAGCGTTCTTTACATAGCGAATGTTCAACTTCGAAGTCAGGTCCTTTGGCAGTTCCTCAATGTCGGGCTTGTTTGCCGCCGGTACGATCACATTCTTGATGCCCGCACGCAGCGCCGAAATGAGTTTGGCATTGAGACCGCCGACCGCCAGAACTTCGCCCGACAATGTGATCTCGCCCGTATAAGCGACGCCCTTGGCTGGAAGCTTGACCAGAAAGGCTGAACACAGCGCCACCAGTATAGTTATGCCTGCCGACGGACCATCCTTGGGGACTGCACCCTCGGGGAGATGCAAATGGACATCGGAGTTCTTGAAGGCCTCCTTCGGGATGTGCAATTTCTCTGCCTTCGATTTTAGGTATGTAAATGCCGCCCGCGCAGACTCCTGCATAACGTCGCCCAGCTTGCCGGTCAATGTAACTCGGCCAGTGCCGTCCGTCAGAACGACTTCGACTGGCAGGATCTCTCCGCCAGCACGCGTCCAGGCTAAACCAATCGCCTTTCCCGGGATCATACGTCCCAATTCGGTGTCATGGTACTTGCGCACTCCGAGATACTTCTTGAGATCGGGTTTGGTGACCGTGAAGCTCTTCTTCTTATCGCCTTTAGCGATGCGCTCGGCAATTTGGCGCATGACCGAGCCGATCATCCGCTCAAGTTCACGAACCCCAGACTCACGAGTGTAGTCCCTGACGATCGCAAAGGTAACCGGGCGAGCTATGGTAATCTTGTATTTCTCGAGACCATTTTCTTTTTGCTGCTTGGGGATCAAGAACTTCTCGGCAATTTGGACTTTTTCGAGTTCAAGATATCCGGGTAGATCGATCATTTCCATGCGGTCGAGCAGTGGCCGCGGTATACCTGCAGTGGTATTGGCGGTTGTCACGAAGAGAATTTGTGACAGATCGAACTCGCATTCAAGATAATGATCCTGGAATGTCGAATTCTGCTCGGGATCAAGCACTTCGAGAAGCGCCGACGCGGGATCGCCATGGAAGTCGGAACCGATCTTGTCAATTTCGTCGAGCAGCAGAACGGGGTTGTTGCTCTTCACCTTCTTCAGCATCTGGACAATTCTTCCAGGCATCGCGCCGATATAGGTTCGGCGGTGCCCGCGTATTTCGGCTTCATCGCGCATACCGCCCAGCGACATGCGTGCAAACTTACGATCTAGTGCATGTGCAATCGATTTGCCCAGCGAGGTCTTGCCTACGCCGGGAGGGCCGACAAGACAGAGGATCGGACCCTTCACGTTCTTGGAAAGCTGCAATACTGCAAGGTGCTGAAGAATACGCTTCTTGGCTTTTTCCAGACCGAAATGTTCGCCATCGAGAATTGACTCAACAGTGCCGAAATCCGTTCGATCCGTAGTTCTTTCATTCCAAGGCATTGCCAAAATCCACTCGAGATAGTTGCGGATGACGTTTGCTTCCGCTGACGATGCGTGCATTCGTCCCAAGCGATTGACTTCCTCCAGTGCCTTCTTTTGGACCTCGGCGGGCAGCCCTAATTTCTTGATCTTTTCTTCATAATCTGTTACATCAGCCGAGTCATCAAATTGCCCAAGTTCTTCCTTGATAACCTTCAATTGGTGTTGGAGATAAAACTCGCGTTGAGTTTTGTTCAAAGACTCCCGCACACCAGTGTCGATTTCCTGCTCGAGTTTGAGAATTTCAATTTCCGAGGTGAGGTTCTTTGCCAGCAGTTCCAGTCGTCGAGTGACAGAAACAGTTTCCAACATTTTCTGACGGACTTCAATCGGAAGCAATAGATGAGCGGCGATGACATCAGCTAACTTGCCCGGATCGCCGACTTCGGTAGTATAGGAAAGTATCTCATCCGGCAAACGACGGTTCAAGTTGACATATTCGGTGAAGGAAGTGGTTACTGTTCGCGCCAGGGCTTCGATGCGCAAATCATCTTTCTCAATGACGTCACCGACTACCTTGACAAAAGCGCCAATATATCCATCGCTTGAGGTTAACCGCTTAACACTGGCACGGCCGATGCCTTCCATCAGAACCTTCATGGTGCCGTTGGAGAGCTTCATTACTTGGAGGACTCGTGAGATTGTACCGAAGGTATATAGATCAGATGCGGACGGAATTTCCGTTTCCTTGTCGCGCTGTGCGAGAAGCAGTATCTGTTTGTCACGCACCATCGCTTCCTGAAGGGCATCAACCGAGAATTGTCTTCCGACAATCATCGGATACACCATATACGGAAAGACGATCGTGTCCCGTACCGGCAGCACCGGCAGGAACTCCTTAATGGTCAATTTTTCAGTACCGTATTGATAAATCATGGGCTTGGTCAGGCGCTTTGCTTGCCTGACTTGGACGACCGCTCGATAATCGGCGGTGCTCCGGCAGAGATCGTCTCGTCAGTGATAACGATCTTGGCAACATCACGATAAGACGGTGCTTCGTACATAATGTCGAGCATCTTCTCTTCGAAGATTGATCGCAGCGCTCTGGCGCCAGTCTTGCGTTTGCGGGCAATCTTGACGATCGCCTTGAGTGCTTCTGTCGTGAATTCCAGTTCGATACTCTCGAGTTGAAACATCTTGATATACTGTTTGGTCAGACAATTCTTTGGTTCTGTCAGGATCTGAAACATCGCTTCATCAGAGAGTTCATCAAGAACCGTAACAACCGGCAAGCGACCGATCAACTCGGGGATCAAGCCGTACTCCAAGAGGTCTTCAGTTTCGACCATGTGCAGCAAAGCGCTGGTATCATCAATACTCACTTCGCTGCGGTCTACTTTGAATCCGACCTGTTGTTTACCGACGCGACGGGCAATGATCTTCTCGAGACCATCGAAAGCGCCGCCGCAAATAAAGAGAATATTCTTGGTGTCGATCTGCACGAACGGCTGTTCGGGATGTTTCCGTCCGCCTTTTGGTGGAATATTCGATACAGTCCCCTCGAGCATCTTCAGCAAGCCCTGCTGAACGCCTTCACCCGACACATCGCGGGTGATCGAGGGATTAGCAGACTTGCGTGCGATCTTGTCAATTTCGTCGACAAAGATGATGCCGACTTCGGTGCGCGCTTTGTCGTAATCGGCTGATTGATACAGGCGAACCAGAATGTTCTCGACATCCTCACCGACATAGCCGGCTTCGGTCAATACCGTTGCATCGGCAATACTGAACGGTACCGATAACATCCGCGCCAGCGTCTGCGCCAGAAGCGTCTTGCCGGTTCCGGTCGGGCCGAGCATAAGGATGTTGGACTTCTCCATCTCGGCTTCGCCAACTTCGGACTGATTGAAAATGCGCTGGTAGTGATTATAAACCGCGACCGAGAGAGTCTTTTTGGCGCGATCTTGACCAATGACATATTGATCCAGAAAAGCCCTGATCTCTTTCGGTTTATAGATCTTGACCGGGCGTTGTACCGATTTGCCGTGCGGTATATCATCGATCATCTCATGCGTCATTTCGACGCATTGATCGCAAATGAACGCGTTGTATCCGGAGAAAAGCTTCCGGACACTATAAGCATCCTTGCCGCAAAATGAACAGCGCTCGACGCGCTTGGCGCCATTAGTCATCTTTGTGTCCCGAAGGCGGCTGCTACGCTAAGCCTTCTTAACGTAAAGTTCGTCGATAATGCCGTAACTCTTCGCTTCTTCGGAAGACATGAAGTAGTTGCGGTCGGTGTCGGCGAGGATTTTCTCCAGAGGTTGTCCAGTATGCTTTGACAACAATTCGGAAAGCCGCTGTTTGTGCTGTACGGCTTCCTTGACCTGTATCTCCAAATCAGTCACCTGGCCTTGTGCTCCGCCGAGCGGCTGATGAATCATGATACGCGAATGGGGAAGCGCAGCGCGCTTTCCGGCTTCGCCGGCAGCCAGCAGGAACGCGCCCATCGAAGCGGCCAGACCCATGCACAAGGTGGAGACTTTCGGTTTGATAAACTGCATGGTGTCGTAAATCGCCAAGCCGGAGGTGACTACGCCACCCGGCGAATTGATGTACAAAAAGATATCTTTGTTGGCATCTTCGGCCTCAAGGAAAAGCATCTGGGCGATTACCAAATTCGCGACATTGTCGTCGATCGGGGTGCCAAGAAAGATGATGCGATCCTTAAGCAGGCGGGAGTAAATGTCGTAGGCGCGTTCGCCGCGTCCGGTTTGCTCGACAACAATCGGAATTAGTTGGTTTCTCAAAGTAATTTCCTCCTTGAAGTCACTATCACGGCTGGATCAGCGAGTCGACAACCGTCTCAACAGTCGAGCCGGCGATAATGAAGTCAATAACCTTATTTTCCAGTATCGTTTCCTTAAGGTCGGCAATTCGACGATTTTCCGTAATCGTTTTGCGCGCCTCCTCCAGCGTCATCTTATAATTATCGGCAAAACGCTGGAGCCAGGTATCGATATCCGATTGTTCTACGCGGATATTCTCTTTTTCTGCAATATCATGGAACAGCAAATCCCAACGAATCTGCCGAATTCCGACCGCACGATATTGTTCGCGGACTTCCGCTTCATCAATCGGCTCCTTGGAATTCTTACGCATATCCTCAATCAACCGTTCAAGGTATCGTTCCACCATCGCTTCCGGCAGTTCAAAACGGTTCTTGTCAATGACTTCCTTGATGGTCTCTTCGCGCAATGAGTCGTGTGACTCTTTGGACTTACGCGCCTGGATATCCGATCTCAATTTCATCTTAAACTCATCGATGGTTGTTATCGACTCATCGAATTGCTTGAAGAATTCCGCATTGAGTTCGACCAAGTTGAGGTGCTTGACTGATTTCAGTGTGACTTTGAAGCGAATCGTGCTGCCGGCAAATCGCTTATCGAAATGCTCCGCCGGGTAGACGATCTCAATTTCTGTTTCCGCTCCGGCATCAAGACCGCCGATCTGCTTGGCGAATTGGCTGGCAACGTCGCCATCAACCAGCTCCAGTTGTACGTTTTCAAACTTCTTGGTGCCCAAGTTGCCGGCGCTGTCGCTAATCACTTCAAGGTCGGCAAGGACAAAGTCGCCCTTCTGCGCCGGGCGCTCAACCGCTTCCAGTGAGGAATTTTTCCGCTGAACATACTCCAGCAAGTCGTTGACTTCAGAATCCTTGACGGTGTCATCCGGTTTCTTCAGCGAGAATCCCGAGTACTTCTCGAGAGTGATTTCCGGGCGAACTTCGAATTCGGCGGTATAGGTAAGAGCTTTGCCTTCCTCGAAGTCGACCTCAAGAATCTTCGGATAGTCCACCGGCGTTACACCCGACTGCGCGATGGCATCGCGGTACGATTCGTCCATCAGATCTTCAAGGACGTCGCGCGCCGCCGCCGCTCCATAGCGGGCTCTTATGGTCGTTAAGGGAGCTTTACCCTTGCGAAATCCCGGAAGCTCGACGTCGTGTTTGAGCTTGCGGTAGACAGCATCAAACTTCTCCTGCACGACATCCTGGGTCACCGTAATCTTGAGGGTGCGTTTGCATTTTTCCCCCTGAACGAGTTCGAAATTTACGGGCAAGACGAATCCTTTCTTGCGATAAGTATGGTGCGAACGGGGGGACTCGAACCCCCACGGTTATTCACCACTAGATCCTTAGTCTAGCGCGTATACCAATTCCGCCACGTTCGCACGTAGTCTGGGCTGTAGATCGACTCTATCGACTCGGAGTTGCCTGAATTGGTCGGACAATTCCGTTTTCGAAGCCAATTTGCGAAAGGGGGGACTCGAACCCCCACGGCCGAAACCACCAGATCCTAAGTCTGGCGCGTCTACCAGTTCCGCCACTCTCGCTAATGCGACAAGTCGGGGGTGAATTGTAAACACTACTCCATAACCGACTTGACGAGCGCTCTAATGTATACGTCCACCCTATGAGTGTCAAGCGAATAGTAGACGCCGAAGCTGATGAACATCGCGCCCCAACGCCTTATGTGATCAATTGTTAGCCGCAAATCACTCACCTGAAAAAAACCTTGAAATTCGCGGCAGAATTCGTATAATGTTCGCTCTCCAATGTGGGAGAAGCCAAGACTTGCGACTTACGGCGCTATCGTCTAGTGGTTAGGACGGGTGGTTCTCAGCCATCAAACCGGGGTTCGACTCCCCGTAGCGCTACCATATATTCTCCAAATGGCTCGGTATCATTACGGAGCCATTGTTGTTTTCATCGCAGTTCAAAATCACCACCGGGCTGTCGATGTAAATCGTATGTTCGGCCAGCGGTTGGCCGGGCGTACAGAAGATGAAACCGGAGATACAGTGGCGCTGGTGTTACCCGATTCTCTAATCTATTCGCTCAAAAGACTTTCCGCTCTGCGTTTCGCCTTGTTGACTCCGGGATCGCGTTGGGGCGCTGCGCAACTGAAGAAGTACGAATTCCTCCTGGAATCGCAGTGGTGGAGCAAAGACCAGCTCCACAGCTACCAATGGCAGCTTCTCCGGAATCTGCTTAATCACGCCTACAACAACACCGACTTCTACCGGCAGCGATTCGACAGCCTCGGCGCCCATCCCAACGACATAAAGTCGCTCGACGATTATCGCAAGCTGCCGTACGTGACGAAAGATGATGTCCGCAATTCGCTCACCGCGATGCAGGCCAGGAATTGCGAACAGTTCCAACCGGTCGAAATCCGCACCGGCGGATCCACCGGTGCGCCGCTGTATATGTTCAAGAGCCGAAACGCCGAACACATGAGAGTAGCGGTCTCGTGGCGAACGCTCAAGTTCGGCGGAGTCGATTTCGACACACGCAAGATCCTGATCAACCACTCTGATTCTCCCGCGCATCGCCAATGGCATGTCGATTTCTGCCGGCAGTTCTTGCTGTTTTACACGGCGCAAACGAACGATCGTACGATGTCGACCCTGCTGCAACTTTCCCGGAAATTCAAGGCGGAGTCGATGATCGCATCAATGGGGTTTGTGCGGGTTCTTGGGGAATTCGCCGCGAGAGAGGAAATACGTTTGCGTCATCTCAAGACCATATTCGTAATCGGCGAGGCGGTCTCACAACAGGACCGGATGATAGTCGACCAGCGATTTGGATGCCGGCTCTTTGATGCTTACGGAATGCGCGAGAACGCCGTGTCGGCCAGCGAATGCGAACACGGAAACATGCATATCAATTCCGAGTTTACATTAATGGAGTTTGAAAACTCCGGCACTGCAGCGCCGGCCGGGCAAAGCGCAGCAATTATCGGGACCAATCTCCACAACTTCGCGGTCCCGTTGATCCGCTACAACACCGAAGACTTGGGACAACTCTGCGAGGATAAGTGCCCGTGCGGCCGCAGTCTGCCGGTGATGAGGATTGAAGGCGGCAGGAGCCGCGACTTCATTAAGACAAAAAGCGGTTATGTCTTTGTTACCTGGCACCTGGCGCAGTTGATCGACAAAAACATGGGGATCGCCAAAATGCAACTCCACCAGACGGATATCTCGCGGGTGATTGTCCGCATCGTCAAGTGTGAAAGTTTCACGGATTCCGATGAGTCAGCAATCCTGGCGCGGCTCCGCGAACTGACCCGCGGCGAAGTCGAACTGCAAGTACAATATGTCGACGACATTCCCCGCACCCGACTGGGGAAGTTTCGCTTCGTCAAGTCCGATCTGGCGGAATCGCAAAGCGATGATTGATCTCCTGTCCCGCCGTTAAGCTTCCGACAGCACAAAAAAGAAGCCGCACCTGACCGAAGTCGGGTGCGGCTTTGTGTATGATTCATCTGACGTGACTGGTCACATCAGAATGTCATCATTGATTACGGACAGTGCGGAGTCGGTCCACCGCCGAAGATGAAGTTGATGATGTACACAGCGTCGGAAATGTTGACACTTCCGGTACCGTTGGCATCACCAAGGCAAAGCGGATTCGGTGCAGCACCACCGGCGAAGATGTAGTTAATGATGAACACTGCATCAGAAATGTTGATCGAGCCCGAACCGTTTGCGTCACCGCAGAGGCAGAGATCGCAGGTGATCAGGCTGTTGTCGCAAAGGAAGTCGTTTGCGCCGTCAATAATGGTTTCCAGAGCAGTAGTGTTATTGTTAACACCAGCCTGAACACCGGCAACGATAACGGCAAACTTGAGCGAATCGTTGGTAGCGCCGTTGATGACCTGATCGCGGGCCAGAACAAGAGTCATGCTCAAGTCTTCGACACCGCCGGTCGGATACAGATAGGCAGCCGGGGCAGTGAACGAACCGACAGTCAGAGCTTCCATCTTATTCCAGAGCGAGTCATTTTCCCAGCCTACTTCCGGATAGATGTAGATCGGGTTGTCTACGACGAAACCGCCGACGACCGGGTCGCCGTCATCACGGACACCAGCGAGGGCGCCGTAACGGATTTCGTTGTCAAACGGCGTGACGAAATCGGAACCTGATTGGAACAGCGCCGCCTTGGCCGCAATGGCGCCGCCACGGTTGTCTGAACCGGTGTCAGCCGGAATATCCCAGTCAGCATAGTAACCGACGGTAAGATTGCTGATGGTGCCGGCCGGACCGTTCGGTCCCTTCTTCAGGGTGAAGACGAGAGCGTAGAAGTTGCAAGTGGCCGGATTCTTCGGGGCATAGTAGTCGGATCTGAACTGGATGGTCGAGTCACGGTTGTAACCTTGACCGGTGGCGTATCTGAAATTGGCATACGTCGTTGAGTCATAGGTCGTTCCAGCACTCGCGGCATACAGGAATCCGTACGGGTTCGAGACGGTCGGAAGACCGGCAGAACCGGCGCCACCGAAGGTCGAATAGGTCAAGTTGGTGGCACTGTTACCAAGAATAAGGAAACCGTCATACAGGTAGTCGGTGGCATCAGAGAAATAGCTGAATCTGCTGCCGTCAACATTGTTCGCGATTTCTGAAGTCTGGTTAACATTCATTCTATTGCAGGAGGTGCGAATCGCCTGATCCACCGGCAAGTAGAAATTAGTGAAGTTGTACAGGTCAACTGGAACGTTAATTACCTTCGTGCCGGAATCATAGGTGAAGGTAACGGTTGCCTGGTAGAGACCCTGGGCACCCGGACCAGTTGCACGAAGTCCAATATTCTCCGTGTTCGGGCAGCCTGCCGGGACCGTTCCTACTGGAGTCGGACCCTGCGTACCGCCGAATGCCAACCATCCCGATCCGCTGATATAGCTGATTGCGGAGGTGTGCGGCGACGGAATGTTGCCGAAGTTGGTCAGAAGGACTGCCGTATCCTTGATACCGGCCGGAGCCGTATGGAACGGATAGCGAATTTCGGTCGGGCCTACAGTTAGCGACTGGAAGGTCACCATATTGAAGCAACCAAGCGACATCGCCTTAACCGGGTTGTCGGTCGCAACACCTTGAGGCGTTGCCGTCTGGGAAAGGCCGGCATCGCGATCTTCAAGATAGAGAATACGGATTGAGTCGGTAACATGCTCGATCGAACCAAGATTGATCTCGGAACGGCACGCTCCCGCGGCGCAATTGTAGGAAGGACCGGCGGCTCTGGTGTTAGTTAGGTTGGAGTCAGGACCCCAAGTCAAACCACCAGTCGACGAAGCCTTGATGAACAAGTCGTAATTTGCAAATTGGCCAGTCGAGCAGTCGCGATAAACTTCAACGTTATTGTCGTCTGTCTCGTTAAGGTCTTTCGAGAAGATTGCGTAAAGCTTGCCCTGACATTCGGTCAGTGTGGCCTTCATTAGGTTACTGCCTTGAGCATTACAGTTGGCAGTCGTATTGGATTTTTCGGTGACTGTCGTTGCGCAATTGTTGCAGTCATCCCAATGCCGAATTCTGCCCGGCGTGTAGTAGATTCTGTTGCCATTTTCCGTGTTGCCCGTAGTGTCAGGCGTAAAACGGCTCTGGAACAGAACGTGCAGGCAACCGTCGGCGGCATAGAGCCCGGAGACTTCAAAACCACGCTCAAATGCTACGACGCTGTTGAACATCGGATCAGGAGCATTTCCGAAATTGAAAATCGTCTGAACCGGACCCCACGTTGCGCCAAGGTTGGTTGACTCACGATAAACAATGTTCTCGTTAATTCCAATTGTATCAGGCGGAGTTATTAAATTGCGCGGTTTGGTATAGACAATCGCGACGCGCTGATCTGCCTGATCTGGATGGGCTATCACTGTTGCAGTGATTCCCGAAACGGCGTCAATAAAAGCTCCTGTAGTAGAGGCTACCGGCTGATGGCTATTAGATTGCGAACGCCAGTAAATGAGCGACTGTATGCCAGTCAAATCTGCCGAAGCAACAACTGCTGACTCGTGAGCTACGACGTGGACGAACCAATCACCGTCAGCTTCACGGTCGGCGGCAATACGCGGCCAGATATAGTTGACGTTGGATTCGGTATTGCCGGTGATGACAGTCAACGAGTCAGGATAAACGGCAGATTCAGAATAGGCAGTAGCCGCGCAGCTAAAGTCGAGACCGACAAAAGTTCCGCCGCCGGCTACGCGATGCCAGGCAGCAATTCCCACTCCATTACCATCGACAGCGAGATCGGGGAATCCACCGCCACCTACCGAACCGATACCAACGGCGATAGCACCACCGGGAACATATGAAGCCGCGGCAATGAAACGCGTAGCGGCAGGCTGAAGATCAGCCCAAACTGCGTGGACGTTGCCGGAACAACCGATGGCAATTTGGCGCATTTGGCTCTGATTGCCGGGAATGTCATATCGGGTCGTGACACCAAAGTCAACGATGCCGTTAGCAGCCTGGAAACCAAGCGACTGTGTATAGGAAGTGGTCGGCTTGCCTTCGGCTATACCGTAGGCATATGGATCATCAGCACCGCCCACTGGGGCAGGCTTGGGTGCATACGCAGTAGCGACTTCATTGACAGCCGTGTTGGAGGCCACTTTGGCCTTGGCTGCGAAAGTCGGCACGCTAAGCAGCGACAGAGCGAAAAATGTCAGCATCAAAAGAGTCGAGAGTCTTCTCGTCATCTTCTTGCTCCTTTCAGAGTGAAAGATCGTTGCAACTAATAAAAGTAAAAACCGTGTCGTGTCTAAGAATGGAAGATTCTTGCCTGCCGGGCTACCACCTCCTCAATCAAAATTCGTCCTATGCTAAGGAGAAAAGCGTTTCAGGACTCAAAGTCATTTCCTATTTTGCGTCTATGCAGCAAAGGCTTATTGACACTGACGCACTCCGACTAAGCTAACGCTTAGGTGGAGCCGCATGAACTGTCAATGAACTGCGTAATGTGAGGCTTGGACGCAGTTCTTGAACCAGACAGGGAGTCAGTGTCGAATGATACGTATTCCCAGTAACCAATATAAAGATTCGCGCCGTATTTTGGCAATAGCAAACTTGATATTTTGCGAGCATTTCATCGGGCTAAGTTGGTCTACGTTAATGTCTTTTGGCAAAATTGCATCACTGCGTATATCGCGCTTTAGAGTGTCCTATGCAGAGATAGGACGACTAATGCCGACGATTCATCAAGTTCATTGACTTGAATTTTTCGAATTCCTGCTGTAATTGGGACATTTTGACTCTTGATGATATACCATATCTGGAGAGAAGCTAATCTTCGCAATCAGTAATAACGCTCTGCTATACAATAACTTAATCGTATAACGTGGATTGTAGCATCTCATATATTGAGAAAAAATTCACAAGATTTCACATTTTTCACGTGACAATGTCGATGTATTTGAATAGGTTTGTGTCAGGAGTTTCCCATGAGGGACACGACTTGTGTTGAAGACAAAGAGACTCTACCAATCGGGTCCAAATTTCCAGTGATGCCCGACTCTTGGTCTTCGAATCCGAGAACGAAGCTCAAGGACAATAAAGTATGAGTGCTTCCGAATCTGCTGCAAAATCAAAGTTTGTTCTGCGAACTAATCAAATTCAGCCTCTGATCGACTTTCTGCGCGAACGTGGTTACCGTACCGCCGGACCAACGATTCGCGACTGCGCTGTGGTCTACGATGAAATCAACAACGCCGAGCAAATTCCGTTTGGTGTCGCCGACGAACAGGAAGCGGGATTTTATCGCGTCAAGAAACGCAAGGAAGCCGGCTACTTCAGTTATGTGGTGGGCGCCCACAGCTGGAAGAAATTCCTGAATCCCCCGCGCTATACGCTTTGGAAGGCCAAAATGAACAACGGTGAAATGAGTCTCGTGGTGGATGAGCCGGAGGCTGTTCCGCATTTTGCGTTTATCGGCGTTCGCCCTTGCGAGATCGCTGCCATTGCGGTTCAAGATCGGGTCTATCAGGATGGTCCGTATGTTGACAATCTGTACAAAGAGCGGCGGAGTGCGATTGCGATCATTGCCGTCAATTGTGCGCATCCCGGCGGGACCTGTTTTTGTGTTTCAATGGACACCGGTCCCGAAGCGAAATCCGGGTTCGATCTTGCGCTCACCGAAATTCAGGAAACCAACCGTCACTTGTTTGTCGCGACCACCGGTTCCGACTTGGGAGTGGAGATTGTCAAGGCGCTGAAACTGGAGCCGGCTACTCCAGCGGAAATTGCTGATGAAGCGGCGACGATCAAACGGGCAGCCGGCAAGATGGGCCGGAAGATTGACACGAGTCACATCAAGGAATTGCTTCAGCGCAATGACGAGCATCCGCGCTGGACCCATGTCGGCGAGCGCTGTCTCAATTGTTCTAACTGCACGATGGTTTGCCCGACCTGTTTCTGCATGACGGTCGAGGACACCACCGACGTCACGGGCAAAACTGCCGAGCGTTCGCGCCGTTGGGATTCCTGTTTCACGATCGAATTTTCCCATATCCACGGCGGCGCCGTGCGCACATCTGCGTCGGCGCGCTACCGCCACTGGATGACGCATAAACTGGCATCGTGGCAGGATCAGTTCGGAGTTTCCGGCTGTGTCGGCTGCGGTCGTTGTATTACCTGGTGCCCGGTGGGTATTGATATCACCGAAGAGGCGGCGGCGATTCGGGCATCTTCGCGTGGCGAATGAAATTATTCTCTGTGTGAATAGGAGAAGTCACAATGGAAACACTTGAACCGATTCTTGCCGAGCATCCTTTTATCAAGGGACTCAAGCCGGAACACATCCAACTGATGGTTGGCTGTTCGCGCAATGTGAAATTCGAAGCCGGGGAGTTTATCCTGCGCGAGGGCTACGAGGCGAACGAATTCTACATCATTCGCCATGGGCAGGTGAATCTGGAAATCCACAGCCCCAAACGGCACGCGGTGACGATTCACACTTGCCGGGAAGGCGACGTTTTAGGCTGGTCGTGGTTGTTCCCGCCATACTTGTGGCATTTCGATGCCCGGGCGATGGAATTGACGCGGGCGATCGCGCTTGATGCCAAATGTCTGCGCGGGAAATGCGAAAAGGACCCGAGCCTCGGCTATGAACTGGCCAAGCGGCTGGCGCATGTGATTGAGCACCGGCTGCAGGGAGCAACATTGCAGTTGTTGGATCTATATAGTAGTACCGACTGAAAGGTTTCTTGATATGAAGACGACAGTTGCCGGCCCGATGGTTCCGACCATGGCGCGAGTCAATCGGGTTCGGAAGGAGACGCACGACACCTTCACGCTGGAGTTGCATCCGGCTTACGGACAAGAGGTCCACAACTTTGCCGCCGGGCAATTCAATATGCTCTACGTTTTTGGCTTCGGCGAAGTAGCGATTTCGATTTCTGGCGATCCAACTAATCCCAAACCATTGATTCACACGACGCGCGCGGTTGGAAATGTCACGAAGGCGATGGCGAAGTTGAAGACGGGCGACATGATCGGCGTTCGTGGTCCGTTTGGTTCAGCCTGGCCCGTGAAGCACGCCGAAGGGGACGATGTTGTCCTCGTTGCCGGCGGTATCGGACTGGCACCATTGCGTCCGGTGATTTATGAAATTCTCGCCAATCGCCGGAAATACGGCAAATTGATATTGCTTTACGGCACCCGCACGCCGTCAGATATCCTTTATCGCAAGGAGTTGGAGAGCTGGCGCTCGCGGCTCGATATGGAAGTTTATGTCACAGTGGACCGTTCCTCGGTCAACTGGCAGGGGAATGTCGGTGTCGTGACGACGCTCATCCCCAAAGCCGGATTTGACCCCCAGCAGACCACGGCGATGATCTGCGGACCGGAAATCATGATGCGCTACGTCGCGCTGGAATTGCAGAAGCGCGGCGTGCCGATGAGTAGTGTCTTCGCTTCGATGGAACGCAACATGAAATGCGGAATCGGCTTGTGCGGGCATTGCCAGATGGGGCCGACATTCATCTGCAAGGACGGCCCGGTTTATCCCTACGACAAGATTCGCGAACTGCTGCTGAAGAGGGAGATATAGTTATGGCAACGCGTCCCAAACCCAAAGTAGCGGTGTGGAAGTTTGCTTCCTGTGATGGCTGCCAATTAAGCCTGCTCGACTGTGAAGATGAATTGCTCGCCGTACTCGGCGAGATTGAATTGGCCTACTTTCCCGAAGCGACCCGGATGGTCGTGAAAGGACCTTACGATATTTCGCTGGTGGAGGGATCAATCACTTCACCGCATGATGCCGAACGCATTCACAAAGTACGCCGGGCATCGAAGAAGCTCGTTACCATTGGAGCCTGTGCGACCGCCGGAGGCATTCAGGCACTGCGCAATTTTGCGGATGTGAAGGAATATACCTCAATAGTCTATGCTTCTCCGCAATACATTGAGACTTTGAGCCACTCGACTCCGATTCAAAATCACGTATTCGTCGATTTTGAATTGCGCGGCTGTCCGATCAACAAAGGACAGCTTCTTGAAGTTGTCAGCGCGTTTCTTCATGGCCGCAAACCGGTCACGCCGCCGCATGCGGTTTGTCTTGCATGCAAACTCAACGGAACCCCGTGCACTATGGTTGCACACGGCACACCTTGTCTGGGTCCTGTAACACACACCGGCTGCGGTGCCATTTGTCCCGCCTTTCATCGTGGATGTTACGGCTGCTTTGGTCCGAAAGAGACTCCAAACACCACCTCGCTTAGCAATCAATGGGAGAAACTTGGCGTCGACAGCGCGACCTTGATGCGCGCTTTCCGCAGTTTCAACGCATATGCCGAGCCGTTCCGAAAGGAGAGTGAAGCCCATGAAAGGAAGTAGAACCATCAAGGTTGACTACCTCGCACGCGTTGAAGGCGAAGGCTCTCTGTTAGTGAAAATTGCCGATGATCGGGTGACCGACCTGAAGTTCAAGATATTCGAACCGCCGCGCTTTTTCGAAGCTTTCCTGCGCGGCCGCGATTTCCGGGAAGCGCCGGACATTGCCGCCCGAATTTGCGGCATTTGCCCGATTGCCTATCAAATGAGCGCTGTTCACGCGATGGAAGACATCTGCGGAGTCAACATCGAAGGTCAATTGCGTGAACTGCGCCGTTTAATCTACTGCGGGGAGTGGATCGAAAGCCATGTCCTGCATGTCTTCATGCTGCATGCTCCCGATTTTCTGGGTTACGAAGACGCCATTCAAATGGCGAAAGACTACCCTGATGTCGTAAAAAAGGCTCTGGCGCTCAAGAAAATCGGTAACGACCTGATGACTTTGGTCGGTGGCAGAGAGATCCATCCCATCAACGTTCGTGTCGGCGGTTTTTACCGCGCTCCGGAGAAGGCTGAATTTGCGGCAATCACCGAGCGGCTCAAATGGGCGCATGATGCCGCTCTGGAGATGATCAAGTTGGTTTCAACTTTTGAATTTCCGGAATTCGAACGGGACTACGAGTTTGTTTCACTTCGCCATCCGAGTGAATACCCCCTCAATGAAGGGCGGCTAGTCTCCAACCGCGGTTTGGATATTGAGGTTCGCGAATACGAACAGCACTTTGCTGAAGAGCACGTTCGCCATTCGAACGCGCTGCATTCGGTGATGAAGGGACGCGGACCTTATTTCGTCGGTCCGTTAGCCCGCTACAACCTGAATTTTGACCGGCTAAGCCCGCAGATTCAGCAAGCTGCCCGCGATGCCGGACTTGAATCCACCTGCTACAATCCGTTTAAGTCAATTATTGTGCGCTCGGTCGAAACACTATTCGCCGTCGACGAAGCCCTGCGAATCATTGCGAATTACGAAAAACCGGAAAGGCCATTCATCCATGTTGCTCCCAAGGCGGGTGTTGGCTGCGGCTGCAGTGAAGCGCCGCGCGGTATCTGCTATCATCGGTACAAGATCGATGAACACGGAATAATCCAGGATGCCAAGATTGTGCCGCCGACCTCGCAGAATCAGAAGACGATCGAAGAAGACTTGCGGCAGTTCATTCCTCGTTTTATCGATCTCAATGATGAGAAGCTGACTTGGCAATGCGAACAGGCGGTCCGTAATTATGACCCGTGCATTTCTTGCGCTACGCACTTTCTCAAGTTGAAAGTTGAACGGAGTTGAAGCCAACTTTAGCGGCAGGACATATCGCCTGCCGCTAAAGGAGAAGCAGTATGAAGCGTCTGTTAATTGGAATAGGCAATCCATTTCGTCGCGATGACGGTGTTGGAATCCAGATCGCGGAGAAGGTTCGGGCATTGCAACTCGAGGGCGTCGAGGTGCACACGCTATCCGGGGAAGGGACAGCCCTCATGGAGAGTTGGCTGGAGGCAGAACAGGTTGTCATTGTTGATGCTGTCCGCTCAAAGGCAACTCCGGGTAAGATTCATGAAATTGATGCTTCGATGGTGCGGGTGCCGTCCGAGTTTTTCCATTATTCCTCACATGCCTTTGGTGTTGCCGAAGCGATCGAACTCTCTCGAATTCTCAATCAGCTACCGCCGCGCGTGAACGTCATCGGAATCGAGGGCAACGACTTCTCCGAGGGAATCGGTTTCTCCCCGGAAGTCGAAATCGCCGCAGAACAAGCACTGGTGAAAATCAAATCCTTGTTTGCAGGGAAGGTTTAATGCACGAGCGAATTCGGGAGTCTACTTCGGAAAGATACCGCCTGCAACTGAAAGTTGCCGGCGCCGTACAGGGCGTTGGATTTCGGCCGTTTGTCTATAGGCTGGCTCGCAACTTGAGATTGACTGGTTTCGTGATGAACAACTCGCAGGGAGTCATAATTGAGATTGAAGGCAGTGAACGTGCGTTGGAGGACTTCAAGAAACGATTCAAGATTGAAGTTCCGCCGCGCGCTATTGTAAGTAGCGTCACCGAAACAACGATTAGGACACTCGGAAGCTCGGTATTTACAATCGCAGAATCAAGTACTCAAGGCAGTAAAACCACCATCGTCCTGCCCGACATTGCCACCTGTGACGATTGCCTGAACGAGATATTCGATCCAAGCGATCGACGCTATCTCTATCCGTTTACAAATTGCACTAATTGCGGACCGCGCTTTTCAATCATCTCTGCCCTGCCATACGATCGCAGCAATACAACCATGACTAAGTTCACTATGTGCGACCTGTGTGCCGAGGAGTATCACAATCCTGCCGACCGGCGGTTTCATGCCCAGCCAAATGCCTGCCCGAACTGCGGTCCGAAACTCGAATTCTGGGATTCAAACGGTAAACCCTTGGCAGGGAATCACGACGCAATTGACAAAGCTATAGAACAGATTCGTAACGGAAAGATTCTTGCAATCAAGGGACTCGGCGGTTTTCAGCTCATGGTCGACGCATCAAATCCCGATGCCGTGTGCGAATTGAGAATCAGAAAACGCCGCAGCAACAAACCGCTCGCTGTGATGTATCCGACAATCGAGATGATCAAGCGGGATTGTGCATTAACTGACTTGGAAGTCGATCTGCTCTGCAGTGCGGAATCTCCAATCGTTGTTTGCCACAGAAATGGTGTAGCCCCGAGAATCGCCGAAGAAGTTGCGCCGGGCAATCCGTACCTCGGAGTGATGCTGCCATATACACCGTTGCACCATATTCTCATGCGGCAGCTTAACCGGCCAGTGGTGGCGACCAGCGGTAATCTTTCGGAAGAGCCGCTTTGCATCGACGAGCACGAGGCGTTGCGCCGGCTCAAGGGTATAGCTGATTGCTTTTTGGTGCACGATCGTCCAGTCCATCGCCACGTCGATGATTCGGTGGCGCGAGAAGTCGCCGGCAGTGTGCAGATCATTCGCCGGGCCCGGGGCTACGCACCACTGCCAATAGTACTCCATCAAGAGTTTCCGGAGTCGATTGCCGTCGGTGGTCACCTCAAGAATACTGTTGCGATCAGTAAGGGCCGGCAGATATTCGTAAGCCAGCATATCGGCGATCTCGAGTCTTTAGAATCCAATGAAGCATTCAAAGATTCCTTGCGCGATCTAACGGAGCTTTATGAACTGAACCCGTCTTGCGTCGCACACGATGCACATCCAGATTATGCATCGACACAACATGCCGCGACACTTTCGGGAATCAAAGTGGCGGTGCAACATCATTACGCCCATGTATTGAGCTGTATGGCTGACAATAGCGTCGAAGCGCCGCTGCTTGGTGTTGCTTGGGATGGCACCGGTTTCGGGCTTGACCGCACGATTTGGGGCGGTGAATTCTTGGCTGTGAACGAGACTTCGTTTGATCGCGTCGCGTATTTTAGGTCATTCCCATTGCCGGGAGGAGATATTGTTGCCAAGGAGCCGCGTCGATCCGCCGCTGGTGTACTATATGAGATTTGTGACAGTTCTTATTCCTGCTGGCGAAAATCTCTGCCGGATGGTTCCTTCTCTGACAGCGAGGCAGAAGTACTTTGGAAGATGTTGCGGCAAGGTCTCAATGCGCCGCGGACTACGAGTGTCGGACGGCTCTTTGATGCAGTTGCCGCAATTCTCGGCCTCTCGCAAAAATGTACCTTCGAAGGTGAAGCTGCAATGATGCTCGAATTTGCTACCACGAATGAAGAAACTTCAGCCAACTATCAATTCGGGCTAGACCGAAATGACGCCGGTTACGAGATTGACTGGCGACCAATGATCGTGGCGATCACCTTAGACCGCGAGGCTAGGGTAACAATCTCCCAGATTGCCGCCAAATTCCACAATACGCTTACGGAAATCATCGTGGCAGTAGCACAGAGAATGCAATTGCGCCGAATACTCTTGAGTGGCGGCTGTTTTCAGAATAAGTACTTATCGGAGCGGACGATTTCCCGACTGCGGTCAGGCGGATTCCTCCCGTTTTGGCACCATCAGATCCCTACCAATGACGGAGGCATTGCAGTCGGCCAATTAGTTGCAGCTGCGCGCGGTCTGGAGAAGGTGAACTAATATGTGTCTGGCAGTACCCGGAAAGGTCATTTCAATCGACGGCGATGATCCGATTATGCGAACCGGGCGCATCGACTTTGGCGGGGTGATTCGCGAAGTCAATCTTTGCTATGTCCCCGAGGTCAAATTGGGCGACTATGTTGTCGTGCACGTTGGCTTCGCATTAAGCATTGTCGACGAAGAAGAGGCGAATAAAGTTTTCGAGTACCTTCGCCAGATGGGCGAGATCGAACTTCCGGACGAGCCGAACCGATGAAGTACATTGATGAATATCGGGACGCCGAAGCGGCCTTAGCGTTGGCGGCAGAGATCAGAAAGATCACAATGCATCCGTGGACCATCATGGAAATCTGCGGTGGTCAGACGCACTCGATTGTCAGATACGGTATCGACCAGCTATTGCCGCCTGCGATTACATTGGTGCACGGCCCCGGTTGTCCGGTTTGTGTCACACCGATTGAAGTGATCGATGCTGCGTGCGAATTGGCAACGAGACCTGATTTGATTCTATGCTCATTTGGTGATATGCTTAGGGTTCCTGGATCGAAGACCGACCTACTCAAGGTCAAAGCATCGGGTGGCGATGTACGAATCGTATACTCCCCGCTGGATGCAGTCGATATCGCGGCGAGAAATCCCGACAAAGAAGTTGTCTTCTTCGCGGTTGGCTTTGAAACGACTGCACCCGCCAATGCGATGGCTGTGTATCGGGCGGCAATGAACAACATCACAAACTTCTCGGAGTTGGTTTCACAGGTGACTGTTCCCGCTGCGATGGCGGCAATTCTGAACGATGACAGCAATCTGGTGCAGGGTTTCCTTGCTGCCGGGCATGTGTGTACCGTGATGGGTTATGACGAATACCTTCCGATTGCGCAGAGATTTCGAGTACCAATTGTTGTCACCGGGTTTGAACCAACGGACCTTTTGCACGGAATTCTGATGTGTGTACGGCAATTAGAAGAGGGTCGCCACGACGTCGAGAATCAATATTCACGAGCGGTCAATCGAATTGGGAATCAACCGGCACAAGAAATCATGCGCGAGGTCTTTGAAGTGTCGGATCGAAATTGGCGCGGTATCGGCATTATACCGCGAAGCGGCTTGCGCCTGCGCAATAAGTTTGCGCGATTCGATGCTGAACGCAGGTTTGCGATTAAGCTCCAACCAAATCGCGAATCCAACGAATGCATCAGCGGGACAATCCTCCGCGGTTTGCGCAAACCGACCGACTGCCCCGCTTTTGGAACTCGCTGCACACCGGAGTCACCCTTGGGTGCGACGATGGTATCGAATGAGGGCGCATGCGCAGCGTACTATCGATATCGCGCCTACCGTGATCTGGAGGAGAAGTCTTGACCGAGCCGAAATTCAATTTGTCTTGTGCATTGCCGTCAGCGGAAAGTGATAGAATTCTGATGGCTCACGGCGGCGGCGGCACTCTCATGCACCAATTGCTGGAACGTGTCATTGTCGCGCCGATCGACAACGAGCTATTGGCTTCGCGCCACGATGCTTCGGTCATACAATTCGGTCAATCGAAACTTGCGTTTACCACAGACTCTTTTGTCGTCAGCCCGCTCTTCTTTCCGGGGGGTGATATCGGCAAACTGGCCGTGTGCGGCACTGTAAACGATCTTGCGATGGCCGGTGCTCGACCGATCTATTTGAGTCTGGCGTTGATCATTGAAGAGGGACTGTCGATTGATATGCTAAGTCGTGTCATGGAGACAATTGGCGCAACAGCTAATGATTGCGGTGTCCAAATAGTAACGGGAGACACCAAAGTAGTCGAAAGAGGCAAAGGGGACGGACTCTTTATCAATACCGCCGGAATCGGCATTATTGAACACCAACAACTGATATCTCCCGCCAAAGTAGCGGAAGGTGACAGCATAATACTCTCAGGCGACATTGGACGTCACGGCATTGCCATTATGGCACAGCGTGAGAACCTCGGGTTGGAGTCGACTGTCGTTAGCGACTGCGCGCCGTTACATCGCGAGGTGCTGGCATTGCTTTCGGCCGGTATCGAGATTCATTGCTTAAGGGACCTCACTCGCGGCGGCTTGGCGAGCGCGCTGGTGGAGATTTCGCAGTCGGCATCTATGGGGATTGAAATCGAAGAGCGCTCGATAGAAGTCTCCGAACCTGTGCGAGCGGCTTGTGAATTGCTCGGTTTCGATCCGCTTCATGTCGCCAATGAAGGGCGCTTCATCGCTATTGTGCCCGGCGACTTTGCGGCTCGTGCCATAGAAGTTCTGAAAACGGTTTCCCCGGATAACTCACCGCAGATCATGGGAAAGGTCGGCGCGGCCGCTTCTCCACAGGTCGTGTTGATCACTCCGTTCGGCGCCAAGCGAATCGTCAATATGTTATCGGGCGAACAATTACCGCGGATATGCTGACTTCTTAATACAAGTCAATCACTATCTTAACACAGAATTAACATCGACTCTCGTAGATATCTTTTGCATTGCGTACGCAATTTCACTACTATCGCGTCGAAAGGAATATGGAGTAATCATGGCGAAAGATAACATCCTGGTTATCGAGGACGAGGAAGATATTCTTGAGTTGATTAACTACAATCTCGGAAAAGAAGGCTATCGCGTTACCGGAGTGACGTCAGGCGAAGACGGACTCAAATCAGCCAGAAACAATCTGCCCAGCCTGGTTGTTCTCGACGTAATGCTTCCTGGACTAGATGGTCTGGAGGTCTGCAAAATGCTCAAGAATGACGGCAAAACCCAGCACATTCCGATCATCATGCTGACTGCCAAGAGCGAAGAGTCGGATGTTGTTACCGGTCTGGAGGTGGGCGCGGACGACTATATAACCAAGCCATTCAGTCCCAAAATTCTGATTGCGCGCATACGTAATATCTTGCGCCGCAAAGCGCGAGAGGCCGACCGTGCGGTTACGACAATAAAAGTCCATGATATCGTGATAAATCCCGGTCGTCATGAAGTCATGGTCGCGGGCAAGACCGTGGATCTGACTTTGACCGAGTTCCAAATTCTGCAATTTCTCGCCCGCCATCCGGGATGGGTGTTCACCCGGTACCAGATTGTCAACGAGATCCGCGGTGACGAAACAATTGTCACCGACCGTTCGGTCGACGTACAAATAGTGGGTCTGCGCAAGAAATTGGGCGATGCAGGCCAGTATATTGAAACAGTACGTGGCGTCGGTTACAAATTTCGGGAGTAGCATTGCGCCGTAAGCGGTTGCTTTGGCAAATCTATCCATCTTACCTGCTGATTACCGCAGTTTCACTTATTGCGGTAAGTTGGTATGCCTACCATTCACTGCAAGAATTCTACGAAGATCAAATAGTTTCTGATATGCAATCGCGCGCCGCCCTTGTTGAACGGGCCATTGCATCGCGCCTGATTGAAGCTGACTATGCCGGAGTCGATGCTCTTTGCAAAGAGCTGGGCACCAAATCATCTACATTCCTGACCGTTATCGCTCCAAGCGGAGCAATATTGGGCGATTCTCACGCAGACCCCGCTGGTCTCGGAAGTCAAGCGGGCCGTAACGAAATCGTGGCGGCACTTTCAGGAAGCATCGGTGTCGATCGCCGATTTACCAGCCGGCTAAATCAGGAAATGCTCTTTGTGGCAATCCCGGCATTTGATCAAGGTAAAGTCCTCGCAGCTGTACGAATTGCGGTACCGGTGTCATTTATCGATGAAGCCATGAGTGACGTTTATTGGCGCCTGGGCATCGGCGGGCTGATCGTGGCATTGTTTGCGGCTGGAGTGAGCATCCTCGTTGCAAGGCACATAAGTAAACCGCTGGCGGAAATAAAGTCCGGAGCCGAGCGGATCGCCCAGGGGGACCTTGAAAGTCGTGTTGCCGTCCCCGAAATTGATGAAATAGCCGGTCTTGCCGTTGCTATGAACACGATGGCGGTGCAACTAAGCGAGCAATTCAGGACCGTACAGCGTCAGAACCTCGAACAAGAAGCAATTGTTTCGAATATGCTGGAAGGCGTCATAGCCATGGATGCCGACCAAAAGTTGATCAGTATTAATCGTGCAGCTGCTCGCTTTCTAGGCTTGGACGGCGACGGGGCCATAGGTCGTAGTATTCTCGAAGTCATGCGCAATAGCGACTTGCAGAGGTTGGTAGCCAAAACATTTGTGGTCGGCGAACCGGTCGAAGGTGATGTGACCCTTACTGACCCCGTCTTGGGCGAGAGATTTCTGCAGGCGCACGGAACGCTGATGCGCGACTCCCATCAGGAAGTCATTGGAGCACTACTGGTTCTCAATGACATAACCCGGATGCGGAAACTGGAAAACCTTCGTCGCGATTTTGTCGCTAATGTCTCTCACGAGCTCAAGACGCCCATCACTTCCATTAAGGGGTTTGTCGAAACGCTCATGGAAGGTACAACAATGAGCCCGGAGGAGTCGCAACGCTTCCTTCAGATAATTGCCCGTCAGGCAAACCGACTTCACGCAATCATCGAGGACTTGCTGAAGCTGTCACGCATCGAGCAAGAGTCCGAGCGTGGTGAGATAGTCATCGAGTTAGAGCGTCTTGTCGACGTGCTGCAGGCTGCGACAACATCGTGTGAGTTGAAGGCGTCTGCCAAACAGATACGGATCTCGCTTAATTGTTCCGAGGGCATTCAAGCGCGCATCAATGCGCCGCTGCTGGAACAAGCAGTCGTCAATCTCATCGAAAACGCCATCAAATACAGCGAGCCGAACACCGAAGTTGCAGTCTCGGCAGGAATCAGCGACAAGTTGCTTCTTATCAGCGTACGCGATCAAGGCAACGGCATAGCCAAGGAGCATCTACCCCGGCTATTCGAACGCTTCTACACTGTCGACAAAGCCCGCAGCCGCGCGCAAGGCGGCACCGGCCTCGGATTGGCGATTGTCAAGCACATCGTTCTTTCGCACGGCGGCAATATCAGTGTACAAAGTGAAGTTGGTAAGGGCAGCACCTTCACAATCAGCCTGCCTCGTGCATGAGAGACCGTGCCTCCAAACAATTCCGTTACGAGCAATTAATGCAATCCTAACAAAATCCTAACACAAGAAGCCTTATTAAGGTGTTCAATGGATGAGATGAATTTTAGGAGGACAATATGAGAACAGCACTTTCAGCATTGGTACTCGCTGTATTACTTACGATTTCTGCAACTGCAGCCAACATCACCATGAAGGGATCCGACACTATGGTGCGCCTTGGCCAACGTTGGGCGGAAGAGTACATGAAGAAGAATCCGAATAGTGTGATACAAGTCTCTGGCGGAGGTTCAGGCACAGGCATTGCCGCGCTTTTTAACGGCACGACCGACATTTGTATGGCTTCACGCGATATGAAACCCAAGGAATACCAGGATGCCAAGGCAAAGAATCTGGGTGTCACCCGGATTTCCGTCTCCCTGGACGGAATCGCAATTTTCCTCAACAAGGAAAACCCTGTCAATGACTTGTCGATTCCGCAGCTCCGGGCTATCTACACCGGCGAATTGACCAACTGGAAAGAAGTCGGCGGACCTGACGCGACAATCATCCTCTACGGACGCGAGAACAACTCCGGAACATACGCCTACTTCAAGGAACATGTGCTCCAGGAAGATGACTTTGCGGACCGTTGCCAGACTCTTCCCGGAACGGCATCGGTAGTAAATGCTCTAACCAAAGATCCCAAAGGTATCGGTTATGGCGGGATTGCCTGGGCAACCACTGTCAAACATGCCGGTGTAAAGGCGACCGACACCACCGCTGCAATTCATCCTACGACCGAAGCTGTATCAAAAGGCGAATATCCGATTTCGCGTGAACTCTACTTCTTCCTTCGTGGAGAACCTTCAGTTGAGGTCAAGAATTTTATCAACTGGACGCTTTCGCCCGAAGGGCAGAAGGTTGCCGAATCGGCGGATTACATTCCGCTTAGCGCTGAAGTCGCCAAGTCGAGCATGTTAAAGTAGCCTCTGTCATCGAAGGAATAAACAGCGCAGTGGATGCACAGTATCAATTCAAGCCCAAATCAAAGTGGCGGGAAAAGCTCGGGGAGAAGTTCATCGCCATAAATGCCTTCTCCGCTCTGATTGGCATCACGCTGATATTTGTGTTCATCTTCAAAGAAGCGATTCCAATCTTTACCAGTGCCGAAGTTCACGAAGAGGTCACCTTCGACCAGATGTTGACCCCCCAGGTCTGGAAAGAAGGGCAGGAAGCTAAGCATACCTGGCAGCCCAATTCCAATATTCCCAAGTATTCATTGATGCCCTTGTTCGTCGGCACATTGAAAGCCGCTTTGGTTGCAATGTTGTTGGCGGCTCCGCTGGGAATTGGTGCGGCAATATACTCCTCGGAGTTTGCTTCAAAACGAATGCGGGAAGTAATCAAGCCGGTTATTGAGTTGCTCGCAGGGATCCCATCCGTCGTATTGGGGTTTTTTGCCTTGATAATTCTCGCTTCGATTCTGCAGGGTCTTTTCGGGTTAACCTATCGGCTCAATGCTCTCAATGCCGGAATTGCGCTGGGCATAGCCATAATTCCGATAATCTTCACAATTGCGGAAGACGCCATGAATTCCGTTCCCGCGTCGTTGCGGGATGCCGCCCGCGCCCTTGGCGCGAACCCCTGGCAGGTTTCGTTCACGATGGTATTGCCGGCGGCGATGCCGGGAATCGCGGCGGGAATCGTACTCGGTTTTGGCCGGGCAATAGGCGAAACGATGATCGTGCTGATGGCATCAGGTAATGCCGCCATATTGTCAGGGAGCTTTACTGATTCGATCCGTACACTTTCAGCAACCATTGCCGCCGAACTGGCTGAAGTTGTTTTTGGCAGCGCCCACTACAATGTGCTGTTTCTGATAGGCACGTTGCTGTTCTTGTTCACTTTTGTGCTGAATCTCGGTGGCGAGATTGTTCTGGCGAGACTCAAGACACGCTTCCAGGGAAGGTCAAGATGAGCCACACGCCGACACTTCCGGAAGCAACCGATTTCGTCAAGAACCTGCGCTTCCAACCAAAGACGCAGGGTTACATTCCGCGCGGGTTGACTTTGGCGGCAACGCTGATCATCATTTTGATGTTGGTCGTCATTCTTGGGAATGTCGTCCTCGGCGGACTTGGGACGATTAGTTGGGAATTTCTCTCGAAAGCTCCCGAGCAGGGACTTGAGGCCGGCGGAATTTTCCCGGCAATCATCGGAACAGTATTCTTGGTGATACTGATGGTGATCACCGGCGTGCCGATCGGAGTCATGACGGCAATCTATCTGCAAGAATACACAAGTCCCGATTCCAAGATCACAAGATTGATTCGAATTGCCATCAATAACCTCGCCGGAGTACCATCCATTGTTTTCGGGCTGTTTGGATTGGGATTCTTCATAGGGTTTATCGGCAACAACATCGACTCGCTGATCCTGAACTCGCCGACACCAATCTGGGGACAACCGGCGATCATCTGGGCGGCGCTGACGCTAGCGCTTTTGACACTGCCGGTCGTGATAATTTCGACGGAAGAAGCATTGAAAGTGATTCCGCGAGAACTCAAGGATGCATCTTATGCGCTTGGTGCCACCAAATTGCAGACGATTGTGCGGATCCTGCTTCCGCAGGCTCTGCCGGGCATTTTTACCGGTGCAATTCTGGCAGTTAGTCGGGGCGCCGGCGAAGTCGCTCCGATCATGTTCACCGGCGCGGCATACTATCTTCCGTATTTGCCCGACAAACTGACCGACCAGTTCATGGAATTAGGATACCATGTCTTTGTCATGGCCACGCAATCACCTGACGTTGACAAAACCCTGCCGATCCTCTACGGCACTGTTTTGGTGTTGCTTGTTCTGACATTTCTACTAAATTTCGTCGCTATCTTGATCCGGTCGCGTATCCGATCGAAGCGGGTCAATGCCTAATTCAGAATTCGAAATCCAGCCGGAGGAGACGGTAAAGAAAATGCCTCCTGAAATTCACGACAACATCAAGGTCAAGATGGAAGTGCGCGGCCTGAACTTTTTCTACGGAGCCAATCAAGCGCTGCGAGATGTCTCCATTGATATCGAGGAGAAAAAAGTTACCGCATTTATCGGACCGTCCGGCTGCGGCAAATCAACATTTCTGCGCACTCTTAATCGCATGAATGAAACGATTCCCGGTACGCGGATGAACGGCTCGGTGAAACTCGACAATATCGACGTTTACAACGGCTTCCGTGACGTGTCGCAACTGCGCACACGTGTCGGCATGGTGTTCCAGAAATCGAATCCCTTCCCCAAGTCAATTTTCGACAATGTCGCTTATGGCCTGCGAGTGAACGGTATCAACGACAAAGGCTTGATAGCTGAAGCTGTTGAGGAAACCCTCAAGAAAGCGTTTCTCTGGGAAGAAGTAAAAGACAAGCTTAATGTCAGCGCCTATATGCTCTCCGGCGGTCAACAGCAGCGCCTGTGTATTGCCCGCGCTTTAGCGGTGCGTCCGGAAGTTCTTCTCATGGATGAGCCGGCTTCAGCGCTTGATCCAATCTCTACCTCCAAAATCGAAGATCTGATTGGTGAACTGAAAAAAAACTATACTATTGTTATAGTGACGCACAACATGCAGCAGGCAGGTCGTATTTCGGACTATACCGCGTTCTTTTATGAGGGTCATTTAGTTGAATTTGGACCGACCAGGCAGATTTTCACTAAACCTATCAAGAAACAGACCGAAGATTACATAACCGGTCGCTTTGGTTGATCTAAGCAGAAGTCAGGAATATGCAGCATTTACGTAGAGAAGTTGACAGACTTAAGAGAAAATTGCTGGCTCTTAGCGCCTATGTTGAGGAGTCGGTCCAGCGTGCTGTCAAAGCGGTGTCAGAGCGCGATGAAAAACTTGCGCAACGGGTTATCGACACCGACTTCGAAATCGATGAGATGGAAGTTGATGTCGAAGAGGACTGCCTTAAGATTCTTGCACTGCATCAGCCAGTGGCAATTGATCTGCGCTTCATAATCGCCGTCCTCAAGATCAACAACGACCTCGAACGTATCGGCGATCTCGCCGTAAATATTGCCGAACGTGCGGTTTCGCTCTCGAAGCGCGACAAGATCAATTCGCCCTTCGACTTTCAAACCATGGCCGAGCGTGTGCAAAAGATGCTGCAGAAAGCTCTCGACGCTCTTGTAAACGCCGACGCGAAACTTGCCCGCGAAGTGCTTGTCTCCGACGATGAAATCGACGAAATGAATCGGCAGATGTATGACTCGATCAAGATGGGAATTCGCCAGGATCCAGACAACGTTGACACGCTAATTCAGGTACTGGCAATCTCGCGAAACCTCGAACGCATCGCCGATCACACCAGCAATATCGCCGAAGATGTCATTTATATGGTCGACGGCGACATAATTCGTCACGGTCATCGGCAATACTAATGTCAACTACCCGAATATTGACCTAGCTTATTCGTATCCCTGCTTCAGGACAAAAAACTCCATTACCTTCTTTCGTCAAGCTTGCAATCGAACTCCCGTTTGAATATATTGTACGCGGCGTAGATCATAACATCGGGGAGGATCCCTCATGACCGACCATAGCCTGTTCGGGCGATTGCGCAGGATGCGTATTCTTCCGCCCCGGGATGAAGAAGTGTATTCACACTTCGAGCGAATCAGCGACACCGTTGCCGAGGCGGCTTTCCTTTTGACGGAGTTGTTCAATCCGGAGAGGCGCAACGGCCAGGAATTAGCTTACCAGATCGAGAATTGCCTCACTCGGTGCTCACAACTGAACGAATCAGTGGAGGACACGCTTGCCCGGGCACAGCAGCCGCCATTCTCCCGTTCGGACATCTCGCAGTTTGCTAATGACTGTGTTCACATCGCCAAGTTTATCAATCATGCCGCCAACAGGTATGTCATCTATGAGATTCCGTCTTCGGACAAAGAAATGCGAGAACTGGGCGCCATTATCCGTGAAGCCTGCGAGCACATTGTGCAAGCGGTCAAGTCACTAAGACGGGAGCGTCGGATCGATGCGTTTTCCCGGGCGGTGGACCAGTTGGAGACAAGAGCAGACGAGATTTATCATGGAGGCTTGCATCGCCGCTTTCAGGAGATTCGCACCGACCGCTCTAGTCTTGAATCGAGAATTCAAAAGACTCCCGCAACAGCCGAACCGCAGGCCATACTCGACTTGATATCAGCCAATGTTGAATATACCCGCCACGTGGCTGTCTTTTTCATCCTTCGTCAGGTATACGCTGAACTCGAGCGCGCCATCGACTCATGCACCGATGCTACCGACACGCTGAAACGCATGGTCGCGGACAATGTCTGATCAGCTTCTCTTAATTCTCATTATTGCCGCTGCGTTGATGTATGATTTCGTCAACGGTTTCCATGATGCCGCCAACGCCATAGCCACTACCGTCTATACCCACGCGTTGTCACCCCGTTATGCAATTATCATGGCGCGCACCCTCAATTTCGTCGGTGCAATGATGCACACGGCTGTGGCCTATACAATAGGCAAAGGGGTGGTCGACAGTAATTTCATTACACTGCCGTTATTATTCGCGGCAGTGATGGGTGCGGTACTTTGGGGCTATTTTACCTGGTATTTTGGCTTGCCTTCTTCTTCGACTCATGCCTTGATCGGTGGACTAGCGGGAGTTGCGGTCTTCAATAGTGGATTCGATTTTTCAGTGTTGATTGAGGCGGGAATGCGTAAGATTTTGATTGCGATGGTGCTCTCCCCGATCGCCGGCATAGCGATCGGATTGATACTCATTACGATTTTCAGTTGGATTGTCTGGCGAATGCACTATCGCAAAACAGCCAAATTCTTTAAGCGGCTGCAGGTGCTATCGGCGGCTTTTGTATCAACAACACACGGAATGAACGATGCCCAAAATGCGATGGGCGTGATTGCGATCGCGCTGATGTCTGCCGGCGCAATCAGCGAATTTCACGTGCCGATGTGGGTGCGGGTTGCGTCTGCATTCATGATTGGGTTGGGGACGTCGGTCGGCGGCTGGCGCATTATGAAGACAATGGGCAGAAAGATGACACATCTACATGAACCGATCGATGGTTGCGCTGCGGAGACAGCTTCCGGAACCGTCATTCTCCTTGCTTCACTGGTGGGCGCTCCGATTTCAACAACCCAAGTAGCGACCGGTTCTATTGTCGGTACAGCAGCTGCATACCGCCTCGGCAACGTTCGCTGGTCGATAATGCTGAATATTGTGCTGGCATGGGTCTTCACTTTTCCGGGCGCCGCGCTTTTTGGCGTAGCCGTCCTATTGATAATGCGGCTATTCACCGGATAATCTTGCCATTTCCTTGACAGACTGAACAAAGATTAATATCAAGCGTATCAGAATCTATGCGAATGATCTTCAACCTGACTTTTGCCGCAATCGTGATGTTATCTGTTCCGTCTGCCTTGGGCGGAGATTTCCAATACTTCATTACCGGTGGAGTTGCCTATCCCATTTATGACAAGGACCTGACCAAAGTCTACAATGCGGGGCTTCACCTCGGGATCGGTCTTGGGTATACTTTAAGCGACCGAGTTATGCTTATTGGAAATGTTCAGGTCAGCAACCTGCCCCTCGACGAGGAAGAGTATCTCAAGTCGATCGATGCCTTTGAGAACGAGAATCAGGCGGAAGAAGGCAGTGCCACGGTTCTGACCGGCTCGCTTAATCTGAAGTACTCGTTTTCCCGCGCGCGCTCAGGCGAAGCTCCTTTTCTGACTGGTGGAGCAACGATCGGACGATTTATCGCTGGAGATGTTCTACTCTCCAAATCCGTAGACAATGACATCACTGAAACCGTAATTGACGGCAAAGGGAAAGGTGCTTTTGGACTCAATGCAGGCGCCGGCTTCAACGTACATCTTAGCTCGAAAAGCTTCCTGTTTTTCGAAGCCCGCTACACCATCCTCTTTGCCGATAAGCCCCGTGTGCACATAATTCCTCTTCAGTTTGGTGTGGCGTTTCGGTAGCAGTGTAGTTATCTCCACAATCTAACTCGCTAAATGTCATTGCTTTGCAGGGCTTAACCGTGCACATCTGAATCGCTTGTGGATCATCGCGGCGACTTCCTACAGGTCAATTCTCATTTCCCCCTTGATTTTTCTCCGGCCACCCTTATTATAAAGGTTCTCTTTTTGGAGGATGGGATGCTGAACGCACTTAAGATAATTGCCGGTACGGCTAACCTGCCCCTCGCAAAGAAAATCGCCCAGTATACGGGAGTGCCGTTGACGGAATGTGACGTCCGGCGTTTCTCCGACGGCGAAGTGCGGGTGCAGATCAATCAGAATATCCGGGGTTCGGATCTGTTTATTATCCAACCCACTAATCCGCCGGGCGAAAACCTGCTGGAATTGCTGATCATGATTGACGCCGCCAGACGTGCTTCAGCCAAACGCATCACCGCGGTCATCCCGTATTACGGCTATGCCCGGCAGGATCGCAAAGACCAGCCGCGAGTATCGATTACCGCCAAGTTGGTGGCAAATCTGATTACGACCGCCGGCGCCGACCGCGTAATTACCATGGACCTGCACGCCTCGCAGCTGCAGGGGTTCTTTGACATTCCGCACGATCACTTGTATGCGAGCCGGATATTCTTTGACTATTTCCGCGCCAAGCGGATTCAGAATCTGGTTTCGGTATCCGCGGATGTCGGTTCGATCAAGATGGCGCGTGCCTTCGCCAAGGAACTTCACTGTCCGCTGGCGATTATCGACAAGCGGCGCATCGAAGCCAACGAAGCCGAGGTGTTGAACATCATCGGCGACGTGAAAGATAAGAACGTCATCATCCGTGATGATATCGTTGATACTGCGGGCACAGTAGTTCTCGGAGCTGAAGCTCTGAAGAAACAAGGTGCCCTTGACATATTAGTATGTGCCACGCATGGCGTCTTGTCGGGTAAGGCTATTGAGCGGATCCAGGATTCGCCGATTACCGAGATGGTCATCACCGACACGATCCTGCGCGATATCGACAGTCTGCCGTCAAAGTTCAAGGAGCTGTCAACGGCAGACATGTTTGGCGAAGCGATTCGGCGCATCTGGCACGAAGAGTCAGTCTCGAAGTTGTTTGATTAATCTATAGAGGAGTAACAATGAACGAGTTACATTTGGATGCCGAAGTTCGCTCCGGCGCCGGAAAGAGCGTGACACGCAAAATGCGTTCCGCGGGGAATGTCCCTGGCATTTTGTATGGCTTGGCGGACAAACCGGTCATGCTCGGAGTTAATAGCCGCAGTTTGCACAAGATGCTGCACAGCGCTTCGAGCGAAAACGTCCTGGTCGACCTGGCTGTCGGTAAGAGCAAAGCTGTCAAAGTACTGCTTAAGGATGTACAGCATCACCCGGTTACGAACAAGGTAGTGCATATCGACTTCCAGCGCGTTGATCTGACCAAGAAGATCATCATTGCCGTACCGGTGCATTTGATCGGCGTCGCAGACGGCGTCCGTTCCGGCGGCGGCGTCCAGGAATTCATCATGCGTGAACTGGAAGTCTCCTGTTTGCCGACTGACATTCCGACGCACATTGAAGTTGATGTCAGCAAGCTTGGAATCGGCGACGCCGTGCATGTCAGCGATTTGCAGCTTGATAAGATCGAAATCGTTTCGGATCCGCATCGCACGATCGTTTCGGTCCAGCCTCCGACTGTCACCAAGCTTCCCGAAGCTGGTGAAGCCGTTGAAGGCGCTGAAACCGAAGAAGCGAAAGAGCCGGAAGTCATTGCCGAGAAGAAGGCTGAAGAGCGTCAAAAAGAGAAGGAAGACAAGAAGTAATATCGTCTTTCGATCGAATCACAAACGGCCGGCGATTTGTCGGCCGTTTTTTTGTCGGTCGGATCTGCGGGGCAGAAGTCGCATTCCGGCTCTGATGGTGGATTATTAGAAGTGCGAGAGCAAATTGCGCTGAAAAATCTGGGCAGTACTGGATTCGAACCAGTGACCCTCCCGATTTAATCGGGATGCTCTAACCAACCATGCCGGGTATCCCTGCCCTGCGGTTCAGTTTTTGCCGAGAGTGTACTTGGTCTGATTGCTGCCCTTTTCGATCAACTTCTCAATCATTGCGTGACTCTTCCAGGACTTGATTTCGCTTTCCCGTTTCATTGCCGATGATCGATCAGGAAACTCCTCCGTGTGGACCAATTGCCAGGTTCGACCCGATTTGGTAGAGATTGAGCGTCCGCTGTTATGCCGCTTCAGCCGATCGCCTACATCGGCTGCAATTCCCGTGTAAAAGTGCCCGTTCTTTTCACTGCGAAGTATGTAGAGAAAGATCGCCATATCGCCGGCTCAAAATCTGGGCAGTACTGGATTCGAACCAGTGACCCTCTGCGTGTAAAGCAGATGCTCTAACCAACTGAGCTAACCGCCCGATATTTTGGTAGGGCAAAGTAACGACTTCGACAAAGTTTAGCAAGTGATTCTTGAAGTGTTGCATTAACTCCACGAATGCCCGAAAGGTCATCTGCCATGCCACGCTTCAATCTCACACAACTTGTCGAATTTGCTGAACAACAAAACATGAGTCGGGACACGATCAATGCCTTGGAGTCGTTCAATTTTCGATGCAAACTTGTGAACGTCACGCCTTCAACAAACTTCGTTTATGGTGAAAGACTCTCATATCTGCTGAAGTTCTGCATCGACCGGGGTTTGCAAATCGAGAAGCTAACCAAATCCGACTTGCAGGACTACATCAAAGGTTTGATCGACAAGGTAGCGCCAATCACAGTCAACGGCAGAATCATCGTCTACAAAGTTTTCTACGCGCACCTGTTTGCAGAAAACGTAATTGCAGCAAACCCGATGCAGGGTATTGTCAAAATTCGTGAACCGAAATTAATCAAAGGCACACTCACACCGGCTGATATTTCAAGAGTGCTGTCGACGTTCAATCGACGCACGTTCATCGGCAGTCGGAATTTCTGCATGATCTTGTTTAGCTTTGACTCCATGCTACGCGTTGCTGAACTGCTGTCGATCAAAACAAGTTCGTTGGATGTCAAAAGTGGAGTTGTGAAGGTCTACGGCAAAGGTAGGAAAGAACGGCAAATTGCATTTAGCGATACGACGGCAAAGGCGTTGTTCAGCTACAGCAGGTATCGGGAAAAGATCAAAGGTGAATTGCTGTTTTGTGATCGGGCCGGTAATGCAATCAACTACCGGCAAGCACACAGAATTTTTCAAAGGGCAGGTGACAAAGTGGGCGTGCATTTTTCACCGCACCTTGCACGCCACGCCGGGGCTACGCAGTTCGCTAGATCGGGCGGTTCACTTGCCGTGCTGCAAAGGGCGCTTGGGCATTCGTCATTGACAGTTACACAACGGTATGTGCATATTGACGATCAAGATATTATCGATGCTTATGAAAGGCACAGCCCTGCCGGTGGCATTGAGATTTGATCTTGTAGCTCATGCTCGTAGATCGAAGCGAGTAGTTATACCGATTCAATATCAGCCGAAACACTAACGTCATCTGGACTAGGCCCGTTAGTGACTTTCGAATGATAGTATCTATCCAGCAGGTAGGCAAGTAGCACAACTATCCAAAAGGTTATGAGAGCCAATATGGGCCAATAGTTGTCAAAAAATTGTCCCATAGGGCCGACACGTCTTCGGATACTGATTTCTCCGCTTCCACCTTTGTGGGTCACCCGGAGTTGATTCGTATAAGTCTCGGCGTCGGATGTTGTCCACGCAATCAGACCCAGTTGTTCGCCGGGGCGCATTCTTCCAACTGAGTAAACTTCTCCAATTCGCAATGACCGCCGATCAAGTCCCTCCCGCTTAACTTCAACGAATATGGCATTGGGCAGAAAGAGTTCAACTGATTCTAGTTCCTGATCATCACCGTTCTTGAGGGATATCATCCAATAACCCCTAATTTGATCAAGTGGCTCTGGTATTCCTCGAAAGGGGATTGATTCTTGAAAATGGTAAGATGTGGATTGTACAATGCTTCGCACAATGTCGTAGTACTCCACAGAGTCGATCTTTTGTCCAGTAAATGACCTGTAGTTTATTTTCTCCACAAGACTATCCACTGATAGTTTATCTCGAAGGCCCTGAGTCCAATCGGTAAATTCCTTTGGCCAAAAGAATGAATCATATTCAACAATCGCTTCTAGCGACGTGGTGGGCGCTGTGCCCCATTCAAACAACTGTTTTGCTGAGAGTACAATACCAAGAACTACAGCAATAGTGGTGAGTGCGCTTTTCCAATTCATGTTTATAAAACTATATGCTTGCCGACTCAAGAGCAAGCATGAATTTTCCGAGAAGCAATAACTCTCTTCTCGTCGAAATCAAGCCGCCTTCTTAATGTTCCTTCTTAGTCGATGCAACCGATTGTAGATCGAAATGCAGTTCTTGCATCGCAGACGCAACCCGTCGACTGTTCCTGCTTCTCTATGAAACTCGGAAGTCAATTTTGCTGTCTTGCAGGCCGGGCAGTATTTCAGACCATGCGAGTTAGCAAAGAACATTTTTCGTATTTCAGAATCAGTGTAACGACTGGCCAGCACATTACAGTGGATACATAGCACCCGCAATCGACGACGTTCAGTAAGTGTCATTTGCAAAATCTGATTGTAGAACTTCACACCCTTGCCGTGTCTTCCGGCTTTGCGCAACTTCACACCGTCGCCGTAAACATGGTCTACATTCAGTTTGCTAAGTTCTGATTCAAAACACAGCGCACAACGGCAACCGCCAATGCACTTGAGGGCAGCACGCTTGATTCTTGTGTTGTGGCATTGCGTTTGGATTGAATCACGCACTTTGTTCTTCACTTTGTATCTTTGAATACAGACTTTGCATTTCCCTTTGACGCCCAACTTGCCGCCCTTTTCCCTGTAGAATTCGCAAATCGATTTGAGATTACCGCATTCAGTACACAGTTTGTTCATTCGAGCACCTCTTGTTAAGCACTCGTCAATTTTCAAAATGTCAGACGTTGACTTGTTGTAGGGGAGTATTTGCAAGGCCCCGGCGATTAAACCGGGGCTTGCGTTGTTGACTGCTAACTTTCGTTTTTGTTGGGACGCCGACAAATGCGGCTGATTGTCGAGAGCGAGATACCGTACTTTGTAGCCAACTCTTGTTGAGTAATTCCGGTGCGCCGGTACTCTTTGCGAATGTCCAATCTTTGCTTGCTGGTTATGAGTTTTTGATTTCGCATTTGCGATTTGTTCCTCTTGAATGACGTTTACGATTTTGCAAAGGCCGATCAACTAAGACCGGCCTTGCGTTGCCACTACTTATCACATAGTGGCGACAGCCTTGCGAACTCACACAAACAGATAGCCACAAGGCTGCTGTTATCGGGGCCGTTCACCCCGATTTAGGCCAAGTCTGTAATGAAGCCCCAATTCCTAACCGACTTCCAGCCGACACACGCTTCAACGTTGAAGCCGTCGATAACCACGCCGGTCATACCAACTTTCAAATCATCAAAGCGAATGCGCTTCAGTCGAATTTCTTCATCCCTGCCATTACGATTTATCACAATCGAAAAATCAAATTCGCTGTCGGCAGATACGGCACGAAGGAATTGGTGCTGATTGAAATCGGCAACGCCACTATCGGACGGCATGACCGGTGTGTACTTTCGCTTGCCGTGTTTTACTTTCACAAACCGTGACGTTGCGTTGATTTCAATAATTTCGGCAGGGAGCAGCCGGGCATTGTCTTCGTTGATTGCGGCTTTGGTCTTCATGTTCTGAATGGCCATTGCGTCGGCCCGCGATAACTTGGAATTTTGATCGACTTGCAGACGCTTAGTATAATCAGCGTCGGTTTCGCCCGGCTGCTGCTGCATGGCAAGCTGTTGCCTCTTTGCAGCAGACATTTCCGCGTCTTCATTAGCAACTTCAGCAGGGTCGGGCCGCTTGTTCGTTCCCCGTATCGTGTGTTTACCAATTCTTTCAAAGCTCATAGCTTAATGTCCTTTTCGTCGTCATAGTTTATGATTTCGCCGTCATTGGAAATTGCGGGCGTGTCGTCGGTGCAAACCGCAAACGTGCAATCGGTTTCGATTCGCTTAGTGGACAATGACAACTTCAGCGTGCCGTTAGATCGAATGACTGTGAGCTTACACTTTTCGCTAAGCTCGATTTGATTCAAAAGTCTATTGGGGAAATACAGCTTGATAGTCTGTCCCTTGCGCAGAAAACTTGCGTTACTTGGCGGCTCATCTAAGAGTTTGGCCGCTAATCCGTCGCCAAAAATTTCGACAATTTCACAATTCAAATTCACTTCCTAAGTTTGTTGTTTGCTGTCGATGATGAAGTAGCCACCGACAGGGGTAAGAAGAAATTCACCGGTCATGCCCGGCGCTAAAGGTCGATTATCACGCGGCAAAATCATGTCGGCGCTAAGTAGCACAATCGTCATTGCGGGTTTGTCTTCGATCATTTCGACTTCAACAATCGGATTTGAACCCCGCAACTCGACTTTGACAATCTTGCCACGAATGACTATATCGAGAATGTATCACCCCTTCCGAGTTTGTTGTTTCTTCTCACGTTCAAGGCGTTTACGTTCGCGGTCTTTGGCCTTTTCATTTTCTGACTTCTGTCTTCGATACGTGCCTCGACAAACTCTGCAAACACGGTGTAGACCGTCTGAGGTGCTTTTGTCGATGCCAAAAAAATCAAGTGGCAACAAATCTTCACACTGTGCACATTTCTTATTAGCGGTTGAACATTCGCTGCAAATCGGAAGTCCAACTTCAGTCATGCCAAGAAGCTTTTCGGGCACCGCCTTTAGACAAGCGTGACATTCACCAAACCCGGTGACTGCTTTACTTGGCTCTGCCGGTTTGCAATCTACACAAAAGGCCCGTTCAATACCGTTGTGGACAACCCTGATATCGGCGGGTGACCACCGCCCGCATTTGTAACAAAGATGTAGCTGTAATTCGCCTTTTACTAGCTTGTCGTAAGGGCTGTTCTTGGCTAGCGCACACGGATCGCAAAAAGTGAAGTAGTCGACAGGGTCGTGCTTCATTGACGGATTAAAAGTGTCTAAACTAGTTACCTCTTTACCGCAATAATCACAACGACGACGCGTAAAAGCCGAAGGCTTCCACGAGGTTTTCGCGCAGCCGCCCCTTTTGGGAACTGCAACATCTTTACCGTTGACGGTTTTCAGAATAAACCACATGGGTATCCTTTCTGTTTGTACTGAAGGCAAATATCGAAACAGTGCAAACGGCAAATCGACATCTACCGACAGCAGTTGTGTGAATAGACTCACATCGGGTGTTACCCCGACGAGGGATTAATTGGATTTTAGGATTAGCAATTACTTGGGCGTTTCTTCAATTTGCTGCACCAATTCCGCGATACAGCGCTTGAGAGGTAGCCCTATTGAGCCACTTCTGTATAAGCAATGTGTGTGCCACGCGGGGCAACTGTGCAGAAGTTCAACAGCATTAATCTAGTTAAGCTGGCACAAGCACTTAGTGGAGCGTCGCAATTCTGAGATTCTCAAAGGGCGTGGATACGATACAACAGTGGCAGCGACGGTGCGGCAGAAACGTCAACAAGCGGCACTCGATTGCACAAGTCCGGTATCGACTCAACTAAAGTAAGCGGGCAGGTTGTCGACTTCCATTGTAGATACACTTATCCGAAATTGACCCGCAAAGGGGGAACGCATGAGTCAACTTATCTGTTCACGCTGTGGCACAATCGGAACTCCAAAGCGACTTACGAAAGGAAGTTTCTTCATCGAAGTTGTCCTTTGGCTGTGCTTAATACTGCCGGGGCTGTTGTACAGCATTTGGCGGCTAACCACAAAGGCCAAGGTCTGCCGATCTTGCGGTGCGGAAAGCCTGATACCGCTGAACACACCTATGGGCGTCAAGCTTCAGAAGGAGTTTCAAGCCTGAATCAGGCCCCAAGTGGCCGGAATTCTTGACCCGGTTGGCAGCCAATGTGTCCGGTTTGTCCGCAATTCCCCTACACACACAGCAAACCGGACAACAAACCGGACGCGTCCAGTTGTCCAGTTTGTTTGTTTGTAGTGTCTAGTATAGACACCAAACTGGACACCAAACCGGACAATCCGACTGGACATGTTGACAACAGCTTGTCCGGCAGCCAACTGGGCACTTAAGCCTCTACAGGTCACCCTAAGCGATACTGCACAAATTGGCAGTATGTTGGTGGTCGTTTCACTCATTTTCAATTGCGCTATCACGTTTTCGGCGACTTTTCGAGCGTCACGCACGCCCTGTTCTAAATTCCTAGGCAGCCTTGGCAGAAATGACCCGCCACTAAATGCACCGGGTAACCGGCTAGATCGATACCGGCTGAAACGTGCGTTGCGCTACGGGCCTGTAAACGAGTCACTTTTTACGCAAGAAATCTCGTGCGCTGTTGGGAGGTTCCCGGTAGTGTAAGCAGGCGTCGTTTTTCGTTGTGACGCTATAGTACGCAAAACTGGAATCAGAATAGGGAACTGGAAAGTCTGGCCATGTCCAGTTTAGCTTAACACCGACTATGAACAGCAAGTCAGGCCCCAGAACTTGATTGTATATTCTCACCGTTGAAGCTTTGCTTTGGATAGAACCGAGTATGGTGGTGTCATGCGTCACGAGTGAATTTGGAATATCGGCACGCGCAGAAATCAGCAATGTCACGTTGTCAGCAGTACCCACTCCGTTGTTTGTGATAGTGGCGTAGAAATTCCATTTATCGCCGTCTTTCGAGCAGTCCACCGATTGAACGACGACTTTAGGCTTATTCGTCGCTACGTACTCACTGACTCTTTGGGAAAGTGCTTTCTCTCCTTGTTCGATTTCCGCTTTCTTCTGCTGTATCTGAGTTTCACCTTGTTCAATTTGGCGTCCCTGATAGTCGACACTCTGTCTGAGTAGCTCAAGTTGTTCTGCAGATTGTAGCGTTGTTCTAGTTAGAAGCTTAATTTCTTCATTTGCGAGATAGAATCCACCAATCACAGAAATTAGTGTCACAATCGGCAAGACCTCAATGAACTTTCGCCAACCACGCGAAAACTTGCCTCGATGATATCCACAGTGGTGACACACTCTCGCTGATCGGGGAACTGATTGACCGCACTGTGAACATTTTTGACAGTCATTAAATTTTCGCCTAATACTCACTGGCCACTTTTTCATTCAAGCCCTCACACTTCAGAAATCAAGAGTCTCACGTTTCAAGAACGGTCATTGATTGCTGAACGTCAATCAGATTGTGGCCAAGTTGTAAATCTCATCATCTATTGGAAATGTTCTTGCCTTCACGTGAGTATTGAGTCACTTTGTAGGTGCTGTAGGACGAAAAGAGGTTAGATGAATACCGACACTCTCAAATTGTTGAATTCAGCGACAAGCTGCCCAAATGCAATTCTCATTTTGGAATACCTTAAGATTTTGATATGGCCGGTGTTGACTTTGATTATAGTGCTAAAATTCCGCAATGAAATATCAGGTCTTATAAAACGGCTGCAAAAAGCAAATTTTCCCGGGGGTATTTCCGTTGAAGCAGTGTCGGAAAAGGTAAATGAAATACGACTGATATCCCGCGAAGAACGACCGTTGCAACCGGTTCCTGTTGGTTTAGACAAAAAGCCTCCCAAAGAAGCGATTTTGTTGACTGTGCCTCATCTTGACCACCTATTTGAATTAGCCAAAGATTCCCCAAGTCTTGCAGCAAGCGCCTTGCGTGTTGATCTGGAACTTGCATTGCGCGATTTCGCGTCCAAGCACGGATTTGCAGTTGGTGAAAGTGCAACTTTGTCAGAACTACTGAGTCGCGTTACTGAAAAGGGCTTGATTACTGGATTACAGAGTTTGTTAATCAGGAGATTAATCGCAGTCTCAAATCTGGCGATTCATGGTATGGAGATAAGTGATTCACAAGTAATTGACTTACTCAAGGCAGCGGAGAGATTGGCGTCTTTAGGCCCCAAGGGTTAAGCTTCTTAGAGGAAGTCGATAGTCAAGTATGTGCCGCAAATATGCGCTGTGCCTTTTTAAGTTCATCTGTCAGTATAGATAATTTCGCCACGTCTTCGCACTTCACTCCAATAGCTGCATCCATGCCAGCGAAGTGAGATTGTAACATCATATTGAACGTCTTCTCCGTCTTCATTCACTCGAAACACATAGCTGCCACTGACCATTGACATACCCCCGGCCACTTTTTTGCCGTCATAGAAGACCGCTTCACTGCCCCAACCTTTGATACCGATTTGGTGCCCGTTATGAATGATCGTTCTCACAATCACTTTCCTGTTTCAAGTTTTGAAATCCGTTGTACGTGAAGTGTATCGGCAAAAGTGAAGACGTTGTTTATCGTGGATAGATGAAGTCAGCATACGTCCTCACTCGAAAAGTGCAGCCCCTAATCGATTGACAATTTCTAATGTTTGATTATCTTAATGTCGAAAGGTCATCGTATAGATGATTTCGCTTCAGGAATCGAAAATCGTAAGCTGTTGTAAGGCATTCGATTACGGTTTCCAAAATTGCCTACTTTGTCCTCTGCGTGTAAAGCAGATGCTCTAACCAACTGAGCTAACCGCCCATAAATCTGTGAGTTTGTCCGGACATTCGGCCCAACCAGTGACTCTCCCGATGAAATCGGGATGCTCTAACCAACTGAGCTAACCGCCCATAAATCTGTGAGTTTGTCCGGACATTCGGCCCAACCAGTGACTCTCCCGATGAAATCGGGATGCTCTAACCAACTGAGCTAACCGCCCGATCTTCGCTATTATACTAAACGACTTCCGGTAGGGCAACTGAAGAAGTGGATGTTAGTGGAACCGAGTTTCTCGATTAGACTTCACAATATCGTGTGTAAGTGAGCTCGCTGACAACCAACAGGTGCGGCGACTCAAGAGAAAACTAGCGATAGGGAGGCCATACAATTCGACATACTTTTAGCAGGCATGGCATGCCGTCAATCTACGCGTGTGGCAGTAAACTCCTTTCCGTGATTATTGATCCGGATCGATTCAACCTTATTGGTCGAGGTATCACAAACGATTTCAAATCCTCTGAAAGTCAGAATATTCCATCCTGCTAGAGTAGAATTGCCGTCATTCCCCTTGTTCAGCCAGGTCACTGCAGCCAGACCCGGTGCTCCGGCGAGATTCACAATCTTGTTGTCCATCCAGCCAAACTGGAAGTTATCTTTGGCGTTTTCACCTCGCAGCTGCATGAGTGTGTTATGTACTCCGATCGGAAAACCGCCTGGCATGGTACCGATAAGCTCGGCTGAAATGTAGTGGTTCTGCGTCTTGAAATCATCTAACCAAACACGCAAGTCAGTAAACCATCTCTCAACTGATTTGCCCGGTTGCAGCCATTTGGTCAAAGCTGAAGAATCCTGGTCGATGAGACCATTGACTACACTTAGCGCTGCGCGGTTCAAGACACTTCTGTTATTCAGCACCGAATCAGGGGCGTATGAAATGGCATTGATTGCGTCCTGCCCAATCGCACCGACTTCGAGCCGGCCATTTCTTTCGCGAATTATTACAAAGCCACCCGAATTCAATTGATAGGTACCCGATACCCGCAACTTGAATTCAGGTGCTGCCGGTTCGGATGCCGGCGGGAACTCAAAATCGCCGTCATTGAACATCCGATAGTTTGCCGCTCCCATTATCATCTGCCCTGCAACTCTGCCGGCCACGTGCCGAGTACCCAAGATGTTATTTGTACGATTCGACAGTATTATCATCACCACGCCATCATCCTTATACCAGGCTAATTGGGAACCAAACCCGATATAATCTCCCCCATGTTCAATGACTGTTTTCCCATTTCTATTTAGGATATTCCAGGCGAAGCCATAATTACCTTTATTGGCAGTGAACATCCTTTCCGTCTGGGCTTTGCTTAAGAATTTTCGGTCGCGAATGGCGGTCCACCACCTTTCGAGATCTTCAATCGTCGATACTACCTGACCTCCCCCCTTATCAGACCAGGCCTCTGGAGACAAAGAAGTAAGATCAAGCCGCTCGCCATTTTCATCATAGCCTTTGGCGATCAGCGAGGAATTTACATTAGGCAGTTTGTCGCCCCAAAAACCGGTACTGACCATCCCTGCTGGTTCAAAGAGTTCTTCGACTAGGAAATCATTAAACGGTCTCTGGCTGACGTCTTCTACAATCGCGGCGAGCAGCACGTACCCCTGATTCGAATAGGAGAAGCTGTTTCCAGGTGAATCAATAAGCTCCGTTTTTAGAATTCTCCCAACCGCCTCCACACGGTTTACCGGCTCGTAGTATTTTTCAACATACTCCGGCGCGAATGGGAAATCTGCATCCAATCCTGACGTGTGGGTCAACAATTGCTCGATCGTGATGGCCTTCTTATCGGCCGGAACGGAATCCAAGTATTTGTCAATTGGATCAGATATCGCCAATTTCTTTCTGCCTTCAAGGATAAGTATGGATACAGCAGTGAATTGCTTGGCCAAAGAACCGATATCGAACACCGTCCGGCTACTATTGAGTACGTGCTTTTCTTCATTGCTTTCTCCATACCCATTCCGAAGGATGACTCGTCCATCCTTAATCAGACTAACAGCACCCGAAAATCCGAACGGACTAAGGTTCGTCAAATAGGTATTCACCTGTTTCGCAAGATCGTCGGTTGGTGTCTTCTGTCCGCAGATTGGAGGCGCTGAATAGATGACTAGTAATAGCACCAGGAGAATCGCACTTTGCCCCTTAAACACTGAATTGGATTTCATACACCAGCCTTTTCGTTTGCAGTGGTTTTGCCGGCTTCAGTCATTGTCAACCATGACTATTTCAATTTCAAGACTCTAATTTATAATGTGAATACGGACAATGTAAACCAAAGTTCCATGCAGCAAGTATACTAGTCCGCGTAGTTCCGGTTAGAGCCATCGAGCCGACTCTGGCGAGGTTGAAGAAGTTTACAGGTCGATAATTGAAGTCTTGTGTGCAAGGAAACAAGCAGCGGTGTTGGATTTTCCAGATCAATTGCAGGGCTGACAAGACTTACCGACAGAATCTGGGACGACCTTCCCGACGGGTCGGGACAGGCATTCTAAAGATGCTGGGGAAGATGGCGGCCCCGACCTCACTTTCCCCAAACTCCTGTGGAGTTCGAGTTACAGACCACGACTGCCTACTCTCCTACCGGTGGAACGCGATGGAAAACAATCGCTTAGATCGTCTTTACAGACTGTAAGTGAGTTCCAAGGCACCATGTTGATAGCTGATTAACATTTGATATTATCTCTTGAATATCGCCTTACCCGTTTCAGGATTTACAGGTGCTGAAGTGTGTTCGTGGATGATTTTCCAGCCATCGTCTTGCTGCTTCAAGACCCAGGTCAATCTGTTCTGCAACGACCGGAGTTCTTTGCCATCGACTGAAACAGCCTTGTATGTCACAAATGCAGTGGCAAACGATAGATTATCTGCCAGCAATGATTTTGTGTCAGAAAACTCAACAACGATCCGTTCTTCACCGAGAGATCCGAACCAATCACTGACCATCACCTTCCAGTCATCGGCACCCTCCAATGACCACTGACCCCACAAATCGAATACATAAACATCGGCAGCGTACAAACTCACGAAAGAGTCGATCTCTTTTTCATATACCGCTGATTTATACTGGTTGAAGAATTTCTCTATCTCTACCATTACAAAATCCTCCTTTTCGAAGTTTGGGTTTCATTTCAAGACTTGCTTCTTTTTTCCCAAGATACTCTAAATTTGGCAGTTAAGTAAAAAAACCCGACAAAATCGGGCTTCTTATTCAAAAGCGGGGTTGACGAGACTCGAACTCGCGACCTCCTGCGTGACAGGCAGGCATTCTAACCAGCTGAACTACAACCCCGGCAAATCAATCTTGTGGGCGCGCTCTGCGCTAATCCTTATCCCTCGGTGCCGGCCGGCTTATCTTTGATCATGATTCCCACCGGAATCAAGACACAGTAACCAAGCACAAGCAAAATCGGCGCGAGCGTTATCGAACCGGAGGCGAGGGCAATGAATCCTAAGATGATCGACACAAGCGCCGCACCAAGGATCATCCAGTTCTTTTTTCCAAACGGCAGCTCGTCGCTTTGACGAGACGCCTTAACTTTCTTCAACTGCGCCATCGGGCCTCCACAGAGACAGGCAAATTACCATTAATTCGCCGTTCGTCAAGCGAATTTTTCCTTTCGGCCTCCCACCAACTTACTTCAGGCAGGCGTGTTTATTATACACCTACAGTGTTTAACAATCGCATATCACTTGCGACACACCGCGAAAACGTGTTAACTTCTTCTGAACAACTCAATTGCTGCGACACAGTGAAAGCAAGAGCAGGAGCATATTTAGATGACAACATTTTTGGTTTGTGGCGCCGGACTGATGTCCAAAGCCCTGGTATATGATCTGATCAAGTTCTGTAACCCCGCCAAAGTCGTACTTCTTGATATCGATCAGGCTCGCCTTGATTCGATTAACGGTGAAAAAGTCGAGAAACATCGCGGCGACCTGTCTGATAAGGCGTTTTTCGAACCCTTTATCAGAGAGGCCGATGTTGCAGCCGGTTCCGCCAGCTACAAACTGAATCGTGCTCTCACCGAATGCTCAATTAGACATAAAACCCATTTTATCGACCTTGGTGGCAACAATTCAGTTGTCGATGCCCAATTTGCGCTCTCTGATCTGGCCGCGGCGGCGGGAGTGACGATTATCCCCGACTGCGGGCTGGCACCGGGAATGGCTTCGATTCTCGCAGCCGATGGTATCTCGCAATTTGACAAGGTCGAGTCAGTGAAATTGCGCGTCGGTGGATTACCACAGAATCCAGCTCCGCCGCTCAACTATGCAGTGTTCTTCTCGCCGGAAGGACTGCTGAATGAATACCGTGAGCCGACGGTTGTTCTGCGTGACGGTAAATTGACAAAGCTGCAGAGCCTGACCGAAGGCGAACGTCTCTCTTTTCCGCCTAATTTTCCGGAGTTGGAGGCTTACCACACCTCGGGTGGCGCTTCGACCCTGCCGTACACATTTGAGAAGGAAATAAGTGAACTCGACTACAAGACGATTCGTTACGTCGGTCATTTCGAGAAGATCAAGTTCCTTTTTGATATCGGAATGGCTGATGAGACGAAGTACGATGTCGATGGAGTCATGCTAAGTCCGGATCAGGTACTTCGGAATGTGCTCTACCGACACCTGCCCAAGAATGCACCCGATGTGGTGCTGGTGTATGTGGAAGTCACCGGTATGAAGCACAATCGCCGCCAGACCGCTACCTACTATATAGAAGACTACCTTGACAAGACGACCGGCCACTCGGCGATGCAAAGAACAACTGCCTATTCTGCGGCAATTGTGATGCAAATGATTGCCGAAGGATCTATCAGCCAACGCGGAACACTGCGTTCCGAAAAGGGCATCGATCATCGCCGTTTTATCGAACATCTCGGTGAACGCGGCATCGGCGTCAAGATCGAACTCAAATAGCTAATCTTGTGACAATCTTTAATGGCGGGTCAGCAAATCGATCCGCCTTGCACTGAATTCCTCGGCATCTTCAAGTGAAACTTCACCGTCATAATCCCGTACCCTCTTATGGTAACCCAATGGCGAAGAATTGTAGATTTACTCATAAGGACTAATACATGAAAAAGGTAGTACTATCGGTGCTGGTTGTCGCAATTGTGGCGGTGATTGTACTGGTAATGTTTAATCGCGGCGATTCGAGCAAGCAGACGGCCTCGAACGGGGTCAAGGTCGAAAAAGGCGAGATCATCGAAAAGGCGATGGCAATCGGGACCATTCAGCCTTATAAGGAAGTCCTTGTCAAGTCGAAGATCTCCGGAATCGTGAAGAAGCTCCACAAGGAAGTCGGGGATGTCGTTAGAGAAGGCGAACTGCTGATCGATATTTCACCCCAGCCGACACCGCTCGAATATACCGAAGCACAGCGCTCAATTGATGTGGCGCAAATCAATTTTGACAATGCCAAGTCGGCCTTTGATCGTTCCACCGAGCTCTTTGACAAGAAGCTGATTTCCAAACAGGAATTTGACGACCGCAAGGTCAGTTTCGAACAGGCGCAGTTGCAGTTGAATCTCGCTAAGGAGCGGATGCAGTTGCTGGAGAAGGGCGCCATCAAGACAGCCAACGTCAATGTCGAGAGCACGATCCGCTCCCCCATCACCGGGTCGGTACTTTCGAAAAATGTCAACGAGGGTGATCCGGTGGTACCACTCACCTCCTATCAGGACGGTACTGCACTGATCACTCTTGCTGACATGACGGATTTAATCTTCCGCGGCACCGTGGATGAGATTGACGTCGGTAAGCTTATAGAAGGAATGCCCGTGACTTTAAAGGTAGGCGCCTTGCCAAAAGACACAGTTAGCGGCACTTTGTGGAAGATCTCACCAAAAGCGCGCAAGGAACAGTCCGCGACAGTGTTTGACGTCGAGGTAAGATTCAAGGATGTTGACCTGACTAAGCTTCGCGCCGGCTACTCCGCCAATGCCGAGATTATCATCAAAGAGGCGCGCGATATCATCGTCATTCCGGAACGTCTCGTCGACTTCCGCAGTGACTCGGCATTTGTGCAGGTGCTGGACTCCGTTGGTGGGAAGAAGGAACGACTGATCGAAACTGGTCTTTCGGATGGTGTCACGATACAGGTTACTACAGGTCTTGCCGAGGGCGAAATGTTGGCGGAAAAATCCGGAACCGTGAATCCGTTCTAATATGCAGTTGACTTCGCTGAAATTGTACATGAAGCAGTTCCTGCACGACTTGCGGGCGCAGAAACTGCGGACATTCTTGACTTTGGTCGGGCTGTCCTGGGGAACCGTGACTGTAATCTGCCTGCTGGCATTCGGCTACGGTTTGCAGAACAATCAGCAAGAGCAGATGAAGGGGCTCGGCGACAATATCGTCATCATGTGGGCGAGCAATACCAGCAAACCGTATGCGGGGTATCCGAAAGGCCGTTGGTTTGGGTTCGTTCCAGATGACATAAAAATGATGCGCCAAAACATTCCAGAGCTTGAAGCCGTCTCGGGTGAGTTTCAACGCGGGAACATCACAATTCGCAACGGCAGGAAATCGAAGCTAATTCAAATATCGGGCGTTGATCCGGAGTTTGCGCCGATGCGGACAATTGTTCCGGAAGATGGCGGGCGTTTTCTGAATGACATCGATGTTAACGATAAGCGTCGGGTCATCTTCCTCGGAAATGATTTGCGTGATGAGATCTTCGGGGAAGGGATTGATCCGGTTGGTAAAGCGGTGCTCATCGACAATGTACCTTACACTGTTGTCGGCGTTATGGTCAAGAAGAAGCAAGATTCATCCTATTCCGGACGCGACAAGGACAAGGGTTTTGTTCCGACGACAACCTTCCAATCAACCTACGGTGATCGCTATCTCGACAACATTGTGTTCCGTGCCAAGACCCTCGAAATACACAAGCAAGCCGTTGATCGTACTTACGAGGTTTTCGCGAAGAGATACAAGTTTGATCCTACTGATCGCGAAGCATTGGCGATGTGGGACACGGTCGAGGACAATGGCTTTATGGTGTTCTTCGTGGCGATGAGGCTATTTGTCGGATTCGTCGGCTTCATGACGCTGATGGTCGGAGGCATTGGTCTGGCGAACATCATGTATGTCGTAGTCGAAGAAAGAACCAAAGAAATCGGCATCAAGATGGCACTCGGAGCTAAGAAGGGCTTCGTGCTGTTCGGCTTCATTTTCGAGACTTTGATTTTGACTACAATTGGCGGCGGTATCGGCTATGGCATTGCCCAGTTGATAATTTCGCTCGCGCCAATGATGAATATCAAAGACTACGTTGGCACTCCCACGCTCTCGCTGCAGGACAAACTTGCAGTCGTCGCGATTTTGGGATTCATCGGATTGATGGCAAGCTTCTTCCCGGCGCGTCGTGCCGCCAACATGAACCCGGTACAGGCATTGAAGCTGTAATATGATCAACTCGCTGCTATTTGTCCGGTTATTCTGGCGCGACTTGCGCGCCAATAAGAAGCGCATGACACTGACTCTGATTGCTGTGCTGTGGGGAACGCTGTCTATTGTGTTGCTTCTGGCATTCGCCGAAGGGCTTAAGGCGCAGTTCGCCGAAAACAGCAAGGGGCTGGGTGAAGGCATCTTGATTATCTGGGGCGGTCAGACAACGATACCATACGAAGGACTCGGCAAGGGACGCCGCATTCGTTTCTATCCGGAAGACCTTCAAGAAATTCAGCGTCAGATTCCGGAAGTCGAAAAAGTCGGAGCTGATTATTTCAACTGGGGGACATCAATCAGCTACGGCAAGAAAACAATTTCCGGACGAACGAACGGTCTCTTCCCAAGCTTTGAGACGATGCGCGCGCACTACCCGATGCCGGGCGGGCGATTCATCAACGACCTCGACATGAGTAAACGCCGAAGAGTGGCATTTCTGGGCGACCGGATGGCTACTGATCTCTTCGGAGTGGAAGATCCAGTTGGTAAGGTTATCACAATCGACAACATGCCCTTCACTGTCGTCGGTGTACAGGTTAAGAAACAGCAGATGGGATCTTACTCTGGTCCCGATAACAACAAAGTCTCGATACCAGCGACCACTCATTCTGCGATTTGGGGAAATCTGCGATACAATAATCTGGTGATCAAACCGCGCGATGTCAATCAAGCGGAGTTTGTTAAATCCCGAATTTACGAAGTCGTTGGCAAGCGTCAGAAATTTGACCCGAAGGACAAGGCAGCACTCTCTATCTGGGATGTCATCGAAGGTCAGAAGATGATGGACAAAATCATGCTGGGGCTTCAGGTCTTCTTCGGCGTGATGGGTTTCTTCTCTCTCTCGATAGCCGGCGTGGGTGTTGCCAACATCATGTATGCCGCGATCAAAGAACGCACTGTCGAGATCGGCGTAAAGATGGCTTTGGGCGCAAAGAAACGCCAGATTATGGGGCAGTTTATTCTTGAGGCAGTCTTGATCTGCGGAATCGGCGGTTTGTTCGGGATTCTCGTGGCGCAGGGCGTCTGCGGGTTTTTTGAAAGAGTTGACCTTTCAAATGAAGCCCTGACGTGGTTAGGCAAGCCGACAATTTCTATGACGATTGGATTAGTTACTGTTACGATTCTGGCATTCATCGGTTTGGTGGCAGGGTTCTTCCCGGCTCGCCGGGCTGCTTCAGTGAATCCGGTTGAGTCGTTGAGATATGAATAAGAACGAGGTACGCACACAATGATAAAGATGAACGGCATTAGGAAACTTTACGCGACGGGCAAAGTAGCAGTTGAGGCGCTCAAGGGATTGGACCTTGAACTCAAGGGCGGAGAGTTTGTTAGTATTGTCGGGCCGTCCGGGTCAGGCAAATCAACCTTGATGAATATCGTCGGCTGTCTGGATACACCGTCCGAAGGCGAATTCTTCCTCGATGGCGAGAGGGTTGACCAATTCAATGGTAATCAACTTGCTGAAGTTCGGAACAAGAAGATCGGGTTTGTATTCCAGAATTTTAACTTGTTGCCCTACGCGACGGCCTACGAAAACGTCGAACTGCCGATGATCTTTGCCGGTGCGCCGCAGAAAGAGCGCAAAGAGACCGTCACTCGACTGCTGACTCGCGTTGGGCTCGGCGATCGCATGGACCATAAGCCGACAGAGTTATCTGGCGGCGAAATGCAGCGAGTGGCAATCGCCCGGGCGCTTGCCAACAGCCCCAAGTTGATTCTTGCCGACGAACCAACCGGAAACCTCGATTCGCATTCCGGAGCGGAGATTATGGGCATCTTCGAGGAACTCTGGAAGTCGGGAACGACGATCCTGATGATAACCCATGATCCCAACATCGCCAAGCGGACCAAAAGGACTATTATGATCAAGGACGGCGTCATCGTGACATCGCTGAACGGCAACGGGAACGGCTCTTCCAGTCACGAATAACAAGGTTCTGCGGTCTTTGTCGGCCTGATGAACTACTTCAAAATTCTGGTCATTCCTCACTCAACACATTAGTATAAGTCTTGATGGCGAAACTGCATTGTCTGGATCTGGTCAAGACTTATCGTAAGCGCAAAGTCGTTGACGAAATCTCAATTGAAGTCAACCAAGGGGAGGTTGTCGGACTGCTCGGACCGAACGGTGCCGGGAAGACGACGACATTTTATATGGTGATCGGATTCATCCGTCCGCAATCCGGCAAGGTTCTGCTGGATGACAGGGTCATCACGGGTCTGGCAATGTATCGCCGGGCGCGGCTCGGCATTGGCTATCTGGCGCAGGAGCCTTCGATCTTCCGAAAACTAACCGTTTGGCAGAATGTGATGGCGGTTGCGGAGACTTTGGGGCTACGTAAGAAAGAGCGCATTGAAAGAGTTACCGGGATTCTCGAAGAGCTGGATGTGATGCGTCTCGCCAAATCCAAAGGATATCAACTGTCCGGTGGAGAGCGCAGGCGGGTTGAAATTGCCCGTGCGCTCGTACTGAAGCCAAGTTTCTTGCTCCTTGACGAGCCATTTGCGGGAATTGACCCAATTGCGGTTGAGGATATCCAACGTATAATAGATACCTTGAAGAACAAGGGTCTGGGGATATTAATTACCGACCATAATGTGCGCGAAACCTTGCAAACGATTGATCGAGCTTACATCATGTGTGACGGCAGGATATTGAAGGCCGGAACAGCAGAGTATTTGGCTTCTGATCCCGAAGCACGGAAGATTTATCTGGGCGAGAAGTTCCGGTTAAACTGACCGCCAATTTGACCGATAATAGAGATACAGGACAGCCGAAAGTGATAACATCATACAGGGCAACTAGATAATATGCGTTTGGAACTGACACAGAAACTCTCCCTCAAGCTCGCTCCGCAACTTATCCAGTCGCTGAAAATGCTCCAGATGCCAATCCTCAAGCTGGAGCAAGTCCTGCGCCAGGAGCTGTCCGTCAATCCATTGCTGGAAGAAATCGAGTCACAAGAGCTTGAACTCGAACAAGATAAAGCCGCAACTGACCTTGTCGCCGAGACTCCCGAAAAGAAGGACGACGAAAAAATCGATTGGGATGAGTACCTCCGCGACAACGAGGACTACAATTATAAAGAATTCAAGACCGGCGATGGCGAAGAGATGCCGGAGTTCAGTGTTGCCGGCGAAAAGTCACTTTACGAACACTTGCTCGAGCAACTAACGTATCTCAAACTTTCCGGAGATGACATCGAAATCGGCGAATTCATTATTGGCAATATTGATGAAGCCGGCTACCTCTCCTGCTCGATTGAAGAGCTGGGAGAGCAACTCAAGGTCGATCCGGATCGCGTTGAGCGGATTCTGATCAAGATCCAACGATTCGACCCGCCCGGCGTCGGTGCACGTGATCTCAAAGAGTCATTGTTGCTTCAGTTGCGCGACCGACATATTGACAACAATTTAGTCTATCGCATCGTCGAAGAGCATCTCGAGTCACTCGACAAGAAGAGTTTCCAACAGCTTTCCAAGTCAATGGGCGTCTCGCTGGAGCGGGTACAGGAAGCCATGGAAGTCATCAAGGGCCTTTCGCCACGACCCGCTTATGGTCGTTTCTCCCGCGCGGCTGCCGCGGTTGTCCCCGATTTGATCGTCGACAAGGTCGGTGAAGAGTGGATCATATCGCACAATGATCGCAATATCCCGCAGTTGCGTGTCAATGCCGGATACAAGGAATTGCTCAAGCGGGGCAACAATACGCCCAAAGAGACCAAGGTCTATGTCCGCGAAAAACTCGAACAGGCGCGCTGGCTGTTGAACGCCATCAATCAGCGCCGCAACACGATGATTCGGGTTATGCACGCCATCGTTACCGAGCAGATCGAGTGGTTCGAGCGCGGCGTCGAGCACCTGCGGCCGCTGACCATGGAAGACATCGCCACCATCGTCGAAATGAACGTGGCGACGATATCGCGCGTCTCGTCCGACAAGTATGTCCAGACACCACATGGTGTCTTTGAGATAAAATACTTCTTCAATTCAGGCGTCAAGATGCAGGACGGGGAAGAGGTCGCCAAGCGTTCGGTCAAACAGCTTATCGAGGAGATTATCACCAAGGAAGACGCGGCCAAGCCGTTGTCGGATCAGGAGATATTCCAGATGCTGACCGAGAAGGACATCAAGATTGCCCGGCGCACGGTCACCAAATACCGCGAAGAATTGAAAATCCTGCCGGCGCGTTTCCGCCGTCGGGCTACCTAAAAACAGTCAGCGCCACTGGGCGTTCTTGGACCCGATTGGCATTTTTTGATAGAAGAGCACATGGTCCGGCAGAATCAACTTACTTTTCTTTTAGTAACCCATTTAACATCGTATATACAGTGCTGACCCATGGATAGAAATATGGCATTGGAGATGGTGCGGGTGACGGAGGCGGCGGCGCTTTCTTGTGCCCAGTGGATGGGACGCGGCGACAAGGACTCGGCCGACCGGGCTGCCGTCGAGTCGATGCGTGAACGCTTCAATGCACTTGATTTCAACGGCACGGTTGTCATTGGTGAAGGGGAACGCGACGAGGCACCGATGCTCTTTATCGGCGAGAAAGTCGGCAAAGGCACCGGCAAAGCAATGGATATTGCCCTTGACCCGCTGGAGTGCACCGATTCCTGCGCTTATGGCCGCCCCAACGCAATGTCGGTCGTGGCTCTGGGTCCGAGCGGATGCTTTCTGCATGCCCCCGATACCTATATGGAGAAGATCGCCGTTGGCTATCAGGCGCGCGAAGCAATTGACCTCAATAAGCCATTCGAAACCAACCTCCAGCAGATTCGCGAAGCCAAGAAGATGAAGATGGAAGAGCTGACGATTGCCGTCCTCGACCGTCCCCGACATAATGATTTAATTGCACGAATTCGGAAACTTGGAGCCCGTATCAGGCTTATATCAGATGGGGACGTTTCGGCAGCAATTGCCACCGCCCGCCCCGATACCGGCGTAGATGTATTGATGGGCATCGGCGGCGCCCCCGAGGGTGTCTTGGCCGCGGCGGCATTACGCTGTCTCGGTGGAGAAATACAGGGCAAACTACGCTTCCAAAATAACGAAGAGCGCGAGCGCGCAACACGAATGGGTGTCAAAGATCTGGACAAGACTTACAAGTCGGATGAGTTGGCGATGGGGCACGAACTGATGTTCTGTGCGACCGGCGTCACCGACGGCGAACTGCTCGATGGAGTACGCTTCAGCCGCGAAGGCTCAAACACTCATTCGGTGGTGATGCGCCTGCAAACACGCACGATCCGTTTTATCGAAACATTTCACCACTATCACAGTGGACCTGAATAAACTTTTTCGAAGGATAATATCCTTCAGTGGGAAAGGAGCCGTTTATGAAAATCAAAGTCACCGGACGGCGTTATGAAGTGGAGGACAAAATCAAGTCCCGGGCAATTAGTGAAATCGAGAAGCTGGATAAGTTTTTCGACAACATTATTTCCGCCAACCTCGTGCTGTCGCAGGACGCGTTTCGCTGCGAGGGCGAATTGACCATGACGGTCTCAAAATCGAAATTAGTGTCGAAGGCTTCGACTGAAGATATGTTCGCAACTATCGAAATGGTGACAGATAAGATGGCTGCGCAACTGAAGAAGCACAAAGGCAAACTTAAAGAGCGCGATCAGAAGGGTCTTTCCGAGAAGAAAGCCAAGGTCACTCTCTCAACCAAGGTTGACGAAGTCGAATACTAAGCGCTAATTCTGAATTGTTATCCAGAATCAACGGCGGTGGGAAGCGATTCCCGCCGCCGTTTTGTTGTGTAAGTGCTATTGTACGCGAGAGCCAGTAGCCCACCCGAAGCAGTCCCGAACCGGAACTCGGGTTGATGCTCTGCAACAGTTGGTAGCCCACCCGTAGCGGAGCGTAGGGTGGGAGTTATTCCGTGCGCGGCAGACGTCCTCGTTTGCCCGAGCTGAATGTACATAGCGGCACCACTCTTTGCCGTCGTCCCCGCGAAAGGGACTGCTGAGAAACTCTAACGTTGTCATCCTGAGCGTAGCGAAGGATCTGTTCGCGTTGCCTAACAAAGACTAACAAATTCTTCACTTCGTTCAGATTGACACGGGAAGACTTTCCAACAGACCCGAAAACCGGAATCCAGGTTACCTGTCTGATATTGTCACCATGATCCAATAGCCCACCCGAAGCGGAGCTAAGGGTGGATTTCGCCGATGAGTCCCAACCCTGCGCTACTTTCCGAACGAGCTTTGAGCTTGACAACAGTCAAGCGATGCGTCAAATGGGCGAGTTGTGCAGTAATCGCTCCGGTTGGGCTACGGGCTACCTGTGACAGTTCATCAGCGGCAGCAGCTTCAGAATCCCCTTCTGATTGCCGGCCCAGTTCAGAACTCCAAACTGAACGCCGTGTAGTTCTCTCGAGTAGTTGAACACTGCTATCGATAAGCCGCGAGACTCGTGTCGTGCCTGAATCCACGGTGCGATTTGGATCCCCCGAAGCTCATCGGCCCGCACGTGAAGGCCGGCAATCGACGCTCCGGTGATGACGTCACCCCCAACCCCAAGACCACCAATAATCAAACCTGTGAGATGGTCACCTCCGACCCCGAGGCCGCCAACACACAGTCCAGTCATTTGGTCACCACCAACGCCGAGCCCACCAACAAACAGACCCTCGAGATCATCTCCCCCGACTCCCAGGCCGCCCACAAACAATCCCTTAAGCCGGTCGCCGCCGACTCCGAGTCCACCGACAAACAGGCCCTCGAGAACATCCCCACCGACTCCGAGACCTCCCACATACAGCCCGGTCAGGTGGTCACCGCCGATACCTAGACTGCCAACACCGATTCCCGTCATTCTGTCAGTACCAATACCCAGACCGGCGATCGCCAATCCGGTGATCTCATCCGCGGTCACGCCAAGGCCGCCAATGCCGACACCCTGCAGTTTGTACGTCGCCGGGGCAATCAGCCCCACCGCCAGACCATTCATCTCAAAGTGCGGATTAGGATCTTTTCCCGTCGGCAACCACAACGTTAGATTGATTCCGTCAACTCGCTCGACATTGCGGTCCACTACGTTGATTCTCAAACCGTACACGACTGGAGCGTTACCAAAACTGATACCGTAGTCGTTGTAGGTAAGACCAAGCGACCCGGCGTGCGCCGACCCGATCGCAAGAATCAAATGAATTGTTGCCCAGATAACCGCACTCGACACTCTCACAGTCAACCTCCGATTACACCTACAATACCCGATCCCGTTTCTCTCTTAGACCGGTACGGATAAGTTAGTGTTTCGGTATGATCGATGACAAGGTCATTTATCCACCGCCGTTTTTTGTTTCTGCTATTTATTGCTTTTCCCGTTCAACCGCTTAGATTGATTTCCGAGGAAAGCAATTATGGCCGCACTTACCGTTGAAAAATTAATGAAGGAACGTCGGGAGATTCTCGACATGACGCTGCTTGCCGGAGCCGAAGGCGTCGACCGCGCAATTCAAACCAACGAAATCTTCCGTCCCGGTCTGGCATTGGCCGGCTATACCGACAGATTTGCCTACAAGCGCGTGCAGGTATTCGGTGAAACCGAACTGACGTATCTGGCTTCACTCTCGCCAAAACAGCGCACCGAATCGATTGAGAAACTCACCTCGTTTCCAGTGCCGGTGCTGGTTGTCACGAAGGGAATCGCTCCCACCAAGGAAATGATGGAAGTTGCCGACCGCGCCAAAGTGCCGCTGTTATCAACGCGCATGTCGACCACCGACTTCATCACGCGCCTTTCGACAATTCTCGATAACGTCTTCGCCCCGTCAATTACGAAACACGGCACACTCGTCGACGTGTATGGCGTCGGTTTGCTTTATACCGGCAAGTCGGGAATCGGCAAATCGGAATGCGCACTCGATCTCGTCGAGCGCGGACATCGCCTGGTCGCCGACGACATGGTCAAGATCACCCGCAAGGCGCAATCTACAATCATCGGGCAAAGCAACGAACTGCTCGGCCACCACATGGAAGTCCGCGGAATCGGCGTAATCGATATCGAGAAGCTGTTCGGTATCCGCGCTATCCGTCTGCAAAAGCGCGTCGAAGTCGAAGTTCGCCTCACGGTCTGGGAGGGCGGTTCGCAATACGAGCGTCTTGGACTGGAAGAGCGCTACACGACTGTGCTCGGGGTGGAAATCCCGGTCGTGACAATTCCGATTTCTCCCGGCAAGAACATCACCGTGATTTCCGAAGTGATCGCCATGAATCACATGCTCAAAGTTTATGGCGAAAACGCCGCCGAAGCGCTTTCCAAGCGCCTGTCGGAACGCATCCACCGCCAGCAGATGACGATGGACTATCTCGAATCGGATTACGAATAGACGTTGACTTCTTCCTCAAAGTCCCTGCTGCCTTAGAATGATCTAGCACGCTTCTTGCTTTTCCAGAGTCAGTGCCTATATTTCTACTGACTAGATAAAGGAGGTTGAATAGTGACTGATCAATCATCTGAAACATGTGTATTGTCAGTAAAGAGATTTCTGGAGTCAGAGGACCCACTTCAAGATGCCGCGTTCCTATATCTTGTTGAGCACAAAGAAGAGGACGTGCTTGTTGACTACAAGAGGAGCTTTGAACCATCAAGCGAAAAGTCTTGGGTTGATCTCGCCGTTGATGTCATGGCCTTTGCAAACACTTATGGCGGATACTTGTTGTTTGGGATTGAGGATGTTTCGTTCGAGAAGTTGGGAGTATCCGAAGCGACTGTTAAGGCGCTGACAGATATCGATGAGCTTAGTCAGCGGTGTGGCAGGTCAATCGAACCCAAATTCAATTCACTACGATCGAAGAGATTTACGCTCAACGGTATGACCTTTTGCTTGGTATTCATACCAGAAACGAAGGGGCAAACTCACATTTTTGTAAGAGAAGATGGATACAATTTACCGAGCGGACAAAGAAAAATCTCAGTGGCTAAAGGCGGCATCTTCTATAGAGCAAGTGGCGGGAATCGACATCTCGATCCACAGGGACTCCAAATGATAATTGACAAGCGCATAGAGTACTTCAAGCAGACATTATTGGAGAATATCTGTAAAGTCGTTGTTAAGAGCAAGCCAGACGAAGTCGTAGTAGTCAATTCATTCAATTCAAAAGATGCACTCAAGGTTAGAGTTTCAAGCGATAGCGACGCACTTCCAATTGTAGGAATGCCAATTGGGAAGACACCCGAAACTGACGAGGAATTAGTGGCGACGTGGTTCGCTGCTTCTACGAGGGATCCAAAGTTCCTTCCATCTGAGAGTATGCTCTGGGAATTGTACTCACGACGCGAAGCGACTAAGCTTCAAGGGCCGCATCTCGTCTATCTTGCGAAAGTTTACCTTTGCTCTGCCATGCCCGCATTCTACTTCATGAGGACTTTGAAATATAAAGAGATTTCTGATATTTGCGCGTCGATCTTGTCGGAACATCGCGCAAATGACGTGGTCTCAAGCGTTATTAGAACCAGCGCATTTCTTGGCCCAAAGACCTATCAGCGAACCCTCAGAAGGCTTGGAAAAGCAACTAAGAATCTTGATCCCGCTCTTCTGTCACACCGTGGTGTGAATCCAAGTTCTTTGTTCTCTCCGGGACTTATTGAGGCGAGACGACGATTTTTCCAAAAATCTAGAGGGAAAAACTTTGATGATGAACTCTGTAGGGAGCTTAACGAAATCACGACATCACTGGCGAGATCAACAAACGATATAGAGAAGAAATACAATGCACGTGCAATCGATTGTTTTCTTTACGCCCGAGGAGTTCAAAATAAGACAAACAACACACTGAACAAAACGCAAGGGTTGTCCGAAGAGCTTGATTCGGACTTTGAGGATCGGTCGGATTAGGTTAACCCGCCATCCCTCTGCACTTTGAACCAACTAGTTTTCCGATTTCTGGAACCGCAACTCCCCCGACACCGTTTAATGTATCGATTGGATTACGCTGGTGAAAGCACCGGCAAGTTGCGTATATTGTAGCGAAACGGCACGGCAGATCGTGCTCTCTAAAATGAAAGTGATGGAGGTTTTGAAATAATGAACACAATGAAAACGACCTTCCTGATGGCGCTGTTGATGGTATTAGCCGTCGGGATTGGTTATGCGCTGGGCGGGCAAGGCGGAATGGTAATTGCCTTCGTCTTCGCGCTGGGAATGAACTTCTTCAGCTACTGGTTCTCGGACAAGATCGTCCTGAAAATGTACAAGGCGCAGGAAGTCACCGAGGCTCAACAGCCGCGTCTCTACAACATGGTGCGTGAATTGTCCCAGCGGGCGCAGTTGCCGATGCCCAAGGTCTACATCATTCCGAACGACACCCCGAACGCCTTTGCGACCGGTCGCGATCCGGAGCACGCGGCGGTGGCGGTCACGCAGGGAATCATGCGCATTCTCACCGAGCCGGAACTCCGCGGTGTGCTTGGCCACGAACTGGCGCATATCAAGCATCGCGACATCTTAATCGGCACCATTGCGGCAGTTTTTGCAGGTGCGATATCGATGCTGGCACACATGGCTCAATGGGCGGCGATTTTCGGCGGTGGACGATCCGACAACGATCGCGGCGGTTCGCCGATAGCGGTTATCGCGATGGCGATTATCGCGCCGATTGCGGCAATGATGATTCAGATGGCGATTTCGCGTTCGCGCGAATACTTAGCTGATGCCGGCGGCGCCAAGTTCCACGGCAATCCCAACGATTTGGCGAACGCCCTTCGCAAACTCCATTCGGCGGCGCAAAAAATCCCGATGGACGCCTCTCCGGCGACCGCACACATGTTCATCGTGAATCCCCTCTTTGGCCGAGGCGGGATCACGAGCTTGTTTTCGACGCATCCTCCGATGGAAGAGCGCGTCAAGCGCCTTGAGCAGATGAGATTTGCATAATAGTAGTTTCGTAAGTTTATGAAATGATGAGCGGCAGATGGCAACGTCTGCCGCTTTTTTGTGACGGACAAAGACTGGGATATCGTCAAAAATATCCCTAACCACCCCACTCAATAAAACTATACATTTTTCCCCCAATGAGCATCTTAACCGCAAAATCGCGGAGGAACAACATGTTATCGTACCGTAACCATAAATCGACTTTTGCATATCTCCTCGTTGCCGCACTTGTCATTGCCTTGGCCGCGACACTGACGGCCCAGGAAACGCCGCAGCCACCGATGGCGACCAAAATTCCCAAGGCCGACACCACGCTCGGAGATGTGCGCATCGACGACTACTTCTGGCTACGCGACAAATCCGATCCCGACGTGATGGATTATCTCGATGCAGAGAACGAATACACCGCGGCGATGATGAAGGATACGGAAGCATTACAAGAGAAGCTCTACAACGAGTTGGTAGGTCGCATAAAGGAAACCGACTTAAGCGTGCCGGAGCGAATCGACGACTATTACTACTACTCGCGCACTGAACAGGGCAAGGACTATCCGATCTACTGCCGCAAGAAGGGATCACTTGATGGTGCCGAAGAAATTCTTCTCGACCAGAACTTGCTTGCGGAAGGGATCGGCTACTTTGATGTCGGCGGTTTCTCGGTCAGCCCCAACCATGAGCTACTGGCATACACAGTTGACACCACGGGTTCGGAAGTTTACGAACTGCACGTCAAAAATATCCTGACCGGAGAACTGCTTCCCGACCGTGTCCCGAATGTCGGTACCAGCATTGCCTGGGCAAATGACAACGCGACATTCTTCTATGACGTCATCGACGAAACGTATCGGCCCTACCGCGTCTATCGTCATCAACTTGGTACCGAATCCTCTGCCGATTCACTGGTCTTTGAAGAACTCGATGAGCATTTCTTCCTTGATGTCACCCGCACCCGCGACAAGCAGTGGATTCTGATCAGTCTTGGAAGTAAGACTTCAGCCGAAGCCTGGTTCATCAGCGCAACGACTCCGCTTGCCGAGTTCAAGGTCGTCGAGCCGCGGACTGCAGAACTGGAATACTACGTTTACCCACACGGCGACAAGTTCTTCATCCTAACCAATGACAATGCGGTTAACTTCAAGGTCGTTGAAGCACCCTCTGCTAATCCTGCGAGAAGCAACTGGAAAGACTTCCTGCCGTACAATAACAACATCAAGATCGACGCCATCTATGCCTTCGCAAATCATCTGATTGTTCAGCAGCGACAAAATGGTCTGCAAGAAATGAAGATTGTCAACCTGAAAGACAATTCTGCGCACAACGTCGAATTTCCCGAGCAGACGTATTCGGTGGCCGGCGCCGCCAATCCGGAATATAACACCAGCCTTCTGCGCTTCAGCTATCAATCGATGACGACACCGAAGACCATCTATGACTATGACATGGACAAGCGGACTCGCGAATTACTCAAGACTACGGACGTTCTTGGCGGATTCGATCCGACCAACTATCACTCCGAACGCGTCTTGGCCACAGCACCGGATGGAGTGCAAGTTCCGGTCGCGGTTGTCTATCGAAAGGACAAATTCAATAAAGATGGCACGAACCCACTCTATCTTTATGGCTACGGCGCTTACGGCGATCCACTCGATCCGTGGTTTTCCTCGAATCGCATCAGTCTGCTCGATCGTGGTATCGTGTTTGCCATCGCACAAACTCGCGGCGGCGGCGAGATGGGACGGCAGTGGTACCTTGACGGCAAGTTACTTAAGAAGAAAAATACCTTCACCGATTTCATCGCCTGTGCCGAACATTTGATCGCAGAGAAATACTGCGCAAAGGACAAGGTCATCGCCAATGGCGCTTCCGCCGGCGGACTTTTGATCGGTGCGGTCACGAACATGCGGCCCGACCTTTGGAAGGCGACGATCGGTGACGTGCCATTTGTTGATTTGATCAACACCATGCTCGATCCGACGATTCCTTTGACTGTTACCGAGTGGGAAGAGTGGGGCAATCCTGCCGATGCTGAATACTACCCTTACATGAAGTCGTATTCGCCGTATGACAATGTTGTAGCAAAAGAATATCCGCACATCCTGATCACCACAAGTCTGAATGATCCGCGTGTCGCGTATTGGGAGCCGGCAAAGTGGTGTGCCAAGTTGCGTTCGACCAAGACTGACAATAATCTGCTCCTGTTTAAGATTGATTTGGATGCCGGTCACGGTGGGGCCTCCGGACGTTATCAGCAATTTCGGGAAATCGCATTTGAGTATGCGTTTGTACTCAAGGTCTTGGGCATAACTGATTAAAGTAGTCCGCTATTGATATGTAACGGTTCTGTACCGAACGCGGTTTTGGTGCATATAACAGCATGAACGAAAAGGGATTAGACGGCTAAGGGAGTGCCCGCCTTTACCGATAATAGAATAGATTTATTCTCTATTAGGTAAAGGCGCATTGAAGCAGTCTATAAGAACAATCTTTCCACGCCTGGAGAACATTTACATCGCGTCTCGTGCCATTACTGCCGCGGCTGTAATTGCCTGGATGCTCTCCACGGATAGTGCGGGCGAAGTCCAGCGAGAGATTTCGTTCGCGATGGTCATCTTTGCGCTTCACCTGGCAATTTTTTCGCTGATCTGGAAATTCAAACCGAAACTGATTTCCGAAGTCTTCACCTACTCGCTGATCTTCGATGTCATTTTTGTTACGTATCTGATCAAGTTTACCGGCGGCGCCAACTCCAGCTTCTTTCTGCTGTACTACTTGAACATCATGTTCTCGGCTTACTACTTCAATTTGAACTTCTGCGTCGGAATTTCGTTTGCCGTCACGACGCTGTACATGATCAGCAATCCGGAACTGCTGACGCATGTTTCGCCGGTGGAATTGGGTTTGCGTGTGGGCTTTGCCTGGTTCTTTGCCTACGCCGTGGGTTTTGTCTCCAGACACATGAAACAGTCGGAATCGAAACTTCTCAAATTACTCGATTCGCTCAATGAAAGCACGACGGAACTAGAGCGTTCCCAGGCACGCGTCGAGAAGATCTACGAAACCTCGCGGGTCCTCGGCGAGATTCATGATGATCAGGAGATCACCCGCGATGTATTTCACATTGTCGATTCGATCCTGGGATTTGAAATGTGTTCCATTCAGCTCTGTTCGCCCGATCTAAGTTATCTTTACGAGCGCGGGCGACTTGAGGACGGCGAGCGCAAGATCACGAACCTCCGTGAAGTAATTGCGCTTGACGGTATAGTTGGTGATGTTGTTCGCACGGCAGAACCTAAAAGACTCATTGATCTTGATCAAAACAACAACTATATTTCCACCCTTAATAACGCCAAGAGTGCACTAATCGTACCGATGATCTCTCATGGAAAGGTGATTGGCATTCTGCAAGCCGAATCGACACGCCTGAATCGTTTCAGCGATACTGATCAGAAAGTTGCATCGATTCTTGCAGCTTCCGCAGCGATGGCCTACGAAAACAGCCGCCTACATAACGAGCTTGAGAAGATGGTCGTCATCGACGATCTGACCAATGTCTACAACTACCGCTATTTCGCGGATCGGCTGGCCGACGAAATCAAGCGTGCTACACGCTATCGCCAACCGTTGTCGCTGATCATGGTCGATATCGACTGGTTCAAGCGGATCAATGACACCTACGGACACGAGTCCGGCAACGTGCTCCTGAAAGGCATCGTGCGCGTCATCGCTACGAATATCCGTGATACCGACACGCTGGCCCGCTATGGCGGTGAGGAGTTTATCATTATCCTTCCGCAAACTGAACATGACGATGCACAGGTTATCGCTGAAAGAATACGCAGCGAAATCGAGCGATCCACTTTCGGCGACGGTATCAAACATCCAAAACTTAGCGCCACCGTCTCCGTTGGCATCACCACTTATCCCGACAACGGACACAGCGAAGACGAACTCGTGCAGTTAGTCGATCGCGCCATGTATCTGGCCAAGGGCAGCGGCAAGAACGCCGTAGTCACGGTCTAATGAGCCATCTCCGCCGACAACTTGGTTCCTTGATCATCTGCGGTTTCGATGAAACCGTACTTCCGGCGAACCTGCGGCAACTATTGGAGCAGGGATCGTTAGGTGGTGTAATCCTTTTCGCCCGAAACTATCTCACATCTGCGAAGCTTCTGAAACTTACCGATTCGGTGAGATCGTGCGCGCAGGGGAAGTCTATCATCGCGGTAGATCAGGAAGGCGGCCGCGTTGTTCGTTTCGGCGGTGATTTCCCAGTGTTTCCATCGCCGCGACATTATGGGGAGCGCGGTGACCTCGATGGTCTGATGAATGCCACCGAAGTCACGGCGCGAGCGCTTCGTCAGCATAGAGTCAATCTCAACCTCGTGCCGGTCTGTGATCTCGATCCCGGGGACGCTGGTCATGTTCTCCACTCCAGAGCATATTCACGGGACACTCAATCTGTTTCTACCTGCGCCAGTCGGCAAGTCGAAGTCCTTCATGCAAACCACGTAATGTCATGTGCGAAGCATTTTCCCGGGCTTGGCTCCGCCACCGGCGATCCGCACTTTCAGGTTTCGCATTCAAATCAGTCTTTAGATGAGTTTCGAAGACAAGACTACTTGCCGTTCAAGGCGGCTGTCGGTGCAGGCGTCGATATGGTTATGCCGACTCACCTGCGGGCGCCGGCCCTTGACGAAGACAATATCGTAACTTTCAGTCACAAGGTTCTGCACGACGAACTTCGCTCCCACCTCGGGTTTGGGGGCGTCATAATCAGCGATGATCTGCAGATGCTTGGCGCTCTCGAAGGCATCGATCAAGTCGAAGCAGGAATACGGGCGTTTCTGGCAGGATGCGACCTATTGATTTATGCAAATCTTCAGGATTCAATCGACACCCTGCTCGATGGAATGGAAGCCCAGGCGGAGACTGACGCCAGTTTGCGCTCGCATATCAAAGAGAGTTATGAACGAGTCGTTGCGTTTCAGAATAATAACCCCCAATACTTCGGCGCATGAGACCTGTATCCTTAGAAGATAATCTTCGCAAACAAATTCGCCTGACCTTGGGCTTGATGTCGGGCACTTCTGCAGACGGTCTCGATATTGCTTATTGTGAAGTGAATGTCGGCAATCACTCTTTGAAGAATCTAGCGAGCGAGACCATTTCGTATCCTTCGAATCTACGGGACAAGATCTTGGGTATCGCCAGGGCGAGAAATGCCGATCTTGCCGAACTACTGGGGCTTTCGAGTTACCTTGGCCATTTCTATGCCGACGCCATCGAGTTGTTCTGCCGCAATTACGACGTGACCAAACGTGGAGTCGATCTTGTCGGGAGTCACGGGCAGACCGTAGCTCACTTATCAAGACCGCTGCAATACCTGGATCGTTCAGTCACTGGAACATTGCAGCTCGGCGAGGCCGAAGTCATTGCGAAGAGGCTTGGCACAGTGACCGTCTCGGACTTTCGCAGCGGCGACACTGCAGTCGGCGGATCAGGCGCACCCTTGACGCCGATTTACCATCGCGCCGTGTTTTCGCGAGACGGCAAAACAAACGTCGTGGTAAACATTGGCGGTATTGCCAACATCACTATACTCAAGGAAGGCGGCGACTGCCTCGCGACCGATACCGGCCCCGGCAACTGTTTGCTTGATACAGTAGTAAAAGAAAGAACGAACCACCGCTTCGATGACAGCGGCAAGCTCGCGTCGTCCGGCGAAATCGACGAAGCGCTACTTTCGAAACTCCTTCAATCCGAAGTCTTACAGCGCAGACTTCCGATCTCGCATGATCGGGGAGAGATATTGCGATTGCTCGATATTGAAGACATTTCGATGACTGTGAGCAAGTTGAGCATTGAATCCGTTTTGGCAACACTCGGTGAGCTTACGTCAATCACGATTAGACGCGCTACTGACCAGCTTCTCGGGAATGCTATCCCGGATTCTTTGATAGTCTGCGGTGGCGGCGCTCACAATTCATACTTTATGCGGCGTCTTCAATATCAGTTCGCTCATTCAAAAGTCGCGAGCGCGGCAGAATTCGGAGCAGATGTTGACTTTGTCGAAGCCGAAGCTTTTGCATATCTTGCCAACCTGACCTTGAGTTCGCTAAGCGGCAATCTGCCGCAGGTCACAGGTGCAACAAGGGCCGCCATCTTAGGAAAGATTTCTCTGCCATGAAATTCAAAATACTTCTGATTCAAATCTGTGCAATCTTGCTTGTGTCTTCGTGCGCAAGAATGAACTACGCCGTTCGGCAAGAGGGCTACGACAAGCTCAAACAGCCGATCATTCGTGTTCGCGTGTTACACACCAAGGACAAGGTCGAAGTTGGCGCCAAGGGCGATTGCGTTGTGCGTACCTGGGACGTCAATGATGAGAAGTCGGCTTACTTTTCGGCCGTCAACGTTGTTGTCAAGCCGGATGGTCAGTTACTGGCACTGTATGATCTCAAAGGCAATCGACTTGAGTCGAAACTGCGCCGTGTCACAGTCGTTGCCGAGAAGAAAAGTTGGCTGTGGCTTGACAAGCGCAAATTCCGCGGCATTTTCGAGTTCTACCCCGATGGACACGACACCATGTACGTTGTTAACGTGCTTCATGTCGAAGACTACCTGCGCGGCGTTCTGGCGCCGGAAATTGGCAGACGCAAACCGGAAGAGCTGGAGGCTGTCAAAGCCCAGGCAGTCGCGGCAAGAACCTATGCTCTGGTTACCCGCGACAAATATCCGGACAAAGAGTATGATCTGGTCAATGAAATACTCGACCAAGTTTATACAGGTGTGGAAGGCGAACAGCGCCTTTGCGATATCGCCCTCAAGCAAACTCGCGGAGAAGTAATGAAGGTCGATGGCAAGTTGATTGATGCGTTTTATCACTCAACTTGCGGCGGGCACACTGATAACATCGAAGATGTCTGGGAGAAGGACCCGAAGTCCTATTTGCAGAGCGTCGAGGACGACACTTTCTGCAATTGGTCCAAGTACTATACGTGGGATGAGGAATTCCCCGCGTCAACCCTGCTTTCGAACATTCGGACTTATCTCAAGTCAACCGGCAGAACACATTCACGTCTCGGCAGCAAACTGAAGGACATCCAAATCGAATCGCGCTCTACCGGCGGACGCATTACTTCGCTGGGAATCTATACCGAAGCTGGAACGACTAACCTCGGAAAAGATATCATCCGTTGGGCTTTTGCACGTCCCGGGTTGCCGGGGATTCTCCGCTCTTCGGACTTTGATATCGAGTTGAAACGCGATACCGCAGATCGCGTGTCAGCGGTCTCAATTCACGGACGTGGTTATGGTCATGGCGTCGGGATGTGTCAATGCGGCGCGATTGGACGGGCGCGTGCAGGATTCTACTACGACGACATACTAACTCATTACTACACCGGTGTCGTAATCGAAAAATTGTATTGAACAACTTCTAACAACTTTCATATCTACAGGCCATGCAAAAGTATGCCCTGTCGTTGTTGCTTGCACTGGTCTTTTCCATTTGGACGCTTTCAGATTTGCAGGCGAGTATAAAGAACCGGCCTTTTTCAATTCACCTTGATCTATACGGCATCCAGCCGGCGCTCAACGATTCAGCGCAAATCTGGCTTTTCAGCCCGTACTTCGGTGCTGATGTGCAATTCATGCTCTCGCAACGAGCCGCGATAGTCGGTTCCTTTCGAACCGGCAAGGTGCACAACGACTCGGTAAGTACTTCGATCTTCAAGTTCAATCGTGATCGCGCCAATCGCCGGTGGAACTTCACGAGCGTTGCACTCGGTCCAAAATTCTACCTTGGGCAACGCGGCCACACCGCTCCCTACTTTTTGACTCGTCTTGAGATGCTGCTATGGAATATCAAATCATATCCGGATGATAATATGATGGTCGTCGAAGGTGGAGACGGCAATCAACGTGATTACAAGGCAACTGAATTGGGCATCACGACTGGATTCGGACTCGAGCAATTGTTTTCCGACCGCATCGCCTTTTCGATTGGCGCGGAATTCACGTACCTCACCGGTCTTGGCGCCGACTTTGCGCAGTGGGTGAAGAACTCGCGCTCGCGCGGTATTCTCCAGTTTGGCGCCGGCGTCTCCATTCATTTTGGCCGCAAGCAACAGAGTTTGCTCAAGGAATCCGAAACGGACGAACAGCGGCGAAGTCGGGTCACTCGCAAAGTCTATGAAGATGATTCTGAAGAAGAGGTCAATACCAAGACTGTTGAACAGTCGGACTCACCGGTTCAAGTGGATACCGCTACGACGGTGCAAAGCCGCGAAGCCATAGTGGCGCAGGATCAGGATCGCGACGGCATTCTGGATACACTTGACAAATGCATCGAGACGCCTTCCGGCGCCATCGTCGATAGTGCCGGGTGTCCGCTTGATTCAGACAAGGACGGCATTTATGATGGCATAGACCGCTGCCCGCAAACGGACAGCGTGGATGTTCAACACGTGGACACGGCCGGATGTGCTCCGGATTTTGATGCCGACGGCGTACCGGACTTCCGTGATTCGTGTCTGAATTCCGCAAGCAATGCCGCGGTCGACAGCATTGGCTGTCCTGCGGACTTGGATAATGACGGTGTTGAGAACCAACACGACCAGTGCCCCGACACTCCAGCAAAATTACCGGTTGACCAGAGCGGATGCCCTGATCTTACAAAAATATTTGTGAAGTGCGTCTACCAGTCCCTGTTCGAATCCGGTGAGTCCAAAATTATATCTGAAAAGGCCAAAGTCCTTGATTCAGTGGTCATGCTGTTGAAAACATTTCCGGAAGTTTCGGTTATGGTATATGGCTATACCGATGATGTTGGTCCCAATGATGGCAACCTGCAACTCTCGCAAAAGCGTGCCAATGCGGTTAAGAGCTACTTAGTAGCTGCCGGTCTGGTCGAGAGTCGCGTGCTTGCAATAGGCAGGGGTGAAACCAATTTCGTCGCAAGTAATCGAACGCGCAGTGGACGCGAGCAGAATCGAAGAATTGAATTGGAGTTTAAGTTCTGATATTGGGAGCTTCAGTTCGTCGCGATAGCTTCCGAAACAACCGCAGGTTTTCTCCGAAAGACTCTGAAGACGATTGCGCCGGCTCCCAGCGACCAAGCACCCAAATAGACAAGCCAGCCCAGAATTGGTATCTTGAACAGTATTGCCAGAACCAGCAGTCCCAGAACGAGCGACCAGCCCAAAGAGACCTTCTTGCCCTTGCGCATCAGTCCAATAAGGAACATCCCAATCGCAATTGCCGTGAGAACTTTTGCAATGAAGAAAATCAGTGTATAGAGAGTCAGACCGGCAATCGCAGCCGGCAGACCAAACAACGTAACTCCAGTCAACGCAATGGCAACCGGCATCAACAAGATGATTCCCAAACCTAGCAATCCCGAGATTGGCCCGTTAGTCCGAATCTCATCGAGTACCGAATAAACCGCTTCGCGACGTATGACGATCAGAAGAACTCCCAAGATGATCGACCCAACTAAGAACACAGCCGACCAGATAAGGCTTCCGGGCGGCGGCACGAAACTGCTAAGTGCGCCCGCTTCACCATCACCCGTGCGCTTCTTCCACCGCGTCTCGCCAATTACCTGCGATTCGGCGGAAATCTTGGCTTTTTCCTTTGATTCGTAATTAAAGTCTCCGCCGACATAGGCGCTGGGAGCAATGGATATCTTGTTCGCTTTGATTTTGAGATCCCCTTCAATGCGTCCGGTAATCGTGACTATGTTGGCATAAATATAAGCATCCGATCCAACTCGACCATTGAGAAAAACTTCGGTGCCAAATATGGCAATGTCGCGCCCGATTTCTGCATCGGCACCGAGAGTAACTTCGCTGGCAAATGCCGTTACATCGCCTTCAACAAGCGAACTGATATTAACGGTCTGTGCAAAAGTCCGCAATGAACGGCAGATCTCGCCGTTGACAGTGATGCGCTGGCCCGCGGCGTTCAAATTGCCGTCTATCATTCCGTCAAAAGAGAGGGTTCTTGAGGCTGCAATCAGGTCGCCAAGCAGACTGCCGTCGAAATTGACAGTCCCGCCAGCCAGCAGCAAGTCCTCTTGAAAGTCGCCGCTTAGATAGATTTCGTCGGATGACTCGAAGTAGAACGCAGCAAGGGGACTGTGGAGGATTAGCCCGACAATGATGGTAGCCAAGACCTGGCGAACGTTTAGTAGCTGCATAGATCAATATCTCCCACACTTAATATAACGAGAACCAAACTGCGAGGTTACCTTAAACTTCTATCATTATGATCGTATCTGATTCTGCTTCCCTGTCAAACATATTAATGAGCTGCCAAGTGGATCTCACAACCCGACCTCCAATCTAAGTTTGCGCAAATAGAGTATGGCATGAACGTCAGAGTGTATCGAAGACATCCTGTGCATCCGAGTCATTTCGCAAACTCCTCACATATAGGTGTGGCAGTTCCGAAAAGCGGACGGAGGAGCTTCGACAGCGGCGATGATCTTCTAATTCTGCACTTTTTTTGAACCGCGCCAATTTGAAGCCGACCATTAGAGCGAAGGAAATGATGGAAACTGAACTGATGATGAACTCGCTCGAACAACACAACTCGCTTTACCAATTGGCGTACAAGAAGTTCATGAACAATGAAATGGAATATGCGCGCCAGCTGGCACTTGAAGCAGTCTCGAAAGCACACGAATTTTATCTGAATAAGCAGCTTTCCGTTCCGGTCGACAAGTTCAATTGCCGGGCGCAAAGCCTGTTGGAAATGATTGAAAGGCGTTCGCTACTGGACAAGAAGTGAACCCTTGGGAATGGGTCGACGGATGGCCTTCAGACCACGAGCAAACCGTCGACCCTCCCGAACCGAAAATGACATCCTAAACACCACTCTCCCACACGAAGCCGAATGCCCGATTCGGTAAGAAGCGACCTGCCCCCGACAGGTCGCTTCTGTTTTCGGACACCACAATTCACCGGTTTTCAAGCGTATTACCTGTCAGGGCAATCTTGACAGAGTCGCTAAGGATTGTTATTCTACTTTTGGATTAACAGGAGACTGATTTGGCCATTTCGACACGTGGAAGATACGGAGTGAGAGCGCTCTTGGCAATTGTGAAAGCCAATGGGCCGCTATCGACTGCACATATTTCCAAACTCGAAGATATTTCTCTACCGTATCTAGAGCAAATCTTCAATAAACTCAAGCGTGCCGGCATCGTACGCGCCAAGCGCGGCGCCCAGGGTGGATACTTGCTTTCCCGGTCGGCAGACACGATCTCGGTTGGAGAAATCATCGGGATTCTCGACGGCCCGGTCAAATTCAGCCAGTGCCACCATCCGGACCACGAGGAAGAATGCGAGAAAAGGGACATTTGTGCTTCCCGCCGCTTCTGGTCGGATCTGGAAAACGATGTCAATAGCAAGTTGCACAGGACTTCGCTGCAGGATCTTAAGAATATCGAAACCGGCCTGATCGAACAAGTGCAGGCACACGACGGTGAAACAAATCTACTTCGATCATAACAGCACCACGCCTCTTGACCCTCGTGTTCTCGACGCCATGTTGCCGTATCTGAAGGATACCTACGGTAATGCCTCTTCGGTGCATTCGGTTGGTCAGTCAGCACGCGCCGGTCTGGAGCAGTCGCGCGAAAAGCTCGCATCACTGCTCGGCTGTCGACCCGATGAATTGTACTTCACTTCCGGAGCCACCGAGTCGAATAACATTGCGATCAAGGGTGTTGCCGAGGCCCTGGCCCACAAGGGCCGACACATCGTCACCACCAAGACTGAACATCAGGCGGTGCTTGAGCCGTGCAAGTTTCTTGAGAAACACGAATATGAGGTCACCTATCTCGATGTGGACTCGCAGGGTTATGTCGATGCCGACCAATTGAGTTCGTCAATTCGTCCCGACACAATTCTTGTCTCGATTATCATGGCAAACAACGAAACCGGGACTTTGCAGGATATCGCGGCGCTCGCAAATGTCGCCAGCGAACGTAATGTATATTTCCACACGGATGCTGTGCAGGCACTTGGAAAAATGCCAGTCGGCTTGCATTCAATAGGAGTCATCCTCGCATCAGGCACGGCGCACAAATTCTACGGACCGAAAGGTGTGGGATTTCTGTACGCAAAAGTCGGCACACGCTTTCTTCCGCACACTCACGGCGGAGCGCACGAACGCGGCAAACGCGGCGGCACCGAGAATGTCGCAGGAGCGGTCGGAATGGCGACTGCGCTCGAGTACAGCATTGCAGAGCTTGATACGGTCACACAGCATGTGGCAGAACTTTCCGACAAGCTGACCCGCGGAATTCTCGCGACAATTCCTGATTCGCGCCTACACGGCGATCCGATGCGCGGAAACCGCGGGACCATGTTCTTCACTTTTCCCGGCGCTGACGGCGAGGCGATCATTCTCTCGCTTGATATGGCAGGCATTGCCGTGTCGTCCGGATCAGCCTGCACTTCCGGCGCTACCGAGCCGTCGCATGTGCTTTTGGCGATGGGCGTTCAACCGCACGAAGCATCTTCTGCAATCAGATTCTCTCTTGGCAAAGACAATACCTCCGAAGAGATTGACTATCTCCTTGCGACCTTGCCTCCGATTGTGGAGCGCCTACGTAAAATGTCACCGCAGTATGTGGCTAAGTAGACGGGAGCCAAGACTATGACCGACAACTCGAACACACTCGTCGCAGTTGCCATGTCTGGCGGAATCGACAGTTCCGTCGCCGCTGTGATGCTGAAACTTCAGGGTTACAATGTCATCGGACTGACGATGAAGTTGTGGGACTTCGCTGAAGTCGGCGGCGAGGACAAACAAGTCTCGCGCCGTTGCTGTTCGCTCGAGATGTTTGATGATGCCCGCAGTGTCTGCTTCAAGTACGGCATTCCCCACTACGTCCTCAATATGCACAAAGATTTCCACGACACGGTGATCAATGACTTCGTGTCGGAATATGTTCAGGGCCGCACGCCGAATCCCTGTGTCGTCTGCAACTACAAGATCAAGTGGGAACTGCTGGAGAACAAAGTCAAGCAACTTGGCTGTGACTATCTTGCGACCGGACACTATGCGCGTATCCAGCGCGACGAAACGAATGGCCGCTACCAGATTCTCAAAGGCATCGACCCGACGCGCGACCAGTCGTATTTCCTCTGGGGACTCAAGCAGGAATCGCTGGCGCGGACAATGTTTCCGCTGGGCGACCTGCACAAGACACAGGTGCGCGATCTTGGCCGCAAGTATGGGTTGATCAATGCCGAGCGGGAAGAGTCACGCGAGATCTGCTTTGTGCCCGACAACAACTACTCGCGTCTGGTTGAGAAGAAGCATCCGGAACTCGCCAAGCCGGGCAAGATCCGCGACACGCAAGGCAAGGTCGTCGGCACGCACGAGGGATATTTCCACTACACGATCGGCCAGCGTAAGCGGATTCAGATCAACACTACCGAGAAAAAATTCGTCACGGCGATCGATGCCGCAAACAACGAGATCGTGATCGGCGACGAGGATGACCTTCTCCTTGAGACCTTCGAGGTCAAGGAGGTCAACTGGGTCGCGAAAAAACCGACCGGAAATGGCGAGTCGTTTGATGCTTTGGTGCGCATTCGCTATTTGCACAAACCGGTGCCGGGCACCGTCACACTCTTGACAAACGGCAATGTGGAAGTTAAACTACATGATAAGCAACGCGCGGTGACTCCCGGTCAGAGTTGCGTTTTCTATGATGACGACATCGTCCTGGGAGGTGGCAAGATCGCGTAATTACAAAAGGACGCGTTATGTTCGCAGGCGGGATTCTAAGGGTTGGCATCTTCACACTAATTCTTTCCACAACATTGTTAGCCGAGACAATACCGTTTGACTATTGGTATGGGCGAATTGTGGGGGCGGATCGATTAGCGCTGGAGTACCGCGACAGCCGCAGCAACCTCGCGACGTACTTGTTGTCGCTCGGTATTGGCAGTAGTGGAAAGTACGAAATCTATCATCCAGACCGTTACAGGTACATTCCGAACATCAAATCCGACAAGCTTCGGTCGACAAATACTGGATTGAGCCTGACTGTAAAGACGCCGTTTCATTCGCGGTATAATTTCAATCTTCTTCAACTCTCGAATGAGAAGTACGACTATTCAACGAACGGCGGTACTGGAGTCATTGATGAAGACAAGTTTTCATTCTCGCATCGATTTCAGATTTGGTCGGGAGACTCACTCGAATTCGATCCCCAGTCCTCGACTTACGCGCTCTTGAGCGGGCCATGGTATTCCGCCAAGAGTTATCATGTATTGATTGACAATCTCATTTTGCGTAATGACAACAATCACGACCGAGACATTTACAGATTTCAGGGATTGACCACGTTGGCGGATACCGGAAGGTTTGATACCTCGGATAAGCAAACCGATATCGGTGCGTCGACGACAATCGGTCTGGGTCGCGGGTTCCAAGCAGAGATTAATGTTCACACAGACAGACGAAAGGAGCTCCGTTTGACCCGCCGTCGGTATGCGTGGATATATACAGGACAAGAAGAAATAGACACGACCGATAGTTACGAAACACGGTACCGAGATGTAATTGACCGTGCTGGTGGAATTCAGCTGACTCGGCTCATTCAACCTTCAATGTGGGCTATGCTCTCCTATCGATATTTGCACGAGTCCCAACGCTATGATCGTCTCGTCCATAATGAATACCTAGGAAGTCTCTGGGGTCTTATTGATCACCGCATCGACTTGACGAACACGAGTGACTACGCACATGAGTTTATTGGTGCGATTACATGGATTTCGCGGCATCAGATTGTAGAGCGGCAGAGATTGTTGGATAATTATCGAGAGTATTATGGAATGGAACTCGAGCGCGGTACCCTGATGATCAATTCTGATTTCCGGTGGTATCGAAGGAGGTACAACACACAGGACACGCGTTTTAGAGGCACAAGTAGCGAAGCAACAAGTGACATCAGAACAGTCCAGCGCACACACGAACTGTCACTAAATACTGAATTGAGTTACTATCTTCGCTCAAATGTGTCGACCGGAGCGATTCTGCGGATAGCTCGAGTTGTTCAAGAACGACCCGGCAATGAGGCTCCCGAATTTCGCAACGGGCAATCCACGACGCTGTCATATTGGCTTGAATTCCGAAACTACCGCTGGCAGGCAGACAAACGGCGCGAAATCTCCTGGGATCAGGTTTCGGACATTGATTATTTGCTCGGGCCGATGCTGCGAGCGTCGGATCTGCGAATCCGCGTTGAAGCTACACTTCCGGGGTTTAAAGAGTCATCTTCCTCCGACTCAAGAGAGCTATGGAAGTTTCAGCCTGGATCGTTGAATCGCGATTGGCACATGATGCTCCAAGGCGGTATCGGATTGCCGAACAACTGCGAAATTACGTCGAATTTCAGTTATAGGTACCGCCAGGTTGAATGGCCAGATCCAGACTGGTTGACGCGACACACTGATCAGGATTGGGAATCGTCGCTGAAATGGCAGCCGTTGCGATTCGCAAGACTCTCCTTACTGTACAAGTACAGCTACTCAAGAGAGGCAGACGACGACTATTATCCCGAAGGTCCAGTTGAGGGAGCTACCTGGAGTGTTAGTGTCAAAGTCGACACAGTCTTCTAATTGCAGACGCCGTTCTCCCCTTGACACGACCAAACATCGATAGTATACTGCATGTTAGAATCTAAGTAGATCTCTCACCAAAAGGAGAATGCCATGATCGGCAAGAGAAGAATTCTCACAGGGCTAATGATCGCACTTTGCTTTGCCTCGCAGGCAAATGCCGAGACAATACCGTTCGATTACTTTTTTGGAAGGATCATCGGGCGCACGCAGATTCAGTCCATCCATGATGCCTACAATGACGAGCACGGGTCATTGACGACGAGTCTCAAAACCGGCTATGGCGACGCGGTTAGCGTCAATGTCGGATCACTGTTTGAAATTGGTCCGACCAGCCAATCAAATGTCTTTCAAGTAGAGTTTCTGCGTCCGAAGCTAAGCGCTGCTGCAAGACTCGGTCCGAGAATGCGCCTGCTAATCCACCGGCTCGATTGGCAGGAAGACTCCGAATTCCGACTTGACGAGACAATGGTAAGTCTTACCCAACACTCGGACTTTCTGTCGGATCAGACGTTGCGAATGCTTCACAAGGACATCGAGTTCGACCCTTCGCGATCGCTGTACTACTACACCAAAGGAATGGTCCTGCAGCCACGCAACTGGAGTCTGGATGCAAGCCTGCAACTCAATATCAGTGATTACAGTCGTAGGATGCAGTGGCCGAAGATCCTTCCATCGAATCCCGCTTCAGTATTGGTCAAGACGGAAGAAGTGAATGACTCGAGATATTGGGTCGCTGGAGCCGTTTCAAGTTACGGCGTCAGCCGTAAGCTTCAACTTACATTAGGCTGGGAGCTTGGACGCCAAAACAGACCGGCAAGCCAAATTCGTGATTCCTACGATTTGAGCGATCTCGACTCACACGTCGTCCGTTCAGTAGGTGACAGAGATGACGCCTTTCGCAGTAATGAGATCTTCGTTGAAGCGTTACTCTTGAAAAGTAATCGACACTGGGCGAGTATTCGGCCATCCTTTCACAGCTACGTTAATGACAACAAGTCCGAGAACACTAATTGGGACGACTCACAGATAAGAAGCAGAACCATAAACAAACTTATCGACGATACAAATGTATATGGCATCTCCGCCGACCATACATGGATATCCAATGATGCCACCGTACCCCTCGGTCAGATTCTTGATGATCATACTTCTTACTACGGACATCGACTTACACCAGGGACATTCCGAATTAGTTCATCAGCAGATCTAACGTTCGGGCGAGAGAAATATGAACGTACCTCCGAGCGAGTCGACACATCTATACGCGATTCCACTACCTACAGATCGCGCCGTGATCGTTTATCGGTAACAAGCGAAGTCAGCTATTTTTCGAAATTCAACCTCGATCTGCTGTTGCGATTCATTCTGGATCGCAAAGTCTCGGGGAGCGCGCGAGACAACGAAGTGACGTCCTATGGACACACTCAAAGGCACTATTTCGATCTTCAGCTATCATACTACTCGTTCCGCTGGGATTCCGACAAACGACAGTCAATCGGTTGGAACCAAATCAACGACATCGATTACCTCTTAGGGCCACTGATGCAGCCGCGCGACTGGCGAGCGTCGATATCAGTCACACCACCAGCGCATGAGTGGAGCGGCTATTATGACGAAGAGAATATCTTCAACTTCTTCAAAGGCGAATCCAATAACCGGTGGATATTGTCCTACTCAAGCGCTCTGGGAGTATGCGATGGCGTCGAGATCGGGTTAGATGCCACTTATCAACAAGATGTGATTACATCCGCCTATGACCCTGACTACTTAAGTCGATACCGATACGACAGATGGACAGTAAGACCGCATTTTCGTTGGCAACCGGGGACGCGATTCAGGATGGACTTCACTGCCGAGGAGTACTATTCTGACTATGACGGAGTTACGTGGCACGGTTACTACGAAACTCGTGAACACGAATATCGTCACACCTGGGCAATAAAAGTCGTCTACAGCATCTTGATCTGAAATCTAGGTGATTGACACAACGGACCGATTCTTATAGAGTAGTGCTTTGCGAGTAATATTCCCTTAGCGAGGTGCAAATATGGTCAAGCTCACCTATCACGGGCATTCCTGTTTTGAAATTACCGACGGTCAGCACAACTTAATCATCGATCCGTTCATTACGGGTAATCCATTCGCAAAAGTCAATGCGGGCGACATTCATCCAAACTTTGTCATCGTGACGCACGGACACGGCGATCACTGGGGCGACACGGAACAACTTGCCAAATCCAACCACGCAACGGTAATCTCAAATTTCGAGTTGGGCGACTATGCCGCAAGGCAAGGATGCACAAATCACTCTTTGCATATCGGCGGCAAAGCGAACTTTCCATTCGGATGGGTGAAGCTGACAATTGCGCATCACGGCTCAACACTTCCTGATGAGATAAGCTATGGCGGCAATCCGGCCGGAATTCTGCTGAATATTGGTGGGAAAACAATCTATCACGCCGGCGACACCGGGCTGTTCCTGGATATGAAGCTGATCGGCGAGATGAATGCCATCGATCTGGCGCTGCTCCCGATTGGCGACAACTACACGATGGGACCAGTCGATGCCGCCAAGGCAGCGGAATTTCTGCATCCTAAGAAGGTTGTGCCCATGCATTACAACACCTTCCCGCCGATCAAGCAGGACCCCAACGACTTCGCCAAGCTGGTGCGGGCACAAGGAATGGAGTGTGTGTTGATGTCATCAGGCGATACTCTGACGATGTAACTCCCCTCCAACGAACCTCCGCCAGTTTTTAGTACAGACTCCTGTCCAATCATTCGTATGTTGAACGCACCGGTGCGTCGCGAATCAGACATAAACGAACTTGAGCTATTAGCCAAGGTCGCCCAAGGGGATAGGTCTGCCTTCAAAATGCTGTTCGATTCCCATTCCAACCATGTCTATAGTGTGTGTTTGCGGATGCTTGGCAATCCGGGTGATGCGGAAGAGATTTCACAGGATGTCTTCCTGACGCTTTGGCAGAAGGCGAGTAGCGTCCGCGGTGAGGCAAAGCTCTCGACATGGCTTCACCGAGTAGCCGTCAACAAATCAATCAACTACCGCAAGCGCGGCGGTGTTTTCAGCAGGATCAAACAAATCATGTCGATCGATACCGAGGATGTCTCGCTTGCCGAACAGCTTCCGGCGCCTGAATCGGAGCGTCCCGATATGAAACTGGAGTCCCGGGAAGCCGGCGAACAACTGGCAGAACTGATGGCGGAACTGCCGGGCCGCCAGCGGGAAATCTATTTGCTGCATAAGCTTGAAGGATTGAGTTACAAGGAAATCGCGGAAGAAATGGACCTCTCGCTATCGTCCGTAGAATCGCTGATACACCGGGCAAAACAGAACCTTCAAAAAGTGATGCTGAAGCGCTTCAAAAACAAGCGCAAGTAAGTAGGGGATGGTAATGTCCAAGATACGAATGATGGAGGAGACACTTGTTTAGATGTAGTGACATTGAAAGCAGATTGATGGAGGTTCTCGAAGGAGAACTTAATCAAGCAGACTCGGCGGCTGTTATCGAACACCTGCAAAACTGCCCTGATTGCCACAATCTGGTCGCGCACTATCAGACTCTGTTCAAGGCGGAAGCAAGTGCTCCGATTATCGCGCCGGAATCGCTTTGGCGCAAGATTCAGTACAGCCTCAACGAGCTGGAAGAGGGCCGTCAGTCACAGCCTACCCTGTTTCCCAAACGGCGGCCCTTGTTCGGCTATGCTCTTCAAACTCTCGGCGTCGCCACAGCGATAATTGCCGGAGTGCTACTTGGACAATCACCGGAAAGTCAGCAAACGACGTACGAAGACGAGTATGCCTCATACTATGCCGGTGCACTTACTGAAACCGTGTTGCCAATAACAGAAGTATATGAACAAGTGAGTGAGGATCAGGGGGGTAGTCAATGAAGATTCGTACCCTCGTCTACCTTGTCATACTGCTGTTAGTAGTAAACGTCGCGGCAATCTCGACGATTGTGTACTACCGTATTTCGGCGCCGCGAGGTGAGATGCGCATGCCGTTTGGTCCGGAAGATGGTCCTCCTCCGGCGGATATGCCGAAGCTCTCGAGTCAGGAGCGAATGATAATGGAAAAATCGCGTCAGCAGGCCGACAGCCTGATCACTCCGCTTGCAGAGAAGATGAGTGGTTATCGCCGCGACTTACTTGATGAGCTGAAGAATGATAAACCAGATACCAGTCGGGTATACCAACTGATCGGTGAGATTGGCGTACTGCAGAGCGCAATCCAGAAGCAGATGGTAGCCCAGTTCCTTAATGACCGCGATTCGCTTCGTCCCGAACAGCGGGCGCGCCTTCTGAAGATGATTGAAGAACGCAGCCGCTGGCAGGAACGGAAACATATGGGCGGTCGAAGAATGAACCGTGATTTCTAAAGTGAGTGGATTCTCGAAAGGAGAAAATTATGAAATGGAAACTCGCATCAATTGTAGCCGTGCTGACTCTGGCTCTCGCCGTTGCACTGCCCCTATTCGCACAAGAAGCTGATGACGTCGATGTCGACAATGACGATGTCGTGTGGGCCGGCGGCTGGGGACGCGGTGGCGGACCCGGTGACGGACCCGGCAAGGCGATGATGGAAGAACTCGCTCTGACCAAAGAGCAACTCCAGAAAATGGATCAGATGCGTTCTACTAATCGCAAGGAAATGATTCCCCTTCGTGCGCAGGTGAAGGTCAAGCAGATCGAATTGAACGATTTGTTCGACTCTGATGCAGCAATCGGTACGATCAACAGCAAGATCGACGAAATCAGCAAACTGCGAACTGACATCGCCAAGAAGCAGGCTGCTCATCGTATCGCGATGCGCCAATTGCTCACGCCCGAGCAACGTGAGATCTGGAACAGCAGGCCGAAGATGATGGGCAAAATGGGTGGTCAAGGCAAATGCATGATGGAACGCGGAATGAAAATGAATCGTATGGACTGCGATGATCGCGGACCACGCGGCGGTGGAAGAGGACGCGGCCTCTAAAGATCTACCAATCTAACCTCCTGTGGGGCGGGTGCATGACCCGCTCCATTGTCTTAGCCGGCGGTCTTTGCCCATAGCAACCGCCGGTTTTATGTTTCCAGCATCACTTCAGTTGTCTGAAAAGCAGATGCGACTTCACGTCCGAAGAATTTCCGTAATCCACTCCTGCGTATCGATCGCGCAACGACGCAGAATTCAGAATTTCTTGAGAGGTCGGGTAGTCGCTGGCGATAAAGATCCAATCGGCATTGATCGAGTCAATAAACTGCCGATAATCGCCGCGAAGATTGTATTCGATTGCCTGCGGAGTGACCAGGCCGTCGCGATCGATGATCTTGCCGCGATAGTGATATCCGAAATGCCCGATATCCTCCGCAACAACGATATCGCCGTTACGTGAATCTGCATTAAGATACTCCGCTGCGGCAATGTGATTTGCTTCGTACCAAGTCATTTCGCGCTTGAGATCGGATAACCTGCCAAACGAAACCACACCGAGGATTACGATGGCCGCAATCGCGCCGGTAGTTGCCGCTCCACGCAGTTTGAATTTTTCGCAGAGCATTGCAAATAACTTACCCATCAGCACAAAGATCAGTGGCAGGGCTGGTGCCGCGTACCAGAAAAACACTCGAGGTGAAAAGATCGCCAGGCCGGAAACCAGTCCCAGCGCAGTGAGTGCAACTATGACGCACCGGTCTCGCTTGAACGCAAGCCAAAGTGTTAGCGCAGCAAGCACTGCAAATGCGATAACTCCGAGCGTCGGCCCCAGCGTCATCATCTCACCCAAACGACCCAGAAGATTAGATCCGGCTGTATGATAGAGTGCTGATTTTGCGCCAAGTGAATTCGGTATCGCAGCACCAAAATACGAAACAGCGAACACAACCCATCCGCCAATAAGAAGTAGTGGTGGAAGAAAGGCTCGCCACAAGCGAGGCGCCCGGTCCACAATAGCCGTGACTGCCACGACTGCAATCAGGCCAATACCCTCCGGCCGGGTTAAGGCCGCAAAGCCTGCAATTAGACTTGCCTGCCAGTGCGCCTTCTGATGAGCCTTGAAGATGCCAAGCACGACAAGCATCGTGAATAGTGCCGTCTCGAGTCCACAGATATCGCTGATCATGCTGCGCGGATAGAGTGAGCAGATGATTGCCGGCAGATATGAGGCCTGCCCGGCGCCGCAAGCCTGTGCCAGACGGATGAGTGCGAACGCCGTCACCACGGAGCACGAGATCGAAATACTCACCGCTGCCAGTGATGTCGGAATCCCAATAGCCCCGAGCGCTGCAAGAAGCATTGTAAAGAGAGGTGTCGTGGTACCACACACTCGTTCGCCAATATTGTAGACGAAGCCGTTGCCGGCTGCGATGTTCTCCGCATAGCGAAAAGTAATCAGAGCATCATCGACTTGATAGTCAGTAGCGCAATGTACAGCGATTCGCGCGAGCACACAGAGCGCCGCTACCGCGATAGCGGGTGCATGATTACTGTTCTTTGATTCGTACATGGCTTCTGCCCAGCAAATACCGTCGAGACTCAGGCAATGAGTGCAGGAGCTGGTAGCGACTAAAGGCACTGCCCAATTGCCGTTCATCGACTCTCCAGGCGTGCATGATGACGGGATCTATTATTAGATACTCCACGCCGAGAGAGTCTGCATAGTTCTCAAGAAACGAAATCGATTTCTGCTCGCCGGCTGCGCGATCAGCACCCCACCACGACTGGATGACAAACTTGCCTTGTTGCATGAAAACGAAATCGAACGGCGACATCACCAATGTTCCGGCTTGCATGTGGCTGGCTAACTCTTCGTTGGCGTCAATTAGATTCTGGCTTTGTGTGAGTGCCGCTTGCGCAAGTGCAAAAGCACCATACATGAAGAACACCGACGCCCACACCCGGAAGACCGTTGCCGCATATCGACGCCAGCCCAATGCCAACTCTGTCAAGTTGACTGATATCCGTCCCACAATTATCGCCATCAGCGGCACCATCGGAATCATGTAACGGGTGAACTTCGGCAATGGAGATGCTGCAATCACGACAGCAGTCACAATAAGGTAAATCAGGGCAAAGCGATTCTTGCGCCAGAAATCGCTATTCATCAACGGTAGTGACAAGATGAACCACACTGTCAACCCGATCACCTCGGGTTTTCGCAGTATTCGTTTATGTTCAGTCAGAAGATTCACAAACGGTTGCCACCACTCAAAACTCATAGAGGTTGTCATGAGCGGGTTGTGAATTGTTTGCTCGATGAAAAGCTCCCGATTTGTAAAGTATCCTGACAGGTAAGGCGAAAATCCAATCAATCCAAATGCCAAAACGGTAAGCGCCGGCGACCATTTCCGCTCTATCAGCAACGCTCCGAATCCGGCGATCACAAATACGAATCCAAAAGCATGCGTTAACCCGGCAAGGCCAGCGAACAAGCCGCCGATCGCAAACCAGAGTAGGTTTCGACCTTGAAGCCCTGCTTTGATGACCAGAAAACTTGAGATACCCAAGAGAAGAAGCAACGCCTCGGGGCGAAACTCCAGCATCTGAAGCCAAAACACCGGGGTAAACGTCAATATGCCAATGACCCGCCAGCCCAGTTGCCGGTTGTGACCTTTTTGCAGGTGCCAGAAAACCAGTATCATGGTCAAAAGGCCAGCCACAAAGGATATTCCACGAAGCTGAAACAGCCCCCAGCCAACGAGTTTCGTGACGACTAAGCCGCTCCACACCAATAGCTTATGGTATACGACGATTTCTCTGTCAAGCGGCGGACAATCTCGAAATAACTCCGACTCGACCGATCCGTGTTGTGCCAGAGACCATACGTGCTGCCCAATCCACGCTTCGTCATTGTGGATCTCGCGACTGAAGAATGCCAGAAACAGTGCGAGAATCGCCAAAAGACCAATGGCAAAGGGAGCCCATTTCCTGAAGTCGCGCAAAGACTTTGACACTTTCATCGCTGTCGAAGATACAACTTAATGGCTGAATTACAAGCAAACCGACCGCAGAAAGACGGCTAAATCGCCCCTGATATGGACAATCAGCCCCTTTTCGATCGTAAATCCGTCTACAAAAATTCGGAAAAACAGTTGCGGTTTTTCGGTTTCGGATGTATAATATACACGAGGTTCGCCTCAGTTGTGTATCGACAGGGGAAGCGCTTGACTGATTCCATTGGGTGTATCAGTGAAGTAGGAGAGGACTGCTTCCCCTCGTTGATTTTAAGGGGTAAAGAGTAATCCAATAAATGAGAAGAAAATGGCGACTGGCTTGGTTTTTTCACCTGTCCAGAATCAGTGCTTAGGCTGTTTCTCAAGTCTGTAATAGCTATACATATGGTCGAAGATTGGCAGGAAATTCAAAGGTCCGTGCCGATCGTTAATCTCCATTAGCCTTGCTCCAACTTTGTCTGCGATTGGGATTACGCTTAAAGGATTGAACATTCCGCCAGAAGTGAATCGTCGTCGATGAAGCTCGAAATCATTACTGGAGAGACTTTGATCCAATCGGGCACGACTGATGAAATTCAGGTGTTGGGGCGGGCAGTACATATGCCAACGTTTACCAACGGCGTCAATTAACCGCCGCTTCAAACACTCTCTGGTCGGTACCATGATAGCCAATACTCCGCCGGGATTGACAAGCCTTGCAAGTCGCGAAATGAAGGTGGTCGGATTTGACAGGTGCTCAATCACGGCGTAACAGGTTACCACATCAAATGGTTGGTCGAACTCGGTTTTCTCCAGGTAACCCTGGTGTATAATCAATCCGCGTGACCGTGCCACTTCTGCAGATCGTAAGGACAATTCCACTCCGACCCGTTCAATGTCCGCCGGCCAATGCTTAAGGAAATCACCCGTACGGCAACCAACATCAAGCACAGATTGAATTGGAATCTTCGCACAGCGCCGGATCAGCGCCGTCTCGTGTTGCCAGTAGCGGCTCGGCCTGAACAGACCTTCATAAATGTCCGCCTTGGTCGTTGCAACGTCGTCATAGAGCTTTTCGATATCAACCTGGTGTTGCTCAATTTCAAAAAACGCCGACGCACAGCTGCGACATTCATACAGCGTATATTCAACTTCGAAGTGCGGACTCTCAACGTTTTTCGATTCAAAGACCTGCTGTGAACCGCAGAGCCTACAAATCACTTGAATAGCTCGGAGGCTTTAACGATAACAATGTCCTCCGGCAACAACTTCAAATCCAGCCCCTTGATTTCGTCATTGATACCTTTGAGTTCTCCTTCCTCCGACCCGGATGGCAACTCCAATTTGGTGTCGAGCGAAAGCAGTTCTTGTTTGGCTTGCTCACCATTTGAAACTACTGCTACGATCAGCACACTTTGCGGATGAAGGTTGTCAAGCGCGACCGTCTGCAGTTCGCTGCGCGGGACGCGACCGATGTTGTGTTTGAACTTGTCGACAAATTCGGGGAGTTTGTACCACTTCTCATCAATGCGCATTCCCAACTGCCGGTCAGGAGTCTCCATCTGGAACGCGAAGTTATTGGCTACGTAGTCCTTGGTTCGATCGATTTCCTCCGCAGTCAGAGGTGTAGTGGTGAGCTTGGTCATTTCCGCCAGCATCAATTTGATGCAAAATTCAAAGTTTGCTTCTTTGGGGTAGGTCCACATCTGGAAGTACTGGTCATTGCGGACAATTCCGTTGTCCATCAGTTTCGACCATCCCAACGGCCGAAAGTGCTCTATATATGCGTACGCACCGTAAGCCAATCCGCGCTCGGCGCGAACCGTCTTGAATAGCCTCCCGAACATTTCCCGATGCTGTCCCAAATAGCAGCCAAGCAATCGCATCGGGTAATACTGCGGAGATGTGCGATTGTCTTCGAGCGCATGCCCTACTCGCAAATGCGACTGGGTGCGATTTTCCTTTTCGACCAGAATGACTTTGGGTGTCTTTGGCAGGCTCGGTTCGACGTCTGACCTCAAGACTCGTCCGGCAGGCAGACTTCCCAGGTCATTCTTGAACCGCTCCACAAGCGAGTCATCGACATCCCCGCCGATTCCGGCGAGGACATTACCGCGCACATAGTTGGCATGATAAAACTCAACGACGTCCCGACGATTGAAGTTTCTAACGGCATCAACCGTGCCTTGAACGGCGTGGCCGTAGCGATGACCTTCGAACACCGCATTTTCGAAAACAGTCTGTGACAGCAATGCGTCATCTTCCCGGATTCGCCCAATTTCATCGATCTGTCTTGCTGCGCTCTTTCGGACCTCATCTTCAGGGAACGAGGGTTCAGTCAAAATTTCGCGAAAGATGCTATAGAATTCACCGGCATTTTCAGAAAGTGTCCGCCCGGTGATGACGACAACTTCCTTGTCAACTGAAATGGTGATATCGGCGCCAATCTGATTAAGACGTCGCTCGATTTCCGCGCTCGAAAGATTCCGCGTCCCCTTGTCGAGCAATTTTGCCGTGAAGTATGCCAATCCCGGTTTGTCTACCGGATCAAGCGCCGAGCCGGCGTTGATCATGACGCGATAATAGATTACCGGCAATCCCGGCTTCTTGAGCACGACAATCTGGTCATCGGCAACGGGACCGCACGCGATGATGCAGAACCCGATGACCGTCGCGAGTAACACAATCATTGCCACCCACCCACTCCCGCGTTGCCAGTCGCCCGAACGGTGCGAAGCATTGGTCGGTTTGTCATTAATCTTCATCCCTGCTCCTTAAATCCCGCTCTTGGGCACAAGTGTTACGACTGTCCGGTTGGTTGGTATGAATACCTCGGAAGCCAGGCTGCGAATCTTTTCTGGGGACACCGAAGCATATAGCTCAAACAACTGCATCAAAGCGCGGTAGTCGCCGGTGATCACCCGATTCACACCGAGCGATGAAGCGATTCGCGATGGGCTATTGAGTCCGTAAATCATGCGAGCACGCAGATTGTTCCGGGCGCGATCCAGCTCTTCAGCCGAGATTACCGTTGCGCTTATTCGCCGCAGCTCGCTGTAGATTGAGTCTCTGACTTCCGTCAGTGATACACCCTTTCGTAATCGCGTGGAAACTATCTCGAGGCTTGGATCTTTCCGCATCTCACCGTCGCCGCTAATCGACTCAACCAAAGTGAGATCATTCTGCAATAGGCGGGTGAGTCGTCCCGAATTCGAGAAGAGCACCTCATTGATCAGATTCATTGCGGCCAGACTCTCAAAGTCCTGACTGGCCGATGGGATATGGAATGCAATTCTCATTAATGGCGAGGTTTCATCATCCTTCCAAGTGAAATTCTTGATTCGCTCCTCGGTTTGAACTGGTTCCGGCAATACCAGTGATGTATACGCTTCACCACGCTGCCAATCACCGTAGTACTTGTCAACCAGCTTGCGCGCTTCATCAACAACAACGTTACCAGAGATTATCAGAACACAATTGTTGGGTACATAGTGACGGTTTTTGAACTGCAGACCATCATCAGATGTCATGTTTTGTTCAAGATCTTCTTCCCAACCGATGACGGGATGATGATAGGTGTGAATCGTAAAAGCCAGCCGTTCGAGTTCAACGCTCAAAAATCCCTCCGGGTCGTCCACAACGCCGCGTCGGCGCTCTTCTTTTACGGGACCCAGCTCTGTGCGGAAGGTTTCGTTGGTGAATATCAAATTGCGAATCCGGTCCGATTCGATGTTCAGCATCGTGTCGAGAAATCGCGCCTCGGCGTTTAAGAAGTACGCAGTGTAGTCGTTGGTTGTCCAGGCATTGGTTTCGGCACCAAGCGGAGACACTGCATCCGAAAATACCGGATACTTCTCTGTTCCCCGAAACATCATGTGCTCAAAAACGTGTGCAAGTCCAGTCACTCCGGCGCGATCTTCATCACGCGATCCGGCATTGACAAAGGTGAATACACTGACAGTGACAGCCGTTGAGTCCGGCGCGATCAGAACCGTCAAGCCGTTGTCAAGCTTGCTTTCATCGACCTTGATGTCAAACCCAACGGCGTTGGCCTGATTGGCCAGCATCAGCAGGACAGATAAGAATACTAATAGACATTGTCGCATTTGCAGAACTCCATTCGATGAAGGGAATACACTCAAGCAAAGCTAAACGCGATCACCTCATCGGTCAAGCATTAAAGGTGTTTATCCGGGCCAAATATATATCCTGCTTGGTGATAGTGCTGGTGAGCCAGCCGATCTCCAAGGACTATCTTCAGACAAAGGACGTGGAATTGCACTCAAAATCAATTCCAACAGACTCCGACTCGGCTTTTGCTTTACCACGTTGTTTGCGTATACTTTGTCTATGAAGGTCATTGTCGCTGTTTTCACCATCTTGATTGCCGCAGCTGTTTCGCTCCAAGCGGCGACTTTCCGATTTACGCCTCCCAACGAATCACAAGATAAAGAGATGCGGCTGGTCCTTGAAGTTGCCGCTTTGCGACTGGGAAGACTGCTCGGGATACCCTTCAACGACACCATCGACATTGCCATCGTCCAGACCCAGGAGCAGTTCGATGCTCTCGCCGGTGGCAAGATTCCGGAATGGGGCGCCGGAGCCGCGATACCGTCAAGAAACCTCATCATCTTGCGCCAGCCGATGATGAATCGCTATCCGGGAAACACGGCAGACTTGTTACAGCACGAACTAGCGCATATCGCATTGAGTCGTCGGGTGCAGACCGCGCGTTTGCCGCGATTCATCGACGAAGGGTTCGCATCCTGGTTTGCCGGCGAGTGGGCATTTGCCCAAGTTTCAACTATTGCTTCGGCGCAGATCACCAAGTCGATTTTACCATTACGCGATATTGATGATGTGAATCGTTTCCATCAGAGCGAGGCTAATCTGGCGTACGCGCAAAGCTATCTGGTTGTTAACTTCATCTTCACGCGCTATGGCGAATTAGCGTTCCTCGATCTGCTCGATGCCTTCGCCTCGGGCCAGAACATGAGCGAGGCTTTTCACAACACCCTTGGTATCTCGTTCTGGCGATTCGAGGCCGACTATCGAAAATTCCTGTCGGACAATTATACGTTGTTTGCTATACTCTCCGATATGTCGGGACTTTGGGTTATTCTTGCTCTCATCGTAGTCTTTGGATGGATCATCATTCGCAAACGTAAGAAACACGCGATCGATCGCTGGAAAGAGGAAGAAAAATACCAGAGCACCGACTTCGACTATTCCGGATCGGACGATGAGCCATGGAAAGACTCTGAAGAAGATTCAACACGTATTTGAGTACCTGTTTGTCCGCGCCTTCCACCTCTTGGTCAAACTCACGCCCGGCAAACTGCGAGTACCGCTTGCCGGACTTCTTGCGGACATCGCTCGACTGCTCACCGCTCGACGGTTAAAGGTTGCGCGCCGCAATTTGAATCTCGTCTTCTCCGAATCTACGCCAGCGGAAGTTCAACCCATAATCCGTGCCGTCTACCGCAACATTGCCCGCAATGCCTTTGATGTCGCTGACGCCAGGGCCGCACTGGAACGAATCAAAATACCGACGCATGCTCAATCACAATTAACTGCAATAAAGACTTTCCTTGCCGCGAAACGCCCGGTTGTTTTTGCCACCGGACACATCGGCAACTGGGAGATTCTCGGGCAATACATTGGAATTGAGTTTGAAGAGTGTCGCTTCGTCGCACAAGAGCAAAGCAACAAGCTGGTGGACCGCTACATTAATAAGTTACGTATCGCCCGGATGAAAGATAACACCATTATCCATAGCCATGCTGCGGCGCGCGAATTGCCGCGGGCTCTCAAGCAGGGAGCGCCGATATTGTTGGTGGCCGATCAGGATGCCGGCAAAGAGGGAATCGTAGTCGATTTCATGGGCACGCCGGCGTCTTATCATCGTGGTATCGCCTCGTTCGCCTACCACTATAACGCACCGTTGGTGGTAGTTTTTCTAATCCGAAACGGCGATGACTTGAATCTGCTGATTCCTGCAATTGTCGAGCCGAACCGAGACGCTCCCCGCGAGGAGGAAATTACTCGTCTCATTTCCGTGTTCTCGGGATTACTTGGAGATATTGTCCGCCGATACCCCGGCCAATGGCTCTGGACACATCGACGTTGGAAGTCAACCATCGGCGGTTATTAAGCGCCTGATGAATACACCGACTTGGCGATTCGACTTGACAGTCGGAGATAACTACGCAATATTCCTGATCAATACAATACTGTCATACCAAGGAGGCAACTGAATGCTTATGAATATCAAGCAAAATTCTCCGCATGCCGTGATTATTGCGGGCCTGCTAAGCCTACTGCTCAACTTGATCTTTGTTGGGTGCGGCAAGAAAACCGAATCCACTCTCCCGCCGGTCAACCAAGAAGCGAAGGAGCAAGCAACTGCACAAGAAACTGATGCCGCAGCGCAAGTGGAAGCAGAAGCACCTGCCGCGACGGCCGAGACATTTGCGTCCGGTTGGGTGATCAAGGATCTTATCAACGTTCGCAGTAAGCCGGCCACGACTGCCGATGTGGTGGCACAACTACCACGCGGTACTGAAGTCAAACTCATTGAATTAACGGACAAGTGGTGGAAAGTTCAGCTTTCAGACGGTCGTACAGCCTTTGTATTTGAGACGCTGTTGACCAAAGAACGTTATGTTGACCCCTGGACTCGTTTCAAGTTTGATGCCAGCCGCGTCGACCCGGCACTCAAGATCATCTCCGGCGTAGCCGGCATTGATGGCGAAGCTCCATCCGCAGCACTAACCGTGTCCGCAGAAGAGTGGAACTCACTTGCCGTAGATGACCGACGTGCGACAGCAGAATCAGCATTCAATTACTGGAGCGAGTGTCTTCAAAAATGCGGGTATGATCCTAAATCGGCTGTTTTGGTGTTTCGCGATACAGCTGAACAAGAACTCGCCAGGGTCACAATGACCGCCGGCAAAGTGGTATTCAAACCGAAGCAATAGTCACTGCTTTAGGATGCTTTGGTAGATTTCCATAATTTGCCTAATGACATTTTCCTCGCGGAACTTCTGTACGTGAGAATATCCGCCGCCAATCATTCTTGCGCGGAGATTGGAATCACCAAGAACTTTCGTTATGGCAGAGGCAATCTCTTCGGAATTGTCAGGTGACACGTACATGCTTGCCGGACCGCCGGCTTCCGCAAAGCATCCGCCGCGAGTGGTAATGACCGGTGTCTTACTCCAGAGGGCCTCGATGATCGGTATTCCGAATCCCTCGAATTGCGAAGGGTAAACAAACACCTGGGCCATTTGGTAGATCGCCGGGAAGTCTGCGAAAGCGATGTCCGATCTGATCTGGATCCGATCGTTCATGCCTGACGAATTGATGTACTGCTTGACTTGTCCGAGATATTCTGTTCCACGACCGATAGCGACCAGAAAGAGATCGTGCGATTTCCTTAGTAAAGTGATCGCCTTAACCAAACCGAGCAGGTTCTTCCGTTCTTCAATTGATCCGACATAGAGCACGAATTGTGCGGGGAGACTATAGCGCGATCGGACTTCCGATTTCTCGCTCTCGGTAATCGAGTGTGAGAAGCTGGCATCACAACTCTGGTAAACGACCTTAATCTTCTCTGGTGCAGTGCCATAAAACTCAACGATATCACGTTTGGTTTGCTCACTAACTGCGATGATGATATCAGCATTCCGGCACGCGTAGCGACTCTTGAAATCGTATATCCGCCGGTCTAAAGTCGGATAGTAATGTGGATAGCGCTTGAATATCAGATCATGAATGGTGACAATCTTAGCCACATGAACACGGCCAATTCCAAAGGGCAGTTCATTGCTTAGCCCGTGAAACAAATCGACGCGGTCGCGCTTGATGTCGCCGCAGATACCCAGCGATCTCCAGATGCCTTTCAGCGCTCCCGCATAAAGACCGCGCGGCACAACGATGCGCGCATGCGAGAGTTCATTCAGAAACTCGAGGCGCGGATTATCAACCCGGCCCGGCGAATACAGAAAGAATTCGTCGTTCGGATATAGGGTGGCAAGACTCCGGACAAGATTGCGCGAGTAGTTGCCGAGTCCGGTCATATTGAAGACCGCGCGTTTGGCGTCGAAACCGATTCTCATAGTCTGCGCATAATATCGTTTCACCACCGGCAAGTCAATCTCGCAACCAGTTGCTCCCTTCGACGGAATTGCTTAGATTCGCGCAATGACCAAGTCACAATTTCGTAAGATTGCCGTAATCGGTACAATCAATTGCGACACGGTGGTCCGACCCGATGGTACACTCTGTCGAGGATATGGAGGCATTCTCTACAGCTTGATCGTGCTTTCACGCTTGAGTGATGACGAAGTGGAGATTTGGCCGGTCGTAAGTGTCGGTAGAGATCATGACAAGCAAATCAGGGCGAGGATTAGCGAACTGCTAAAGATCAGATCTGATTCAGTGCGGGCAGTATCCAGTCCAAATAATCACTGTCTGTTGAAATATGAGAATACTTCTGACAAAACCGAAAAGTTGTCCGGCTGGGTTGGCGGTGTCGGCCGTGAGCAACTGCGGAAGATTGTTGACTCTGAATACGTCCTTGTCAACTACATCTCCGGAAGTGACATCTCTACCGCCAACTTGATGTGGTTGCAGAGTCAAACTCGTGCGAAGATCTATATCGATTTTCACTCGCGGACACTCGGTCGCAGGGCCGACGGAACACGATATCTACGCCGTCCCAGGGATTGGCGAAAGACTGTTCTTTGCGCTGATTTCCTACAGATGAACGAAGTCGAATTCAAGCTGCTCGCTCGACAACTACCGGACCGCAGCCGTTGCCAGCAGTTTATGGCAACAGAGATGAATAAGGGAGCTCGAGCACTCTTGGTTACGCTTGGAAGCCGTGGCTGTATCGTCTGTTACCGACGGGGAACATCGATTGTCGTGCAGCAGATTGTGCCGCCGGCAACGAAAAAGGTGGTCGATACGACCGGTTGTGGGGATGTCTTTGCCGCGGCGTTCTTGTCGGCAGTAATGTCAAAAGCATCGATTCGGAGCGCCACCGCAATAGCCGTTCGGATCGCAACATCCCGTGCCGAAATCGCTTCAGTGGAGGACCTTGATTTCAATCGATTACGTCGTCAGAAGCTGTTGTAATTGGTTCAAATTGAGTCAGTTCGGATTAAATTCTGAATGACCATTAGCTTGGACTGGGTGAAACTTATACCGGCGGGATTCGTAACTATATCGGGGCGGTTAATGATAGTCGAACTTGTCGCGGAAGGACAGAAACCTTGAGAGTTAAACCGGAAAATCGAATTGGCACCGTTGGCACTGCCTCTGTTGCGCTGGTTCTAATTGTCTTAGCGGTAACCGCTGTAGCCGAGAATGTCCAGATTGTTAAGGTGCGCGATTTCCGCAAAGGTGAGCTCTACTGCAAAGCTTTTGAAGTCAACAAACCTTCCTCCATACATATCAACGCCGTCGGTGCCGCATCCGGTAATGATCGCGAAATGGCCGCGTATGCCTGGATCATTCCTGCCAGCGGGCTTGAGCCGGTCTGGATTATGGATGACACGAACACCGACCCTTCAAACAAGGACGATAGACTTCGCGAATATGATCGGAATCTGGAACTCGAGCCCGGCCAATATCAAGTGTACTTCTTTGCGGGACCGGTAAACTTCTGGAACAACGTGAACTTCAGTCTCGACTGGGAGCAGCTCAAAGCCGCTTTGGAGGAAGTTAAAAAGGAGTTGGGAAACAAGACCAAAGATCTGGCCGAATTGGAGAAGCAGCTTAAAGACAACAATTGGAATGTCACAGTTGATTCCGATTGGTCAGCCGAAATGGAGGAGCTGCTCGCCGAATACCGGCTGGAGATCACTGGGGACAACGGCGACATTCGCAGTGCCACTTGCACCTACACGTCTGATCGGGTCATCGCTGAAATCCTCCATCCGGATCATGAACAATATACTTCAGTGGGCTTTTCACTCGCCAAACCAATGGAAGTGGAAATTCAAGCCATTGGCGAAATCCCCGACTGGAGTGATTCTTACGCCGATTACGGCTGGATCATCAATGCCGATACGCGCAAACGTGAATGGTCAATGGCCGACGAGCATCTGCGCTGGGCGGGTGGCGGCGAGAAAAACAAAATGGCGCGACGCACATTGCAGCTCGACAAAGGCAACTACTTGCTTTATTACGTCACTGATGATTCGCACAGCTATGATGATTGGAATTGCCCGCCACCTTATAATCCCGAAGCTTACGGCGTTCGAGTTTCTGCATTGTCCAAGACCGATTTAGCCTCTGTTTCCACCTTCCGCGAAAGTTCGTCGCAGTTGGCACTTCTATCCATTGTTCGTGCCGGCGATGATTTTATGGAAGTCAAACCTTTCCGTGTAAAGCAGGATTGCGAAGTACGTGTTTATGCTCTCGGCGAATATAGCACCGGCAGCGGTGATTTCGCCGACTATGCCTGGATTGAACGACTTGGTGACTCGAGACCATTCTGGCTAATGCAGGAACGCAACACCGAACCGGCCGGCGGAGCGAAAAAGAATCGGTTGGCTGATGAAGTCGTTACCCTGCCAAAGGGCGATTATGTTCTCGGCTATGTTACCGATGACTCGCATGCTTATGGAGCATGGAATTCCGGGGCGCCATACGATCAGAAAAACTACGGCGTGACCCTCTTCGCCGTTAACAATTCATTCGACCGCTCTCTTATCGCCGAATTGCAGGAAGAGGCGGAATCGAAGGACGTACTTGCCAGAATAGTCCGTGTTGGCGATGACGCCGAGGAGTCGACTTCATTCACCATCAGCAAGCCGACTCGCGTACATATTATTGCCATGGGTGAAGGATCCGGGAATGAAATGTATGATTACGGATGGATCGAGGATGTCCAAACTCGAGATGTCGTTTGGGAGATGACCTACCGCAAGACCACTGCTGCCGGTGGTGCGGATAAGAACCGAATTGCTGACACTCAAATCTTCCTTGATGCCGGATCGTATCGACTTCACTATGTATCTGATGGATCTCATTCATTCGGAAACTGGAACGACACAAAACCAAGGAATCCTCAATATTGGGGAATCTCTGTGATGTTGGCCGAGTAATGTAATTGTCTATCTAGCAATGGATTAGAAGCGAAACCGCGTTTAATTCTGGCCCGGTGATTACTAACAATTCCTCAATCCTTGCCGATAATCGTAGCATGTATCGATTTATTTGCAAGTGGCTAAGGCGGTCGCTATGACTCACGTCTTGAGCCAAGCTGCGATTACTCCATTCGGAGTATTGAAGCCGGTTCGTTACATGGTGAATTCGACTCCGGAGTTCCTTGAAGTCATTCATACGGTCAACGGTATCATCGGCACCGTCAGTCGACCAGAAGACGTAGAGTTGATTCAGCAGTTGGCGACTTTCTCGATCATTACCTTGCCGCATTCGCAGACTAAATTCATCGCCTGTTTCGAGATCCCCAGCGACTTGCTGGGTCACACTAGTTCAAGACGAGCTCTGCTGCTCAATTTCTCTGAGTACGAAAACAAAGAGCACTTGCCCCATATCATCAAGAAGCCTCCGCACATATTATTTAGCTTTAATGTCAGGACTCTATTCGATATCAACTTCTCGCTCTATCAATTCGAGGCAACACTGGCTCCATCAATACCGCAGTCGCAGTGGATGCGAGTGCGCCGCTCAACCACAATTATGGTCAGTGCCGCCGAATCTTCTGGAGCGCCGTTACGTATGATCATCTCTGCCGAAGCAAACCCGGCACTTCCGATTGCCCAGCCGGAAAACTGACACCGCAAGAATCTTCTTCCTCCGTTGTCGCAGATAATTCCAACACTTGAATTACGATCCGTGTATATTGCCGAAGGCTTGATTGGCCGTCACACCTGCCTGATGGCGATTGAACATTGGCGCACGACTTTCAGGAGAGCACAAAATGACTTTGCGGCTTGAAGAACTCTATCACAATCTCATAACCCACATTGGTGAAGATCCCAACCGTGAGGGTCTTCGAAGAACTCCCGCCCGCGCCGCCAAGGCATTCGAATTCCTAATGAAAGGATATAGCGAGGACATCGGCGCAATCATTAACGATGCGTTATTTGAGTCAGATACGAAGGAACTTGTGGTCGTAAAAAACATCGAGCTCTACTCAATGTGTGAGCACCATCTATTGCCATTCTTCGGGAAGTGTCACGTCGGGTATATACCCGATGGAAAGGTGCTTGGCCTCTCAAAAGTCGCAAGAGTTGTTGATGTCTTTGGCCGCCGGCTTCAGATTCAGGAGAATCTAACACGTCAGATCGCTAATACGATTCAAATCCACACCGGAGCTATCGGAGTTGGAGTTGTCATAGAAGCACAACACCTTTGCATGATGATGCGTGGCGTAGAAAAGCAGAATTCAGTAATGGTGACATCAGCGATGCTTGGCGAATTGCATGAAGACCCGGCTACAAGAGCGGAATTTCTCCATCTGATCGGCCGTTAACCATTAAAAGCGGCCCAACTTGATTGGTTTTTAAAGGGCGGATTCCACCACAACGAAGCTATTCTTTGTTTCATATTACAGTATGACTTTGTGAAATATTTCTCTTGACACTTGCCCGAAAAGCTGATTATTTCCATCATAGATAGCGACATCGACAATGGGATTTGCGTCACGATGCCATCCTGTTGACGCGACTGGTATTCTAAGTCGGTGTTTCCTTCCGAATTCGAGTACTTATATCTCTTTGAGGTCTTATGACTGAAGCAATCAAGACCACTTCGCCCACAGAGGCCGAATTGCATGCCGCCTTTTGGGAGCAAATCGACTCTTTTCCCGACGGACACAAGATCAAGAAGTGCCTTCAGTGCGGAACCTGCACGGGAACCTGCCCGGTTTCGCAGTTTATGGACATCACGCCCCGCCAAACCATCGCGATGTTCAGAGCTGGCCGCCTGGAGGACATCCTTCGCAGCAAGACGATCTGGATCTGCGCTTCATGCTACGCTTGCACGGTCAGGTGTCCTGCTGGAATCAAGGTCACCGATACCATGTATGCGCTGAAGCGAATTGCGATGCACAGAAAGATCTACCCAGCCAACTTTCCGGTCCATAGCCTCTCCTCGACATTCATGAATAATGTCTACAGGTACGGGCGCAATTATGAACTCGGTCTCGGTATAAAGTACTTTATGCGCTCACACATTGTGAAATTATTCACGACAGCCGGTTACGGGATGGCAATGATCCGGCGGGGCAGAATGGGACTACTCCCGAAACGCATTAAACGCGTCAATCAAATCCAGGCCATTATCAAAAAAGCTAACGAGTTTGGAGAACAGTGATGCTAGAATTTGCTTACTACCCCGGCTGCAGCCTTGAGCATACGGCCAGCCCTTACGACAAGTCGACGCGCGCTGTGTTCAAATCGCTTGGAATCGGGCTCCGTGAAATCGAGGATTGGAACTGTTGCGGCGCCACAATGTACATGTCCGCCAAGAAGATCGTCGGCTACTCGATCAGTGCGCGAAATCTGGCGTTGGCGCAGGAGATGGGACTCGAAATCTGCGCCCCGTGCAGTAGTTGCTACACGATACTTCGCAAGACGAATCGACACATCGCCTGGGATCCCAAAGAAGGCAAGAAGATCAATGAAGCCCTCGCCGCTGCGGGGATGTCGTATACCAAGCCAGTCAACGTTCGTCATCCGCTTGACATCATCGTCAATGATGTCGGAATCGACGTGCTCAAGACAAAGGTTACGCAGCCACTGACCGGACTCAAGGTCGCTCCATACTACGGTTGTCAGATTGTCCGGCCAGTCGGCTACTTCGATGACAAGGATGATCCGCAAACGATGGACAATTTGATCCGCGCCCTCGGCGCCGAGTCGGTTCCCTACCCGCCCAAAGTACGCTGCTGCGGTGGAATGCTAATGACCACCGATGAGCAGATTGCGCTGAAGCTCTGTCATGAACTTCTGCAGGCCGCGGCAGAGAACGGTGGTGAGATGATCGCCACTGCCTGCCCTCTATGCCACGTGAACCTTGAAGGCTTCCAGGGCAAAGTCAATTCGCAGTACTCGACTGACTTTAACATACCCGTCATATACTTCACGCATTTGGTCGGAATTGCACTTGGACTGTCGCCCGAGGAGCTTGGACTCGATAAACTGCTCATCGAACCCAGCAAGCTTATGGCGATGAAAGGCGTGGTGGCAGTATGAACCAGTCGCAAAATGGCTCTGAAATCCGCATCGGCGTCTATGTCTGTCATTGCGGAAACAACATCGCCAAAATGGTCGATGTAAGTAAGGTCGTCGAGGTCGCCGCCGCGCTTCCTAATGTGGTGGTCGCCAGACAATACAAATTCATGTGTTCGGAACCGGGACAGGAACTGATTCAGAAGGACATTCGCGAATCTAAACTCAATCGCGTTGTGGTCGCTGCCTGCAGCCCGCTGATGCATGAACCGACATTTCGCAACGCGTGCGAACGCGCTCAACTCAATCGCTATCTTTTTGAAATGGCGAATATTCGCGAGCAGGTAAGCTGGGTGACTCTTGATCCCAAAGCTGCGACGGCCAAGGCGGTCTCACTGGTGCGAGCGGCGGTTGCCAGAGTCAGGCTTCATGAACCGCTCGACATGCGCCGCGTCCCAATCAAACAGCAGGTTCTAATTGTCGGCGGCGGTATTGCCGGAATTGAAGCAGCTCTGCAAATTGCCGATGCCGGCTTCAAGGTTATCCTTGTCGAAAAGGAAACCACGATTGGCGGTCACATGGCGCAATTTGACAAGACGTTTCCAACGCTCGACTGCGCCGCTTGTATTCTAACTCCGAAAATGGTTGCGGTCGGGAAACATCCCAACATTCGTCTTTTGACTTGGACAGAAGTTGAGGAAGTCTCGGGGTATTTGGGGAATTTCACGGTCAAACTGAAGAAGAAACCCCGTTACGTGGATACCACAAAGTGCAACAGCTGCGGCGCCTGCTACGAAGCCTGTCCCAGCGTGCCGACACCGACCCGTCGTCGCATGATGCTTGGAGATCGTGTCTACCGCGAAGGGCGGCTTCTCGACGTTCAGGACAAATGGCGAATGGGGCCAAAGCACGATTTAACAGTTCTCACAGCGGCTCAACCCATGCCTGAAAAAGATCTGCTGCCTGCGGAGGTGAAACAATCATGACGACATTACCCGCGACTCCGCAAGAAGAGTATGATGTTCAAGAAGCCATCGACCAAATTGTGGCCGAGTACGGCGCCAAGGCATCGGCGCTCATCATGATCCTCCAGGACATTCAGAAGCACTATCGCTACCTGCCGGAGTCAGCCATGCGCGCTGTCTCCAAAACGATGAAACTGCCGCTGGCGCAGATATACGGTGTAGCGACGTTCTATCGCACCTTCAGCCTGAAACCGAAAGGTAAGAATCACATCTGTGTTTGTACCGGCACCGCCTGCCACGTTCGGCAAGCGACCGTAATCGTTGACAAACTGGAGCGCGACCTCAAGATCAAGCCCGGAGAAACGACGCCGGACGGTGAGATCAGCCTCGAAACCGTAAACTGCCTCGGTGCGTGCGCGCTCGGACCGCTCGTGACCGCCAATGAGGTTTACTATGGCAACATGACAGTCACCAAGACGGAAACGATGCTTAACGATGTGCGCGCGGGCAAGGTTCACAAATCCGAGGAGGCGAAGTGATGAAAGAAAACAGAATAAAGTCGCCACAGGATTTGGCCAAGTTGCGCGAGCAAATCAAGAACAATCGCAACGCCAATAAAACGGTGCTGACCGTTTGTGCCGGAACCGGCTGCCTGGCCTGTGGCTGCGAAGCGGTTACCAAGGTCTTCCGGGAAGAAATCGTTAATGACCATCTGGAGAATGAAGTTGAAATCAAGACCACAGGTTGTCACGGATTCTGTGAACGTGGTCCGCTGGTTGTCGTCCAGCCACAAGGAATCTTCTATCAGAAAGTCCGCCCTGCGGACGCCAAGTTGATCTGGGAACAGACAATCAAGGGCGGTCATCTGGTGAATAAACTGCTCTATCGCGATCCGCAATCGCAGCAGGTCATTAAACTGGAAAAAGACATACCGTTTTACAAAAAGCAGATGCGTCTGATTTTCGGCAGGAACGGTTATATGGACCCGACCTCGATCAACGACTACATCCTCCTCGGCGGTTATCAGGCGATGGTGAAAGCGCTGACTCAAATGATGCCGACGCAAATAATCGATGAGGTCAAACGGTCCGGATTGCGCGGTCGAGGCGGTGGTGGATATCCAGCCGGCAGAAAATGGGAATCATGCCGCAATGCCAAAGGCGAACCGAAATACGTCATCTGTAACGCTGACGAGGGCGACCCCGGAGCCTTCATGGATCGTTCTCTGCTCGAAGGCAATCCCCACATGGTGATTGAAGGGATGGTTATCGGCGCTTTCGCCATCGGCAGTAATGATGGATTCGTTTATGTTCGCAACGAATATCCATTGGCGGTCAAGAACCTGACAATTGCGATGAATCAGGCGCGCGAGTATGGTCTAATCGGGCAGAATATTCTCGGGACCGGATTCAACTTCGAGATTGAGATTTCCCGCGGCGGTGGCGCATTTGTCTGCGGCGAATCAACTGCCTTGATGGCCTCGCTTGAAGGGAAGGTCGGTGAACCGCGAGCCAAATATATCCACACGGTGGAAGCCGGTCTCTGGGAAAAGCCCTCGAATCTGAACAATGTTGAAACGTGGGCTAACATTCCGGTCATCATTGAAAAAGGCGCCGAGTATTTTGCCGGGATTGGAACCGCCAACTCCAAAGGTACCAAGGTATTTGCTCTCACCGGCAAAATCAACAACACCGGATTGGTCGAGGTCCCAATGGGGATTACCCTGCGCGAGATTCTCTATGACATCGGCGGCGGAGTCCCAAACAAGAAACGCTTCAAAGCCGTGCAAACCGGTGGCCCGTCAGGCGGTACCTTGATTGTCGAGACTTCCGAAACCTCCGTTCATGCCAGTATGGTTGCTCATGGCGACATTCGCGAGGAAGATGAACCGGTCAGCCTGCTCGATTTGCCTGTGGACTTCGATGAACTCACCAAAGCCGGTTCGATGATGGGATCGGGTGGCATGATCGTGATGGATGAAGATTCCTGCATGGTCGATGTCGCACGGTACTTCCTGAAATTCCTCCAGGAGGAGTCGTGCGGCAAGTGCGTACCCTGTCGTGAAGGCATTGTCGTGATGCTGAACATTCTTAACAAAATCTGCGAAGGCAAAGGCACGATGGAGGACATCGAGTACCTCGAGGAGCTGTCGCAGGTTATTATCGACACCAGCTTGTGTCAGCTCGGCGGTTCAGCTCCGAATCCGGTGCTTTCCACGATTCGTTACTTCCGCCAGGAATACATCGCGCACGTTCGTGACAAACGCTGCCCAGCCGGTGTCTGCAAGGAACTTGTGGCGCACGCCATCGACAATACCTGCACTGGCTGTCACGCCTGTGTCAAACCCTGCCCGACTAACGCTATCGTCGGCGAACCCAAACGCCTGCACATGATCATCCAGGACAAGTGCATTCAATGTGGAGCTTGTTACCAGATCTGTCGCTACAACTCGATCAAGCGAGTCAAGCGCGGCGAAGGCGACAAGATCCAACTGAAAGCCCGCGAACTTTGGCAGCCCAAGGAAACCGCAAAACAGCCGGCGACCGTGGCATAGGAGACTATGATGGCAACTGTTAAGATTAAAATAGACGGTCAAGCGATCGAGGTCGAAGAGGGCTCGTACGTCCTGGGCGCTGCACAGTCGTTGGGAATCGAGATCCCGACTCTCTGCTACTACCCATTTATGAGCCCGTATGCTGCTTGCCGAATCTGTGTCGTGGAGGCTCGCAACAACAAGGGCTGGAGCAAGATCGTAACGGCCTGCAATTACCCGGCTTGGGACGGTCTGGAAATTTTCACCGAAACTCCGCGAGTGGTTAATGCACGCCGCACAAACCTTGAAATGTTGATGGCCAACTGCGCCCCGGTCCCCTTGCTGGAGCATTATGCAGCGAAGTTCGGTGTCAAGGAGCCTCGCTGGGGACATGGAACCTACACTTGCATTCTCTGCGGACTCTGTGTGCGTATCTGCGACGAGGTCGTCGGTGCTCACGCTCTGACCTTTGTCAATCGTGGCCGGGAACGCGATGTCTCAACTCCGTTCAACCTGGATTCCGAGGCCTGCATTCTCTGCGGCGCCTGCGCCAAATACTGCCCGACCGGCCATATTAAAATGGAGGATATTGAAGAGCGGGTCATCAATCACCGCGAACTGAACTTGGGACCCAACTCCGCAATTACATTGCCTTTCCGACAGGCAGTCCCCAACGTACCCTATATCGTGCGCGAGAATTGCATACACTACAAGACTGGCGGGTGTATGATTTGCGAGAAGGTGTGCCCCAAGGGCTGTATCGACTACGGCGATCGCGCAGATTTCGAGGAAATTGAAGTCGGCGCCGTTGTGCTGGCAACCGGCTTTGACGATTTCGATCCCACGCCAATGAAGCAGTATGGTTATGGCCACTATCCCAACGTTGTTTCCTCAATCGAGTTTGAGAAAATGAACAATGCCGCCGGCCCGACCGGTGGAAAGATCTGTTTGGAGAATGGCGAAGAACCGCGCCGGATCGCAATCATCCACTGCATCGGTAGTCGCGACGAAAACCACCACAAATACTGCAGCCGCGTTTGCTGCATGTACGCCCTCAAGTTCTCGCACTTGATCATGGAGAAAACCAAGGCTGATGTCTATCAGTTCTACATCGACATGCGCTCGTTCGGAAAGGGCTACGAAGAATTCTACCAGCGAATTCTCGATGAAGGCGGCAATGTCATCCGCGGTAAAGGCGCCGAAGTTGCCCCGGCCAGTCAATCACAAAAAGCCGAAGGCGCCCTGATTGTCCGCTGCGAAGACACAATGATCGGCAAGTATCGCGAAGTGCCAGTCGACATGATTGTCCTCTGCACCGCTCTTGAAGCACGAGTTGATGCCAAGGAGGTTGCCCGCCGTTTCAATATCTCCGTCGGTGCCGATGGCTGGTTTATCGAATCGCATCCCAAGCTGGCGCCGGTATCAACGTCAACCGAGGGAATCTTCCTCGCCGGAGTCTGTCAGGGTGCAAAGGACATTCCTGACTCTGTCGCACAAGGTTCGGCGGCTGCCGCACAGGTAATGAGGCTCTTGTGCCAACGCGAAGTCCTGATGGATGCAACCTACGCCGAGGTCCAGGACGAGCTTTGCTCCGGATGCAAAATCTGTAATGACATGTGTCCATATCATGCGATCGACTTTGATCCCGAAAAGAAGATCAGCCACGTCAATTCCGCACTGTGTAAGGCTTGCGGCACCTGCGTCGCGGCTTGTCCTTCGGGTGCGATCAAGGGCCGCCACTTCACTGACGAACAAATCTATGCGCAGATTGAGGGGATTTTGTCATGAGTTTTGAACCGAGAATTGTCGGCTTCCTCTGCAACTGGTGTAGTTATACCGGCGCCGACCTCGCCGGTACTGCACGCATGCACTATCCGCCCAATGTGACCAGCATCCGTGTGATGTGTTCCGGGCGCGTCGATCCGGCGTTTATCCTCGATGCCTTCCGGCGCGGCGCCGATGGCGTGTTGGTTTGCGGCTGTCATCCCGGCGATTGTCATTACATCGAAGGGAACTACAAGTGCATGCGCCGAATGCCCCTGACGCAATTGTTACTTCAACAATTGGGAATCGATCGCAACCGCATGCGCCTCGAATGGGTTTCGGCTTCCGAAGGCGGCCGTTTCCAGGAGGTCATCACCGAGTTCACCGAACAGATTCGCGCCTTGGGACCTTTGAAATTGCACGACTACGATTTCGACCCCAATGCCGAGGAGGTGCATCAACATGTCTAAACCGAAACTTGCGATATATTGGGCTTCCTCCTGCGGCGGCTGTGATATTTCGATTCTCGATATCGAGGAAAAGATTCTCGCCGTGGTAGATTTCTTTGATCTCGTCTTCTGGCCCTGCGCGATGGATATCAAGTACGACGATGTCCGCGCAATGGATGACAAGTCAATTACTCTAACACTGTTTAACGGGGCGATCCGGACAAGCGAGAATTATGAGCTCGCCGAACTACTGCGCCAGAAATCAGTGGTGCTGGTAGCGTTTGGCAGTTGTGCCGGCGAAGGGTGCATTCCAGCGTTGGCTAACTTCTTCAACAAAGATTCGATTCTCGATTACGTTTATCATAAGTCGCCTTCTCTCGCTAATGGCGGCAGTGTCGAGCCCCAGCCGGAAGTTCAAGTTCCAGAAGGAACCATCACAATTCCGAAATTCTGGAATACGGTTCGCTCACTAGACCAGGTAGTTGAGGTTGATTATTACATTCCCGGCTGCCCGCCCCAGTCAGATCAAATCGTGAATGCAGTTATGGCCGTTATCGACATCCTCCAGAACAACAAGCCGCTGCCTCCCAAGGGAACCGTTCTTGGAGCAACCGATAAGAGCTGTTGTGACGAGTGCCCGCGCGAACGCAATATCAAAAAGATTAAAGCCTTCTCCAGGCCGTTTGCCAAGGTCACTGATCCGAATCTCTGTCTCATGGAGCAGGGCATCGTCTGCCTCGGGCCGGCGACGCGTTCCGGGTGCGGAGCCAAATGCGTTAAGGCTGGAATGCCGTGCCGTGGCTGCTATGGACTCCCGTCAAACATCAAAGACCAGGGAGCCAAAATGGTCTCGGCATTGGCCAGCGTGATCGATTCCACCGATCCAGAGGAGATTGAACAGATCATCAACACCATTCCCGATCCACTTGGAACATTCTATCGCTTTAGCATGGCCGGTTCTCTGCTTCGGAGGGTGCAAGTATGAAGAGCATTGTCATAGATCCGATTACGCGCCTTGAAGGGCACGGCAAGATTCACTTATTCATCAACGACGATGGTGAATTAGCCAACTGTTACTTTCAGGTACCCGAATTGCGCGGCTTCGAAAAATTCTGCCAGGGACGCCCGGTAGAAGAATTGGCGCGCATTACCACCCGTATCTGCGGCGTGTGTCCCGACGCGCATCACATGGCGTCTGCCAAAGCCGCCGATGCTGTGTATGGTGTTACTATTCCGTCGGCAGCGCGCAAATTGCGCGAGTTAGTCTACAACGCGTTCTATGCCGGTGACCACACAACTCACTTCTATGCCCTCGGTGGACCAGACTTCGTTTGCGGTCCCGATGCTCCCAAAGCCGAACGCAACATTCTCGGCGTAATCGCCAAGGTCGGACTAGATGCCGGCAAGAAGGTCATTGCACAACGCGCCCGCGGTCAACGTGTGATCGAGATCATCGGTGGGAAGAAAGTTCACCCCGTGACTGCATTACCGGGCGGAATGAGCAAGCGCGTGACCAAGGAAGAGCAGCAGGAGATCATCAAGATCGGCGAAGACATGGTCGAATTCGCCAAGTTCACCATTCAGGTATTGAATGATATCGTGCTTGCGAATAAAGCCTATCTGGAGATGATTCTCTCCGATTCCTACGCCCATCAGACCTATAATATGGGATTGGTCGATGCCAACAACCACGTCACCTTCTATGACGGCAAAGTGCGAGTAACAGCTCCTGATGGTACGGAACACGCCAAGTACGAACCGAAGGATTATCTTCAGTATGTTGAAGAGCGCGTCGAACCCTATTCATATCTCAAGTATCCTTATCTCAAAAAAGTCGGCTGGAAAGGTTTCGTCGATGGTATGGACTCCGGCGTTTACAAAGCGACCCCTCTGGCAAGGCTCAACGTAGCCGACGGTATGGCGACGCCGCTTGCGCACGCCGAGTACGAACGCTATTTCGAAACGCTCACCGGAGATCGAACCGGCAAGACACCGGTCAATTCCACGCTGGCAACACACTGGGCGCGTGTGGTTGAGTTGATGTTCGCCTGCGAGGCCACGCTCGAGCAGGCCAAGGATGACGAGATCACTTCCGATCATATCCTCGAACCACCGACTGGCATTGTCGGAGAAGGTGTCGGCATTGTCGAGGCGCCGCGCGGAACCTTGACGCATCACTACAAAACCGATCAGAACGGAATCGTCACCGAGGCAAATCTCATTGTCGGTACGACTAACAACAACGCGCCGATCACGATGTCGATCAAACGCGCCGCTGAAGGGTTGATTAAGAAAGGCACGACAATCACCGACGGCATTCTCAATCGAATCGAGATGGCGTTCCGTGCGTACGATCCGTGTTTTGGTTGCGCTACTCATTCGCTTCCCGGCGAAATGCCGCTCGAAATTGTCATTCATTCTGCGGAAAGCGGAGAAGTTGTCGAGGTCGTCAAAAGGCAATGTTGAAGCCATTCTTGATACTTTGTCTCGGCAACGAAGTCTTGTCGGATGACGCGTTCGGCCCGACGATCGCCGGAATACTGAACACAAGGCAGCGGGATTGCGAGCATGTCGAAGTGATTTTCGCTCCGGTTGCCGGATTCGGCCTTCTGGATTTGCTCAACGGGAGAGACAAAGTCCTTCTTATTGATAGCATAGTGACCGGTGGAGTACCACCCGGTACTCTGCACTTCTTCCCCATGGGGACTCTGACACCATCGCGAAATCTCACCACCAGCCATCAGATGAGTCTCCCGACCGCCTTGGAGTTGGGGCGCCGGCTCGGATATCAAATGCCGGAACATATTGATGTGTTAGCTGTCGAAGTCGCTGATGTGACTACTCTGAATGAATCTATGACGGGACAGGTGAGGTCCGCTGTCGAACCGGCGCTGGTGAGTATCAATCAATGGCTTGAATTGCATACTGGAAAGGAAATTTATGTCAACCGAGAAGCACCTACCACCGTCAAGTGAAGGGCCGCCGAAAACCTGTCCGGAATGCCTCGGGCGTGGCTGGGTTGACAACCGCTGCTTGACACCGAATCATGCCCACGTCTGCATGTACTGCTTTGGCAAGGGGCAGGATGCTTCCGGAAAGGACTGTTACGCCTGTAAAGGATCCGGCATGATCGAAATTCGCCAGTCCGACAAGAGCCCCTGCCCGCTTTGCGCCGGCGCTGGAGTCTATCCGGTGCCCGAGTCGATGAGTATCCGCGAGTTTGCCTTCAAACCTCACAGGACATAAGTTCAGCCTGTCTCCCGCTTGACATTCCTCGCTCGAGTCTATATTCTGCTCCCTGTCAGCGGCGCCGGCAATTCGGCGTCAAAACGGATCATTTCTGGAGCAGGAACTTGCCCAAGGCTTCGCTGCATACACTCGGTTGTCGGCTCAATCAGGCCGAGACCGCGATTATTGCCAACAGTCTGGCTGCCCGCGGATTCGATATCGTCGAATTCGGCGAGCCTGCAGATGTGACGGTTATTAACACCTGCACTGTTACCGAACAAGCCGATTCCAAATGCCGACAGGCGGTGCGGGCAGCGCTGCGTGTCAATCCTACGACCTTCGTTGCAGTCGTCGGCTGTTACGCGCAAAACGGCATCGATGCCATCAGCGCCATTCGCGGCGTCGATCTGATCATTGGCAATGAACACAAGCTGCGTGTAGGCGACTTTCTCAATGGTCTCAATAAGAACTCCGCGCCGCAAATAATCCACTCGCCGAAGTTGCCCGAGAAAGAATTCACCATTGACACCAGCGGCCTGTACACGTTCAATACACGAGCTAACCTGAAAATCCAGGATGGCTGCAATTATTTTTGCTCGTTCTGCATTATCCCAACAGTCCGAGGCCGTGCTCGCAGCCGGAATTTCAACGACATTATTCGCGAAGCCGAAGCTCTGGTCGCTGCCGGACACCGCGAACTCGTCCTCACCGGTGTTAACATTGGCACCTACAAGAATGACGGAAAAAACCTGCTCAAAGTCATCGAGCGTCTCGAGCTGATTGAAGGCCTGTCGCGCATCCGCATCAGTTCAATCGAACCGACCACTATCGGGGCGGAATTGGTGCGCTATATGGCCTCGTCGGCTAAGTTGTGCCACTACTTGCACGTGCCACTGCAAAGCGGAGATGACAAGATTCTCTCTTCGATGTCGCGCAAACATACCATCAAACCGTTCGCCAAGTTCATTGAGTGGTCCGCCAAATTGATTCCCGACATAGGGCTCGGTACAGATATCATGGTCGGTTATCCCACCGAGGGCGAGGCCGAATTTCAAAATACTCGCGACGTTCTGACAGATCTCCCCTTTTTCTATTTCCACGTGTTCACCTATTCCGATCGTCCGGGTACGCCCTCATGGAATCTGAAACCCAAAGTACCACATCAAGTCAAGAAGGCACGCACTCGCAATTTAATTGAGCTCTCCGAGCGCAAACGTCGGGCATATTACTCCGCGCATCTTGGCACGACTGTCAATGTGCTATTTGAAACGCAGGAAGATTACTATTGGACCGGGTATACGGAAAACTACATGCGGGTTCACTTGAAGTCCGAACGAAATCTACAGAATCAAATCTGCTCGGTTGATCTAACGAGCCTTGACGGTGATCGTTTGGTTGCCGTCCCAACCAAGGACGTTACGCTCTCCGTGGCGTAGCGTGGCAACCGGCTACTTGAGCCCCGTCGAATCCAATTGCCCGAGTAAAGTGGTGGCCTCATCGCGCCGGTAATCGGCGTCGATGCAACGCTGCAGAGCCAACCGGGCTGACTTGAGGTTGCCTGTCCTGATGTAGAGTCCTGCCAGCTGCATAGTCACCTGGTGTTGATCGGGTGCCAATTGCGCCATTCGCTCATACACCGAAATTGCGGCCTCCAGATTTCCGCCATTCATTGCTTCCGAAGCATCCAGCGTCATGATTTGAAATTGCGCTTCAGTATTATCGGCTTCCAGAGTCAGCATCTTCTCGAAAACAGCCCTTGCGCCCGCCCTGTTTTGTAGTCGCATTTGCGCGGTGCCGAGTCCTCCGAGCAATTGAAGTCGCTCTTTCAGCCGCAGTGACGACAATGCCAGCGCAGGTTCAATCACCGCTATTGCGTAACGATGTTGATTGCGATCAACAAAGTAGGCGGCCAGGGCGCTCGATAGTGAAGGTTCCTTCATTGCGTTGACTATTCTGATCGCGCGGTTGTAGTACCGCTCGCTTTCAGTGTCGCTCGCATCTTCGGCTGACTCCGCCGCCGCCAGTTGATAGACAGCATACATCAGTGCTTCCTTAGGATCATACAGATTTGGAATGTCGTCGATTTGTGTGCGATAGTCCTGCAAAGGCAATTGCATTGCTGAATCGGCAACATATACTAAATCTCGAGCTATCAAGTTGTCCACTATGCGCGGGAAGTTGTTGTCGAAATTCATCAGTTCGCGTGCCATCACGACTGGCCGCGAACCCGATTTAATGGCGTGTTTGAGCAAGTCCGGAAAATTCGTCCAATCACCGTCGAATTGGTAACCCAGCTCACGTTGCAGATGACTCATCGTCGGCAAGTGACCAAATACCTCGCTGTCAGGTCGGTAGTTCTCAACATAGCGCAGATATAATGCCGGGAACATCGAATTGTCGCTTCCGCAGAAGAGCATTCCTCCCGTCGGGACATTTTTGAACAGATCCTTCGCATAGGTTTCGGACTTAGTGCGAGTAGAAAGGTCAGATCGGTCATAGTTGCCAACAATCGAAGTCGCTGCGACAGCAATTGAAACTGTCACAGCAACGCCCGTCGTCGCTCGAGACTTGCTGATCATCCAATTCAATAACTCGAATATCCAGATCAACAGCACAGTGATTGTCGGCAAGAAATAAGGCGCGATGTCGCTGATGGTGTAATTGAAATTGAGTATGCAGTTGGTTACGGCTACAGAGCCGAGCATCAACGCAATTTTTGGATTCCTGCGCCATTGGACAATTAGTCCACCCAGGGCCAACAATGTGAACGGCAGCACCAATTCGCCACCGAATAATTCCTGGAGCCGATGCATATAGGGCATTAAGTCCGCAAAATTCGGTGAGGCGACAAAGCGCTGATAGGTCTCCGCAAACACCTGTTGCTTGAAACCGGTCCACCGTTGCGGATTATACCAACTCATCACCAGATCAAATCGCGAACGAATAAGCAGGTAACCGTAAAGAGTTCCCGGAACGACTCCCAACACGATGCCGGCAAGCAGATGCCGCCAACCCAAAATTGATCGTATGCCGATTGCGGCGATGATCACAGCCGGCAGCAAAGCAAGCAATGAAAGATGATTGCAGAGGGACAGCCCCAGCAGGTACGTCGCAAGCAAGAAGAATCGCCGGTCGCCGGTTTGCATCAATCGAATGAGCAGTAGGAGAATCAGCACAGTGAACAGTGCCGCCAGGGAATAGACCTCGAAATTCGTTGCCGTCGACCACAGGGTCCGGCCGGCCGCAATGGAAACAGCGATGGCCAACATGAGAACGCGCCCAGTCATTCCCTGCACCACGACAAGTCGAGACGCGAGAAGATAGAAAGCTCCGCATGACGCGGCTGCAAATACGGCGCTAAGCAAATTGAGTGTGACAATCGGGCGCAAAAAGGAAAATGCCTGGCTCCAAATGTAGCCGACTATCGTCAGCAGTGGATAGCCGGGTGGATGGGCAATCTGAAGTCTTGCCGCTGCCAATGCCAATTCCGGTGCATCACCGACCGGGATTCCTCTACAAAGAGTGAGGAGGTAGAGGCAGAACGGCAGCGCTAAGGCCAGCGCAACGAAGATTCTATCGATCTGCGGTTTATCGGTCACGATCCCAATATACGCGCAATCCTAAAATTGGAAAGAGAGAGACTTGGTTCGAAAATTACTTGATAGTCTATCGGGTAACGGATGACTTGGAAGACTTTGTTTCAACCCGCGGCTGGCTCTCAAGAAGTGACGCATTAAAAGCCTGTGCTATGGCCTTAGCTCTCTTGCCGCCGAGACCTTTGACTTTGGCGATTTCCGCTTCGTCAGCTTCTGCGATAGCGCGCAAGGAACCGAATTTGGCGATAAGTGCCTTGGCATTTTCTTCCTTCACTCCGGGTATCGCCGAAAGCACCTGCATTTGAACTTCAGCATCAATCTCAACTGTCGACTCTTCGGATGTTTCTTCGTTGTCATTTGACATGGTTTCCGCCGTCGAGGCAAATGCCACTTGTTTCATCATGAGCGCTATATATTTCCCGGTCTCTTCGGGAGTGCTGGAGAAAATGATCGGAATTCGATTGACAAAAGTCAGATAGGTGACACCGGAACGGCCGTGGGTCGTTGAGGATATCGTTGATGCCGGTCGGTCGCCCTCGACAATGTACAGCGGATCCGGAAAGGTCCGCTTGAATTCCGGCGCCGTACGATAAACTAACTTATTCGACAGATCTTCCATGAACGCCGGTACTGTCCGGCGAATGACTGCGATTCTTCCGGCAATCAAATAGTCGATTAGACGCAATGCCGTATAGCGGATGTTGATTCCTTCCTTCTCCAGGAAGGCGGTAACCTCCGAACCTTTTTCCTTTATATTTGCGATGAGTATATCGCTCGCACCGGACACCTAATCCTCCAAGCTGTTGTAATGTGCTGTGTTTCTTCTATCTTGATCAACAGACGGACTACCAGATTCTCGGGCAAATCTGCGTTAACGCTTTGACGACATTCTAAACGATGAAGGGTATTTAGCCGTCTATCCGACCTGTTCAGATCAGTGAAGATACTGTTATTTAATGAAAGCGATTACGAAAATCAAGAGAAATTATTCACTATCACTATCTTTGACACTGACAGCGACTTATGTCTTGCGTTCTTTCTTTTTCGCCGCCGGAAATAAGATGTTGTTCAGAATCAAGCGGTAGCCGGGCGAATCTTTGTATAGCTCCAACTGTGTCGGTGGGTCTCCCACCATGTGTTGATAGTCTTCCGGGTCATGACCGCCCAGAAACGTAAATGTTCCCTTGCCATAGTTGCCGTGAATATAACGAGCTTCATCCTGTCCATCCACTTCCGCAAGTATCGTTACGAATTTCTTGACCAGCGATTTTCGAAATGCGGTGGACTGCCCCATGAATCCCTTGACCATACCGACGTGATCTTGTACCAACATCGTCGGCACCGGGTCAAGCTTTGCGGAAAAATCGAATAATTGGAAATAGTCCAAATCCGGAACCGGCGCAAATTGCTGCCGATCCGGATATGTATCAATGTCCGAGTGCTTGTACTCAAGTGGATTGACTGATAATGTGAAGTTCTCGAACGCCATACATCTGCTAAAGTCCAATTTGCTGGCAAAATTCGGATCGATGGCATCACCGTCGAATTCCTTCGGGACGATATCAGTGTTCTGGGCGGCCAGCATGATATCAAATGTCTCGGGCGCCGAACACATCGAGAACATGAAACCGCCGCGGGCGACGAAATCTTCCACTGCGAGTACTACGTCGCGCTTCATTTCTGAAACCTTGCGGTAGCCGAGCGTTCTCGCCGTCTGCTCATTCGCCGCTACCTCCTGTTGATACCAGAGTGTATTGCGGAAGGAATTATAGAATCGCCCGTATTGTCCGGTGAAATCTTCGTGATGCAGATGCAGCCAGTCGTATTCCTCGAGTTTGCCATCCAGGACTTCGGGATCCCAAAGAGTCTTGTACTCGATTTCGGCGTATTGCAGCGCCAGTGTCACCGCATCATCCCATGGCTCGTTGTTCGGCGGACTATAAATCGCCACCGCCGGTGCTTTCTCCAGCAGTACGGACTCCATGTTGTTCTCTTCGATAGTAGCGCGGATCAGGGCTTCATCGCCGGCGTCGATGGTGGTCGCCGCGACGCCGCGCAATGCACACAAGTTCTTGATGCCCTCAAATTCGTCCATCAAGAATGAACCGCCGCGATAATTGAGCAGCCACTCAACCGGGCGATTCTGCTTGAGTGTCCAGAAAGCTACTCCGTAAGCCTTGAGGTGATTGGTCTGCTCGCGATCCATATAGATCAAGATCTTGTTGGCAAAAGATTGCGAACAAAACAGCGTCATACCAATGAGTGATAATATCAGAAATCGAGTCGTCTTCATAACGTCCATTGATAGTTGTTTACTCTTTGATTATACAGGTCAATGTCCAAGCCGCCTAAACCCTCAAGAAATATTATTTCTTGCCCCGTTCACGCGCCTGTTTCCTGATTTCTTCCCAGTATTCAAGCCGCTCCTTGATCTTCTTCTCAATCCCGTACTCCGAAGGCTCATAAAACACCCGCGTTTTCAACTGGTCCGGGAGATCCGACTGGCCGGTGATGGCATTGTCAACATCGTGCGCATACTGGTAGCCTTTGCCATAACCGAAACCTTTCATCATCCCGGTCACGGCATTGCGGATGTGATAAGGTACCTCATAAGCGGGCTCTTCTTCCACGGTCTTCATCACCTTCTGGTACGCTCTGTAGATCCGATTCGACTTGGGCGCTGCTGCGAGATATACTACAGCTTCAGCAATCGCCAACTCACCTTCTGGTGTTCCGAGAAAGTGGTAGATCTCTTTGGCGTTCAAGGCAACGGCCATCGCGCCTGGATCAGCCAAGCCAACATCCTCGACGGCAAATCGCACTACTCGTCTGGCAATGTACAAAGGATCTTCACCGCCGGCGAGCATTCGTGCCAACCAGTACAGTGAAGCATCGGGGTCCGAATCGCGCATCGATTTGTGCAGTGCCGATATTAAATTGAAATGCTCTTCGCCCGACTTGTCATACAGCAAAACTTTCTTCTGCTGGACTTCAGTGATACGTTCCAAAGTGATGTCCGCAGAGCCCGTCTCCCAACCAGGATCGGCCTCGCAAGCTAAATCGAGCAATGTCAGCGCTCGCCTCGCATCGCCACCACTTACCTGAATGATGTATGATCTCGCGTCTGCGCTTAGTTTTACATTCTTGGCTCCCAGACCTTTGTCCTTGTCTGCCAGAGCGCGCGATATGATCCTGTCGAGATCCTCCGCATCGAGCGGCTTAAGCAGATACACTTTGAGACGTGACAATAGTGCGCCGACTACCTCGAATGACGGATTTTCCGTTGTCGCACCCAACAGAACGATCTTACCCGATTCAACGTACGGCAGGAAAGCATCCTGCTGCCCCTTATTAAATCGATGTATTTCGTCAACGAACAGCACTGTCCGCTGTCCATAAAGCGCTTCCGTCTTTTCGGCTTCGGCCATGACCTCTTTGATCTCTTTAATTCCCGATGTCACGGCCGAGAAGAAAATGAACTTCAATTTCAGAGTCTTGGAGATCAGGTAGGCTAACGTTGTCTTGCCGGACCCGGGCGGTCCCCAGAAGATCGCCGAGTGAATCTTGCCCTTATCGAGCAGCGCTCGCAACGGCTTCCCTTCGTCCATGATATCGTGTTGACCGACAAACTCGTCGAGTCGCTCCGGACGCATCCGCTCGGCAAGTGGCGCATTGGGTTTTCTTTTCAGCGGAACATCATCTTCAAACAGATCGCTCACGGGCTACTTCCTCAACGTTCACAATTATCAACGGCGCGAAGACAACTAATATATCGTTAAGCGCCATTCGGTGCAATTACTCCCTGCGCAAATTCGAGTTGATCAAGCCTCGATTATTGTTGCCCGTTCAGCCCTGACGACGGCGCCTGTCCGGGATTCGAACCACAAACATACTAAAGTCGGTCCTTCTAAGTCCGATAACTGGGGTGACAGCGCTATTGCTTCTAGCAGTACCAAAGGTGAAAAACGGCATCGTCTTATGTCTCGAGTAGGAAGTCGACAAGAATGAAACGAATCGGAGAACTCGCGGATTTTCCGCACCTGCTGGAGCATCTGATGTCTGCCGATCCGGGTAACTTGGGCCAGACGCCGAGTAGCTCAAGCATCAACAATGGTTGGAAGAAACCGGAAGGTCGCTTTGATCTCTTCGTCGAGTCCGCCGATCCCCGAATCGGAATCTTCGCAGCCTGCTTTGCCGCCAATATCATGAACAACTTTATCGCCGGAAATCCAGTAGAGGATGACTCTCACATTCTTCTCGAAGTAGTCGACATGATTACCACATTTCCGGAGACCAAAGAGGAAATTGCCAAACTTGCTGTTGCATTGGGTGAGTCCGTCGAGAATATCAACTCGGCAATCAATCAACTTGCGCACTTTCACTACTTCGATAACGGAACCGAAGGTCTCTGATAATAGGAACACCAGCGGGTAGTAGCCCTGACACTCAACTAAACTTCTGCAGAAACTCTATGAAGCCCCGCTCATTAGTATCCACGCCTGGGAATGATCTCACTCTTCGATATGAATTGTCTTTGGCAGTGGCAGATCCACGGGCTCGCCGCGCAGTCGTACGATTCGACCCGGACTGCCAACGACTGTAGCATCATCCGGCACATCACACATGTAGATAAATGAATTGGCGCCAATCCTGACGCGGTTGCCGATCTTCACCGGACCCAAGATAACCGCGCCAGTTCCGATAAACACCTCATCGCCCAAGGTGGGATGACGCTTGCCCTTATGCTTGCCGGTACCGCCCAGCGTGACGTTGTGGAACAACACACAGTCTTTGCCGATTTCCGCCGTTTCACCGACGACCAAAGCCATACCATGATCAATGAACAGACCTTTTCCGATCGAAGCACCGGGATGGATCTCAATTCCGGTCAGGAACCGCGCTGTTTGCGAGACAACTCGCGCCAGGAAACGGAGTCCCCACCGATACAGGCGATGAGATACACGGTGGAAGAGAATAGCATGCAGACCCGAATAGAGAATTGGCTCAATTCCCCGTGCCGCCGGGTCATTGCGATAGATTGCCTTGATGTCTTCGAATGCCATAGTTAGGAAGTTACGACGGTTGGGGATAAAAGTGTAGTCAATCTTTTTGTCGCACTGATACGACGTGAAATGAAGGGCTTCCCACCGGACCGGACGCTCGGATTGCCGCCAACTTGGGTTGCTTGCCGCCGCTCAAATCACGAAACTCTCGATTCGACTGGAGTACTTGTGAATCATCCTTGGAGAGTTTCCGACTGATTAGTAGGTCAGCGATACCGTCTTGAGAAACTGTTCCTTCAATCGAATACTCGATATCGTCGGAATCAAAGACCAGTTGGTTAAAACGCAAAGTCTGATCGGCGTAGATAAAGTTTGCGACAAGATCATCGACACGCCGGTTATCAAACGCCTTGATGCCGAAGAAATCCTCAAAGCGCCGACTTAAATCGAACCCCTCTATGCTGCCGTCTTCAATGATCGCGCGTCCCTTGATGTTCAGTGTTGGTCGGTACTCCGTCGCTGTCAGCCCACGTCCACGCGCAACCAGCTGCATATCGATTTCTCCTGAAAGCACTTCACCAAATCCGGTGCAGCGATTGAGAAAGTGAGCCGCCGCGATGTTCCTGCCGCGCAGGTCGAGCTCAAAATCTGGCTTAAGAAGATCATTGAAATCATAGATGATTTCACCGCTCACTGACCCGCCAAAAACACCCACGGATACTGTGTCGCTGTAAATTATCCGGTTAGTCACAGACAGTCGCGAATCAAGTGTTTCGAAGTCAATCCCGGCGGCGCGTCCAGCCATCACCCGGACTTGACCGGCTGCGTCGAAGTCAATCAATCGATCAACGATTGCCATGACAGCGTCGGTATCTGCTGGCGCTTGGCTGTTATCGCTAAGGGCTGTCAAGGTATCGAAATTGAAGTACTCGCTGGATAAACTAAATTCTAATCGAGGACGCTTGCGCACTTTTCTGCCCTCTGCAAACAACAGTGAGAAATCAGTTACGTTGCCATATGCCTGAAGTCGATTTGCGCCGATACTCAAATCGAACTGTGGTATTTGAGCGTAGTTACCGCTGCAATGCACTTCTGCATTCAGAGTATCCAGCGACCAACCGGCGGATGAATCCGAGACCGAGAGCCCGGAGACAACAACCGAACCGAAAACGCGTCCCTCTTCGGGAGCAGAGGGGCGAACGAATCCGGAAAGATTGACCTCGACCAGGCCTCCAAACGATAATGTCGGTTTCGCATCAAGTATCCGAGCCAGAGTCATGGCATCACTTGTCAGATTCACTTCGCCGGAATACGTCGGATCGCTGTAGTTATCCGCTGTAAACCGAAAAGATGCCGGCGAGGAGCCAATGAAACCGGCCTCGGTAAATAGCGAAAGCGTCTGCTCGTTGAAGTTGGCCTCCAACAGCTTCATGCGCACGTCAATGTTCTTCTCCGGGAGAATGCCGGTGAAGTCGGTTACGGATACTTTGCCGCGCAAGCTTCGACTCGTCGGTACACCCACCTTGCCCGAATAAGCTACATCAATTCGAATCTGTCCGCCAAGGTCCAGGTCACGAAGAAAGGGAATGGCCGCCAGCACGCGGGATTCCGCGCAAGTAGACAGATCCGTGCGTTCGGAAAGCACCCGGAGATTAATCGACGGTGACGATGTAATCCGGCCCACCGAGCCTTCCAATCGTCCGGCAAACTTGTCAAGACGCCATTCGCAGCGCCGCAGTGACAGGGAATCCTTGCTAAGCGAGTAGAAGCCTCGCCAGTCGGTGGAAAGTGCATTGGGCTGAATGAGGAAAGTTCCTGCTCCGGCCCACACGAACAGCGAATCGATCTCCAGCTTGCCCAGAATCTCCGATTGCCGCTCTCCGAGCAGGTCATAATTCAATCTGACATTGCCAAGTACAAAACGAAATCCGGTTGAATCATCTCGCATCAGCAGCCGTCCGCTATCCAATCGAAACTTGCGGCAAAGCGGCTCTTCAAACTGCTGTTGCTCGTTGGGCAACATTGCACGCGCCGAAAAGAAGTCGTAGTTGGTCGACCCCAAAGAGTCCTTGAAGAGCAACATCTCCCAACCGGCGATGGCAACTTCCTTGACCTTGATCCGGCCCAGCAGCAATGGCAAATATTGCAGGTTCGCATCAATATGATCAATCTTTGCCAATGGCCGGTCCGCGAACTGCCCCCTATTTGCGATGGTCACATCGGCAATTCGAACGCCGATCGGAAACAGCCCTAATTCCGCTTTGCCGACTGTAACTTCGCGATCGAGCATCGCAGAAATCTTCGGCACAATCGCCCGTGTGATTGTCTCCGGCGAGACGAGCATCTTTACGGCGACTATGCCTGCAACACCGAGGACAACAACAGAAAGGCCTAATATGACGAAGAAGCGTTTCCAGTTCATAGTGATCCAAGATTACAGGTTTGTGGCCTTGAGGCAATGCGATTCTTACAGGCGTCGATTGCCGATTCAATCCTCGGCGACAATTCCATATTTTTTCAGGCGGTACAATAGAACATGTCGCGGAATTGCCAGCAATTCCGCAGCCTTAGTGCGATTACCATTGCTTCGTTCCAGCGCATTCAGAATCAAGCTCTTCTCCGCCTCGTGGAATGTAACCGCCTGCTGAATATCTGACTTTTCCGTTTCGGCAGAGAAGTCATGTGGCAAATCCGCCTTCGTCAAGGTGTCACCGCGGCGCAGGACAACCATGCGCTCGATCAAGTTTTCCAACTCACGAACATTGCCGGGCCATCGATGTTTAGCCAAGATCGACATCAATTCTGCATCCAAACCGACATCAGACCGGGGTGCAAGGCGACTCAAGAAATGGCTCACCAAAAGCGGAATATCGGAAGATCGCTTGCGGAGACTGGGCACATGAATCGGAATGACGTTCAATCGATAGAATAGGTCTTCACGGAATTTTCCTTCGCTCACTCGCTTCTTCAGGTTCACATTCGTAGCTGCGACAATACGCACGTCAACTTCGCGACCTGATTCGCTCCCAACGGGTGATATAATTCGCTCTTGAATTGCCCGCAGAAGTTTTGCCTGTAGATCGAGCGCCAACTCGCTGATTTCATCGAGCATCAAAGTCCCGCCGCCGGCAATCTCAAACTTCCCCCGTTTATCCTTCGCGGCACCGGTAAACGCGCCTTTGACATGGCCGAACAACTCCGACTCCAGCAAATCATGCGGCAATGCTGCACAATTGACTGCCACCATCTGGGCGCTTGATCGCGGACTCAAGGCGTGGATCGCCCGCGCCACAAGTTCCTTGCCGCTCCCGGATTCTCCGCTAATCAAGACTGTGGCATCAGTCGGCGCGACTTGCGTTATAATTTCCTTCAATTCCCGCACGGGCTCCGAGTCACCGATGATCTCATTCAGCCCCGAACGCAGGTTTAGCTCCGTCTTGAGTCGTTGGTTCTCATCCTCGAGCCGCTTGAACTTCAGGGCTTGATCAATCGTCATCAATAGCTGCTCGTCTTCAAATGGCTTGGTCAAGTAGTCAAACGCGCCCATTTTGACGGCTTCGACCGCCTGCGGTACAGTCGCATAAGCTGTCATCAGAATCACTTTGAGTGAAGGTTCCAGTTTCCGCACCTTCTCGAGAAGCTCGATTCCGGTCAACCGTGGCATGCGAATATCCGCAAGTAACAGATCAAAGGCACCGACCTTTAACTGTGCGAGCGCTTCCTCGCCGTCGGCAACCGCCATAACATCAAATCCGCTCTTCTTCAGTTTGAACTCCAGAACACGGCGCAAGGCGGCGTCATCGTCGGCAAGAAGAACTCGCATTATGTCCGAATCCCGCCTTGGCGCGGCAGCCTGACAGTGACCGTCGTGCCGGCATTGACTTCACTCTGAATGTCAATGGTACCGCCGTGCGCGTCGATGATCGATTTTACGATTGCCAGCCCCAGTCCGCTTCCCGAGGCTCTCGTCGTATAAAAGGGCTCAAAAATCCGGTCGAGATCGCCAGAGCTTATGCCCTGGCCGCTGTCGCGGAACGTCAATTCAACCTCATTGGTGCGACCGCGAAGTCCGATTTCTATGGTGCCGCCGGCTCTCGAAGCCTGGATTGCATTCAGAACGATATTCAGAATTAACTGATGGAGCTTCTCGCGGTCCCCTTCGATCAACTCGCCGGCTTCGACCTCTTCCGAGATTCGAATCGACTCCTTCGCCGCCTGTGCTTCCAACTGACGCAAGCTTGATTGCACCAGTTGCGAAAGATCAATCCTCTCCATTCGCGTCGGCTTCGGACGGGCGAATTCCAGAAACTCGGTAACCGTACCATCCATCCTTTTAATTTCGCGAATGAGAATCTCCTTGAACTCGCTTCTCTCAATATCAGCGGTATTTTCATCGCTGATGATTTCAACTGCGCCTTTGATGGAAGCCAGCGGATTCTTCAGTTCATGTGCGACACCCGCCGCGACCTGTCCGACTAATGAAAGTTTCTGCGATCGCTCGAGTTGAAGTTGCATCTCCTGCTGACGCCGGCGCGCCCGCCACTCTCTGTCTACCAGTGCGCCGATCAGTAGTGCGAGCGCAAAGTAAAACACGATCTCAACCAGTTCTCCCGCGAAATTGTGTTCACTCGATCGGGAACCAAATACGTACGGCAGAACCGTTATGGTGATTGCTGTCGCGGTCCACAACCCGCCACGCAATCCGAACCAAGCGGCGGCAATTACAATTGGGATGTAGCAGAATCGACTATGAACAGCATGAATCCAGTGAGCATCACCAAAGATCGGCTCAAGCACATAGCCATAGTGAATGGCCGTTGTTAATAATGTAATCGCGGTAATCGTGGCAATCTTGTACCGTCGGTCATCAATACTGATCAATTTGCTTCCTTCCAAAGTTCATCGATTCCTATAGCAATCCCGATGCCGTATTCAGAAGACCCGCCCTACAAGACTCTTAAGAGCAAGTTGCACAACAGCAACCGCCCGTTTGACCTTCTAAATGGTACGAATTCCAAAGTGGGCATTTGGAGAATATTCTACATCGTTGTAGAATATTCTCCAAATTGATTCAAATCTAACACGGCTTTCAATTGGTAACATGCTGACATAAAATAAGTTACGATCAACGGCACGCTAATTGATATAAAGCAGCATGTGAAGAACCTAATGATCACAATTCTGCTGGTGTTTGTTGCATTACCGACCTTGTTGAATGGGCAGTCCAATGTGGTTGGTGAGTTGCCCAACGGCTCGAACATACCCGCAATTGATTCCAATGCAACGTTGCAAACCTACATTGATCTTGCGCTTCGTAATCGCAGTGGACTCAAATCTGCTTACGAGAAGTGGCAAGAGTCAACCGCGATGAAGGGCTCCGCTGGTGCCCTCGATAATCCCCTTTTGAGTTACTCGTATGGTTACACAAAATTCTCCGATCCGGTTGGACCTGATCGCCAGAAATTCGGAATCATGCAGCCGTTTCCCTGGTTTGGTACTCTAGGCGCCAAGAAGAACGCTGCAGCCTTGAATTCCGACGCGAATTACCAATCCTATCTCGCTGAACAACTCCGCACCATTTACCAAGTCAAGTCCGCCTTTTATGACTACTACTTCTCGGCACGACAACTGGCACTGACCCAGGAGAACTTCGAGTTAATGCGCCAGTTCGAGATTGTCATTCGAACACGTTATCAAGCCGGTCTGGCAATGCATCCCGACCTAATCAAGGCACAAATCGAGTTGGGACAAATGGAAGAGATGATACGAAGTATGGAGCAGATGCTTGTCCCGGCGCGGGCACGGATGTTGGCGTTGCTCAATCTGCCGCCTGGCACCACTCTTCCACTACCTGCTGAATTCGCGGTTTCAGAATTGCAGTTTTCTACGGACTCACTCGTGGCGCTTGCGGAAATCGCGAGTCCCGATCTTGCGTCAATAGCAAAACAAATAGAATCGCAGCGAGCGGAAGTCTCTGTGGTTAAGAAGATGACCTTTCCGGAACTGATGCTTGGCGTTGAATACGAGCGCGCGACGCTTCTTAATGACATGACCCTTGAGAAGGAGACCATGAACGAATATATGCTTACTGTCCAGGTTTCCCTGCCAATTTGGTTTGGCAAGAACCGTGCCATGCGCGATGCCGCCCGTTCGCGAGTCAGGATGAGCGAGTATATGTATCAGGAAGAGCGCAATGACGTCGCTTCAATGATTGCGATGGCGAACTTCGAATACGCAGATGCCTTGAGAAAACTTCGACTCTATCGCAATGGACTTATCCCGAAAGCGAAAGAGTCGCTCAACGTCTCGTTTACATCCTACCAGTCGGGACAGACTGATTTCCTGATGTTGCTCGACGCCCAGCGACAACTGTTCGATTTCGAACTAACGGCGGAACGCGCCAAAGCCAATGCCGCCTCCCGGCTCGCACAATTGGAAATGATCACTGGAACGATGTTAAGTAATCCAACAACCAATAAATAATCTACGGAGGAACAAAATGACATTACGCAAGATCATGTTCGCAATCATCGCGCTGACCGTCGTCGCCGCGATGGCCGCATTGGGCCAAGAGTCCAAGAGCGATTCCAAGAAAGACGCCCCCAAGGAGCTGAAGAATCAAACGCACTGCCCGGTCATGGGCGGCAAAATTGATTCGACTGTCTATACCGACATCCAGGGTCAGCGCGTCTACCACTGCTGTCCGATGTGCATTGCCAAGTTGAAAGCGGAACCGGATAAGTATTTCAGGAAAGCAGCTGCTGAAGGTGTACTATTCCAAAACATTCAGACCATTTGCCCCGTCTCGGGTGAAACACTTGAAGACAAGAGCGTCTTCAGTGATTTTGAAGGTCGTCGCGTCTACTTCTGCTGCAATAAGTGCAAGAGCATGTTTCCCAAGGATGCACAAAAATACCTGAAGAAGCTCGACGAACAAAAGCCGGCTCCGAAAGAAGAGAAGAAGGAACCAACTGGCCACGAGGGTCACAACCACGGATAACCGAGAGTAACGCTCGAAGGGCGGTATTTTCGGATACCGCCCATAGCGCGCAATGACTAAGTAATCACAAGGAGCCCGAGAGTTATGAGTGAGTTGAACAATCGCAATGGTCTGATGAGACAACCTGCGTTCTGGATAGCGATCGCCGCCGTGACGATTGTCGCCTTCGCTCTCGGAGCACTCCTTTCCGGCGGAAAATCGGCTGCACCAGAGATTGGCACCGCGGCGGAAACGTCGAAAGAACCACAAGTCTGGACCTGCTCAATGCATCCGCAGATCAAACTTCCGAAAGAAGGCAAGTGTCCGATCTGCTTCATGGACCTGATTCCACTTACTACTGACGGCGGGGAAGACCTCGGTCCGCGTCAACTGCGGATGTCCGAGTCCTCCAGACAACTTGCACAAATCGCGACTTCGCCGGTCACACGCGGTACAGCACAAAACGAGCTAAGACTCTACGGCAAACTGGCCGCCGATGAAACGAAACTATTTCGAATAACTGCTCGCGTCGGCGGACGCATCGATCGGCTGTACATCAACACCACCGGTCAGCTTGTCAGGCGCGGTGAAAAAATGCTTGAACTCTATTCGCCGGAACTACTGTCCGCGCAGAAGGAACTTATCGCAGCCAAGGCTTCCCTTAAGAGTGTGGCTGAATCAAACAGCGAGATCCTCAAAAGTACTTCCGAGGCAACTGTTCGAGCCGCAACAGAGAAGCTGCGGCTTTTTGGTTTCAGTGATGAGCAAATCGCAAACGTTGAGTCACAGGCTGATGTCACTGAACACATCTCAGTTATGGCACCCGGTGGCGGGACTGTCATTGAAAAAATGGTCGTCGAAGGCCAGTATGTCGAACCCGGAATGGACTTGTTCCGAATCGCTGACCTCTCAAGATTGTGGGCTGTCTTCGAAGCCTACGAATCGGATCTGGCGCTTCTCAAAACTGGTGACGAAATCAACTTTGTCACACAGTCGGTCCCGGGCGAAGAGTTTTCGGCGAAGGTGAGTTTTGTCAGCCCGACAATCGACCCGATGTCTCGTACAGTGCAAGTGCGCACGGTCGTCGACAACGGCGGTGGAAGATTGAAACCCGACATGTTCGTAACGGCAACGACAAAATCAGCAATCAGCACTCGCACTGACGTAACCGACAATTCGCTCCTTGTGCCGGCATCCGCGGTACTATTTACCGGTAAGCGGGCTGTGGTTTATTTGCAGCTTCCCAGCGAAGTTGGCCCGCTGTTTGAAGGCCGGGAAGTCACACTCGGTTCTCGTATCAACGATCACTACGTCGTGCTCGAAGGATTGACCGAGGGAGACATGGTGGTTACTAATGGCGCATTCAAACTCGACAGCGAACTGCAGATTCAGGCGAAGCCAAGCATGATGTCACCCGAAGGCGGGGCCGCACCAGCATCGCATGATCACAGTTCAGGAGCAAAAGAGCCTGCAGCAATGAATGACGCACTCACGGTTTCCGAGTCCGCTCGCAATGCTCTGGCTCCGCTCTATAACGACTATTTCAAGTTCCAGATGGCGTTGGCGGCGGACGATATCAGCGCTGCCAAACAATCATCAGCACAGCTTGCCAAGACAATTTCTAACATCGATATGTCCCTTTTCTCCGGTGCCGCTCATAATCGCTGGATGGACTTGTCACAGCAGATGCAGGAGTTTTCGGAGAAGGCGGCGAATGCCGAAGATATTGAAGGCGCACGCGATGCCTTCTTCTATCTCTCCAAGGCAGTCATCGAGCTTCAGAGTGCCTTCGGGCACGGCAGCGACATGAACTACTACCTGACATTTTGCCCGATGGCGCGCGACAACAAGGGCGCCTATTGGTTGCAGACTGTCGACACGGTTTACAACTCGTTTTATGGCGCGATGATGCTGCGCTGCGGCGAGACCAAACAAACGCTCAAGGCAGTGAATTAATCGATGAGCGATCGTTATCAAATCCCCGATCCGTCCAAGATGTCGTTGATCGACCGCATCATCGCTTTTTGCCTCGACAACAAACTGGTCGTCCTGCTGATGACTCTGGCTGTGCTCGTGTGGGGCACGATGGTGGCGCCGTTCGATTGGGATATTGACTTTCTTCCGCGCGACCCGGTCGGCGTCGACGCGATACCCGATATCGGCGAAAATCAGCAGATCGTTTTTACCGAATGGGACGGCCGCTCGGCGCAGGATATCGAGAATCAGATTACCTATCCACTGACCTCGGCGCTGTTAGGGCTTCCCGGCGTTAAGACGATTCGCAGCTACTCCTACCTCGGGTTCTCCACGATCTACATAATCTTCACCGATGACGTCGAGTTCTACTGGTCGCGGACACGAATCCTCGAGAAGCTGAATGCGCTTCCGCCGGAAGTTCTCCCTCCCGGCGTCAAACCCGCTCTCGGTCCGGATGCGACCGCGCTGGGGCAGGTCTTCTGGTATACGCTTGAAGGGCGCGATCCTTCGGGTAATGCAACCGGTGGTTGGGATTTGCACGAGCTTCGATCGATTCAGGATTGGACCGTGCGTTATACGCTGCAATCTGCTGAAGGCGTCGCCGAGGTTGCGTCCATCGGCGGGTTCGTCAAAGAATACCAAGTTGATGTCAACCCAAGCGCATTACGCGCCTTCGATGTGATGCTCGAGGACGTTTTCGAAGCTGTCCGCAAATCCAACATTGATGTCGGCGCCGGGACAATTGAAATCAACAATGTCGAATACACAATCCGCGGCGTCGGGTTTCTTAAGAGTGTCACTGATCTCGAGAATTCAGTTATCAAGCAGACTAATAACCTGCCCGTCCGGTTAAAGGACGTTGCCACGGTCACCCTTGGTCCGGCAATGCGGCGCGGCGCGCTTGATAAAGGCGGTGCCGAAGTCGTCGGTGGTGTTGTCGTCGCGCGATTCGGGCAAAACCCGCTGGCAACAATCAAAAATGTTAAACTCAAGATCGCTGAACTCTCTGCCGGGTTACCGCAAAAAACCCTGAACGATGGCACCATCTCGAAAGTTACCATCGTGCCTTTCTACGATCGCACCGGCCTGATCTATGAAACGCTCGGAACACTTAACTCCGCCATCGTCGACGAGATCATCGTCACGATCATCGTCGTCCTTGTGATGGTGATGCACTTGCGGAGTTCGTTGCTAATTTCGGGGCTATTGCCAGTTGCCGTCCTTGGCTCATTTATCGGGATGAAAATGTTCGGCGTCGACGCCAATGTAATGGCCCTTGCCGGAATTGCGATTGCCATCGGCGATATTGTCGATATGGGTATTGTCATTTGCGAGAACATCCTGCGGCACTTCGATAAAGCCCCACCCGGGACTTCGCGCCGTGACATTATTTTCACCGCCACCTCTGAAGTCGGCTCGGCGGTCCTCACCACCATTGCGACTACTGTTGTTTCGTTCCTGCCGGTGTTCACGATGATTGCAGCTGAAGGCAAGATGTTCAAGCCGCTGGCATACACCAAAACTTTTGCCTTGGTCGCGTCTGTAATCGTTGCTTTGACAATCGTACCGGCTTTAGCACACTTGATGTTCAGCAACCCAGATGGGAAAAAACGCAGCTCGCGTCTCATACCCATCGGACTCGGCATCGCGGGTGTCACTCTCATTGCCGTCTGGTCGCTGTGGTTGGCCGGTCTAATGCTCATGGCAATTGCTGCCTACATGATTGCCAAGCCAATGCTTTCCGATTCACTCCAACGGAACATGCCGCGCTACATCAACTACGCGCTCGCCTTATTCGTCGCCTCGATCCTCACCAAACACTGGATGCCGCTGGGCGTAGGCAGAGGCGAATTACTGAATTTCATCTTCGTCGTCATTGTCATCGGCGGGATTTTGGCGCTGTTCCAGATGTTCATCCGAGTCTATCAACCGGTATTGCGCTGGTGCCTGAATAACAGACTGTTGTTTCTTTCAATGCCGGTTGGATTGGTTTCTATCGGTTTCGTTGTGTGGCTCGGCTTTGACTCGATCTTTGGTTTCCTCCCGAACTTCATCCGCTCGTCGTCACCGTATGTCGCGCTTAATCATGCCTTCCCCGGTACCGGCAAGGAATTCATGCCTGACCTTGATGAAGGTTCATTCCTCTACATGCCAACCACTATGCCGCATGCCTCAATTGATGAGGCGTTGAGCATACTTCAGCTTCAGGACAAGGCCTTCGAGAGTATTCCCGAGATCGAATCGGTAGTCGGCAAACTTGGCCGCGTCGAATCATCACTCGACCCGGCGCCGACATCCATGATTGAAACAGTAATAAGTTACAAATCCGAATATATCAGCGGTGAAGATGGCAACCGTCTGAAGTTTCGATTCGATGATGATTCGAATGCTTTCGTCCGCGATGAGAGTGGCAAGTTGATTCCGGACGAGGGCGGCAAACCGTTTCGCCAATGGCGGGACCAGATTCGATCGACCAACGATATCTGGAAAGAAATTGTTGAAGCCGGAAAGGTGGTTGGGGTAACCTCGGCGCCGAAGCTGCAGCCAATTGCGGCGCGAATCGTCATGCTGCAATCCGGAATGCGAGCGCCGATGGGTGTGAAGATCAAAGGACCAAATCTCGAAACAGTCGATGCCGTCGGCTTGGAAGTTGAAAGACTGCTTAAGGAAGTCGGTTCGGTCGAGCCCGCAACAGTTGTTGCTGATCGAATTGTCGGCAATCCATATCTCGAGATTGAGATCGATCGCGAAGCCATCGCCCGCTTCGGCTTATCCATCCGCGATGTACAGGATGTTATCGAGGTCGCTCTAGGCGGTATGCCGATAACCACCACCGTAGAAGGTCGCGAGCGTTATCCGGTCCGCGTGCGCTACCAGCGCGAATTGCGCAGTTCCATCGAAGACATCGCCCGCGTCTTGGTTCCAACCTCCGACGGCAAGCAGATTCCGTTGATTGAGTTGGCACAGATCAACTACGTTCGCGGTCCGATGATGATCCGATCCGAAGATACGTTTCTTACCGGTTATGTCATCTTCGACAAGAAGCCAGGTCGTGCCGAGGTTGATGTAGTCGAGGAAGCCGATCACCTGCTGAAGGATAAAATCGCATCCGGTGAGCTTATCATACCCGCCGGTGTGAGTTACAGCTTTGCCGGCAGTTATGAAAATCAGATTCGCTCCGAGAAAACGCTGCGAATCGTCATTCCGCTCGCGCTCTTCATCATCTTTATGCTGATCTACTTCCAGTTCCGAGATGTGCCGGTCACAATGTTGGTCTTCACCGGTATCTTTGTGGCGTGGTCCGGTGGATTCTTGATGATGTGGTTCTATGGGCAAGACTGGTTCATGAACTTCTCACTCTTTGGTGAGAATGTCCGCGAGCTCTACAATATCAAGATGTACAATCTCTCTGTTGCAGTCTGGGTCGGATTCCTGGCATTATTCGGTGTCGCTACCGATGACGGTGTCCTGATTTCGACCTATATCAAGCAAGTCTTTACCGAAAAGAAACCGACAACCGCCGTGGAAATCCGTGAAGCGATTATACAGGCCGGTTCCATTCGAATTCGTCCGGCGCTGATGACTGTCGCCACCACGCTCTTGGCTTTGATTCCTGTTCTCACTTCATCCGGCAAAGGATCCGATGTCATGATTCCGATGGCAATACCGTCATTTGGCGGAATGACCATCGCGCTCATTACCGTGCTGACGGTTCCCGTCATGCACAGCCTCGTGGCCGAGTATCGTCTTAAACGCGGCAGAGAGCTGTAGCCGTTGATTCGATTTCCTAGTTGAGTGAGAATTGCGGGTTCAATATTGGGCGTGATTAATAGCGCACACCGGGACTGTTTGGTCCCATCAAGACCGTAAACTCGCGGAGCAACTGCGGGTCAAAATTATTCTTCATACCGTGCATCAACTTCAGAGCTGAAAATGTCTCTATTGCTGATTGGTACACTCGTTCCGTTGTCAAAGCATCAAATACATCGGCGATTGCCACTATTCGGCTGTAGGGATGCATGTCCGCTTCCACCAAACCGTGCGGGTATCCCGAACCATCCATGCGTTCGTGATGATGCAATACTGGATAATACGATTCCTCATGGATCATGTCGGTCTCACGCAGGATGTCTCCGCCCCAGCCGGGATGCTTCTTCATGATCTCAAATTCTGAACGATTCAGAGAAGTGCGCTTCGTAAGTATCCGCTCCGGCACCTTGCTCTTGCCGACATCATGCAACAAAGCTCCAGTTCCGAGTACCATTAGCTGGTCACGGTCATCGATACCAAGCTGTCGCGCCAACGCCAAAGAGAATGTCGCGACATTCACCGAATGAGTGTAGGTGTAGTAGTTGAATGAAGTGATCTTCATCAAGCTCAAGAATGCTTCGCGCCCTTTTAAGATGTAGTCGATCGTGTTCTCGACCAAACTTTGACTTCGTTTGATATTTTCGGAATAAGTCGGATTGGCGAGTACGTCCTTAATCAGTGCTTTCGAAGTGTCGTAAAGGATCTCGGCCTTCTTGACCTCTTCGATTTTCGGATCGGTGAGGATATCCGATAAGTTCTCTTCGATATATCGTTGATAGGCCGCTTTCGAATCATGGGCGATAAAGATCTGCTGAACATTGTTCTCACGGAGCCGCTCGAGATTCTCGTTGGTGAAGGGGAGCGTTTGTGAGCGATAGAGCACCAACTCCCGCCCGACATAGATGTAGATATCAAATCCCAATACCTTGTCGATTCGCAGCGACTCGACATGGATCGGGATAAACGCCGGCTGTCCAGCCTCCTGTCGCTTTTTCAGCAAGTGTTCCGATTGCGAGAGCATCAAGAGTAGTATCGACAAAGACTTGGGCTTACTTGAAATCAAAAAACCGGCCCTGCTTTATGCAGGACCGGTCCACAGAAAGGGAGGGGCCAACAGGCTACACTAAAGAGGAGGATTTGTCAGCTGCCGTAGCTCTTGACTAACATCATGACCGACTGCAGCGAGGTAGTAATATTTGTGAGGGCTTTTGAGTATCTTTTCAACAGCTCCGAGTACTGCCAGCGCATCGAGAACGCCTTTTCCGGGAAATCAAACAGGTCCAACAGCGTCTTACGGTAGATCTCGTCGAGATAACGTACGACGTCATAGGTGTATTCCGGCAGGTCCTCGTCGTTCGCGTTGCCCTTGCTTAATTTGTCGCGATAGGCTTCAACCTTTTCCAGCACAACGGTTCCGAAGCACCACGGAGTCATGACGACGCCGAAATTGTTGCCTTCGCTATAGAAATTGTAAACCGTCTGCAGTAATACCTCAATCACCTTCTTACGGGCATATAGATAGGCGTTAAGCTCGTTTTGATGAGGCTGAACCTCGGACAGTTTCATTTTGATATCTTTTAGATCGTTCAGCGCGCGTGATTCGACCTGTTCAAGGAATCCATAATAATCCTCGAAGTAGACCTTCACATTTTCGCTAAGCGTATAGATGAAGTATCCCCCGTCATCTCTCTTCACTCGCGGCTCAACGCTTTTTTCGAAGCGATTTGCGGCGAATCCTCTCTTCATGTCTGCTGCAACCATCGTAGTGTATCTCCTTCCCTCTCTATCGTTCGCGGAAATACTCTTACGCAATAGCTGTGCCGACCGGGTCTTCTGAAGACGGCTCGACAGGAAGCCGAGGATTCTCTTGTTGGTTATGGAGTTACGCGCAGGTACAGAAAAACGTGGTTGTGAAACGAAAATGCATACTATGCGCGTCGTTGCACTTTAACCTGCAGACTATGCAATGCTGTGAACAAAGATACTGGAAAGTACCTACTTGGGTACGCGAAGCAGAAGGATCAACCCGAGAACGAAGAAAACGGCATTGGTCCCCCAGGCCGCAACGATCGGCGTGATAATTCCATTATGTCCCATCTCGATTGCCACTTTGACCATTGTGAAGAAAACAAACGAAATACCCATCGATAGCCCGAAGCTAATTCCTATTCCTGCACGGCGTGGATTCGACGCCAACGCCACACCAATGAGAATGATGATGACATTGATCAGTGGGAATGAGGTCTTATTGTATAAATCCACCGTCTGTGGCGTCACATCCTTACCCAAAGCGCGGCTCACGGCGATGAAACGTTTCAATTTGAAATAGTCCATGGAGTAAGCGTCCTGACGGGTAAACCAATCTTCAAAGAATCCCGGTTGCTCGCGAAAATTCGAGAATACGAGCGAGTCGTGAGTAACTGACAATATTGGCTGGCTCGCTGTGTCAAGATCGCCGATTTCCTTCAAGCTGACACCGGTACCGACCCAGATTGAGTCACGCCATTCCAGCTTTTTGGCTGTGATGATTTGTCTCAATGACCGCCCCTCGAAAGTTTGAATCAAAACATCCTCTCCGGTCGCCGATTTGGACACGTAATTACCGAACTGGAATATGCGGCCGTCTAACCCCTGAAACAGTTGATTGCGATAGACTCCGGCACTCTCCGATTTTCGTCGCTCGATTCGTTCTGTCTTGATAATGTTCTTCTGATGATTGGCTTCCGGCAGCACCAATTCACCGAAGACCCACAGGCCGCCGGCAATCACGAAGCCTCCCGTCATCAACACCACGGCGATTCGGTAAATTGATATGCCTGCGGCTTTCATCGCCGTCAGTTCATTCGTCTTTGCGAGTAGCCCGATTGAAAATATCGCAGCAAGCAGTGTCGCAATCGGACAAGTCAATACGACGATGAAAGGAGTGAAGTACAGATAGTAGAGCGCGATATCCGAAGCTCTCGCCCCCGACTCAACATACTTGCCGATGTTCTCGACAAGATTGACGAGGTCGAATATCAGGATGAAGCAGGCGATCGAAACGACAAACGTCAGGAAAAAACGCCTAAGCAGATAACGGGCGAGGATACTCAATTCCGGTTGCTCCGCCAGAAGATGGTTTGTAGCGCCGACAAAAAGCTCTTCTCGCTCCGTACCCAATAAATCAAAATCAATCCGAGACCTACCATCAGTATGTTCGCCGCCCACATCGCGACCCAGGCTGGGATAATCAATCGATCGGCCAATTGTTCGCCTCCGATCAGAAACGCCCAGTAGACCGTAAACAGACCAATCGAAATTCCGACTGATAGCGCCATTCCGCCGCCACGGCTGACGACTCCCAACGGCGCGCCAATCAGGATGAACGCCAGACACGCCGCCGGCAGCGAGTACTTCTTGTGGATCTCCACGGAATACTTGGAAATCAACTTGATGTTGGTCGCAATCTGTGTTCGTCTGGTTTTGAAGAGTCTCGTCATCTGGACAATCTTATTGTAGGATTGTCCGACCGCGTATGCCAGCCACTCGCGCGCTCCGCGATTTTCGCCTTCCACGACTTTCTGTGGGGCGGCTAATATGTCGAGCAACGAAGAGTCGGTATCCAGAACCACTGCATTTCGATATTCGTCAATCTCTTTCTCCCAACCGTGGACCTTTTCCAGCATCTGCGGTGCCGACATTTCCCGGTCGCCTCGATAATCCTGTTGTGTCTCTTTCAGCCGCGTTTCCAGGTTGCCGACTTTGAATGTTTGTGATCGGAAAGCAGAAATCCGGTAGTCACGTGCGTTGTCGCGGTCTTGTTCGTGCACCTGTCCGCTCATCAGATGAAATGTGATCATCTCATCGCGCGGTGAAAATTCTACTGTCCCGGAATCGGCTGTAATTGTCCGGTTAAGGTTCTGGTTGGTGCGGTCATAAATCACAGCACCCCTAATCTTCGAAGTTTTGTGGTCAATATCATCCACCAGGACGATGTAGCCGGGGATATCGTCCACAAAAACACCGGGCTGTATCTGCAAAGCCGGGCGCAGCCGGCCAATATCGCTTCGCAGATTTGACGCCATGTGATTTGCTTCCGGCAAAACGTCGTTGTTAAACCAGATCAGACCGCCGCCAATCAATGATGCCGCAATGATGACCGGAATCATCAAACGAAAGAGATCGATCCCCAGCGATTTTATCGCCAGAATTTCCTTGTCGCCGGTCATTCGGCCAAACGCCATCAGTGTCCCGACTAATACTGCCATCGGGACCGCCAGCGCCAACATCCAAGCAAGGTTCAGGACCAGAAACTTGACCACCGTCCAGGCCGAAAGGTCCTTGCCGATGATCAACTCCAGCATGCGCGGGATAAAGTCGATGATCAGGACAAATGTGATAATGAAAAAAGCAAAGAGAAAGGGACCGAGATGCTCCCTAAGGACGTAACGCGTTAGAATCCACACAAGGTATTCTACAACTGTCGCTTAGGCATCGGCAAGGGAAATTGTTCGCGATCAATGTGCGTGGGAGCTGATGCTTACCAAAAGCGCCATTGTGGCGACACCGAGAATGATGCAGATGAATTGACCCACCGAGTTCGACAACTTGACATCGTGTTGCAATTCCGGAATCAGATCAGAACCGGCAATGTAGAGAAATCCTCCGGCAGTCACCGGAATCATCGCCTCGGTTAGGTGTCCAATGCTCGGTCCAAAAGTCAAAACCACTATTGCTCCGATCATGGCGACCGAAGCCGACAAGAAGTTAAATATCAGTGCCCGCTTAACGGTCATTCCACTATGTATGAGAATACCGAAATCACCGATTTCCTGCGGTATTTCATGCAAGACAATCGCCACAGAAGTTGTCAATCCCAGCGGAATACTGACCAGAAAGGTCGAACCAATCAGGACGCCGTCAATAAGATTGTGCAATGCGTCGCTCACGATGTTCAGCGTCGCCATCGGATGCGTGTGTTGATGCGAAGTCACGTGGCAATGCCGCCAGCGCAGGAACTTCTCCAGAACAAAGAAGATCATGATGCCTACGACAATCAGAAGCGACGTCATTATCGAGGACTCGCTATGATGAAACGCTTCGGGCAGCAAATGAATAAACGCGTTGCCAAATAGTCCGCCGACTGCAAATGCCACCAGATAGAGAGTTATCCGCTGGAGTCGGTCGCGCGAGAGCGACATCGTGAATACGCCGACCAGCGAGATCAGACTCACCACCGCGACACTTACTAAAGTATATGTCCAGACTTCCAATTACTCTCCCAATTCGATACGACCGGCAAACGTGAATGATTATTCTCTTGTAGTCTGTCGGAGGCATGGCAAGTGTACGGCAGTTATCGCCAAGCGTCAAGCACAAACATATCGAACTGTCCGCGAGTAGAATCTCCGTAATGTTGCAGACGAATTTCCAAACCGGACTTGACAAGTATACACGCACTGCACTGCTCCGATGGTTTGCCCGCAACAAACGCCCCGACCCATGGAGAATCAAACCCACACCGTATTCCATTTGGATCGCAGAGGTAATGCTTCAGCAGACTGTCGTTCAGGCTGTAATTCCCTACTACAATGCCTGGATGAAACGCTTCCCTGATATCCAGTCCCTCGCATCATCATCGGAGAAGGAAGTTCTTCGCCAATGGGAAGGACTCGGCTACTACTCTCGCGCAAGGAATCTCCATAAAACAGCGCGACTGTTGGTTGATCAAGATGGTGGGAATCTCCCCGACCAATATGAGAGATTAGTTCACCTTCCCGGAATTGGAGACTATACAGCGTCGGCAATTCTAAGCATTGCCTTTCAAAAGCCGTACCCGGTCCTCGACGCGAATGTTCGCCGGGTTGTGCGAAGGCTTCTTGCCATAGAAATCGAAGGCTCGAAATCCACACAGCAGATCCGCGAATTCCTTCACAGTGCAATCTCGCCTAAGCATCCGGGTGATTTCAATGAAGCGATGATGGAGTTGGGTCAAACGATTTGCCGCGTCCGGAACCCATTGTGTGATGTATGCCCAGTTAAGAGCAAGTGCTGCGCGCGTGCTCTCGGTATCCAATCGGATATCCCGATACCGAAGACGAGGGTCTCCGTTGTCAAGGCATCCTTTGTCTTACTGATTCTTTGTCGCGATAAATTACTGCTTCGGAAGAACAATGCCGGTCTGTTTGCCGGAATGTGGTCTCTGCCGCGGGCGCCCAGATCAAAACTTTCTGCAGAACGAATGATCTCTCGCTTCTTGCATAAAGAGGACACACAAGGATTTGAAATAACAGCGCGACTCCACCCGAGGACACATACCTACACCAAGAATATCGACAAAGTTTCACCAATTGTGGTCAGGCTCGAAAGCACCGAGTTCCCTAAGTCCGCAAACATCAATTGGGTAGCCTGTTCCAAGCTCGACGGCTACCCCCTTCCGGCAATTGACAGAAAAATCATCGATGAAATGCTTGCTTTGCAGCGTCCCAATCATCGAACAAATCCTCAATTATTTTAATCCCGACCGACAAGATTTCCTTTTGGCGGAGGCAACTTTCGTGTAAATTGCTTCGTTCCTGCGGCGCAGAAATAAGCGACCGTCTGAAACAATTGAAGTCAGAGACTTCGACACTAATGATAAGGTTGGTTTAAAATGTCACCGTTCAAAACACCTGATGGTAAAGTTCTCGTTACTCTAATACCCGGCGACGGTATCGGCCCCGAGTGTGTCAACTCGGCAAAGAAAATGATCGAAGCCACGGGCGCGCCACTCGCATGGGAAGAGCGTGCCGCTGGCGAAAGCGTTTTCAAGCAGGGAATCCCCTCCGGCGTAACGCCCGAAACAATCGAATCAATCAAGAAAACTCGTCTCGTGTTAAAAGGTCCCCTCGGGACCCCGGTCGGCTATGGCGAGAAGAGCGCGAATGTCACGTTACGCAAGCTGTTTGAAACTTACGGCAACATTCGTCCGGCCCGCGAAATTCCCGGCGTCAAGACCCCGTACACCGGACGCGGCGTCGATCTCATCGTCGTTCGTGAAAACGTCGAAGATCTATATGCCGGAATTGAGCATATGCAGACACCGGGTGTCGCCCAGTGCCTAAAGCTGATCTCCCGCAAAGGATGCGAGAAGATCGTCCGCCTTGGATTCGAGGTTGCCCGTGCCGAAGGACGCAAAACTGTCCACTGCGCCACCAAGGCCAACATAATGAAATTTACCGAAGGCACTCTCAAGCGCGCCTTCGAGGCAATTGCACCGGAATATCCTGACATTGAGTCCTATCATATCATCATCGATAACTGCGCTCATCAGCTTGTGAAGAAGCCGGAACAATTCGATGTTATCATCACGACCAACATGAACGGCGATATCATCAGCGACTTGAGTTCAGCTCTCATCGGCGGTCTGGGATTCGCCCCTTCAGCCAACTTGGGCACCGATATTGCCATTTTCGAAGCTGTCCACGGATCAGCTCCAAAGTATGCAGGCAAGAATGTCATCAATCCGACCGCGGTCGTATTCTCGGCGGTGATGATGTTGCGCTACCTGGGAATGTTCAAGGAAGCCGCGACAATCGAAAACGCAATTTTGTTTACTCTTGAAGAAGGCAAAGTCATGCCGCGTGACGTTGTCGGCGATGAGAAAGCTGCTTCAACCACCGGCTATACCGATGCCATCATTGCCGCCTACGGCAAGAAGCCAGCAAAGGTCCAACTCCGCGACCACAAGCCAATCAAGATGCCGGATGTTTCTGCTAGGCCCGACTTTGTCGTTGCCAAGACCCGCAAAGTCGTCGGGCTCGATCTCTTCGTAGAGTGGGCTTCGTCGGTGGACGAACTCGGCAAAGGTATGGAAGCCGTCCTTGAGGGCACTCCTCTCAAACTCAAAATGGTCTCCAGCCGCGGCACCAAGTTGTACCCGACGATGGGCACGATTACCGACACGGTTGACGCGTTCACTTGTCGCATACTGATGCGCGACGCCGACAAGGATATGACTGACGAAATTCTCGCCGCTATCATGCAGAAAATGAGTGGCAAATTCCGTTGGGGTCATATCGAGAAGCTGCAGATCTTTGATGGCAAGGATGGCTTCACCAAAGCCCAAGGCGAAGACTAAACTTCGTACCATCGTCTCAATAGGCGATTGGATAGATATGCGGCGGGAAGCAATTCCCGCCGTTTTTTTTCAGTTCACATAGTCTACGATCAATCTGTTTCCCGCCCGGCAGTCTCTTTAAGTTAGTGAGGGTTCACCGATACTCCATTGAGTCTATAATCGACAGCACCGACCCCTAACTTGTTGCCCTAAATGTTGAAACAATGTATCTTCTTAGTCGACGATAGATTATGGACTCACTTTTCACTGCCGTAACCGGGATTTAGTTGATCGTGACAAAAGACGATTCAGACGACAAGACAAGAACTCACGTGACACTGACGACCGGAACAATGATTTCGCACTACCGGATCATTGAGAAGATTGGTGCCGGCGGAATGGGTGAAGTCTTTCTGGCGGAGGACACCAGACTCAAGCGAAACGTCGCACTGAAGTTTTTGCCTTCCCATCTTGTGTTACATGAAGAAATCAAGACTCGGTTTCTTTGCGAGGCACAAGCGGTCGCTAAACTGAATCACCCTAACATCGTTACGATCTATGATGTCAGCGAGTTCAACGGCAGGCCATTCTTTGCTATGGAACATGTCGAGGGGCACCTGCTTCACCACTTCGCCCACGAGAAACCGCTGCCGCTCGACACGGTTGTGGATTACGCCATTCAAGTGTGCCAGGGCATCGGCGAAGCGCACCGCGCCGGCGTGATTCACCGGGATATCAAAGCCACCAACATCATCGTCGATACCAAGGGAAGGGCACGACTGCTCGACTTTGGCTTGGCGGCTGTTGCCGGGGACGACAAGTTGACGAAGACCGGCTCTACACTTGGCACGGTAGCATATATGTCGCCGGAACAGGTGTCAGGACGAGACATCGACCAGCGCTCGGATCTTTTTTCCTTTGGCGTCGTTCTGTATGAATTGCTTGCGGGGCGCACGCCCTTCCGGCGCGACAGCGAAGGTGCGACTCTGCGGGCGATAATGCAGGATACGCCGGAGCCGCTGGGTCGGTACAAATCGGACATCCCGCAGAAGCTCCAGCAAGTCATCGACAAGCTGCTTGAGAAAGATCGGGCGATGAGGTATCAGACGGCTGAAGATATCATCGCTGATCTGAAACGGCTCGCCTATGATTCGCAGCAAACCGGAAATCAATCCCGGCCCAAACCGGTCAAATCACACCTGAAAGTATATGTCGGGGCGGCGATCATCGTCTTTGCTGCGGCTTTGGCCCTCTACTTTCTCCCGCGTTCTGAATCGACTCAATCCGAGACAGCCAATGCTATGCCGATGATTGCGGTTTTGCCTTTCGAAAATCTAGGAAATCCTGATGACGAGTACTTCGCCGATGGCATGACTGAAGAGATCACCTCCCGCCTTGCCGGTATCAAAGGTCTCGGCGTCATTTCGCGCACCAGCGCCATGCAGTACAAGAAATCTGGGAAAAGCTTGAGTGAAATCGGCAGTGAGCTTGGAGTCAATTACGTCCTTGAAGGAACAGTACGCTGGGCAAAGTCAGCAGGACAGACCAAGGTCAGGATTACGCCACAGCTCATTCGAGTATCAGATGATCGCCATATGTGGGCCGACAACTACGAGCGAGCGGTGATGGAAGTTTTCGCGGTGCAGGCAGAAATCGCCTCACAGATAGTCGACCAACTTGGATTAACGCTTCTTGAACCAGAGCGTGAAAAACTCGCTGATAAACCAACGAGCAATGAGCAAGCTTATGAATACTATCTTAAAGGAATCAGCGGCTACCGACAAACTGACCAGGGTTTTAAGGCGAGGTTAACCTACGCGGCTTATTTTGACAGCGCCGTGATGCTGGATCCCGAATTCGCTCTGGCTCACGCGGAAAGATCAATTGCCTATACCTGGCTTGGTTATGAATTGAGCTCGCCGGAGAAAAAGGCGTTAGCGCGTCAGGCAGCCGAAAAAGCATTGCAACTAAATGCCAAGCTCCCTCAAGGTCACCGCGCACTCGGGACCTACTACAATGTCATTGAAACTGACTACAGTCAGGCGATGGCAGAATTTGAGATCGCCAAATCGGAACTCCCCAATGATCCCGAACTCTTAGCCGGCATCGCGTTCGTTCAGATGCGCCAAGGAAGATTCTCGGAATCTCAAAGCAACTATCGACGTGCCGCCGAGCTTGATCCGCTTGAAGCGCGACGGCATAGCGAATTGGCCAGTTGCCTCGGTCTTACCCGCTCATATGACGAGATGGAAGCATCAATCAATCGCGCCATTGCGCTTGAACCATCCCGGTCTGGCCATTATTCCGCAAAAATCTATTACTACGGGACTCGCTATGGCGACCTGGACAAGATGGAGCAATTTGCGCGGCAGACCCTTAAACACGTTGATACTTTGAGTCTGTTTTCGGAGAATTCGTGGCTGTTCTTTCGACGTCTCCCTGATCTACCCCTTGATTCACTCTTTGCTCGTCATCTGCGCGAACTTCGAAACGCAGCAAAGCCCCAGGATTTTCATCTGAACGTGAGCTTTATGTACCGATTACGCGGTGATTCGGCGTTGGCTCTCGCGCATGCCGATTCGGCCAGACAACTTCTTGAGATTGCCATTGATGACCAGCCCGATGACCCCCATCTTGTTTCTCCTCTCGGAGGGGTACTCGCCATATTAGGGGAATGCGACCGTGCTGTCGAAATGGGGCATCGATCAATGGAACTGCTGTCAGTGGATAAATGCCACTGGTGAGGACCTTCAATGGTCATGGTCATGGCCAATATCTACGTGATGTGTGGACGGTACGAAGAGGCAATCGAAAGACTCGACTATCTCCTATCAATTGAATCAGGTCTCACGACAAATGACTTCAAGTTGAACGAGGAATTCAAGCCGCTATGGGGTCTTCCAACTTATCAGGAAATGATCCGTAAGCATAGCACCCCCGGCCGGTCGTGACGCTCCCAGTTTTTGATTGGCTGGGCAGATCATCCAACAATTATATCTCAAGCGGCTGGAACCTGATTGCCCTTGATGTGCACCCGGCAGAGCCAATCGGTCAAAGCTAGCCAATCCGGAAACTAATTTGACCTTCGACTCGTAATTACTTCAAATGATGAAAACAACTCTGCTCACCTGCCTCTTTCTCCTGGCATCCCACTGTACGTCTGCTCAGTCAATAGGCAATGACAGCGCTACATTTAACTTTCAGCAGGTGCTTGCCCGATGTCTGGACGGTGATGTTAAGTCAGCCCTTACTCTTCTGGAGTTTGGAGAAGACGAGAAGCTTTCAGCCAAAGATCAACACTTCAAAGCACAATTCGAAAAACGTTTCAAGCACTCCAAAGACGAAAGCGACTATCTGGAAGCCAGAGAATCCCCCATTACACCGTTACTAATACTCTATCGCGACTACTGGCGAGTGTCGCTTCTGGAGCATTCAAACAGATATGACTCCAGCTTTAGTAAACAAGTGGCAATGTTTCTGATCGAGCGGGACCCTGCGGCGCATCCATCGATCACGAACGAAGATAGTATTGATGTCTACCTGAAGAAGCACATCGAGTCATTCGGTCTGTATACTACGGGCTTTGGCAAAACAGGTCAATACATCGACTTGCTGGTGTGGAAGACCCAGGAGGATACGACCTATTCATTTACATTGAATGGTCAGCAAACGAGCGCCAGGGTTGTGTTTATGGATAACTTCACTACGCTGGGTTGGGAGGAGTATGCGACGATTGGCCGAGCTTACCCGGGAGGCTGGGCCACCCATGAGGCGCTTTATTGCGTCAAGAAAGCCTATGACCTCACAAGCGAAGAATTTCTGGTCAGCTATCTCGCACACGAGAGCAGGCACTTTGCTGATTACAAGCTTTTCCCGAAGCTCCAAAGTGCCGATTTGGAATATCGGGCGAAGCTTACCGAATTGAGCCTGGCAGAAGAGACACTGTTCGAGACTATCGAGTCGTTCATCCAAAATGCCAAGTATGACAGTGAAAACGGTCATTCGATTGCTGCCTATTGTGTCATTCGAGATCTGTCACAGGCACTGTTCCATGTTGATTTCGAAAAAGATGCATCGAAATGGCAAGTCCTGACAATCGAGAAAATACACGCATGTGCGTCCGAGTTATTACAGGCAAATTCCAGAGCACTGCAACAGCAAGGCAGTGACGTTGAGTACTTCATCAAGAAGCCAACGGCCTCCCCACATTAGGTCCCTACTTCTCTGATCAATAGAACCAGCCTCACAGAGGTTGGAGAAAGTGAGGTTGGTGTCGCCGCTTTTGTTTTTGCTTCAGACTTGTTGCTCTTCTGGCTTTGGCAGGATAACGCGGACTTTTTCGATGCGCTGGCCGTGCACGCGTTCGACTACAAACTCAAGACCGCCGGCCGAGACTTTCTGCCCGACATCCGGTAAGGAACCGACAAGGTCGTAGATGTACCCTCCGACAGTCTCGAATTCCTTTTCCTCCAACTTCAGATCGAGTTGATCGGACAGATCGTACATCGAGAGATTCGCCGAGACGACGAACTCCGTGTCGGATACTCTTACGATATCAGCCTCCTCGGAATCGTGCTCGTCCTGTATGTCGCCGACAATCAACTCCAGCAGGTCCTCCAGAGTCACAAGTCCAGCAGTGCCGCCATACTCATCGACCACGATCGCCATGTGAATCTTCTGAATCTTGAACTCCTCAAGCAGTTTCGATAACTGCTTGCTCTCCGGAACGAAGAGTGCTGGACGTGCTATACTGGTGACATCGGTGTCTGCCGAAGGTAGTGGGGATTGTTTGAACAAATCTTTCACGTGCAGAATTCCCACAATGTTGTCAATTCCATTCTTGCACACCGGCAGGCGTGAATAGCCTGTTTCAGCCACGACTTCACGGACCTCGGCGAAATTGGCGCCGGCCTCAAGAAACTTGATTTCGATACGGGGGATCATCACTTCGCGAACTTCCGAGTCGGCCAGATCGAACACATTGACGATCATATCACGAACGTTTGGCTCCATCATCGGCTCATCGATACCCGCTGAATCCGCAAGCTCTTCGATCGCCCGCTCGACGATTTCTTCTTTGCGTTCGTCAAGATCCTGTTTGTCGATCAGACTGCTCTTGAACTTGATGATTGAGGACACCGCCGGCGAAGCCAACGCCACAAATCCCTGCAACAGCCAGGCCTTCGATGCAATGATATCAAGCTCGCGTTCTTGCTTGAGATTCGGCGCGATTACGGCTACCAAGGTCGTGTACACAAACCAGCCGATAACTATCAAGGCAACTTCAATGGCATATTTCTGGAGATTCGGCACTTCAAAACTCGAACCGATCAGAAACCACAAGATTGTCGAAACGATCAACGATCCCGATTGAATCAGCGTGGCGGTGACCGCCAGGCGTTTCAAATTGTCAATCAGACTCTGAACTGACTTCTTCTTTTTTTCGGGTAACGATTCAATAAAACGCTTCTCGTCGTGGTCGGACAAGTACAGGCCGCCGGCAGCTACTGCGAACACGTACGACAAGTAGTAGAGGATGAGAATGGCAAAAAAGGCGGCAATAAATATCATCGCCGGCCCCCAGCATCCAGGAGTGCCAGGTATTTGTCTTCCTTGGCGGCCATGAGTGCTCGCTTCTGCTTTGTCGGATGGTGAATTCCCTGCAGATGCAGCAATCCATGGCAGAATAGTTTATGGATTTCACGCGTGGGAGTGATTCCGTATTCGCGGGCATTACGGCGCGCTTCGGGAATCGAGATGTATATCTCTCCTAAGAGGGGATCGTCGTCGTCTTCCATAGCAAATGACAGTACGTCGGTCGTTTTCTCCTTTCCGCGAAACTCGCGGTTGAGTTCATACATACGACTGTCATCGACAAAAATCAAGTTCACATTTTTCCTGCAGTGCTCGCCCTTGAGTACAATCTGTGCCAACCGCGACAAACTCTTGCGGGGCACACGGGTATTCGGGACGCTGTTATGTATTGTAATCAGCGGCATTAAGCAGGTTTTTCTTCTTCACGTGTAGGATAATCGACCCTGGTGTGGAAAGCGCCCATCAACACTTTGGCAAAAGCATCTTCGATTCCCTGCAAATCATTCAGAGTCAATGTCGACTCGGACAACTGGCCTGATTGGAATTTGTCCGTTATCAACCGTCTGATCAAATTGCGGATTCGTGCAGGCTTTGGGTCATCCAATGTGCGTGATGCCGCTTCCACGACGTCAGCAAGCATCAAGATTGCAGTTTCCCGCGATTGCGGTTTGGGACCGGGATACCGGAACTCGGCATCGGAAACTTCTTCGTCGGGACGCAGTTCCTTGGCTTTGTTGTAAAAGAACGACATCAGCGACGTTCCGTGATGCTCTTCGATAAATGCGATTATCCGGTCGGGTAGATCGTTTTCTTCGGCAAGTTCGCGTCCACGCGTAATATGTGATTTGATTACAATCGCCGACATCGTCGGTGAAAGCTCTTCGTGTTTGCTGCGCAACCCCATTTGATTCTCAACGAAATACTCGGGAATTTCCATCTTGCCGACATCGTGGTAGTATGCTCCGATTCTTGCCAACAGCGAGTTAGCCCCGATAGACTCCGCCGCCGCTTCGCATAAACTGCCAATCACCAGCGAATGGTGATAGGTTCCGGGCGATTCCAGCGCCAACCGCTTCAGGAGCGGATGATTCATGTCTGATAGTTCCAGGAGTGTGATGTTCGTTGTGAACGAAAAGAATGATTCAAATAACGGCAACACCGCCATCGCAATAAACGACGAGGCCGCCGCATTGATCAATGAATAACCGCATTGTTGCAGAACAAACTCACCGGAGGCAAATTTCAGCGACTCCAGCAGGTAGGCTGTCGCTGCCAGAGCCAGTGATATATATAGAGCGCCGCGATAGAAATCCGACCGCTTCTTGACTTTTTGCATCGTAAATGCCGAAACCAAACCCGACACGACAATGACAAAACTGATTTCGAAGTTAAACTGATATAGTATTCCGAACAAAACCGCCTCGGTCAGCGTAACCAACACAGCAGTGGAGAAGTCGTAGAGAATTGCAACGAGAATGATCCCCGCGGCAACTGGAATCAGATATGTGGAAAGCCCGGTCTGCTCGGTTATCAAATAGCCGGCCACGACTGTCACTAAGATCACCAGAAGCAACGGGAAAATTCGGATCAAGACAAAATCGTCTTTGCCTCTCATCGCATAGTAGGCGAATAGAAAGCTCAAGAACACGAACGACACAAAGAGGAAGCGGGCTATTATCGGCAGTAAATATTGCAGCAGTCCGGCTTTTGCACCCGTAACTGAACGATGTTCCGCCAAAGCATTGAGCCACTCCAGATGTGTCTTGGTCACCGGTTCATTCTTGGCGATAATGCGCTGTCCAGCCTTGAACCAGATTCGCTCTTGTGAAACAGCGGCCAAAGCTTCTTCGCGCTTCCGCGTCGTTTCTTCAGGTGAATATGTCAAATTCGGTATGAGGAATTCGACCGCAATGTCGTATAGCCAGGTGGCGCGAATATGCGCCTCGTCCGCATGGAGGTTGATATCCGCCTCCAATTCCCTGCGATTCTCGGCTAAGCCGCGAATTTGATCGGCGGCATACAATGAAGTCCGGGTACTGCGATTGATCTGTGCTGTCTGATAATTCGAGGGCACAGCCGTGTCGGCAACCGCCACACCTACGAGATAGCGATCTTCAAGGGCTTTGCGGATAATCCGCTTCTTTTGCTGCAGGCTGTCCGCCGCAACCATCCGGCGCAGGATATTCTCTTTGAGCCGCGGATAGAACAACCTTAGTCGATCGGCGCCTCTTTCAACATTCTTGATTCGTTGTTTGACGCTGTCCGCTAAAAAGAACAATCGGTCCAAGGCGCGGAATGCCGAATCAACCTTCGCTTCGTCATATAACATCACAGCGGGCAGTGAGCCGATCACCTCACGCCGCTCAAACTCCAATTCGGCTTCACTCTTATAAACGGGAAATTCAAATGGGGCAATAATGTCGTCGGTGGCGATATCTCCGACTTGCGGAGTCGACGGCGGCGCAAATACATGGGCCATCGGGAACAGGAATGAAGTGAACACAATGGCAAAGGCGATAATCAGTACCAGCCAAAATCGACTGGCACCCGATTGTCCGTGCGTCGCTCGCTCCCTGCGGATACGGCGGCGTACCTTCCGCATTCCAATGCGGAGGAGATCAAACATAGATTACTTCTGCCCGGTCTCGTAGCGATCGAAAGCGCGAATGATCTGCTTCACCAGGCGGTGACGCACTACGTCCTTGTCGGTCAAGTATGAGAACTTGATCTCGGGAATGTCCTTGAGGATTTTTTGAATGGCAACCAATCCTGATAGTCGCTTTCTGTCGAGGTCGATTTGCGTGACGTCGCCGGTGATGACTGCCTTGGATCCTTCACCTATGCGCGTCAAGAACATCTTCATTTGGGCGATGGTGGTGTTTTGAGCTTCGTCCAAAATGACGAACGCGGTATTGAGAGTGCGCCCGCGCATAAACGCCAAGGGCACAATCTCTATCACACCTAATTCCATCAGCTTCTTTATCTTATCGGCAGGAAGCATATCATGTAAAGCATCATAAACTGGACGAAGATACGGGTCAACCTTAGCGCGAATGTCTCCCGGCAAAAATCCCAATGACTCACCGGCTTCCACAGCTGGCCGGACGAGGATAATACGGTTATAGAGCTTTCCTTTGAGTCCGGCAACTGCTTCAGCAACAGCGAGATAGGTCTTTCCAGTACCGGCGGGTCCGATACCGAAAACGATATCATGCTTCTCAATCGCTTCGATGTATTCCCGCTGGCCGATCGTCTTCGGGCGGATATCCGCTTTGACAATGCTCGAAAGAGCGGTAGAAATATCTAACTCGGTTGCCGGACCCTGACCTGATTCCTTTATTTGAGAAATGGCATAATGCAGGTACTGGTCAGAGATCTCGCCTTGGCGCTGAAGGCGCTCAAATAAGTCAAAAAACAGGGTTTCGGCTTGTGCGGCTTCTGGCCCGGTGATTGATATTGCATCTCCACGGGCAACGATTTGAACATCAAAGCTGGCTTCAATGGTCTTAAGCAGGTTATTATTGCCTGTAAACAGGGTGCGGGGATCGACACTCTTCAGTTCGATCTTCTTTTCAAGTGGCTCACTCAAATGGTTCTTAGTACCTCGAAATTTGAAAATTCTGCCATAAATACGTTGTCACGTTCTATCCGAACGTGACCAACGTGAATTCGTTCCTCAACTCGCACTTGTCAATTGAGGCGGATAAAATGTACGTGATTACTTCTTCTTGTCAATACTTATCGCAAGCGACAGCTCCGCCAACTGTTCCGGCTCGATTTCCGTGGGTGAGCCATCCATAAGTGACTGTGCCGCTGTCGTTTTTGGGAATGCAATAACGTCTCGCAGCGAATCGGAATCGGTCATGATTCCTACAATTCGGTCCAGCCCGAGTCCCATTCCGCCGTGAGGCGGGGCACCGTACTTAAGTGCCGTCAATAGGAACCCGAACATCCGATCGGCGCGCTCATCATCCATTCCCAGAATGTTGAGTATCTTTTTCTGCATATCGGAGCGGTGATTGCGAATACCGCCGGAAGCCAATTCAAATCCGTTGCAAACCAAATCATACTGATTCGCTCGCACTTTTGCCCATGGATGATTCGGATCGCTTAACGGTGTTGATGTGGTGAATCCTTCTTCCAGAAGACCCATATCCGCCTCGCGTGGTGAAGTGACAATGTTGTGCATGGCGTCAAATCTGCCAAGATCCGAATGATACTCAAAAAGAGGGAACTCGGTTACCCAAAGGAAAGAGTACTTCGATTTATCGATCAATCCGAATTTCTTGCCGCAGTAACTGCGAACTCGCCCCAATATTCCTTCGGTCGGCAGTTTCTTGCCCGCGCCAAGCATCAGTAAGTCGCCATCATTGATATTGCCGATCTCACGCAGCTTCTTCACGACATCATCGGTCAGGAACTTCTTGATTGGCGATTTGATTTCATCTGCAAATGCAATCCAAGCGAGACCTTTTGCGCCCGCGAGCTTTGCCTCGTCCTCGATCTCTTCAAGCTGTTTGCGAGATAGCCCGGCTTGCCCCGGCGCAATCACGCCCTTGACAACTCCGCCAGTCGCCAAAGCCTCGGCAAATACTTTGAATTCCGACCCTGCAAACGCTGTCGAGAAATCAATCAGCTTCATCTCAAATCGGCGATCCGGTTTATCGGAACCATATTCGCTCATGATCTGATCGTACGGGTAACGCGGGAAGGGAGTCTCTATCTCGACATTCAAGGTCTCTTTGAATGAATATTTCATCATCCCTTCGACCATTGTGAAGATGTCGTCCTGTGTGACGAAGGACATTTCTAAATCGATCTGTGTATGTTCCGGCTGGCGATCGGCGCGCAGATCTTCATCGCGAAGGCATCGCGCAAGTTGAAAATAGCGGTCAAAACCCGAAATCATCAGGATTTGCTTGAACAGTTGCGGCGATTGTGGCAGGGCATAGAACTTGCCGGGATGGACACGCGAGGGCACAACATAATCCCGCGCTCCTTCCGGAGTCGAGCGCATCAACAACGGCGTCTCGATCTCGAGAAATTTCTGCCCGTGCAGATACTGCCGCACCGCAAATGCAAAGCGGTGACGCAATTCAATCTTGTCGGCAAGGAACCGCCTGCGCAGATCAAGATAGCGATAGGTTAGACGCAAGTCTTCGTTGGCAGTGGTATCCTCTTCAATCTCAAACGGCGGAGTCTCCGACTCGGCAAGCAATTCGAAATCACGGGCGTCAACCTCGATGTCGCCGGTAGCGAGATTCGGATTGATCATACCTTCCGGACGCTTCACGACATTTCCGGTAACACTGATTACGAATTCACCACGGAGGTGCGATGCAACCTCCATCTTCTCGGCGGAGAAGTTGTCGGGATGAAAAACTACTTGGGTAACACCGTAGCGATCGCGCAGATCAACAAACAGAATGCCGCCGTGGTTGCGGTACTTCTTTACCCAGCCATTAAGTGTGATGCTTGAGCCGGCGTGTTCTTTGCGAAGTTCACCGCAGGTATGGGTGCGTCGTAATTGTGAAAACGGTTTCATCCTCTAACCTATCAATCAATGCCTATTGGTTTCCAGCGGACAAAACGTGACCTATCCAGCGCATTTCACGCAGCCGCTGACTCGCGAAGATAACAAAATCAGGCATTTTTCAAAGGGAAAATCAACCTTCCCGTACGGGCACGTCGAACGTAGAATTCCGATATTATTTTCGCGGATTCTGTGCTATAATCGAGACGTATGACAACAATCAACTGCGGCGCAATGGACATCACGGTTTGAATCTTCTTACAGTCATAGGTATAGCCGTAGCCTTGGCGATGGATGCCTTTGCCGTCGCCATTGCCGTTGGTTGCCGTATTCCCAATCTCACTTTCCGCCACTATTTCCGCCTGTCATTTCATTTTGGCCTCTTTCAGGCATTGATGCCGCTGTTGGGCTGGTACCTCGGCACCAAGGTCGAATATCTAATCGTTAACATCGATCATTGGATAGCCTTCGGATTGCTGCTCGTCATCGGAATCAAAATGATTCAGGAGTCATTTTCGCATAAAGAAGGACTAAACGTTGCACTAAAGGATCCAACCCGCAAATGGTCGCTGATGTTGCTCTCCATTGCCACGAGCATCGACGCCTTCGCCGTAGGTTTGAGTATTGCGTTTCTCAAGGTCGATATTGTTGCACCGAGCATCATCATCGGTATCGTGGCTTTGGTCTTCACAGTTGTCGGAATGATCTGCGGAAAACGCCTGGGCGGCTACCTTGGCCGAAAGGCGGAATTGGTAGGGGGGTTGATTCTGATCGTGATCGGTATCAAAATCCTCATCAGTCACTACTTCGCGAATGTCGACACTAATTCCCTGACAGATGTAACACTTTGGCACCTGATAGCGTAGTCTCTGTATTACGACAGGAGAACACATGGACTATTATCAGATCTGGTGCAATCTCAAGGAGTCGCACAAGGACCTTGAGTTTTGCGAACACGTAAAGAATTACCTCGGCTATCTTCAACACCAGGGTAAGCTCAAAGGGTTCACAATCACCCGGCGCAAATTGGGATGGGGCCCCCCAGAATTGGGTGAGTTCAACATCACGATTATGACCGAGAACATGGCACAGTTGGAGCAAGCGTTCCAGCACGTTGCGACTCGTGATGGCGAGGTCGAACGCCTGCATCGGCATGTATTCACCGCTATTACTGATTTTAAGTCGGCGCTTTATCGCGACTTCCCCGATGTTGTCCGGGTTCGCTAATCAGTAGTAAGAATACCCAGTTTGCCGCCCCGAGTTTTTACTGACAAGCTTGATTCGCAAGGAATGGCGTGTTATAATGTCGGAGGCGTTCTCAAGAAGATTTAACGCGTTTTACGAGGAGATACATCAATGTCGAAACAGGCTATCACTGAACTTAAGCAGATCATGAACGAAGTTTCATTGATCGGTTCGACCGCGGCATTATTAGGATGGGACGAGCGGGTCAATATGCCCCGCAATGGTTCCGCGCACCGTGCCAATCAGCTTGCCTATATGGCTGGACTTCTGCACGAAAAGTTCACCGCCCCCAAGGTTGGTGACTTACTGAAAGCCGCAGAAGCCAGTCCAGTAACGAAGGATCCGTTGGCTCCGGATGCTGTGAACGTCCGCGAGTTGCGCCGCGCCTATGACAAAAGGACCAAGGTGCCGAACCAACTCGTGCAAGCCATTGCTCACGCTGAGACAACCGGTCAGAGCGTTTGGGTGAATGCACGCCGCGATAATGACTTCAAATCGTTCTTCCCGCATCTGGAAAAGATGATCGAACTTAAGCGGCAGTATGCCGAAGCCGTCGGCTATAAGGACGTCGCTTATGATGCCTTACTCGACGATTACGAGCCCGGCGCCACTGCAAAGTCGATTACGGCAGTGTTCTCCGAATTCCGCAAGGAGCTTGTCGACTTCGTGGCAAAAATCCGCAATGCTCCAAAGAAACCGGACGTTTCAATTGTCGAGCGCGAATTCTCGGTTGATCGTCAGCGCATCTTCGGCGAAACAGTAGCCGCCGCTATCGGCTTCCCGTTTAGCGAAGGCCGCTTGGATGTCACAGCGCATCCATTCTGTTCGGGTATCGGGCCCGGCGATTGCCGCATCACCACCCGCTATAACCCCAAGCATCTTGGGCAAGCACTCTTCGGAACCATGCACGAAGCCGGTCATGCTCTCTATGAACTCGGTTTGCCGCGTGAGCACTTCGGCACTCCGATGGGTGAAGCCGTCAGTCTCGGCATTCACGAATCACAGTCGCGGATGTGGGAGAATATGGTCGGACGCTCCAAGCCGTTCTGGAAATTCTTCTTCCCGCTGGCGCAGCAGACATTCTACGAAGCTCTCGGCGATGTGAAGTTTGAAGACTTCTATTTCGCCATCAATGACGTTCAAGCTTCGTTCATTCGCGTCGAGGCCGATGAGGTGACTTACAACCTGCACATTCTCCTTCGCTTCGAAATTGAGCAGGGGATATTTGACGGCTCGATTAAGCCGAAGGATCTTCCGGCAGTATGGAACGAGAAGTTTACCAAGTACTTCGGAATCACTCCCAAGAGCGATTCGCAAGGTTGTCTGCAAGACATCCATTGGGCGGCGGGACTATTCGGTTATTTCCCGACCTACGCGTTGGGCAATCTCTACGCCGCGCAGTTCTTTGCCAAAGCCAAGAAAGACATCCCCGACCTTGATGAGCAGTTTGCGGCGGGCAAATACTCGGCATTGCTCGATTGGCTGCGCAAGAATATTCACAGTCAGGGCCAGCGATACCATGCTGAAGACCTTGTCAAAGTCGTTACCGGCAAAAAACTCGACCACAAACCACTGATGGGATATCTCGAGAAGAAGTTCAAACCGCTTTACGGTGTGAAATAGCCGAGTCTCGGAACTCGAAATTGAACAGCGACTGCGAGAACATAACCGCAGTCGCCGTTCTGATTGCGGTCCACCAATGACCGATTTCCCATAACTCACTTTCAGAAGTCAACTAAGCACGAAGTTCGGGTCCAACTCGTGTCAGCGGGACTCTTCTTAAACAGTGATCAAACACGACAGAGTACGCCTACATATAGCAGCTCGGCGGTCATTCTCTCTTCAGTTTTTTCTTGACCTTTGGGTCCCCCACACCTATCGTTTTTCGACACTACGTGGGAGGGTCATGGATTATTCTGCCCAGCAGACGAATAATCGCATTACCGGGGTAGAAGCTGATTCTGGGAAGACAAGTTCCCTGGGTTACGATTTCGCCCGTCGGGCCGAACAATTGATCGCCGCCGGAAGACTCGATGAAGCTCAAGAACTGCTTCAGGCGGGAATAACCGCTTTCCCGGACTATTCATCCGGCTTTCAGGTACTAGGCGATCTATACTGCCAGCGCGGCAATCCGGTAGCCGCGACTTTCACTTATTTTGAAGCATTAAGGCGCGAACCTGACAATCCGCTGACTTTGCTCAAACTGGGCGATGTCTTGAAGACCGAAGGCAACATCAGCGAGGCGCGGAAATACTATCTTCAGGCGGCAACGCTGGAGTCCGACTCCGAAACTATTGCCTCTCGGATGAGAGAAATCGGCTTCTTCGAAGCGGAAACACCTGAATTGGAACACGATTTCCTGGTCACGGAAACGGCGGCGGACTTGTTCCGCATGCAGGGATATTTCGACAAGGCTAAGTTGATCTACCTGCGGTTACTCAAGGAAGCGCCGGGCGATCAACACCTGCACGACAAACTCAAACTTTGTGGATAAGGACAACATGCAAGTTAGAATTAAGAAACTGCAAGGAATCATTAAGGGACTCAACCTCGATTGTCTATTGGTAACCGAACTGTCGCAAGTGCGCTATTTATGCGGGTACACCGGTTCAAATGGTGTGCTGGTAGTATTCGCTAACGAGGCACACTTCGTTACCGACTTCCGTTACAAGGCGCAGGTCGGCAAAGAAGTCAAGGGCGCAAAGATTATGATCGCCCAGCGCGACCTCTATACCGAACTGCCAAAGATTAAGCCGCTCAATGCGAAGAATCTTCGTGTGGGCTACCTTGAAGCTTACATGACCGTTAAGAATCTTAACATGCTCAAGGCGCTTTTGCCGGCTGCGTTGTTCGCGCCGACAACCTTCATCGTTGAAGCGCTGGCATCCGTGAAGGACAATGACGAAATCAAGAACATCCAAAGGGCGGTGGACATTGCGGATGTCGCATTCGCACGCATCCTGCAAATCATTAAGCCGGGTATCCGCGAATCCGAAGTCGCGGCCGAGCTGGAGTATCAAATGAAGATGCTCGGCTCGGAAGATCCGTCATTTGAGACGATCATTGCCTCGGGTTACCGCTCGGCGCTGCCCCATGGGCGCGCCTCGTACAAAATCATCAAGAAGGGAGATTTTGTAACCTTGGATTTCGGCGCAATTTACGCCGGATACCACTCCGACATCACCAGAACGGTGGTGGTTGGCAAAGCCTCCGCCCAGCAAAAAAAAATCTATAATCTCGTTCTCAAAGCACAAGTTGCTGGAACTCGCAGGGCCAAAGCGGGTTTAAAAGGCTCGGCTGTGGATAAGCACGTTCGCGACATCATCGCTAAAGCTGGCTATGGTAAAAACTTCGGTCACGGTTTGGGCCACGGAATCGGTTTGTTGATTCATGAAGAACCGCGCCTTAGTCCTCTGTCCGACACAGTGTTACAACCGAATATGGTCGTTACGGTCGAGCCGGGTGTATATATTGATGGCTGGGGCGGCGTCCGCATTGAAGATGATGTTGTTATTACCAGAAACGGCTGCCGGGTTATGAATAAAGCCGATAAGTCGTTGCTGGAGCTATAGTTTTTGGAAAAACATTCGATAATCAGGAGTAGGGTTGATTCAGCCCGGTCATAGAAAGTAATGAACGAAGAAACTATCCGGAAACTGGTGAAGTTGGTGGAATCGTCGGACATTGAGTCGCTGACAGTCAAAAACTGGTTCAGTAACGTGATGATCATCAAACGCAGCCCCGAAGTGAGCAACGGCTCCAACGGCGGTTCGCATGGTCATATCACGGTCGCTAAATCACAGGTGTCTTCGACTTTGCCGGCGATTGAGGTGGCTGCTCCTGCTCCTGCTCCGCAGCCAATGCAGGCTATGCCGCAACCACAACTTGTCGCACCGCAACCCGCGGTCGTCAAGGGCAAGGAGATCAAGTCTCCAATGGTCGGAACATTCTACACCTCGCCCGAACCGGGTGCGCCGCCGTTCGTTGAAATTGGCGCGCGCATCACCAAGGGCCAGACGATCTGCATCATCGAAGCGATGAAGCTGATGAATGAGATCGAAGCGGAATTTGACGGCGTGGTCGTCAAACGCATGGTGGAAAATGCCCAGCCGGTGGAATTTGGTCAGGCGCTGTTCATCGTCGAACCGACCTAAATCCTGATCTACTGACTCATCGGTCTGGTTTCCGGAACAACCGTTAAGGAGAGACCGATGAACCTGCGTGACATGCTGGTAGAGATGCAACACCTCGTTGCATCCGACTTGCACCTGCGTGTTGGTATCAAACCGACCCTGCGTGTGCACGGCAAACTGGTTGCCATTAACACCGATCCGATTTCCAAAGAGGCGATGACTGAAATCGTCTCCCAGATTCTCTCCCCCGAGCAACAAAAACGCTTTGCCGCACGCAACGAAATGGACTTGGCTCTCTCGGTCACCAAACTCGGCCGTTTCCGTATCAACCTTTATCGCCAGCGCGGCACTCCCGGTATCGCCATTCGTGCGGTCAATACGCTGGTTCCATCATTCGAAGATCTCAATCTGCCCGAGGTCATCACCGATCTCTGCGATGCCCGTCGTGGTCTGGTGATTGTTACCGGTACTACCGGTTCCGGCAAATCGACCACGCTCGCCGCGATTATTGAACATCTCAATTCGAACCGCGCGGAGAACATCGTCACCATCGAAGACCCGATCGAATATATCTATAAGGACAAGAAGTCCATCATCTGCCAGCGCGAGGTCGGCGCCGACTCGGAAAACTTCGCCGCCGCACTGCGCCACGCGTTCCGGCAGGATCCCGATGTCATTCTCATCGGCGAAATTCGAGATGCCGAAACGATGGGCATCGCCCTCGCCGCCGCCGACACCGGGCATCTGGTGCTGACAACCCTGCATACCATGAACGTGGTCGAAACCATCACGCGCGTAATTTCCTTCTTCCCGCCGCACCAGCATCAGCAGATTCGTCTGTTGATGGCCGGCACGCTCAAAGCGATCGTCTGCCAGCGTCTCTTGCCGCGCGCCGATATGCCGGGCCGGGTTCCGGCTGTCGAGGTCGCCGTCTCAACCGGCGCCATTCGCGACGCCATCATCGATCCGATGAAAACCTCATCGATTATCGAATTCATCGAAGGCGGCAACGTGCAGTACGGCATGCAGTCCTTCGACCAATCGATCATGAAACTATATCGTGCCGGGCACATCACCTACGAAGACGCCATGCGCAACGCCAGTAACCCCGACGACTTCGATCTGCGCATCAAGGGAATTACGGGATCGTCGGAAACTGCGTGGACGGCATTCTCGGCGGGACAACACTAAGAGCTTTCCCCAACAGCTTGTTACTTCGACGGTCCGAGCCGCAAGGTTCGGACCGTTTTGCTTAGTCCCCACCGTTCCGGTGGGGGACCGAGCCGCTTTGGGCTTGCTAACTCGGCAATCACACTCTATATTCTACTATCAACAATCTTCGCCAGATGTCGAGCTGCCGGCCACGACAGCTTCAGGAGCAGGAAGATGGAATCCTTAAAAAACCTCACTGTTCTGATCATTGTCACGACGATCGTATCGATACGCTGTCTGTTCGCGCAAGACCCCGGAGTTGCGGATACGCTTTCAATTGGGAGCGACTCATGCGCCTGTGCCAGCTTTGGAGTACCTTCACAGTCGATACCAATTCCAGTCTTCCTGGCAAACGATGAGGAACTCACTTCAATCGAAATTCCGCTGCTGGTTGATTGCTCTTCGGGCTGGGCGACCTTTGACTCCGTTTCATTCACCGGAGGTCGTCTTGAAGATCCAGCAATTCTTGACTTCCGGCAGGCTGTCATCGTCGAGACTGATTCCTTCGTCACCGAAAAGGTACTCATTCAATTCGAGGTGAGTTCTGGATCAAGCCTGCCCGTTGGCAACGGCCAAATCTGCAAGTTGTGGTTTCGAGTGCGCTTTGGTGGAACCGTTGTATTGGATACTGCAGGTGCTTCGGACCTGATTCTGACTGATGTTTCGGCGAACAGCTTTGTGCCGCAATTTCAATCAGGTGAGATTCAAATCGCCTGCGATTATGTTGTTGGTGACGCAGACGGTTCCGGGCATGCAAATTCCAACGACTGGCTTCGCATCCACAAGTGCTTGATAGGACACTTTTGGGTCTCCGCCGGATATTACCAGTCATTTGATATCAATTGCGACCGTCATCTGGATCTTAGAGACATCAACTACTTAATCAGCTACTCAATGTATGATGGACCTCCTCCCTGCTCCTGCGGCACCTATAATCCGTCATTCTACTTTGATCCAGGCGTGCGCGACACGGTATCATTTGCGTCCGATACCCTGTACGTGGGAATTCCAGAGTACATCGAATTCAACCTCTTCAACGACGAGGCGATTCGCAGCTTCAGCTTTAACTGGAATGTCGAGAACACGACAATTCTTCGAACACCCTGGAGACCGATCCATGATATTGCTGGGCCAAGAATCAATCCCCTTTATGTAACAGAGCTTGAGGACTATGAAGGTTACGGCTCTTATTCGAATCAATTCGGCTTAAGCAGCTGGCGGCATGAGATTGACACATTAATAAGTCCAGGCTCCGGACATGTATTTTCCATTCAATTCGAACCCCTCGTTCCGGGGACAACGAAATTTCGCATGGTAAATTATGAGCCCCCCGGCAATGCCGAATCAATGTTAACCGGAATGGACAACAATGCCATTCTTCCGGTTTTTGTCAGCGGAACAATCACGGTTCTCCCTTTTCTGTGTGGCGATGCCGACAAGAATGCCCAGGTGAACATCAGCGACGCGGTTTTTCTGATTAATTACATCTTTGGCGGCGGAGCTGCGCCAAATCCAATAGAATCCGGCGATGCAGATTGCAGTGGTGCGGTCACGATTTCCGATGTTGTCTACTTGATCAACTATGTGTTCTTCGGCGGTCCCGCGCCGTGTGCCATGTGCCCCTGACGATCAGTTCGTAGGTCGAGATCCCAGCTGTTTCGACATCATTGTCGCCCCCTACCAATCGTCCGGCCTTCCATCGCGATACCACTGCGACCACTCTGCTGCGGTATTAAACCTCACTCCTGTCTCGCGTGACAAAGCCGACAATGCATCAGACTTCTCTTTCTGATCTCCCACCCAGAGAACATTTATCAACATCCGCACCACGATCTTGTCGCGATTGCGTGTCACATATCCGCGCAGCTGGGCCGCGCGTTCGGCTTTGGTCGGTGTCTCAAACCGCGCATCAAATGCCGGCGCGCCGGGCAGTATCGACATCAAGGTCTCGTCATAATGCCGCGCGACCAAGTTCGAAGCTCCGGCAATCTTGTCTATCAACCGTGTCCAAATCCGCAGCGATGAGATATCTTCAACGACATTAAACCTCGCTGTGTCCGCCCACTTCTGCCATTGGACACATGCGTCTCGAATTGCCGCCTTGTCGTGCACATTAACTCGCAGCGGCGTCGTCCCGGAGACAGCATCGAGATAAGTCAGCATCGGCGGCCACACGACCAGACCGGTTGAGTCAATGAGATCAGGCATTGATGCCACAACTATCTTCGCCACATGCATACTTGGAATCGACGAAATCGGCAAATGCAGATCCGGCGGGCGACTGCGCAGTACCAACCGGTCAAATCGCAGTTCCGGCGGTAACTCGTTCTTGATTGCCGTATGCTCAAGGGCGCTTTGTCGGAGAATGAAGTCGCAGTCGGGAATTCCCCGCAAGAACGCAAATGGCCACTCATTGCGATCAGCCTGTGAAAGAGTAGTCAAGCGAACTTCTTGACCCCGCTGCTTCTCAAGTTCGCGCACAATCGACGTCGAAAACAATGGTCTGCCGTAGTACCTCGGCAGGGTTCGATAGAGAAGCGGCGCATTGAAAAACGCGATGACTTTTTCATTAGGGTACGAATCTCGATAAGCTCCAAGCCGTTGTGCGAGTCGATTTGAATTAATCGAATCGACTTCTGCGCCTTTTCCGGAAAGTGTCGGCATCGGAATGATCTCAAACTCAATTCCCTTCCACCACTCGTCGCGGACCTTGGCGGCGTTCAAGCGATGACGAACATTGCCGATCCGCCAATAGAACTCCAGGTCAGCGGTCGTGAAACTCGTGTCGTGCATGTGCGAAGCGACCGCAATGTCCTGATAGTCCCACGTCTCCATGTACTCGTTCGCCCTCTTCAGCGCGGTCGAATCGATCCCCAGGACCAGCGCAATCTTTTCCGAGCCACGAAGACCATCTTCGAAATCGCTCCCCTTGGCGGCGGACCAATGATCCAGAAAGTCGGTGACCGTTTGTCGACTCAAGTCGGCGAACTCTGCCTGATCGGCAATGAACAACATGTCACTTTCATGGAGATCCCGGGCAATCTGCGCACTGATATTGCATTGAGAAGTGTCGGACTCGCCCTCGAACTCGATGCCGAAGGTGTCACTCGACTTTCCGTTGCGGTAGGTGACAGCCAGAAGCAGCACGGCGATGGTCAAAAGGAGCGACAGGGAAGCAATTACGAAATGAAGATGGCGCCTTTTCATTAATTCAAGTCTCCGCCCTTCGTGGGTCGTCTTGTCGACGTTGAAGTTTTAAGATACAGCTTGGGCCGTTTGGAAGCAAGCAGGAGATGCATTTTTTTGAAAGATCTAAAGTGGATGCTAGATTCAACTGTAATTCAATTGAATTACCGCTTAGTCTAATCAAAGTCTGATGATTCTACTGTTTAACAACGTATCCAATTGCCAGCGACAATTCCGTTGTCGTCAGAGTATCCTCCCAATCGCGATCTATAAAAACACGACCGGCCGGAGCCGGATAAGTAGAAGCGAAGTCTGGATGGATTAAGAACTTATGCGAAAATCCGAAGCGAAACGAAATCGGAAATCCATCTTGGGCGACGACAAGTATCTCCATATCAACTACTAAACCCAGTAGGGTTTCGCCGCCCAAATTGTCTTCGTAGTCGGAATCCACCAACTGCCAGGAACCTGCGCGGTGAGCCAACGCAAATCCGCCCCCAATACTGAAGAAACCATGATCAGTGCGCGAAAAAGTTCGCAACAGGCAAAGCTCGGAAATCCAGAATGACGAACTGCCGGTGAAAGCCTCTTCATGCATGATCGGAGGAAACTCGCTGTAGTCATATACTTTTGCTCTTCCGCCGAAGCGGTCATTGTCACGACAATACCCGAACTTCAAGAAAGTGTGGTAGCCGAGCCGCTTGGCAAAGCCGACACCAACGAAATATGGGTCACCCATTACTTTGCTTTTGGTGTAAACCTTGACTCCGCGCAATTCAAGAATCGCGCTTGGGAGTTTATCGCTGCCGTTAACGCTTACAGTGAAAAGTACAAGAACAAAAAGTGTGATCAGAAGGCGCATAGTTGCCAGCTCATTACTTTTGAGTCTCGCTACAACGACGCAATACTGGACATTTCGTTCAACTAAAAACGACTGTCGGTAGAATCTGAAAGATTACAAACGGGGTAGAAACTAAGCGGTGACCAGCCGAATCTTGTCTTTGAGACCGAGTGCATGCTCTTCGGTCAGGAGGCAATAATCCACACTGCTATCGCCCGCCTTGCGCATTCGCAGCGATTCGCCATCAAACTACAAGAATTGACAGCTTCAATCACGAAAGTGCGCGTAACCTCGACAACAACGCGAAGGGAGTTACCGTCGCCCTCATCTGTTACAATCCGGGCTGAATGATGCGTTTCCCGATCTTCAGGATGAATCGGTATCTCCATCTTTAATAAGCCGCGCATTTTTCGGTTTGAATTCAGTATGGCTGTTATTTTCCGACAGCTGCTAATGACCGCAGGTAAGGCAATTGTCCCGCCAAGCCGAGTTTGTTCAAGTAATCGAGGTCGGCATGAGTAAATTTGGGATCGCGGTCCGGAATGTTTTGGTCGTGATCAAAGGCGTTGGCGATATGCACCGAAGCCAGGATGTTCACTATGGGATGTGTGCTTCCCGATGGTGTGTCGTGCAGTGTTACTGCCTCAAGGATCAAATCCGAAAGTCCCCACAGGGAGAGCAAGTGTGCTCCGATCTCGCAGTGACTTACTCCCATGACCTGCTTCTCCGCTGCATGCAATGGGATTCTATCGTGTTGCACTATCGACAATGCCTGGGCGAGTTCGTCTCGGAAGTTGGACATCATAACCAGTTTTCCGATGTCGTGCAGCATACCTGCCATCAGGGCATCTTCTGCTTGCTTGCGACCCAGGCCAAAGGCATTGGCATAGTGACGGGCACCGGTACCGACTGCAAGACTATGGTTGTAGATCGTCTCAATCGAAAATCCCGGAAGGCCCGGATCGTCAAACTGACTGAACACTCCGGCCGTCAGGACAAGGCTCTTAACTGTGTCCATTCCCAACAAGTTTGCGGCTTGAAGTGGATTCTCGACGCGGGTTGAAAGTCCGAAGAAAGCGGAATTCGTCATTTGCAGTAACTTTGCCGTTATGCTGACGTCCTGCTTGATCAAGGCGGCTACTTTCTGCATCGAGGCCGTCTCCGACTGCATTTCCGCGACCAACTGATTATAGATACTCGGCAGTGTTGGCAAGGAATGGATCTGCGAGATTCGCGCATGCAACTTGTCATCAGTCAACACAGTTCGCAATGCCAGCGAATTGCTGACCTGCATTCGCAATGCTTCCATCTTAAGCGGTTTGACCAGAAACTGATGTGATTGCGAGATCGCCCGCAACATTCGCTCCCGATTGTCATCGGCAGTCAAAACGAACCGAACGACACCTGGATGAGATTCGCGTGTCTCCGCCAATAGGGCGTTAGCTTCCATGTCTGGAAGGGAGAGCTCTGTGATCAGAAGGTCATATTTGGAGTTGTTCAATGCCGCCAAGGCTTCTCTGCCGTTGGCTACGAAAGTCAGTTGCCACCCGTTTTCCGGTTTACATAATCCAAATTTGAGATCATCTGCAATTTCCTGTTGTCCAACAATGAGCGCATTTTGAGATGACATCCTTAGGCCTTTCGTCGCTAGTGATTTCAATGTGCTCGCTGTATGCCACGCAGTTCGAACTTGGCAACAGCGCCTTAGTCCGTTAATCTCTGTTAAGATTCTAAAGTATCCGGATGCGAGCCCCACCAGACCGCCCTAAGGCAGCCGAGGTCACACCGCTTTCACATATTATCGGGTGAATTAGCCGACTCCTTTATACTTGTATCACGCCAGAATACGCTGAACGTACCATTATGGACAGGTGGGCTGCAGACCGCCTTGGTATAGATAGCGCAGTAGAAAAACAGCGTCGGAAACTGTGATGAAGAGATTTCCGTCGGCGTCGCCACCGCTTAGAGTTGATGGCGCCACACCGCCAGCAAAGACGTAATCGATCAATAAAACCGCATCGGAAAGATCGATTACTCCGTTTTCATCCGAATCTCCACAGACGATATTTCTGGCGGCAACGCTGAATGAATAACCGATGATTTGAGTATTGTTTTGGTTCCGCCCGCTCCATTCCACGATAATACTCGAGTCGCCTTCGTCCAAGACCGACATGACACCGAACTGACCTCTACCGGGGAACGCTCCGTGGCTATATGGCCCTCCCTTCAAACTTGGCGATTGATCGAGTGCAGCTGCATGAAACACCGGGAAGGCCGCACCGCCTGAAGTCGCATAATCGCTGTTTGTTCCATCATCGATTGCGAGCATGTGCGCATCTCCCGAAAGCATGCACAGGCCGCGGATGTTATTGTCTTTGATGAAATTCGCTATCTCCCGCCGTTCATTCGTGTAAAGATACCAGCCGTCATCGCCGGTCGTGCCAATCCACGGGAGTGTATTTACCCAAACGATGAGCGGATATCGACCATTGGCGATCATCAGTTGCCTTTTGAACCAGTCCTTCTGTGAGCGCCCCAGCATGGTCTTGGCAGCGTTGTCAGAGGAGAATGCGGGACTCCTTGCTGACCGCATGTCACAAACGATGAATCGGACGCGGCCGATTGTGAAGGCGTAATTGATCGGCACGTTCCCTTCGCCGAACGCCAATGGATAGTGCGGTATGTAATCTTGGTAAGCGCGCCTTGCCGCCAACCGGCTGGCAGATGTCGAATCGGAATTGTTCGGACCATAATCATGATCATCCCAAACATAGGCTAAGGGAATATCACGATACAAAGCTGACTGAGATGGAGAAGCCAGGACACTCTCAAACGCGTTTCGATACAAATCGATATTATTGACCGCAATGTTCTGATAGTGCATGTCGCCCAAATGCAAGAATAAAGCCGGATCTAACGCTTTAATAGTGTCAAATACCGCATTGGTCGAACCGGTTTGCGCACAAGAACCAAGTGCTAAGGTGAATGAATGCGCTTCCGTTGCGAATGTCTTCGATCGACCGATTGCAGATGAATCCCTGACGCCATCGACCTCAAATCCATAATAGTATTCCCGGCCAGGTGCCAGATTTTCAGCCCAAAGCTGGACAACCCGATTATTGACGCCTCCAATTGCCGTATCGGGCAGGGAGTAAGTTGATGAATCGAAATTGATATTCGGACTAACCACCAGGCGCACTGTTGAACCTTCGGCGAGAGTTCTGGCGTTGACCCTGAAGCCTGATTCGGTGACTGCTCCTGACCAGTGCCACATGATCTGTGTTGCAGAGGCCGTTGCAGTGGAAATCGCCTGAATTGTCAACGCGGCAATCAAGAGTCGGCGAAACCAAACAAAGAAGCCCTGCAGGAAGTAGCCTAATGGGGATTTTATCGATTCTTTCGGTTTTCCAAGCATAGAATTAATAAGGCAGAAATTGCTGCAAAAGCAAGTCGCTTGGTCGCTAATCAAGTGTCTTTTTGCATCCAAAGATGCCTTATAATGCCATTAAATCACCTTGCTTAGTTTTTCAGAATCTCGTACTCTATCCCGCGTAAGACGCCGTTTAGCGCTACGACTATTGGTCAGGAGAAGGTATTGTTCAAGAAGATCCTCATTGCCAATCGCGGCGAAATCGCCCTTCGCATCATCCGTGCCTGCCGCGAATTAGGTGTGCCGACAGTCGCCGTTTACTCGGAAGCCGATATCGATTCATTGCATGTCCGTTTCGCCGACGAAGCAGTTTGCATTGGTCCGGCCAAGTCGGCTGAAAGCTACCTTGATCCGAAACGAATCATTGCTGCTGCCGAAATCACCGGTGCGGTGGCGATTCATCCCGGATATGGATTTCTTTCGGAAAATGCCGCGTTCGCGCAAATCTGCAAAGAATGTGGAATAACCTTCATCGGTCCAGCTCCCGATGTCATTCGCTTGCTCGGCGACAAAGTACAGGCCAAGCAGACGATGATCAAAGCCGGTGTTCCCGTGGTTCCCGGTAGCGATGGCGGTATTGCCGACATTGATGAAGCCCTGAAAGTAATTGCCGAAATCGGATACCCGGTAATTCTCAAAGCTGCCGCCGGCGGCGGTGGTCGCGGCATGCGCATTGTCAAGCAGGCGTCGGAACTGGAGTCGGCATTTCGAACCGCCCAAATGGAAGCGCAGGCGGCATTCAGCAATCCGGAAATCTACCTCGAGCGATTTGTCGACCGCCCCAGACACGTCGAATTCCAGATTCTCGCCGACAATCACGGCAATGTCATTCATCTCGGTGAGCGCGACTGCACAGTTCAAAGGCGTCACCAAAAGCTGATCGAAGAATCGCCGTCACCGGTCATGACCCCTGAATTGCGCAAGAAAATGGGTGCCGCCGCCGTTGCGGGAGCCAAGTTCGCCGGTTATCAGAATGCCGGAACGATCGAGTTTCTCGTAGATGGATCGGGCAATTTCTATTTTATGGAAATGAATACGCGCGTGCAGGTTGAACACCCGGTAACCGAGGAAGTGACCGACATTGATATTATCGTCGAACAACTGCGTATCGCCGGCGGCGAGAAGCTATCTTTTACGCAGGAACAGGTAGTCTTTTCCGGCTATGCGATAGAATGCCGCATTAACGCCGAAAATCCCGACAAGAATTTTGCACCTTCACCGGGTCAAATTACGTCATTTCACGTACCGGGCGGTCACGGCGTAAGAGTCGATACTCACGCTTATGCCAAATATGTCGTCCCGCCGCACTACGACTCAATGATCGCCAAGCTGATTGTCAAGGACAAGAACCGTCAGGACGGCTTACGCAAGATGTTGCGGGCATTGGACGAATTCGTGGTCGAAGGCATATTTACGACCATTGATTTTCAGAAAAAAATCATCGCAGACCCGGTATTTCAGTCGGGAATGTTTGACACTAGTTTCGTAGAAGACTATTTTAAACGCTCCAAAGAAGGGGCGCAAAATAAAGACAAAGTTGTTTAGTCTGGAGGAGCCATGGTAGTCCCGGAAGGCCTGAAGTATACAAAAGAACATGAATGGATCAAGGTCGAGGGTAACGTCGCAACCGTCGGAATCACCGATTTCGCGCAGGGTGAACTTGGCGATATCGTTTTTGTCGAATTGCCCAAAGTTGGACAAACGCTGAAGCAGATGCAAGCGTTTGGTACCATTGAAGCGGTAAAAGCCGTCAGTGAGATGTTCGCGCCGGTTTCCGGCAGCGTCACAGAGGTCAATACAAACCTCGAAGCGGATTCGTCTGTAATAAATAAGGATCCGTATGGCGCCGGCTGGATGATCAAGATCGAGAATTTCCCGGCTGGTGAAATCAACGCTTTGCTTGACGCCGCTACATACAAGAAGCTGTTAGAGGATTAATATGACGTATGTTCCCCACTCCGATAATGAGCGACAGCAACTACTGAAGTCCATCGGAGTAAGTCGGTTTGAAGAGCTGCTCAAGGGTGTCCCGGAATCGGTCCGGCTTACCGAGAGACTGAATCTGCCCCGCGCCCTTTCGGAATTCGAAACTCTCAAAATTCTGGATTCTCTTGCCGCCAAAAATCACATTGGCCCGGAGTACGCCAATTTCATGGGTTGCGGTGCTTACGATCATTATGTGCCCTCCATCGTTGGGCATCTGGTGGATCGGTCGGAATTCAAAACCGCCTATACACCATACCAGGCCGAAGTTGCCCAAGGTACTCTGCAGGTCATTTACGAATTCCAATCCTTGATCTGTCGTCTGACGGGAATGGAAGCGGCCAATGCATCCATGTACGATGGCGGCTCGGCGACTGCTGAAGCGGTGTTGCTTGCGCTTGGCGCCACCAAGCGCCGCAAGATCGTCGTCTCCTCATTGGTTCATCCGCATTATCTCGATTGCGTCAAGATCTATCTGGGCGGCAATGATATTGAAATCGTGAAAGTGAATCACGACAAGGGCAACGTCGACCTCGATGACCTGCGCGGCAAGATCAAAGATGCCGCCTGCTTCGTCTTCCAGAATCCCAATTTCTATGGTTATATCGAGCCGACCGAAAATCTTCCGCAAATCGTAAAAGACGCCGGTGCGCTTTTGATTGCTGTGACGTCACCGATTTCGTTGGCGTACCTCAAGGCACCGTCGGAATACGACGCGGACATTGCGGTCGGTGAAGGTCAGGCATTGGGCAACAACTTGATGTTCGGCGGACCTTACTTCGGATACTTCGCGACCAAGAAACAATTCCTGCGTCAGATGCCGGGCCGACTTGCCGCAATGACCAAAGATCGCAACGGCAAACGCGGTTACTGCCTGACTTTGCAAACCCGCGAACAGCACATTCGCCGCGACAAGGCGACCTCCAACATTTGCACCAATCAGGCACTCTGCGCCCTCGCCGGTACCATCTATATGGCAACGATGGGCAAGGAAGGCCTCAAGGAAGTTGCGCGCCTCTGTGTGAACAAGGCACATTACCTGAAAACGGCGCTATGCGCAGTTGACGGCGTTTCAATCGCCTTCGATCGCCCGTTCTTTATGGAGTTCCCGCTGCGGTTGCCGGAACCGGCGCGTAATGTTTTCGATCGCCTCTTGACCAAAAAGGTCTTTGCGGGCGTGCCGACATCGCGATTTCTTTGGGAAGAAGACCTTCTCATCGTTTGCGCCACCGAAACCCGCACGAAATCAGAGATGGATAATTACCAACATGCGCTAAAAGAGGTGATGATTAAAGATGCCGTTCTGCCCCAATTGTGAGACAGAGTATAAAGGCCACGTCTCGGTTTGCCCCGAATGCGGTGAACATCTCGTCGAAATGACCGAGGACGAAGAGCTTGACGAAGAACTGGAAGGCGACGAAAGCGAGCAAATTCTACTTTATCGCTCTCCGAGCCCGGAAATAACCGATGAATTGACCGATGCCTTGCGCGACGCCGGCATTACTTTTGACTTTCGTCCCGTGGTCGGGCGTGGTAGCGTCGCCGGCAGCGTGAAATCACTCTATCGCGGTCAAAACATCGACGGCGAATTTTACGTAGGTGAAGATGATATCGATGCGGCCAAGGAAATTGCCGAATCGATCATCGGCGATATCGAAGAGGATATCGTCTAAAGACTGTAATCTATTTGTAGTACTCTCCATCAACAGAAGGTTTTGTATGGCAAAATCACGAGGCAAACGGGATGATGAAGAGCGCTCGACCAAGGCTTCCAAAGGCCGTAAGAGCAGTTCTGAGCCGATCACTAACGAAGAACAGCAGGAAATGGACGACTCTGATTCAATCCTGCTGCTGAAAACCGACAACTATCTCCAAGCACAGTTCCTCATTGGCGCCCTCGAAGAAGAGGAAATTCCCTTCCACGCCAAGCGCGTTGGCTCGACTGATCCTTCCCGAGGTGCTATTGCACGCGCCGCCTTCGACGCTTCCGGCTCGGCGGAGATCTACGTCAGTGCCGAAGACTATGATCGCGCCAAGGATCTGCTCGAGTCGCTTGAAGGCGAAGGAATCGCTAACTTTGATGACGACGATGAAGAAGAAGAAGAGACAGACGAAAGCTTCTTCGAGGACGACGACGAAAGGTAATTGATGAAAACCCTGGGTATGCTCCTGCTGGCGCTGCTCGTCTGCGCGCCATTGTCAGCGACGCAGAAGATCGGCGATGTGGTCTTTCAGACCAATTTCGATTCTCTGATGCAGACTTCCCATGATCAGAATCAGACTGTTCTGATCAAGTTCTATACCGAGTGGTGAAAGTGGTGCAAGGTGATGGCGGACTCGACTCTGCCGGATGCCTACGTTCAGAAGTTTCTGAAGAATTTTGCACCCGCACTCATTAACGCCGAGGTCGACACGATTACTGCAAACCGCTACGGTGTGCGAAGCTATCCGACGACGCTCATCTTGAATCGTCAAGGTCAGGAAGTTGATCGCCTCGTCGGTTACTTTCCGCCGGAAGAATTTGTCGCCGGCGTGACTAACGCACTTGCGGGAATCGGTACGCTGGAAGATTTGCTGCGCAAGAGCGAAGCTGAACCGGTGGTCGACAACTTCTACGACGTCGGCCAGAAATACCGTTGGCGCGGAGATTATGACCAAGCCGCCAATTACTTCAACAAAGTAATGGCAACGGACCCGACTAATGAGAAAGGCAAGTCAGCCGAATCGGCATACAACCTTGCACACATGAAGTACAAGATCAAGGACTATGCCGCAGCCATTGAGCTTTGGAAGAAAACAGCCGCCGCATATCCCACAGAGGAAATCAGCGTTGATGCCGAGTTAATGACGGCATACAGTTACCAGAAAGCCGGCGATTTCAAGAACGCACAGAAAGAATACAAAGCCTTCTTAAAGAAGTATCCAGATACAGAAGAGAAAGAGTGGATTGAAGAACAATTCACCGCAATGAAAAAAAAGAAGTAGGATTTATGAATTATAACGATGGCGCAACCATCTTTGAAAACTCCCGGCCCGGCCAGAAGGGATACACACTGCCGAAGTGTGACGTCCCGGAACTGCCGCTGGAGACGACCCTGGGCAAAGCCAATATGCGTGCCAAGGACGCTGCTCTGCCGGAAGTTGCCGAGAATCAGGTTGTGCGGCACTACATCCGCCTGTCAACTTTGAACCATCACATCGACAAGGCAATTTATCCTTTGGGAAGCTGTACCATGAAGTACAACCCCAAGGTTAATGAAAAAGCCGTCTCTCATCCCGGTTGGGCGCAGCTTCATCCGTTCCAGCCGGCTCGCACTGCACAGGGCGCATTGGAGTTGATGTACAATCTTGCCCGCATGCTGGCGGAAATCTCCGGCATGCACGAAGTCAGCCTGCAGCCGACCTCCGGTGCCCAGGGCGAATTCTGCGGCATCCAGTTGGCGAAGGCTTACTTCAAGCACAAAGGCGAACCCCGGCATAAAGTTTTGCTCCCCGATTCTGCCCACGGTACCAATCCGGCATCAGTCATGATGTCCGGCTGGCAGCCGCACGAACTCAAATCGAGCGAGCAGGGAATACTTGACCCGCAAGTTTTGGAAGCTGCTCTCGACAACGAAGTCGCTATGATCATGCTCACCAATCCGAATACCGTTGGCTTGTTCGAGCGCGAGATTCTTCGCATCGCCGAGTTAGCGCACGCCAAAGGCGCGCTCGTCTATATGGATGGCGCGAATTTGAATGCCCTTATGGGCATCGTTCGTCCCGGTGATATGGGATTCGATATGCTCCATATCAACCTGCACAAGACTTTCAGTACTCCGCACGGAGGCGGTGGACCGGGCGGCGGTGCAGTCGGCGTCAAAGATTTCCTTTCGCCGTATCTGCCGATTCCGGTGGTGACTCGTGACGAGAAGCAATATTTCTTCGACTATGATCGTCCGCTGACGATTGGCAGGATGCATTCATTCTATGGCAACTTCGGTTCGATGGTGCGCGCCTATACCTACATCTTGATGAATGGCGGTGAGGGATTGCGGCACATTTCGGAAACCGCGATTATCAACGCCAACTACTTGCTCAAGCGTCTTCGCCCGAAGTACAAAGTTGCTTTCGACCACGTCTGCCAGCACGAATTCGTCTTGTCAGGTGACTATCAGAAGAAACTGGGCATCAAGGTAACCGACATCGCCAAGCGGATGCTTGACTATGGTGTGCACGCGCCGACAACATACTTCCCGCTGATCGTTAGTGAAGCGTTGATGATCGAACCGACCGAAACCGAAAGCATCGAGTCGCTCGACTATCTTGCCGATGTGATGCTCAAGATCGCCGAGGAGATCGAGACGAATCCCGATATCGTCAAGAACGCTCCGCATACCACACCGGTATCGCGTCTCGACGAAGTCGGCGCCGCCAAGGAGTTGAACATCAGTTATCCGGTGGCGTAGATAGAACTAGTAATGATGTATGAGAAGGCAGCTCGAGCGCGGGCTGCCTTTTTTCTTTCGGAAGTAAGAAAGGCGGCAGCAGAGAGCCCCTTTCTCATTTATTAATTGTGTAACTTCTGGTTCATTTCTCACTTCGTTCGTTTCAAACATGGAAAGCTGATCGCGATCATGATGCGTCTTGCGGCGCATAACGCCATTGCCGAGCCTTGACGGGGGCAACCATCGCCAGTGGAGCCGGAGATGGGTTCGAGCGGGAGTCGCTTCAGCTACGTGGTTTCGGTATTGTTTTACCGCAAGGGCCCTTGCGAACATAGCCGGTCGCATCTGCAACCTAAAACTCGACGGAGCAACGCCCCGTTTTCGGAGGCAACGGCGGCCTCTACAATTACTTCCGGGGATTATTCTCTACAGGGGAGCTACAGGATTTGGGGAGAGTAAACTCTCTTCGCGGCCAGTCGACGGAAGTGACGTGCCGGATTCGCCATGTTTGAAGCGGGATGCGAAAGCGACCACAAACTGAACCAAGCCAAGTTCTTACAAAACTCTCAACACAATTTGGAAACTAAATATTGACAAGAACATCTGTATTTGTACAGCTTGTCTGTATAATCAAATAGTGCTTGGACAAAGAGGACATTTTTAGCGAAGGAGGGTGTTATGAATTCGCAACTCTTACGCACGTTTGGGTTGATGTTGATTGCGATTTTGATCATTGCGCCAAGGCTCATGGCGGTCGAACCCATACTTCTCGGTTACGGATCTGACCCACAATGGTCACCATCGGGAAAACTAATCGGAGCTTGGCGAGGCGACACACTTGTCGTATTTGATGTTCAGGCTCGCAAGGAACTGAAATCCATTTCGGTGCGGCGTCCAAAATTCTGCTATTGGATCAGTGAGGACACGTTGGCCCTTTCATACCAGAGCCGGACTGAAGCGGAGCGACCGCGTGATCGCTGGCCAATTGTGACTCGATCGATTGTCACACTTGACGGAAACTACACAGAAATCTTGAGTGATACAATTGTTGACTCGCGAAACAGCCTGAGTCATTGGCGGCAGTTGCCCAACGGCAAGGTGGGAGTTTTCAGACTGACAAATGATACTCGAACGGCGTTCTTGGTTCAAAGAAATGGCCGATTCGTGGAAGACGACCCTGACACCATTGCTCAACTGCATTGTTGGGAACAAACACCACAGTCAGTATTCGCTGTTTACCCTTCGCCTTCCTGTTCGCTGGCACTTGTTTTTACTAACGACGACGAGGCACTCCTGCTAAGCGTTTCGGGCAAACATTCGCGAAAGATACGGGATCGATCCAGCAAGATTGAAGGAGGTCGCTATTCCGTCTTGGATCGAGCACATTGGTCATCGGACGGCCGGTTTCTGTCAATGACCAATTTCATTGAGGATGGGCATTATTTGTACGCTTGTGAGATATTGGTGCTCAATATCCAAACGCTTGAGTTGCAGAAAGTTTCGGAATTGCCCAGGGATGGGAATCTTGAGGCCGCTTGGTCTCCGGTTGAGAGCGTGCTCGCAATTGAAAGAGAAGGGAGTCTAGTGCTATGGAAAGCAGGAAACTAGTATATGCAATACTCGCTCTCTCAATCACATTTAGCATCACGAACAGCACAGCCCTATGTTACAATACGATTTGCATTGATCCCGGCCATGGCGGTGATGATCCGGGAACACTGGGGCCGCAAGAAAAAATCGATGAAGACGAAGTCAATTTGATAGTCGCTCAAGCCCTAAAGGACTCCATAAATATTGGTGAGGGAGGGTTTTATATCATTGGCATGACGCGAAATGCGCAGTCCCCCACCGGAACGGTGGGTTAATGAGAGTACTGCAATCTTCTCCCTTCATACACTGCGTGCCGCTCTAAGTTTTTGTGTTGTTGTCCAGCAAAGTGATTGATATATCCACAATAGGAGTTCATACTCCGGCGTGACCAAACTTAGGCATTACGACCACGACTGGCGTGCGCGATTCATCACAGTCAACAGCCATCAAGATTTGCCCATCTTTTCGAGTACGGAAATAAGAGATAGTATCGTAGACCGCTTCATCGAAAGTTGTCACCGGGAAAAGGTGCGTGTTCTTGCATACTGCCTGATGCCCGAGCACTTCCACTTTGTCGTAGTTCCACCGCTTGAATTGAAAATCGGTCCTTTCGTCGGAAGATTCAAAATCGTCACGGCGATAGAGATGCGCAATCTATATCTACAACGCAACAGTGCCCTCCTGCAGCGCTTGCAGGCAGTGCGCGATGGTGAGGTTCGCTTTGTTCTATGGATGCGACGTTGTTATGACCGCAATTGTCGAAGCGACAAGGAAGTTCAGCAGAAAGTTGATTACTGTCATCAGAATCCGGTCAGGAGGAGACTAGTTCGTTCTCCCGAGCTGTGGAAGTGGTCGAGCTACCAATATCATCTACAAGGCAATGGCAATTCGGTGGAGTTTGATATCGTGCTGATGTATCGAGGCGGGAAGTACTCTGACTCTCAAAGCGGAGTTCAAGACCAATTGTAGCAGGGCTCTCATCAACCCACCGTTCCGGTGGGGGACTTAGCGGAGTTTGATATCGTGCGGATGTATCGAGGTGGGAAGTACTCGGACTCTCAAAGCGGAGTTCAAGACCAACTGTAGCAGGGCTCTCATTAACCCACCGTTCCGGTGGGGGACTTAGCGGAGTTTGATATCGTGCTGATGTATCGAGGCGGGAAGTACTCTGACTCTCAAAGCGGAGTTCAAGACCAATTGTAGTAGGGCTCTCATCAACCCACCGTTCCGGTGGGAGACAAAGCCATTCCCCATAATCTTAATATGAAAGTTTTGTAGGTCAAGCGCTCTCGGCGTTTGACACTTGCAATTTTGTCAAGCCCCAAGAGGGCTTGACCTACGGACTACGCGAGTTACTTCCGCAGAATCTTCTCCATCGCCTTGCCTTTGGCGAGCTCGTCAATCAGCTTATCCAAGTAGCGAATCTTCTGCATCAACGGATCTTTGACATCTTCTACGCGAACACCGCAGACGACACCCTTGATAAGAGAAGTATTTGGATTCATGGCAGGGGCTTGCGCAAAAAAGGTGGCAAAGTCGTTTTCTTGTTTGATTTGCCGCTGCAATCCCGCTCTATCATATCCCGTCAGCCAGCAAATGATCTGATCAACTTCTTCTTTCGTGCGATTTTTGCGCTCCGCTTTCTGAACATACATCGGATAGACTCCTGCAAATTTCATCGCGAATACTCGATCGTTGGACATTGTCAATCCTCCTACGTATCTGACGGTAGCTCACCCGGAGCGAAGCGCAGGGTGGGATTGTTTGCTCCGAGTCCATCTTCAATCTTATAGATTTGAGGCACAAATTCCAGCGACAAGTTGACCCGGTCACGAAACATCGTGTTGTCGAAGGCTGTACATCTCGGATCGAGAGGGGAATATTTGGCGGCGTCAGGTCACATCCCGGACGGTCGTCTGTTGATTTCTGCCAGACTCTTCGGCGTCCGGGACAAGACCTGACGCAACAACGTATCTCATTTGGCTCGTCGGAAACGCCAACGAAAGCGGACTTGCGGCCACGTCCAGTCGCCCCTTCATAACCCCACCTTCTCCACGATTTCGGTTGCGCCCAAACCGCGAAAACGCTTAATTTCAGGCGATGCGGGGCAAATTTGCGTTTGAGCGAGATAGCAGATAATCTAATAATCTGTAGGCGAATAAGGAATCTACCGATGAAAGTTACTTCACACGGCAGCAGCAAAACCCTGGAAGAGCTGGGACTGAATAATCTCGGCAACGTCTATTGGAACGCCACAACTCCGCAACTCTATGAAGAAGTTGTCCATCGCCACGAAGGCTACATCGCCCACCACGGCGCACTGGTAGTCCGCACCGGTCAACATACCGGACGCTCCCCCAATGACAAGTTCATCGTCAAAGACTCAATTTCTGCCGACAAGGTCTGGTGGGGCGAGGTGAACAAGAGTTTTGAACCGGAGCGTTTCCATACGCTGTTCCATCGCCTGCAGGCATACTTGCAGGGCAAGGATATCTTCATCCAGGATTGTCACGCCGGCGCCGACATGAAATTTCGCGTCCCAATTCGCGTTATTACGGAAGATGCCTGGACCTCGGTGTTCGCCCGCAACATGTTTCGCCAGATTCACGATCCGGGCGAACGCGATGCGCACGTGCCGGAGTTTACCATTCTGGCAGTGCCGCGCTTCCGCGCCATCCCAGAGTTTGACGGCACCCGCAGTGAAGCATTTGTCATTCTGAATTTCGAACGCAAGCTGGTTCTCATCGGTGGAACTGCTTATGCCGGTGAAATCAAGAAATCAGTATTCACGATTCTCAACTACATACTCCCACATCACGGAGTGATGCCGATGCATTGCTCGGCAAATATCGGCAAAGCCGGCGACTCCGCGCTCTTCTTCGGCCTTTCCGGTACCGGCAAGACAACGCTATCGGCTGATCCGGAACGCCTGCTCATCGGCGATGATGAACACGGCTGGTCGGACACCGGTATCTTCAATTTCGAGGGTGGTTGTTACGCCAAAGTCGTGCGCTTGTCAGCCGAGAACGAACCGGAAATTCATGCAGCGACGCGGAGATTCGGTACGATTCTCGAAAACGTCGGCTTCGACATCGATACCCGCAAGGTCGATTTGGACGACGTCTCATTGACCGAGAACACCCGTGCCGCCTATCCACTAAGCCACATCAGTAACTCCGTATCATCCGGTGTCGGCGGACATCCCAAGACGATCATCATGCTAACCTGCGATGCATTTGGTGTATTGCCGCCGGTCGCTAAACTAACCCCGGAACAGGCCAGCTATCAATTCATCTCCGGATATACTGCAAAAGTAGCAGGTACCGAAATGGGCATGGGCAACGAGCCGAAAGCAACGTTCAGCACTTGCTTCGGCGCTCCATTCATGGCATTGCCGCCGTCTGTGTACAGCTCGCTCTTGCGCGAAAAGATTGCAAAACACAAAGTCTCATGCTGGCTTGTGAATACCGGTTGGAGTGGCGGTGGATTCGGTGTCGGCAAGCGCATCAGCCTGCCGCATACGCGGGCGATCATCCATGCCGTCCTCTCGGGCGAGCTTGACAAAGCCCCGATGACGATGGACCCGGTTTTTGGCATCAACGTCCCGCAAACCTGTCCCAACGTTCCGACCGAGATTCTCAATCCACGCAATACTTGGAAAGACAAAGCCGGTTTTGACAAACAGGCACAAGACTTGGCAATGATGTTCCACAAGAATTTTGCCAAGTATACTGAAGGCGTGCCTGAAGAGATCAAGTCAGCCGGTCCCACCTATAAAGGTTAGGGAAAATCATTTGAATACACGTTCAGGGCAGAAGTAATTCTGCCCTGAATTCTTAAGGGGTCAATAGCTTGCGCGAATAAAGCCGGTAGGCTGTCTGATAATAGGCGATCGCATCCAATAATAGTGTCGAGTCAGACTCTATTGGCAGGGCTGTGAATTTTCCATCGACCGAATCTCGATCCCAGAGCCCGTTTTCCATCTTGATTCCCAATAATGCAAGTCTGTTGTTTCGCAATAGGGCAACATCGCGGTTATGCGACAACAGTGCACAGTCATAGCCCTGATGCGACCCAAGAAGTGAGCGGCCGAAAAACTTGCTCGAATAGCTGAAATTCAACACATCGAGCAAGGTCGGCGCCAGATCCATCTGGGATCCCAGAGTCTCCACCCTCCGGCCGGCCGGAATCAAAGCCGGGCAGTAAAACAGGATTGGGATTTCATACGAGTCCATCGGAATCTGCTGCCAACCATAAACCCGAGCGCCGTGATCCCCAAGGAACACAAATATCGTACTGTCAAAAAAGTCGTGGCTGCGGGCTTTCCGGACGAAGTCACCAATCGCGAAATCTGCATAGCGAACAGCACGTAGTCGTTCCTGTTTTTTGGGATCAAAGGGGATCTTACCTTCCGGATAAAGATATGGTTTGTGATTGGAGACTGTGATCATCGTTGCGAAGAACGGCTTACCAACCGCGTGAAGAGAGTCAAATGTCAGCAAGCTGTTATCAAAAAGATCGCCGTCACACACGCCCCAAACGGTCTCAAACGTTACGTTCTTGAAATCGGTCTGATCGATGATCCGGTCGAAATTGTTATTCGACGCGAATTGCTGGAAATTGTCGAAGTATGATCGACCGCCATACAGAAACACTGTCTGATATCCGTTCTCCTTCAGGATTGACGGGAGACTAAAGAGATTCTCGTTCAACGGCCTCTTCACGATTGACTGCCCCGGAATCGGAGGAAAGCTCAACAGGCTCGCTTCGACTCCGCGCACAGTCCGGTTGCCGGTGGCGTAGATGTTTGTGAAGAAGAGACCATTCTCCGCCAAAGAATCGAATTGCGGCGTGCAAGCTGGCCCCTCGGGATGCAGACTGCCAACGAACAACGAACCGAGACTCTCTTCGAGGACGAGCACAATGTTGAACTTGTTCGGAATGCCGGGATCGACGATTTCGCGGGTAATATTGAGACTATCAATTGGTTCACTGAAAGTCGCGTTCGATGCGCCCAATTGCCTACGTAGTCGCACAATAGCGTCACGATCGGAGATACGGGAATAGTAGATGTCATAATCGAGTTGATTGGTGAATGCCGAATAGAAGAAGGAATAGACACCATTCGCAGTAATCTCGTTTAAGACGCGATTGGACGAGATTCTTGATAAATTGATATTGAGTCCCAGGTACCCCAACGCAATTACCAATGCAAAGATGCCGATCATTTTGAGCCTTGTCGACACTGATTTCGGCATGGCCCATGCTGCGCGCAAACGGGGCGCAGCCCAGTATGTGATCAAAACCGTCGCGACAAAGACCGCGATGAGGATTTCCAAAACCGGATAGGAATCCCATATGTTTACGAATACTTCGTGAGGGTAAAGGAGATAATCGACAGCTACGCAGTTGAACCGCGAATTGAATTCGTCGAAGAAGAACACCTCGACTACCCCCAGATAGATTGCGCCGTAGGTGAAAAGGAAAAATCCGAACAACAGAAGCCATCGCACCAGTGTCCATTGTAGTAATCGCTTGGGAGAGAACGCGAGAAATACCGCGAACAAAACAGTCGTGCAGAAGGCGATAAAGATGTCAAACAAGAATCCTACTAATAAGGATAACGGACTAAGCCATCCGCTGGAGCCGATCTGCGACCAATAAACAACAGCCAGTGTCAGCCGGGTCAACAGCGAAACGGTCAAAATCAATAGGATGGCAATCTTGAGTTCTGCCCACGGATTAGCAGTCAGCCACGAGGACAAAGTGCGAGTAAGATTATTCTTCAAGTCACGTACCTTGTGAGAGTGTCATTAGGTGCATTGTACCAATCAGAACACCTTCTGGAAACACAAGTTCAGGTCAAAACGACAAAATTGGACAATTCTTGACCGGGAACTTCTGCTTGGTGACGGTTGTTATCAATCCATAGTGAATAGAATACATGATTGATTTAGTCCAATAAAGACAAGAAACAATGTGTCATCAACCAGAATATTATCACTGTAAGGAGAAAGAATGAATCGTACAGCAACATTCGTCGTCGCTGCCATGCTAACCTCAACGTCGCTATTTGCCCAAACCTGGGAAATCGACAGAACCCATTCGAGCGTTGGATTCAACGTCACTCATATGGTAATCAGCAAGGTTAAGGGCCAGTTCAATACCTTCAGCGGTACCATCAATTTTGACGGCAAGGACTTCAGCGCCGCTTCCGTCGATGTGACTATTGATCCCAAGAGCATTGATACGAGCAATGAGCGTCGTGACGGCCACTTAAAAAGCCCCGACTTTTTTGCTGCCGACTCGCTCCCGGAAATGAAGTTCAAGTCGACCAAGATCACCACACTGGGTGACAATAAGTTTCAAATGGTCGGCGACCTGACTATGCGCGGCGTTACAAAACCGGTGACGTTGAATGGTGAGTTCCGCGGCACTGTCGCCATGAAGGAAGGCGCCAAAGCCGGCTTCTCCGCTTCCGGCAAAATCAATCGCCAGGATTGGGGCGTGTCCTGGAGCCGTAGTCTCGATGCGGGCGGCTTGGTCGTGAGTGATGATGTCGAAATCGTTCTCGAAATCGAAGCTGACAAGAAGATGTAATTTCTGCTGCTATATAGCAATCGAAAGGCCGATGGAAGCAGTTCCATCGGCCTTTAGCTTTGTTGTGGTTTAGTGAATTATTCTGCGATCGATGTTACCAGCCTCTGGACTTGCGGAGCCCCGTGATTTGACCCACGTGGTTTTCTCCGTGATTGGCGTAGATCTTTAAGAAGTCTTCCAAAATCATCTCACCGTGCTCCGGGTGAAAGGCAGTGCGCTTCCAGGCTGATTCGGGCAGGGAATCAAGCAATCCGCACCATCGCTCATGGAGGCCGGATATGATATTCAGCGATGCTTGAATCGGGTATTGACTTGCTTCGCGCGTGCGCGCCCATTCATCCTGTTCGTAAGCCTTCACGGTCGGATGGTTTTCCGTCAGCACCAACTTCATTCTGACAAATGCATTCATATGCGAGTCGGCCAAATGGTGTACGACTTGCAGCACTGTCCATTTTCCTGGTCCGTACGGTGTATTCAGTTGCTCATCATTAAGCCCCTTTACAGCTTCGCGAACGAGGGAAGGCAGCGCCCTGATTTTGTCAATCATTAGCCTTCTGTCTTTGTCGGTAAGCATCGCATTTGGCATTATTTGCTCTTCCTCGCTTTCTTTCTGGCTGCGGCAACAGCTTTCAATGTCCATTCGCGCAGAAGCTGATTGTCTTCGACAACCCGCTCCGGCACTGAATAGTATTTCATAGAATATGAGTCTTCTCCAAAAGGTCGAAACGGTTCCATTCGCTCCGCATCATAGTCGGGGCGGTTAGTCTTGTCGACTTTAAAATATAGAGTGTCATTGTCTATTAAAGCAAAGAAAGTTATGTCGAAATAGATTCCGACACCACCGAACATTTTGCGTGCGGTCACCGCTCCAACCGTCCCCAGTCTATCCAGTATGTATTCTAAGTAACTATTGCTGACGGCCATTTGTGCCTGCCCAAATCGAGGTTTCATCACTATTTACGCGTCCGAAAGCAGTTCGTCAAATCACTGTCACAGTCCGGGCGATTCCCGGGGAAGAGCGATGGATCGACGACACCAAAAGACGAGCAAAAAAAACTAAAAAATCCACTTGACGAGTCGATATAGTAATCGTATACTGACATGCGATTAGGATGTTATGATATCGAAGACTGGAATACACGCCCTCGCGGCAATGACGAAACTGGCAACACTTAAGCCAGGTGAATTTGCAGGTGCTGCTGATATTGCCAGCGAGATCGGCGCACCGAAGAATTACTTGGGAAAGCTACTCAAGTCATTGGCTGGTAACGGAATGCTGATCTCACAGAAGGGCTTTAACGGTGGATTCAGATTGGCAAAAGATGCTGATGATATCTCGTTATTTGATGTTGTTGAACCAATTGACAAAGTAAGCCGTTGGGGAAACTGCTTCATGCGGTCCGGCAGCTGCTCGGAGAAAGATCCGTGCGCAGTTCACAGCCGGTGGAAGACGATTCGCGAAGGGTATCTTGGTTTCCTTCACGAAACGTCAATTGCGGATCTAGTATCCAAGAAAGTCACGTTATGACCATTTCCTTTTTGCTAATAATGCGATATGTAGATGTGATTTATAGTGTTTATGGCAATAATATCAAGTTTTCTATAATCGAACTCCCAAGGAGGGAATCATGAAACCTACTCAAACACTTAGCAGCGAACATCGAGTCATCGAAGTTGTCCTTGATAGTCTCGAACAGCTGATTGTCCGCAGCCGGGCAAGTATCTCACTTGAACGAGAGACTGCCGAGCAGTTCGTCGACTTCATTCGTACTTTCGCCGATGGTTGCCATCACGGTAAAGAAGAGAACCATCTGTTTACCGCACTTGAGGGCAAAGGCGCCTCGCGCGAGAGTGGTCCTGTTGGCGTGATGCTTCATGAGCACCAACTCGGCCGCAATTACGTATCGCAAATGTCCGCCAACATTCCGGCGGCTGCAACTGGCGACAAGGTGGCACTCCAAATATTTCTGCTTAACGCTTCCAACTATGTGCAACTCCTGCGGGCTCACATTCTCAAGGAGGACCAGATTCTGTTTCCTCTCGCCGATAGCCTGTTTTCCGAAGAAGACTACGCCAAGATCAACGCCGATTTCGATCACGTCGAATCGCATCACATGGGAGAAGGGACTCATCAGAAGTATCTCGATCTTGCCAAGTCCTTGGCGGATAAATTCGGTGTGAAAGCGGATGCTCTTCATGGGCAAGTTTCATGTGGATGCAGCCATGCCAAGAAGAGTCAACCAAGCACTGAAGTCAGTGCACTATAAGCAGAACTAATGGGTGGAGAAGTGATATGAGAAAACTATGGATGGCCTTCACTGCAGTGGTGTGTCTTTCCTTTGCAGTACTCGGATGGGCCGGATTTAAGATCTATCAGGAGAAACCTCCTCTTCCCGATCAAGTGAAGACAACCGAAGGCGTAGTCTTGATCGACCGCGGTGTCATCACCGAGGGCCAAAACGTTTGGCAGGCAATGGGGGGAATGGAAATTGGCTCAATCTGGGGTCACGGCAGCTATGTCGCGCCCGATTGGACCGCCGATTGGCTTCATCGCGAAGCCGTGTTCATTCTCGGAGAGTGGTCAGTTAACGACTTTGGTGTCAGTTACGAGCAGCTTGATGTCGAGCGTCAGGCTTCGCTTCAGGCCCGGCTCAAAAAGCTGATCAGAACGAATACTTACGACAAAAACACTAACACGATTATCATCGATCCGGTCAGGCAACGTGCATTCGAGGCAAACCTCGCTCATTACAGCGACATCTTCTCAAACGGTCACACCAAGTACGCCATTCCCGCCGGCACTGTAACCGATCCGGCGAGATTGAGGCAGATGTCTTCATTCTTCTTCTGGACTTCATGGGCGGCGTCAACCAATCGGCCTGACGATGTCATGTCGTATACCAGCAATTGGCCGCATGAACCATTGATAGACAATGTTCCGACCAGTGATGCTATCATTTGGACAGGCTTCAGCATAATCATGCTATTGGCAGGTATCGGAATGATGGTGTGGTATCATGCCTCCCAGAAGAAAGAACCGATCGCCGAGAAGCTGCCGGAGCAGGATCCGCTGTTCTCGTTCAAACCGACACCTTCGCAACTCGCTGTCGTCAAATATTTCTGGGTTGTGGCGGCACTCTTCTTAGTGCAAATGATCATGGGCATCATTTCAGCGCACTACGGTGTCGAGGGTGACGGTTTCTATGGCATACCGATCGCCAAATGGTTGCCGTACGTCATCACCAGAACCTGGCATACACAGTTGGGAATTTTCTGGATCGCGACCGCCTGGCTTGCTGCCGGTCTGTATATCGGGCCTGCCGTGGCCGGAAAAGAACCCAAATTCCAGCGGCTCGGTGTCAATATCCTCTTCGGCGCATTGATTGTTGTCGTCGCGGGATCAATGACCGGCGAATGGCTCGGCGTGATGGGCAAAATGACCGGCGACAATTGGTTCTACTTCGGTCATCAAGGCTACGAATACGTCGACCTGGGTCGTATCTGGCAGATTGGTCTTCTGATCGGGCTCTTCCTTTGGGTCTGGTTGGTTGGCCGCTGTATTGTCGTAGCGATGCGCAAGGGCGGCGATCAAAAGCCACTGATGACAATGTTCTTGATTGCATCTGTTGCCATCGGTGCATTTTATGCCGCCGGCCTTATGTGGGGCAAGGGAACCCATCTCTCCATGGCCGAATACTGGCGGTGGTGGGTGATCCATCTCTGGGTCGAAGGGTTCTTTGAAGTCTTTGCCACGGTCGTAATAGCTTTCCTTTTTGCACGACTCCAACTGATTCGTCTCAAGACGGCAAATTCGTCGGTGATTTTCGCCACGACGATCTTCTTAACCGGTGGCATCATTGGAACGCTGCATCATCTCTATTTCGCCGGGACGCCCACCGTCATTATGGCATTAGGAGCTGTGTTCAGCGCGCTTGAAGTCGTGCCGCTGACCATTATTGGTTTTGAGGCGTGGGACAATATCCGATTGGCGCGAGCGACACCGTGGGTCATGAGATATCGCTGGCCGATCTATTTCTTCGTCGCTGTCGCTTTCTGGAATATGGTTGGCGCAGGGTTGTTCGGTTTCATGATTAACCCGCCAATCGCTCTTTACTATATGCAGGGACTTAACACGACGCCGGTTCACGGGCACACGGCTCTCTTTGGCGTGTATGGCATGCTCGGGATTGGTCTGATGTTGTTCTGTTTGCGTGTCCTCTATGTCCGAAGCGACTGGAAGGACAATGTCATCAAGTTCGGCTTCTGGGCGATCAATATCGGCCTCTTGGCAATGGTGCTCTTGAGTCTATTACCAATTGGGTTCATCCAGACCTGGGCCTCTGTCGAGACCGGTTACTGGTACGCTCGATCCGCCGAGTTGCTCTATTCTCCGGCAGTGGAGGTGCTCAAGTGGCTGCGCGCCCCGGGCGACACCATATTCGCACTGGGAATTCTAACAATCGTGCTCTTCATTTTCGGTCTAAGAACGGGACATTCTCTGAAGAAAGGGTCGAATACCGAGAAATAGGCGCGGATTCACTCCATAACTGGCTAATCCAACACAGTGGGCAGGTCAATCGATCTGCCCATTGCCTTTGCCCAGCTGCCCGTCTGAGACGAGGAGACTCGACCTGCGGACCGATCCGGCCCCCAATTAAACTCCGGGCAACATCGAATTTACACTTGACGTATATTCAACTGGGTGTATCTTAATAGTGTAGACAACAGCCAAACAACAGTTCAGCTTTACTGATTTCGATGACACGGTCTTTTTCCGCCACGGCGGAACGTCTCAATTTTATTTGAGACGGGTCGAAACTTTAAACAACGGACGTTGTTTGACTGTAGTGAGAGGAGGAAAGGCTATGACAGCGAAGAAGACGGGCGCGATAGCCTTCTGGGTGGTCGCAGCAATGGTGGCCGTTGCGATGCTGGCTGTGCCGGCTTCAGCGGGTCCCAATGACAAGGATGATCTCTATGCCACCGGCATTACCGGAGGCAAGACGAAACCAATCCTCGACATTGAGAACCGCATCTCGCCGCCAGCCAATGATCGACCAATCAAAAAGGCCGATCCAACTCGCCGACTGATTTCCGACACCACGAAAACGGTTGAAGACGCTTCGCGTTACCAGCTCTATATCGAGCCGGTATATCCGCGCCAAGCTCGTTTGGTCAACAAAGAAGCGGTCGTCGAGGTCAACATCACCTTCGACAAGAAGGGTAAGATGAAAGACGCGCGCGTCGTGAACTGCACGACTCCCGGATGGGGATTTGAGCAAGCAGTGCTTGCTGCGTCGTTGGAGTCGAAATTATCGGGACACGGCGAACGAGAGATTACAGTAAAAGCGACTTTGAAGTTCAAACTTCAGAGTAGGTAAGTCGATTTAGAATTTGCTTGGAAGCCCGGTTTCGTTGGGTGTCATTAGACACTCGGCGAGACTGGGCTGTTTTATTGCCTTCTTGTGCCGAACGAAGTCCTTACAACCGATGCAAAAAAAAAGGTCCCCGTTGAGCGGGGACCTTTGCTTTATTAGTAGAAGACTTCTGCTATTTACAGGCGGAGCATGGCGCCGGACCGCCGGAGAAGATAAAGGCTATCATATAGACGGCATCAGAAATGGTGATTGTTCCACTGCAGTCCGCATCTCCATGAAGCGTCGTCTCTGGCGATGGACCACCGGAGAAAATATACGAAATCAAATAGACCGCATCCGAGATGCTCAAATTGTTGCTGCCATCTGCGTCGCCGCATTGAATGACTCGAATCTCGAATGCCTTATCGTTGACTGCTAACGATTGGTCCTGGACTCGTGCTGTGAAGTTTAGCGTCCCGGCAGCAGACGGTGTGCCTGCAAGGAGTCCGCTGGTCGAAAGTGACAAGCCAGTACCGGAAAGGTCGTCACCGAGGTCAATCCAAGTCTTTGTGCCGGTTCCGCCTTCACTGGTCAATTGTTGTGAATAAGGCACGCCTACCTGTCCATTGGGTAACGTTGTGGTGGTAATTAAGAGCGGATTTGATTGCGGCGGGAAAATCACCACGTCGATCCATGCCTTGTCGCTACCCGCTACTTGTGAACCGTCTTTCTCGTATTTCCATAAGAACGTTCTGGTACCCGGAGTGACTGCATAACTTGCTTGCGCCCAACCTTGGCTCCCGGACCACGCGCCCTTCTCGACGCCATCGATGTAAAATCGCAGCCAATCCCAGTTGAACTCCGACGAAACCTTATAGTAGAAGGAAATGTTTGCTGCTGACGTAACCTGTTGAGTTACTGACATCGTCGAAGACTGACTATGTCCGATCGCTCCACTGGCTGCTGAATAACTGCCTTCGTATTGTCCTGTTGAAACGATCGTCCACGGCAGATTGCCGCCCATCGTCCAACTGAATGCAGAGAAGTCGCCGCTTTCGAAGTCATCAACCAATTGACCAACTGTTAGCGAGAAAAACGTCGAATCGACATAACCGCCGTCAGCGGTGACGTCAACGCGGAAGTTGACGACGTGATTTTGCGGACAAAGAGCGGAGACATCGAAGACATAATCTGAATTCGACTGTGCTGTTCCGCCCATTTCGGCGATCATCGGATACGTGGAAGTATTTTGCGTTACGGTGACATAGGTATCGGTGGTGCTAAGTACGCCTTGAGCATTTACAGCGTCGCCGCCTCCATCGTTGCGGAGAGTAATTCGCATCGCAACGTTATCTCCAGCACCAATCGCCGCCGGAGCATTGTCGTCGATATAATAAACCACGGGAATCTGCGGTACCTGCTGTAACTGCACATCGACGACGACCGAACCGTTCAATGATGTGATGATTCCCGAAACTGTCTGCGAAACATAGCCCGGCGCACTGAAGCGCAATGACCATACTCCGGAAGCGATCATACGATGGTAGTTACCGTGCGTCGGATCACAACGCACTTCACTGGAATCAAGGTCATGCCCAACAACTGTGACCAACGCACCCACGGGCAAGGTCGTCTGCGCATCAGTTACGACGCCTTTGATTCCAAAGAGAGCCTGTTCCAGATACTTCAGCAGGGAAAGGCGATTGTAATTCCAAAGAGTAGGCAATTGAGCGGCCGGAAGTAATTTGGTGTTCGAGATTTCTATGGTTACTTCGCGGCACCCGTACCAGTAATTCATGAAGTCCTGGCGCCCACCTTCAACTTCATACCAATCATAACCGTTAGTGATTCCGTCATTGTAGCCATTAATATAGGCGGATGGTGCTGCAGCAACCTGGCAAGTGTCAGCATACTGATGTGAAATCGTCTGCCACCAGGAATCATCCGCGTGGCGTCGTACCCAGGTATCCCATGGATAGTTTACGACTTCGGTGCCGCCATGGAAATTCGCCGAGATGACAAAACTGCGTGCAGCCGCAAAATTCATCATCGCCGTCGTTTCAACCTGATAGGCTTCACCGTCTGGATGCGGCCCACCCTTGGGGTCCGGGAAATTGCGGTTGAGATCGATTCCGTTTGCGTTGCCGCGCCACGCTCCCGAAACGGTTGTGTTACCGCTACGATACGTGCCATCAGGGTTTGCCAACGGATTGATGTAGATTTCCATGTTATTTACCATGTTCTGAATGCGCGCATTGCCGGCATTGTAGCCTACCAACAAGGAGTCGATCAAACGCAGCATCAAAACGTATCCGGTGGTCTCATCACCATGCATCGAAGACGTATAAAACACCTCCGGTTCGTTTTCCTCTGAAGTCACGTTGTCGGAAATCTTTACTGCCAGTAGTGACCGTCCCTGCACAGTGGTTCCGATCGGCACCAACTGACAGAGTGTTGGATAGTTAGTAACAAAGTCATTCATCATCTGGACATAGGCTGTGTAAGTCGGATAAACATCCCAGGCCATTGCATCTCGGAAGTTGTCGCTCATCGCTACTTCGCCGACATCACCCGGGTTTGGAAGCAATTCGTACGCATAACCCAACGTTTTGAAGTGATCGAATTGCTTGTCGTTTGCATAGGCATAAACGACTTTGCCGTCAAAGGGACTGCACTCGTCCAACGAAATCAATTTCGTGAGGGTGGAAATCTCCTTGCGGTCCTGTATTTCAAATCGAAAGTAGTATTGGTGTAATTCGGCGGCTTGCAAGCCGGAAACAAACAGTAGAAAACCCAGCAGGCTAAGTTTTAGCGCTTTGAACATGGAAACTCCCATCATCGGTGCAAAGTAGTCCTCAAGCAGATGAAGACGTTAAATGTGGTACTAGCTCAACGGCTAAGATAGCCAAATTCAACGATTTAGCAAGCAAAAAAGCTCCCTGCTGGTCAGTCTTGCGCACTCGTTTGGTCGTTTACCCGATGCAACACAATCACTTCTTGTCACTGTGCTTCAATTGGGAAAAATTTCACATTCGGCTTAGACTAACGCAACCTTTGGTACCGATAGTAGTTTATATTAGGACATCGTGGCCGCAACTCGTATTAAAGAAAGCGATTGACGGCAGGAAAACTTTAAATAAACTATGGGCACAACATGAGCGAATTCAAGACAGGAAATGTCGACCTTTCGACATTGAAAATTGACAAGTCAAATAAGTCCGGTGCGCCGGGGCGCGGTCGCAAGTGGCTGCATCTGCTTTGGTTGTTACTGCCAGTCGTGCTATACTTTGGGTATCAACTCACTATCAAGCAAGTAACCCCCGCCACCAAAGTCAAGATCGCGACGGCCCAAATGCTGACTGGAAGCGAGGCTTCGGCTGAACTGGTCGCTACCGGCTATGTCGTCGCGCAGGTTAAAGCCGCCGTCGCATCCAAAGCAACAGGTCGACTCGAAGTACTTAATGTCGAGGAAGGCGACATCGTCCAAGAAAACCAGATTCTGGCGATTCTGGACAACGCCGACGTCAAAGCTGATCAAGCTCGGGCCCTTGCTAATCTCGAAATGGCTCGCGCCGATTCTGCTGATGCTGCAATAAAATATAACCGCGTAAGTGAGTTGATCAAGAGCGGTTCGACTACACAAGACATTGTCGATGCCGCCAAAGCCAACTACGATCGCGCCCTTGCATCGGTAAATGTTGCACTCGCCGGAGTGCGTTATGCCGAAGTCACGGTTGAGAATACAATCATTCGCGCGCCTTTCGACGGGACCGTTCTTTCCAAGGACGCTGATGTCGGTGAAATGGTGGCGCCGTTTTCTTCCGCCGGATCTTCTCGCGGCGCTGTAGTAACCTTGGCCGATATGAGTTCGCTTGAAGTCGAAGCAGATGTCTCCGAGTCAAATATTTACAAAGTAAGGGTCGGAGCTCCCTGCGAGATCATTCTCGACGCTTATCCAAACGTCAAGTATCCTGCAGCGGTCAAGAAGATCGTCCCGACGGCTGATCGCTCGCGGGCTACGGTTATGACTAAGATTGCATTTACGCAGATCGACGAGAAGGTGTTGCCGGAAATGTCTGCCCGGGTCAACTTCCTACCGGAGAAATCGGGCGTTGCCGAAACCCCGCAACCTGCAGTGATCGCCATTCCCAAATCGGCCGTCACGAGTCGAGAGGGACGTAAAGTTGTCTACAAGTTGGTTGGTGAAAACGTTCAAGAGGTCGCTGTCCAAATCGGGCGAGAACTCGGCACATTTACCGAGATTTCATCCGGCATTGCTGTTGGCGATCAGGTCGTGTTGTCGCCGGCTGGCGGCATGAAATCCGGCGACAAAATCGAAATATCACAGTAGCTGGCATAAAAGGATAATCATGGCACAAGCTTTAGTACAAGTTCGCGGTGTATCCAAATCTTACTATCGCGACTCGCTGGAAATACCAGTGCTGCGCAACATCAGTTTTGATATTCCTGAAGGCGAATTCCTTGCATTGATGGGACCTTCCGGGTCGGGCAAGACTACTCTCCTGAATCTCATTTCCGGCATTGATCAACCCAGCGGCGGCGATTTGGTCGTGGCCGGCGAGAACATTGCCAGGATGAGTGAGGGCCAATTGGCCAAATGGCGTTCTCAGCACATCGGACTCGTCTTCCAGTTCTATAACCTCCTCCCGGTGCTTACGGCATTCGAGAACGTTGAACTGCCGCTCCTACTTTACAAGTTGTCCAAAGCTGATCGCCGCAAGCGTGTCGAAACCGCGCTCACCATCGTCGGACTTGGCGACCGGATGGATCACTATCCGCGCCAGCTTTCTGGCGGACAGGAACAACGGGTTGCCATTGCCCGCGCCATCGTGACAGATCCGACCCTTCTTTTAGCCGACGAGCCAACCGGAGATTTGGACAAAGTCTCTGCTGAAGAGATCATGACTCTGCTTTCGCGTCTGAACAAAGAATTCAACAAGACGATTATCATGGTTACCCACGATCCGCGCGCCGCCGAGAAGGCGCACTCGATTCGCAATCTTGACAAGGGCGAGTTGGCGTAGGTGCGACTATGTTGATGAATCTGATCTATCGCAATTCGTTCCGCCACAAACTGCGGACAATTCTCACTGTCGTCGGACTTGCCGTTGCCGTTATGGCGTTCGGACTGATTCGCACAGTCGTTGATGCGTGGCACGCCGGAGTCGAGGCCGCCGCTCCCGACCGTCTGATCACCCGTTCATCGATATCAATCACGTTCACGCTTCCGCTCTCATACAAAGAGCAAATCGAGAAGATTGACGGCATCAAGGCTGTCACCTATGCGAACTGGTTCGGCGGAACATATGTTGATGCCAGCAATTTCTTCGCGCAATTTGCGGTTGAAAAGGGCAACTATTTCAAAGTCTTCCCTGAATTCATAATATCTCCCGAAGTAATGGACGCATTCAATTCCAACATAAAGGCGGTGATTGTCGGCCAGAAACTGGCTGACCGCTTCGGATGGAAAGTCGGCGACCGCGTCACGCTCATTGGCACTATCTTCCCGGGTAACTGGGATTTCGACGTCGTCGGTATTTATAAAGGCAAAGATCAAACCATAGACGAGTCGACCTGGTTCATGCGCTGGGAGTATATTGACGAGACCATGAAGGAGCAAATGCCCGGCCGTGCCGGTGAGGTCGGCTGGTATGGATTGCAGCTCGCCGATCCGTCAAAAGCAGCCGAGGTCTCGGCTGCTGTCGATGCGCGCTTCAAAAACTCATCTGCGGAAACACTGACCGAAACCGAGAAGGCGTTTCAGATGAGCTTTGTCGCTATGTCCGGAGCGATCCTTGTGCTCTTGACAGTTATGTCATGGCTAATCATCGGTGTTATCCTCATGGTACTGGTCAACACTATGGCAATGACGGCGCGCGAACGGACTTCGGAATACGCCTTTATGAAATCGATGGGATTCCAGGGCTATCATCTCTGGGGCATGATCACCGGCGAGGCAATCGTTATCTCACTTACCGGCGGCCTGCTCGGCCTGGCGCTGTTGGCTGCAATCGTCAACGTACTTAAGGCCGGATTGAGTGCCTGGTTCCCGGTCTTCAAGATACAACCATTGACCTGGATTCTTGTCGTGGCGCTGGCAATCGTCATCGGACTGATTGCTTCGGCATTCCCGGTTATCAAAGCGATGCGGATGCGCATTGTCGATGGCCTGCGAGTTGTGGATTAAAGAGGTAGAATAATGATTCCTGCAAGCTATACATTCAGAAATGTCACCAAGCACAAAGTCACTTCGACGCTGACCATTTTCGGTGTCGGCTTAGTTGTATTCGTCTTCACTGCCGTGCTCATGCTCGCACACGGGCTGTTCGCCACGTTAGTGGCGACGGGAAGTGACGACAATGTCGTCATCATCCGTAAGGCATCGCAATCGGAAGTAACCTCGATCATCATGCGCGAGCAGGCAGACATCGTGTCAACTTTTCCCGAGATTAAGTTAGGAGCGGATAACAAGCCGCTTTTTACCAATGAGCTTTATGTCCTGATCAGCCTCGTGAAGCGTGACGAAGACGGCAGTTCAAATGTGACAGTCCGTGGCGTTACAGAAGAGTCAATGGAGATGCGGCCCGATATCAAGATGCTTGAGGGCCGGATGTACCAACCGGGTACTGCCGAGATCATTGCCGGAAAATCGATCTCCAACCGCTTCAAGGGCTGCAAAGTTGGTGAACAGGTGCGTTTCGGATCGCGCGATTGGACCGTGGTCGGCGTTTTCGATGCCGCGGGCTCGGCGTTCGACTCGGAACTGTGGGGCGACATCGAACAAATGATGGATGCTTTCCGCCGCCCGGTTTACTCTTCGCTCACAATGAAGCTCAACGATCCATCAAGTCTTGCAGCAGTCACATCGCGAATTGAAGGCGACCTTAGATTGCAGCTGGAAGCAAAACCAGAGAAAGAGTACTACGCAGCCCAGTCAACGGCAACCACCCAGTTCATCATGATTGTCGGCGTCGCAATATGTATCATTTTCAGCTTTGGCGCAATCGTTGGCGCGATGATTACCATGTATGCCGCCGTCGCCAATCGAACGAAGGAGATCGGAACGCTGCGATCTCTTGGATTCAGCCGACTGGCGATTCTTCGGACATTCTTGTTCGAGTCGTTCGTAATCTCGGTGGCCGGAGGGATAATCGGGCTGGCAGGTGCGAGTTTCCTGCGCTTTGTTGAAGTCTCGACCGTGAATTTTAACACGTTTTCAGAACTCGCTTTCAATTTCCGGCTCGACGGCCAAACGATTGTTTCGGCGATCGTTTTTGCTGTCGTGATGGGTTTCCTTGGCGGGTTTTTGCCGGCTGTGCGCGCCTCGCGACTCAAGATTGTTGACTCTTTGCGCGCAACTTAGTCCACTTTTTTGCCGATATTAATCCTGTTGACACTCATTTCGCAGGATGATATATTCGATTAGAGTTTCACTGGGACATGGTGAAATGGTATCACAACTGACTCTGGATCAGTTTTTCGGGGTTCGAATCCCTGTGTCCCAGCCAATTTATTGTTCCACAACGAGTTAACGGCTTTTGCGACCCTTGGGTTTTGTAGCCGGCTGCAAAGTCTGAGAGTTCGTAGTTACATCAACTCATTTCTTCACAGACAAAAAATATCAGTCTAAGTGTGGCGTCGGCTCGTCATCGACTCAGCGATCCCACTAAGTTGATGTGTGGTGCGTCCTTTGAATATCCGAACATTCGCCCCGTCAATGCCCGTGCCGATGATGCAGATCCGGCCAGTGCGGGTGAGAATGCTCCACTGGTTTATGATCGTGCCAATGGGAGTGCCGCTTTGAACGGTCAAGACCTTCATGCTCGTGATTATGATGACTATCATCATGACTGTGAACGTGCTCATGTGAAAGCGCTTCATGCTCGTGCGCATGTTGGTGTTGGTCACGGAAGAGAAGACCAAGCGAGATTGCGAGTATTCCTGCCGCGACTACCTGTATTGCGGTAATTGATTCACCAAGTATCAGTGCAGAGAGCGCAACGCCAATGAACGGCGCGCTCGCGAAAAACATCTGCGCCCTCGTCGCCCCCATACCCTGTGCGGCCGTAATGTAGAGAGTAATGCTGGCACCGTATGCGAGCATGCCGACTACTAATGCGGACACCGTGACGAATCCCGAAGCAGTAAATGGGTCGGCGACAGCCCCGATCGTCAAATTCACCACTCCGGCCACTGATCCTTTCCAGAATGTGCTCTGCGCAGGAGTTATGCCGTCGATCAATGCGGTGAAATGATTGTCCAATCCCCAGCAAGTGCAAGCCCCCGCTACGAGCAGGCCCGACCAAAATCCCGCCGCGCCTTCACCGACACTAAGCAACACGCCTGCGGTAACAACTCCGGCGACCCCGAACCAGCCATACTTTCCGAGATGGTCATTGAATATCAAACGGCCTAAGATCGCTGTTGCCACCAGCTCCAGGTTGAGCCACAGCGATACTGAAGAGGCAGACGCAAGCTGAAGCCCCAACATCAAGAGGACAGGTCCGAGAATGCCTCCGAAGAACACTGCGCCAAGTAGCAGCTTGCGGCTTCGTGCCGGCATGTTCCATGGGGGCCGCCAGGAGCGACGTTTCAACATCCCGCCAAGCACACCAATAGCAGCGCCAAGATAAAGCAATCCAGCGAGCTGAAAAGCCGACAGACTTTCGAGCAACAGCTTACTCGCCGGAGTGGCTGCTCCGAACAGAGCCGCCGAGATCAGCGCAAACGGAAGTGCGTATCGGACCGAATGTCTTGCGTTCTGCAAGTTGTTACCTCGTGTACTGCCAATGAGCCAAATAGGGTGCCCGATACAAGGTGCTATTCCATCGTTTGACACACAACAGGAATTCTATACGTTTGGCTTGACAGGGTCAAATCAGCAACCTATCTTAAACATCGTGAAACGAGGATTACAATACTCCACAATTGCAGCACTATTTCGCAGCCTATTGATCGGTGCTCTGATCTATTTCACCGCGGTCTATCCATATGTTCATTTCCATAGCGACCACGACGATGATTTCGAAGTGACGTTTAGTCTTCACCCGTTGGGTGTGGATCCTGACAACCTGCCCGATCACGATGGCGAAAATCATCACCACAATCTGCAGCGCCCCACTTCCGGCTGCGTATTGACTCGCCAGACAGAGCCAAGTATTTCACTCCCTCAAGCGTTTTTGCTCACATTAGCACAGTTCTCACCGGATGAAAATTCTAAACAGACGTGCAAATTTGAAATAGAAGACCCACCTCGTCTTTGGTCCTTAAACGAAAATCAACCTGCACCACTTCGTGGTCCGCCTTCTCTGACATAGTTCCTACTACGCGCCCAGCGCGACATTAACAAGAACAACCCTTTTTTAGAGGAAATACGTGTATGTGGAAACACGCACTCGTGTTCATCTGTTTGTTCCTGCTGCAAAGTTGGCAGGTCTACGGAGAAGACACACTCATTATCAAATTCAGCGACATTGAGAAATATGTCGAACCGACAGGCTCACGAGGCAGGCTGATTGAAAGTCAGTATCGGCTGGTCGAGTCCGACCGGCGAAAAGCGCTCGAATGGTCGAACCCCGAGTTCGCCTTTGAGTCGCAGGACGTTAACGGAAGTCGGGAATCAGAATATACAGTTACCAAGTCCTTCGCATTTCCATGGTCATATTTGGCCTCGCGCAGCGCCTGGGATACAAAGCTACGTGCCGCACAACAAGTGCGTACTGCAGACATTCGGAATCTCAAGTCAGAACTAAAAGCGGGTTATGTGACCATTGGTTTATATCGAGAACACTCTGACCAACTGGACAAGTTACGCAGTATCGTCCTCCGAGTTGCAGGCATTGCCAGTTCGCGACACCGGGAAGGTTTCATTTCCGGAACCGAAAATCATCTGGTACAGATGCTGTTACTGAACCTGTCGGCAAGTCACCAAACAATTCTCGAAGAGCAACGAACTGCGACGGTGAACTGGCGTTCAGCCATGGGAATTCCGCCGGAAAACGAATTGCGCTTGGTGGATCAAACGCGATTTCAGTCGGTAACCTTGAAGCTGTTGAGCGAATATGTCAGTGCTCTGGAAGCACAACCTGCGTTGCTCGCACAGACGTTGACGGTCGACGCCCTTGGAAAACTCGCCTCCGCAGAGGCCAAAAAGGTTTTACCCGGATTCAGTCTTTCAGCCGGTTTGAAACGCATCGGATCGGACAATGGTCATGTGGTTGGGGTATCCTTGGCGCTACCATTGCTCAACTCCAATCGCGCTGCAGTCAATTCGCTTCGGGCACAAAGACTAATTGCGCAATCGGAAACGGAAATCATCAGAAGTCAAATGGTGCTGGGACTTGAATCGCTTTTGCAGTCGATTCCGATCCTTGCGGAATCGTTGGACCCAGCGTCGGAAGCCCTCTCCGACGGATCAAAGGTCATGTCTGATCTGGTGATGACCTACGAGGAGGGATTTCTCACATTGAGCGAACTTCTCAACAGCATTCAGATCGAAATCGCTGGTTGGGCAAGCTACTATGAGCAATTGAGAAGGTACTATTCGGAACTCTTCGAACTCGAAGCCATTACCGGCGAAGAAGTCGTGAAGTTTGGAAATTAGGAGTATACACATGAAATATCTAAGATACTTGATGCCTCTGCTCCTGCTGTCTGCGGGACTTGTCATGGCAAGTGGTGATCACGGGTCTGATGACGCTGATGGTCACGACGACCACGGCGGAGAAGCTCCAGCAATTGCCGTGACGCAGTGGACCGAAAAAATGGAACTCTTCATGGAGTATCCCGTTCTGTCCGTTAATCAAGCTGGGAAGTTCATCATCCATCTGACGATTCTTGAAGGATTCTTGCCGGTGCGCGAAGGATCGGTCAGGCTCGAATTCTACGACAATACCGGACGTAAAGAAACTGTCACTTCCGAGAAACCTGCTCGCGACGGAATATTCACTCCGGAGGTCTCTCTAGCCGCCTCCGGTCCATACAAGTTCACACTGTACTATCAGAGCCCGCAGATTAGCGATTCGTTTTCTATAAACGGCTTCTCTGTGTATACAGATGCTGCGAGTATTCCACATGAAGAAGAATCTGCCGATGGCGGCGAGATCACATTCCTAAAAGAGCAACAGTGGAAGATACCATTTGCCACCGAATGGGCGCTTGAGGGCGAAATCAAAAAGTCAACTTGGGCAATAGGACAAGTGCTACCTGATCCACGGAATCACATTGAAATTGTTGCCCCGGTCGAAGGTATCATTCAGTTCTCCGCACAATCTGTGCCACAGGCTGGTACTCTCGTTCAGCGTGGCCAGAGGCTAGCTGCGATTGCTCCCATGGTGGGAGGCGAAGGTTGGACGGCGCAGAGACTCGCCTACGAGCAGGCAGAACGCGACTACGAACGCGCAAAACGTCTCAAGGAGCACGATGCCATCGCATTGCGAGAATTTGAGCGTATCGAAAGCGAATATCTGTCGCTTAGAGCGGGCATCGAACCACTGACAAATACCGGAGCATCCGGCACACTGGAACTGACCGCTGCGATGAGCGGACGAGTGATTGAGTGGCTTTGTGCCCCGGGTCAAAGAGTGGTTGCCGGTCAGAAGCTCGGTGCAATTGCAGATCTGTCACATGTCCTGCTTCAGGCCAATGTGTTTGAAACAGATTACGCCGCTATGGGGACTCCGACAAGTGCTTTCGTGCGCACCGGGTCGAACAAGGGCGGCTTCTTGATTGCTGAAGAAGACTTGCAGACGCTTGATGGTGGCAGTGTCTTGAGTCAGAGCACGCGAACTATCCCGGTCTTACTCCGGGCTGTCAATCGCTCTGGCGAATTGAAGATCAATCAGTCCGTCTCAGTCGAACTTCACAGTGGTGGCGCCGGAAATTCTGTCCGGGTTCCAGAGACTGCGCTGGTTGTCGACGAAGGCGTTGACGTCATGTATGTCCAGGTTGAAGGAGAAGCGTTTGCTAAACGCATCGTGCGTCGTGGACCGCGATTCGGAAACATGGTCGCGATCTTAGAGGGAATCAATCCCGGCGAACGAATTGTCACTACCGGGGCTTACCACGTCAAACTCGCTTCAACAACAGCGGAGATCGGTCACGGACATGCACACTAAGAAACAAGGCTTGCTATCCAGGAGATTCTATGTTTGATAAACTTATGCAGGCCAGTCTGCGTAACCGCTTGATCGTCCTGATTGCCGCTGCTGTACTTTTTGGGATTGGCGCTTATGTCACACTAAAACTTCCTGTCGATGTCTTCCCAGACTTGACCGCACCCACTGTTACCATTTTGACAGAGGCACACGGAATGGCACCCGAAGAAGTCGAGAGACTGGTGACTTTTCCGATTGAGACCACTGTCAATGGTGCCTCCGGCGTTAGGCGATTACGTTCAAATTCGATTCAAGGGCTTTCTACGGTGTGGGTTGAATTTGATTGGGGAACTGACATCTTCAAGGCGCGTCAAATCGTTAATGAGAAACTTCAGGTCGTAAGAAATTCGCTGCCGGAGGGAGTCGATCAGCCTCTGTTGGCGCCAATTACTTCAATCATGGGCGAGGTTATGCTCGTGGGGTTGACGGCGGACAGCACATCGGCTATGGAGCTTAGAACTTTGGCCGAATTCACCGTGGCACGTCGCATCCATTCGGTGCCGGGCGTCTCGCAGGTGTTGGTATACGGAGGCGAGACGCAGCAGTATCAAGTCCAGATTGACCCCTACCGAGTTGCGGCACAGAATGTGTCTTTGGGTCAGATTTTAAAGGCGGTTGAAGAGTCTAACATCAATGCAACCGGCGGGCTGCTGATTCAGGCAGGTGAGGAATACCTCATTAGGGGAATCGGTCGCGTGCGAAATCTGGAAGACATTGAGCTTACAGTAGTTACTACGCGAGACGGTATTCCGATCCTTCTTCGAGATGTTGCTACTGTGGCGATAGCACCTGCGTTCAAATTGGGAACAGCTTCAATCAACAACAACGACGGCATTATACTTGTCGTAGCCAAACAACCTGAAGCAAATACACTTGTCTTGACAAAGTTGATCGAGTCGACCCTGGAGCAACTCAAACCATCGCTTCCTCAAGACGTAGTTCTGCATACCGACATTTTCAAGCAGTCGGATTTCATTCAAACATCGATTGACAACGTAGTCCACGCTCTGCGCGATGGCGCCATACTGGTTACCATTATTCTAATCCTGTTCCTGATGAACGTGCGCACCACAATCATTTCGGTGCTGGCAATCCCACTTTCGCTGGCAACATCATTCCTGACCCTCGCAGTGATGGGAATGTCGGTCAATACCATGACTCTTGGCGGAATGGCGATTGCCATTGGCGTACTCGTGGATGACGCCATCATCGATGTAGAGAACGTCTACCGGCGATTGCGGCTAAATGCCGTCTTGCCGCCGGGTGAGAAGAAGAGCGTGATTGAAACCGTTGCTTCGGCGACATCGGAGATTCGCTCGCCGATGGTGATGGCGACATTCATAATTATCGTGGTCTTCATTCCGCTCTTATTCTTGAGTGGTGTCGAGGGACGTATGCTGCAGCCACTTGGAATTGCCTATGTGGTATCAGTCCTGGCATCGCTATTCGTCGCGCTCACGGTGACACCCGTATTGAATTCATATCTTCTTGGGCGGCTCTCCGAACGTCACCATGGTGATAGTTGGCTTCTTCGTAAGCTCAAGGAAATGTACCAACCGAGCCTGTTGTTTTTCTTGAAGCATCGATCCGTTTTGATTGTTGGATCGGCAGTACTTCTCATTGGCGCATTGGCTGTCTTGCCCTTCTTTGGTCGGTCATTCTTGCCCGAATTCAATGAAGGTACGTTCAATGTGTCAATTGCAACCGTGCCCGGGACTTCGCTTGAACAATCTGATCAAATTGGCCGAATGGTTGAAGGAATCCTATTGTCCCACGAGGGAGTAGTTTCCACGGCAAGGCGTACAGGCCGCACGGAGATGGATGAACACTCGCTCGGATCACATGCTCACGAAATGGAGGTGCAACTCGATCTGACAAAGGTGTCAAAGTCGGACCTCTTGGCCGAACTGCGAAATGACCTTTCCATCGTCCAAGGGTCTAACATTACCATTGGTCAACCGATTTCGCATCGAATTGACCACATGTTGTCAGGCACGCGTGCAGCCATTGCCGTCAAATTGTTCGGACCTGATTTGTATGAATTGCGCAAATACGCCGAACAGATCAAGGGTCAAATGGAGGGCATTGAAGGCGTGGTTGATCTATTTGTGGATCAGCAGACTGACGTTCCTCAAGTAAGAATCCTTGCCAATCGCGAGAAAATGGCACAATACGGGCTGCGTTCTGCCGATCTGGATGAGTTCATTGACGTTGCCTTCCTTGGCGCAAAAGCATCACAGATTTACGAAGGCGAGCATCGCCATGACCTCGTTGTTCAATATGCGCCCGAGTTTCGCGGCGATATTGATGCGCTTAAGAGGAGTCTTGTTGACTTGCCTGCAGGCGGGACAGCCCCACTGTCGATGGTGGCAGATATTCAGGTCGATCGGGGACCGAACTACATTAGCCGGGAGAACGCCCAGCGCAAAATCGTTGTCCAGGCAAATGTGGCTGACCGCGATTTGCATTCAGTCATAACCGAGATCCGTGGACGAATTGCCGCCAACGTGCAGATGCCTCGCGGTTATTTCGTCGAATACGGGGGCCAATTTGAGAGTGAACAAGAGGCTACTCGTACTGTGACTCTATTGAGCTTGATCTCAATTGGTGCAATTCTGGTCGCACTTTATACCGAGTTTGGCAATTTCCGCCAGGCAATTTTGGTCATGGTGAACCTTCCGCTCGCGCTTATCGGCGGAATCGTCAGTGTTTTCTTTACCGAGGGAATCATCTCGATTGCCTCATTGGTTGGATTCATCACGCTCTTCGGTATCGCTGTTCGCAACGGCATCCTGATGGTTTCGCATTTCAATTACTTGATCGATACAGAGAAGAAATCTTTGTACGAGGCGGTTGTCGAAGGCTCGATGCAGAGACTTAGTCCAATTCTGATGACGGCGCTCTGTGCTGGACTCGCCTTGATTCCTCTTGCTTTGGCCAGCCACAAGCCGGGAAGCGAGATCCAAGCTCCAATGTCAATTGTGATTCTAGGAGGTCTGACAACCGCTACCTTCCTCAATCTGGTGGTGGTTCCCGCACTGTTCTTAAATTGGGGAAGGCCGGACGCCGTCAAGGCCCCTAACGCGGAAGTCACCAAATAGCTACTTCGACACCTTTGTCGATCGAATTAGAATTGAGACGCCAGATAAGTCGCTGGCGTCTCAACATTGTGAGTGGTATGTAGTCAATAAGAGTATAGACTGGAGTACCGAAAATGAAGTGGGTAACACGACAAAATGTGAAGGTTGACCGAGTAGCCTGTCCGTGGCTGATCAGGAAGTTTGTGGACCCGAAGGCAGAATTCTTGTTTGTTCCTTCGGATCAGGTCATGTCCGTTTCCGAAGAGCAGCAGGCAATTCCGTATGATGTCGCCAACGTGGAGTTAGGGCACCATGGCAAGGAATGCTCCTTCGAAGCGATTGTGAAAAAGTACAATCTCGACAGTGATCCGGCGCTTGTCCTGCTCGCAAAGATAGTAAATGGAGCAGACACCGATAACAGCCTCTGGAAGCGACCCGAGTCTGCCGGACTCGCAGCAATCGCCGAGGGCTTTCGGCATATGGGCTTCAAAGACGACCATGAGATTCTCTCAAAGGAGTTCATAGTCTATGACGCCCTTTATGCTTGGTGCGAGACCTTAATCACCCTATAGGTGCCACCGGGCGAATTCTGGTGTCTTTCTGGACCAAGTCGCGAATCGCGGCATCTGTTGCCCGTAGTTTACCCAGTAGTTCTAAAATAATCCACTACAGCAAGAAACTTAATAGCATACAGTAGTTTACTTCTTATCTCTAACCCGCTTGGTGCTGGCTCACACTTATCATTCAAACGCTTGGGGAAGCAGAATCTGCATTGTGGTGCCTTCGTCTTCCTTGCTATAGACAGCAATTCGTCCGCCTGCTGATTCAACCAATCTCTTGACCGTTGGGAGTCCAAGTCCAGTGCCTTTTCCGAAGTCCTTTGTAGTTACAAATGGAGCGAATATTTTGGACACAAGATCATGCGGAATCCCGCAGCCGTTGTCGGTGACGGTCAGAAGTACGTTTCCATTGGTAAAGTCTTCATCTGCAGACCCAGTGTTGACGCCGATTCGAATGGTGCCCGAACGATTTCCAATGGCATCACGGGCATTGAGTACAAGATTCGACATGATTTGATCGAGTGCGGACGCGTCTATTCTGACCTGACACGGTGTTTGACTGTTATCGATAATCAACTGGTTTGACTTTCCCGCGAAGAATGTCAACAGATCCGACATGCTTCCAATAGCCTTCGACACATCGAGTAGGACTCCGGTCCCCGGCACTCGACGCGCGTAAGATAACAGGCTCTTCAGGAGTCCAGTTCCTTTCGTACAAAGATCCAGAATCGATTCCAACTCCTTGACCGACTGGTTACTGCTTTTCAACCGTTCCGCGGCAAGGAAAGCGTGTCCTTGAACAACCGCCAACATATTGTTGAAGTCGTGCACTATTCCGCCAGTCAAAAGAGCAAGGTTTTCCATCTTCTGACTTTGAAGAAGCTGTGAATAGAGTTCCAACTCGTCTGTGATATCTCGCTTAACTGCCACGAAGTGGGTAATCTCTCCGGATTTGCCGAGGACCGGTGCAATCGATCCTTCTTCGTGGTAGACCTTACCATCGCGCCTGCGGTTCATAAGCCTTCCCCGCCAAGTCTCTCCGGCCAAGATTGTTGACCAAAGTTGTCGGTAGAACTCGACGCTGTGACTTCCACTTTTCAGCATTGAAGTTGGATGCCCGACGGCTTCGGCCGCTGAATAACCGGAGACCCTCTCGAAAGCGGGATTGACATATTTGATCTTGCCTGTATTGTCTGTCAGTACGATCGCTTCGGCGGCAGAGTCGACTGCAGTAGCCAGGAGCGAAAGCTGCTCACGTAAATTCACCTGATCAGTGATATCAAATACACCGGCATTTGATCCAACGTAAGTGCCGTCAGCGTCGAACTCCGGATCTACGGCCACTTGGATACATCGAGACACTGATGACGAGGTTCGTACGAGCAGCTCATATACCGATGACTCTCCTCGGCGACGGCGAGCAAGTTGCTCTTCCAGCTTTGCGGCCTCATGAGGCGGAATGAAACTTGTCAGTGACCTGCCAAGCATCTGCGCAGCTCTTTCAAGCCCGAAAATCCGGGCAAAAGCATCATTGCAGAACTCGACTCTTTCGTCGACATCGAAGAGAGCAAAGCCCTGAATAGACTTGCCGAACGCCTTCAGGATTCGCCTTTCAAAAAGGCGCGTTCTCTCTTCTAAAGAAGCATTAGTCCCGGTGCTGCTCATGATCCCTTTAATCCAGTTCTGCCATGCGTAAACCAGTGTTACACAGTTTGGCGATTCCTGTTTATGTTGGCGTTTTCGGCGTAATAGACGTAGATGTCTCCGGCGACGCGGTCCACTTGAGTGAGGGCACGAATGCGAGCGATCGCCTTTCGCGTTAGCTCGCCATTCTCCGCCAGTAGCAGTGTACCCCCAACAGTATAGAGATTTCTTGCAAGCTTCATATTGGGAGTCAAATTCTGCAATGATACCTTTTGGGCGTCTTTGCGCATGTGTTGCACTTCTTCCTCTTCCAATACGGAAAGCATCGCCTTGGCTACGCGATCCGGGAAATCCCGTCCGCTGGTCAGCTCCACCTTCCTTCTCGCTTCTTGTAGATGATGCTCTTGGCTTTCATAGTTTCGACTAATTAGATTGTCGCAGTAATCGCACATGCCGACAATATAAGCATGGTCCGAAATCTGCGATTCTTTCAGGCCGGCCGGAAATCCCGAGCCATTGTACCGCTCGTGATGTTGCAGAATCGTCTCGCAAATGAGATCCATGCCAGCGACTTTCCGGAGCCGGTCGGCACCCTCTTGTGCATGCATCCGATAGACTTCGATTTCCTCTGTTCGCATCACCGACAGGTCCTTCTCGATAAGATAAACCGGCAGACCAAGTTTTCCGAGATCGTGAAGCAGCGCAGCCGTCTCTACTTCCCATAATCGCGATTCGGCGATTTCCATCTTCGCCGCGACCTTTTTCGCCAGTGCAGCAACCCGTCGACAGTGGTCGCCGAGTTTGGGATGCGCCAGTTCCACGACAGTGAAGAAACTACACATAGCGGCACGGAGAGATGCTTCCAATTTTGCATTGAGCGCCTTGGCAGTATGGAGTGCGTCTTTAAGTTGTTCGGTTCTCATCTCAACGCGGCTCTCCAAAGTTGAATTGAGAACCTTTAGTTCCTCATTTTGTTGCTGTGTTTTGCGTTTCAGAGCTTCATTCTCTTGCCTGATAAGGAAATGTGCGACTGCACTGCGAACTGCCTCCACGAGGTCTTCATCGCGCCAGGGCTTGAGGACAAATCTGAAGATTTCTCCGGCGTTGACGGCCCGCTCAACGTCACGCAAACTTGCTTGACCGGTCAGCATCATTCTGACGGTGTTGGGGCGCTTGTCCCGAATGATCGCCAGTAATTCGGCCCCTGTCATCTCGGGCATTCGATGGTCAGAGACTATGACTGCTATGTTATATTCCGCAATGATGCTCACTGCGGCTGCCGGACCATTGGCAAAGTGACACTGCCAGTCCTGCCTCGATCGGAATAGTCGGCGCAGTGAATTGAGAATGTTCTCTTCGTCATCGACAAACAGGATGTGTGCCAGGGCAGGGTGAAGATCGGTTGTTTCGCTGACCGGTGCGCTCCTGCTATCGCCAAGTTCGCTCATGTCAACAGTATCCTTAGCTGATATTCAAGTTCATGTTCGTATGATGCTCGCTCCATTTCGATTGCCGTGTGCTCCGATTTTTCCAGCTGCTCGCAATCGCCTTCGGGATAGACGTATCCAAGTGTATTAGCCGTTCTGTGTGCTCGTACCAGCGCCTCACCTCCAAGCAGTGAAACTTGACTCGCCTCTTGATCCGCGATATGCATTTGTCGCAACAGCTCAACGATGTCACTCGGAAACTGCCATTTCGTCAGAACTTGAACGGCGATATCATAATGATTGAAACCAAGGATCTGCAATTCGACTTCTGAATAGTTCACTTCACCAGACCGAGTGAGCTTCGTAACGGTATCCCAGCTGTCGGGCCAGTAATATGCTTGAAAGATCTTCCCGACATCGTGAATCAGTCCGACAAAATATGCCTTATCGCGAATTACCGTTCCCTGCGCAATCGAATACCGTGCCGCCGCGATTGCAGTCGCAAACGAATGTTTCCAGTAAGCGAGCGGATCAAAGCGCGCCGACGCCGGACACATTTTCCTGAGCCCCTGCTGTACGGATATCGTCGTCGTGATTCCTTTAATCGTGTTAATGCCAAGTACCAATACAGCGTCCCTGATGTTGTCGATGCGTCGTGAACACATATAGAACGGCGAGTTTGCCATGTGCGTTACCGTCAACATCAAGCTCGGATCGGACGAGATGACAGTTGCCAACTCTTCGATTGTTGCTTCCGGATCATCCAGCAACCGCAATAGTGTTGCAGTTACTTTCGGGAACGGCGGTATTCGCGAAAGGTCACTAACAACATCAGAGATTGTTTGAGGCATTTGCTTGTTTCCTATTTTCTGCCAAATGATTCGATGGTGATGGGGTCATGTTCAACTTCCTCAACAAGGTCCGGGTACTTTGTTCGCAAGAGGTGTAGCGTGCGCTCGTGTCGTCCCAACCGGGCCGCCAGCACTTGCTTTTCTGCTATCAGCTTGCGATGGGCAAGCGCAAGGTTAATTGTCACCTTAAGTTCAAGGTCGTCCCAGGGTTTGCTGACAAAACGAAACAGTTCGCTCTCATTGACCGCGGCCAGAACTACGCCGAGATCGGAATGTCCGGAGATCATGATTCTAACGATGTCGAAATCAATATCTTTCGCTTCACGCAGCAGTTCGAGTCCTGACATGCCGGGCATGCGGTAATCCGTCACCAGCACCTGAATTGGACGAGACCGAATGATGTCCAGCGCCGCTTCGCCGGATTCCGCCGTTAACGTATTGAAGTGCGCACCTCTGAATAGACGCGTCATCGATTTCAGAATACTCGGCTCATCATCTACAAAGAGCACGGCATAAGGTAATTCCGCTATCATCTACGCTCCGTTGAAACTGCGTTTTCGGCCTCGATTCCGTTAGCTGACTGGATGGGTAACTTCACAATAAACTCGGTGCCCTCACCGACAATCGAGTTTACTGAAATCGTGCCCCCATGCCTTTGCACGATCCCATACGATATGCTTAAGCCCATGCCAGTACCCTTACCCGGATCTTTTGTGGTGAAGAAGGGATCGAAAATTCTGGGCAGTACATCAGGCGCAATTCCAGTTCCCGTATCGCGGAATCGCACATTGATTTCCTGTGCGTCGGAATCAGCGCTGATGTAGAGTTTCCCCTTGGTCAGAGTCGCATGCGCTGCGTTGACAATCAGATTGGTGAAGACTTGCACCAGTTGCGCCGGATAGCATAGTATCAGCGGCACAGTTCCAAAGTCACGTTCAATTTCCAAATTGTACTTTGTCACGTTGCGGCATAAATTTAGAGAATCCTCGATAATCACAATCAAATCTCCCAGCTCCGGATGGGGATTGTCCGCCCTTGCAAACGTTTTCAAGTCCGAGACTATCTTGGCGACACGCGACAGACCGTCGGACGTCTCGGTCAATAATGCCGGCACATCTTCCCGAATATAGTCGAGATCATATTCGTCGCGTGCCTTGGCCATGACGGCGTCAAGTTCCATCCCGCACAGAGACTCTGGTGAGCTAATGAAACCGAAATAATTCTCCAGTTTTTGCCAGTATTCTCCGAGGGTACTGATATTGCTGGTGACAAATCCTATTGGATTGTTGATTTCATGAGCGACTCCGGCAGCCAATTCACCAATTGATGCCAGCTTGGCACTCTGAACCAGTCTTCGTTGCAGATTCTCTTGATTCGTAATGTCATGCACGACGAAGACAATTGCCGTGACTTCACTTCGAAAGGTAATAGGATAAGCGACAACCTGCAAAGCCTGGTCGCAAACAGAACATTGGAATGATCGCTCTTGTCGGTCAGACTTCGTAAGTGCGAACGTAAACATTTGCATGAACCCACTTTCGAGGTCTGATGAGAGCAAACCGGCCAGGTGTTGGCCGCAACAATTCGCGCTTTGGACTCCAGACTGCATTGTTCGCTTTATGGCGTAATCATTAACGAGATGAACGTTGGCATTTGTATCCACGGCGATGATGCCGAAGGTTGCCTGACTGATTATTCCTTGTAAGAGACGTTGTTCGGCCATAAGCAGGTCGGTGCGGAAACTGATGTCGCGTGTCTTCTGCTCCACCAACTCTGTAAGAACCAGAGCCTGCATTTCCCTCGCAGATTCTCGAATATGTTCCTTGTAGGCACGGGAAACTAACATCCGGAGCGCCTTGACGTCGAACGGCTTCTCTATGAAGCCGAGTGGCTGTAGTCGGATCGCCTTCAGCAGGGTATCTTGATCTGCATATGCCGTCATGAATATGACTGGCGTCTCATTGTCTCGACTGCGAATTGTCTCTACAAATTCTGTGCCGTGCATATTTGGCATGCGAATGTCACTTAAAATGAGTTGCACTCCCTGTGTCTCGAGAACCTCCAGGGCCCGAATCCCGTCGCTGGCCTTGACAAAGATGTATGGCTCCGACTTAAGCAATTGTGCGACCATCTCCGACATTGCTGGCTCATCATCGACCACGAGTATGTGATATGGCTGACTATTCAGCATCTGCATGCGCTCGTCGATTAGCTGCCGCAATTCCTGATGTAGCGACGACATTTAAGAAAGTTCTCCTTATCGGGGTCCGGTCTGAACCCAGTTCGATTTACTTCGACCGGCGAAGTCAAGAGAGCGGAAATTCAACATCTTCCGCCAGTAACCTGCCGATGGCCAACGACTCAACGTATGTTCGGCTAAGCACTGATGTCGATTCGGTTAAAACTTGCAAACGCTGACATCTTCAGTGGCTCAATCTTCGCCATCCGAATCGGCTGATAGCTCGACGAACCTGGAAGCACGTGTGCACCTGCCCAGGAAGCAGAAGGGAATTCAGGGATCTTTATGCTTTCCGTAAATCTCCGTGCCTTCGAAGCATAGGAACGCACAGCCATCAAGTCGATTTGGCTACTGCTTTGATAATCCGCGCTATGAATTAACATCTCCTCCTGACCCTCCTTCGACGAGTCATAAGCAACCATACCCATTGTCACCTCCTCCCAGCTTTTCAGTTTATTGCTGGACTGGTGACGATCCTTTGCATCACCGATTCCTGATCTCGAAATTCCAATGGTGTTGGCGTATTCCGATGCCCACATTATCTAATCGACAGGACATCTTCGTTCAGGATGAGAGTTGTATGCGTAGGTAATAGGTAGTGGAAACAGGGGGTAGGATCAATGCTTTGAGATTACTGTCAATGAGTCTCTTTGAGGCGACGCCGAGTCTGTGATTGGGAGATTCAGATCACTGACTTACGAATCCTTCCACAGATAGCTCGCGAGGTTCAGGCTTGAGTTCTCGATCTCAAGTTTTCGCCGAATGACCTGCCGATGTTTGCTCACCGTTTGAACACTTAGATTCAGCTTGTCTGCAATCTGCTTTGAGGTCATTCCCTGGCGGATCAGCTCACATACCTGAATTTCGCGAGGGCTAAGTCTGCCCCGGAGCGTAGCCAGGCTCTGTCCGAGGCTCCCTTGCGACAGCTTCTCAATCAGATCGTCGAGTCGGGCCTGGAGTTGTTTCGGAAGAAGTCCGCGATGCTCGTTAAGGTACTTCTGGATCGGTTCCATCTTGGCACGAATCGACTCGCAGGTTTCTTGCCGAATCGCCTTCCGCTCCTCTTCAAGCGAGTGTAATATCTCCTGTAAAGCAGAATTCTTTCGCTCCAATTCCACTTGGCTGTGACGAAGTTGCTCCGCCGTTTCAGCTAGATTCCTGGCGGTCTCGACACTCTCCGTAATGTCCGCGAAAATTGCCAAAACCCGTGAGGTTTTTGGCGACTTTGACGGAAGTGCAGTCAAAATAAGGCGCACCCAGAGGGACTCCCCGTCTGGTAGATCAATTGCAACGGTTGCTAGATGACGTTCAACCTCTCGCTTGAGCAACTTCCGGGCGATACCCGTGAGCTTTGCCCTGTCCGGTGACCGAAAGAGTCTCTCGAATCTAAGTGTCAAGTCAGAATTGTCCCTGGATTGGATGAGGTCGTGAAAAGCCGCATTTGCATTCTCGAGCTTCAACTCTTGATCAAATACTGCAATTGCTGCAGGTGAATTCTCAAATACACTCGTGAGTAATAGCTCGGCAAAGCTAAGATCTCCGTCTTCTGTAACTGGTTGCGATGTATCATATACGACAACGAAACAACCCGCCACTTTGCCGTCTGGGCCGATGTCGGGAATCAATTCGCTGATGAGTTCGCGGACCCGTCCCGACTTCAGTGTAAGCGCATTTTGGTAGCTGACCCGTTTACCGGCAAATGCTTCAGCCAACTGTTTCTCTTCTCGCAAGAAAGCAGGGGGATCGAGTATTTCCGCCACAGGGCGCATTACGAACTCACTTTGTTCTCGCTCCATACCCGCCGCATAGCGTTCACTCACAAAAGTATACTGCAGCTTCGAATCAATGTGCGCAATCTCGGCGGGCAGCGACTGACAAATCACATCCAGACGCTTGCGGCTGGCAGCGGCATTTGTCTCAGCGGACTTGCGTGCGGTGATGTCGTAGTGAGCGATGACGATAGAATTACTCTCGTCTTGCAGTTTGGTTGCCAACATCTGGAACGATAAGTCGCCTTTAGGTGTGCTGCAGACGTACTCGGAACTGAAGAGATTGATCTTATTTGAAACTAAGTTTCGCAGCCCCTCGAGAATGACTGTGGCGCTGTCGTCCTTGTTAGCTATCGCCTTTTCGCAGACTTCAAGGTAGTTCCATCCGACGTAGTCACCAGCTGCGCCGCCGTTTTCGCGGCAGAACTGTCGCCACACGGAATTGACAAAGACTATTTCGCCGGTTGAGGACACCAGCACCACGCTCGCATACAAAGAATCCAAGATTGCGCGATTCCGTGCTTCCGCTTCGTTCAATGCTCGTTCAGCGGCCGCCCGAATTGACATATCCCGCAGAAGATGCAGGTTCGTCTCCGGAAGTATATCTTTCGCTATTCGCTCTTCGACAGTCAGGATTGATCCATCTGCCCTCGCGATTTTAAGCAGACGCACATCACTTGCGCCCAGATGTGGAAGCTGTTCGTGTGGCTGCCAACTCAATTCGGGATCTGAAACTCGTTCAGCCAGTTCGGTGATCTTCTTGCCTAAAAGTTGCTCAAGCGTAAGTCCAAACATCTGTTCGGCGGCGGGATTCGCGTCGGCGATAGTCGCCCTGGTGTCAACGAGCAGAATGCCGTCCATTGTATTATTGTATATTGCTTTCAGGCGCGCCTGGCCTTGTTCGCTTGTATCCAGTGCCTCTCTTAACGCACTGATATCTTGAGAGATGATTTGCACGCCCACCCCTTCACCGGAGTCTCTGAATATCGGTACGTAAGTCGACAAGAACCACAACCTGCCTGCAGGAATAGCGACTTGGTCTTCAAAAGACTGACGATTGCCAGTCTTGAGCGCCGACTCGATCCGACCTTGAATAACCGCACCGAACTTACGACCATAGATCTCGGCGGCAGTTTTGCCATACAGCGACTCCGCCTCTCTTCCCATCAACGCTCGAGCAACTGAATTGAAATAGTGAAGCCGCGAGTCCGGACCGTAGAAACCGATACCGTTGCCGGCATCATCAAGCAGCTTTTCAATGACGGACGGCTCAAGCGTGCCATGCCGTTTTGGCACTACTTGTTCGCCGACGAGTGAACAAAGGATGACTAATACCTCCGAATGTCGGTGAGGTAGCCACAACCAGCCAACCTCAAATGGAATCGCCTGTTCACTCTTGTCCACGAACAAAATACTGGTCTTCTCACCTCTCAAGATTTCAGCGACTGGTCTGGTGTCACGGAAAAAGTCTTCCAGCCGAAAGTCTCTTAAGATCTCTGAAGCTTCTCGTCCGATTAATTCTTCTGCGTAATAACCAAGAAGCTGACAAAGGATGCCACCGACTTCAAGAATCTGGCCTTCTCGGTCAATCACCAACAGCCCCAGATAGCCACCTTCTGCCGACTTGAGTCCATCAGACAAGAGTTTGTATAATTTGCGGTTCTTGCGATCCATAAGCCCTTCCGAATGCTGATAGTCCCTAAAACTGGACCAAAAACCATTTGATCATCGCACAGCCCGGAGAACAAAATAAGACATTGGAGGATGACTATAGCGGTGTCTCAGGACGCTTGCGTACCCCATCATTCACACCAGATAGTGACGAACATCTGCAATTGTTACAATCTTATTGATAATACACTATGCGTATTTAATACGTAGCTATTGGGGGGTGCGCTAACTAGTGTTAAGAGATTGGAGATTAGTCAAAAACTTATGCGTCGGACCTTGCCGCATGAAGTGCTGCTGAACTCTTCTAATTCTCTTTCAGGATGTGATTAAAATGCCAGTGACGAAGAAAGTTGATGTGCTCTTCTCCCGAAATGTCCCTGCCATTTTTCATTTTCTGGAGAATTCCTAGAAGTTCTTCAGTCAAGTCGAAGTGCAATTTCTTATGGTATTCGAGTTCAGAGAACTTTTGCTTGAGCATGAGGGCTTCTTCTGAGAAGTCTATCTTCCCAGCGTAGTTCAGTCATAGAAGTCGACCTCTTCAAATGAGTTTCAATGGTGGTGGTTCCGGCGTTGTACTTGAAGTGGGGCTGGCCGAAAAACACAGGAGACATTGGTTCGAAGTTGGCTGGTTAGAAGTTGCTAGCTCACAGACATACTGATTAGGCGAGGGGTGCCGGTTTCACTGCCGGTGCCCCGGGGCTGCTGTATATAAGCACACGCCGGCCGCTGTTGGCGCTACCAATTGCGTGAGATTACCACGCAGTTCTAATACAATCCACCGCTCCCCGAAATTTAAACCACATGATGAGTTGGAAAATTCACGCTTGCCCTTTATCTGCAACTTGCTTTCCGATGACCTTGAATGATTAGTCTGCCGTGCGGAACCTGTAACCTATCCCCGGTTCCGTAGCGATCAAGTCCTCTGGCAGTGAATTGCAGTTCAACTTCTTTCTCAACTGCCCAAAGTAAACCCGCAGGTACTGTCGCTGCTCGACAGCTGCCGGTCCCCAGACTTCGCGCAAAATCTGTGTGTGCGTAACAACTCTTCCTGCATGTCGTGCCAACACTCGCAGCAGACTATATTCCGTTGCCGTCAGGTGCACTATCTTGTTGTCCACTGTTACTATCCGCGCTGCATAATCAATCTTGAGCGGCCCGGAGACAAAGATCGCTGATTCTTCACCGGGGTGCGCATGTCGCAGTGCGACCCGCACTCGGGCGAGCAATTCAGCAGTACTGAATGGCTTGGTGAGATAGTCATCTGCCCCAGCATCCAGGACGGCAACCTTGTCGGTATCACTATCTCTGACTGTCAGTACGATAATCGGAATAGACGACCATTCGCGAATCCGACGAACGAATTCATTGCCGCTCATATCCGGCAGACCAAGGTCGAGAATGATGACCTCTGGATTGATTGAGACGGCCTCCCTCAAACCATCATTTGCGGTTGGGGCGTCGCTGACGTGGTATCCATCCGACTCAAGGCAGACTCTCAACAGCTTGCGTATGGCTGGCTCGTCGTCAATGACCAGTAACTTAGTTTGATTGCTCACTTGGAGCCTCTCTCGTTAACGCCGCAGGCTGGTCTTTAAGCGGCAATTCTATTGTAAACTTTGCTCCGCCGTCACTTCGATTGGCGACATGAGTTTGCCCCCTGTGCAGTTCGACAATACTCTTGGATAATGAAAGTCCGAGTCCAATTCCTCCTGACGGGCTTTTGTGGAGTCGTGTGAATTTCTCGAATATACGATCTAACTCGCCGGGTGGAATTCCCGGTCCGCGATCCAAAACGGCTATAGCTACGTGGTCATCACCTCTTGTGGTGACGATTTCAATGGTCGAATCCGCGGGCGAATACGTCGCGGCATTGCGCACAAGATTGGCCAATGCGTGCAATAACAGTCCGAAATCGCCGTTTATCAACATTGATCCTTCACTGGTTGTGACATTTACCTGCCTTTCACGAAGCAAGCTTTGACTCTGCTCAATCACTTCCCTGATCAGATCCTGGACATCGAACCACTCAAGATTGAGTCGGAGCGAACCGGACTGCAAACGCGACATATCGAGCAGATTCTCAATTACATGATTGAGTCGATCGGCAGAGGCCACAATCTCTTCAGCCAGTGAGTCGCGATTTTCGCTATTTGATTGCAGCTTCGGATCGCGTAAAGCGGCAGCAAATCCGATTATTGAAGTCAGCGGTGTGCGCAATTCGTGTGAAATTGAGTTAAGAAGAGTCTGATGCAGTTTTTCCGATTCTTCCAGAAGGGACAGATCGCGATTCTGAATTTGCAGGGTCTCACGCTGAAGGGCAACAGCGGTCTGGTGACAAAGTGCATACAGCAAGTCATTCTGGTCGCGCGAGAACTCCAGTGGCTCAATCGGTCGGAATAGAAGCACTCCCAATTTCTGATCCGCGACTTGCAAGGGGAGACACAATGACCGAACTTGCGAAAGCGTCTCTGTTGACCAGCCGGCCGGCTTGCCGTTTTCATAAACCCAGGATGCGACTGCCCAATCATTAGTGTCCAGTTCGACCGAACTGTCGCGCTTAATGTTGTGCAACATTCGATTGTTCTTTCCTGGTATTAGCAGGCATGATCGCGCCTGGAACAATCGTTGTGTGCGGCTATCGATCTCCCGCTCAAGGTTTTCGACTCCCTCCAGTTCGACCAAAGCGCGGACAAAATCAAACAATACTTGAGTCCGGAGCTCGCGCTGGCGCAGCAACTTCTCCTGTTTGATGCTGCGTGCCGTCAGGACGCCCGTGATCGTAGCCACGACAAAGTACGCCGCGAACATCATCAAATCTTCGGGTGCTGCGATGGAAAAAGTAAGTCGCGGCGGAATAAAGAAGAAATTCCAGATAATGGCGCTTAGCGTTGCTGCGGTGAACATTGCCGCGAGCGAACTGCGGAAAGCCAAGAGTAAGATTGCCAGCAAATAGAGGAATCCAACAGCGCGATAACCGATCAATGGAGCAAGAAACCAGTTTATAATCGATACACCTGCTACTATAGCGAGGGCTGTCAGTATCGGCGTTGCATCCACACGAGGTGTCCGTATGGTCGGCTTGTGAAGTGAATCGCTGATTTCCATGTGAGGACGAATGACGTGAATGTCAATATCGAGTCGAAGTCGCACTAGTCGGTCAAGAATCGTCCCTCCACTGAATAGGTCTCTCCAGAATCGACGGTCCGGCCGGCCGACGATAATCTGCGTGATGTCCCGCTCACGGGCAATACGGGCAATTGCCGCGACAACGTCAGAATCAGCAGTTGTTACGACTTCTGCTCCGAGTTCCTGCGCCAGCCGGAGATTCTTGCGTAACTGCTCCTTATCAGTAGCAGACAGAGGCATACCGGTTTCGGCATTGAGTGCGATCCACGGTGCGCGCATAGCGACGGCATGACGTCGTGTCGCCCGAATCAAATCTTCCGAAAACGGACTATGACTAACTGCCACCAGCAGTCGTTCGACGGTATTCCAACGGCCGGAAATGAGTAAGCTCTGCCGCAGATCCTGCAACTCGTGTTCCACCCGCTCTGCCGTTGCCCGCAGTGATAGTTCTCGTAATGCCGTGAGCGATTCCTCTTTGAAGAAGTTGTCGGCGGCAGCTTGCTTGCGATCTCCCAAGTACACCTTGCCTTCGCGGAGTCGTTTCAACAACTCTGTTGGCGAGATGTCGATCAAAGTGATTTCGTCCGCTCGGCGAACAACCGAGTCAGGCACAGTCTCACGTACTGCTACGCCGGTAATGCGCCTTACAACATCATTGAGGCTGTCGAGATGTTGGACGTTTAAAGTGGAGTAAACATTGATGCCATGATCAAGGATTTCCAGAACATCCTGATACCGCTTAGGATGGCGCGATCCCGGGGCGTTTGAGTGTGCAAGTTCATCAATGAGCACGCAGGCGGGCTTGCGCTCAAGGATTGCATCGAGATCGAGTTCTTCAAGTCGGGTGCCTTTATAATCGATTACTCGGCGCGGAATCACCGGGAGACCATCCATCAAAACCTGCGTTTCGGCACGTCCGTGAGTTTCAACCACGCCGACAACCACAGAAACGCCGGATGCTCGCAGTTCTTGCGCGGCCTTCAACATAGCGAACGTCTTCCCAACCCCGGCAGACATCCCAAAGAATAGGCGCAGTCTTCCCTTGGAGTTTCTTGCTTCGTCCCGCTTAAGCGCTTGTAACAGACGCTGGGGGTCAGGTCGATCGGGGGTACTCATTTGGAACGCTTAGAAAATAACGAATCGGTGGCAATATTCAACATCAATACGTTGAGACGCGGTTGTCCGATGAATCCATAGCTGTATGGCTCAACACAGCGTTCGACCAACTGCTGGAGTAGCTTCGATTGGCTAGAATCAAGTCCGCGGGCTCTGCCAACCCGATTCACCTGATAGAAGGCAGCCGCCGGCGAAATGTGCGGGTCGAGACCGCTGCCTGATGCCAGCAACAAGTCAGCTGGAGGTTCCGCACCGCCGTTTGCTTCGGACAATAGCATCCGGCGGGTCGCTATTTGAGCCAGAAGCTCCTTGCTTGTCGGGCCAAGATTTGTACCGCTCGACGGCTGGGGATTGTAACTGACCCCGGAAGGACGCGGCCAAAAATAGCTGGAATCAGTAAACTCCTGTGCTATGAGTTCCGACCCAATCAACTTTTCATCGGAATAGATCAAACTGCCGTTGGCTTGATGGGGGAATAGTGTCTGCGCCGCTCCAAGCATAATCCAGGGGTAGAGTACACCGGTCACAACTGTCATTACGATGATCAGTTTCGCTGCTATGATTAACGTCTTCATTGAAAATCCACTCTCAACAAGTTATGAGATTAATCCCAATTGAGTAACAACTATGTCGATGAACTTGATTCCGACGAATGGCGCTACCAAGCCGCCTAATCCATAAATCAGCAGGTTCCGCCGCAATACGGCACCCGCTCCCAATGGGCGATACTTGATTCCTGTCAGGGCCAGCGGAATCAGGGCGACGATGATCAGGGCGTTGAATATCACAGCGCTTAGAATTGCACTCTGTGGTGATTCAAGTCGCATGATATTCAGTTGGGCCAGAGGACCAGCCGTTGCTGCAGTTGCATAGAGCGCGCTAAACATCGCCGGCACAATAGCGAAGTACTTGGCCACATCATTTGCGACACTGAATGTCGTCAACGCGCCGCGCGTCATGAGGAGTTGTTTTCCCGTCTCCACCACTTCAATCAACTTGGTCGGGTTACTGTCAAGATCGACCATGTTTCCCGCTTCGCGAGCGGCTTGCGTTCCTGTATTCATCGCTACGCCGACGTCAGCCTGTGCAAGAGCAGGGGCATCATTGGTTCCGTCGCCAGTCATGGCAACCAAATGTCCGTTTGCCTGCTCTTCGCGAATACGGTTGAGTTTGGCTTCAGGACTGGCTTGCGCCATAAAATCATCAACGCCCGCCTCGGCGGCGATTGAAGCCGCCGTAAGCGGGTTGTCGCCCGTCACCATGATCGTGCGAATGCCCATAGAACGCAATTGGGCGAACCGTTCCCTAATTCCGCCTTTCACGACATCTTTGAGGTGCACCACACCGAGAACAAAGTGTTCTTCGGAGACTACCAGCGGTGTTCCCCCGGACTTGGAAACGCCTTCAATTATCGGATTGATCTCCGAAGGCCAGGTGCCGCCGATGCTTTCGATGTGCTTCTTGATCGCGTCGCCCGAACCCTTGCGCAGTGTGCGTACCGGCTCATCGCTTTCCAGCACATCTACGCCGCTCATGCGCGTTTGCGCACTGAAAGGAACAAAACGGGCGAGATGCGGAGGCAGGTTCTCTGCCCGCAGTCCGAATTTTTCTTTTGCCAATACGACAATCGATCTGCCTTCGGGAGTCTCGTCGCTTAAAGAGGCCAGCTGCGCGGTTTCGGCAAGAGTTTGTGCCGGTACCCCGGGCACCGGTATGAACTCCGTTGCCATGCGATTACCGAACGTGATGGTACCCGTCTTGTCTAACAACAGAACATCAACGTCTCCCGCCGCCTCGACAGCCCGGCCGCTGGTAGCGATGACGTTCTTTCTGATCATGCGATCCATACCGCTGATGCCAATCGCGCTTAACAGACCGCCGATTGTGGTCGGTATCAGGCAGACCAAAAGGGAAATCAGGATCGGCAGAGTAACTACGGATGACATATCCTGTCCGGCTTCTCTGGCACTGAAGTCGGCGAACAGCTTGAGCGTGGTGACAGCAAGCACAAAGATAATGGTCAGTGCTGACAGAACCAGACTTAGTGCAATTTCGTTCGGTGTCTTCTGCCGACGTGCGCCCTCGACAAGTCCAATCATGCGGTCAAGAAAACTCCGACCTTGCTCTGCCGTAATCCTGACCACAATCCGGTCGCTGATTACTCGTGTGCCGCCGGTTACCGCGCTGCGGTCTCCGCCTGATTCGCGAATCACCGGCGCCGATTCACCGGTAATCGCCGATTCATCTACCGAAGCGATTCCTTCAACAACCTCGCCGTCACCGGGAATGACGTCGCCAGCTTCGCACACGACCAAATCACCAAGCTTGAGAACTCCCGCATTGACCTTCTCCTCGCGGCCTCCTGCGATGAGTTTTCGCGCAATGGTTGCCGTCCGCATACGTTTCAGGTTTTCGGCTTGCGCCTTCCCCCGACCCTCGGCAACCGCTTCGGCAAAATTGGCAAATAACAGAGTAAAGAACAGCCACAGGCATATCTGCAAGTCGAAGCCCGAGTAGTTGCCCTTCATCATATTCACGAAGAAACTAATAGCCGTGAGTATCGTGCCGATCAATACGACGAACATCACGGGATTCTTTATTTGCGCCTTTGGATTCAATTTGCGACAAGCATCGATTGATGCTCTTCGCAGGAGTGCGCCGTCTAATAACATATTCGATTTCGTAGTTGTAGTCACTTTCCACCCGCCTAAAAAGTGGTGCCCGAGAGCATAAGTAGATGTTCAAGTATTGGTCCAAGCGCCAGCACCGGGAAGAATGTCAATGCGCCAACAATGAGAATGGTCGCAGTCAGGATCAAACCAAAGGATATTCCTTCTGCCGAGAGACTTCCTGCCGTCGTCGGCGTTGCTTTCTTGCGCACGAGGCTGCCCGCAATGATCAGCACCGGCAAGATTACGCCGAATCGCGCCAACAGCATACAGAGACCGAGTGCGACATTATAGAACGGTGTATTGGCATTCAATCCAGCGAATGCGCTGCCATTGTTGCCGCCTGCTGACGAGAACGCATAGAGAATTTCGCTCAATCCATGCGGGCCTCGATTAGCGAGACTGCTTAAGCCAACCGAGGTCGAACATGAAATCGCCGCTCCTATCAGTATAAGCGCACATGGCAAGATGATTGCAATCGTTGTCCAGCGCATTTCCAAGGCTTCGATCTTCTTGCCAAAGTACTCCGGTGTTCGTCCGACCATCAGCCCGGCCAGAAACACCGCGAGCAGGACAAACAGTATCATGCCATACACGCCGGCTCCGACACCGCCAAAGATGATTTCGCCGAGCATGATGTTGAACATGGCAATGCCGCCGGCAATCGGCGACATGCTCGAGTGCATGGCGTTTACCGATCCATTAGAAGCGGCTGTCGTGAAGTTGGACCAGATGATGCTATTCACGATTCCGAAACGCGTTTCCTTCCCCTCAAGAAGAGAAACTCCCAGCGCGCTGTTGTTCGAGAATTCGGCGTATGCCGAGATTCCGATAGATGCAATCAGCATTACCATCATCACGCCGTACAACACCCACGCATGTTTGCGTGAACCGACCATCAGCCCGAAGGTATAGACCAGCGCTGTCGGCAACATGAGGATTGCGAGTGCTTCAAACCAGTTGGAAAGCGGGGTCGGGTTTTCGTACGGGTGCGTGCTGTTGGCACTGAAGAAACCACCGCCGTTGGTGCCGAGCTGCTTGATTGCTATCTGCGACGCAGCCGGTCCCATCGACAGAACCTGTTCTTTGCCTTCGATTGTCGTTGCCGTTTGGTAGCTATTGACATTTTGCACCACACCCTGTCCGACGAGTACCAACGTCCAGACGATGGACAGAGGTAACAGGATATGAATGGCCGATCGTGTCAGATCCGCCCAAAAATTGCCTAAGGTGTTTGATTTCTTTCTGTAGATGCCGCGCGCCAAAGCCGCCATAACGGCGATGCCTGTCGCAGCGCTGACAAAGTTTTGCACCGTCAACCCGATCATCTGCGTGAGGTAACTTAGTGTCGTCTCCCCGGCATAAGCCTGCCAATTCGTATTCGTCGTGAAACTGATGGCTGTATTGAATGCGAGATGCCACGACGTCGCAGGAAGATTCTGCGGATTGAGCGGCAACAAGTGCTGAAACATCTGAAGCAGAAACACGATCACAAATCCGCAGAGATTGAAAAGCAAAAACGCCGAGGCGTATTGCCTCCAATTCATCTCTTCAGTCGCATCGATGCCGCTTACTTTGTAAGTCAGAGTCTCCAAAACCTGAAATGGGCGAAGGAACTTCGCTCCTTGTCCCGTCAGGATGTTGTAACAGAAACGCCCGAGTATGGGAGTCAATATGACCAGTGCCGCAATCAATGCGGCGATTTGCAGGAAGTCATTGGTAATCATGTGCTACATCTCCTCTGCCTTGAATAGGCAATACACGAGGTAGATCAGAAGCAACACCGCTACAATTCCGCCCAGCCAAAATTCCATATTCCTCACTCAACAGTCTAGAGGTTTAACCGATGGCTTTCGAGTCCTTATCGGAAACACAGGACTATTAACGGCTGTGGTGGTCCGGTCTCGTAGTAAAGACAAGTGCTGGGAAGGTAAAAAGAATGTAAAGGAGGGCGTGCTTCGCTAAAATCAATTATGAGCTACACAGCCATATTCACGGAGTTGTCTTACATCCCGCTTCTAGAATAATCCACAACGCCGCAGCTTCGGATAAGCAAGGCAGTCTTAACTTCAATCGAAATGCACGATTCCCAATGTAACCATGCGCGAGAAGGCCGAGTTGAGGATTGCGGGAGGGTATGCCACAATGCCCGAAGGAGCCGGATTCGTTATCACGGCTCCTTCGGGCTCATTGACTCACTAATGCAGTTTGAAGTGTCCTACCATTGCCTGTAGGTTTGCGGCTTGATCGTTCAGATTTCCTGCCGCTTTTGTCGAATGTTCGGCGCCATCTGCAGTTACTTTTGCCAGTGTTGAAATGCGTTCCATATTGGCTGCTATTTGTACAGAGGCTGATGACTGCTCGTCACTCGCCCTGGCGATTTGCTTGACCATTTCAAGAACGCACTGGGACATCTGGACAATTTCATCCAAGCTGGTGCCAGCCTGGTCAGCAAGTTGTTGCCCCATTTCGACCTGGGAGATGCCCGTGGCCATAGAGGATACCGCCTCGCTGGTTTCACCCTGAATACCTTTGATCATTCCGGTGATCTCGCCTGTCGCCTTGGTCGTTCGTTCGGCCAATTTACGAACCTCATCTGCCACCACAGCGAAACCTCGGCCTTGCTCGCCCGCTCGTGCAGCTTCGATGGCGGCATTCAGCGCCAGCAGATTGGTTTGATCGGCAATGTCATCAATTACGCCGGTGATCTCGCCAATCTGTTCGGCAGAACGAGCCAACTTGCTGATTGCGTTGGCGGATTGCTGAACCACGTCAGAGATCTTCTTCATGCCAGCAGTCGTCTCGTTTACGATGCGGCCACCGTTGGAAGCTGTTTCAGCTGCCTGTCTCGATGTTCCGGAGGCTTCCTTGGCGTTCTTTGAGGATTCGGCAATCGTTGCAGTCATCTGTTCAATTGCTGTCAAAACCTGGTGCACCTGATCCGATTGTTCATTGGCGCCTTTCTCGATTTCTCCGGCAGTCGAAGTGATTTCCGAAGCAGCACTGACCAACTGCTTTGCACTGTCGGTTAGCTGCTGAATCATGGCGGTTAGATTTTCCTTCATCGTCTTAAAGGAATGGCCGAGCACATCACGTTCTGACTTAGGTTCGAAAGCAATCGTGAGATCCTTGGCCGCGATCCTCTCCGACGCTGCAGCAATTTCCTGGATATACTGGATCAGATTACGGAATGCATCTGCCAGGCCGCCAATTTCGTCTCGGGATCGAATATCAATTGATTGACTGACGTCGCCAGCCGAGATCGACTCCGCCAATTTGCCAATTGCCGATACTCGCTGCGAGATCCGACGGGCGATAAAATAGTTCAAGGCTATAACCAGGACTGTCCCGAGTACTCCAATGAGAACAATCCAGCCTAACTGTGCGTTCAACTGTGCCATGACTTGAGCTTCAGGAATCACACTTAAGAACACCGGTGTGTTGCTCGTCTCTACCCTCTGTTCGGCGATACTCGGTGGTGCAACAGGTGCGTTTTCCGCCAGCGCATTCTCGCCCGCAAGCTCAATGGAGGAGCTTCCATTCGCCAGTCCCGTTCCTATTTTTTGCAGCAATGCGTCATGGTCCTGATCGATCGTGGAGCGACCACTCTTGTGTCCACTTGCGACGACGACCTTTTGTTCCGGAAGTGCAACCACGATCAACGCATCGGAATAGCCGAACGTCTCCAGTTCGTCGTAGCAAGCCTGTGTCTCCTTCTCAATCTCCGACCAGCCGGAGTATGCTATGAATGCCCCATTACGCTGCCCATCTGTACTGAATGCCGGGCAATAGAACATGTATGTGTAGGCATTCTCAATGCCCAGTTGAGGGAGAGTAGTGCTCTCAACGATTTGAATGCACTTCTCCTCCCGGTTGCTGACATCAGCAAGATCGTTCAGAACTGCACCCTTTAGCGATTCGACATTGCCTGTTAAGGCTGCCGAACCCGCTATCTGCAATACCGTGCCTTCCTTGTCAACCAACGACACCAGTAGGAAGCGGGAATCGGTGCCCAGCCACGTCTCAAATTCGCCTTTGAGTTCTTCGGTTGTCTGGTATTCAATAGCCATCCCAAAAACATCTTGAGTCGTCCAGCCCGCGAAAGTGCGTCCGCACTCCATCAAGGATCGCGATACGTTCTCGGAGTACATGTTGCAGGTTGCATGAATCAGATTCTGGCTGCTCCGATGGAATTCCGATTTTGAGAAGCTGTAAAAATAGACCACTACAAAAATCAGAACCGTCGTGGCCACCAAACCAGTGGAGACTATCTGGTTCTGAATAGTCCAGGAAAATAGCCCTTTTTTTCTACCTCGTGCCAACTCGGGACGCGACTCAGTCATGGTTTCCCTCCCCTGTATCGCTGTGGGAGTCGACCGGGCAGTCTTGGCTGGGTGCCCGGTCAACATTTCAAATTGTCTTACTCGTTGGTCATGGCCGTAGTGGGCAAGGGCTCGAGCGTCGTTGGCTTCTTGGCAGCAACGCGCACGGCGTCCCACTCCGCTTTGGAGCAAGCGGCTTCAGCGCCCTTCATGCTGCTGATGATCTCAAAGTAGTCTTGCCGATACTTGTCCTTCATGACTTCGCTTTGGGGTTTGCACTTGACTGCATAAACGGTCTGAACAGACTGATGGTCAAATTCCCGCCATGTCTGCGAATCTTTCAAGAACTGATACGAATAGTCCTCAAGAGCAGTAATGACCGCCGGCGATTCAAAACTCTTGGCACGTTCGACAGCGTCCTTGTATTCATAGAGAATAGTGTACGCCGATGCACCCGAGGTACAGGGATAGCGACCGTAACGTTGAGAGAAGTCCGCGACAAATTTCTTGCCGCGCTCGAAACCGAACTGTTCAGGGACATTCCATGCCCACGGCAGGGCTCCGATCACGCCTTCCATTACCTTGGGACCTCCGCCTTCAGCCATGCCGAGGGTGAGATTCGGCACGACAATCTGGCACTGGGCCTTGAGACCAATAGAAGTAGCCTGTCGAATCGCGTTGACCATGTCTTCACCAAAAAGCACCAAAACTAGAACATCGGGCTTCACGATCTTTGCCAACCCGAGTTGTTTGGCAAAGTCGGTAGTGCCCAGCGGAGTGAGAATACCTTTATGGCTCTCTTTGTCCTCGGTGCCGGAAAACTTGCGCATCGAAGCTTCGGTCGTCCAGCCCCATGTATAGTCAGCCGTGATATACATATACTTCTTGCCAGGGAAACTGGTTTTGAGATATTGGCTCAACGCCTTTGCTGCCATCCAGGAATCATAACACTCACGGAATGTGTGGCGATGTCCGTCCTCGCCTGTCGTACTTGTCGAGTAGGTCAAGGTACCAAAGAATAGCACATTCTTGTCCTGGCATATGTCGCCGGTTGCCACTGCCACACCACTCGAAGAGCCGCCGAAGATCATCTTGCAGCCTTCTTTATCAATCATCTCGACAACATTTGCCTTAGCGGTGGCAACGTCGGCCTTGCAGTCACGGATCACCAATTCAATCTTATTTCCCATGATGCCGCCCGCAGCATTGATTTCTTCGACTGCCATGGTTGCCGCCTGCAGCTGATCGAGACCTTGAACGTTGTATGGACCAGTCTTGTCGTAGTCGAGACCGATCTTGACGATGCCTTCGGCATACACGCAAGCCGCAAGAACTAACATCATAATCCCAGTTAAAACGACAGTTCTCATTCTCATTGTGTTCACTCCTTCTTCATTTCTGAAATGCAGGAACGGCCCAAGATTGTTCGTTCCCGTTTCAACAGCCGACCCGTCTGTAACCAGTTGAGATTGCCTCACTGATTAGAACTCTAACACAAACGAAGTCTGAACTCGGAAGTCATCGGTTGTCGCCGCATTCTTGTACTTGGTCTCCCAACTCGACAACTCCAGCCCGACTGTCGCCTTCGGAACAAAAGTGTAACGCATGTTGCCGAAATAGCAGCGATTGCGCGAGCGGCCACTGGCAAAATCCTCATCCTTTGGATCATCAATCCCGAGTCCAGCGGTCATCTTGACTTTGGCTGATAATTGCGCCCAAGCGGATGTCCAGCCGCCTGTTGAGCGCAGCCCCTCAATTTCGCTGTTTCTTAAAACGGCGCCGAAATAGTTTCCGAGGTTTGATCCGGTGTACAATTCACCAGACAAGCCGTACCCGGTAGCCAGAGAAAGCATGAAATGGCCCGATGCAGCCCAGCTCTCGTAGTTTGCGTACTGCCCGGTCGTGGTTTCAGCCTTCAGGCGTCCCCAGAGGCTCGATACACCAAACCGCACAAGACCTTTGTTGGCAAGCGTGCGATTGAATTCCCACAACCCCTGCACGGAGGGAATTCCGGCATCGGTACCATCATCAGCGCCCTCGGCCGTCTCACCGGTAGCGAGCGTAAGAGTCGGCGTTAGATCGTTCCCGATCAAACGAAAGACGCCCGCCGCCAACACCATATTGGAATTCTCACCAACCTTAAGTGTCTCCCACAGGCTAAGCTGCGGGCGGCGGTAGCCGATGTTTCCACTGCCCCACATAACAGAGTAATTTAGCGTCGACGGATTTAACGGCGAGATGAGATCCCAACTCTGACCCGCCAGGAACTTCGTGTTCTTGACCTGCATCGCGAAGTAAGCGTGCCGCAATTGGAGCATCGGTTTGTTTTCAGCGATACTCACGCCGGTGAGTCCGGCATAAAGATCAAACTCCAGTTTGCCGCTTACCTTCGCATTCTTGTAGTTGTTGCCGACCAGATCGAATCCGAAGCGAGTCTCGTTGGCGGTCATGTTAAACTGATCATCGTTGTTCCGGCCGGCCGCCAGAGGCTGAACCCACATAACAAAATTGCCGTGACTGGTCAGGTTGTGATCGCGCGCTGCATCCAGTTTGACATATCCGTAGAATTTTATCTCGATTGACGGTTTCGGATCGGCCGGTTTCGGCTCGTTCTGCGCTAACAGCGATGCCGCCTGCATCAAGCTGATCAACATGATCGCAAAAACAAATCTCTTCTTACTCACAAATTCCTCTCTTCCTTGATTTAGCTCACACCTTGTGTAAGTGACTCCCCCATTTGATCTGCCTAATGGAATCGTCGCTCCGGACCTCCTTGTGAGTAGTGGTCGTCACACGGTCGAGAGACACGACACAGTCGATCGTCATCTCGGTTCCATGCAACACTGTTGTAATCAGGGTAAAGCGACTTCGCTACTTTTGTCTCGTCGCGCTGTCGCGACCCTGCGTACAGTAGTTCAACAATCACAACTAAGATCTTATTCAGATAGGTCGATGTTCTCACGGTTAAGTGCAGGGGTCGAAGATTGGAGTTCGCTTTGTGAGAACAAACACAGTCATTTTTGTCTATTTAATCGGATAGTGTGAAGAGTTTCTTAGTCGTGAAGTACTTCAACTCTGTCCAATTCTTCAACAATGAGTATAGTCTGTTTCACTCTGGAGCGACACGCTCCGGAAGCCAGCTGCAATCCCCCAACGTGAAACTCGACGGACGCTTTCGCCCGGTCGCCCTTGCTGACTAACACCGAAACACGACGGTCAAGTCAGAGGCCGGGGCCAGCGAATGACGCCTTCAACACAACTTCTCGAACAAGTGCACAATGCATTGTCCTGAACCAATCCCTTGCGAATTCGACTAGTGGTCGAAAGCAGCTTTGCCTCATCAAGGTTGACACCAGGGTTTGAATAGCGTATACTTAAGCAGTCCATTTTTACAGATTATCTGAAGTTTTGGAGATCGATGGGAAAACCCGCAGCTCGATTAGGAGACTTGACCGTTCACGGTGGGAGTATTGTCGCTGGATTTCCGACGGTGCTAATTGGCAACATGCCGGCCGCCAGAGTTGGCGATATGCACGTCTGTCCGATGGTCAACCCGGGAACGCCACCGCCTCCACACGTCGGCGGACCAATTGTGCCGCCGGGTGTGCCGACAGTCCTCATCGGCGGCCAGCCGGCTGCTTGCGTTGGTGATATGCTCACTTGCGCAGGTCCACCCGACACAATAGCTCCTCCCGGGTGTCCGACCGTTCTTATCGGAGCGGGAGGCGCCGGTGCAGGTGGCGGCGCGGGATCGACCGGTAGCGCGCAGGCGGAAGGAGTCGACAATTCGGCCGAAGAGACCGAGGTCGGCGAATACGAGCCGGGATCACAGTCAGCACAAACCGGTGAATTTGAAGGCCACTTCGTCCACGCCGCATTTGTCGACAAGGCTGGATTTCCGATAAGCGAACTTGGCTTCAAAGCCGTCACTCCGGACAATCAGATAATCACCGGAAAAACAAGCAGTGCAGTCCACGCCTCTCTCGAAAGCGCCGGCGCCACAGAGATTGAGTTGTTCGGCATTACTAAAATAGGCTGGTCGCTTTCAAGAGTGAAGGTCGGCGAAAAAGTACAAATGCAGGTTCAGACTGCTGGGCTGACACCCGGAACCAAAGCGACGATGGAACTGCTCGTTCGCGACCGCAGTTTTGCGCCGCACCTGATTCGACGCTGGGAGATTACAATCGATAACAATGAGGTGGCGGAGTCCTGGGTTGCCGAGTGCAATGACCACGCTCTTGAAGAGCAGCGCGAAGTTGCCAAGAAGGGCGGGTTCACCTGCCCGTACTACTTCTTCACCATTGACATTCACGAATACACCGCCCGTTCCGGTCCCCTCGTTGTGACCGATGACGTTCGTCTCAAGCTCACTACCGAAGAGGCTATCTCGCTTGCAAATTCCGAATTCCGACTTCACCTCTGCAATGGCGAAATTCGACAGGGCAAATTGGGCGATGATGGCTGCGCCGAAGTTCTCGATGTGATTGCGGGACGACACGAAGTGGTGTTCATCAAGATCGAAGACCCTGAACAAGGCAAATAAGAGCCGCAATAATGGCAATCAACGAACCACAGCAATTAAGCTTCGGCGAACTCAAACAGCGTCGCCAGATATTCACCGGAAGTCCCGCTGACCTGGTGCTGCGCCGGCCCCTCGTCAAGGTTGTCGAGATGGAGGATGTTCTCTTCCACCTCGACAGTTGCGTGGTGATGCCGTCCGGCCCCAAAGGCGCCTCGTCGCAGGATGCCGCTGCCGATCCCGAAATGACGCAGGAAGAGAAGGATCGCCAGGAACTACAGAATCAACTTAGCGGCCTTCAGACCATCGCCGTCACGCACATTGTCCTCGAAGAGCATCACACGCTTGGTGTTTTGATCACCGGTCATACCGATACCTCCGGCGGTCTGGAAATGAATTTCATCCTCTCGGAGCAGCGTTGCAATAATGTCCTGTTCCTGCTCGAACAACGACGTGAAGAGTGGGCAGACTTATCACACAAGCGACACCGCATCGAGGACTACCAGCAGATCATGGCGCACTATAACAAGAAGCGTCCCGAGTTCAACTGCGATCCCGGCGAAATCAATAACAGCTACACGGCCAAAACTCACGAAGCCACCGTCAACTTCTTCAAGGCGAACGGCATTGACGACTCACAAGCGGCCAAGGTCAAGAATGACTCACAGCACAAATGGCCGATCGTTGCCTGGATTGCAGTTTTTGATCTTTATGACAAGGAAATCGATGAATTTCTGACGCGCGGATCGTCGAGCGGCCCCGCGGGCCCGGAAAAGCGCCTGACCTGCTCGAGTCCCAATCCGCAACGAGAGACGAAAATCAACAAACGCGACAAGCTGCGTTTCGCAAACACCGAGCGGAAGATTCTTCCCTGTGGCGAGTCATTTCCGATACAGGCAAGCCAGAAGGACAACTTCAAGTCGCAGATGAACCGACGCGTCGAGATCCTGTTCTTCAATGGCGGTGACTTGCCCGATCTCAACATCACCACCGGATTCACCAAGAAGCTCAACAGTGAAGTTGTCCCGATCTTTGCCACAACGTTTTTCGACCGGATCTATGTCGATGCCTTTGACCTCTTCGCCATTAGCTATCATCTAAAGTTCGTTTACTTCAATCGCGTTGCGCAGTCAATCACTCCGGTGCCGGAAGGCCTTACCATCAAGGCATTCGACGAAAGTGGAAAGAGCATCGAGGCTCGCACATCATTCAGCGGCGGCAATTATGTCGTCAAGGTCCGCGACGACGATCGGCGCAAGAAGATCCACTTTGAGTTCGAGACTTCTGATTCGTGGATCAAGATGAACAAGTCGGGCGGCACCATCATCTTCATGACTCGCGTAGAGATTGAAAAACTTCCGTTCAAGGAACGACTGCAATTCTACGATTTGCCGGAACGCTGGTCATCGAAGAACTACTGGACTCGTTTCGACGGCAGCATGGACAGCGGTGACCGGTTTGAAATTGTCATGAAAGAGCGCAAGAAGATCAAACCCTTCGGGTCGGCAATTACCGATTCGCAATTCGCTCTGACATTCTCTCTCGACGACATTGTGCTGGTTGATGCCAGTGGCGGGCAGAACATCGGTGATCGCGATGTTGGCAACAAAGACATCGCCTTGTCCAAGGACTCGCGATATGCTCTGCTCCATATTGTCGATAACCGTCTGTTGCTCTTCGATCCAGATTCACAACTTTTGCACCACACTACCACACCGCTTGCAGAAAACCTGATCATGAAGACGCCCCAGGAACCGCGGCTGCTGATCTTCGCCACCGGCGAAACTACAATCAACACACCCGGCTCGCCATCACGCAAGGTCTCGTCAGGGTTCTTTGATATCTGGGACAAACGCACAAAATTACCAGCCGGCGGCAATCAGGGCGCAAGGGATGTGATTGGCGCACGTGCCGCGGTGTTGAACGACCGCGATGTCCGCTTCTCCGAGATTATCCTTCAGCCGAATAAGAAGGGCGATCCCAAGTCTCTACCGTATGCCGATTTCAACACCGGCAATTTCGAACTACACTACATTCGCCGTGGAACCATGCTGGGTGATCTCGAACGCCACTTCCTGTTGGTGTATTGGAGCGCGCGGTTCAAAGCTCACTTTGATTCCGATCCCAAGTTGACCGACAAAGCACCGGTTACGACCGCAGAGATTCGAAAATTCGCACTGGAGGGATTTCGCAACGCCAAGACTCATTGGGAGCGCAAGGAGTACACGATTGAGCCGCTCGATGCCGATAATCCTCCGGCACTGGAAGTCTCGCCCGTATTTTACTTTGAGCCGAAGCTGACGAATCGTGGCGGACAGCACAAGTGCATTGTCAGTGTCAGCAATAATCCCGATGTTGCTTTCATGGGCTTTACCGATTCCCAAATGCACCGCAGTGACTTTGACACCCGTGCCGACAGCGGCGGCAAGGAAACCGATCCCCTTGACTCGGTCGAGGCCAGTAACTTGGTGGTCGGACACGAAATCGGACATGCCTGCGGCAAGCCCGACGAGTACATCGAACGCCGGGACGACTTCAAAACGCCGCAGACTGCATTCCGCCAGCCGATACCGGGAGCGCCGCTCGGAGGAGAGCGCCGCGCGATGATGAATGACTCAATGTCGCTTCCGCGTATGCGCTACTGGTGGAATTTTGTCAACTGGCTCAACGATGCCGCCAAAGATAACAACAAACTAAAGCCGGTGCTTAACAGCCGGCAATTTCGCGTCCGGTTTTTCTTCAAAATCACCGACGCCGGAATTTCCAAGGTAAAGGAACTATCCTATCATATCATCGATGACTTCCGTGACATCTATCGAGCGTTTAAGACAAAGGAACCGTTGGCGCTTGCGACGGGAGCAGTCGACTTGAATTTGTACAAGATTGGGCACGACGAAACTGCCCACCTGATCAGAGTCAAGGGTGCGCGGACTCCAAAGCCGTTTGACGGCATACTATCAGCCTATTTCAAACTCGGCTTTGAATTCGTTGACCACCCGACCAACAAGGCCAAGAAGTGGACGAAGGCCCTACGCAACGCTTGGATCACCGATCTGGTAAAAGAGATTGGCGGCCTGAACGGCACCGGATTTATGTTTCTGCCGGACGACAAGCTTCGCTCCGGTGATGCCGGAAAAAGTGATCGAGCATTCCAGCGAACCCTGTTTTCGATCATCGCGCTCGGTCGAATAAACATCGCATCCTCCGTCACGCATTATGACATTCGCGTCGTCCTGCGTGACGATGCCAAAATCACCAAGCGCGACGGCAAGTCATTGGAAGTTGGCAATGACACTTCCAAAGTGTGGGTTGCCAATTATGTCCTCGGCAAAGATGATGGCGCTACTGAAGCCACCATCACCCTGATGCCTGCCGACAAGCGCGTTAAGATAACTGATCTGACTTTCCTGCGCGATTTCATCAGGTCAGAACTTGGCAACACTAACTTCGATATCAAAGACAGCTTTTGAGAGAAGCAAAGATGAATTGTGAGATGAACAAACATGCGTCAACTATTGACAATTTCAATCTGTACGTTGTGGCTGTTTGTCAACGGCTGTTCCAAGGCAAATATGGCAACTGACCTCGAAACAAAACTAATCGACAGTCGCGGCTCTGCGCAGGCACTGATGTCCGGCAATCCCCAGGCTAACGGCTTGATTCCCGTGTCGCCTTCGGCGCGCGGTAAACTGGTTTGGACGCGCCACTACTCCGAGATCGACTCCCTGCTCCAGCGATCGCCGCGAAGACTACTCTTGAGTGGGAACGTTGTCGGCGTGGTCTTGCAGGAAGATCTGTTGCTTTACGACATTGACGGCCACTTCCTTCGACAGGAACTACTCGCCGATGGCGAACTCTCCGCGTTTGGCGTCGATTCGTATTGCTGGATCACGCCAAATCGGCAACTGTCGTGCAGGAGATACGACGGAACGTTGATCATCGACGGCCATGCTGTGCCGTTACTTGACGATCGCAGTCGATTGCGGCTGCTCTATCCGCTGGGAAACGAGTTCCTGGCAGTAATCCAGTACTTCAGCGGATTGCCCGTCAGAAACACTCCTACCAGTTCATCCGCTTATCGCATGTCGTTTGGCAAGTCGGCGTGGAATTGGATCGACCAGCGTGTCGGCGTCGTCACACAAGCACTGATTTCAAACAACGAGAAGAGACTGCTTCTCGTCAGTCCAGAAAGCATTCAAGCCATCAATATTGAAGATGGCACGGAAACCAGCACATTTCCGACTGAACTAAGTGTCATTCGAGCTGCAATAATCAGTTCCAACGACGAAGTGGTCCTATTCGGAGATAAGCTCGATGGCGATATTTCACGGCCATTCGTTAAAGCATTCTCACTTGAAGGCCAGCTCGTTTGGGAGATCAGACTGCTGCAAGCAGTCAGCAATCACCAACCCGCATGTGGTGCAAAGGGCGAAATCTATTTCCTGGATTCCGGCTTTCTGTTCTGCCTTGTTAACGGTACAGAATCGTGGCGCGTTCCACATGTTTACAGCGGCAGAAGCTGGATCAACACGATCGCCGGCGGCGAAATCATTGTCACTGATTCGACGACTATTACTGTCTTCGCTCCCTCCGGCAAGGTACTCCGCCAATTCAAGTGCCCGCAAGAAGACGACGCCTTTGCAACACCGATAGCAGTCTCCGGCAATGGCAGAATGTTGATTTCCGGAAAACACGCATTGTACTGTTTTGAGTAACGATAGAGAAATATGGCAAGAAATAAGAATCATCAACTAACGACACTACTCCCGGAAGGCTGGGAGGACGGCACTGTTTTCAGTTTCCTCGGCCCGGAACGCTCCGGCCGGAGAAGCATTATCACAATGTCGGTTGATCCGTCCGCCTCAAATGCTGCCGCGCTCGAAGAGTACGCGAAACTGCGGTCGGCGCAAGTCATTGATACCACCGCTGACTCCGAAATCCTTCTCGAGCAAGTACGCAAGCTACGCTCCGGTCGTGAAGTTTACGAATTCGCTTACCGCAATGGATCGGGCGCCGCAACCAACTACGGCTGGCTGGCATATTTCATCGAGAATGGCAGTGGCTACACCGTACAGTGCCGTTCCGATCGCGCTTCGCGCGCCATTAGTCAGGCCGCATTCAATCAGGTACTGGAATCGCTGTTAATCGGCAGATAAGCGCGAAGGACTCATGGATCTAAAATTCTCGAAATCTTCGGATCAGAAACACCAGATCAAACTTGAGTCGTCATTCATCTTCGCTGAATGGACGCAGCAGATCGCTTATGCTGGAATGCATGCCGGTGTCGAAGTTGGCACGCTCTGCGTCGGCGACGGCGCGCCGGTGAAAATCACCGCCAAATCCGAGAAAGGCAAAACGCTTGGCAAGACCGAAGGTATGATTGTCAGAAATAAGTTCCGCGGAGCAGTCGACATCCCGACCACTGCCAAGACCAACGAAATGATCGTCTTCGAAGCCAGCTTACCGAAACACGGACTGAAAGGCGACTCCTTTAAAATCGTGGTCATGCCGGAGATCAAGATTTCCGGTCTCCAGTGGGGCGCCGAAGTCGCTCGTCGCGGCGATTTCGTTAGTATCAAGGCCGACCTTCGCAATGCCATTGATGATACAGACGCCCTGATCACAATCTACGAATTCGACGCTGATGGTGCCCACGACAAAATCGTCGAAATTCCGGTCCGCGTCAAATCAGAGAAGATTGACGTTTTGTGGGAGTACCAGTACACGGAAGACACCGATGACATTGCGACAGAAGAAGACATGACCAAGTTTGGCGGTGCCTATCGCTTCCCTGAATATTTCTTTACCGTAAAAATTGGCGAAACCGAAATCGGTAAGAAGCAGGAATCGGGGCTCCTGAAATTCAAGGATCAAATTGACCTCGTCGTGACCTTCAACGATGGGACTCCGCTAAGCAACCGCAAGTTCAAGATCGATCTTCCTAATGGCGCCAGCGAAAATGGCACTCTCGACGACGACGGGCGCGCGCACTTCGATGACATGCCCCCCGGACCATACAAGCTAACGATTCTGGAAGAATGACAACAAACCACACTCGGGGAACGTAGATGGCTGGCGAAGACGGACAGGGAAAATCAGGGTCAACAACAACAGTCACTGTTGATCCGCCGATGGTCGCAACATCGGTCATCAGCTCGGGCAAGGTAGAAGAGAGTTCTTTGCCGAGCGACGTGACCTTTGGAGCAAAAGTTAACTTTATTGGGGCCAACTTCACCGACAAAGAAAAACTTCTCGCAAAGTTCTGCTTCTCGAAGCCAACCGACAAACCGGTCAATTTGCGCCGTACCTTTCATATCATTATCGAAGCTCCGGCCCCCGGCGGTAAAGGCAGCCCCACTCTGACTACTTTCATCTGTACTGGTGTTCTAAAGCCCAATAATGAAATCGACTTAATCAAGGTCGGCGCACCGACAAATAGTCTTCCCGACAGTGCCGCCGTTGCGACAATTGACAAGCGTCTGAACGGCTTCAATATTTCTGTCAATGGTTTCAGTGGAGATGAGGCTTCCGCCGTCAAGATGTCTCTGAATGTCTTGACCGACAAAGAACTTGAGCGAATGAAAGACCTGAAAGTCTCCCGCGGGAGCACCGGAACCGGCAATGATGTTGGCGGGCATTATGACCAGTCTATCCATACCGTTGAAATCTTCAATGAAGGCATGGTCAACGGCGCTCTCTTGTGTCTCGGACCCGATCCTGCCAAACTCCTGCCTAATTGCAGCCACGTCGTCTTTCATGAAGCGGCACACGTACTGGCATTCCTCGAAGTTCGCCAGCTTGAGCAAAAGGACCAGCAGGCACAGCGTGACGTCGATGCCCAGAGAGCGCACTTGCGCAGTACCTTCCCGAACAACTATACCGAGACCACAAATGCCGACGGTTCATTCAGCTTTTCTACGACCGAAGCCGGTCTTTCGGCAACGGACAAGACGAAATTCAAAGCCGATGTGAAAGATCTCGAGAAGAAAATGGATGCTGCGCAGAAGACAAACAAGGCTTTCACCGGTATCAAGGAAACTAAGATGATGACGGAATTCAAGACGGCATCAAAAGGGCAGGCGACAGTCACTCCATATTCGCGGGATGAAAGGACCAAAGCCGAAGCAAGCAAGGATGATGAAAAAATCCGCGGTGCGCGAGAGGAGTTTATGTCGGAAGCGTTTGGTATTGTTAAATGGGACGCGGCTTGGCTGCAATCCAACCGCAGTGCCGTCAAGGGCTACTTCGACGGTGGCAAGCATCTGGTTTAACCCGTGGATTCTTCAAGTATTCAGCTGGACTTTCGCCTCGTGTACTTCCAGTTGCGGGGTTTGCCTTCAGCCATCCACTCAATCGCTTGAACTAAACGGCGCTCCCGCGTCTCGTCACTTTTGGATTTTGTCACCCATTCAACGTATTCCCGTTTGTGACTTGGACTGAAATTCGTAAACACTGCCATAGCTTTCTTGTCTCTCCGCAAAGCAGCCATGAAGTAGTCAGGCACTTTGACCGGCTCTGGCGCCGCTTTGGCGGCGCGTGGACTCGGCCTCACTTTCGATTCGTTGACCTTGACCGCTTTCTTGATCAACGACAGCATTTGCCGCTCGCTTGGCAGATCATCAATACTTGTGATCCGACCAAACTGACCCATGGCTTGGGTGTTACTCGTATTAACCTTTGCAGCCGATTCTGACAACACACTGGATTTCCAAAACCCGAAAGCACAATGTTGCTTGAATGCCGACATGAAGCAAAGAACCCCCTGGTACTCAAAATGTGGGAAGCTCCACTTCATAGTTTCTTGGACATCCGGACAGGCCTGATGTACGAGCCGGCGCAAGTGCTTCAGAACCGGCTTGGCAAATTCTGCCGACTTGGAAATGTATGCGTCAATTCTTGGGTCCTTTTTTGCCACAGTGTAACCTCACGCTAGTTGGTGCGCATCCATCCAATTTTGCCGCCCTCGCTGATGCCAACTCGGTCACAGTATCCGGCGTTCACTTCAAGAACAAATCGAGCTGGACGTGTTGAAGGGTACTGCGTTTCGGCATAAGGCGTCGTGTTCTTATGAATAGTCACAATTTCATTGTTCGAATTAATGAAGATCATGTCAAGCGGAAGAATCGTATTCTTCATCCAGAAAGATTGCCGGACATCGGTTGGCCAAATGAAGAACATGCCCTGATTTTCCTCCATTGTAGTTCGGAACATCATACCCAATCGGCGCTCTTCAAAAGCCTCGGCCAGTTCAATATCAATTGTCGCGATATACTCTCCCGTTGGTGTATAGAACGAGAGGATCCCTTCTTTGAGAAACTCCGTTCGCATTGGAGCCTGAAGCCCCGTTTCCTCGGAGCCGGTACTTTTCGAAGCACTGGACTTACTGTTATCGCGCGTAAGAAATATCACCGCCGCAGTGCCGACGATCGCGATCACTCCAATAATCAAGTATCGCTTTAGCCCTGCACGCTGGCTGCGCACCGGTGCCGACTTTGTCTTTTTGTTTGCTCGTTTCTGTCCTGCCAAGATTGCCTTCCCGAATTAGGGTAATTGACACTTGTACCGTCTTGCCCAGCTGTGGGCCGACTCCAAGATAATCGCAAAGGAGCGCTTTGTCTATGTTACTTCATGCGCCCGAATACAAAATCCACTCCGGCTTCCTTGCCCTTGCGTATGCCCTCGATTTTGGCGTGCAGCGAATCTGCCGTGACTTGACGATAAATAATCCGCGTCGGAAAATCATGTTTCGGGTTCTCAAACACGGTCGTCGTTGAATCTTGTAGAGTCATCTTGAAATGGACCGGAGCTGAATTGTGCGCGACATCGGAAATGTAGTACAATCCTGAATCCGTCGCCGCAAGCAGCAGACGTTCCGATATCGCCGTATCCTTGCCATTTACGCTGAACCCCATTCCCTTATACCTGCCGGTCGAGTCCGCCCGCCACGATTCATACACAGCATTGTCTCCCATCGTCGACTTCCAGGTACCGATCAGCCAAGACAAATGCTGCAAGGCTGCGGTCGACGTTTTCGCCGGCGCTGCCTTCTCTGCGGCAAAGCTAGTGGAATATGCAATCAGTAGAACAATGAGGCAATAACCCAAAAGTCGCATTTGCTGCTCCATGTATATGCTACAACTCTTCAACTTCTATCGTACAAGCTATGACGAAATTACGAGAATTTGGTTACATGGAAGAGCATTTTTTTGGAGGAATGATGAAAATCATGATTTGGGCACTGGGACTGGCGGCAATCTTGACAATCCCCGCCGTCGCCGCGATCAAGAGCGAATTCGTCGAATACAAGCAGGGGGAGACGGTTCTTGAAGGATATCTCGTCTATGACGACGCAATCAAGGGACAACGCCCCGGTGTTCTGGTAATTCATCAATGGCTGGGTTTGACCGACAACGAGAAAATGCGCGCTAATATGCTCGCTGAAATGGGTTATGTCGCTTTCGCCGTTGATATCTACGGCAAGGGAATCAGACCCAAAGAAAGCAGCGCTGCCGGCGCCGAAGCCGGGAAGTACCGGAAGGACTTGCCGCTCTTTCGTGACCGGATCAATGCCGGACTGCAAACCTTGCTCAAGAATCCGAACGTCGATCCTAAGCGCGTGGCTGCGATCGGCTACTGCTTCGGTGGCGGCGCAGCCTTGGAACTTGCGCGCAGCGGCGCCAATATCGCCGGAGTAGTTTCCTTCCACGGCAGCCTCACTACAACCATGCCGGCGGTGTCTGGAAAGATACCCGCAAAGATTCTCGTCTGCCACGGTGCCGACGACCCATTTGTTCCAATGAAAGATTTCGAAGGCTTTCTGGACGAAATGAGAGCAGCCGGCGCTGATTACCAATTTATTGCCTACAGCGGAGCCGTTCACGCCTTTACACAAAATGAAGCCGGAAACGACAATTCCAAAGGCGCTGCCTATAATGAGAAAGCCGACAAACGCTCCTGGCAGGCAATGAAGGACTTCTTCGCAGAGATATTCTAAGCGTCACTGGGGGAGTCTGCCTGAAATGCGATTCCCCCGGTTGACAAATCACTAAAATAGACTATGTTGGTATAAGTTACTTGCCTGATCGATCGCTTGTGCCGAAACAAATACAGGAATGAGGACGACCATTAATCGACTCCGGTATTGCAGTCTTCTGATTATCACCTGGCTGCTGGTGACTTCTGGAAGTCTCTCCGCCCAATACACTCAAGAGACCAATCCATTTCCGATCATCGTTGGTGGCGACACTCTTCAATACCCTTTCTGGGGCGGCATCAATAACCCCAAACCATCATTGGCAGATTTTGATCAAGACCTGCTTGTAGACCTCTTCATTGGAGAAGCCAGCGGAAAACTTAGTTACTTGCGCAATACCGGTTCTCCCGCTGCGCCAGTTTGGACGCCGGTGACCGATCGCTTCGCCGGGATCAATATTGGCACATGGCACCGGTTGGTCGACATTGATGACGACGGTGACCTGGATCTCCTGTGTGACAATAACAGCAACGGTGCGGTGCTTTATCGCAACCAGAGTATCGGCAACAATATTGACTTCGTCGAAGCTGATTCGGATCTGGACAGCATCGTAACCGGAGTCAATAACACGCCTGCGTTGGTTGACATCGATAGTGACGGGGATATTGATTTCTTTGTCGGCGACCCCGGCGGGCAACTTGTCTTTTACCGCAACACCGGTACCGCAACGATACCTTCATTCTCCCTCGAATCGACCTTCTATGACAGTATTCTTGCCTTTCCGGGCGGCGGCGGAGGTTTGAACAAACCGACGCAGCCGCAACACGGATTCAGTGCAATCAACTTTGCCGATATCGACGACGACGGCGATCATGACTTGATCTGGGGTGACCTCTTCAATACGAATCTCTACTTATTCGAGAACCTCGGTACGCCGGCACTGTCGGATTTCAATTATCAGACCGACACCTATCTCTCCCCGTCCTATTCAACATTCGGGTTCAATCACGCTCCGCTGGCCGATGTCGACAATGACGGCGACCTCGATATGATTTTGGCGCCGGCGAATGGCGAATTTATCGACAATCTGAAGTTCCTGCGGAATACCGGTACGGCCGCCAGTGCTAACTACGTGTTGGAGCAACAAAACTTGATTGACAACATCGACGTCGGCCGAAGCGCTTACCCGGCGCTGGCGGATATTGACGGCGATGGTGACCTGGACTTGTTTGTTGGTGGGGGTGATGGGATGATTTCACATTATGAAAATACCGGCAGCCGCTTGCAAGCCGAGTATGTTCGTGTTACCGCCAGTTTCGGAAGTATCGACGTCGGATTCTCGGCAATGCCGGCATTCGTCGACTGGGACTCTGATGGTGATCTGGATTTGCTGATCGGAAACGAGAATGGATTCATTCAACACTGGCGCAACGATGGCGACGAGTGTATTCCGGCATTCGTCAATGTTACTAATCAGCTTGCCGGGATCAAGACCGATCAACTGGCTGTGCCAGTGCCGGTCGATCTGGATAACGATGGGTTGAAAGATTTAGTCGTCGGCGAATGGGATTTCAACGGCTCTGCCAACATCCACCTGTACGAAAATACCGGCACAGCGGGAAGTCCCGTCCTAACGCTGGTCACGAAATTTTTGATAAAGAAGTCGGCTCGCGACTTCACGATACCCTGCGTCGCCGATTGGGACCAGGATGGCAAGATCGATTTAATCGTTGGCAATCGCCTCCTCGGACTCACCTGGTATCGAAACACAGCGCTGGGTAACAGTTTTCCGGACTCGCTTACTCTGCTGGCACAGCCCGACTTGATCCCCGGAAGCGATATCGGTTGGCGAACCGTAATGTCCCGCGGCGACCTCGACTCCGATGGTGATCTTGATCTCATTCTCGGCGAGGGAGACGGCGGAGTCAATTTCTTCCGCAAGGACGGCGGTACTCAATATCTCGCCGGTGATGCCGATGCCACCAACTTGATCACCATCTCCGATGCTGTTCGCATTATCAACTATATCTTTGGCGGCGGTGCATCGCCAGCACCATTGATGAGCGGCGATGCCAATTGCACCGGGACGGTCAATATCTCTGATGCCGTCTTTCTCATTAGCTACATCTTTGCCGGTGGACCGGCGCCCTGCGCGACTTGTGCCGGGACTTGACAAATCCCTCGCGAGGACGTATAACATAGAATATAGCAATCCTCAATTTGGAGTCAGCAACGAATGCGCCATGCACACGTGATTCTCACCCTACTGCTTCTTCTGACTGCAGTCTTCGGATGCAGCGACAAAGGGAGCGACAATCCAACCCCTCTCCTGGGTCCGGCCGGAAAGCTTTACGTCCTCAATCAGGCGGACGCTACAATTTATGTGTACGACACGAAGACGATGACCAAAGTCAAGACCATCGATTCACACATCGCCAAGCCACACTACATCTCCTTCACTCCCGACGGGCGATTTTACTACATTATGACCGTCGATCTCTCCGGCAAGATCGCGAAGTTCGATGCAACAACCGATGAGTTCATCTCTGACTTCGACTTAACCTCTGCAGCGAAGGCGGTCTTCGCTAATCAGCGCAGCGTCATTCCTGCCGGAATGTGCATCACGACGGATGGTCAATACGGTTACATGTGTGACTACACTGCCGGGACAGAGCGCGGACACGTTTACAAAGTGAACCTCGCCACAATGGCAGTTGAGAGAAAAATCCAATCCGGCGCACAAACGCATGAGATCTTAAGCACGACCGACGGCAAGGTAATCGTCGCCTGCAATTTGCGTTCCGATGATATTACCCTGATCTATACCGACGAAGACTCCGTCACCTTTGTGCCGATCGATCCCGACCAACAGTCCGACCCGGCAAATCCACGCTACGGTCCTTATTGTGTTGCTGTCGACCATCATCTCCAGAAGGCGTACATCTCCTGTCTCTATGCTCATCAGGTTCGCATCCTCGACATCTACTCCCGTCAGATCATCGATTCAATCGATATCCCGGTGACGTCCGGAATTTCGACGTCCGGACCGGCGATGATCCACCATTCGCACAACGGCAACTATCTCTTCCTGACTACCAAATGGGGTAACACTGTCGTGATCGTGGACCTCATTCAACGCCAGGTTGCGGCCGAGATTCCAATCGGCGCCGGCCATCCGTTTGGCGTGGCAATGTCTGACGATGACAAACGCATCTACGTCGCCGCTTCCGGACAGCCGCCCAAACACGGTTTTATGTACGAAATTGATGTTGCGACTCTGAAAGTCATCGACTCGATTGAAGTTGGTATGGACTCTTGGGGAATTGGGTGGAAAGCAGACTAAGGCCCGTTCGTCGGCGGACGCCTTCAGCTAATGACTAATCCGCGCCGAATCTATTAACTTACGCATTTCCTCAAGTCCCGGAAAACTGCTGTCCATCGCGGCCGCTGTGTCTAAGTAACTTGCCGCGCGGGCTGGATCGTTGGTTTGATAGAATAGTGAAGCCAAATTGAAGTAAGCTGCCGGGTTGTTCGGCTGCTGTTCGCGCACATAGCCGAATTCTCGGTGTGCTTCGGCGATGCGCTGCTGACGGGCATAGACCTGGCCAAGATTCGCACGCGCCGGTACGGAGTTGGGAGAATACTGCAAGTAGCGCAGGAACTCGGCTTCGGCTTCCTGGCGCATATCGGCCATTAGGTAAGTTTCACCCTTAAGGAAGATTGACTCAAAGTCCGTCGAATCAGCAGTAAACGACCGTTCGTAAATGTCCGCTGCCTGTGTGAACTCTTTCAAGCGAATGTGCAGCGAGGCATACTCATGATATGCCCAATTTGCTTTGGGAAATTCCCGCATCACACCTACGAGAAGATGATTCAACTCTCCGAGCTTCTGGCGACGTTTCAGGATATTGGCCAAGCTCCGAAGCGGCCTGTCGTCGGCCGGGTCAACTCCGATCGCGCGATTGTAATACACCGTCGCCAGCGAATCATTTCCTCTTTGGGCATAGATGTTTGCGATGCTGTTGTAAGGTCGAGGAGAACGCGGATCAATACGCATCGCTGCTTCATAATCACTCTTGGCGTCATCCAGGCGATTTGCCGACAGAAGGGCGTTCGCGGTATACATCTTGCCTTCAAACTCGGAGTCAATCGTCGGAACCAATCCCGGAATTTTGGCAATGCCGTTGACCACAATGATCGCAACCAACAACGCGGGTAACCAGGTGTAGAACCGCCGGAATTCCTGCTTCTGATAGAGTGCCACCAGTCCCCAGAATCCGGCTGCCGCCCAGATGATCACGAATGGCACAAGCAAAATTCGCTGATAAGCAAATGCGTTGAAGAGCATTGATACAGCCAACAGCGCAATTGTTGACATGATCAGCAACTTCTGCCGGCGATGTGGATTGCCTGCCGCCAGCGGCGCCAACAAAGCAAGTGGTAGTATCAGCCCGAACGGGATGGAGATGAATTTGTCAAACAATAAGACCCGAAGCGGCATTCTCTCACCTGCAACGAAGTAGATTGGCCTGTCAGTTGAGATTTCGTAGCCGCTGATGAAGCCTGCAAGTTTCCGTAACTCCAGCGTAATCCAATCAATCGGATGATTCGCAATGAATCCGACGGCCCTGCTTATCCAAAATCCCCCCATCTCGGCAGGCGCCAACTCACTGCCTCGGGTGCGATTTGTGGCTTCAATCGCATTCACATAGCTTTGCCCCGATTCGCGAATCCCGTTCGGCAACGCAAACGCTCTGCCATCAGCCCCGGCCTGGTTTGCAATCGCCAGGCGTACGCCAATGTCGGTGACATACGGTATCGTCTCACCACCGAAGGAATGATTACGAATTGCAAACGGCACGTTCACTAACACCACCGTCAACAGCAATATCAAGCTGTGGCGGACGCGGAACTTCTCCTTTCCCGCACCTTCGCGATAGATCCACCATCCCGCTACCGGAACCAGGATCAGCGTCTCTGGAGTAGCCGCCCCGGCAAGCGCCAACGCAACCCCGGCGCCGGCGATGATGGCTATCTTGCGGCTCTGTTCGTATTGCAACAGCAAGTAGATTGCGGCCAGAATCAGGAACACTGTCAGGCTCACGGGGAGCAATTCGGTGTCAAAGTATATGAGAGTACCATACAGCGCCGCGATCATTCCGGCAGTCATCGACAACCGCTGCGAATAATAGTGTGTCGAAATCAAATAAACCAGGACTGCCGACAGCGAACCGAGGATACACTGGAACACTAACATCTGAAAAATAGGATTGCTGCCAATCCCGTAAATCTGCGACAACACCAGAGAATAGAGGGGTGCCTTGAAAACGGCCTCGTGGCCGATTCGTCCATCCTGAAATATCGCATCAGCTAAATTGTGGAAGTGCAGCAGGTCAAAAGTGAGATAACCAAAAGTCGGCATGCTATCGACAGCATTGAGATAAATCAGCCGCAGTGCCAGCGCAACCACAATCACAAAGGCCGACCCAATAATTCGGTCTTTAGTGGTGATCGCCGTTTCTTGAATTCGCTTTGCCATCGGCACCAATAATATCGAATCGGCGCATCCCAATCAAGTTGAATTGCTAAGCTTGGCCGAACTTGCGACACGACGTTTGTCCTTTCAACCGTTGTACACAGGCATTATCTTATTGCCGTGAAGCTCTCGTGTTACATCCACGTCCCTTTCTGCGCCCGAATCTGCACATACTGCGATTTCTATCGCATCGTGTACGACCCGGTATGGGAGACTCGTTATGTCGATGCCATCTGTATCGAGATGGATATCCGCTTCGGGCAGTTGCTGAATGCCACCGATTCTGGCGGTGCCACCCGTGATATCGAATTGGAGACCCTGTTTTTTGGCGGCGGAACCCCAACCGTGCTTTCTGCCGACTCGTGGTCAAGACTCGTTGCTCGATTGAAGATGTATGCCCGATTCTCAACCGAGATCGAATTTACAACCGAAGCCAATCCGGAATCCGCCACCCCGGAAAAGCTCTCTCTGCTTCATTCGCTTGGCGCCAATCGCATTTCGTTTGGTGCACAATCGTTCAATTCAGCCAATCTTGAGCGGCTCGGACGTTTGCACAACGCCGAACAGATAGGAATTGCGGTAGCTTCCGCCCGTAGCGCCGGTTTCAATAACATCTCGATCGACCTGATGTATGGACTTCCCGATGAAACCGATTCTTCCTTTGGTTCCGATTTGCGATCCGTCGTTGACTTGAATCCCCAGCACATTTCCTTTTATTCATTGATGCTGGAAGGAAATGTGCCACTGCGCTACCAAGTCGAACGAAACGAAGTCCCGCTGCCTCCCGACGATTTGGTGGCCGACCGTTATCAACGAGCGGTTCATTTTCTTTCGAAACACGGCTTCGATCACTACGAAATTTCCAACTACGCGCGTGACAACCAACACTGTCGTCATAATCTCGCCTATTGGCGTCAACGGGACTATATTGCCTTCGGTCCGGCCGCCGTTGGCACAATTGGCGATCAACGATACAAAAACGAACCAGACATCTCTCGCTATATCAAAAATCTCGCTCTCGGGAAACTTCCCGTCGCCGATCTGGAGCAGGTCACTTCTCCGAAGCGTTTGATTGAAGCCATCATGCTGTCGCTCCGTCTGTCTGATGGCCTCGATACGCAGCGCCTGCTATTAGACTACGGCTACGATATCTCCAGCGTCCGTCGCAAACTCATCAATCAACTTCAGGACGAGGGCGACATTATACAAGACCGCGACCGACTCCGATTGACTACAAAAGGAATGTTCCGCTCCGATCTCATCGCCTCGTCACTTCTGCCGGACTTCGTCTGATCGGCAATCGGGACTCTATACCTCGACGAACAACTGGCACTCCTAACGAAGTTTAATTTTCTTAAGAAATTGTGCTGTCAATGTCTTGACAGGTTTGGGTCTTAGCCCTATCTTATGGTTAGTGTGAGTTACACAAATGGGCGGGTAACACGAGACTTCACTGCTTGTTGCAGTTCTTGGACGGGTCTGGCGTAACCGGATGTGTTCTAATGATGCGTAACGTTCAAGCAGATTGGGAGGGCAGATTTCGTGACAAGTGAGAACTACGACAAACGAAAAATCTGTCAAGATTGGGACCATTGGGAGCGCATGATTGACAGCGCTGATGAACCGATTGCCGTCGTCGACGCCGGTTCAGCAGTGCAGTACTGCAATCAACCATTCAAGGAACTCGTGCCGGGTATCGAACTCGGTCACAACTTTCTGCAGGCGCTAGGACCGCTGAACCCGGAAACCTGGGATGATTTCCTGCGCGCCTATTCAGCCGGGAAGGCGCGCACGACCGAGTTCGCAGCGTCCAATGGTTCGGGAATTCGCTGGCTGCACGCACGCGTTGTTCCAATTTCCTCTAATGGCGTCCCACCCTGCTTCTTCGTAAGCTTCGAAGACATTACGGTAGACAAAAATCGCGAAGAAGAATTGCAGCGGCGAGACGCATTACTGCAAAAGGCAGAGCAACTCGGGGGCCTTGCCAGTTGGAACTGGGATGTTCAGGAGGATCAGGGTTACTGGTCTGACAATCTTTATCGCATGGTTGGAATGGAACCACAAAGCGTAACTCCCAACCAAGTTCTATTTATGCAGGTGATCCATCCGGATGATCGGGAGAGGATTGCGAAGGTGCATCAGGCGGCGCTCAAATCAGATACGAATTTAGGAGTCAACGATTATCAGGACGATTTTCGCTTGATGAGAGCTGACGGTATGATTACTGCCGTACACGCTCGCATAGTGGTTGAGTATGATTCCGGCGGTAACGCAACCAAAATGTCAGGCATTCTTCTTGATATCACTGAACGCCAGCAAATCCAGAAAGAACTCCGGATTGGCAAAGAACGTTGGGAATTTGCGCTTGAAAATGCCGGCGACGGACTTTGGGACTGGAACCCCAAGACAAACGAAGTGTTCTTTTCCGGGCGTTGGAAATCGATGCTTGGCTACGAAGATCAGGACATCAAGTCGTCGGGTGATGAATGGTCAAGTCGCGTTCATCCGGAAGATTTGCAGAGGTGTTATATAGAGCTCGATCGGCATTTCAAGGGTGAAGTCCCATTCTATCACTGCGAACATCGGATTCGCTGCAAGGACGGCTCATATAAGTGGATATTGGCACGGGGCAAGGTGATTGCACGCGATGCCGATGGTACACCCGTCCGGATTATTGGAACGCACACCGACACGACTGAAATCAAGCAGATGGCACTGGAGTTGATTGCTGCCAACGACCAACTGAAGCAGGAGCACCAGAAGCTCGAAGAAAAGAATATTGCTTTGCGTGTTGTGCTCGCAGAGATTCAGGATGAAAGCAACAAAATCAAACAGCAAATCGCCCAAAACATGGAACGGATCGTCAAACCCAATTTGGTGAAACTTCGCGCTTCCATCGGTGAGCGGGGCCGCACGCAAATCGATGCATTGGAATCAGCGCTCGTCGAAGTCACTTCGCCTTTCATTTCGGAAATTGAGAAGCAGTTCATCAATCTTACTCCGAGAGAGATGGAAATCTGTAACCATGTCAAGAATGGCTTGCGATCGAAGGAAATTGCCGATCTTCTCAACATCTCCCGGCAGACAGTCGAGAAATTCCGCCAGAAGATTCGCAGAAAGCTCAAAATCGAAGGAACTTCCGCCAATCTTTCCACCTTCTTGCGGTCACATAGTAATGAGCCGAATCGGCACGGCAAGGACAACCCCCCCAAGCACTAAGGTCACGAAACGTGGTGCGATCTCGTCTCTTGCGTATCTGAATCAAACGTCAGTACTTCGGCGCCGCAGAACTCTTGAGTAACATCTTCTAGCGGTCGCTTCAACCATCCCCCTAAATTGCAGTATCTCACGAGTTTGCCGGTATCGGTGGCAAATGCCGGCGATCCGGGTTTAAATTCGTCCTGCCACGGAATCGGGCGGTGCGAATGCCCAAATACAAACCATTTCGGAACCGGCAATACTGGCTGTTCAAACTCCTTCAACTCGGCACAGCATGATCTGAAATATCTCTTAAACCGCTCCTGTACATGAGTCTCGTGAACAAACCCCTCGTTATAGCGCGTCGGCTCCACACTGCGGATGGCATCAACTATTCGTGAGCGCAACTTCCGCAACAAAGCATCACTCACAATTTCGTCAATCACGTACTTCCCGGGAATCAGCTTATCGAGTCGTTCAAGTATCCCATCGACATAGCGCTCGATGCGGCGACTGTCGCGATTGCGGGCATCGCGCTGTAATGGCAAAATCACCCTCTCGGTCAACGGTCCGGCCTGTCCCGCGCCACTGCAGGCCAATTGATTCAATGGAAAATTGATCTGAACCATTTGCCGAATCGTCGGCGAACCGGTAATGCCGAGTTCGCTACCGGCAATTTCAATCGCCCACTCACCTAACATCGACCAATACTCCTCAAGGTAGTGCCCGTGAGTCAATAGAATCGATCCGCTGTCGGTCAGTAAATAAAGATTGGGATACGCCAGCGCGAAGTTCATCGCGCTCCCCGAACACGATCCGTCGCTCAAAGAGTCCAGCGTGATACTGTCAAGAAATGTGCCGCCATAACCGTGGCGGTATTGCGGTGACGGCTTGACTCCATGTAATTGAAAGCGCAGGGCGTTGGTCTCGCGGCGCCCATCGATAATCCCGGGAATCGAGTAGCGGAATTCATTTGCTTTTTTCCCGGCCGCAATTCGCCGGATGATATTGATTTCATATTCGTAAAGATGCCACACATCGGCATCATGGTTGCCGGGGACGTAGATGATACTCTGCGCGATCCGATCAGCCTGCACTTGTCGAAAAAACGTCTGGGCGACTTCAAATGTCTCGCGATACGTGCAGACCGAGAAGTCCAGTATGTCGCCGAGTACGATCAGAAAGTCATTGTCGAGTCCCGCTGCATCTCGAAATTGTTCATACCGCGAGCCAATTGTCGGATCGCTTCGCGACGATTGATCTCGATATGCCGCTAACAGGCAATCGGGATCGCCAAAGTGTGTGTCGGATATTATCGCCAGTTTCATCGGAACAGCTAACTACCGCTTTCTCTCAAAGATCTCCAATACAGCCATTTACCATCCCTCTGGCCATTAATCTCTACATAGTTTGTAGTTGTCGAAACTTAAATAGACAAATAAATTGCCGATCATGTTGGCAATCATCGACAAATTCAAGCAGTCCACACCCGAACAGGAAATTGAACTCGCCAATCGCTACGTCGCTGGCCAACGTGATGTTTACCGCCAGGTCGACAACTGGATCAATCAGGTTACTCGCCTGTCAATCTGGCACTTTGTCGAAGAGACCGAGGACACTAATTCGATCGTACATCTTAAGTTATTTTCCTCGCTGAAGGCTGCCAAATTCCGTGGTGAATCGACCTTCCGTACCTACGTCCAGCGAATAGCCCGGTATACGTGTATCGACCAGGTCCGAAGCCAACGCGTTCAGCGCGATGCCGATCCAGAGGATTTGCCTGCACCGAGCGGCTCCGAAGCGCCCGATATCATCCACGAGCGGTCGGTCGAATATCAGATATTCCAGAAAATCTTTCGTGCAATAGATCCGGAATGCCAGAAATTGTGGCGGATGGTCTTCTCGGAGTCGTTGAACTACAAGGAGATAGGTGGAAAATTAGGGCTTCCGGAAGGGACCGTCAAGCGAAAGATCCATGAGTGCAAGAAAACGGCTATGGAAATGAAAGAAAAGCTGATTTAGAATGAACCACGCCAAGAGCCTGTCGACAGTTCTCTGTGAAAGGAGACCTCGGCGATGAGTGTCAACAACGAGATAATCGAAATGATCCCGCTGCTTGTGCAGGGCAAATTAAATAAGGCAGAAGCCGATCGAATCGAAGCCGAAATTGCGAGTTCCGAGAGCTTGCAGGCCGAATTCGCGTTCTGGATGGGAATCTATTCGATCCGCCGCTCAATGCCGAAATTTGACTTCTCCGGTCATCCTGCTGCGGAAACTCTTGACCGATTTGCACTTGGAAGCATCAACAAGCTCTCCTCTGAATACTCGGAACTAGCCGTTCATCTGCAACAATGTCAGTCTTGCGCCGGCGATGTCGAACTTCTCCGTCTGGCAGTCAAGCATATCCCCGAAGAATCAGTCGCTGTCGCGCAGAGTGCAAAGCAGAGCTGGTTGTCGCAGCTCGTCGGTTCCACCGCGATATCAAAGATCGTCGCTCCGGTCGCTCTCGCCTTGATTCTGGTTCTTAGCGCCGTGGTGATGCTCAATCGCCCCGACGAAGAGTCCTTGCTTGTGCGAGTTTCGCTCACCATGCAGAACGAGAAACGTTCCATCGCTGATGAGGGCCAAGTCCCGGAAATGCAAGTGGCATTACAGAAGAACACTCGCGAACTGATCTTTGCATTCCCGACCGATAGAGTTGAACTGCCGGATTATCATTACAATATCGACCTCAACCGCCGTGGCGGCGAATCACTCACTCTGGAAGGCCAGCAGCTCGAGTGCCTTCCGACCGAGTTCATAAATCAATGTGAGCTTAGAGTTACCGACCAGAATGCTTTGAATACCCTGAAAGAAGGCGGTAGTTTCTCGCTTTCGATCAAGGAAGAATTTCCTGAAGGTGTCAGTATCGTGCCGGCCGAGTATGAGTTCTATTTCAATGTCTCGGTTAAGGAATAACTGACACACACTATCTGATTGATCAACGAAACCCCTTAGATAACTGTTCTTGTTGCGCGCTTAGTAGCGAGTGCTCATCTCAAGTGCCTTCTTCAGATCCAGACACAGATAAGAACCAACTCCCTTTCCCCGGCGTCTTGCAGTCTGTTCGAGAATGTACTTGATGCGATCATGTGTCAAGCTGGCGTCCTTGTCTTCGGCAACCATCAACGCGATACCCCCAGCCACCCTTGGCGCGGCAAAGCTCGTTCCTTCTTCCATGATGTAATCTTGATCAGACAGCAGCGTCTTTCGTCGCCTTGGATCGTTGACTTCGATGGTGACATCTTTCGAGATTGCCACCTTGACCCATGCTCCCTCGGTGTAAATATCTGGCTTGTCGACGCCCGCCTTGGTTGGTCCGCGGCTCGAAAAGTGGGAAATCTCATCAGGATCATAACACGATGCATAGTCGGTGACGGAGCCGAACAGATCACGCCAGGACACCACACCATTGTTGATCGAACCGACGGTCACAACATCGCGCACATTTCCGCCGGAACGAATCTTGAATTCGTTGGTGTGGTCTTTCCGACTCACCGCTTTAGTCAACTCCGGTGGATTAACGTATGTCACATACCCATGCCAAACACCGGAATCGCCTGACATCTCAACCCTCCAGGTTCCGTCACGCAACCTACCCGAGTCAGTCCCGTTGGACATGAGACTGTCGGCGTCGCGCAAAATGATACGAACCGCCGCCCACTTTTCCATGCCCCGCCGATTATTGGAGATCATAACGAAACCGTCATCACCGACTTCGCGCAACGGACGCGCGTCCGGCTCGACCGGTCCAAAGACGATTCCTGATGGCGACATCAGCCGGATGCTGTAACTGCTCTCAAGCGGATACCATAACTCAAGTACGCATACGTCATCCCACGGATTGCCATCGGTCGTTTCAATATCCAGATCAAACGATGCTGTCCCGGCCTTGTGAACGTGCATCCGGTTATTTTCATCGCGGCAGGAATTGCTGCTTTCGTAGTTCTCATTTCCCGCGGCGGCCACAATGCCTTTGAGCAGTCCACCGCTCAAATTGGCGTCCAACTCGCCTTTGAGTATTCGCGCCAACACACCGGTCTCGCCATCCTTCGCCCCGCCTTTCGGCAAGTATGAGAGCGACACGATGTATGGCTGTTGGTGTTCCTCGGCCACTTTCTTGATGAAGTCGATTCCATAGGCAAGCATCATCTCGTCGAAATTGAAGTAATCCACTTTAACTACAACCAAATCAGCATCGGGGGCAGTACTGCAGGTATTTCCAGCCGCGGCCGCTGCCACCATGGTTCCATGCCCGTCGTAATCGCGCGACTCACAATCCCGCGAATTGATTTCGCCGTCACGATACACGGACCCGAGTACCGAACCATCATCGAATCGGTAGTTGTTTCGAGTTGTGTCGAGTTGGTCCCAAAGGGCGACAACCTTGTGCCCGTGGCCGCGCTGGAATTCGGGGTGAGTGAAATCAATTCCCGTATCGATCAGACCGATGATAACCCGCGAGTTTGCAACCGCCCCGGCGGAGTCAGTGTCGGTTACTTTTTTTTTACGCTTATGTCTGGTGTCGATTGTTGAACCGTCGCCCGTGCCGTGTAACCATCGGGAACAACCGGTTCGATGCGTTGAACGAAGTTCAGGCCGTCGAGTACTGGAAGCTGCAGAAGATCAATGCGGGCTGCAAAAATATTGCCAAACTGTGACACGGAACGAAGCTTCATCGACTTCAACTGATTGAGTGCCGTCGAAGTTGATGATTTTTCCGTAGTGATGAATACCTTTACCCAAAGCGTGTCATCAAGAAATTCATACTGGATGGCGTCACGATATGCAAGAACGGCAGTAGCCCCCGATTCACTGCCGCTCGCAGGCAAACTTGCTTTGCTTGCCAGATAACTACAATAAAGATCGTCGAGACTGTTCAATGACTTCGTCAGGTGCACGCAGTCTTGAGCATGCACCAAAGAAACCGAAAGAAGAACAATAGTCAGTAGCAGTGCTAACCTCTTACTCATTTGAAAAACAAGAAGGCGTCGTAATCAATCAAAGTCAAGCTGAATGCGGTGGTTAATGAATTTCTAACACTGCGCTAACAGTTTCCAAATTCAGTGTCGGCGTTAACGCCGCTCTCGCCCCACAATCAGCTTGAACGGTGACCAATAATAGGGATGCCTGTGCCGCAGCCGCGGCGAGGTTATCATCTCCAATTTTGCCTTACGAAGAGCCGCTGCATAACCAGACTTGAGATTATGATAGAAAGTCTTCATGAATGTGGCCGTGGTAAAATCCTCCACTTCCCAAAGCGACACCACCAAGTTGCCAGCTCCTGCTTGCAAGAAGGCCTTGGCAAATCCGTCGAGACCCTCGCCAATGTCAAGGCTTCCGCCGCCGGATTCGCAAGATGACAGAACCACCAGGTCCGCCGCGAGCTTGAGCTCGCTGATCTCCGCCAGCGAGAGTGTGCTCCCGCCGTCCACTAAGGAAGTGTCAGCCGATAGCCAAATCTTTGATCGCCGTGGATCGCTGTAATTGATCGTCGAATGCGTCGCGATATGGACTATATCGAAATCCGACAATTGCAGTTGTCGTAATTCAGACTTGGTGGCTTGTGTCGCAGTCAGGATTGTGCAGTTTGCTTTACCGAAGGCATCGCTGATCCAGTCAACCTCGCGGGCGCTGAAGGGCAACTGTCTCAATTGTGAGTTGTTGCGCGGATCGGCAAACGCCAATAAGCGAGACGGCTTGGCGGTCTTCGCATAGTCTTTGCCAGTCCCGTAGAGAAAAAGCGAGGGCACGGAAGCGATTGCCGAACTTTCAATCAAGTAACCGCCCCCGAAATGCAACGCCTCAAACGGAAGAACACTCAAGATGCCGTCAGGGGAAATCAACAGCTGATCATAGTCTCCTGGCGACAATGACTTTCGCGGGAGGAGCCGTTCGCCCAACATTTCAGCCATCGCATCGAGACTGTCCAGAAGCGACTCGTCTTTGATCGAAACCTGAATCAACCGGGCAAATTCGGCGACCCATCCGGATATCTGGCTGCGTCCCAAAATCTCTTCAACAGCAAACCGACGCTGATCTATGAGGATGGCGTAACTTGATTCCGGCGTAAGCAGATAGGAAATCAACGCCGTGCGCTCGTCCGGAAGTGACGCTTGGATTCTCCGGATTGAAATCGGTTTCGGCGTATAGACCCGGGCTGATTCCGGAATTGCGGCGCTCTGCTTCAGCCGCAAGTCTGTCATCCGAGTCTCGAGCTCCGCAAGCACGGACAGCTTGCGTTTGATCGATACGGCATCACTATCATCTGCGAGCGATTGTTCAACACGCTCTACCTCGCGCAGCAGACTCGCCTCTTCTGATCGTAATTGCGTCGATTGCGGCGAACCGTACGAATCATCCATTCCATTCACAGCGTCCAACAGACCGCGCGACTTAGCCTTTTCGGTGTAGGCAAGCAAAGAGTCATCAACGCCGGAGAGCTCTCCGGACTTCCGGAGATTATATAGCGTCTTGACCATTTGCTCGTAGACGAAACGCGACTGTCCCTGAAAACTCGTACGCAGTTGTGGATCGGGAATACTCCCTCGCAATTTCTCGGAGCGAGCAATAACAGCTGCCAGAATGGTGTACGCTTCCCGCCAGCGCTTCTGGTCGACCGCCAATTCGGCGTTGATTATGTCAACCCTCTGACGGTTAGTGTAGGTAGCGCATGAATCAAGGACGCGGTAAGCATCAGACAGATACCGGCCCGCTATCGTCAGTTCTTCGGCCTGGCGTGAGAATTCCGCCCGTAGGCAAAGATAGTCGATCCGGCGTTGCGGAGTCTGCGATCCCGATTCGACCGTTTCAGCGCTGTCAAGTACTGCCATTGCCTCAATGTAATTTCCCTGTACCTGCTTGAGATGCGCCAGTCGCGTGAGAGTAGACGCGAGACGCAGACGATCGTCGGTAAGCTGCGCGACTTGTACTGCCTGTCGGATATAGATTTCTGCTGTGGCAAATTCGCCGGTTGTCAAATACAGTTCTGCCAGATTGCCCAGTGTCTCCGCCGACTGAATTCTCATATCGAGTTGACGGCGAATTTCCAAAGCACGCCGGTAGTAATCGCTCGCAGGCTCGAGATCGCCCAGCCGTTGGTGCAGCGAGCCCAGGTTATGATAGATTGTTGCCTGCGCCGCACTGTTGCGTGTTGTTGTCGCAATCTCTTGCGCTGCGGCGTAGTGATCCACTGCCTCCGAATAGCGTCCCATCGACGATTCAAGGGCCGCGATGTTTTGCAGGACGGCCAACGTCAGTCGGAAATTCCGCGATTTGGTGGCGACGACCAGTGCTTGCGAATATTGACTTAAGGCTGAATCAAGATCGCCATTCAGTTCGGCGATGATCCCTCGGCAGTAAGCGAGCCGCTCCACCGGTTGTGGCTCCGCCTGCCGGCGCGAAAGCTCACTTGCCTCATCAAGCCAACCTTGGGCCGTCGAATCCGAGACATCGCGGGCAAATGCTGGAATCATCATCAACAGCGATTGCAGCACCTGCCCGGAATCGCCAAGTTCGCGCCTCTGCTGCAGTGCTTCCTGTGCAAACCGCAACGAGTTCGCCTTTTCGCCGATCGAGAGATATACAGAAGCGATGTTGTTAAGTGCGTCGGCAATTCCGGAGAGGTCACCAAGCTCGGACTTGATGACCCGCGCCGAATCGAAATAGGCGCCGGCCTTGATGAACTCGGTCCGCTGTTCATGGAATCTCCCGGTGAGATTGTAACTTCGCGATAGTCCGTCGCGGTCGCCTATGGCCCGGCTAATGGCCAGCGATCGGTACAACTGCCGGTTTATGTTGTCGGGACTTGTTCTTCCGACTCCCATTGCGCCGGCCACTTGCAGGCAATTAACCGCCGACGCGGAGTCTCCGAGTTGGAGAAACTCGTCAGCTAGCTCAATCATCTGACCGTAGTAGATGTCTGCTGACCCTTCTACCTGGGCAAGCCCCTGCTGATTCATCGAATATTCGACTTTCAGTTGTCGGCGCTTCGCGAGGTAGTGTTCCCGCCAGTACTTGAACTTGCCACATTGCCGAAGATAGAAGTCATCTCCAAAGGATTCACTCACGATTCGGGCTGCCTGTTCCAACTCCTCCAATCGGTTCGAATCACCCGTGTCGAAGTATTCTTCGAGTCCCCGTTGCAGGTATCGGTACAGCGCAAATCGGCTTTCAAATTCAAGAAAGTCAACATTGGCCGACTCTCTCTTTTTGTCAGCGGCGACTCCCGGAAAGGTGACGAACCCAACGGAAGTCATGAATGCCAGGACAATAAGCCAAGGGATTCCGGGGCATTTTCCGAATATTCTTGCTTTCATCAAGGGCAATCTAAGTCAGAATTGAACGTAGAACAAGCAGCTTGCAGGCGCAAAAAAGTGAACAATTTTATCTAACTTCGCCAAGAAATATCTTTAATATTGGCACTCCTGCTTATATATTTCGGGTAATCAGGCGACGCCTTCGTCCACCAATATTTATTTTCGACCCGCCTGGAGACAGGAGCAATAGTGAATTTTGAGAATAATGAAAGGCCCACTGGCAGCTACGCTCTCCTCAAGGTAAACGACCGTCAAGATCGTCTGGGTGTAATACAGGCCATTGCAAATTTCGATCAGGTTCTGTCTTCTGTTGCGGTTGATGGCGACTATGATATCATTCTGCTTATCCGAGATCTGCCAGGCGCGAATATCGAACAGTTCGTCAACAATACGATTCGAAACTTGCCTGGTGTGAAAGACGTCGATATTTGCCATGTCGAATTGGCCGTCGACGGCACCAATGATGGGAACGAGCAGGCAGCGAAGTCCACAAATTCCAGCGCCGAGTGCTACCTGTTTCTCGAAACCGACCGCCGCCACTTCGAAGACATTTTCAGCACCCTAAGTGTATTGGGTTCTGTGACTTCCTGCGAAGTCGCCAGTGGCCAGTTTTCACTCGTCCTGCGCATTGAGGCCAGTAGTTTTGACTCGTTGGACAAGATAATCAATGACAGAATTCGTCCCCTCCCAGGCGTTTTGCGAGCAAAAGAGAACCGCATCATTAAGCTTGCAGGCTTCTAAGCCGACACTAATACAGGATAAATTAGCTCATAAATCAGGGCTTGGCGTGGAAAAAGTGTAGAAACCGGATGATTTTGCTTGCGATTTTTTTCACAAAGAGATAGGTTTGGCAAAGGAAACGCTTGTCGACCGACACCGACCAATTTTTGCGGTGTGATCGTCTCGCCGCTCTGCATCAGGAGACATGACTATGGAGACGAATGAGAAAGAATTCAAACCCTTCAATGTAGATATCTGGAAGTACGACGGCCACGCCGGAGCGCTGATTCCGCTACTACAATCAGCGCAAGATACTTACGGCTATGTATCGGAACGTGCCATTGACTACATCAGTCACGTTACGGGAGTTCCGCCTGCGGAAATCTATGGTGTGGTCACTTTTTATGCCCAATTTCGAACAAAGCCGCTTGGTGAAAAAGTTATCAAGGTGTGTAATGGTACCGCCTGCCACGTCAATGGCGTTAAAGAAATTGCCAATACCTTGACCGACGAACTTGGCATCAACTACGAAGAAACGACCGATGATGGGAAGTTCAGCATGGTGTCCGTTGCGTGTTTGGGCTGTTGCTCGTTAGCTCCCGTTGTTATGGTCAGCAACGAAACCTTTGGCCGCTTGACTCCCCAGAAGACGCGTAAGCTCGTGCGCGACCTAAAGCGGAAATAGGGAAGGTATTGGGACAATGGCAATTAAAACTGTAATGGTCGGATTGGCAACTTGCGGCATTTCCGCCGGTGGCGAAAAAGTCTATGAGGCATTCCAGAAAGAGCTCCAAGACGGAGCCGACTTTGTCCTGCGCGAAACCGGCTGCGTCGGTATGTGCTATCGCGAAGTCCTCGTCTCAATTTCCAATGGGGCCCAAGAAAGCTACCTGTACGGCGAAGTTACCCCCGATCGCGTAAAGCGAATCGTCGCCGAACATATTCAGAACGATAAACCAATTGACGAGTGGCTGGTTTCCGGTGCCGACCGCGAGGTCGGTTTCTTTGATAAGCAAGTACGGATTGTGCTCCGCAACTGCGGAGTGATCGATCCCAGTTCACTTCAGGAATACCTGCAAAGCGGCGGCTACAAAGCGGTCGAAAAAGTCATCAAGGAGATGACACCCGAACAAGTCATCAAGGAAGTTCAAGTCTCCGGACTTCGCGGACGCGGCGGCGGAGGATTCCCGACTGGAAAGAAGTGGGAACTGACGCGTGCCAGCATATCTGACAAGAAATACGTCATCTGCAATGCCGATGAGGGTGACCCCGGCGCATTTATGGATCGTTCAGTTCTCGAGGGCGACCCGCATTCAGTTCTGGAAGGGATGATGATTGCCGGCTTTGCTATCGGTGCCGATGAAGCATACATCTACTGCCGTGCCGAGTACCCCAAAGCCGTCGCTCGCTTGCGCCTCGCTATCTCGCAGGCCAAAAAGCAGGGACTGCTGGGCGACAACATCTTCGGAAGCAGCTTCAACTTCAATATCAAAGTTAAGGAAGGCGCAGGCGCATTTGTTTGTGGCGAGGAAACCGCGCTGATTGCATCAATCGAAGGACGCCGAGGAATGCCGCGCTTCCGCCCGCCATTCCCGGCGCAACAGGGTCTGTGGGGAAAACCGACCAACATCAACAACGTCGAGACCTTTGCCAATATCCCGTGGATCATTCTCAATGGCGGCGCTGCCTATGCTGCTTACGGCACCGACGACAGCAAAGGCACAAAAGTCTTTGCCATGGCCGGCAAAGTCAAACGCACCGGCTTGGTCGAAGTCCCCATGGGGATGAGTATCAACGACATCATCTTCAAAATTTGCGGCGGTATCGTCAATGACAAGAAATTCAAAGCGGTCCAAATGGGCGGTCCTTCGGGTGGTTGTATTCCGGCCGCACTCGGCGAAACGTTGATTGATTATCAGCAGATAAACAAGACCGGCGCGATTATGGGCTCGGGGGGTATGGTCGTGATGGACGAAACCACCTGCATGGTTGACGTCGCCAAATTTTTCCTCGCATTTACGCAGGCAGAGTCCTGCGGCAAATGCACCTTCTGCCGTATCGGCACCAAGCGCATGCTGGAAATACTGGAACGCATCACCGAAGGTAAGGGTAAGGAAGAAGACCTCGTCACACTCGACCAACTCGGCGAGCAAATTAAGATCGCGTCACTGTGCGGACTCGGTCAGACTGCCCCGAATCCGGTTCTGTCTACTCTGCGCTACTTCCGCGACGAGTATGAGGCCCACATCCGTCAGAAGAAGTGCCCGGCCCATGTCTGCAGTCCGTTATTGACGTACACGATTGACCAGGAAAAGTGCAACGGCTGTATGCTCTGTCCGCGCTCTTGTCCGACCGATGCCATTATCGGCGAGAAGAAACAGCCACACAAGATTCTGCAGGATTTATGCATCCAATGCGGTAAGTGTTTTACTGTCTGCAACCAGGACGCGGTTATCAAGGACTAAGGTGAATGATGATTACGATTACAATAAACGGCCAACAAGTCACCGCTGATCCCGGTAAAACCATTCTCGAAATCGTCCACGATCAAAAACTCGACTCAATTCCAACCTTGTGTTATGACCGAAAGCTTGAACCGTTTGGTTCATGCTTCCTCTGCGTTGTCGAAGTTGAAGGTATGAACAAGCTGGTACCGTCGTGCGCCACCAAGCCTTGGAACGGCATGGTGCTTCAAACTCGTTCGCCCAAGGTTGTCGATGCCCGAAAGACCTGCTTGGAGCTTCTGGTCTCCAACCACCATGCTGATTGCTTCGGCGCATGTCGTTTGAATTGTCCTGCCGACGTAGACATTCAGGGTTACCTATCATTGACGTATCTGGGCAAATACCATGAGGCCGTCCAACTTATCAAAGAGAAAAATCCGTTTCCATCTGTGTGTGGCCGCGTCTGCACCCGCAAATGCGAGTTGTCATGCCGCAGGAAGTTGATCGATGATGCAGTTGGAATCGATTACCTCAAGCGCTTTTCAGCCGACAAGGACCTTGACGACATGTGGACTCCGGTCCCTAAGCCGCGTAATGGAAAGAAAGTCGCCATCATCGGCGGCGGTCCCGCCGGGTTGACTTGTGCTTATTATCTGACACTCGAAGGCTTTGAGCCGACCGTGTTCGAAGCACTCCCCGAACTCGGCGGTATGTTGCGCTATGGAATACCGGAGTATCGTCTGCCTAAGGCAATTCTTGACAAAGAAATCAAGTGGATCACTGACCTGGGTGTCGATGTCCACACTAATACCAAACTCGGACGCGACATCACGATTGACGGACTATTCGAACAAGGCTACAAGTCAGTCTTTGTCGGCCTCGGCGCTCAACTCGCCAAGAGCATGGGCATTGCCAACGAGCAAGTCAAGAACGTGCTCGGCGGCGTGGACTTCCTGCGCGACGTGACTATGAATGACGCACCGGCAATCAAAGGCCGTGTTGTGGTGGTCGGTGGCGGCAATACCGCAATTGATGCTGCCCGAACCTCGCTCCGTCTCGGTGCTGGCGAAGTTATCCTGCTCTACAGGCGTACGCGCAAAGAAATGCCGGCTAACGAGATGGAAATCGTTGCTGCGGAAGAAGAGGGAATCGTTTTCAAATATCTCGCGGCTCCGACGAGAATCAACTCTAAGGATGGTATACTCCAGTCGATGGAATGCATCGAAATGGAATTGGGCGAGCCGGACGCTTCCGGTCGTCGTCGTCCCGTCGAGAAGAAGAACTCTAATTATACGCTGGAATGCGACTTTGTAATCTCTGCCATCGGTCAGGAAGCCGACCTTGCCGGCGTCCAGAATGGCGATACGGCTGAAAACGAAATTGAACTTAGTAAGTGGCATACGATCATTGCGGCCGAAGGTACCTTCAAAACGAATCGTCCCGGTGTTTTTGCCGGCGGTGACGTCGTTACCGGTCCCGCGGATGCCATTGATGCCGTGGCTGCTGGACGCATGGCCGCTTATGCCATCCAACGTTATATAGAAACTGGTCACTACGAACGGCTCAAACCGCTCTTTGCCAGCCGTAAAGACAATCTCAAGCCTTTCACCTCCGAAGATTTCTGCGACCCCAAGACCAGCGAACGTACCCACATCACGGAATTACCTGTAGCCGAAAGAATTCGCTCCTTTAAGGAAGTCGAACTCGGACTGACAGAAGATCAGGCAAAGTTCGAAGCCTGCCGCTGTATGGAATGTGGTTGCCAGGTGGCGCTTGAATGCAAGTTGCAGGATTACTGCGGCGAGTATGGCGCCGATCAGAAGCGCTTCGTCGGCGAATTCAATCGCTACAAAGTTGATACGCGTCACCCGTACATCACACTCGACGCCAATAAATGCATCAACTGCGGCCGTTGCGTGCGAACCTGCGCCGACATCCTCGATGTCTCCGCTCTCGGATTCGTCAATCGCGGCTTCCGCACCATGGTCAAACCGGCGCTCGAAAAAGCCCTCGCTGAAACCAACTGCGTCTCCTGTGGTAACTGCGTCGACGTTTGCCCGACCGGGGCAATTGTCAACAAGCTGCCATTCGGCCGCTCGGGACCGTGGCTGATGAACCGCATCAAGAACGTCTGCAATTTCTGCTCAATCGGGTGCAATGTCGAGATCAATGCGAAGACCGCTGATTTGTACTATGTCTCCGGCTCCTTCGAAGGCGAACCAAACTTCGGTGAGCTGTGCGTTCGCGGCCGATACGGCTATCAGCAGCTTCTCGGCAACGAACGCTTGCGCAAGCCGTACATTCGCAAGGGCGGTGATCTGGTGCCGGCGACTTGGGAAGAAGCTTGGGAGCGAATCGAGCAAGGAGCAAAGGACCTCCGCCTCGAATATGGCCGAAAGGCGATGATGGTTTCGGCGTCGCCTAAACTCACCGATGAAGAACTATACCTCGCAGGTAAACTTGCCCGCGTCACACTTGAAACCAACGCCATTGGCAGCTTCCAGCACTTAGCGACCGAGGCCGACTATCACGCACTCGACGGCTTATTGGGCGCAACGGAGTCAACCTGCGGAACTACCGAGTTGGAGTCAGCAGATCTGGTCTTGCTGGTCAACTGTGACCCGTTCACCGAGAATCCCGTCCTGGGTTGGCGGCTGAAACGGATGCTCAAGAAGGGCAAGCAAGCTATCGTTATCAATTCAGCCGATATCGGCATCAATCGCTATGCCACGCAATGGCTCGATCCGCGTCGCGGCACCGCAACCTTGTTGCTCAATGGATTGATGGCGGAAATCATACGGCAGGGCGGTGAGGATAAGACATTTCTCGACTCGCGCGCCAAAAACTACGAACGCTTCCGTCGATACATCGAAGTCATCGACACCGACGAGGTTGCCTCGGTGACGGGTGTTCGGTCAGCCAAAATCGAAGAATGTGCAGGACTGCTTTCGGCCAAGGGGCGCAAGGTAGTTGCCATTTACAATCTCGATAGCCGCCGCGACCGCTCGCCGAACGACCTCAAAGCGCTGACTTCGCTGATGCTTATGACTGGAAGAATCGGTACCGATGGTAACGGCATGATCTTACTGTCAAGCCAGGCTAATACGCGGGGTATGCAGATCACCGGCTTCGACCAACAGCTGTTACCGGGTGGCATAACCATTACGCCCCACTCATTTGCGAAGCTATCAACTCTGTGGAATCACGATCTTGACTGCTTGAAGAACAGCGATGGCGGCGATTTCCGGACTGATTTTGAAAATGGCAACCTTAAGGGCGCAGTGATTCTCGGTGAAAATCCTGCTATCGATCCCGCCTGGTACAAGCGCGTAGAGAAGCTTGAATTTCTCATCGTTGCCGATCTGTTTATGACGGAAACCGCCAAACTCGCTGATGTCGTGCTTCCGCTCAACAGCTATGTCGAGGATGAAGGTACAATGACGAACTGGGAGGGTCTGCGGCAATCGTTAAAGCCCCTGGGCAAACCGCTTTCCGGGCACAGTAACATTGACATTATCGCTCGGATCATGCAGTCTGCCGATGGTGGTGTTCACGGCGCGTCTTACTCACACGAATTTCTTGCGAATGAAATGCACAAGCTTCTGCCCGAAAGAGATCAGAAAGTGGACAACGCAGCGAAATTCGGACAGGCGTTTCCGGCTCCGGGCGGCAGGGCCAACTTCGAGGTCTACCCAGCTCAAGTCAAGGCCACCGAAGTGAAATACCCCAATGTGCTTGTTCTCGATGAACGCACCGATGCCAAGTTGTCGCAGGTCTTCGGAGAAAAATAATTTCGAGGGAGTGGGAATCAGAAGTGCGGCAATCGAGATCGACTGCCGCACTTCCTCATTTTAGACCGGAAAGTTAAGACTTGTCTTCAGCCTTGGTTGCCTTCAACAGTTCTTCAATCTTGCCCGTAATCTCTTCACCCATCGGTTCAGCCTTGGATGGCCAACGTGCTACGAGATTGCCCGATTGGTCGATCAAGAACTTATTGAAATTCCAGGCAATTTCACCGGGGATATTCGATGTCTGCGTCAGGTACTTGAACAACGGGTGGATATCGTCCCCCTTGACACTGACCTTTGACATCATGGGAAATGAAACATCGAATTTGGTTGTGCAGAACTCCTTGATTTCCTCATCGCTGCCCGGTTCTTGCCCGCCGAAATCATTCGCCGGGAACCCGACAACTACGACGCCCTGATTCTTATATTTGTCATACAACGCTTCAAGGCCAGTATACTGCTTGGTGTAGCCGCAGTGACTCGCGACGTTGACGACCAGCACTACCTTGCCTTCGAAGGCTTTCAAGCTGGTCATTTCGCCGTCAATTGTTTTGAATGGTATCACTCTGTATTCGTTTGCGGTTCGCTCCGTCATGATACTCTCCGTTTTCGAATCTTTCCTCGTATCAGGGGCCAGTGTCCCTGCCAATGCAAGGCTGGCGATCATCGCTGCTGCCAAGCCAACTGTTGTCATCTTCTTCATGCTATTCCTTCGTTTCTAATTCAACCTACTCGATTATACGTTCGTATGCACGACAGTGGTGGCAGCGGTCTAACTAATCGGTGATTGACAGAATCGAGTGGATTGAGCTATTTTTGCATCGACAACCACTTATTGGAGGAACCAGATGACCGCAAAGAGTAAGAAACACGATTGGTCGCAGTTTGTGTTACGGGTACACATCAATGCCAAACCGGAGAAAGTCTTCAAAGCCTGGACCGATGACAAGATTGTCTCCAAATGGTTTACGCAGAAAACGATCATTGAACCACGTAAAGGTGGCCGCCTATACTTCGAGTGGCTGGCTGGTGATAAACTCGAAGACAAGGTTAAACAGATTCTCAAGAACAAGAGATTCGTATTTCCGTTTGGCAAAGACGGCACCGAGGTTTCGGTCGCTTTCAAGAAGGACGGTAAAGGCACCCTTTGCGAACTCAAGCAATATAACATGAAAACCGATCCGGCGTCCAAGTGGTCAATGCACCGGGGTTGTATACAAGGTTGGACCTTCTTCCTGACCAATCTCAAGAGCTATCTCGAGCACGGAATCGATCTTCGCAGCAATGATGTCAAACGCAGCTATCGCGAGGACTACGTAAATAGTTAGGAGACAGTAGTTAGCGAAAATGCCAGGAACGGCTGGCGAAAATCTCAAATTCACCTGCTTACTCTGTTGCAATATCGTATAATAATGCGATGAAACGATTCTGCCTGTTGTGCTTTATTTGCGGCCCTGTCGTGGCGACAATCATTTCGTGCGGCGCCGACACTACCGAAACTCCTCCTGCCAAAACCACCGTCAGCGATGCTCCTGACCAGGTGATGACCAACTCCGAAATCTACCTTACCAGCGGTGGCAGGCGCAAAGCAACGATCAAATCCGACACGCTGATGACTTACGCACGGATTGACACAACCTTGCTCTACAACGTTGAAGTCCTGTTCTTCGATAGTTCCGGTACACACACATCGACCCTTACCGCCGACTCCTCAAGGGTTAGCCAACGCGCCAGCACCATGTCGGTCTTCGGCCACGTTAAGGCATGGACAAATGACAACCGCCGTCTCGTTGCAGATTCGCTCCGCTGGAACGCCAAGACCGAGCGTATCGAAACGGAAGGTTATGTCGAGATCTATCGCGGCGAAGACATGATCTCTGGATTCGGTCTCGAAACCGATCAGCGCCTCGAGCACACCACTATCAAACGTCAACCCAAAGGGTCATTCAATGAACCGGATTAATGTGTTTACGATTGTAATGTTAGTATTCAGTCTGTTTACGGTCGGACTTGCAGATGAAATCACACCGGATCAAATGCGTCGACTGGTGTCGGCGGAATTGAAGACAAATGGTGTTGCCGGCGATTCAGTCGGTGCAACGCTGCGCGTGACCGGCTATGGGGAAAAGTTTAAGGACTTTTTGATTGTTCCGGTGATTCAAAACGGTGTTCTCGTTTCTGTCTATCGCGATGACCCGAAGCGCAACTCAATAACCGAAATCTGCTCGAAGTCCAATGTTAAGACTCTCAAGCTCAACCTTTTTACCATTGAGGGTGCCCGCTTTGAAATGGAAAAGGAGGGAGTCATCGACCCTGAACCCAAACTGATCAGCGTCGGCCCGATTTCACTGCTCGGTGCACTTACCGCCGGTTGGTATCACGATACCGGCGATTCCTTCGTGTTGCTGTCGTTGTCCGGTCGACTTGTTACTGAATCCGACATCGCTCGGTACTGGCCCGAACACCTCGAAGCTCTACGCGCGGTCGGTCGCTAAGAAGTCTACTCCGGCGCTCCGACTGTCGCAACCACATAATTCTTCGTATCGAAGTACTTTTCCGCTACCCGCTTAACATCGGCAGTTGTGACCGCTTTCATCGCGGTGATCAAGTCATCCTCCACATCGTATTTCCCGACGAGAAATTGATTCACTGCCATATAGTAAGCTTGGTTGATCCGCGAAAGGCGCGCCGTCAACTGCGATCCCCAGAGTGAATTGACCGAACGCTCAAGTTCTTCGGCAGAAACCTCAACGGTGCGCATCGAATCAATCAGATGCAAGATTCCGGCCTTCGCGACCGCGTAATTCTCAACTCCGGTACCCATCGCCGCCGAGAACCAGCCAAAGTCGCGATCAAACCCGACTCCTGCACCAACGCGATAAGCCAATCCTTGCTGTTCACGAAGGACCTTACCAAGGCGCGTTGAGAGAATATCAACCGCAACCCGCATCACAACTGCGTCCGGGTTCGAAGCTCCGCACACTGCGTTGCCGATGTACATGTAGGCTTGCTTCTTTTCCATCGGCTTGTTCTCTTTGATCTCTCCCGCAATCTGAATAGGCGCAACTGTCGGGACACTTCCAATATCTACCTTCGGCATATCGCCGAAGGCGCCCTTGATCTTCGAGAGCATCTGCTCTGGTTCCAGGTCAGTGCAGACCGATAGTATCACGTTATTGGGAGCGTAGAACTTGCCATAGTGTGCCCTTAAATCATCAGCCGTAAAACCGCCCACCGAGCGCATCGTCCCTGTCTCCGGACTGGTAAATCGCGTGTCCTTGAAGAGCAAATCATAGTAAATATTTTTCGCCAGATCTGATGTAGATCCCGACTGCATTCCCAGGACGCCCATGACCTCGCCACGCACTTGCTCAACTTCGCTTTCCGGGAACGTGGCATTTTTCACCATCTCCGCGAGTAACTCAATCCCCTTGTCGGTGAAGTCTGAAATCGTTTCCAGTTTCAGAAATGAAAACTGCCGCGATGTATACCGGTCATCGTAGGGAATGTACGGATTGTCATTGGTCGTCAGGTTAGCGCCAATCGCAGCCAGTGCCCGCGACATCGCTTCCGTAGTGTAATTCTTCGTCCCGTGAGTGAGCATGCGGTTGACAAAATCGGTGATGCCTTCCTTGCCCTGCGGTTCCATTGCCGCCCGATTCTTGCCCAGCACCATGAAGGCCTGCACCTGCGAGTATGGATTCGACTTGATGATTACTTCCAGTCCATTTGGCAGAGTTTCGTGAAGGTACTTGCTCTTTATCTGTGCCGCCGCTGAAGACTTTGATTCTGCAAATGGCGTAACGACCGTCGCAATATAATTGTATTGCTTGAAGTATTTGGCCGCCACCCGCTTGATATCAGCCGGTTTCACCTTTTCCATATTAGCCGTCATTTTGTCAATAAAATCGTACCCGGTCGCAACCATCAACGGAGCTACCTGGAATCCGTAGTAATGCAATTTCTCCTTAAGGTAGATATCGCTCGTTTTGGCCGATGTAATGACCGACTTGATATCGGCTTCGCTCGGCTCCCATGTCGAGACAGTCTGCTCCATTGCCTGGTTCAGCAGATCAATCACCTTCTGCACGTTCTGGATCGAGTCGGTTTTAATCGAAAAATCGTAGGTGCTGAAATCCTTCTGTGTGTTGACCGATGCCGACACCGATTGGGTCAGGCCTCCATCCGGCCCCGAAATAGCTTTGAGCAGCGGCGAAACGCCTTGCGTGTTGAGTAGGTCATTGAGAATGTAGAACGCGAAGTAATCCGGATCTGACCACAATGGTGCGCGCGAGGTGAAGTTCAGGTAGCAGCTTTTGCTTTCCATCTCCTGCTTTACGATCTTCTTCTCGTTCGGCAGGCTCACCGAGAATTGCGGAACTGAAGGAATTGCTTTCGCCGGTGCGGCGCCAAAGTACTTCTTGTACTTCTTAATCATGTCGGCGGTATTGAAATCGCCGATCACCAGAGCCACCATGTTATTCGGTGCATAATAAGCCTGATAATAGTCCAGGATCTCTTGTCGCGTCACTGTGTTGATGAGATTTTCGTAGCCAAGCACTGGTCGTGCGTAGGGAGTGCCAGCAAAGACGACAGACTGATGCAAGTCATCTACGATATCATCAATCCGATCGTGGCTCTGGCGAATCTCTTCGATAACGACCTTGCGCTCCTTCGGGAATTGGTCTTCCGGGAGAATCGAGTTGAAGAGCTGGTCGGACTGCACATCAAGGCCGTAATCGATGTAATCGGTCGGCATTAGAACCAGATAAGCTGTCAGGTCTTTGCGCGTAAATGCATTGATATATCCGCCGTGTCGCTCGATGAGATCGTCCAGTTCTGATTGCGATTTGGTCTTTGTGCCGTCGAACAGCAAATGTTCGAGAAAATGCGTGGCGCCGTTGTTGAATTGATTTTCATACCGTGCACCGGCATTGACAAAGACAATCGATGTAATCATCGGCGAAGAGTGATTCTCGACAAAGATTGCCTCGAGTCCATTTTCAAGTGTAACTTTGGTAGATGGCAAACCCGCATAAGCGGCGGTGGAAAGTGTAACGAAAAGCAGAACTGCGACAAAGCTACGAAGCGACATTGATTCCTCCAGAAAGATTGAACTTACGAACACCCAATCAACCTCTGGATTGCATCGAAGTCAAGACTATTGATAGCGGCCTTACTAATGGCATGGCATAATAATAGAAGAGCGCCCGATTGAGATCGGGCGCTTTGAATCGACTTAAGACGAAAGGAGTTCGACGTCTATTTGTTGACGAGTTGAACAAACTCGTCAATCCGGGCTGTTGCTCGTTGCACTGCCAACCGCCAGAATTCATCCTTAGTCAGGTCAACACCCAGATGCTTCTTCGCCACCTGCTCGGTTGTCATTTTGCCGGTGTCCTCCAGCAGACTGCGGTACTTCTTAGCAAAACCTTTGCCTTCCTGCTCGGCGCGTTCGTAGACTCCGCCGGCAAACAAGAATCCCATCGTATACGGAAAATTATAGAACGGCACATCGGTAATGAAGAAATGCAGCTTCGATGCCCAGAAAAGTGGATGGTACCCTTCTTTCGGATCAAGGATCTCACCGAAAGCTTCCTTCTGCGCCGCAAGCATCATCTCGTCGAGACGATTCTTGCCGACAATTCCGCCGGCCCGCTCTTCATAGAATCGTCTGTCGAACAGGTAGCGCGTATAGATGTTGCAGAACAGAATCAACGTACCCTGCAGCTCCTGATCGATGAGCAATAACTTACCCTGTCGATCGCTGACCTCCTGCAAGGCGGCGCTGCCCACGCGAAGCTCATTGAAGATTGATGCCGTTTCCGCCAGCCCCATCGGATACTCGGTGGCCAATTGCGGCGTGTCCTTGAGTACCCACTGATGATAAGCATGACCCAATTCATGCGCGAGTGTTGACATACTGCTATAGTCATTCGAGTACGTCATGAATACCCGTGACTCACCCTTCAGATTCAGCCCCGTGCAATAGGCGCCGTCAGCCTTTCCGGCACGATCCTCGGCTTCAATCCAGCGTTTGTCGATCGCCATCCGCGAAAACTTCGCCATCTCTTCCGAAAATGAACCCAAATGCTTGACAATAAAATTGGCCGCTTGATCATAGGTGAATTCAAGGTCCAGATGTCCGACCGGGGCGAATTGATCATACCAGCAGAATTTGTCCGTACCCATCAATTTCTTCTTGGCGTCCGTGTAACGCTTCAAATCGGGAATAACCGACTTCACCGCACTCCACATTGCATCCAGCGTTTCCTGCTGGCTGCGATTGAGCATCAACGGTTCAACCAGGGCGCTTTTCCAGCCGCGGTTGCGGTATAACGCCAGCCGGAATCCCGCTTGGGAATTCAGGACCGATGCACAGACACTGGCTTCCGTCGCCCAAATCTTCTCAAAGGTCTCAAAAGCGCGGCGTCTGACATCGCGGTCAGGATTTTGGAACTTGTTCGAGAGCTGTCCGACCGACATCGTCTCCACGGTTCCGCTCTCGGCAAACTCGACGGCAATCTCTCCGGAAATCTTGTCATACAGCCGGGACCAACCATGGTAGCCGTTGACCGCCAATTCCTGCGCCAACGCCTCCAACTGTGGCGGCATCTTGTGCTTCGCCATGCGCCGCATTTCATCGAGCGGGAATTTGATCTCTGCAACCTGTCCATCTGCAGTCAACTTCTCCCACTCGACATCACTGTGCCCAGCAAAACTGGCCTCAAAACCGGTCCGCAGATTGAGCCATGAAGCAATATAGTTGTCAACTTCGCCTTCGAGCGCATGAGCGGGATCGTCCTTGACATTCTGCGATGTCAGGCAATGCGCAAATGATCGTGCCATCTCAATGTGTGCACCAAGTCGCTGAAACTCCAGGATGGCGGCAATCCATGGCGCCCGACTTGAATCGTTTAGCATCGCCGGCAGGGCTTTCACGCTTGCGGCAAGTTTCTCCAGATCACCGCGGATCGCGTCGCAGAATTTCCTGAATTCCGGCGAGGCGCTTCCGCCGGGGAATATCGAATCGAGCTCCCACTGCGGTGAGGTGGCCTTCGCTTTGGTCGAGGTATTGACATTGGACATGCGTGTTCTCCTGATCTGACGTAGATTTGCCGAACCGGTATTCGGTAAGCGGTTACTTAATTATCAAAATTAATGCGATTGCGACAATCTGTCAAGGCTCTTTGTTCCTCTACAAGTGCTCAAGCTCGATTCGCTTGGCGCGGGGCAACATGTTCTTAACCTGGCCATCCTGAAAGAGCCCGCACCCCAGCGCATAGCGATCATAGCGCAGCAGCACATAGCCGTTCGTGGCGTCGACAATATCATCCTCGGTCGGTTTGATATCTAAGCCTTGAAGATACTTCAGGGTCTGTGCTCGCGACAGCGTAATCGTGTTGCGTGTAGCTAGTGCGCCAAAAATCTGCAGCAAATTGGTCGTTGGCTTAACACTTTTGTGAACGCGCGCTATCAGCAATCCGGCCGTATCCGGTACGATCGTTTCATCATATTGCTTCGGACCGACTATTACCCTGCCCTTGGGACCGGCGTAAAACCCGAAGTCGTCGAACAGCGTCCGCAAGAGCCCAAATCGCAGTTCCAGATAATCAAGGACCTGATCACGAATTTCCGGCTCGCAGTAGTCGATCACTTGCGCACCTTCGCCAGAAAGAATCCGCCGGTATCGTGGAAGTGCGGAAAGATGCGCCTTGTATTGGCCAATCGCGGATCGAAATCCTTGCCTTGCCACGAGGTCAATCCGCTTGTCATCATCAATCCCGGGATCTCGATCGGTTCAAGTTCTGCCGGCCGATTATCAAGCAAGTGCTGGATTGTCGCTTCGTTCTCTTCCGGAGCAAATGTGCAGGTCGAATAGATCATCGTACCACCGACGCGCAGTAGATCAAACGCCTTGGTGATGAGCTGCCTTTGCCGGTTGGCGCTTGCCGGGATCCGCTTCGGCGACCACCAGGTGAACAGCTTGCGGTCTTTCCGCATCGTGCCCTCCGAAGTGCATGGCGCATCAAGCAGAATGATGTCAAACTCCGTCTGCGGAAAATTCCGCAAATCATAATTCGTGACAACTGTGTTCAAGGCACCGGTCTTCTCCAAATTGAACTTGAGTGCCCGGATGCGATCATACTCCAGATCATTCGCGACAATGGTGCCGCGATTATTCATCAACGCAGCCAATTGCGTCGTCTTGGAACCGGGCGCCGCGCAGGCATCGAGCACCGAGGTTGCGCTCGCCAGTTCCGCTCGAACCACTAACGGCGGCAGCATCGAGGTTAAATCCTGAATGTAAATCGCACCGATGAAATGCTCCAGCGTCGCTCCCAGTCGGACATCATCCGAACTGAAAGCGTGTTCGTACCACGGACAGGCGTGCAGAGGGATTCCATACCCTTCGAAGCGCTCGCGGACATGCTGCACTTCTGCTTTAAGAGTATTGACGCGGCACGATCGCGGCAATGGCCGCAACAGGGCCGCAAAGAACTTCTCGGGCTGGTCGGAAAGAGATTCGTAGCGCTGGAGAAATTCGGCGGGTAGTTCAAATTGCATTATTCCATCATACCGCTAATCGCGCCTGATGTCAACAGGGGCGAGCGCCTTGCCGGTTTGCGCTTAGCGCTATCCGATTGAGCATTCCCTTAAATACCAGTTCATGAACTGGAAAGAGGGTGTACCAATAAAGCAGCCCGAATGCTCCGGCCGGATCGAACAGTGCCGTCTGTCTGATGATGGAATTGTTTCCTTCACCGCTGACTTCAAATTGCAGCCAAGCCCGCCCCGGAACCTTCATTTCGGCGGAAAGCCGCAGTAGATGATCAGGCTCGTAAGCCTCCACGCGCCAGAAATCAACAGTGTCGCCGACGACTAATTCCTCGGGGTTGCGGCGGCCGCGACGCATTCCGGCGCCGCGCACCATGATATCCATCAGACCGCGCAGTCTCCATAACCAGTTGCCATAGTACCAGCCGGTCTTTCCACCGATTCGCCGGATTGGAGCAAAAGCATGTTCGCGAGTACAGTTAACAGTGATGCTGCGCGAATCGACGAGCCGTGAGCCAAACTTGATTCCGCCCCAGGGCCGTTGGGCGGGTATCGAGGACAACGCGTCACTCCAGCGCGTCTGCGCAAAACTCTGATCTTCATACTTCAGTGCGCGCTCCACAGCCTGGCGAATGCCGCGTGGACGGATTGCGAACATCTTCTCGGCCAAATCATTCGTCACAACGGTTTCGTTGCGTACACTATCAATCAGCTTCCGGCCGATTCCAGCGTAAACCGGCGTGACTAAGCCCAGCCATAGACTCGAAATGTAGGTCGAGAGGATCGGAACTGGTACGATTAAGCGTCTAAGGTTACGTTGACGGGAGAACTCCTTCATGATATCCAGATAGGACACCCTGTCAGCGCCGCCGATCTCGACGACGGTGCTCTCGGGACATTTGACGTCAAGTCCGGCGATGAGATACTCGATTACGTCTTCTACCGCGATTGGTTGTGAAAGCGTCCGCGTCCAGCGCGGTGTCACCATGATTGGCAACTTGCTCACCAAAGCGCGAATCATCTCGAAAGACAAACTTCCCGAACCGATGATAATCGATGCGCGAAATTCGATTGTCGTTATGCCTGTGCTGCGTAAGCATTCGCCGACTTCTTGACGGCTCGACAAATGCTTCGACAGCTCTCGATCGCTCCCCAACCCTCCAAGGTAGATGATTCGCCCTACGCCGCACTCTTTTGCAGCCACAGCAAAGTTCTCGGCACCTTCCCGATCGCGGCTCGCAAACTCTTCACCGGAAGCCATCGAATGCACGAGGTAGTACGCGACATCAATGCCCGCAAGCGCCTTTTGCAACGAATCCTTGTTTGCGACGTCACCTTCTACAACCTCGGTTGAAAGGGCGACCTTCGACTTCAAGTATTCCGGCTTGCGCGCCAGGCATCGCACTTGATGTCCGCCCGCCTCGAGCACCTTCAGCAGTCGTCCGCCGATGTATCCTGTTGCGCCTGTGACCAAGATCCTCATTAACTTACCTAAAACTCCACGCTTAGACCAATAGTCGGCAGTAGTCCAATTGATTCGTCATCATCAATCGCCCGCTCTCGTTCATTCCAACGCGGTTTTTGATGGAAGGCGTGATTGTATACATTCTGGATATCGATATAGGTGATCATCGTCCAGCCATTGAAAAACCACCGCCGGTCAAGTCGGACGTCAAGACTGTGATTAGCCTCCAGACGACGCGAGTTATACAAGTCCGGAGACTGCGTTCCATCGCTGTTGAAGGGAGTATACGGTGAACCCGATGCAAACCGGAACTTGGTTCCCAATTCCCATTTTTCGTTGAACAAGTAACCGCCGCCAATGTTTAGTATCCATCTCTGATCATAGCTGCCGGGACGCCTAATCCCATCGAGTGCCGTGAATTCCGATTGGTTGTAGCTCACCGAAAGTGTTCCATAGCACGGAATTTCCGAAAGCTTCTTCTGCACCGACAGTTCCACCCCGCGCGTTCTCCCCGTAGCCTTGCTTACCAATCGGTCAAACCCGAACGACGCAAATCCTTCATCCTTGCCGCCAAATCCACCGCCGGTATTGGCAAGAACAAGATAGGGCCTGGTGCTGCTGGCAGGATAGTCGAAATAGCTCTTCAGATATGCCTCTAACGTAATACGCGTATCATCGCGGGCAATTCGTTCTATTCCCACTATATACTGGTTCACTCCCACGAACTCCAACTGCCGGTTTTCTTCGTATGCCGCCAACCAAATATATGAAGGTGACTGGTAATATCTGCCGACGCTTGCGTTCAGAGATGTCCGTTCAGCCAAGCGGAACGCCCCGCTGACCCGCGGGGACAAGACAACATTGTCCTCAATCAGGCTGAAGTAGTCCAAGCGCCCACCCGCAGTAAGATTCACCCGGCCCAGAGTCTGCACCAATTGCACATAACCTGAAGCCTTTTGTGCCATCGTGTCGATCTGTCTGTTGATCTCAATTTCACTGCCGTAACTATCCGTGAATCGCGGCACCAGAACATCGGCAGAAAATCGGATTAACTTCCCCTGGAGTCCAACGGTGAACTTCGTTTGCGATGACAACTGTACCACCAAGTCGCCGCGCAAGGACGACTCGTGCTCAAAGGCATCATTCCGAAACACCGGATTCAGTAGTGAGTCATTTTGGCGGTAATTGTACTCGACATAAGTCTGCCCCGCTGTCAATGTCGCATAGCCCGAACTAAACAGATGTTGCCACGATAGCGCGCCAATTGTCTGGTTCTGGTCATTGGCAAGCACGCGCGAATTGTCAAAGCGGTCCTCGGCGTCGTCATTGAATTGTCGGACATTGTTGATTGCCCCAATGCCGAGAAGACTCACACGATTCTTGCGATCCAGTCGATAGTCAGCCTTGGCCAGAAAATCCCAATACTCGGGCACGAACGAAAATCCTGCAGCCTTGAAAATCAGATCCAGGTAACTCCGCCGTGCAGAAACTATAAACGACCCGTCCTGACCAACCGGGCCTTCCAGGTTCAATCCGAACTGCGAGGCCGAGATCGTCGCCTTGCCGCCGAGTTGATCCCGTCGGCCGTCGCGCAACTCCAGAGCCAATACGCTCGATAACTTGTCGCCATAGCGTGCGCCAAATCCTCCGGTTGAGAATGTTGTGCCGGAAACGAAATCCAGGTTGATGATGCTAAGCGGTCCGCCGGTGGCACCCTGCGTTCCGAAGTGGTTGATGTTGGGTACTTCAAGATTGTCGATCAAAAACAAATTTTCCGATGGCGCGCCGCCGCGAACCACCAGGTCATTGCGGCCCGGTTCAGCCTGCGCAACCCCCGGCAAAATCGAAACGGCTCGCACCACATCCTCGAATCCTCCCGGAAGCCGGCGAATTTCCTCTGCTGATTGGGAGTTACTGCTGATTTGCACTTCTGATGTCTGGGGGAAGTAATCGGGCCGGACAATCACCCCTTCAGTCTCGATGAGAACTGGAACCAATGTCACAAGACGATTCGCTGGTCTGACATTCGCAACTACCACATCCGTGATTATTTCCGTTTCATAACCGATCGCCGACACCCGAAGTCGATACTCACCGACCGGGAGATCGGACAGAACGAATTCGCCGTTGATGTCGGTTATAGCGCCGCGTTTCGTACCTTCGATTTGGATTGATACGCCAACTAATGCATCACGAGTTATCGAGTTTATGACCTGTCCCGTCAATCTGCCGGTGGGTTTGGAGGAACCATCAGCCGCCAACGCGTTAATCGCAGTGACTGCGACGAAGAAAAAAATCAACACCACTTGCAATACACGGTTCATCAGCCTATCCAACTAATCCTCCATTTGAGAGTAACATCAATGAGGCAATTATCGAGCGGGCACTCCATCCAAGAGTCCTGATCCAATTTGTATTCACTAGTCTTTGCACAGTTGCGTAATCGCCGAGTTTAGATAGCTTTCTATGCAATGGTAGCTGAACCGCGAAAGTAGACATCCACACGACAGCTAAGATCGCGGCACCGATCACCGGCAATGGTGAGCCCTCTTGGTTGAATAGAGGAAGGCATAAGAGAACGGTTGTCGAAAGTTCAACCAACATTAGAGGAACTACAATTGCCCCGGTCCGACGCGAATGCGATCTCTCATACTCGACAAGTAGATTCGTAGGGACCTTCGCGAAGAGCGGATAATGAACGATCTGAACAAACCAGATTATTCCTGTCATCATTATACTGCTTAATAGGTTAGCGATTAATATGGTTTCTAACAGATTCACCTGTACTCAATTCCGATCTTCAATAAACTAATCATTAGAACACCAACATTGATCACTATCAATTATCTGTCTAAGATTTTTCTGACCACTCTCGTTAATGCCAAAATGCCACTGCGATTTCCATAAGTCATGCAAAATCAATATATTATGATGAATAACGAATATCCGTACCCATCGAACTTTGCGGTGGAGAAGTGTCTTTGGGAGATTTTGACATTGTTATGACATAAAAATTAGAAATAATGTTGACATTTAATAGACACATTCGTAGTCATTTAGATATGGACGCAGTCGGCAAACACCCGATCAAGGCAGTCGCTCGACGAACGGGGCTATCCACACACGTAATTCGTGCTTGGGAGAAACGGTACAACGCACTCGAACCGCAACGAAGCGCCACAAATCGTCGGCTATACAGCGACATTGACATTGAAAGGCTGCTGCTGCTCAAACGCGCAACCGAGACGGGCCACAATATCGGACAAATTGCTGCTCTGCCCGACGAAGAGCTCCAGAGCATGATCTCTGCCGATACCAACTCAGTTGGAAGAGCTAGCCTCAAGAGCAGTAACGAATCTCCCTCGGTGATAAATTTCCACATTCAGGAATGCCTCTCTGCAATTGAGCAACTTGACGGTGAGAGACTCGACCTTTGTTTCCGGAAAGCATCAGTGGCATTCACCCAGCCCGTCCTGCTGGAGGAAGTCATCGTTCCGCTGATGCGGCAGGTCGGCGGTCATTGGGAAGAGGGGCGGATGCGAGTCGCACACGAACACCTTGCGACTGCCATGGTCCGAAATTTCCTTGGCACGCTTGCTTCCGGTTATCGTGTGGCGCAAAACGCTCCTGCAATCGTAATCGGGACTCCTCCGGGACAAGTGCACGAACTCGGCGGCGTGCTTGCCACTGTAACGGCGCTCGCTGCAGGTTGGAAGGTTGTCTATCTTGGTGTCGAAACACCGGCCAGCGAGTTTGCCATGGCCGTTCAGCAAAGTCAGGCCCGCGCCGTCGGAATCAGCATTATCTATCCACCGGATGACCCGCGCACCGTCGAGGAATTGCGACGTATTCGACAGATGCTGACCGACACGGTCGAAATCATCGTCGGCGGCGAGTCATCGGCCAGCTATGCCAGCGAGTTGACGCGCCTGCGGATGTTCCATGTGAAGAATCTTAGCGAATTGCGTCAACAGCTTGGCCGCTTGCGTGGCCACCAACCGGAAAACTGATCATCACTATTCTGAAACTACAAGTAGGGGAGGGTGGCGTACTAACTCGCTTGCTGACTCTTCGGTACCGCAAAAAAGCGGCGGCGGAAATATAACGCGACGCTGACCAACCCTATCAACGTTGGCACTTCGACCAGGGGACCAATCACCGCGGCAAAAGCGGCGCCATGATTAACGCCGAATACCGCCACGGCCACGGCAATCGCCAACTCGAAATTGTTGCTGGCCGCAGTAAATGACAATGTCGCTGTCTTGGAATAGTCAGCTCCGACGCGCCTGCCCATATAGAAGCTGACCAGGAACATCACGACGAAATATATCAAAAGCGGAATCGCAATTCGCACCACGTCCAGCGGGATCTGCACTATCATATTCCCCTTGAGGCTGAACATCACCAGAATTGTAAACAGCAGGGCAATCAGCGTAATTGGACTAATCTTCGGAATGAAAACTTTGTGATACCACTCTTTACCCTTGGCTTTGACTAAGACAAATCGCGTTATCATTCCTGCGAAGAAGGGAACTCCGAGGTAGATCATTACACTCTCGGCTATCTGTCCCATTGAGACTTCGACGACACTGCCTTGTAATCCAAACCAGCCGGGCAGAACCGTGATGAATATCCACGCATACACACTATAGAAGAGAATCTGAAATATTGAATTAAACGCGACCAACCCCGCGGCGTAATCGGTATCGCCGTCTGCCAATTCATTCCACACAATCACCATGGCAATACAGCGTGCCAATCCGATCATGATCAAGCCGGTCATGTACTCGGGATATCCGGCCAGAAACACGATCGCCAAAGCGAACATCAAAATCGGCCCGATGATCCAATTCTGCAGCAGCGAAAGCCCAAGAATTCGCCAGTTGCGAAATACCTTGCCCAATTCTTCATATCGAACCTTTGCCAACGGCGGGTACATCATCAGAATCAGTCCGATAGCGATCGGAATATTAGTGGTGCCGCTCTGGAATTGATTAATAAATCCTTCGATGCCGGGATAGAAGTGGCCAATTCCGACGCCGATACCCATCGCCAGGAAAATCCAGAGCGTCAGATAACGATCAACGAAGCCGAGCCGCTTTGTCGGATTGCATTCAACGGGCAAGGAGCGCCTCCGGAAGAGTCAGTACATAATCGCGAATTTCATCACGCACGCGCCGGTAGTGTCGCAACGCCTCTTCCTCCGACTTCGCACCTTCAGCCAGGCGCGGTGGGTCGTCAAACCCGCGATGGACGACTCTTGATTTACCGGGAAATATCGGACACGATTCCTGCGCGTGATCGCAAACTGTCACTACATAATCGAAGTCAACATGCATAAGTTCGGCCACATGCTTGGAGTGATGACCCGAGATATCAACTCCCGCTTCCGCCATGACTTTCACTGCGAGCGGATTGAGCCCCTGCGCCTTTGTGCCTGCCGAATATGCTTCAATGGAGGCACCCTTCAGATATCGCGCCCAGCCTTCTGCCATTTGTGAGCGGCAGGAATTGCCGGTGCACAAGAACAGGATTTTCAATTTCACGACCGTATCCTGCAGCAGATCACTTCGAGCTCGGTCGCGAGAATCTCACGCAGTTTGCGGTCGTCCTCGCGGATCTGCGGTGAGCGGGACAGGATATCTTGTACCCATCGTTGTGCCTTTGCTGCGGCTGAAGCCTCTTCAGGTTCGCTAAGTCGGTAATACACCCAGCGTCCCTCTTTACGCGTTTCAACGAGACCTGCCTGCTTCAATATCGCCATATGCTTCGATACCGTCGAAGGCGCCAAATCCAGCAGGTCAATCAATTGGCACACGCACAGCTCCTGCTTGCGTAACGACATCAACGCTCGTACCCGGCTGCCATCCGAAAGCGCCTGGGCAATCTCCGTCATATTATTCAATCCATCGCTCATAATTCGTTATATGGCGAAATATAGCAATGAGTTTCACACTGTCAAATGTTTTTAGAAGAAAGTGATTCGGAAGATGTACGCCAGGCTTAAATACAGCCCCACAACCACAAACGTAACTCCCGTGATCAGCCGCGCCCATTTCTCAATTCGTGTCAGTTGCTTAAACAATCCCCCGATCGAACGCGCACTCACACCGAGCACCACGCCAAGAACCATCACCGGGAGAGCCGTGCCGATTCCATATCCCAATGGCAACAGCACGGCAGATTCTTGTTCGATTGAAAGCGGAATCAGACTGCCAAAAAACAGCGCCGCCGAGATCGGACAAAACGACAACGCAAACAGCATCCCGAGCGGTACAGCCCCCCAAATTCCCATTGTGCCGATTCGCTGCTGCAAGCGCTCTCCCGTTGCTGATCCGGAAGTCGTGAAGCTGATCAAGTTCAAAAGAAACATCCCGGCAAGAATCAGCAGGGGACCGAGAATCTGATTCATGTACTTTTGCAGGAATCGTGAAAGTTCTGGAACTGACAACGCACCGCCGACAATAATCGCTCCGAGTCCAACATAAGCGATTGTCCGCCCGAGCGTATAAAGCGCACCCGACGCTACCACCAAACTTGGCCGATCCAATCGTCTGCCAATGAACGACACTGCCGCGATATTAGTCGCCAACGGGCAGGGGCTGATCGAAGTCAAAATCCCCAGCCACAGTGCCGTCGACATGGCTACAAAAAATGCGTCCATTACGATGCGCTCAAATAGGCGCGAATTTCCGACTCGACATAGTTGCGAAATTCTGTTTCGGTCCCAATCAATTCCCAAATCTGATCGAGATTCTTCCACTTCACCTGTTTGCCGGTCTTGAAGTCGACAAGAACGATCGATTGCGAAACGAGATTAAAATCAGTCTCGAAGTGCTCATTGCCGGGACTCTCAACGTTGATGACACGCAGTTCAAGCCTCTTGGAAGACAACTCTTCCGCGAAGTTCTGGTGAACGATCTCGTGTGTTAATTGCTCGATTCGATTGCAGGTCGGACAACGCTGTGTACGGTGAAAGTAGTAGGCAATGATCTGGTCGCCTTCAGCGGTAACCTCGGATTCCTGCGGCGTCCCGATTGCGGATGTCGACGTGTTGCGCATCACAACTACAGTGAGGCTCACCGCGACGAATATCAGCAAAGCGACAGCAACTATTGATTTGAATTTCATCTCATTTTCTCCTGACTCGCATTCGCGTTATTGAATCATCGCCTTGATTTCGTCAATTGACGGCACCCGCCCCGAAACCTTCACCACACCATCCACCGCCAGTGCCGGCGTCATCATCACGCCGAAATTCATTATGGCATTGATATCAGTGACCTTCAAGACTTCGCAATCGATGTTTGCTTCCTTCGCAGCCTGCCTGGTCATCTCCTCAAGTTTTTTGCACTTGGGACAGCCCGTTCCCAGCACCTGAATGAGTTTCATGTTTCTCTCCTATCCATAAATTGCACCAAATATCAATCCTGTGATCGTCGACATCACAACAACGAGCAACACATAAACGACCGTTTTTTTCGTCCCCATGATCCCGTTGAGCACAAGCATGCTCGGCAATGACAACGCCGGTCCCGCCAGCAGCAACGACAGCGCCGGGCCCTTGCCCATGCCGGATCCAATCAATCCCTGCAAAATTGGCACTTCAGTCAACGTGGCGAAGTACATGAACGCTCCTGCCACCGACGCAAATAGGTTCGCCCACACCGAATTACCGCCGACCGCCGAACTTATCCATTCCGGCGGGATCAACGCCTCTTCGCCCGGACGGCCGAGAAGAAATCCTGCCACCAATACACCGAAAAATAACAGCGGCATTATCTGCCTGGCAAATCCCCAAGTCTGTGCAAACCACTCACCACCCTCGCCCCTATCCGTCGCCGTTATCATTGAAATCACAAATACGCCGGTTACAAATGCAAATAACGGATGCTCGCGGAAGATCAACGTTGCCGCCAGTACGGCTGCGCCGCCGGCAACAACTTTCCAGAGAGCGACCTGCATCCAACGCACCAACACAATACCGAGCCCAAGCGCGGCCACTCCGGTCAACACCCATTTAACGGAGTGAATCGCAGCAAAAAAACCGCCGTCCTCCGTGGGCGCGCTCCAGGTCGCAAATATCAAAATCAGAATTTGCAGGGCAAAAAACGTTGCTGTCTGCCAAAGCGGCCGACTCTTCTGTGATTCTGACAACTGCATGTGGGCTTGATTGCGGGCTGCTTCTTCTTTGCGGAAAATGAAATGCATCGCTAATCCAATGAAAATGCTGAACACCACCGCGCCGACGGCTCGGGCAATTCCCAGTTCCAGTCCGAGAATTCTCGCGGTCATGATGATCGCCAGCACGTTGATCGCCGGCCCGGAATACAAGAACGCACTTGCCGGCCCGATCCCGGCGCCCATCCGGTAGATTCCCGCAAACAGCGGCAGCACCGTGCAGGAGCAAACAGCCAAAATCGTTCCCGAAACCGATGCCACTCCATATGCCAACACCTTGTTGGCTTTGGCGCCAAGATACTTCATCACCGACTCCTGGCGCACGAATACACCGATTGCCCCGGCAATGAAGAAGGCCGGTATCAGGCAGAGCAGCACATGCTCCTTCGCATACCACTGCGTGAGCGCCAGTGCCTCTTGAAGTGATTTCCCGAAGCGTGGCGCGTCGACGGGGAGGAAGTAAAATGCCGAAAACACCGCCGCAATCAACGCCAGCATCTTCCATTCCGATTTCCAGGTCACAGTCATAATAATCGCCTAAGTGAATCCGCGTTGTCTGTCATTTGGTCAAATCGCCAAATGATTAAGCAAAAAAATACTACTTCACCAACTGCATCTGATCGCGGGCAGATGACTTCAACACACCCTCAACACAACCGAAGAAATTGAGTATGCAGGGAACCCGCAGTTGATAGAACACTTGCGAGCCGCGTTTTTCCATCGACACGATTCCGGCATTCTTGAGAATCGACAGGTGCTTGGACACCGTCGAAGTATCCGCTCCGATCATGTCGGTCAGTTCGCAGACGCAGTGTTCACGACGCGACAATTGGTCGACCATGAACAATCGCGTCGGGTGCGCCATTGCTTTGATGACCTTGGCGCGCGCTTCAAACAATGCCTGTGTCTTCTTATCCATGATATTTCCTTCCAACCACAATATCGGTCATTTGGCCAAATAGCCAAGTAATTTCTTTTAACAAATATATATCATCCCCAATCGTCACGGGACAATAATCGGTAATTAGCTGTCCTGCAACACCTTGCTCATTATCACGCTGCGATAGTTGGTAACCTCCCACTGCTGGTGCCCGACGATCCGGTACCCAATTCGCGCATACCACTCGATCAGATGTATCGCCGGTTCCGCCGTATCCAACGCCAGCTCGCGCATTCCGCGCTCGCGGGCAAAATTTTCGGCGTGCAACATCAGCCTTGTCGCTATCCGAAGCCGCTGCTGCACCGGCTCAACCGCCAATTGACCAACATGAGCAACACCCTTCTTTTTGTAGTAATCGCAGCCGGATTTACGGCTCGGTTCATAGTAGCAAATAGTGCCGATCACTTTGCCGTCAAGTTCGGCAACAAAGCAGTGTCCTGCGGATACGCGCTGTTTGGTCGTCGCGACATCCTGATGAGTAGCCAGAAACCGCAGACCCATGTCGGCAAGTACCCGGTACGCCCGATGTAATAAATCAGTGAGTTCTTCAAGTGAATCCGATTCACTTAGTGGACGGATCTTGACCTGACCTTCGCCGCTCGCCATCATAGTTGACTCAAGTATCAGCGAATGAATCGTACCCGTCAACATTTAGCTTGGACTTTCTGGCAACCGGCCCCCAGGACCAGGTGAGCACAAAACCCGTTGTCGAATCATCCTTGGACTGTTATCTTGTCGCCACATTGACAACGAACTATTACTTCGAGCAGGCTGCTGTACATTGCGACGGCGCCATAGAGGAATACTCATGTACAACAAGAAACTAACCGTCCTTTTCCTGACAGCAATTTTACTGCTGCTCACTGCGGTCGCACTTGCCGCAGGCTATAACGATCTCAAACCAGATCAGCAACTTGGGCAATTCCGCACCGAGTGCATTTATGAAAACGAGGCGAAAACCGCAATCGGTGCGCGTTTCCGCCATATTCCCTCCGGATTTGTCGCCGATCTCTTCACCATTCAATCCCTCCCGCAGGCTTTCATGTGGTTCAATACGCTTCCACCATCAGACCAGGGTGAACCCCATACCTGCGAGCATCTTCTGTTAGGGAAGGGCACTAAGGGCCGCTATGTCGCTTCCATGGAAGACATGCTGCTTGGCGAAAGCTCGGCTTTCACGATGCAACTCCAGACTTGTTACCACTTCAACTGCGGTTCCGGCACCGAGAATTTCTTCAAGCTGTTCGAAACGAAACTCGACGCGCTGGTTCATCCCAACTATTCCGACGAAGAAATCCGCCGCGAGGTCTGCCACGTTGGACTGACTATCGACCAGGCTTCCGGCGCTATCGGGCTTGAGGAGAAGGGCACCGTCTACAACGAGATGGTGCGTTCATTTGAAAGCCCGTGGGGCGAACTGATGCTGCAACTGGCGCGCATGGTCTATGGCGAAAAACATCCGCTTTCCTACGAATCGGGTGGGTATCCCCCGGCCATTCGCACGATGACTCCCGCTGATCTACGCCGCTTTCAGGAGGGTTCCTATCACCTCAACAATATGGGCGCAGTTATTTCGATCGCCGATGACATTTCGATCGCAACCTGCCTGGATCGTCTTTCGCAAATTCTCGGTCGCATCGAACCTGATGCCGTGGTTATTGACGATCCGGCATCATTAAATGATCGGATTCCCGCACCAGCCGCGGCTGAACTCGGGACTATCAAACTGGTCGATTTTCCGGCACAACTTCCCAGCGATCCGGGCTTGCTTGTCTATTCATGGCCTGCGTCGTTCAACCTCAATAATAATGATCGCTACCTGCTGGAACTGCTTGTGCAGAATCTCTCCGGCGACCAGACTTCCCGCCTGCACACCCGGCTCATTGACTCACAAACTCGCCAAATGGACGTCGGCGCTGCGGGTATCGGCAGCTGGGTCAGCAATGAGAAGGGCACCCCGATTCATATCTACTTCGATGAAATCAAACGTGAATCTTGCACGCCTAAGATGATTGACTCGATTCGGAAGGTCATTCTCGACGAAATCGGCAAGATCGCTGCATTGCAGGATGGTTCGCCCGAATTGCAGGAGTTCAATCGTCGCGCTCTCGAACGTGTCACATCTCGCGAACGCTCAATTCGCACCTTCCTCAACTCGCCGCCGCGCTTCGGTGAACGGAGTTCCGGCGCGCAATGGATGACCAACACCCAACGCTTGCACAAAACCGGTGGCTTCCGGCGTTCACTGGCATTTGCCGATGAAATCGCCTTTGCCCGCCAACAACTTGGTGGCGGCAAGAATGTTTGGCGCGACTATATCGCCGCTTGGCGACTGGTTGAAAGCTCGCCTTATGCCGTCGCCGCAGTTGCCAATCCCGAACTGATTGGACGTCAGGAAGCAGAACGTCAGGCGCGCCTTGATGCCTATACCGCCAATCTCAAGGTCATCTACTCAGCTGCGTCGGACGACGAAGCGATTCAACAATTCAAAGCCGAATATGATGCGCAAACAGCCGAGCTTGATTCAGTGGCCTCAACAATTCAACTACCCGGTTTCGTCGAGAACCCGCCGATGACTCTCGATGATCCGCTCAAATACGTTGTCGACACTATTGCCGGCAAGGTCCCCGTCGTAGCTTCCAAGTTCGAGAACATCACCAATGCCACGGTCGGCTTGGCTTTCAATCTGGATGTCGTTCCGGAGAACGAGTTAATCTATATCGCCGCTCTTCCAACGATCTTGACCGACATCGGCGTGATCGCCGACAGCGGCAAATTGACCTTCGATCAAATGCAAAGCCGCTTGCGTTCGGAAATCTCCGGACTTTCTGCCTACACCAGCGTCAACTATCGTACCCAACGCGCTGAACTTGTTGTGCGCTCTTCGGGAAGTACGCAGGCCGAAGGCCTCAAGGCGCTTGATTGGCTCGACGATGTTCTCTTTGACGCTTACCTTGAGCCGGAGAATCTGCCGCGCATTCGCGATGCAATCGACTACACCCTTTCCGGTCTGCGCAGTACGATGCGCGGCTCCGAGGAATCGTGGGTCGAAGGTCCGGCCGACGCCTACTGGCGGCAGGATGTTCCGTTATTGTTGGCGACAGATTGCTTTATGACCAAAGCCTTCAATCTCTATCGAATCAAATGGATGCTTAAGGATGCCGGCGACCCAAACAAACCCGAGAGCTTCGTGAAGTTCCTGGAGTCGCTGGCCGCCAAAGGCGCGGGACTCGATCGCAAGCAACTCGGCGAGCTTCTGGCGACAATCTCGGGAGACCAGAAATTTGCCTGGTCATCTGCCATCGTCGTGGAACTCACTGCCAAATATCTGATCGCGGATCCGCGCAATGCCGGACTGATTCAGGATGTCGCCCGCGATATGCAGCGCGTGCTAAGCGACATTCCCGATGCTTCGCTCGCGACCGACTGGCAGTTCCTCTGCTGGCAGACCGCCCGCGACGCCTCGATGGATGACAATACTGCGCTCGCGCAAATTCGCGGAGTTATTGAGAAACTGCGCCACACCGACAATGTCCGTGCATTCATGATCTCCAGTTCTGTCACGAAGGATGCGCTGATGCCGCGCCTTACCGGAATCATCGGTAAGCTCGACCCGAAGCCGTCGGTGCGACAGCAATACAGCACCGAGCCACTGGTAATCAACCGGCTTCGCGAACGCGCTCCCGATACCGGTAAGCCGGTCTATGTCGGTCTCGTCAACGAGAATACCCGCTCCGGCGTCTTTGTCAACACCGCCGATTGTGCCCGCTTTGCCGAGCATACGCCCGAGGGTCTGATTGATTTTCTTGCTGCTCGCCTTTATGGCGGCGGCGGCGCTCACAGTATGTTTATGAAGACTTGGGGCGCTGGACTCGCATACTCCAATGGTTTGCGCAGCCGTGAATCGACGGGACGAATTGTCTACTATGCCGAACGTTGCCCGGATCTCACCCAGACAATGCAGTTTGTCGTCGGCGAGCTCAAGAGAGCCCCGCATGATCCGGCACTCGGCGAGTATACGATTGCCCAGGCATTCAACGCCAATCGCGCGGCAATGACCTACGAAGTGCGCGGAGAAGCAATCGCCCGCGATCTCGCAGATAACATTCCCGCACAGAGCGTCAGAGAGTTCCGTCAAGGAATACTCGATCTGCGCAAACAACCTGATTTCTATGATCGTGTTCAGGGCCGCATGGAAGCCGTCTACGGGCTGCTATTACCCGACTACGGTCCAACCGGTTTGGAGTCTGTGAACATGTCCAATGCAGTTAATTTCGTAGTGGGACCCGAAAAACAGTTCGAGTCGTATGAACGCTATCTTCAGAGTGTTGAACCGGGTGCACGCTTGTATCGACTCTACCCTCGTGACTATTGGATGGTCAGCAAGTAACAGCTCCGGCGCTCTCTGCAATTAAGAAGCCCTGTCGACATTTCGCCGACAGGGCTTTCAATCCCCACCTCAAGTTTGGCTTATCTTATTTCTCTTCCTTTTTGCCATCATCTTTGTTTCCATCGCCATTCTTTCTCATGAACATCCGGCGGTACCATTTCGGGTGGTGATGTTTGACCGATTCCTCTGTTACCCGGCCCGTTATCCACGCAAATGACATCGGGTACTGTTCGGGATGGAAGATCACAAAGAAGAAATGGAACACGGCAATCGCCAATGTTGCCAACCACGCTTCATAGTAATGTATGGTTTCCGAGACTTTGACAACCCACGCCGGCATAAAGCCCGTGAAGAACGTCGGGAACCATAGCACAAATCCTGTGAGGACCATCGCGATCGTACCCCACACCAATGCCCAATACTCGGCCTTCTCGGTATAGTCATACATGTCGTATTCAGGTCGCTTATCAGACATACCGAGATGGAACTTCACATTCTGGAATATATCCGAAATGTCCTGCTTGACCGGCATCAGTCCGCGTAGCTGCTCTTTGCCGCGTTGCGAGAGGAACAAGAACAAACCGTGATGAATCGAGATGTAGATCAAAAACACCGCAGCTATTCTATGTATCACGCTGCGCGCATCTTCGTAGATCCCGAAGAAGTTGAGAATTCCAACCCACCAGGAATCCGGGAATCGCAGCGCGAAGCCGGTTATGACCAATGTTATGAATGCAACTGTCAGCACCAAATGTTGAAACACCATATTGCCGGTAAAGCGCAGCACCGTTGGTTGCGCCTTGTTCTGCCGGTGCTTCTGGACAACAAAGGCGCCGAGGATGATTCCGTTATGCGCCAGCATCCCGCCAATTACCAGCACAATCGCCAATATATAGGCAAACCGAACCCAGCGATCGATCGGATTGAACTCCTGTTGAGCCGTCTTGTGGGTGTAGCTGGTAGCAAAAGCAAGATTCGCCTTCGGGTGGCACGTCTGACACGTTTCAACAATGTTCGCCTTGCTCACTGAAGAGGCTGGGTTCGTTGAAGGCAGAATGTCGTGGGCCCGGTGACAGGAAATGCAATTCGCCGCTTTGATCGATCCGCCGCGAATCGCCAATCCGTGATACGAGTCCTGATATGAGGTGAACCGTCCTTCGGCAAATCCGAATTTCTCCATCAATTGCGGATCATTGTGACACTTGCCGCACACATAGTCGGCTAAGTTCGATTGATTCACCGGCGAATCGGGATCACCAATACGGCGAATTTCATGCTCGCCGTGACAATCCGTGCAGTTCGGCGCGTCGAGAATACCGGCCTCCAGCGCTTTGCCGTGGATTCCGCGGAAATACTGAATGCTAATGTCGTTATGACACTTCGCACACGTTTTGGGAAGATTCTGCTTGTTGACCATCGACGTCCGATCGGAAGCCTTCTTTATATCGTGCGTTCCGTGACAATCATTGCAGGATGCCGCCGAGCCGATTCCCTTCTGAATTCCTTCAGCGTGAATACCGCGAATGTAACGGTCAAAAGAATCCGCAATCCGGATATCCGCGTCTTCCTTGAGAGCGATCCGATGATGGCAGGTCGCACAAGTATTCGGCAGGTTCTTCGCTGAAGTCAATGACAGCGGGTTCGATTGCGGCAGTATGCTGTGGCTGCCGTGACAAGATTGGCAATTCGGCGAGTTCGGATTATCCAGTGCTAATCCGTGCGCCGATGTCATGAATATGGTGTTGACATCCTCATGGCATGTTATGCATTGCGCCGGCTTCAGCGCGTCTGCGTGTGGGTAGTCCGTGACTCCGGCCAAGTCAGTATGACAATCTACGCAATCAAGTCCGCCGTGCAATGACGCGCCGAGCGAATCAATATGCACATACATACTGACTTCTTTGCCATCGCGGTCTGACCCTGTCAGAGTATTATCCGAGTGGCACTCCATACATGCGTCATTGCTCGACGCCGGCAGCATTGCCGGGAAGCTCAATAACAGCGCGATGGCTAACAGCACCTCCGTTAATCGAGGCTTCTCCCAAAGTCGCTTGATATGTCTCACGATGATTTCTCCATCATATCTAGAACTAAACAAATTCGAACTAATGGTACTTGCTTCCAGTCTTCCATTACGCAGTCAAATGACCCAATATAATCAGGAAGAGCAGGAAGAATCCCGTTAACAGCGCAATCGTTCCCCAGACATAGGAAATGATCGACAATACCAACCCGAGCGGCTTTTTCTGATGTTGCTCTAACTCGCCTGTTTCGCGCAGACGCTCGTATTCCAACGGACGCTCTTCCTTCATCTCCTTCTCGGAAATACGGCCGGTGTACACCGACACATCCATCGGGAATTTGCTGGCGCGCAGATGTGTGTTGAAGAAGTGCACTATGAAAATGAATGCCGTCGCCAACAGCGCTTCTTCTTTATGCACCGTGTCAGCAAGGCTGATAACGCCGCCACCCAGCAGATTTCCGAAGAACTCTTCTTTCCATCTCAATAACCCCGAGAGCCCGATAACAAATACACCCCAGAAGACCGCGAAGTAATCGAACTTCTCCCAGTACGTCCAGCGATCGAATCGCGGATGCGCACCTTTGTTGAAGAACCATTTCAGGTGTGCCATGAAATCAGTCAGGTCCTTCTTGCGGAACATGAGTGTATTCGGTCCCGTCAACATCTCACGAATACTGGACTTGCGCAACTTGAACACGAGGAAGATCAAATGCGCGAGAAAATAGAATCCCGTGATGGCAGCGGCGATGTAATGCAGTGTCTGCGCCGATTGTAATGACATCACATTGGCAAACAGCCATTTCGCCAGGTCGGTATGGGCATATGATTGAGGCAAGCCCGTGAACGCCAGGGTCAGGAAGCTGATGTTTACCAAAATATGAAGGAAGCGGTGGAATCCGTCAATTCGACCATAGTAGACTTCCTTCTTAACAACGCGGGTTCTGATTCCGCGCTGGAACCACAACATCGTGTGGAAGCCAAAGGCGCCCAGTACTGCGATCAGCAGAACCGTCATCATTCCCGTAACGAGATTATTGAACTTTCCCCAGCCTCCCGTCAATTGTCGACCCTCGTCCTTGGTATCGCGCTCCAGCGATTTCAAAACGCTGTCCTCGCGCGCACTCGCCAGTCCGGCCTGCAATTCTGCTGAACTCGGCTTTACGGGGTGAACCAAATACGATACAAACCGATCGTTGGCTCTTGGATGACACTGCTTGCACGTCTCGACGATATGTCCGCGAGCTACTGACGAGGTCGAATCTGCCGGTTCCTGAATCGAATGCGATCCATGACAATTGGTGCAGACCGCAAACTTCACTTCATCAGTGCCGGTTTCAAACAGCTTCCCGTGATAGGTCTCTTTGTAGCCTTCGACGACATAAGGATTGATCTGAAACTTCAGCATCTTGTCCTTATCCGAATGACATTTCGAGCAGAGCGCGACCACACCCTCCGGTGTGAACTGCTCCTTGGTCTTCTTGATATCAATCTCGCCGTGGCAATCGGTACACGTTGGCGCTTCCATAATGCCTTGGGCGCGTGCGCGGCCATGAATCGACTGCTTGTATTGCCGGTTTTCCTCGGCGTGGCAGTTGATACACTCTGTCCGGCGATGCTTAACCTCATCATTGTTCAGCCCCGGCAAATTCCAGTGGTAAGTATGACACTTCGTGCAGTTGGCTTCGGAACCGTCGGCATTGAGCATCATCAATTGACCGTGCGCCAGGTTCTCCTTGGTATGTCGTTCGCCCGAGTGGCAGATATTGCACTGATTGGCAATGCCGCCCTCCTTGAAAATCGCCTCATTGATCGAGGCCATATCGGTCTGGTGGCCGGTGTGACACGAGGCGCACGAAATTGTTCCGGGATCAACTCCCGGTGCGCGATGAAGACTCTCTTTATGCCCGGGATGACAGTTGTTGCAAACATCCGATATCATTGCCGTTCCGACACGTGACTTCGGATCGGAGGGCTTGCGGATGTCGTGCTTCTCATGACAGCTTGTGCAAACCGGCGCCTTGGTGTTGCCGCCTTCCATCTCATGGAAATGCCGCGAATGGATGTATGTTTCGATGTCGCGTTGATGGCACTTCGAGCAGATGTCGACGATCTCCTGCTTGTACTCTGTCTCCGTCATGACTTCTTTTTTGGACTTGAAGTGCGCGTCGTGGCAGGTGGTACAGATAGGATAGTTGCGGTTATCTTCTTGATATTTCTGGAAGTGATAACTTTGCTTGTATTCAGCCGCTTGCTTGGGGTGGCAACGCTCGCAAACGATCTTCATGCTTAATTCTTTTTGGGCAGTGTGCGTACCGTGGCACTCCTTGCAGTCAGGAATATCTTCCTTACCCTTGCCCTTGAGCATTTTATAGAAGTACTCCATCCAGGTCGCACTAACTACTTTGTGGCATGGCTCGCACTGCACCGGCTGGTATTGTGTAAAATGCGGCACATCCTCAAAATTCGCGCCGTCCTGTTTGTGACAATCCAGGCAGGCCATGTTCTTGTGAACCGAGCTGTGCAGGCTGTCGCTGCTGACAAATACCGACTTACCCGACTCCGACTCCAGTGTTTCATCGGAATGACAGTCCAGACATAGTTGGTTGTCAGGTTTCGCGGGCTCTTCAGCTTGTGCGTAAACGAGCGCACGGCCACTTAGCATTAGTATCGCTGCCACAGCCATCGACACCAACATCAGGCGAAAATGGCGGTTGATAATCTGTTTCACTGACATTGCCATATCCTTATTCGTAGTTTTCATTTTTGTGGAAGTGCCCGACAAAGGCCAGCGGCGAAGATCGGCACATTATTGGCGACCAACTCCTCGCACCGGTAAACACGTCCCTGGGAGTTTTTCCAAAGTGTCAATCCAAGTGAACAATCAAAAATCATCCCCATGAAACTGCGGGCAGTTATTTCCGTGTTGGAGTCAGAAATCAGGCCCTGCTTTTGAAGTCGGTCGAGTTGAGCCTGTAGAAACTTGGCATGCCGCCCCCGGATCGATTGATAAACGGCCCTGGCTTTTGCATGGCCTCCCAGAGCAGAATAGAGCAGAAGACGGTAGACTTCCTGATGTTTCTGCGAGCAGTCAAGTAGTTGAGTAGCCAGACGCGACAGAAGCTGCTCAATGTCCTTCTCGACAGCCAATTCGGGATAGATTTCATCGCATTGCAGTCGACTCTCAAGGGAATCGAGGACGGCGTCGTAGATCAGTTCTTTTGATGCAAAGTAACGATAGAGCGCCGGCTCGGTTACGCCGCAGGCAGCTGCCAATCGCTTGGTTGTAACTTTATCGTAGCCTTCAACCGAGAATAGCTTCGTGGCTTCCTCAAGTATCTGGTGGCGTCTGTCTTCGGCTGCTAACTTCATCTTTCCTCCATCAGCCCAATCCATACTCGACTAAGTGGGCGACGTTGTAGTTAACACTAACTAACAGGTTCGACACTGTCAAGCGAAAATTGAGTGATTTTGTTACTTTTTTCACAATCTCGGATGTGGTAGGCCCACTATTTGGGAGCTTGTGCTATAGCAACTTAAAGATGGAAAGAGAGATAGCGAATTGTGCGATTGTCTGCGATGTGCCGTTTTTCATAGGCGGTCTGTATTTTCAGGAGTTCATTATTCGTTGAACTGCCATATACATCGTCTACTTTGTCTACTAAATGACCGCCGCTATTAGTGATCACTTTTTGTGTATAAGCAAACAAGTTTGGCTCGTCGGTCTTCAAGTGAATCAGACCGCCAGGGCGCAGTATTCTCCTGTAAAGACTGATGAAATCGGGTGATGTTAGCCGTTTCTTGGCTCGACACTGACTCAAATAGGGGTCAGGGAAAGTGATCCAGATCTCGGCCACTTCATCATTCCCGAAGCAGTCGGCGATCCTCTCTATTGGCATGCGTAAGAACGCCACATTGGCGAGCCTCAGATTCAGCGCCGCCTTGGCACCCGTCCACATCCTCGCCCCTTTTAGGTCTACACCAACGAAGTTCCGATCGGGATACATTTGGGCCATGGCCACTGTATACTCGCCCTTGCCGCACGCAAGTTCCAGCGTTATCGGGTTGTCATTGTGAAAAAACTCACTATGCCACCGTCCTCTCATGTCGGTCATCATTTGAATGACATGGGGAAATGTCGCTATTTCAGCGAATCGTATTAGCTTCTTCTTTGGCACAAATTCACTCTAAATTCACTTTCTGTCGTTTGGGAGTGCCAGAATAGCGGAGATTGTGATGAATGTCAATAGGGCAGGCTGAAATCAGAAGACATCAGAAGCAAAAAAAACCGTGTTGAAGCTCCCCAACTTAGCTCCAACACGGACGGACCTTCTCCCCTTTGAGCCAGAGAATCCGATATCATCTCCAGCACCCCTTTGATCCTCTTGACCAATGTCATCGCAACTTCCGTGCCGTTCATAACTTAGTCCCGTGATCCGAGGTAACAGTATATATGACAACAGCCTGCTGCATGTCTGCAACAGGCTGATTCTATTCCCTTCGATTGCGTTTTGTCGGATCGAAACTACTTTTGAAACGCGCGTTTCAATTAGCGGTGAATTCTGTATATGTCGGCGTCGAAAGATAGCGTTCACCGGTGTCGCAAATGAACGTCACGATCAATTTGCCGCTGTTTTCCGGCCTTGAGGCCACCTTGATCGCAGCCGCTACGTTTGCTCCGGCCGAAATCCCGAGTAATATTCCTTCCTGCCGCACGACCTTGCGCGTGACCTCTATGGCTTCCTCATTCTCAACCGTGAGAATCTCGTCTGCCAACTCCAGTTCCAAAACATCTGGCTTGAATCCGGCGCCAATTCCCTGAATCGGATGTGGACCCTTGGTTCCTTTGGACAAGAACGGAGAAGCCGCCGGCTCCACCGCAACAACCTTGAGCCCTGGTTTCCGCTGCTTCAGCACCCGTGCACAACCGGTAATCGTGCCGCCGGTGCCGATTCCGGAGACAATGATGTCAACATTGCCATCAGTGTCTTTCCAGATCTCTTCGGCTGTCGTTTTCGCATGAATATCCGGGTTGGCTGGATTCTTGAACTGCTGCGGCATGAAGCAGCGCGAATCGCTGGCAACCGTGTCTTCGGCACGTTTGAGAGCCCCAGGCATTCCTTCGCTGCCCGGTGTCAAAACCAACTCGGCTCCAAATGCCTTGAGCAGGTTCCGTCGCTCGACCGACATCGTTTCCGGCATATACAGCATCAGTTTGTAACCCTTCATCGCGCACACAAATGCCAACGCTATTCCGGTATTTCCGGAGGTCGGCTCGACAATGATAGTGTCTTTGGAAATTTTTCCTGCTCGCTCGGCGGCTTCAATCATCGCCAGACCGATGCGGTCCTTAACCGACGAACACGGATTGAATGACTCGAGCTTGCCCACAACACGCCCCGGTAGTCCCGCGGCCACGCGATCGAGATAAACCAACGGCGTATTGCCAATCAGGTCGGTAATACTTCCAGCGATCTTCATAATTCACTCTCCTCGAATTTCAGATCCAATACATCTCGGCAGCCAGTCCAGATGAGCGGATAACATCGGCCAGTGTCGTAGCTGCCAGGTTTCGATGTAACAACGCAAACTGCTCATTCATAATCTTCACCAGTGACTTGCCGATCGGATCGTCCGGGCCAACCCGCTCGGTCACCGTACTCGGCAAAACAAACTCGCTGGAACCCTCGCACACCGAGATGACTTCCGCTAAAGTAATCTCGTTCGGTATTCTGGCTAATTGATATCCACCTGCCGCGCCGCGAGTCGATTTGACGATGTCGGTCGCCCGCAACCGCGAAAAAACCAGTTCGAGAAACCGAATCGGCAGATTCTGGCGGGTAGCAATCTCCCTGATGCCGATAAACTTGCCCTTGGAATTCACTGCTAAGTAGACTAAGGCGCTAATGCCATAGTAAGACCGGTTGGTTATCATGATGTAATAATCCTACAGTGATTGTCTTCTTTAACTAATGTATATACGTACAATCCTATAGGATATTGATATTTTCACTCCAAAGATAGGCTGACTCTGTTTAGAACCTTCCAGACCGGATACAAACCCAAGTTCTGGTCCCAATATGGCGAACGCTCATAGAAGAACTTCAGCCGTTCGGCGGGCGAATTGGCAAACGTCGAATCGGCATGCAACTTCGCTTCAAACTCGCTCCTTAGCGAAGTCGATTCTGCCAGCATTCTTAGCGCGAGCTCTTCAATCACGTAGTCTTCGGCATACTCTTTCTGCTCGAAGATCGCATTGAAGAAACCCCACCGCACATACGAGTCCCTTGAATTCGGCTCCAGAAGTTGCGCCAGTACTCGATTCCCACGCTGATCCGCAATAACCGCCGCTGTTCCTGCAGGAAATGTCACGGTATCGATGACTTCCTGAATCTCGAACTTGACTGTCTGCCTGCCCTCATAAGGTGAGCTTTGCCACTGTGGTTTCGACAAGCGGGAAGAGAGGACTTCGAGTGTTGTCACCTCGGTAAGCCGATTGACTCTCATGCCGTGCAAACCAATTCTCTCGATGACATCGTCCCACTCTTTCGGAATCAAATAGGCATAGGGTATCAGAGCCGAATCAGAAGGTATATTCTGATTGAAGTAGGGTACTCGATAATTGGTCGGCTTGGATCCCCAGACTATTCTCTTCGCCCCGGAGATTTGCGAATCTTCGATACTAAAATCAACACCGGCAAAATCAATCATGACACTATCCTTGCTTAGCTCAAAGTCAACCGGCAAGTAAGTTCCAGTCAGATTATTCGCAGTCAGCGAATCGGCCTTACTCATGATCTCTTTAATCTCCGATGAGTTTTCGCCACAGTAGGCCACTAAGTGCCGTAAGTACTCGTAAACAGACTCAACACGTTGTTTGTACGGTTTGAGCATATGGGTTTCAATCAGCACAAACGGTCGATTTTGGGCTGCGCCATACCCGTTGGAAAATCGTGGCGGGAATGCACCGGACTCAAGTCCACTCCTGACATCGTGCCCCTTCCTTGGACTGACATAAGGGAAAAAATCATAACCAGACGACTTCATCCGTACCTTCAGTTCCGGTACAAAGTTATTCGCCGTCCACGATCGCAGCGGCTCGGCAACACCCGGGTGTTCGTCAGCGACATAGGTGATGACATATTGAAAATCGGCACCGTCAGTTGTGTGAATGTCGGTCAAGACCTCCGGCAGCCACTTGTTGAATAACCGAAGCCATGCCTGCATTTCCGGCGCGTCGGCTTTCATGAAATCACGATTCAGATTCAGATTCTGTGCAGTCGATCGCCAGCCCATTTCCTCCGGCCCATTTTGATTGATGCGGTTGAACGGACCAAATCGTTCGTGGGCATCCACCGAGAAGATCGGAATGAACAGCAAGACGCAGTTGTCAAGTATACCCTGGAATTTCTTGTGAATGATCATGTCGCGGATAAGCATCAGCCCGGCATCCTTGCCTTCGATTTCGCCCGAATGAATTCCCGCTTGTATCAAAACGATTACCTTGTTGCGAGTGCGCTCTCCTTTAGGATCAAACTCCTGATCCTGATCCACAATCAACAACGGTATATCACGACCTTGCGGTGAAATCCCGAACGACTCATAGCGGACAATTGGTGAGTATTCGGCTAGCCTTCGGCAATATGCTATCGTCTTATCATAGCGGTCGGTTCTCAAGAAATTCGATCGTTCGTATTCGATTGTCCAGTCGTCTTGAGCAGAGGCAGTGGTTGCCGCTAACCCCACGGCCAATAGCAACATCGATAATGCTTTGTGCATAGCGTGATTCCTGCGTATAATGATTTCGGAATGAAAATATCACTCGGTGCAGTTTCAATCAATGCCAATGTGGATTAACTTAGAATAAATGCGCTCCGCTGCAATCTTCCTTCACGGATCATATCCGGCGGAACACGCCGAATTTTACCGGCAGGCAATCACTCAAGTCAAAAGTGATCGCTTGATTATCGCCGCCGATGGCGGCTTACTGCTATTCAACTCCCTTGGCCTCAAGCCGCATCTCATCATCGGCGACTTTGACTCGGTCGGTCCGGATATACTACGGAAGTTCAGTGATGTGGAGACTATTCGCTTTCCCGTTCGTAAAGATGCAACCGACGGCGAACTCGCAATCCGGGCAGCACTTGAACGTAAGTGCGAAGACATCGAGCTCTACGGCGCCATTGATACGCGATACGAAACCGACCACCTTTTGGCGAACCTGCTCCTCCTTAAACTCGCTCGACGATTGATGCCGAAAACCGCAACGGCAAACAACGTTCGCGCGATCGATCATCGCCAGCGAATTTATCTGCTTGAGCATGAAGAAGTCCAGCTTAACGGTAAGCCCGGTGATTTTGTCTCGATCATCCCGTTAAGCGAGAAGATTGTCTTGTCTATCAAGGGTGTTGAATGGGAATTGAACAAGAGAGAAGTGATAATGGGTTCGACTTGGACGCTTCGCAATCAATTCGCTTCACACAGCGCAGATATTACCGTTGCAGGCACTGCGCTGGTCGTCCATCGTCATTCGTAGAAGATTCGTTGCGGCTACATTCCTAAACTGCCAAGACCGGGAATATTCAGTCCGCCGGTTAGTCCCGACATCGTCTCCTGCTGTATCGCGTTGGCGTTCTGCTGTGCTTGCGTAATCGCCGATACGATCAGCTCTTCAAGCATCTCCACATCCCCCTCTTTCAGCACCTCCGGATCGATCTTGACTTCCTTGAGATCGCCCTTGCCGGTAACAACTGCCCGAACCATTCCGCCGCCGGCGGTTGCTTCAACGCGCTTGTTGTCAAGTTCCTCCTGCAGTTCCATCATCTTGGCCTGCATTTTCTGAACCTGCTTCATCATATCGCCAAAACCTTTGGCCATTTTCTCACTCCATTTCTATGTATCGATTCTCAATCTCAATTCACCGGCGTCCTACGTGTTCACTGGCGCCTGCTCAATAATACGAAGAATCTAACGCTCCTTCAATTCCCGGCGAGAGACAATCTCTGCATCAAATATCTCGACCGCCTTCGCTACCAACGGATGATCTTCCCGCTCGCCATCCGCAAGCAGTACTCCCGAATTTGCGACATTGCTCTCTGGTTTCGGCGTCCATTGTGCATCGACAAAGAAATTGAATCGCAGTTCGCGGCCGCTCGATTCACGAATCACACTCTCCAGAGTCTGTTGTTGCGCCCGGTCCTGAAAGTAGCGCACGTGCACTTCACCAAGCCGGTCAAACGCCACCGCCAACTTGTTACCCTCTATCGAACGCGCCTGGCCCATTGAAAGTTTGATCTGGAGGTTCCGGTGCTGTAATTTTAGCGACTGCATGAACTTTTGCCAGATTTCCTGCACCTCGGCTGTGGTCGCCTGTGCGGGAATGGGGGAAGGATCTGCCGTTGACGGAAAGGTGGGATTGGTCGCCGATTCAGGCGCAGAACGAGTCAATTCAAGTTTTTTTTTTGATTCCGCTGGTGGAGCGGATGTTGGCTGTGTCGTCTGCGGTACCCAGCCCGCCAGCGACCTCAATGCTGCTTCGATCGAAATCGAACTCTCCATCTGCATCAGCTTCAGAAATGCCAATTCGATGTTTATCACCGGGTCGAACCCATCTCGCAGTTTCTGCTCGAGTGCAACCAGCAGATTCTGGATGCGCAGCAAATCATTGAGAGAGTAACCCTCACCAATGGTCTTGTACTCGGCTGCTTCTTCGCTGGTGATTCCATAATCACCGGCGACATCCGGTGCCGCTTTGAGCACCAGCATCAAGCGAATCTCTTCCTGAAATCCGCGGATGAACTCTGTCGAGCCAACACCAGCCTTGAGTACGCTGTCGATCTTGTCAATAATTCCCGCACCATCCTGACTGCGAATCAGCCCGATTAGCGCGCGATACTCCGACCGCGGCAATATTCCCAGTGCATCCGTCAGCAATTTGATGTCTATGACATCGTGTTGCCACGAAGCTACCTGATCCAAAATCGACAGTGAGTCGCGCAATGAACCATCGCCGCGCTTCGCCAATTCAGCCAACGCATCATCAGTGATCTTGAGGTTCTCTTTCTCCGCTATGCCGCGCAGAGCACTCCGCAGCTCCGACTCCGGGATCCGCTTGAAATCGTACCGCTGACAACGTGACAGAATCGTCTGGGGAACCTTATGAACCTCGGTCGTTGCGAAGATAAACACCGCATGCGCCGGAGGCTCTTCCAATGTCTTGAGCAGAGCATCGAATGCCGACCCGCTCAAGCGGTGGACTTCGTCGATGATATAGACCTTGTGCTTACCGCCGACAGGAGCATACTTGATAGCTTCGCGCAATTCGCGGATGTCGTCAACCGAAGTGTGCGATGCCGCATCAATCTCAAGAATATCCAGTGACCGCCCCTTGATGATTCCCACACAGGAATCGCACTGATCGCACGGCTCCACACCTTGCGGCGCCGCACAATTCAAGCGCTTGGCTAGGATGCGCGCAACCGAGGTTTTGCCCGTACCGCGTACCCCGCAGAACAAATATGCCTGACTGACACGATCAAACTCAATCGCCTTGGTTAGAGTCTCGGTGATGTGCTTTTGCGCTAAAACATCTCCGAATCTCTGCGGGCGATACTTGCGTGAAAATACGAAATAACTCATCAGCAGATTTTGTTGCAGCCTGCCCCAATCCGGCGGCTGTTCAGACTTTGTGGTTCGGTCTATTCACAGAGGAAGGAAACAGACCAGGCTACCCCGCGGCACATGAAGACGGTTACCTACCGTTGCTACCTTCCGGTCCTGGCGGGGTTCGGTACGCTTGCATTGCGCGGGACCTGGTCTGTTTCAAGCTCCCCCAATGAAATTCGGGTTGCCGGTATCAGACCAGCGCGCGATCCCAACGCGCCGCAGGATAATAGCCGCAAATCCTCCCTTAGTCAATCGCTATTTTCACGGCAGCTTGCCACCACTGATAGAGTATGAAGAGGCTCATATTGTCATTGATATCGCGCAAGAGATTGCCTATCGTAATTTCCAGAGTGTGCCGGCGGTTCGAATCCGCCCGAATGACAACATCAGTAGAGGAATAGAGATATGGAAAAACCCCGTCTGCCCCGGTTAACATACAATTGGATTAGTTCACTCGGAGCCTTTGTCGCCATTTCCATGGCGTTAGTCATCATTGTCATGTTGATCATCAACTTCACTATGGAGCAGACCAGCGCCTACTTCGGGATCTTCCTCTATATGGTACTCCCTGGCATTCTCATCGGCGGCTTGCTCCTTATTCCCATCGGCATGTACCGCCAATGGCGGCGCTGGAAACGCGGCGAAGAGCTCTCCGCCAATAGATGGCCTCTGGTCGATCTGAACCGTCCCGGGCATCGCAATGCAACAATCATTTTCGTAGTTGGAACGGTGCTGTTCCTGACGATTTCTGCCGTTGGCAGCTACCAGGCATTTCACTACAGCGAGTCAGTGCAATTCTGCGGCGAGACTTGCCACGATGTCATGGAACCCCAATATACAGCCTATCAGCAATCGCCGCATGCGCGTGTCGCTTGCGTCGAATGCCATGTCGGCACCGGCGCCAGTTGGTACGCCAAGTCCAAATTGTCCGGTGCCTATCAGGTCTACGCCGTAATGGCCGACGTTTTTCCGCGTCCGATCCCGACACCGATCGCCGATCTTCGTCCGGCACGTGAAACCTGTGAAGAGTGCCATTGGCCCGAAAAAACCTACGGCGCTGAAATGCGGTCGTTCCTGCATCATCAGTATGACGACTCCAGTTCCATTTGGACAACCGAGATGCTAATCAAGACCGACACCGGTGAACCGCACAAGGGACAGAAGGCCGGCATCCACTGGCATATTAACCCCGACATCCAGATTGAATACATTGCCCGTGACCGCGGTCGTCAGGATATTCCATGGGTGAGAGTTACCGACAAGACCACCGGAACGGTGACCCTCTACGAAAATGAAGATGAACCCCTTGAGACCGCCCAGCTTGATTCGCTCGAAAAACGCGTCATGGACTGCATCGATTGTCATAACCGCCCGAGCCATGTTTACCGCTCTCCCGACTTTGCCGTCGACCGTGCCATCCAGTCCGGCTTTATCGATGCCTCATTGCCTGCAATTAAACGGTTAGCAGTTGAGGCAATGGCCAAGGAATATGCCACCAAGGACGAGGCCAGAACAGGCATCGCCTCCTCAATCACCGAATTCTATCAGGAATCTGGATTGCTCAATGATCCGGAGAAGCGCAAAGCTGTCGAGCAGTCGATTTCCGGTGTCCAGTTGGCATACTCGCAGAATATCTTCCCCGAAATGAAAGTCCAATGGTCCGCCTACCCGGTCAACATCGGCCACTTCAACGATATCGGCTGTATGCGCTGTCATTCGGGAACGCATAAGTCCTCTGCCGGCGCAGTTATCACCCACGACTGCAATGCCTGTCATACCATCACTGCGCAGGGAATGCCGGGCCAGATGATGCGTGACAGCACAGGGCAGGGGCTTGAATTCAAACACCCGGTTGACATTGACGAAGCCTGGAGAGAAATGGGCTGCTACGAATGCCATTCCGGCGTTCAGCCGTAGCATTCACCTTCTAGTAATGAATATCCCAGCGAATGCGCTGGGGTATGTCCCTTCGGTATTAACTGCCTGCTCCAATTTCCGTGTCTCCACAAACAAATCCGGGAACAAAATCGCCCATTCAGTTGTCTTTACATTGAAGAGACAACGGTCGAGCTTCTGGCTCGGCAAAATCACACAAAACCGGGCATCAACATCACGATATCCTCACTAATCGTGTTGCAGATGTTGGATGGGAGGAGATTATGTTGGGAGACAAAAACAGTGAGGCTCTTGCCGGAACGCTTTACCTCAAACGAGCCTATCGGCGCAACTTCATCGTAGCGGAGACCTCAATTATCATTGCTATCGGTGTTGCCCTCGCGATTGCGGCACTGCTCTGGAATGGAACCACGATTCCACTGCCAGACAAAGGCCGCGTCACGATCGGACCAAATGATTTTACGCCGCCACTCCGGATCTTTCGACCGGAGACAGAAATCACCCACGGTGCACCACCGCCACTTCCGGACTTCACTGGAATCGAAGCGGTCGACGACACCCTTGTCCCAGATAACCCCATCATGCCATCGAGGCAGGACTTTGCCGATTATTACAGTCTCGGTGACACCGGGATTGTAGAAGGCGCGGTATTCGATGGCTCCGTACCTGACATCTCGGAATTCATCCCCGCGCCAGACAGCTTCATCGCTGTCGACGAACAACCCAAGGCGCTTCACTTTCCGGCAGTGCGATATCCCGAAATTGCCCGGCAGACGAACATCGAGGGTAGCGTCTGGCTGAAAGTGCTTATCAATACCGAAGGCAATGTCATCGATGTGATTGTGGCGATCCCTTCCAAAGCCAATGTCGGCTTTGAAGAGGCAGCCGTTGCGGCCGCTCGTGATTCGAAGTGGCGTCCTGCGATGCAGAATAAACAACCGATAACGGTCTGGGTTAGCTACGAGGTAAGATTCAGGCTGAAGTAAAAGCGCTAATGCATTTTCCTCACGCGCATGCGCTCGATACGAGGACCCTTCACCGCCGTTATTTCAAACTGCAGTCCGTCGACGGAAATCTTTTCACCCTGTTTCGGCACCCGGCCAATGTGGTCAACCACAAATCCGCCGACTGTGTCTGCCGTCTCTTCGTCCAACTCGACTTCGAACTGCTTGTTGAAATCTTCAATCGGGTATTGCCCTTGCACCTGACAAAGGCGTTCGTTCACCAGCAGGAACGGCTCGAGTTCGGTATCGTGCTCGTCGCGAATCTCGCCGACGATTTCCTCGAGAATGTCCTCGAGCGTAATCAAACCCGCCGTGCCGCCGAATTCATCAAGCACAATTGCTATATGTTGTTGGTCTCGTTGAAAATCATGCAGCTGCGCCGAGATCATCTTCGAATCGGGAACAAAAGACACTGGCCGAATGAGATCATGAATGATGATCAATTTCCCGAGCACCAATACGCTGATAACATCCTTGGTGTGAATAACTCCCTTGATGTTGTCCAGCGAATCATCATATACCGGATAACGCGAATAACCCTCTTCCGTGATTCGTCGCAAAATGTGTTCGTGATCGAGGCTCAAATCCAATCCGACAATCCTCGTTCGCGGTGTCATTGCCTGACGAACAGTCGTGTCGGCGAATTCAAACACGCCCTCAATCAGATCGCGTTCGGCTTTATCGAAATGTCCGCGATCATGCCCCTCGCTCAAAATCAAATTAATCTCTTCATCGGTGTGTGCCGCTTCCACACTGCGGTCAACCAATCCGAACGGCTTGAGAATAAGCCGCACCATTCCGCTAAGTACCTTCGCCGGCACATAAGCCAACTTCGCAAAAATTGAAACCGCCGGCGCCACTCCCAGCGCCAGTTGTTCTGGAAAACTAACCGCCAGATATTTCGGCACCAGCTCGCCGATGACCAGAAACAGCGTCGAAAGTACGACGACAACCGCGGTGACCGCCAGATTCTCGGACGTCTCAACGGTGACTCCCATATCCTGAAAAACCGGCATCAACAGCGGCACTATCGAACTTCCGCCCATTACCGACGCCAGCGTCCCAGCTACAGTAACGCCAACCTGAATCATCGCGATGAACTCTTCCGGTTGTTCCAGCAGTTTGGCGATCTTTTTCGCCGAGCGGTTGCCTTGCGAAATCAGGTTTCGCAGCTGGCTCTTGCGCACCGACAGAATCGAAATCTCCGAACCGGCAAAGAAACCGTTCAGCAATATCAGAGCCGCAATGCCGATCAGCTCAAGGGTAACTTGGTTCATACTGTTGATAGACCGGGCCGCGAGTCAGTTAACTGACGCCGCGCGGGGTTGGGAAGTGTGTCTGTCATCAACGCCCAAAATACGAATCGATCACCTGCTGCGCAAGCGATCTGTGGATGACATTATGGAATAGGGAAGTGGTGTTTATAGGCCGGTGAAGAGTCGATCGGCGCGAAGTCGCCTATCCAGATTCGTGGCGTTGTACCAGGCGGAAGAGAACAAATCAAACACGTACGGCGACTCGATCTTCGGCGCCTTCGGATCCGGCGCCCAACTGAAATAGATGAACAAAGCCTTGCCTTTGATCCGGCTCTTGTCGAGGAATCCCCAGAAACGCGAATCCTGGCTGTCATCGCGATTGTCGCCTAACACAAAATAATGATCCGCCGGAATCTGCATTGGACCGAACTGATCCCGCGAAGAGAACAGCTCCGGCAGCGTGTCAGGATCCGAGTGGAACATCCCCGCCATCATCGGAACCACCTGTCCGTCGATCATCAACGCCTTATCCTTGACTTCGACTGTTTGCCCCGGTCCAGCGACAATGCGCTTGATATAGTCCTTGGTCGGATTCATCGGAAATTCGAAAACGATTACGTCATTTACGTGCGGCTCCGCAAAGCGATAGGCGAACTTATTGACAAACAAGAAATCGCCTTCAAGCAGCGTATGCTCCATCGATCCCGAAGACACCCGGTAAGCCTGCACTACGAACATGCGCAGAATCACCGCGATCACCACCGCGATTAATACCGCTTCAACATATTCCTTGATATGGGATTGGCGTTTCCGCCGCATTGCCCGAGCGGCGCCGATGGTAGTAATCTCTGTTGCCATGTACACCAGTTATATCGGCTTTTCCGAGCACTATTTGAGCAGGAAAGAGCAATAAATTGCGCCCGTTCCCCTTTGAAACGGAGGAAATTGCACAAAAAAAGCGCCCCGTTTCCGGGACGCTTCAATCTTGTCTCTCCTCAAGCGAGAGCTTTGTAGGTCAAGTCCTCTTGGGACTTGACAAATCTGCTACGGCAGAACGTGTACGATTCTGCGGTCGCGGCCTTTGCGCGCGTACTCGACCACACCGGTAATCGTCGCGAACAGCGTGTTGTCTCTGCCGACGCCGACATTGCGTCCGGCAAGAATCTTCGTTCCGCACTGACGGACAATGATCGTCCCGGCAAGAATCGCTTCGCCGCCGTAGGTCTTCACACCGCGTCTTTGACCATTTGAGTCGCGGCCGTTCTTTGACGAACCTAAACCTTTTTTATGAGCCAAGGTATCCTCCTAATTATCAAATTCAATTATCCGGCCTGCGCCGGGTAGTTGGCTAATATAACTTTCCGGCCTTCACGGTCAAGCGGAATTTTACGGTAGGGATCAAGAGAGGGCAGCTCCGGTCAAAACGGCCAAGAACCACTCTATGGACATGCATTGCAAGGAGTTAAACCCCCGGAAAAGATATAATTCAGCAAGTACACTACATCCGATATATTCACCGTTCCCGAGCAGTCCACGTCGCCCGTCTGCATGACGGCCGGCGGCTCGCCGTTTGCGAAGATGTACTCTATCAAGAACACAGCATCCGAAATCGTGACCGCTCCCGACAAGTTTGGATCGCCGCAGAGAACATCGCACCCGACCGCCTCCGAACCCATCGTCACCGCGCAGCTATTATTCGCAGCCGCACAGGGCGAACTCGCGTTCAATCGATAGTCACCCGGAAACGCGCCGCAGAATAGGGGATCCTCCGAGATATTGCCATTTTGCCCAAGTTGGCTTGCGATCGAGCCGGTCCAGTCACCGCCGGCATTTCCGAAGATGTTGGTGCAACTGAAGCTTGCGTTGCCCTCGAAGGCATAGGCGGTGTCGGAGGCAGCGATTATGCACTGGTTAATCGTCGATGTTTGTCCGGCTACATAAACAGCAGATCCTCCACAACCGGTTCGGTTATCGACGAATGTACAGGAAGTAATGCTGCAATTTCCGCCGTTCGAGTAGAGTGCACCGCCATCATCAAGAAGGTCCTTTCCTCCTGATGACGAATTACATGATATGTGATTGTTCGCAAAAAGTGATCTGTCTAACTCAAGGGCGCTATTCCAACAATAGACGGCTCCTCCGCCTGCGTGGGTCGAATTATCAAAAAAACGGCAATCGCCAATCTTGAGAGTGCCTTGTTCGGTATAAATTGCTCCGCCATAGCCACCATTCCAGAATGGACTAATCCACGCGTAGTTATTCGTGAATTCGCAATTCTCCATACGAACTTGCGACCGAAAAGCAAAAATGGCGCCAGCTGCAGAAGTGGCATATCCATTGACAAAACTCGAACTGACGATTGAACATGAGCTGCAGTCAATGAGGAAAATTGCCGCTCCGCTTCCACCATGACACGAGTCGAAACTGCACGAGTTGACTTCAACGATCGAGTTTTCGGCATGAATCGCACCACCAAAGTCACCTGCATAGTTACTAAGGAAGCGGCAATTAGCAATGCTCAATTGGGAATTGAGTACTTTGATTCCCCCTCCGTTAAAATCAAAAATACTGGAGTCGAAGTCAAAATAATTCGCACTCGCACGGAATAAGGTAATGTTAGCAATATGTACCCCAGACGTCGAGTTTTCTATATGAAATCCTCGTGTGTTCGGAGATCCCAAGCAATCAATAATCACTGACGACGCGTCACCGTCTCCCAGAATCGTCAGTCCCTTGCTCAAGATGAGCACCTCGCGAGTAATCTTGCCTGTATAAACTCCTGGTGCGATCAAAATCGTGTCGCCGTCATTGGCAAAATCCACCGCGTGTTGAATCCGCGCATACTGTCCGGGGACGGGTCTAATAGTCGCCTGTGCAGAAAAAAAGGAAACCAGAGTAAACGCAATCAGCCAAACCAGCTTTATCGATTTCATCCGGGCCTCACAGTTGGAGTAGGTTTTTTTCGCTCAGCCAAAACATAGCGCAAGAATACCATTTTAGCAACCGCGAAGTTAACATCACCCCGGGGAATACCACAAAAAAACGCGGCCGGAATCTCTCCCGGCCGCGTCGAAAATACAAACTAACTCGAACTAACTACACTTTCGCGATCTTGCGCGACTCCGAAGAAGCATTGATCCGGAACACGAGCTTGTCGGCATCGGGTCCCTTATCGACTTCAATCTGGCAATCGCCGGCAAATTGACCCGCAAGGATCTCCTCGGCCAACGGATCATCGACATACTTGTGAATCGCACGCTTGAGATGACGCGCGCCATAAAGCGGATCAAAGCCTTTCTCGGCGATGAACTGCTTGGCGGCATCAGTGACGTGAATGCTCAAGCCGCGCTCGGCAAGACGGCCCGCCATCTCCGCCAGAAGAATATCCACGATCGAAACGATATGCTCCATCAACAACGGATGGAAAATAATCGTCTCGTCGATACGGTTGATCAATTCCGGATTGAAGATGCGCTTCATTTCGGTCATGACCGACTGCTTCATCGTATCGTAATCATCTTCAAGCTTGCTCGAACCGAATCCGAGCGTCTTGCCCGAACGAATGTCGCGAGTACCGGCGTTCGAGGTCATGATCACGACCGTGTTGCGGAAGTCAACCTTACGGCCGTACGAATCGGTCAGGCTGCCGTCGTCGAGAAGCTGCAGCAGGATATTGAAAACATCCGGATGGGCTTTCTCGATTTCGTCAAGCAACACGACAGAGTAGGGGTGACGGCGAACCTTCTCGGTCAACTGTCCGCCCTCTTCGTATCCGACGTATCCCGGAGGCGCTCCGATCAAACGGCTGACCGCGAACTTCTCCATGTACTCGGACATATCGATACGAATCAAAGCATCGGCATTCTCGAACAAGAACTCCGCTAGTACGCGTGTCAACTCGGTCTTGCCCACGCCGGTCGGGCCAAGGAAAATGAACGAACCGATCGGACGATGCGGATCTTTGAGTCCCGCACGGGCGCGGCGAATCGAACGGGTCAGCGCCGTAATGGCTTCTTCCTGTCCGACGATCTTCTTGCGCAGTTCTTCTTCCATGCGCATCAAGCGCTTGGATTCCTTCTCCTCCAGACGGAAGAGCGGGATTCCGGTGATCTTCGCGACGATCTCGGCAATGTGTTCCTCACGCAGAGTGATCTTCTCGCTCTGGCGCTGAACTTCCCAGTCACGCTTCATCTGCTCGTATTCTTCCTTCTTCAATTTCAAATCATCGCGAAGCTTGGCCGCTTTCTCGAATTCCTGATTCTTGACGGCGTCTTCCTTGCGAATCGAAATCTCCGCAATCATCGCTTCCATGTCGCCGAATTCCTTCGGCTTTGTGTAAGTCGACAAGTGCGCGCGCGAACCGGCTTCGTCGATGATGTCAATCGCTTTATCCGGCTGGAACTTGCCGGTGATATAGCGGTTCGACAACACCACCGCGGCGCGAATCGCCTCATCCGAAATCAGAATCTGATGATGCTCTTCGTAGCGGCCTTTGAGTCCCTGAAGAATCTTGACAGTATCTTCCTGTGAAGGTTCTTCCACCATCACTGTGTGGAAACGACGGTCAAGGGCACCATCCTTCTCGATATACTTGCGATACTCGTTCAGCGTCGTAGCGCCGATGCACTGCAGTTCACCGCGTGAGAGAGCAGGCTTGAAGATGTTGGAGGCATCCAACGAACCTTCCGCTCCGCCGGCACCCACGATCGTGTGTAACTCGTCGATGAATATAATCACATCCTGCGAATTGGTGATTTCGTTCATCACTGCCTTGAGGCGTTCTTCAAATTGGCCACGATACTTTGTGCCCGCCACCAGCGATGCCATGTCGAGCATGACAATGCGGCGATTTTCCAGCACGGCCGGCACCTGACCGGTGACGACGCGCTGCGCCAAACCTTCGACGATTGCCGTCTTGCCCACGCCCGGCTCGCCAATGAGCACCGGATTGTTCTTTTTGCGGCGCGAAAGAATCTGCGACACGCGCTCAATCTCATTGTCGCGGCCGATGATCGGATCCAGCTTGCCTTTGCGTGCCAGTTCCGTCAAGTCGCGTCCGAAATGATCCAGCGCCGGTGTCTTCGATTTTTTGCGCTTCTTGCCGTACGATGACGGCTGGCCGCTCTGGATGTTCTTGAGTTCTTCATAAACATCCTTGTAGTCGATGTCAAACATCGACAGCACTTGCGCGGCAACACCCTCTTCGTCCTTCAGCAGGGCGAGCAGAATATGTTCAGTGTCAATTTCTTTCGACTTCAGTGCACGCGCTTCCTGTCCGGCGACTTCGAGCGTCTTTTTCGCGCGAGCCGTCAGTGGAAGTTGACCCATGGTCATTGTCCCGCCGGCCGGTTGAACCACGTCTTCGATCGACTGGACCAGCTCGTTTAAGTCGAGGCCGATATTCGAAAAGACCTCGCAAGCGCGTCCTTCACCAAGACGAATCAAACCCAGCAGGAGATGCTCGGTACCGATGTAATCATGGCGCAGCCTGGCCGCTTCGTCGCGAGCGTATTCGATTGCTTTGCGAGCCAGTTCGGTAAACATCTCGTTCATCTATACCTCCGCATGAGATAGTATACTAATCCAATTATGCCAGTGTCTCACGAACAAGCGTGGCTCTGGCGATATCACGATCGGATGGGCTTAATACCCGTCCCACATGTTTCTGCAAGTGCGCCGGCTGGCTTAAGATCAACATCTTGTTGACCGCTTCCATCGACACCTCGTTGAGAATTTCTAATGCTATACCCAACCGCACCGCACTCAAGAGATTCATCACCTCTTCTGTAGTTAATACGCGCGCATGCTTCAATATTCCATAGGCGCGCCAAATTTTATCCGAAATCTCGTCATTCGCCTGACTCACCAGTTGTTCCCGAGCCTGGTTCTCAAACTCGATGATTTGACGAGTGATCTTCTGCAAAGCCTCTGTTATATCAGACTCTGAACGTCCGAGAGTCGTTTGATTTGATATCTGGAACAAATTACCCCATACATCCGAACCTTCGCCATAAAATCCACGTACCACCAGTCCCAGCTTGGTGATGTGGTCGATTACCGAGTCGATTTCCTTGGTCAGGACCAAACCCGCCAGATGAATTAATATCGATGCTCGCAGTCCGGTACCGACATTGGTAGGGCAGGAGGTCAAAAATCCAAAATCCGTGTCGTAATCAAACTCCAGCGTCCGCGCCAGGTCGTCATCAATACGCATCGCACGCGCCAGCGTATCTGTCAAAGTCAAACCCGAACCCATTGACTGAATGCGCAGATGGTCCTCTTCGTTGACCATAATCGCAATCTTCTCATCGGGCGAAATGAAAATCCCGCTGATGGTATCCGGACGCATAAACTCCGGCGAAATCAGATGGCGCTCGATCAAGAAGCTCCGGTCAAGATCATCGATAATCTCCGAACGGTGAAATTCACCGCGCTCAAGCTCGCGGCTCTTTTGCAGTGCCGTCTCCACGAAGTCGACAACCTTCTCGCGACAATCATCGTCGGCATACGGAGGGAATGAAAGTCCCTTGATATTCCGCGCCAACCTGACGCGTGAAGACAAGACGATCCCGGCCTCGGCGCCTTCCGCCGTCAACCAGGAACTTAGTCGTTCGGTCATGTTATCGAACATCGCTCGTCTCCATCTTCGCCTGTATGTCCTTAATCAGGTCGCGTATCTGGGCTGCACGTTCAAAATCTTCATTTGTAATCGCTGCCTTAAGCTCTTCTTTCAGGCGCGCTTCTTCCTTCAGAGTATCCATACCTTCGGCCGTCGAACTTTGCCGCTTACCGCGGTGCAAGTTTGATCCATGGATCTTGCGCAGTAAATCGGCCAGCGGTTGGCGGAATGTATTAAAACACTCGCCGCATCCCAACCGACCGGTCTTGGCAAACTTGTCATAGGTCAAACCGCACGACGGGCAGCTTTGTCCCATCAACTCACTGTCGGGCTCGGTAATCGAACCGGACACCATCGAGGTCAAGAAATCGGCCAACGGGAAGGGGATATTCTTCAGAGGATTCGAAAACCCGCGTCGCTTGGCACAATTGGAACACAGGTTCAGCACAATCTTCTGATTGTTGACCACCTGCTTCATATGCACGGTAGCATCCTGCTTGCGGCAATCTTCACATAACATGTCTAGCTCGTTTCTGCCAGATGACCATCTGATAAGCGGTACCTACGTGACGCGCGATCAGCCAGCGACAGGTCATGCGTCGCTACGATGATCGTCATTTTCTTTTGCTCGTTCAAGCGCGTCAAAAGTTCGTGGAGAGTCTCTGCCGTTTCGTGGTCGAGGTTGCCTGTCGGTTCATCTGCGATCAGAATCTCCGGCGCTCCAGCCATCGCTCTCGCCACCGCGGCCCTCTGACACTCTCCGCCGGAGAGTTGCGTCGGCCGATGATCCAGTCGCTGTCCAAGGCCGACCTCGTCCAGCAGTTTAACCGCAATCCCGTGACAATTGTTCCGCGATTCACCTCGAACAAGGAGTGGCATCATCACGTTTTCGACCGCGTTAAACTCTTCCAAAAGATAGTGATACTGAAAGACAAAACCACACTTTTTGTTGCGGTAATCAGAGAGCTGTGCCTCACTTAGGTTGTCGATTCGCTGACCCGCAACTGTCACGCTTCCCGATGTCGGTAGGTCAAGTCCACCCAGTATGTGCAGCAATGTGCTCTTTCCCACTCCTGATGCGCCGGTTATGGCGACAAAATCTCCTCGGGAAACACCAAAATTCAGGTCCCGAAGGATCTTCAGCTCGCCGCCGATTGTTACAAAGCTCTTATTTAGGCTCTTTGTTTCCAGAATTAGCTCATGCAAAGGTTGCCTACGACTCCTGTCTCAAATGTATTGTCGCCACAAATGGGATTTTCTTAACCCCAAATCAATGATAAACTTATCCATGCCGCAGAATGTCGGAAGGGAACAGCCGGGCCGCACGCCGCGATGGATAAAGCGTTGCCAGAAATGATATTATCACACTCGCGCCGGCAACAATCGCAAACTCAATGACTCGCATGTCAATCGGCAGGCTGTTGATGAAGTATATCTCTCCCGGAATCGACACAATACTAAATGTCTGTTGTGCCCAGCATAGCGCAAAACCCAGGATTGTACCCGCAATGGTGCCGACAAACCCTAACAATGTACCCTGAAACATGAAAATCTTCATCACTTGCTTGCGATTCGCCCCCATCGACTTGAGAATTGCGATATCCTTGCGTTTCTCAATGACCAACATGATCAAAGTCGTCACAATATTAAACGCCGCGACCGCGACAATCAGTCCGACTACTATCGACATCCCATACTTTTCGAGTGTCATCCAGCCAAAAAGATTCTTGTGTCGCTCCGACCAATCAACCGCATAGTACGGACTTCCGACTATCTCTTCAATGTTGCGAGCAACTTCCTGCGATTTGTAGAAATCGCGAACCTTTACCTGGAGGCCGGTGACCATGTCATCCAGCTTAAACAAATCCTGCGCCACAGGTATCGAAATGTACGCAAGGTTGCCGTCATACTCGTTCATTCCGGTCTCGAAAATTCCCGTGACCACGAATTTCTTATACTTCGGCTGAAGCGTCAACGTCATCTTCTTTTGCTTCAGCGATGCGAGCACTATTTCGCCGCCCAGCTTCACATTCAATATCCCCGCCAGTTCGCGACCAATCACGATCCCCGGCAGGCTGTCGGCCGTTTCGCCAAGATTAATCTCACCCGCGACGATATTCTCGCGCAATCTTGAAACTTCGAACTCATAGTCCGGATCGATGCCCTTCACAAAAACACCGTCATTGGCATCACCCGACCCAATGACCGATTTGTAGAAAATATTCGGTGCTGTCGCGACTACTTCGGGCACCGTCTTAACCTTCTCCGACAACGACTGCCAGTCAACGAAACCATCACCCGCATAGGAATAGACGGTGATATGCGCCGTTGTATCGATGATGCGCTGACGAATCTCGGTTTCGAATCCGTTCATCATCGCCATGACGAAATTCAGAGTGGCAACACCGATCGCCACTCCAACAATTGAGATGAGAGATATGAAGGAGATGAAATTCTCGCGGCGGCGGCTCCGAAGATATCGCCGCGCGATAAACAGCTCAAAGCCCAAGGCTACTCCGGTTTCATCTGCGGGAAGAGAATCACGTCACGAATTGAATGTTGATTCAACAGCATCATGCAGAGTCGATCAACACCAAATCCCAGTCCACCGGTCGGCGGCATTCCGTGTTCGAGACAGAAAATGTAATCCTCATCCAGCACTGCGGGCGCTTCCTCGTCGCCGGCTTTTGCCAACTCGACAAGTTTCTGAAAACGCTCTTTTTGATCGATGGGGTCGTTCAGCTCACTGAAGGCGTTCCCCATCTCCATTCCACCAATGAAGACCTCGAATCGTTCCGTCAATCCTTCTTTGCTGCGATGCGGTTTTGCTAATGGCGACAGCTCTTTCGGGTAGTCGGTGATAAAAGTCGGCTGAATCAATTTGTGTTCAAGTCTTTCACTGAATAGCTCATCGATCAACTTGCCGCGGCCGACAAGCCCTTCGGTCTTCACGCCAATTTCGTTGCAGAATTTGCGCAGCGCCGGCTCATCCATCTGCGAAATGTCGCGTCCAACCGCTTCACTGATTCCATCCAGCATCGGCAACACTCGCCACTCTCCGCCCAGCTCGATCTTGTTGTCCCCAAATTCGATGGTTGTCGTGCCCAACACTTTGGTCGCAACTGTCGTGATCATCCGCTGGTACAGCTTCATCACATCTTGGTAATCCGCATACGCCCAATACAGCTCAATCATCGTGAATTCCGGATTGTGATTGCGGTCCATACCTTCGTTGCGGAAGTCCTTGCAGAATTCCCAAACCTTTTCAAATCCGCCGACAATCAGCCGTTTCAGATAAAGCTCGTCAGCCACTCGCATGAACAAGTCAACATCGAGACGGTTGTGATGCGTGATGAACGGTCGCGCCGCCGCACCGCCATAAATTGGCTGCAATACCGGCGTCTCAACTTCGACAAATCCCTCGCCATCAAGAAAATCACGCAGTGCGCGGACAATCAGGCTCCGCTTCTTGAAGACTTCCCGCACTTCCGGGTTGGCAATCATGTCAAGATAACGCCGGCGATATCTTGTCTCTTTGTCCTGTAGTCCATGCCACTTCTCCGGCATCGGACGCAGGCTCTTGGCTAACAGCGTCACCTTGCTGACATGCACGCTCTTTTCGCCCATTTTCGTGAGGAAGAGGTAGCCTTCGACACCAAAAATGTCGCCGATGTCAGCCTTCTTGAAGACTTCAAACTCGCCCTCGGCCACGGCATCCTTCTTGACATAAATCTGAATTTGTCCGGCGTCATCCTGCAGATTGGCAAAGATTGACTTACCCATCGAACGAATCGTCATCAAACGCCCCGCCAGGCTGACGGTAGTCTGCGCCGCGGCAATTGCATCAAAACTCTCGATCAATTGTGCCGAGTCATGGGACTTGCTGTAGCTATAGGCAAACGGCTCAACTCCGGCTTCGCGGAGCGCCTGTAATTTCTGTACTCGAACTAAGTGCTGGTCGGTGGCATTCTCTGTCACGCAGGATCCTCCAAAACTTTCCTTTGATTCAGTGGCCGACTTTGGGTTGGCCTAAGACGGGCACTATTTCCTATGCCGACAGCCAATTGGCGGCACGGCATCTAATGACTTGCTCTACTTATGTCCGAATTTTTCCTTCAAGTGCTTCAACACAATTTCTGGTACCAGGTCATCAATCTTGCCGTCATGCTTGGCAACTTCCTTGATAGTATTCGAACTTAGATACACATAACGCAGTGATGGCACCAAGAAAACAGTCTCCGCTTTCGGCGACAGCTTGCGGTTCATCAGCGCCATCTGAAATTCATACTCAAAGTCGCTGACTGCGCGCATACCTCGGATAATCGCACAGCAATCTTCCTGTTCCACGAGGTTTGCCAACAACCCGCGAAACACAATCACCCGCGAATTGGGTATATCCTTTAACGCGTCAACTGCCATGTCGCGCCGTTCGTCGTGCGTGAATAACACCTTCTTGTTCGGATTGTCTGCTACAGCGACCACTACTTCGTCAAACATCACCGCTGCCCGTCTTACCAAATCGACATGGCCGAAAGTGATCGGATCAAAGCTCCCCGGGTAGACCGCTCGTCTCAACTAAACTCTCCTCATTATCCAAACGAAGGTGAATCCGAACCGCTTGGGACGCAATACTTCATAACCGGTAATGTCCAATTCCGCCATCTCTTTGCGCGACATCTCCAGTGACAGAAGTCCTTCCGGTGCAATTAGATCAACAGCCCGGAGATGATTCAACAACCGTTGCCCGAAACCGCCATCATAGGGCGGGTCCGCAAAAACTAAATCAAATTGCATCCCCCGCGCAACCGTTTTTCCGGCAGCCTCGAAGTCCGCCAATGCAAACTTGCAGCGATCACCAAATCCGGTCTTCACCAGATTCTGCTCAATGACTTTCGCGGCGCGTTTGTCATTGTCTATCATCAGCGCCGATGCCGCTCCCCGCGATACCGCTTCGAACGACAACGCGCCCGACCCGGCAAATAAGTCAAGCACCCGGGCGTCGCGAATGTGCGGTGCAAGTATACCGAACAGCGATTCTTTGACACGGTCAAGTGTCGGGCGAAAACCCTCGTAAGTTACGGTCTTAAGGACAAGGCCGCGTTTTTCTCCGGCGATGATGCGCATTTCTGGCTCCTATTATAAGCATAACAGAGCGCAAGAGGGGAGAAATAATAATGCAATTGCTGGGTAGATAATATACCGGAAGTAATCTTGAGCTTCTCAAAGGGCAAATCAAGCAGCTGAAACTCGTAGGGGAGTGATCTAATCATTAACGCACTGATGCTCTCTCTCGCTGCGTCACCGGCGACAATCAAGGTCACCTTTCGTTTCAGCGGCCGGCCCCCATAGATCGACATCATCAAAATGCCGATCTCTTCGACAACGCTCTCCGGGGCCGAAAGGAAGTCTCCACTTTTTCCTCGCAAAATCTCCATCGCCACCAAGTGCCCATGCCGGTACATCTGCAAATTCACATACACGTCTTCGACGCGCAGGAACACTGCCCGGTCATCCGCAACCAGCGGTCTGATGCACTGTCGAGTCGCGTCCGGCTCAAAAATCATCTTGTCCAAAGTGAGGCGATGCTGCTCGAACAACTCGCCGATCTTGCCGAAAGTCTTGCGATTGATGGAAAGACACTCAATCTGAATTCCCTTGTCGGTCGGCTGCAGTTGCAGTAGCGAGTATAGGTAGTTATCAATCTGGTCTGCGGATGACCGCGACAATTCCCACAAGAACTGCTCTGGGTCTGAAGCTGCCAAATCCTCCGCCAGATACAATCGCTTGCGATGATATTGCGAACGATTGATACCATAAACACACTTACAGCCTAGCAAAGGCAGAAATTGCAGTTCGTCCGCTTGGACTATTCCGAATTCACCGGAGTCGCTGATCTCGAGGCCATTTCCTGTCGGCAGCGCCGTGACATTACGCAGAGTATCGTCGCAAATCACAACGCCGGCAATCTTGCCGCAATAATCAAGCATGATGTGAATCTGGGAAGTTTAAGACCTCTGCGCAAGCGAACGCTCGCCGTGTGGCTGCTACTTCAGCAATCGCAGACTGTTAAATATCACCAGCAGGGAAGCTCCCATATCCGCCACCACTGCCATCCAAATATTCGCAAAACCCAGAGCTGCAAGCACGAGAAAAACTGCCTTGATCGCAAACGCAACCGCAATATTGACTTTGATCGTTGAAAGCGTCCGCCTGCCCAACTTAATCACCTTGGGTAGGGGATCGAGATTATCGCCAAAGAAGATAATATCAGAATGCTGCGCGGGTATGTCGTTGCCGAATCGCGCCAACGATACTGATACATCCGATCCCGAAAGCGCAACCACGTCGTTGATTCCATCGCCGACCATAACGATGCCATCCCCCAGTGTAGCCAGACGCTCATATTTCTGGTCGGGCATTAGATTTCCGTGAGCAAAATCAAGCCCAAGTTCGGCTCTAACTGATTCGACATTCGCCTGTTCGTCGCCGGAGAGTATACCGACATTACCAATTCCGGCTTCGCGCAACTCATCAATTACCGGGCGAGCCTCGGCGCGGATTTGATCCGCAAAGCGAAACAAGGCCAGTGTCCGGCCGTCTTCGGTGAGCGACACCGATTGTCCAAACTCTGGACTGTAGTCGGAGTTGGAACTGCGAAGCTGATACGCCCTGTTATCGATCTTGCCTTCGACCCCCACACCGGCTATGGCCTTCGGATTTTCAACTACGAGCATCGGCAAATCTCGCTCACTACATGCGGCCATCAATGACCTGGCAATCGGATGTTGTGAAATCTGCTCAAGCGATCCGGCAATCTGCAGCAGTTTTCGCTCGTCATGACCATCGCGACCTTCAGTCCTGACTAATCGAAGATTTCCTGTCGTCAGCGTTCCCGTTTTGTCAAACGCCACTGTGCTGACTATCGCCAACCTCTCCAGCGCGTCGCCGCCTTTGAATACGGCCTTCATCCGCGATGCCGCAGAAAGCGCCGTCGTTACGGCAATCGGTGTCGAGATCACCAGCGCACACGGACACGAAATCACCAGCAAGACCAACGCCTTGTATATCCATTCAGTAAACGAAGCTTCAAATAATAGGGGAGGGATGATGGCAACCAGCACCGCCAGTGCCACGACAATTGGTGTATACACTCGAGCAAACCGGTCGACGAACCGCTCTATCTGCGCCTTGCGCGCCGACGCCTCGCCAATCAACTTCAGAATCTTGCCCATCCGCGAGTTACCTGCAGTCGCAGATACGGCAACTTCAAGATAACCGTCGAGATTGATCGCTCCGGCAAATACCTCGTCTCCAACTGCAACCGAACGCGGATGCGATTCGCCGGTGAGGCTGGCGAGATCAATAAACGACTTACCAATCACGACCTTGCCATCGGCAGGAATTCGCATTCCCTCTTTGAGCACAATTGTATCACCGACCACCAGCGATTCAGGTGGAACGCTCACCACGTTGCTGCCGCGTTTGAGCAGTGCCTGTTCGGTAGTGAAATCTGAAAGGCTGCCCAGCGTCTTCGATAACCGCCACAGCGAGTACGATTCCAGCATATTGGCAAGACCAAACAACAGAACCACCACCACGGCTTCATGAAGATCACCGATGATGATCGCACCGATAATCGCAATCGTCATCAGCGCATTGATATCCAGCCGCCTGTGCTTGACTCCTATCACTGCGCGCCGAAGGATATCCCACCCGCCGACCGCCGTAGCCAGGTAAAAAACCATCTGACCGAATAATTCCTGACCGAAAGCAAAATACAAAACGGCGCCGCAACCATAGAGAACCACTGCCGCGAGCAGCGACCAACCAAGCCACCGCGAAATCGGCAGCGCTTCGCCTTTGCCTGTCGATTCATCGACAAACTTGAAATGTCCAAGCCCTTCAATCTGCTTGCGTAATGCCTCGGCATTGGTCTTGTCGGAATCGTAGGCGTAATAAACTTTCGCATTCAACAGATCCACGCGAACGCCTGCCACCCCAGATATCTTCTGAATCTCCTCCTCGGCAGTTTTCGCGCAATTCGGGCAGTCGATCCGCGTCGTCCGTGCTTCAATATTGGCTAACGCCATCGTTATTTTGCCCTTTCTTCAGCGTGTTCCATACCCTGTTTGATCAGCGCTGTGACGTGGGCATCATCAAGAGCATAAAACGCCATCTTGCCTTCGCGGCGGAACTTGACCAATCGCAGGGAACGAAGTAGCCGCAATTGATGCGATATTGCCGACTCCGAAATATTCAGCATCGCCGCCAGATCACAGACACATAACTCCGCCTGTGATAGGAAGATGCAAATCTTCAGGCGCGTTGGGTCGGCCAGCACTCCAAAAATCTCTGCCAACCTTTCAATTGTCTGCGGATCCTTCAGCGACTTCCGCAATCGTCCGACTGTCGACTGATTCACAAATTTGACCTGACACAAGTCTTCGTTTTCGATCATTTCTCATCCTTAACGTATGAACATCTGCTCATATGTTATACGTTATCGACTGTTTGTCAAGTCCAATTCAGTTGATATTTTTTTGAAATCGCTTCGGTACCTCTGTAATGGTCGAATTTCCTGCATCAGGATGAACTATTAAGCCCCTGTCTGCGTATAAATTGAAGTAATATGAAGACTCTACTTACCTGCTCCATAATTGCGATAGCCTTATCGTTTTCCGGCGCTTCCGCTGCCGACCTAATGAACGGCGTTTCCATCGCCCGGCTTAAGTACCCGGGAGGCGGCGACTGGTACTGGGGATCTTCCGCTATCCCCAACTTGATCAACTTCGTGCAAGCCAATACCAGCATTCCGATTAGCCAGGAAGAAGTTCGCATCGAGCTAAGTGATAACCGTCTTTTCAACTATCCGTTTCTGTTCATGACGGGCCACGGCAATGTTAATTTTCGCGCCGAGGACCTCGAAATCCTGCGTAAATACCTCGGAGCCGGCGGATTCTTGCTCGCAAACGACTCCTACGGTATGCGCAAAGCCTTCTTCCGCGAAATGAAGAAGCTCTTTCCCGACCAGGAACCACGCGAATTGCCTTTTAATCACGGTATTTTCAATTGTTACTACAAATTCCCGAACGGTCTTCCGAAAATACACAAGCACGACGAAAAACCGGCACAAGCCTTCGGCTGGTTTATGGGCGAACGATTGGTCGCTGTGTTCGTGTTTGAATCCGACCTTGGCGACGGCTGGGAAGACCCGCGCGTTCATAACGACCCGCCGGAGAAGCGCACCGCAGCTCTCCAGATGGGAACAAACATCCTGGTTTGGGCATTAATGAATTAGAGGTACAGCTATGGATCCCAGAACTTCGATACAGTATTTGACCGGGCGTTTGCGGAAGCTCCGTAATTTCATATTGCTGGGACATGCCGCCAACGGCGCTCTGCTGATTCTCACCGGATTGGCCGTGGTTTTGGTATTGGGATTCATCTTCAACGCCGCTTTCTTCCTGACAACAACTTTCAGAATTATATTCGCCGTCACAGCTCTCCTCGCGCTTGCAGCATTGTTCTTCCGCACCGTAGTTTGGCCGATCATCACCAAGCCTTCGACGGAAACGGTCGCATTGCAGGTCGAAGAGAAATACCCCCAGCTGCAGGATCGCCTGATTGCCTCCCTTCAGTTAGAGAATAATCTGTCGCGCAACCGCGAAGGCTTCTCAACCGACATGATTCAGGCCATCATCCGGCAGTCGCAGGAAATGTGCCAGGACATCGACTTCAAGAAGTCCGTTGACCACGGCTATCTCAAGCGCAGTCTCCGCTACTTCAGTGGTGCCGCCTTGATTGTCGTCATGCTCGGATTTGTTTTCCCGTCGGTCTTCAGTGAGACTGTATTTCTCTTGACCAATCCGACCGTCGATGTTGCGCGCCAACTTAGTTACAAGCTCGATGTGAACCCCAAGAATGCCGAGGTTGCAAAGTTCTCGCCTATTAGCATCGAGGCGCATCTCTTTGGCCGGTCCTTGCCTGCCGATGCGAAGCTGCATTGGCGCTATGAAGACGGCGCTGTGAAGACTGAAGACTTTGCGCAAAGCCGCGCTGTCAAAGCTACAGCGGCTATCGCCGGCAAGCTGGCACCGGATGACACCACTGTCCTTGCCTACGAATTCCGCGAAGTGCGCCGCTCGTTCGAATACTGGGTGACTGCGGGCGAAATCGAATCTCCCAAGTACCAGATTGAAGCCGTTGACAAGCCCCGGATCATGGATGTCAAACTGACCTACCATTACCCCAAGTACACCGGAATGCAGCCGCTCGTCGTTGATGAAAACGATGGTAACATCACCGCGCTTAAAGGGACAGAAGTGCGCGTCGAGGCCACATCTAACAAGCCGGCACAGACGGCTGTCATCGAAATGAAGAACGGCCAACTTGTACCGGTACAAATCGAGAAGCACCAGTTGACTGCCACGATCAAAGTCGCCGAAGACGGCAATTATCGGATCAAGATAACTGATGAACTCGGCAATGAAAATCCCGACCCGATCGATTACAAAATCACCGCGATTTCCGATGCTTTCCCCGAGGCCGATCTCTTTGCTCCGGGAGTACCGGTAAATCTTGCCGATGATATGTCGCTCGAACTCGGCGTCAAGCTTTTTGACGACTTCGGCTTCTCCGATCTCAAACTGCATTATCGCGTGTTCAGCATCCAGGGCGAAACCTTCGCCCGCAAGCTCGACATTCCTTTTGACCGGAAATCCGGACGCAATATCGAAGTCCGCTATCCATGGAGTCTGGGCGATGTCGGCCTTGAACCCGGCGGCTGGGTCGAATATCAATTCGAGGTATTCGATAACGACAATATTACCGGCCCCAAGAGCGCCCTGTCACAGCTGCTCGTAGCGCGACTGCCGTCAATCGAAGAACAATTCGCTTACCTCGAAGATGAAGGCGAAGCGCAGATCAGCGAACTCGAAAAGCTCCGCGAAACCCAGCAACAACTTCTCGAGAATACCGAAAAACTGCAGGAAGAGTTGCTCTCCAACAAGGAAATGGACTGGGAAAAAAAGCAGGAACTTCAAAAGGCGCTCGATAAGCAGCAGGAGCTGTTTGAGTCGATGGAGAAGATCGGCGAACGCATGGAGCAGATGAAAGAGGAAATGCGCAAAAACGACATGACCTCGCTGGAAATCATGCAGAAACTGCAGGAACTCCAGAAGCTATTCCAGGAAGTCGCCACGCCCGAGATGAAAGAGGCCATGCGCAAACTGCAGGAGGCGATGGAAAAGATGTCGCCGGAAGAAATGCAGAAAGCCGCCGAAGAAATGCAGCTCTCGCAAGAAGACATCAAAGAGAAGCTTGAACGTACCATCGCGATGCTCAAGTTCATGCAGGCACAACAGAAGATGGAAAATATGGTTCGCCAGCTCGAGGAGATCATCGAGAAGCAACAAGCGGTCAACGACAAGACCGAATCAACGCCCGAACAACAGCTCTCCGATCTGTCGCCGCGCGAACAGCAGAATAAGGAAGACCTCGACAAACTGCAAAAGCAGGCCGACGAACTTCAGAAGATGCTTGAAGAACTCAAGCTTGATCAGCAGGAAGATGCACAAAAGTTTCTTGGAGCCAGTCGCGAACCGGAAGCCGGCAAAGAGATGCAGAAGATGACCGACCAACTGAAGCAGAAAAACAAGAAGTCTTCCAGACAGGCCGGCCAGCAGGCAATGAGCAGCCTCAAGAAGATGCAGAACCAGATGCAGCAGATGAAAGATTCCTTCAATAGCAGTCAGGGTCAAAAATCGGCTGAAAAAATGAAGGAAGCTGCCAACGAAATTCTCTACGTTTCCGACAAGCAGGAAGACGTCATCAATCGTGCGGAGACGGCTGACCCCACCTCGCCGCAACTTCAGCAACTGGCGGCCGAACAGCAGGCCCTCCAACGCACAATGGAATCGCTCGATTCTAAACTCAAACAGATCTCGATGGAGTCGCCGTTCTATTCGCAGGAAATTGGCGGACTGATGGACAAGGCCCGCGAATCGATGAATCAGTCGACCGAAGAACTGATGAAACGGAACGGATCCAATGCCATGCGGATGCAGAAGGACGCCATGTTTTCGCTCAATCAGGCCGCCAATCAGTTGATGCAATCCACTCAAAGTCAACAGATGTGCAATAGCGGAAGCTGTGATAATGAGAACATGTTCCAGAAGATGAACAAGCTCTCACAACAACAGAAGCAACTCAACAACAAGACCGCGTCTTCGTGCAATAAACCGGGCAATTCAAAACCCAATCCCGGTGAAATGGGTCGCTTGGCTGCCGAGCAAAGTGCTGTTCGCAAGAGTCTCGGCGAACTCCAGAAAGAACAGGGTGCTCGCAAAGAAATCCTTGGTCGACTCGACGAACTTGACAAAGAAGTTGAGAAGGTAGTTGAAGACCTCGAGAGCGGCCAGGTCACCGAACAGACTCTTCAGCGCCAAAACAAAATCCACTCCCGCATGCTCGATTTCCAGCGCTCGATGGAGCGTCAGGATTTCTCCGAAGAGCGCAAGGCCGAATCGGCACGCGATATTCTCCGCGCTTCGCCGGAACAACTCAAGTTCGAGTCGGCTTCGCGGCAGAGCTATCAGGATCGATTACAGAAGTACATGAACGAAGGCTATCCGCCGGAATATGAAGAGCTCATCAAGGAATACTTCCGGTCGATCAACGCCAATCAGCCGAATAAATGAGTATCAGAACACCGGCATTCTTCATAATTATGGCGTCAGTGCTATTTGCTCTGACGCCTGTTTCACGCGCGCAATCACAAATGGAAATGCAGCGCGCCAAGAACGCCGAGACCATGATCTTCGCCGGACGATGCACCGAGGCTGTCGCGCAATTGCGACCGCTCTATGACCGCTATCCCAATGACGAGCGCATCGTCATGGCCCTCAAAAATGCCTATGTCTGCACCAAGGATTACGACTCTGCCTTGGTCATTCTTGAACGACGATTGGGAGCCAGCCAACCATTCCAAAGATCCGGTATTCAGCTCGAAATCGCCGGCATCTATCTGCGCCAGGGCAAGCTCGAAGAGGGCAGAAAACAGATGGATATCGCCATCGACTTGACGCCCAACGACGCACAGATCTATGAGAACGCGGCGGATATTTTTATGACTAACGGCTATTACGCGGACGCCGTGAAATTTCTGCAGGAATCGCGCACAAAATTGAATCAACCGCGTCAATTCGCCCGCAAGTTGGCGCAACTTTACGAAGTCATGCGCAACTACGGAGAAGCTGTTCGGGAGTACTTTGTAATGGTCCAGATCGATACCACCCAGAATATTTATGTGACCGGCAGAGTCGCCAACCTGATCAAGCTTGATGCGCTGGAAGAGTATGACACCGGCCTCGAAAAAGCGCTGTCTGATATTGTCAAAAGCAACCCCGGCCACAAAGATGCCCAACGCTTCTACGGCGATTATCTTGTGGCACAGAATGAGTACGACAAGGCTCTCGATCGTTTCCGTATCGTTGACTCATTAGAAAACGGTCTCGGTAAAAACTTGCTCTACTTCGCTCGCGTTGCCCGCGACAACGGCGCCTACGAAATGGTCGACAAGGCCTGTGCGCAAATTGCCGCTATGCCTAGGACACCGCTCTTGGTCCAGTCGCAGTTTATTCTCGCAGAATCCAAATTCGAGCGCGGCGATTTCCAGTCGGCCGCCGCTCTCTATCGAGAAATCATCACCATGGCGCCAAATGACCGCGATGTCTCCGAGGCGCTCTACTCACTGGGAGTGGTCACCTTCCAGGGGCTTCACGATCCGCTCGGCGCGGTAGGTACTTTCGAAGAAGTCACCAGAAAATATCCGCGCTTACCGCTTGCAGCCGCCGCCAAAATGCTGATCGGCGACTGCCACCTGGCGTTGGGGGATGCGACTTTGGCGGACTCGATCTATGCGCTCGTCAATGCCAACCAGCTTCCGCAACGCAATCAGGAAGAGCTGCTTTTCAAACGCGCGGAACTGCAATTCTTTATTGGAAATTTCGAAGCCGCACGCGAGGCGTATGGCAAGATGATGAACGCTTTCCCCAAGAGTGTCTTTGTCAATGACTGCCTGCGCCGTATTATGCTCATCAGCGAGTATGCTGGTATGGAAGAAGCCACTCTGCGGATCTTCGCGACAGCCCTCTTTGCAAGATTTCGGTTTGAATTCCCGCAGGCCCTGGCTGAACTCGCGAAGCTCAAAAATCGTTCCGGCGCAATCCTGCCGGAATTGGCGTGGTTAAGTTCCGGGGAAGTCTATCAAGTACTGAATCAGGATGCACAGGCGTTAGCCGAGTATGACTCTCTAATCGCGCGTTTCCCGGCAAGTTTCTATGCCCCAATCGCATTTGAGCGCAAGGGAGATCTTTACGCCGATCGCCAGCACAACTGCGAACTGGCGCGCTCCATGTACCAGCAAGTGCTGCTGAATCACCCCAATAGTCTGAACGTCGAAGACGTGCGCAAGAAGCTTCAACGGGCGGAAAGAACGCTTTGCGCACAGCCGGCCAAGACCAAATCCTAACCTCAAGTTATCTGCGTCAGACCCTGACTTTCTTCTCGCCCTTGAATTCGCGCACTTCTTGCTCAAGTTGCTCGATACGCTTCTGGTAACCTTCAATTGTCCGTGTTTTCATTTTCGTTGTCGTGCGCACCAGCAATCCCAATGAAGTCAACATGAACAGCACCGAGTTGATCTGCCGGAAGATATTCCCGTAGTTGAAGATCGAGTCAAGAAACGCGGCAATCCCGAGAGTAAACAGCAATCCGCACCAGGTTAACATTGAAACCTCCGTCAAAGGGGTTGTTTGTTATTCCAAATTCTATATATTTGTCGGCTGATGAGAACTTTTATTGATGCAGAGAGGCTTGACACTGTTTCAGAATAAAACACGCGACTACGCCTATCTTGCCGGTGGTGGAATTGTCTTCTTTGTTTCGCTGATCGTCTACTTGATGACCGTCCAGCGTTCAGTACCGTTTTGGGATTGCGGCGAGTACATTGCTTGCTCTTATATCCTTGGCATTGCCCACCCGCCGGGTAACCCGCTCTACTTGTTGATTGGTCGTATCTTCTCGCTATTACCGATCGCTTCAGACATATCACATCGAATAAACCTGCTTTCGGTGTTCAGTGCCTCTGTAGCGGCAACGATGGGCTACGTCGTTTCTGTCCGGCTCCTTCGCTTCCTGCCCGGAGTCACTGAAAATCGCAGCCGCTTGTTACTCGCTTATCTCTGTTCAATCACCGGAGCATTGCTGTTTGCCTTCAGCCGTACCAATTGGTCGAACTCGGTCGAAGCCGAGGTCTACGCCATCGCGATGGCTATTTACTTTGCCCTGATCTGGCTTTCGCTCCTTTGGTATGACCATCGCCAGCAGTCGTCATCGATCAAATACTTGATTATGATCGCTTACATAAGCCTGCTCTCCGTCGCGATTCATATGACTTCGTTCCTTGCCATGCCGGCTATCTTCATTTTTGTCATTTCCGTCGACGAGCGCCTGCGCAAGGACTACCGCTTCTGGATCAGCGGCATTGTCCTGTTTACAGTAGCCGCAAACGTCTCCTGGTTCCTTGTGTTAGTTCCGGTTTGGCTGGTGATCTCCCTGGTTGGTTTTGTTCAAAAACGCGATTCCGGCTGGGCGTTAGCGTTGGGCTTAAGTGTCGCCGCCATGATCGGTTTTTCCGCACATGCCTATATCCCGATTCGCGCCGCCGAGAAACCGGCAATCAACCAGAATAATCCCGCCGATTGGGAAAGGTTTTATGGCTACCTGCAACGCAAGCAGTATGGTTCCGAATCGATGTTCGAGAAGATGTTCAAACGCCGCGCCAGTTGGGAACACCAACTCGGCGATTTCCCGCGCATCGGCTTTGGCGGTTTTTTGATGGACCAATTCGGCTTCGGCGGCGTACTCTTTACCATACCGTTCATTCTGGCAATTATTGGGATAATCGCTCTGATCAAATGGAAATGGCGAGTCGGAACGTTTTTCGGCCTGATTCTTTTCGCCGGCACCATTGGACTGGTGCTCTATATGAACTTCGCTGATGGCTCAATGATTGACCCGTCCACTGGCTTGAACAAGCTCGAGGTCCGCGACCGCGACTACTTCTTCACGCCCGGTTTCATCACCTTTGCGCTCTGCATCGGCATGGGGTTGTTCGTCGTTCTCAACTTTTTGATCGACTGGCTGAAATTACAGGGTCGAACCCTGGTCACAGTTGCGCTCGGGGTGATCACCTTCATCTTCCCGGCGATTTCAATTGGCGCCAACTATAGTTTCAACAACCGCTCCAACAATTTCCTCGCATACGACTATGCTTACAACTATTTGATGTCCTGCCCGCAAGATGCCATTCTCTTCACCGGCGGCGACAACGACACTTTCCCGCTCTGGTGCCTGCAAGAGGTTTACGGTCTTCGCAAAGATGTTCGCGTTGCCAATCTTTCGCTCATCCAAACTGACTGGTACCAGCTACAGTTGAAGCACCAAATGGGCGTCCCGATAAACCTCACCGATGAGCAGATGCAATGGGAAAGTCTCGCTTCAACTCGCCCGCGTAAACCGTTTGTCGACCGCCTGCGCGGTGGGTGGGAACACCTCTTGATGGCTTATCGTGATCAGGAAACCGGTCAAATAACCACTGTCGCAGATCAGATGGTTGAACAGATCATCACCGCCAATCAGTGGAAATTCCCGATTCTCTTCTCTGGTACTCTGCCGACCGCGGTCAAATACCCGCTTGCCGAGCACAATATCCGCCGTGGCTGGCTTTATCAAATCGTGCCGCAGGAAAGTCGCGGCGTCTGGGATGTCGAGATCAGCAAAGACCTGTTCCTGAACGTCTATCGTACCAATGGTATCAATAATCCCAAGGTCTTCCGCGAAGAGGTCGCCACCACTTTGATCATCGGCTCGGTGCAAACGGGGATGGAGTTTGTTGACTACCTTGAAGCCAATGGTGACACAACCCTCGCTCTCGCCGTCACCGAAGACATGATAAATGACTTCCCGGAATTTTGGCAGAGTTATACCCGCATGGCACGAATCCGCGGTTTCAGCGAAGCCCAAACCGACTCGATGTATCAGGATTATTTCAAGCTCGTTGACCAGCTCATTGCCTTCAATCCCGAAAATATCTACTACTACCAATACAAGGCTCTCGCCCTGCAGTATCTAGGCAGGGGTTCCGAAGCCGTTCGTGTCAGCGAAATCGCTTATCGTATCAATCCCGTTATGCCGGTCACCTATCGTTCGCTTGTTTCGCTTTATGTGCAGAACGGCCGCCGTGAGGATGCAGTCCGCATATCGCGTGAATTCCTTAGAACAAATCCCGGCGATCCCACCGCGAGATCTGTTGCCTCCGGTCAGTTTTAGCCAAGCGGTTATCCCGGCGTGATCATTCTCCTTTATATCGTCACGCTATTGCTCTTTGGCTCGACTTGGGTCGTCGTCAAGATCGGACTCCAAACCGTTCCGCCCTTCACCTTTGCCGTCATCCGTTTTGTTATTGCCTTTCTGTTACTAGGTATCGCGTTCCGCATCTGGCGCTACCGGCTGCCACGGCTGCCCAACATTCGCCGCAAGATCTTCGTTGCTGGTTTCCTGATGTACGGACTGAATTTCCTCTTCATCTATATAGGGCAGCAATGGATAGACTCATCGCTAGCCGCTGTACTCTTTGCAACGATGCCTTTCTTCACCGGCATCTTTGCGCACTTCCTCCTTCCGCTGGAACGGCTGACAAAACAGGTCATCGCCGGTATGATCGTCGGCTTTGCCGGTACCATTGCACTCTTCTCCAATAACCTGACCCTGTCCGGTCCCGTGTTGGGAATGCTTTCGCTTTTGCTTAGTTCCGTTTTTTGTTCCTGGGCGACGGTCTTGATCAAGCGTGATCTCAATGACATCCCCGCCGCGCAACTGTCTATCCTGCAGATCCCTGCGGGTCTCGTAGTTCTCGTTCCGCCGATGTTTTTGGAAATGCCTCTGCAATTCGAAATCAGCTTCGTCAGCGTCGGTGCGCTGCTCTATCTGGCAATTCTCGGCACGGGTGCCGCCTTCATTGGTTGGTATTATTTGCTGAAACGCGTTTCTGCCGTAGCTCTGTCGCTCATGACATTTCTCGAGCCCCTCGTCGCAATTGGCCTTGGATTCCTTTTGCTCAACGAGAAACTCGAGAGCCACTTTCTCTTGGGGGGAGCGCTAATTCTGGCAGGCGTGTTGATCGCTACCTTTGAAAGGAAACCGGCTCACTAAGCCGGATCGAAGATCTTCCCCGGATTCATTATCCCATGCGGGTCGAATACTCGCTTGACCTGACGCATCAGATCAAGCGATTCCGCATGCTCAATATTAAAGATCGCTTTGTGCCCGAGCCCGATTCCATGTTCGCCCGAAATCGTCCCGTTGCACTCGACCGCCTTTAAGATTATTTTCCGATTAACTTCAAGACCTTTTTGCCATTCCGCGGTATCATCGCGTCGCGCAAGAATCAGTGCGTGAATCAGGCCCATCCCGACATGGCCAAAGGCGTGTATCAATAGCCCCGATTCTTCAGCAAGTTCGCGGCAATACTTGATAATCTCCGGCAGCCTCGAAATCGGCAGCGCCACATCATTGCGAATGATCGTATATCCCGGACGTCGTAGTTTAATAGCATTCGTAACGTAGTGTCTGATCTCCCACGGATTTTGCCCGCCTTGAAGAGTGAGCACTTCGCCGCCCAGTTCTTCGGCAATTTGTGTTGCCGATTCGATGTTGCTCTCCAGCACCTGCTCTGAACCATGCGCTTCAATGAACAAGCAGGGGACTTCTTCGAGGCCGTAGTTATTGAGCAGATTCAACGCTTCAATCACATTGCGGTCGAGAAATTCCACCGCCGCCAAATCAAGTCCGTAGCGCATCATCTCCGAAACTGCCTGCGCAGCCTCATACTCCGAACGGAACTTGAATGCCGCCTTGCGACTACCCTCCGGAATGCCTCGAAGCTGCAGCGTCACCGAAGTGATAACTCCTAGCGTCCCCTCCGAACCGGATATCAAATCGATCAGATTGTAACCCGATGATCGCTTAATCGCGCGGTTGCCAAGACGATGATATTTGCCGGTACCGTCGATGATCTCCAACTCCAATACAAAGTCCTTCGTCCCGCCATACTTCACCGAATAAATCCCGCTCGCATTCGTCGAGACCATTCCCCCAATTGTCGCTACATCCGAACTCCCACCCGGCGAAGGCGGAAAGAACAGCGACTCCCTCTTGAGTACTTCGTTGAGTTTCTCGTAGACAACACCCGGCTCAACTTTGACCTGCAAGTCTTCCGGCCAAAACTGAATCACTTTGTCCATTCCCGAAACATCGAGCACGACTCCATTTGCACACGGGATAGCGCTGCCCTCCAGCGCACTGCCCGCAGCGCGCACTGTCAGTGGCAACTTGTGCTGATGACAATATCGCACCACCCTCTGAATCTCATCCGATGTGAATGTTCTCACAATTGCCGCCGGCAAAACCGGCGATAGGGAAGACTCATCAATCGATGCCGCTTCCAGTGCAGTCGCATTGTCGATGACATTTTCAGGCATAACCAAACTGCGTAATTCAGAAAGCAAATTCATGCGGTAAGTCTAACCAATGATGACTTTGGAATCAAGCTGCGTTTACCCGCGGCTGATTGAAGCTAAGAGCGCTTGACCTCTGGAAAGTTTCTGGCTATTATTCGCACTGACTATGACTGAACCTGGACTGACAATGTCGATTAGAATCATCAAATTAGGCCTCCTTACCCTCGTGGCAATGTCCATTATTGGCGGTTCGTTGTTTGCTGCGCCAACCCGAGAACTCTACGAAACCCGCAAACAAGCCTTCGAGGAACGCGAACTCGCCATCCAAAGGGCACAGCTTGGACAGCAATTGCCGCTCTGGAGTTGTATCCCTTTTGTCGGAATCCTATTGTCCATCGCACTTGTGCCGATGATTGCTCCGAGGTTCTGGCACCACCACTTTCCCAAAATCGCTTTCGGTTGGGGACTCCTCTTTGCCTTGCCCTTTGTGATGATCTACGGCGGCATCGGACTGCACGAAATCCTTCACGTTATGCTCGGCGAATATGTGCCGTTCATAATTCTGTTGTGGGGACTCTTTACTGTCTCCGGCGGAATCTATTTCAAAGGCTCGCTGGTCGGCAAACCCGCAGTCAATATACTGATCCTCTTGATTGGAACCATTCTGGCATCGTGGATGGGTACCACGGGCGCGGCAATTCTCCTGATTCGACCGCTCATTCGCGCCAACAGAGAGCGCCGGTACAAGGTCCATACAGTAGTATTTTTCATTTTCCTGGTAGCCAACGTTGGCGGCCTGCTGACACCGCTGGGCGATCCTCCGCTTTTCCTCGGTTTCCTCAACGGTGTGCCGTTCTTCTGGACCTTCAAAATGTGGAACAAGTTGCTGTTCTCGGTGACCTACTTGTTGATAATCTACACCATCGTCGAAACCTATCTCTATCGCCGTGAAACCAAAGGTGTTCTCCAGACACCCGTTAAAACCGAACCGATCAAGATCTATGGCGGAACCAATTTCATTTACCTTCTCGGTATTGTCGGTGCAGTCCTTATGTCTGGAAGCCTTCACCTTGGCGAACTTCACGTCGCCGGCTTGCATTTCACCTACCAGTCGCTTCTTCGTGACGTTTTAATAATCGTGATGGGAATCTTGAGCCTCAAGACTACTAAGAACGAATACCGCGAGGCCAACGGCTTCACCTGGTTTCCAATCAAGGAGGTTGCCTACCTGTTCGTCGGCATATTCGTGACTATCGTCGCACCCTTGCAAATCCTGCAGGCGGGTAAATCCGGTGCCGCCGGCGCAATCGTAGCCGCAGTCCACTCCCCGGCAAGCTACTTCTGGGTCTCTGGTGTCTTGTCGTCATTCCTCGATAATGCTCCGACTTATCTGACCTTCTTTAATATGGCGCTGGGAGACCTCGGTATCGCTCCAGCGCAAGTTCACGGTATTCTCGCCGGCCAGATCGTCCATCCCATGTCAGCGCAGTTTGTAATTGATTTGACAGCTATTTCCGCCGGCGCCGTATTCTTTGGTGCGAACACCTATATTGGCAATGCGCCAAATTTCATGGTGCGATCGATTGCCGAAGAGGCCAAGGTACCGATGCCCAGTTTCTTCGGATTCATGTTGTGGTCAGGAGCAATCCTCATTCCGCTGTTTGTATTAATGACTTTTATTTTCTTTACATAGGCAGGTTTCTCATATGTTCAAGAAGATCCTCGTACCTTCGGACCTAAGTGAACAGTCGCTCGCTGCAATCCAAGCCGCAGTCGAGTTGGCTCGGACACTTAAGTCAGAATTGTTTCTTCTCAATGTTCGCCCCGAGTTCATGCGCAAAGAAGAGATGGAAATGTTGAGAGTGTCGACTCAAAAATTCCTCAAGGATGAGAAAGAGATCGCTGTTACCGCGAAATCAACTCTGGAAGACCTGCTCAAGCGAGCCGGTGGCTCCGACCTTCCTCATAAGGTCCTCTTGCGCGAGGGCGATCATCGCGACGAGATCCTCGCTACCGCAAAGGAATTCGCCTGCGACCTAATTATTCTCACAACGACCGGTCGCTCCCATCTCATGGAACACCTTCACGGCTCGGATTCGGAACAGCTCGTACGCGAAACGCGCATTCCTATTCTCGTTATACCGGTTTCAAAGCAGGCAAAGTAATGGACTTTCGATTCGGCCGGACAACTTTTGTAATACTTACGCTCCTTCTTTGTTCGTTTAAAATTGCACTCTCACAGGCGTCTGTGCTCGAAATCGAAAAGTTGAGCTCTGCATCGCGCAGTCTCGTCGAACGTACAGCTCCGGCAATCGTCGGCATCGTCGCCACCGGCTACACACCTGCCGAAGGCGGCTTCTGGTCCGAAGAAGGCCTCCTTACCCGCCAGCGCAGCGGTGGCTCCGGTGTCATTCTTAGCCCCGACGGTTACATTATCACCAACGCTCACGTTATCGAAGGTTCCCACCGAATCCAGGTCATGCTCTCATCGGCGGCCAGCGACATGAGCCAAAGCCGCTCCATTATCAAACCGCGTGGAAGGGTTGTCGGTGCGCAAGTCGTCGGCGTAGATCTCGAAACCGATTTGGCTGTCCTCAAGATTGAAGAGACTAACCTCCCATACCTCCGTCTTGGCAACTCCGACGAAGTCAAGCAGGGTCAAATTGTCTTCGCTTTCGGTTCGCCGATGGGACTCGACAACTCCGTGACAATGGGCGTGGTCAGCGCCATTGCCCGCCAACTGCGTCCAGAAAGCCCGATGATATACATCCAAACCGATGCCTCTATCAATCCCGGCAACAGCGGCGGTCCGCTGGTCAGCGCAAATGGCGAGATCATCGGCATCAACACTTCAATTCTGTCCCAGTCCGGTGGCGCCGAAGGTATCGGATTTGCCGCTCCCAGCAACATCGTGGGTACGATCTATACGCAGATAAAAGAACACGGCTACGTCCGGCGTGGTGAAATCGGAGTGAACGCGCAGACAATAACTCCCGCTCTTGCCACCGGACTCAACCTGTCGCGACAATCCGGCGTTATCCTCGCCGATGTCTATCCTGACGCGCCCGCGCATGTTGCCGGACTTGAAATCGGTGATGTCATACTCACACTCGACAACAAACCAATGGAAAACGGCCGACAGTTCCTGGTCAATCTTTACGGTAAGGCCGAGGGCGCGATGGTTAGTGTTGTTGCTTTGCGTGGAAGGGACACCCTGAAACTTCAGGTCGAGGTCATCGAGCGTCAGGCATATCAGGAAATGCTCACGACAATGGTCACTCCTGATCGAAATCTAATCCCGTCGCTCGGAATTCTCGCAATTGAACTCAACCCGCAATTGCAGAACATGTTGGGCGAAACCAGATTTCCCAATGGCATCGTCGTTGCCGCTCGTTCCAGAAGCGGTCAAATGTGGGAGCAATCACTTCAACCCGGTGACATCATTTATTCGGTCAACGGCAACAAGGTCGAGAGCCTCGAACAATTGCGTTCGATCGTCTCCAGCATTAAACTCGGCGCGGTTGTTCTGCATGTTGAACGTCGCGGAGAATTACTTTTTATACCGGTGGAAACGAACTAATTATGATGAAAATCACATTCCATGGCGCAGCAGGCACTGTCACAGGATCGAAGTATCTGGTCGAAGTCAATGACAAAAAAGTACTGGTCGACTGCGGCATGTTCCAGGGTCCCAAAGAACTCCGCGAGCGTAACTGGCTGCCGCTGCCCTTTGACCCGACCGGCATTGATGCGGTAATCCTAACCCACGCCCATATTGACCACATCGGCTTCTTGCCGAAAATCGTCCGCGAAGGGTACTCCAACCCGGTCTACGCTACTCCGCCAACAGTCGATCTCGCCGCCGTTTCATTGCTCGATACGGCAATGCTGCAAATGGAAGACGCCCAATACCGGCAGAAAAAGAAACTCTCGCGTCACGAAGTCGTCTTACCGCTGTTCGACGAAGATGACGCCGAGGCTGCCATCAAGCTCTTCCGCAAAGCCAACTTCGGCGAATGGAAATCTATCGGGACCGAATTCCGCTTTCGTTATCACATTGCCGGACACTTACTTGGCGCCGCCGGTGTCGAACTTGAAATGGACGATGGAGTCAACCGGCGCTCAATCTTCTTCTCCGGCGATGTCGGCCGCTACGCCAATCCGCTTACGATCGATCCATCCAAACCGCCTATGTGCGACTACCTGGTATGCGAATCCACTTATGGTGGCAAGGTTCATCCCGCCGAGGATGCGTTCTCTGTCTTTGAAGAATTGATCAACCGTGTCGTTAAAGAAAGAAGCGTCCTGCTGATTCCCGCTTTCGCCATCGGACGCACACAACAGATCACTTTTCTGGTCAATCAGCTCATCGCCAAAAAATTCATCCCGCCGATTCCGATTCATATCGACTCGCCGATGGCCATCGCCGCAACCGACATCTACTCAAAGTTCTCATCCTACCACTCCATCGGTCAGAACAAACTGCAGGGCGAGAACTCGATGCTGGACGGCCAACACGTCACGCTTCATCGCACGCGCAAATCATCCAAGGTCCTCAACGAACTTAAGGGACCTGCGATAATTCTCTCATCAAGCGGCATGCTTACCGGCGGCCGCATTATGCATCATCTCCTCAATCGCCTTCCCGATCCGACAACCACAGTGGCGCTGGTTGGCTTCATGGCCGAAGGCACCCTTGGCCGCAAACTGATGGAGGGCGCCGACCTGATCTACATCCACAAGTCGCCGGTCGAGGTCAAGGCTCGCATCTTCAATTTTCAGGGAATGTCCGGTCACGCTGACTGGTTCGAACTGCTGCATTGGCTCGAACCGATGGAGTACCAGCCGCGCAAAGTGTTTATCACCCACGGCGAAAAAGAGCAATCCGAAGCCATGGCATTGCACCTCCACGAAGAACGCAAATGGGAGACCGTTCAACCCAAGATGGACGAATCCTTCGTCCTGTAACTGAAGTCCGCACGCAGATCGTGTCAACGACGATGTTAATTCCCCTCTAGAGAGGGGTGGCTCGTCCCGACTTGTCGGGACGAGACGGGGTGTGTTACTTCTCGACCCCCCACAACAAAACCAGGGTGAAGACTTTCGTTTCCACCCTGAAAACCATATATCAGATGTCGCCTAACTAAAACGGCAGATCGTCGTCATCTTCCGACATCGGCGGCGCATCCGGAACATCGGGCGCCGAAGACTGCGTCGAATGGTCGCCGCCTTCGCCGCGCCGTCCCAGAAGCTGCAAGCGGTCGCCGACGATTTCGGTGATCCACTTCTTCACGCCTTCCTTGTCGTCATAACTGCGCGTCTGAATCCGGCCCTCGATATATACCGGAGATCCCTTTGACAGATACTCTTTGGCGATTTCCGCCTGGCGCCGCCACAGCACAATATTATGCCAGGTCGTGCTTTCCTTCTGTTCATTCGAAGTCTTATCGCGCCACTTCTCGGTAGTGGCCAGGGAAAACGTGCAAACCGCCACACCGGCAGGGGTATAGCGCAATTCCGGATCTTTGCCAAGATTGCCAATCAAGATGGCCTTATTAACTGATGCCATAACAGCAATACTCCTTTTCTAGCTGTGCGCAGAATATAGGTACTCCCCTTTAGCCTGTCAAACGCATTTACAAGCCCTGTCTAACCGCTTTTCTCTCTCTTCGCTCAAGTGTTCGACGACGTGTTAGGAGAATCGACTAATCAGGTGCTACCCTGTAACGCAGCAACACCGAACTACAACTGTACGAATCTGACGAACGGACAGAAACCCACCACTGTGATCTCCTGATCAATCCAACGCCTTTGGCATACGTAATGTCGTCGATGCCGTTGAACATGAACAGTCTGTACACCGTAAAGCAGCTGTCAAAAGTACCGGCAGGTACGCTGGAACTGAAGAATCTCTCGGGTATCGGTGGTGACCACAAAGTACCGTCAACGTATATTCTATTGCCGCATATTTCCACAATGTTGGGATGATCTCGATCGACCGACGACTTCAACTGAAACACTTTCTTGCATCGATCCGATGGAAGTTGTGTAACGCTCAAACTCTCTTCCATCGTGCTAAAGGGTGTGGGGTCGGAAGGGCAGTATCCAGAATACACCCAATAATTGCCATCCGCCAAAGGCATAATGTATTCAACTAAATTCGAGGACCCTTCCGCCGCCGTCCTTGCAAACTCCGCCACCTCAAACCCCGAATGCCAATTGTCCTGCGGACGTAACACTCTCAAAGTTGACATACACTGACACGGAGTCTTCTGGCCGATCACACGAGCAAGCGGCGACAAATTGAATCCTAGCCGCGCTTTCACCAAAGGACCACTCGTGTCCGACGACTCAAATCGCAAGTAGCAGTTAGTCGTGTCGCCAGTTGAGGCAATACCCGAATACCAAGCAGCCAACGAAAATTGCGGTCGCGAACTGCCACCTCTGTATGTGATCCAGGTTAGAAGATCGTCTCGCAATACCCGTACAGAATCGAGATTATACGGCTTTGTGACCAACGATTGAGTTAATGAAGCTGTAGACAGACATGGCGGATAGGGAAGTCGCGGAAATTGCATCGGTTGTATCGTCAACGTCAAGAATCGCTTCCCTCCGGTGCCTGAATTACCATCCTTTCCTGTTTGACTCGACTTGATCGTAAGGGCTAAGTCATACCCATTGCCGCTCAACAGCATGGAGCCTGTTTCACTGTTAATGTCAGTCGAATCAAAAAAGACCTGAAACAACATTCCATCAGCGTCGCCGATTTCCAGAAACCGCACATCGCACGTGCTGTCTGTCGCATTCTCAAGGCATCGATATTCTGCCCAGAACGCACTACTGCCGGCATGAGTCGAAGTCGATATCTCGCTGGTTTCAAATGTGATTGAATTTATCGCTTCGGGTTCGTCCGGTGGAGTGGATTGCTTGCTGCATTGCACTAGCAGAAATGCGATTCCTGTCAGAATGCCGACATTGAGAAGCCTTTTCATGCTAACCCTCCTTATTCACAATATCGCCAGAATCGCCCTTTTTGTCAACAAAGAACCTTCACCGGTGACTAAGGCATGATAGTAGGAACCTAAGTTCCCCTCTCGAGAGGCGTGGCTCCGAGCCGATCCGCCGTGGCGGAGATGCTCGGAGACTGGGTGTGTTATCGCAAAATCGCCGACTCTGTCGGGAAATCCAATAGCTCTACAGCAATTCCTTCAGCACCAAACTCAGCTGCAATTCTTTGCCGGCGCGCTTGACCGCAACTCTCAACTTACTTCCGGCATCACCAGACAAGATGTTTCGGACCGACTCGATACCCCCAAGGTGTTCAATCGCAATATCGTTGATCGTCACTAACCGGTCGCCTTCCTTAAGACCAGCTTCGGCGGCTGGCGTCTTCGGCGATACGAACCACACATCAATACCATCATTATCACCGCGAATCAGCTGCAGTCCCGACCGATCATCCGGAAACTCGATTCCAAATTTGTCTCCTTGTTCGACAATCATCTGCTCGTTTGCATAGTCCACGTACAACACAAAATTGCGGAACAACGTGTTGCCGAGATTGCCGATCTCATCCGGCGCCGACACTGTATCGATCTTGTCGATAGGGAAGTGCAGTCGCGGTTTTTTCAGTGTATAACCTGCGAATGAAATGCTGTCGCACATCACCCGTTTGCTTCGGTATGCCTCCCCGGCGCCGCGCCCCATCGATTCAATACCATTGCGATCAAGAAAACCGCTGCGTTTTGCGTATGCGCCTTCGAGCGACATACCCGAAGCGCCCAGATCACACAACCATGTTCCGGAATGCGCACCATCGAGTGTGGCCTTCGTAACGAATACGCCATCTTTCAGATGCACATCCAGCTTCGTGCCGTCGCCGACATACGAAAACGTCTTCGGATCATAGAACGACACCAGCTCATGCGCAAAGTCGACCTTTGTCACAAATCGCGATAGAAAGTCAAATCCGAGAATGCCGTCGATCTGAATATTGATCAGTTTGTTCAGCGGCTCCAGGTCGATCACCGCGATCTGTTGTGCATCAAACTCGATTCCCTTCACCGAGAACGGCGGCAAGGTCGCAAATTGCACATCCACTGTGCTGTTCGCTGCGCCGCCTTTCATATTTCCTGCGGTCTCCAATCCCAGTTCCTTGGCAAACTTCGAGCCAATCACCGACATGCTTGCGCCGGTGTCAAGAACCCAGTAGCGCTCTTTGCAATTGACGGTAACCGGCATATAAATATGATTGCCACTAAATCGAAACGGTACATTCTCGGCGCTGTTGCCGTTGACAAACCGGTAGTCCTTCTTCGTCTCCTGCGGCGGATCAAAGAATGTCGCGGCAATCACCGGATTCGATTCATACTTGGTAATGGTAATCTCTTGGACCTGGCCGGTGAGTAAGGAAGTCTGTTTGGTATAGTGCGCTACCTTGAGCCCACCAACATCGCGATAATCGCCGAAATAGGAATCACTGCTTTCGTCACCCTCGTTGGAAATCGCCCGCTCCAACAGAAATGTACTCGAGTTGATGAAATTCGTCTGTACATCGCTGTTGATAGTGTTGGATATCTTTACGATATAGCAATTGACACCATTTGCCGTATCCATTCCTGCCGCTTCGACCTTGAATACAGTAGACTTGGGATCGAGAAATTCATATTCCGCCATCCGCCGTTTGACATCTTTTCGCTTCAGGCTCGCTTCATCGCGTTTCGTAATTAGCTGCAGCTTGCCGTTGGAATCGAGCACCCATTGACCGTCCGCGTTCTCTCCTTGAGTGATGCGAAGCACCTTCAAGTCTACCTCGTTGCGGCTGAAATCCGGCTTCTGCGTCCAGATCTTCATCGTACCGGCAAGTCCGGCAATTGCAAGCGTGCCCTCAACATATTGTGATCTCTCCGCTTTGAGCCTTTCAAGTCCGCCACTGGCAGCAATGTTCTTGTTCAGAATCTCATAGGGGTCGCTCTGGGCTAACACCATCGTCGTGCACAATAGCAGCGCGAACAAACACCATGTCAATCTCGACTTATAGTTTTTCACTTTATCGCTCCTTTACCTTTACACCTGAATACGACTGCTTTAAGTCGACAAAAGTTTCAATTTTGATTAACCGGGAGACTTAGTCACTCACCCTGTTGTTTTCGCAAATACTCCATTGCTAACTGCGAAACGTATAACTTGTTCTTTCCCGACTCGGTAGGGGCTATGAACGGAACTCGCTCAATAGTGATCCGAAACTCACTGCCGAAATACTCCTGGTACACTTTCAAGAGCATTGCTTCATCGTTCGTGCCATTGAACAGCGTTGTCGGCGCATATGTCACATGAAGATGCTCAAGCGTTTTCTGTTCCACTCGCACACGTTCAAACTTCTCACCGCCAACAGTCATCTCAACCTGCGGGTAGATCAGTCCGCGCTTGCTCAATATCAGATCCTTCCCGCGACCGCCGACAATCTCCATCACCGGATAGTTCGCCACCGCATCTGCAGGATATCCATTGTAGATCCCCACATCATCGGTGTGATAACGTATCAGCGGCACCGCATAGTTTACCAGCGTTGTCGCCACAATGTCTGCTTGCTTGCCGATAACCTCGTTTCCGTTCTCGTCGACAAACTCGAGATTGCAGTATTCAGTCTGAATGTACTTGCGTCCGTCCGAAAGCTGCACCGCCGCGACCGTGTTTTCCCGGTTTCCGTAATAGTCGACTATCCGGCTCTGAAGGAATCCCTCAATCGCCTTGCGATACTGCGGATAGATTATCTCTCCCGTCGTGTACACGATCGGCACATGAAACGGCTCAAGCCCATGCTCTTGAAAGTGAAGAATGAGTGTCGAGATATTCGCCGGCTGGCAGTAGATCAACTTGGGCGCAAAGTCCCGCAGTATGCGATAGATCTCCGGCGCCTGTTCGCGGTTAATGCTGTACTGCTCGATCATCAACAGACTTTCATTGTAGTCGACATTAGTGAACTTGCCTTCAGGCAGGAATCTCAACTTACCCGTGAACTGCGCCCTGGGATCGCGAAATCGATAGCCAATGTTGTGAAAATGCCGCCACATCATCGCCTTGCGCCAGATCTCGGCCTCTGCCGAACGGAATATCTTCAGACGGTCGCGACTTGTCCCGCTCGTGACAGTTTGTACCGGCTTGAGCTTCACAAACTCGTCGGACTTCAATTCTTCAAGGTGTTTGGTGACATCTTCGCGCGTCAGATAGGGAATCTTCCGGAAATCCTCACGCGACCTTATATCTCCGGGCATCAACCCCAGTGACTTGAAACGTTGACGATAGAACGGCACATGTTCGTGCGCATACTCCAGCACCGCCTTGATTCTCGACCACTGATACGCCTCTAATTCATCACGGCTTGCCGTCTGATGCTGCTGAAGGAATCGATAAACTTGCCGAAATCGCCGGCCATACTTGACCGGCAACGGGACTATTGTGTGGCGCAGTCGCCGCAATGATTCAACAATTGACGACATCAGCGCAATACTCCCTGGGCGTATCGATAAAACACTGCCCGCAAATCGAGTGAACGTACGTTCATAGTTAAGTCGCCAATTTAACAGTTGTCGACGCGATGTGAACAGAAAAGATCGTCATAACCTTTGATTGTGTCGCAACTTCAAAGACGCGAAGTCTACGGGCCGTTGATCAACTGCTGCCACGTTTCCTTATTTCCCTTGACTTAATGCCCCATTTGCGGTCTATTGATAGACTATAGTTCCTGTAACGCTCTCCCAGCACAAACTTTCGAGAGGATTTTGCCCGCGTGCCCCAAAAATTACATCGACTCATTCCGCGTCAAGATGACAAGGATTCCGAAACCACAAAAAAACCACTGGCCGCCGGTTTCTCCGGCTTGGGAATTGCCCCTAATTTGATGGATGCCATTGCTCGGCTGAAGTTCTCCGAGCCAACTCCTATCCAGAAGCGTTCCATCCCGATCGGCATCGAAGGCAAAGACGTGATCGCTATCGCCCAGACCGGTACCGGCAAGACACTCGCCTTTGGTGTTCCTATGATTCAGAGACTTGCCCAAATCAAGGGTCGTGGACTGATCATCCTGCCGACGCGCGAACTCGCTATCCAGGTCGATGAAGCCCTCCAGTCCGTCGGACGGCACCTTGGTCTTCGCACAGCGGTTCTCATCGGCGGCACTCCGCTTGGACCGCAACGCTATGCCCTCGAAAAGAAACCGCGCGTCATCATTGCGACACCCGGTCGCCTAATCGACTTTGTTGAACAACGCTTAATCAATTTGTCCGATATTGAAATCCTTGTTCTTGACGAAGCCGACCGCATGCTCGACATGGGATTTGCCCCGCAAATCAATAAGATCCTAAGCCTCCTCCCGAAATCACGCCAAACCATGTTGTTCTCGGCCACTATGCCCAAGGAGATCGTCGTCATCGCCCAGCGGCACATGGAATTGCCTGTCCAGGTTGAAATCGCTCGTCCCGGAACTGCCGCAGACAAAGTCACGCAAGAGGTATTCTTCGTAGATCGCGGCGCCAAGAGCCGTCTGCTCGAGGTTCTCCTCCAGCAATATCCCGGTCCGGTGCTTACCTTTACGCGCACCAAGCATGCCGCCAAAAACCTCACCCGTCAGGTCAAGGCGATGGGGCACAACGCCGCCGAGATTCATTCCAATCGCAGTCTGGGCCAAAGGCGCGACGCCCTTGAAGGCTTCAAGTCCGGAAAGTATCGCGTCCTGATCGCCACCGACATTGCAGCGCGCGGTATCGATGTCTCCGGTATCGAGCTCGTCATCAATTACGATCTGCCCTCGAACTCGGAAGACTATGTCCATCGCATCGGCCGCACGGCTCGCGCCGGACTTGCCGGTCGTGCTATCTCGTTTGCCACCTTCGATCAGCGCGGCGAAGTTCGCCGAATCGAACAACTGATTCGCACGGCATTGCCGGTTCTGCAGCTTCCGCAGTTGCCGCCGGAGCGCCCGCGTCTCCGTCCGGAGCCGTCATCAGACTACGGCGATCGTCCGGCTTATCCACGGCCGCGGCGCCAGGATTCCTCGAGATCGACCGAACAACCGCGATACCAGCGTCCCCGCCGCAATGAACCGTCACGCAGTCCGAGACCGCGTCGCCCTGAAGCTCCGCAAGGCTCTGAACAGACACACCAGCATCCACAAAGGCCAGCCGCGCAACAACCCGAGCGCGAGAGAACCTTCGGACGCAAGGCGCCGCGTCGCACCGGCAGGCGATAGGGCGGAGCCGACCATTCGCCAATTATCTCGTTAAGAATCTCTTGCTTCAGAATGCAAAGTTGATTACTTCGCTGATATGTTGATGCGTTTGACTTTCGCGCTTTGCTTGGCACTGACCCTTTCCATCAGCGTGGCCCCGCGTGCCGCCGAGGTGCGTAACATCCTCTCCCACAAGCAAACCAAGGTCATCACTGACCCTTCCAAGGGCAGCAATTCCTATCCCAAATGGACCGAGTTTCCATCCAGGGACGTTGAATACCGCAGAGTTGTTCTCTATGTAACGTACCAGTGTCCCGATGGCTTGAAGTGCGGCGAGTGGGACTACATAGATGGTATCTACCTACGGCGAATTGGTGGAGAATCAAAGCCATCGCGCGACATTGAGATCGCTCGCATGATTTCTCCATACGGCGCCCGCTTCGACTCCACCTGGTCATTCACCTGGCACGTCGACATCACCGACTACGCGCTGTTTCTGCACGATTCCGTCGAGGTCGATTTCGTTCACACTGGCTATGAAAGCAACACCGATCGCGGTTGGTTGATTACGCTCGACTTCGCCATCACCGAAGGTCCTCCTTCGATGAAGTGTCTCGGCTTTGACAGCCTCTGGCACGGCTCAATTCCTTTTGGCGACAGCGCTCGCCCCATCGAACAAATCCTCGCGCCTCGAACTTTCACCAGTCCCGACAGCGCCGCCGTCGCTCGCTTCCGTATCGTCCAAACCGGGCACGGCATGGACGATGTCGAAAACTGCGCCGAATTCTGCAACAAGTACCGTCGCGTCCTTCTTGATGGCGAACTAATCGACGAGCGACAAATGTGGCGCGAGTGCGGAATCAATCCGCTCTACCCGCAGGCCGGCACCTGGATCTTCGACCGCGCTAATTGGTGTCCCGGTGAAATCGTCCAACCTGATGTCTATGACCTGACTACCGCACCTGGTGTGACTCACAAGATCGACATCGACATGGAGCCCTACATCAACAATAGCAAACCAACCGCCAACTATTTCATCCACTCGCATTTGTTCTTCTTCACGAAACCGTGGGCCGCGAACGATGCTTCGATCGCCGAAATCATCATCCCCAGCGCCTTTGATGAGTACTCGCGCCCCAATCCATCATGCGCGAATCCACTCATTGTTATCAAGAACAACGGCAGCGAGATTCTCCGGTCATTAACAATTGGCTATGGGCACGGAATGCCGCCGCAGTATACTTATGAGTGGACCGGCGAAGTTTACTCGCAAGAGCTGGCCGCCGTCGAGCTTCCCGGAATCATTGCTCCCCTTAACGAAACGACCTTCCTCGTCAAGTTGGATTTGCCCAACGGTGTCGAGGATGAATATCCGGACGACAATACCGCTTTGTCCGCAGTCCCGGCAACACCGACCTATGACACGTCATTTGTCCTCGCCATTCGCACCAATGCCGACACCAGCCAAACCGGCTATGCTGTCATGGATGCTGACGGTGAGATCGTCTACGAGCGTCCGCTGGGCTCGATGACCGTTAACACGATTTATCGCGATACGCTTCGCTTGTCACCGGGCTGTTACGAATTGGTCGTCGCCGACTCTGCCGGTGATGGACTCGATTTCTGGTTCAATCCCGAAGGCGGCTATGGTTATGCGCGTTTGCTCGATGTCCCCGGTCGCCTGCTCAAAGCGTTTAACTCTGACTTTGGCAGCGAAGTCCGACACTCCTTCCGGGTTGTTGCCGGTGCCAAGCCCGAGGTTGCACTAGCCGACCTACCGATAGTCAACCCGTTTCCGGCGCGCAACAAAGGCGTCTTTGATATCGATATCTTCCTGAACCGCCGCACCGAGTTACAGGTGCGCATCATTGAGGAAAGCGGTGTCGAAACTGTACTGGATAATCTCTATCCGGGCGCCAAAGAGGTCATGCTTCCGGTCGATATCACATCGGCTCCCGATGGCGTTTACTACATCAAAGTCACCGCCGACGGCAAGACCGTCACCCGTCGCATCCGCGTCAAACGCACTGAATAATCCAACTTTTCCTCTTCGGTCATGAAAAAAAGAGTAACAAATCCCCGATTTCTGCTTATATTATAACTGGACTTAAGGAGCGACTTTCATAGTCGAAATTGCGCAAGGGGAGATTGTGGCATTGGGAGATCAGCTCCTGTGTATTGCTAAAATTGCGGCCGCAGGTCGTTGTTCGATAGAGAAGTCACGAACATGAAAAGCTTAACCATCCATCACCGGAGTGTACTATGAAAACATACGTATTGATGAGCCGGCTGCGTCTGCAGGGACCCAGCCTCATCGAGGTTGCCTCGCGAATGCGCGATGGCGAAAAAATCGGACGCGCTTGGGTTGATAAGGCCAAGGAACTGGTCCCCGAAGCGAATTTCGTCGCCCACTACGCACTTCTCGGCGGTTATGACTTTATGGATATCTACGAAGCCCCCGACGAGCACACCGCTGCCAAAATCGCCATGATCGGCAGCGCGTCCGGTGCCTTCCAGGTCGAAACCTGGACCGCCATCCCGGACAACCATCTTATGGAAATCGCCCGCAAGATGAAGGAAGACGAAAAGTCGTAGATACTTATCTGCCGGTTGTCGTCAAGTGGCGCAAGCATGTCTTCCCCTCTCCCAAGGGAGAGGGGAAGGGTGAGGGCCATTTCCCACGCTCCCTGCAATCATATCCCCCGAAACTCTCACTTGCTTCCTAACGTAGTCTCTATTATCTATCTAAATCCATTCGTCGAGGAAATGGTCCATAGCAATAGAGGAGTTTACTTTCATGAAGACCTTCAAAATCATCACACTGACAGCAATGGCACTTCTTGTTCTTGCCCTGCTGCCTGTCAATCTCTACGCCCAAGCCAAGGAAGCCCCCACCCGTGACCAAATCGAGGATAAGTACAAGTGGAATCTCGCCGATTTCTATCCTTCCGATGAAGCCTGGGAAACTGCCTTCGCCGCCCTCAAAGTCCGTATCGGCGACTTGGCGCAATATCAGGGCAAACTCGGTGAATCTTCAACCATGTTGGCGCAATGCCTGATGTTGAGCGACACCCTCGGTATGATTGCCCACCGCCTTTATGTCTACGCCAACCTCAATCTCGATGAGGATAACCGCGTCAGCAAATATCAGGAACTCGGCGATCGCGCCCGCATGCTCTACTCCGATCTCGGTCAGGCGTCCGCCTTTATGGAACCGGAGATTCTCACCATTCCCGATGAGAAGCTGAAGTCGTTCCTGGCGCAGGATAAGTCCTTAAGCATTTACACTTTCTACTTGAACGACATCTTGCGCCGCAAGGCACATATTCGTTCGCAAGAGGTCGAGGAAGTTCTCGCCCTGGCGTCGCCGGTCACCGGCGCCCCCAGTCGCATCTTCACCATGATCGATGATGCCGACGTCACATTCCCGAATGTCAAAGACGCCGACGGCAATGAGATTCAACTCACCAAGGGCCGCTATGGTCAAATCCTTGAGTCCACCAATCGCGAAGCCCGTCGCGCTGCCAGCAATGCTTACAACGATACCTATATCAAATACAAGAACGGCCTCGCCGCCACGCTGGCTTCATCCGTGAATGCTGACGTCTTTGGCGCCAAAGTTCGCGGTTACAACAGCTGTCTCGAACGCGGACTCGATGGCGACAGCATCCCGCTGGATGTTTTCCACAGTCTGATCAAAGCTGCCAGCAATAATCTGGCGCCGCTCCACAAGTACATGGCGCTCCGCAAGAAAGTGCTCGGCGTGGATACGCTCTTTGGCTTTGACCTTTCCGTACCGCTCGTGCCCGACACTAAAATGGAATTCACTTACGAGCAGGCAAAAGAGTATGTGTTGAAGGGTCTCAAGCCCCTCGGCAAGGACTACCTCGCTGACGTTCAGATGGCTCTCGACTCGCGCTGGATCGATGTTTATGAAACACAGGGCAAAGGCAGTGGCGCCTATTGCTGGGGAACCTACACCGTCCACCCGGTGATGTTGCTCAATTTTTCCGGCAGACTTGGCGATGTCTTCACGCTCGCCCACGAGATGGGCCACCTGATGCACAACTACCAGTCATACAAAAATGAGCCCTATATCTACGCCGGACACTCGCTGTTCACCGCCGAGGTGGCATCGACCTGCAACGAAGCGATCATGATCAAGTACATGCTCTCGCAGACCAAGGACAAGAACGAGAAACTGTTCCTGCTCAATTATTACATCGATCAGATCATCAACACGTTCTATACCCAGATTTGGTTCTCCGAATTCGAGCTGAAGATCCATGAAATCGTCGAAAACGGCGGCGCGCTTTCGGCAGATGGATTGCGCAAACTCTATCGCGAAGTCTACCAGAAGTACTACGGCCCCGATATCTTCATTCCTGAAAACCGCGATCTTGGCGGAATGCGTATCAGCCACTTCTATCGCCAGTATTACGTCTATCAGTATGCGACCAGCTATGCCGCTTCCCAGATGCTGTCGCGCAAAATTCTCGCCGGCGACAAGAAGGCAGTAGCAGCGTACATGGATTTCATTAAGACTGGCTCATCCGACTACCCGGTCAATATTCTTAAGAAAGCCGGTGTCGACATGACGACTACCGAACCGTTCGCGCAGACGATCAAGACGTTCTCGGAATTAGTTGACGAGTACGAAAAGCTGCTGCTGGCAAAGTAGTCACGTACAGCGCAGAGATACCAAAAGCGAAGCGGTTGGAAGTTATCTTCCAACCGCTTTGTGATTTTGGCATGTTTACTTCTGCTTGAGCTGAAACTTGATTTCGTAAGAAACCCACAGACGGACTTTGGCTCCACCAGATAGCGCGGGCTTGAAAATCGATTTGCTGGCAGCTGTCAGTGCCGCGTCATCCATTTCCTTGTGGCCAGATGTCTTTTGGACTACTGCTTTAGCGATGGCCCCGGTTGTATCTACGAGAACTCGAACCCAGACGCTGCCTTCGATTCCCGCCCTTCTCAATGAGTCAGGATAAGTCGGCATTCCGCTCTTGATGATTTCCGGCGGAAAATCGACGTCAACGAATTCGTCCGGCGATGGCCAATTCGCACTGTCCGCCACGGTCGAATTGCCGGACTTGTCAGTTGACCCTGCCTTCGACCTGTCCGCTCCCGTCAGTCGCATCGTTGCAACCGGAATCAGAAGCATAAACGTACACAACAACACACTCCGCCTAAGCCTGGCGGATGTTCTAAAGTCACGGACTTCTGTTTGAAGAATAGACATGATTCTTACCTCCAAGAGTTTCATCCCTAGTATCTGAGAGCTAAAGGCGACGCTGACACTGTGATCGCGGGTCGATCGCGCAAGTCTGACCAAAAGTCCTGCATAATCCGAGGCGTTGCTCCCATCTTTGACTACGCCTGAATCGCAACAGTGCTCGGCTTCCAGTATCATCTTGCGATGGGCCAGCCAAACCAGCGGATTGTACCAGTTTAAAGCTGTCGCCAAGGATCCTATGAACGCCCAGTGGAAATCCCTGCGTTCTATATGCAGAAATTCGTGCAGCAACACCATTTCGAGATCTCGTTCCTTCCAGTCCTTGGCTACTTCCGGTAGAATTACAATGTGCCGGAAGGTGCCTCCTGCGAATGGCACTATCGCTTGTTTTGAAAACGCAACCTGCACGGCGCTACCAATCCGCGCTCGTGACTTAGCGCGCTCGATGATGTTGGTTATGGCGGTCGATTCACTAATGTTCGATTGGCGCTGAGTGCGGAGAAGCAGGTGTATCCCGTAGCCAATGCGAACGAGTGCGACAAGACAGCCGGTCAATATCACGAGCAACACCACCGCCTGTACCGACCAGTCAGTGTCGGCGCTGACAGTTCCGATTCCATCTGAAATTGCTTCGCCAGTCATTGCCGGAAGGGAAATTTGCCAAGTTACCGATTCGGCGACACCGTCGAACAATTTGGTGACTAAACCCGAAAGTGCGACAACTGGTAGGAGGATTCCCAAGAGGACAACCTGTCGTAAAATAAGATTGCGTAGACCAAAGCGGTTACGCGGCATGAAGTACGTCAGCAGCAGCCCCACGGCGACCACTACCGAGCATTTGAAGGCAACGCCGAGGGCGACTAGAATTGCGCTCTCGCTCCCAAGCCATTGCAGCACGATGTCAAGCGCAGTCACTTGGTTCTACCTTCCTTGCGGCGCAGTTGAATCATCTTCTCCAGTCGCACCAACTCTTCTTCGGTGATGTTCTGTGACGACATGTCAATCAAAGCCGCTACAACGTTTTCAATGGAGTTTCCGAAGAACGTCTTTACGACCCGGCCGAGTACTGTTCGCCTTGCCCGCTCTCGGCTGACAATCGGAGAATAGATGTACGTCCGCCCCTCTTTGCGGTGCCGGACCAAGTCCTTCTGTTTCAAGAGCGACAGCAACGCTCGCACAGCTGAATTTCCGGGCGGATCCGGTAGTGCAGCTTGAATCTCCGCCGCGGTAGCCTCACCTCGTTGGTAGATAATATCCATAATCTGCCGCTCCCGCCGACTAAGACCCTCAACTAGTCGCTTGCTCATACTTCGTAACTCGAACTCCCACTCATTTCAGGTTATCGTAATTCATCTGCTAAAAAATTAGCACTTGGAGAGAGGTTTGTCAAGCATTAAATGCTAATATTTTAGCATTCGAGGGTAAGGAGCCCTTTCTGATCCGATATACTTGCATGCGGTAGGGGGTAGAAGCAGGCAGCTGCAACCGGGTGTCAAGACTCCTCCGGCGGCTTTTCCTCCGCCTTGACCGCAAGGCGCTTCGCATCCCGAAGCGCCTTACGCAGGACAAACTCAATTTGCCCGTTCAAACTGCGCAGTTCATCATCGGCCCAGCGCTGAAGTTGGGCCAAAGTCTCCGGATCAATCCGAAGCAGGAATGACTTCTTTTCAGCCACGTCTAATGATACAGCGATCCGGTGTTAATGACCGGCTGGCTGGAACTCTCACCACAGAGAACCACCAGCAGATTCGAGACCATCGCCGCCTTGCGTTCGTTATCCAACTCGATGATCTTCTTGCGCGACAACTGCTCCAGCGCCATCTCGACCATCCCGACTGCGCCTTCGACGATCAGCGTTCGCGCAGCCACCACGGCGCCGGCTTGCTGACGGCGAAGCATCGCCTCTGCAATCTCCGGTGCATAGGCCAAGTGACTGATGCGCGCCTCTTGCACTTCGACGCCGGCCTGGTTCAAACGTTCTTGTATCTCCTCGCACAACTGTTTGGAGATAGTCTGCGTATGTCCGCGCAGCGAAACCGCTTGCTCACTATGCGAATCGTAGGGATGCTGCGTCGCGAGATTACGCACCGCCGACTCACTCTGAATCTTGACGAATTCCTCATACTTGTCGACCTGGAAACTCGCCTCCGCAGTATCGACCACCCGCCACACCACGATCGCTGCAATCTCAATAGGATTGCCGTCGATGTCATTAACCTTGAGACGGCTCGTCTCGAAGTTGCGAACACGCAGCGATATCTTCACCTTCGAATACAGGGGATTCGCCCAGCGAAGTCCGGCCGTCTTCGCAGTTCCGACATACTTGCCGAAAATCTGCAACACTCGTCCTTCGTTCGGATTGACCATAAACAACCCGCCCATTAAGAAAATGTCCAGCATCAGCACCAACGCTGTCGGTATCTTCAATACCGGCGGCAGAAAAACCATCCCGGCGACACAACCCAAAAGCACCAGAATGAAGAGAACCAACGGTCCCCAACCAGAGACGACTGACTTCTCGATCTCTTTGATCGAGCCATCATATTGCTTTATCACGTTTACCTCCTGTGATATCATTTTGATATTACGAAGATATCGCCAACTTGTTGCGAAAATCAAGCGAATTTTGAAGAATCAGTATATAAGATTGTCGCACAACGCTTTAGGATGACAAGAATGTACGCACCAAAGGGAAAGCGCGATGGCTTCGGGAAACCATCGCGCTTTTTTGCTACGGTAGAGTTACAGGGTTGGATTCTTACGTCTGGAACAGGTACTGCAATTTCATAAAGAACTGTCTTGAGGTCAGTCGCCACTTGGCGGGCTCGTCCTCATAGAAGTCTACATAGCTGTAGTTGCTGGATGAACCAACATACAGCACTGAAAACGGGCTGACTTTGTATGTGATGAGTGGATCGACATCCCATGCCTTTCCGAAATCATTGTATTGCACAACCACTCGCAATGATAGGGCCTTTGTCGCCTGATACAAGAATCGCGAACGACTGATATATCCATCGAATAGTTCAATCCCCGACTCTTTGTCATCGGCGCCCAAATAGCTCAAGTCAGATTCGACGATCAGTCGGTCATACGGTTTCAGGCTGACTGACATTCCGACATTGGTCTCATTCGTTTCCGCCATGGCAAATCTTGCAATTCCGCGAGAACGCGAGCCGTAAGCCCCGAAACCGAATCCTCCCGTCGGCCGAGCATTGATGTTGAATCCGGTCTCCCAAAGATCTCCAAATCGTGTTCCGCGATAGTGCTCGCTGTTCTTGCTGTAATAGAACGAAAGATAAGTCTGCGCCGTCCGTAGCTGGACGTCAGTTGCCACGTTAATTACCGAAGCCTTGGGACTGCCATTCCAGAACCAGCGCTTGAGATTGTATGTCTTTGGAATGACACGCTCGATTAATCCTGACTTGGTATAGAACGTGTATTGTGTGTAGAACGACAAATTCCGATAGTCGTTCAGCGGGTCGTAACCGGTTTCTGTACGATAGGCAGGACTGACATGATCATAATCAGCCACGAAACTCCAACTGCGCGCTTGCCGGCGAAAACGGCTAATCAACCCCGTGCCATAGAAAGTTTCTTCATCGAGCGCCGTGCTGTATTTCCCATCATCGAAGCGCATGCCCTGCAGGTATTCGTTGGTCGCCGGGTCAAATAACTCTCTTGTGTGCGTACCGATATACTGGCCATCGATACTGTAGGACTTTGAAAGCCGAATGTCGCCATCAAACGCAGCTACTGTTCCCGATCCGCCGTTATCCCACCGCCGATCCGTCAGGATCATTCCGATTCGCGAATCATTGCCCAGCGCATGCGATACGCGCACAACATTTGCCGTGCTCTTGCCGGAATTAAACAGCAAGCTTCGCTCCGGCAGGGGAATCATGTACGGTGTGTTCTCTTCGTATGCGCTCAAGACTCCGATCGTCGTCTTTCCTGTTCGACCGGTCAATTTCGCGGCAAAGATCGGGTCGTTGATCGTTCTCGTATAGAACGAATTGAAAAGTGTCCGGAAGATGTCGCTGCCTTCCTGGAAGAATGGCCGGCGCTCCGGATACATCAGCGCGATTGTGGAGTTCACGTCGATCTGTGCTGCGTCCGCTTCGATCTGACTGAAGTCCGGGTTATATGTCGCCTCAATCGTAATATCTGACGTCAGGGCATACTTGCCGCCAAGCGAAAGTTCTCCCTCGGGATTGGTATTTTCAAAACGCGATGTTGACCCTTCCGGCCGCGACAAACTCCCTGACTGTGAAGCCACCAACGATGGCAGGATTTCGATCCCCTTTCCCGGCTTGACATCGCGTATTCCCGACACTGTACCCCATTGACAGGGCCAGCACTGCTCGCTCCGGTCATGGGCGGTCCACGAATACTGTTTCATGGTTTCGCGCGGTCGGTTTCGCCAGAAGTCCATCTTCCACGATTGCTCCGGTCGATCCGGAAAACGCAAACTCGAAAACGGTACAGCAATTTCGACAGTGTAGCCTTCGACCGTTTTCTGCGCGGCAGATTCCCATAACAAATCGTAGCTGGGGTCGGCATCCGCAACGCTCGTCCACAGCATATCTTTCTGAACTCCGTATGGATTGACGAAGAATTCATACGCCACTGTGGCCGTCCCATAGGTGTCGATCAACAGTACTACTGCGTCATCACCGAAGTATTGGTCGCGCTGGCTCATCGTCGCGCGAATCGAGTTAGGATCATCGTGGCAGATATAGGCTACATAAAGCGCGTTCTCATCATAGGTGACAAAAACCTCGGTATTGACATCAGCAGGCAAATTGTCACCGGGATTGCGCTCGACAAAGTTCGACACCTTGGCAGCCGATTCCCATCCCGCATCTCCCAACTGACCGTCAATGTCGATTGAGCCGGCCGATTGCTGAATGGAAAGACTCGGACGATTAAGTGCGGAAGATGCCTGTGCTAGTAGTGTTGAAGTATCCAATTGCGATAAGAAAAGTACAGCGGCAAACAGGAGAGAAGAGCCGAATCGGTAGCTTGTGCTCATACGATACATCCTTGAACTAAGTGTTATGAGAACCGCCGGACTCAACGGTCCCCGTTAGCACCCCCTGTCAGGAATGCAGCCGTATTGGCAACCCTACGAGTGCGGAATTTTGATGAATCTCCTCAACCCACTACCGGGAATTACGGATTATCAAAACTAAAGTTTCACAATTTATGAAAGGGCTTACTGAAAAATAGAGACTTTCAAACTCGCCTTTTAATTCGTTCCAATCGGAAACTTTGCTTTGACCAAACACGACTTATGTCCGTATATGACTCCGATGACTCAATCAACGAAATTCTTTGCAACATGAGGATAACTGCATGCCGTCACTTTCTCGACTAACCCGCCAGACTACGAAGATCGCCTCGGCCCTCCTCGTCGGACTGACTATTGTCTCTTCGGCGTCGGCGCAAACCGGCGTCAACACGACGCATATCGATCGCACAATCGATCCGTGTACCGACCTCTATATGTTTTCCAACGGCGCATGGTATAATGCAACCGAAATCCCCGCCGACCGTGCTACTTGGGGCGCCTGGGGAGAACTCTACGAACGCAATTTGAACGACCAGAAATCAGTCCTCGATGCCGCCGCCGCATCCGGTGGTGCATACGGCACTCCGGCACAGAAAGTCGGCGACTTCTTCAAAACCGCCATGGACTCCGCTGCCATCGAGGCACTCGGCTATTCACCGCTGAAGGACGAATTGGCCCGCATCACTGCAATCAAAAGTGCGACCGACCTGATTGATGAATTTGTGCGACTTCAGAAAATGTCCATCTACGTGCCCTTTGCTCTCGAAGTCTATCAGGATGCGAAGAACAGCACCCGAAACATCATCCAGTTTTCGCAGGACGGCATTGGATTGCCTGATCGCGATTATTACATCAACGAAGACGAAGAGAGCAAAGAACTGCGTGCAAAGTACGTTCAGCACATCACCAACATGATCAAGCTTCTTGGTGATTCCGAATCCGATGCCGCCAAGAGCGCTCAAAGCGTGATGGCGCTCGAAACGCGGCTCGCCAAAGCATCCATGACACAGGTTCAACGCCGCGATCCCGATTCCACTTACAACATCACAACGATCGACAAACTCAAGTCCGACGCCGGCGGCTTCGATTGGAACCGTTACTTCGCAAAAATGAATATCCAGAACCCCGGCGATATCAATGACAATCAGCCATTGTTCACGAAGGAAGTCGCGGCGATGATGAGCTCGACGCCGCTTGATGATTGGCGCGCCTATTTGCGTTGGCACCTGGTCAAAGAGACAGCGCCTTATCTTAGTTCAGCCTTTGTAAACGAGGATTTTAGTTTTGATGGAGTCATCCTAAGCGGCCGCAAGGAACTCCGCCCGCGTTGGAAGCGCGTGATGGCCGTCACCGACTACTGCCTCGGCGAGATGCTCGGCAAGCTCTATGTCGAAAAACACTTCAGTCCCGAAGCTAAAAAACATGCCGAGCAATTGGTGATCAATCTGAAGGCCGCACTCCGCGACCGCCTGGCGGCTATCGATTGGATCTCCGAACCCACACGTCAGAAAGCCTTCGAGAAACTTGCCGCAATCAAATACAAGATTGGCTATCCCGACAAATGGCGCGACTACTCTAAGCTCGAGATCAAAACTGACTCTTACGTCGAGAACGTCCTGAATTGCAGCCAATTCGAGTTCCAGCGCAATCTCGACAAACTCGGCAAGCCGGTTGACCGGGATGAATGGTACATGACAGCTTCTACTGTCAACGCCTATTACGCTTCCAGTCTCAATGAGATCGTCTTTCCGGCGGGCATTCTCCAACCGCCGTTCTTTGACGTCAACGCAGACGATGCCCTCAACTACGGCGGCATTGGCATGGTCATTGGTCACGAATTAACTCATGGTTTTGATGACGAAGGCCGCAAGTATGACGCCGATGGCAACCTGAAAGAGTGGTGGACTGCCGATGATGCCGCCAATTTCGAACAGCGCGCTGATTTGATCCGCAAACAATACAGCGAATATGTCGCATTAGATACTTTCCATGTCAATGGTGATCTCACCTCCGGTGAAAACATTGCCGATCTCGGCGGACTCAAGATTGCCTACTATGCCTACCAGAAATCACTTGAAGGTAAGCCACGTCCAATTGCCATTGACGGCTTCACTCCCGAACAGCGGTTTTTCATCAACTTCGCCCATTGCTGGCGCAGTAAGATTCGCGATGAAGCCCAGAAGATGTACCTGGCTACCGACCCGCATTCGCCCGACAAAATCCGTGTCAACGGAACCGTCTCGAACTTGCCGGAATTCGCCGAAGCGTTCGGCTGCAAACCTGATGACCCCGGCATCCGTCCAGTATCAATTCGAGTCAAAATCTGGTAGCTCACTCGATTCTGGAGTATCCCATTCCGCCAAAAAAAATCGTCTCCCTGTCAGCAACAGGGAGACGATTCTCGTCTACGAAGTGTTCTCGACCTAGTTCTCGGCCAGCGGTGACGGCAAAACCGGCGGTTTCTTCACCTTCGTGTCAATCTTCTTCAATTCCATCTCTTCGATCAGCAGCGATGGCGCCACAATTGTGGCAGGCATCTCATAGTCATTGCCGATCAGGTAATTGTAGACATAGCGCATATTGTCCGTCTGCACGATATCCCGCAGGATTCGCACATTCACATCAGTAAACTGCATTCCCCGCAATGGTTCTTCGCGGCCATCTGCGTATATGCGGAAGATCTCGTACGGTTGCGTTAGGCCGGCATCGGATCCGCCGCCGGCTTGCTGGCCAAAAAACTGGAAGCCACCACTCGGAGTACCCATATCGCGAATCTTGGTGATCAAAATTCCGTAGGGAAGATCGATATCCTTGCACATGGCAATCAAGTTCTTCTTCAGCTTGTCGGTGCTGATCTTGTCGGTTGATTCGAAAATCAGGTTCGAAGGCTTCGCCGTGACATCCTTGCTGACCGCGCCGCGCGCGCTGCCGTTTGACTCCTTCACCTTTTTGGTCGGAGTGATCCCGATCAGGATATTGACCAATTTCCCGTTTTCTACCAGCAACGAGCGTTGCGGCGGGTTCCCGGCGTCATCGACTCCGTAAGCTCCAATCAGCGGCACATCGCCAAGTTTCTCCAGCGTCGGATCATTGAATACACTCATCGTAGTCGGCAGGACGCGGCGATTGAGCTTGTTCGCAAAATCAGAACCGGCACTCATCATCGAACTCATTTGGTCGTTTTCATAAACCGGTCCCGGCTGATTAGAAACATTCTTCGAGAACAACTGCCGCAAGAACTCTCCGGCCGCCTCTCCCGAAAACATCACCGGTCCGATGTAATCCTCTAGCGTGTCGGCTTTGATCATCCGATTTATCTTCTCGGCATTGCCTTTGGCCCAGGCAATCAACTCGGCGCGATCCGGCAGGCGCTTCAGGTCGTTGACAATAATCCTGTCGGAATTGATGACATCCTCACCGTCAGTCGAACGCCCTGACATTGACAGGCTGAATCCGTAGATTCGGTCTCCGCGCAATGTCCGCGTGCCTTCGCTATTGGCAAGATACTGATTGACCACCGAAGCCGTGATATTCAGCTCTGATGAAATAATCCCCGGATAAGCGCGGAAAACTTCGGTCATCGGTTTGGCCAGTTCTTCAAAGAATCCGGCTTCGATGTCCAAAGCTTCTGGTTTGTCGAGATATTTGTTTGCCGGAAACTTGATCCGGTCGTCAGGACGATCGTTGATCACGCGCGACTGCAAATAGGCGCGCTTTTTCGACAACGTCTCCAGAGCCGTCTTGTACACCTTGTCGGTGGCCAGATAGATGGTATTGCGTATCGCATCGTAGTCGTCTTCGATCGGCAGGGCGGTGAAGTCCGCTCCAAAGCCTGTGAATCCGGCCACAAAATTCGAATTGTCCAGTTTGTAATCACCGACGCGCAAATCCGTCGTCAGATACCTGCTGCGCTCCATCCGCGACTGCAACAGTTGTCCAAGGCTGGCTGAAACCTCAAGTTGCTGAATGTCGTCGATCGTGTACCCGATGAAATATGGCCGTTCCAGTTTCTCCATTACTAACTGCGAGATGTTCCGCTGGATCTCGTCTTCCATGACCTTGAAAAACAAATCCGATCTGGTGTCGGCGACAGCAACTGTCGCGGTCGTCAAGCAACACGCAGCTGCGATCAGGATCGAGGCAAATATGTTCTTTCGCATGATCAGTTTCCTCCCTGGCCGGCATCGCTGGTCTTGGTCGGAGTGTACGGAGGCGGAAGCAACGGTGGCTTCTCCTGCTCCTTGAATTTCTTTTCGACTTCCAACTCGGAAACCAGAATACTTGGCGCCGTTGCCGACACCGGCACCCAGCCGGATTCAGCGCCGCAAGTGCCGTTGAAAATCTCGTAGTCGTTCCCGGTGGCGACGATACGGGCGAAGCTTGATAACGGCGTGCCGACGATGTCAACGCCGCGAATCGCTTCATTTGGACGTCCATCCGTATAGCACTTGTAGACCAACAGCGGTATCACCTTGAATGACTGCGGTCCGAATCGTGTGGTCGTCGTAAAGCCGCCGGAAATATCATAGAAGATTAACCCGTAAGGCTTGTTTTGCGTCCGGCATTCATCTCGAAGCATCTCCACCAGCTTGTCGAATGAGACCTCTTTCGACGACTTCACCATGAGGTTTCCCTGTCGAGCAACGGCATCCATTCCCGCCTGCTTGCGGCCATGCGCGTTGGACTTCGGAAATCCCTTCACCGGTGAACGCGACAGCAGAAAGTTGCGTAGGACGCCTTTCTCTACGACCGTGACAGGAGTCGTTTTTACACCCTCATCGTCATAGAGATAATGTCCGCGCAAGAACGTTCCGTTGAACTCGCCTTGTGTCGGGTCATCATAAACGTCGATGAACTCCGGCAGGATCTTCTCACCCACCTTCTTTGCGAAAGTCTGGCCTTCCATCTCGGACTTTTGGCGATGACCCTCGATGCGGTGTCCGAAAATCTCGTGGAAGTAAACGCCGGTCGCACGATTAACCAGGATTGCCGGACCGATGTACGGTTCTGCCAGCGGAGCCTTCAGCAGGGCATCAAGCTCGCCGATCAGCCGCTGGATTGTAGCAACAATCAGCTCATCTCCCGGCAAATTCGCCGGATCCTCGGCATCGAAACTCTCGTAGCGGCTGATGCGCATGCCATCTGATGCCGTTCCCTCGCAACGAACAAAGAGACGCACATACGACTGACCGGTCTGAATCATCGACCCTTCACTCGAAACGAAGAAACGATTGTCGTTCGTCAGTTGAAGCTCAAGACTCGATTCTTCGACGAAACTGTACTCCTTGAATAGCGAACTCATTTCCCGAAGCCGGCTCTTCCATACCTCTGCATCAAGCACCGCTTCGGCCATTTCGCCGATGAAGTTCTCCGGTTGTTCGCGCGAGAAATCGGCGGCAGTGTCTTCCTGCTCAACCATCACCTCTTGATTGGTCTTGACCTTGATGTACTGCTGCAATGCCGCTTTGTAGTCCTGGTCCGTGGCGTTCCAGATAACAGTGCGAATCGCCTTCTCGTCATCGCTCAACGGCAATTCCGGCGACTGGCTGAAACTGAAATCAAACCCAAAGCCGCCGCGGATTTCCCGTGTGTTATCCAGATCATAACTGCCCACGCGCAGATCGATATCGAGCACTCGACTGCGGTTCTCATCCTCCTTGGTCAGCGCTCCGTATGAAGCCGTCAGTGAATGACGGTCGGTGTCCGTAACGTGATAGGCAAGGAAGTAGAGCGGAATTGAGTCCGCATTCGCCAGCGCATTGAAAGAGCGATCCAACTCGGTCTTCATCGCCGTCAACAGCGGTGCTGGTTGAGCACCGAGCAGCGGGCAGACATTAACTGCGAACGCAAGCAAAGCAATCATGACTGCTTTTATTCGTGAATTCATCAAGCCTCCAGAAATGGCTGTAAGTGATATTCCTATGCGCCGTCAAATGCGCGTTAATCCTCTGTTATACTACGCCGTCTTGCGGCTGCCGACGCAACAGTGGAATTACTTATAATCGTAATGGGAAAATAGATGAATTGAGCGGCAGAACCCATCGAAAAAGTGACCGGATTCTGTATTCGCTGGAATTATTTAGGATAGTTCCCGGCGAGTTTCGAGATAAACCGATGTATGCGATGCACAAATCCCGTGTCCGCAAAGAACATCATCGGGCAATGTCCCTCAATGACCTCAATGTGGTGCTCCTTGCAGTATGACACTGCATACTGACTTGACGCCCCAGCACCGGCGGCACGATAAAACCACACCGACTTCACCCCTGCATCACGGCACTGATGAACCACGTCTTCTGTTACATTGGGTGGTGTCATCACCAGAACCGCCTCCACCGGCGGATTGATTTCTTTCAGGTCGCCGTAACAGTGATGCTCATCAATCAAAGAAATCAGTGGATTCACCGGGAAAACTTCATACTGTCTGGAGAGAAACTCTCGGAAAATCGTGCGGCTAAAGTCACGCGGGTCGCGAGAAACACCAACTATCGCAACTCGGCGTTTCGATAGGAAATCCTCAATGTTTTTGAGGTTTGTCATATGACCTCCCACTGGCCTTTGGCGCGGCGGACTGTGACGGTTTCTTCCGAGTTATAGCAATAATGGTGCAATATGTCAAGTATTAGTTTGTGCTTGAAATACTCGGCCGTATTGCGTATCTAATCGTGGGGCAAATAGCTCCCGATTTGAGCTTCCCCTTGAATTGGGCAGCTGTTGAACGGTAACGCAATTAGAAAGAATTCAAAAATGCCTTGTAATAGTGTAGTTGAACTGATTCAGGTCGTAATTGATGACCGCGACCGCCTCAAAGATTATCAATTTGTCAAAAAATCCTGTGGGCAGGGCGTCGGAAACAACTCTCTGTTGATCGACATCCTCCGCGGCATGAGTGTTGATGAACTGCTCGAAGTCGATGCCGAAAGCCTTCTCGCGGTGGACCGCACGGATGACGAAGTCCTCGAATTCTTGCGTCTTAAGCATCTCTTCGCCGTACAGGCGACTCTGGAGGTCCTCACCGGTCGTTTGACTGGCGGTAAGGGACAATCCTGTGCAGTAGCCGATGTCGCCTATGATGGCGGCGAAACCATCATGAACGCGGAAATCGATGTCGATGTCATCACCGAACAGATTGCCGCCTGTGCCGGCTGTAAAGGCGGATGCGGACAACCCATCAAGACCTAGCTCCGGCTAGTTGTAATCAATGATGACGAAACTGATAATCGCAATTGCCGTGCTCGCTGCCGCCGGGATGGTCTATTGGTTTATTGCCAAGGACAAGTTGGAAAAGTACTACGAAGACTCTGACAATTCCACCCAGCAGCAACTTCCTAATACCACCGAAAAGTATCGACTTCTCATCGGCAAGAAATTCCCGACTACCCAATTGGTTGACAGTAAAGGTTATTTGGTCAGCACGACCGAACTTGTCGCCTCGGGCAAGGTCATACTCTTCCTTGACCCCGGCTGCAACAGCTGCGAAGGAATGATCAACAAGTGGATTGATCTGGTCGAACGACACACTGTCAACGCCGATGAAGTTATCGGAATCACCAACATGCTTCCTGCCGATGCCGCTCTGTATCATCAGGAACTCCGGATGAATTTCCGACTTTTCTGTGACACCGCTCGATACTTCTTTAATAACCACGAGGTCACCGACTTTCCGCTGCAGCTTGTAGTCGGACGCTCCGGAACGATACACGAACACACCTTCGACGTGGGGCGCCAGATCTTTCCCGACCAGCTTAATCGCTGGCTGCAAAACTAAACATCCCGGCACATAAAATCGAAACCCGGGAGGGGATCCCGGGTTTCTCAGGCAGAAAGCGCATCAGGTGTGAAAACACCTACAGGGGAGGTCCATTCTGCACGTCAAGCGTGCAATAGCTTGAATACCGTGTCGGAGGTCATTTGACCCTGTGCCGCGGAAGCCAGGTTCGCGTTTTCTCGCACGAGAGTCTTCAAATAGTCTGCTTGTTCAGCCGCAGACTCCGGATCACGAACCTGTGAGCCGGCCGCCGAGAGATTCTGTGATGCCACCTCGAATCGCCGGACGGTGGCTTCATAGTCAAACCGCGTTCTCATTTCGGATGTAACACTTGCATCATGTAACGCGCGCAACGCGGAGTCTATGTCCTTGACTGCATCCTTGGCAACGTCGGCCGAGGAGACATCAAGTTGCGCCATTGGCCGAACATTCGCGGCAGCGTCATTCGAACCGTCCAGCAACTTCTTTCCGGCAAAGCTGGCTTGCGTGACTATGTCATTGTATTCGCCGGTCAGAGCGTCAAAAGTGTTCTGGAACGCTTTACCCCGTTCGGGGTTAACGGTTGCCTCTTGAGAGGCTTCAATCGCAACTTCGCGCAGCTCCTTCGCCTTCTCAACCAGTTCACCAATTGCCCCGTTTGCCGCTTCATTGCGACCCAGCTTGATTTCGAGATTTCGGATACTGTCGGTTAACGATCCAATTTGCGATCGCATCTGCTGTGAAATCGCAATTTCGTTGGGCATCTCCGGAGCCTCTACGACAACATCATTTTCATCCTTGGCAGGTGGCACCCGGTGCATCGTCTTGCTGATACTGCGCTGAATCAAGGAGATGTTGCGCACCGTGTTCATTCCTGCAAAACTGCCCTGTATGGCTGCCATGACAACCTCCTACCTTCCTTGACGCTACTACTACAGCAACGTGCTTGCCGTCATTGCGCCGCTCAATCGGTAATCACTAAACCCATTGTTAATCAGCAAGTTGGACTTAGTCATCGACCTTTAAGTCGAAGGGTGATTGATTTGTTTCGAAGCGAAACTGGGGAGGCTAAACCATATCAAGCTGTCTATTTCCCATACAGAACCGGCATCCGTCGCGTTTTATTGGCTCGAGAACACTGGGAGACAGCCATTAGTATAGGACTGACTCCACACCTGCCTCGTTGAGACGCAGGCGAACCTGTTGTAATTCAGCACCTTCGCACTGGGTACGGTTCTTGCTTATATATGGTCGGGTTAATTAGTCTTAACGATCGGCGAGCAGTTCATTATGAGTTCGATCAGAGCAAATATCACAGATGTCTACCCTTCCGGTGAGAGAATCTCGCGGCAGGTTGGGATTCGGACTGAACTTGAGAGTGAGAACTCCAGGAAAGCTGATTCCTCGCATTTGGGTAAGAATCCATCCACCGCTGCGTCGGCACAACAGATTCCCGAAGGTACAAAAACACAACTCGGATTGCCGGCCGATCCGAACAGCTTGGCGCAAAGAGTCGTCTACACTGAATCAAGCAAACCCGAATTAGAAGAATCTCCCTTGCCATCGCCCGATTATCCGAAGACAAATCAACCGCTAAGTGATGCCCAGATTGCTTTCCATCAAGAGCAGAAATCAGAACTTGACTTGCGACACGCGCGCCGCAACAAGGTCCTCCGAGAATCAGACATTACGGAAAACCGCGCGCGATCGGACGCCAATATGCGCAGTGAGCCGGCAGTCCAATCGAAGGCAACCAGTGTAGTCGAGCAGTTCATGCAAAAACTTCGCGAACAAGCCAAAGCGCGTCGCGACGAAGACAATCAGGAGCTTTTGAATTGGGATGATCAACAGAGGCTATCATCCTCGGAATCCATCGGCGCATCAGACCGGTCGAAACAGCGAAATCTGGAAAACTCGCAAAGCGCGAGCCAAGAGTTGGCTGGGCGAAGCGTGACTCGTCAACAAGAAGATCAGGACATGCACGCCATAAGACGACGCATCCACGACGATTTTCTCAATAATCTCCAGTCAAAAACCGCCGGTAGTCTTCAGTCGCCCGATACTGCGAAGGAAGCCATTGCACCACAGTCGCCCGAGAGTCAACTGCCTGCGCAACAAGAACCGATCGCCCAACGACCGGTCTATGAAGCGATTGAACAGCCTTATCCAATTGATCTCGAAGAATATGTCAAGAAACTGTCCTTGGCTCTGATCCCGGAAATGCCGCCAGATCTCACCGATGACCAACCTGACCCGGGCTCAAAAGTAATCGAACACCTTCAGCGCGAAGGCGTATTCGGCCTTTCACCGCACGGACGTTATCAGTCGGTTAATGACTTCATCCGTACCAAGGAATTCGAGTTCGAGATGGAGCAACGTCCGTTTACCGAAGACGAATTCCTGCTCCAGACCGAGACCGCCATCTACGAAGTGCTCCGCCGGGGCAATACCTCCAGCGTCGCCAAATCACTTCTGCAGGCCGCCGAGGCGGTAAACTCATTTCGTAATCACATGATTCGCTCCTCGGGCGACGACTTGAGTGCCGCTCCCGCCAGCTACTCAAACCAGCAAGTTCCGGCACCCGAGAAATTCGCTCACGTCCGCGAACCACAAAAGTAACTGCGGAAATCGCAATTCCATTTTATTGTTTCTCACAATTCCCGAAACCTCATCAGCACTGTGGGCACAGAGCTTGATACGTCATGCTCGAAATCACCAGTATGAGGATTAAGTAGCCCTTTTGGAGAACAGACTATCGCACGACAATAATCTTGTCGCCGAATCGCTGGCCGTCGAATGACACGTAGTAGAGAAACACCCCGGAAGCCAGCCGCTCTCCGGACGAATTACGCACATCCCAGCGGAAGTCGCCAGCGAGATTGCTAATCTCGGCGACTTTGTCCCCCGATGGCGTATACACCTCAAGCCGCGAATTCTCCGGCAAGTTGTGGAACGTGATCTCACCATCCAGATACGAAAAGGGATTCGGAGAGGCAAATATCGGCGAGCTCACGCTAAAACTGGCAACCTCCGAATAACCCCCATCGGCAACTTTCGCGCGCCAGTAATAGGTCGACTCATTCTCCAGAGCACGCTTCGGTATCCATTCAGCCATCCTGTTGATCCCGGCGACATTCCCGGCCTCGTGAATCGCCTCAAAATCTGCATCATACGCGATCTCAAAAAGGCAAGCTACCGTATCGTCATTAGAATCCAGCCCGATACGAAAGGTCGGTGTCGTCGATAATTCCCGCGACCCGTGCGCCGGTGATATCAGCGAGATCGAGTAGTTGACATCCAGCACGGCATCGATATGAATGAACTTCCTCGCCGCTGCCCAGTCGCTATAGGCCGCGCCGTCGAACGCCCGCACCGTCCACCAATACGGCGTATTGTGCAGATAAGTGCCGGTCGTGTAATATGAAGTATACGGCGTTGTCTGCGGGCGACTGCCGGAGACCTCGACCTGCTTGCTTAGTATCGAATCAGAAAACACGCGGAACGTATATGAGATCGCATCGCCATTGGCGTCAGTGGAGTTGTTGGTCATCAACATGATCGGCGACCCCACAACCTGTTGGTTGTTTGTCGGTGTCAGAAGCACCGGCACCGTCGGCGCTGAATTCGCCGCCGTCACAACCCGGAATTCCGCCGTCGTCATGTAATTCGACCACGCCTGCCCGTCATAGGCACGCGCCCGCCACCGGTAACGTGCATTATTAACTAATGTGACGGCGACTGTCCATGACGTCGTTCCGCTCCCTTGCGTCACCATCGGCGAAATCGCCAACTGCGTCGTCAAGGTCGAATCGTACAGCTCGAATTGATAAGTCAATGTATTGCCGTTCGCGTCGCTCGAATTGTTGACCCGCAGTGCCGGAGTGGTAGTGTTGACGTTTGCTCCGTACGTCGGTGAGTTTATCACCGGCGTCGTCGGCGCCGTATTGGCCGCGGAAGTGTTTACATAAAACGACCGCGTCGCCGACCAACCGGAATAATTGACCCCGTCAAAAGCCCGCACCCGCCAGAAGTAAGTCGTCGCATTATTCAGGTTTACCGCCACCTGCCAGGTCGTGGTTCCAGCGCCCTGCGTCACCGCCGTAATCTGCGACGTAATCGAATTGAATAAAGAAAACTGCGACACCTGGAAATGATAAGTCAGGGTCCCGCCCTCGGCGTCCGTCGAGTTGTTGATCACCAGACTCGGCTGCCGCGTTGTCACCGTGGCGCCTGCTGCCGGCGAATTTGCCACTGGTACCGAGGGCGCCGTATTGACCGCGCTCGGCGTAATGAAACTCCGCGTCGCCGACCAGGCCGACCAGCTCGTGCCGTTGCCCGCGCGACTGCGCCAAAAATAAGTCGTGACCGGACTCAAAGCCGTTGGCACCTGCCAGCACGAAGTCCCGGCCGTATGTGTCACCGCGCTGTTTTCCTGTGCAACTGTCGTAAATACGTTCGAGGTCGACACCTGGAAATGATACCGGATCGCCTGCGAACAGCCGCTCTGGGTCGAACTGTTGATACACAATGAAGGCGTCGCCGAGGTCGCCGTCGCGCCGCTCGCCGGTGTCGCCAGAGTCGGAACCGTCGGCGGAATCGTGCACTCGCCCGTCACCGCCGGTATCATGATCGCACCCTCGCCGCCGCGCAGCGAAATCTGCGTTACCACCGTCCCCAAAGTCCCGTCCGTCTGAAGCTGCCGGTAATTCCCGCCCAAACTCACAGTCACCGGTGTCGATTGCGAACCCCACTTGGCGTCGAAGCCGTCTACCGGGCGGATATAAACCACGCCGTAAGGATATTGCCGCGACCAGACTTTGTATGATCCGCCCGTCTGATCAACCGCCGGACCGCTCGCCGCCAGCTGATAATGCTGTGCCGGCCACCCCAGTTCATACTCCATCGCCGGTATCCACGACAACGTATCAAACCCTGAATTCAAGAATGCACCATAAGCATTGCCCGATGATGGTCGCATGAATATCCAGGTTGAATCTCCGCGAGCACCATAGTAGAAGCACAACGTGTTGTATATTGCATTGCGGACGGGAACTGTACCCGAACCATAGACCGCTCGGGGAGGGCTTGTCCAGAAGCTGGTCAAGCCATTGAGTGCACCAATCGAATCACGTGAGTAGAGATTCTCAAGGCGGTAGAAGCTGGAATTGTTGCAGAAGACGGGATCCCACCCAAATTCATAGTTGAGAGCGTCCGCCCCGGATGAGTCCGGAAACAGATAAGAGTTCTTGTGTGTCTGTCCTACATTGTAAGCTAGATATTTCTTCTTGTGATCGACTGACCAAAGATCTGCCGTTTGCAGTGTATCGCGAACTTCACGGCCAAAGGTCTGCATGAGCGCCCAGCCCCAATCAGCATACGCCTGCGAACCATAGGTCAACAAGTTAGCAGGGCTCGTTCCGGTTTCAACGACAAGCCCACCGGACACGAAGCCCGAACCTTTCATACCTGAAGGCGAGTAGTTGTCGAAGTAAACACCATCCCAGTAGCCTGTCTTTCCCGGCCAGTGTTCAGTATCCCCAATCTCATCAAAAATCTGGCAGAGGTACTCTTTATAAGCCTGACGTAGTTTGACGCTTGAGAAATTCGGCGAAAGCCGGGCGGGATTTTCATATGTGTTTCCAGCCATGAACAAATAATGAGTGTAGCCGTTTGGTACCCGGCTTACGGAATCTTTGGCTGTGATCGTCAGAGAGTTCGTGCCGGGAATTAGCATTGTATCATACGAAGTCCCATTCCAATCCCTGATTCGTGTGTCATTATAGAAGTGCAGATACGCAGTCTCTTCGTTCGCTCCCAATTGCGTCAAGCGGTTTCGAATCCACGTCGATTTCTTGCCCGCGTTGTAGTTGCGAAACTCGTCACCTCGATAAGCGGGCATATCGGTGCCCGATGTGTAAAGTACAAGTCGGCAGTCTGGCGATTTACTGCGCCACTCCCCAATGTCCTTGTCGCATTCGGCATAACCCATGATGTATGTAAATCGCGGAAATAGCCAATCAGGATCGCCCGGCTTCTCCCAACGGCAGGAACCGTCGCTTCCGCAAAAGTAAGCGCCGGAGCGCAACGACTGTATTGCGGCAGAGGCAATTGTTGTGCAGCATAGAATTACAGCCAGGATATAGATTATTGCACTTCGTGAACCTGTCACTTTTATCAATCATCCCTCCGGAAACGGCTCTCGATCAATCTTCGCACGTCAGCCCGGTACAAATTCCCACGAGGACAATAAACAGCAAGCCAAATGCCTCGTGGAATCTAATCCGAACCCTCGAAGTATCATTGAGTTGTATCGGCTTTAGTGTCCTCAAGCTGTAACAGTTTCGTACAGCAAAACGGATTCGCTACTGGCCGTCTTGCCAAACCCAAGTCAATTCGGCAATTGACCGGCGTGGGCATTTTAGGAACATCCCCGCGTCGACTCAACAACAATTGATGGTTGGCCAGTAGTTATACTAAACTGAATGGGTCATGAAGCAGTTTTAAACTAACAACATCAACTAAATGGTGAGTTGATGTACGTTCATTAACCGACGTTAATCCGCATTATCGAGCAGGTATAAGCTGTAGATTCCCGAGATAAAGGTGAGACGGTACGGCACACCACCAACCTCGGTGACTTGAGCTCCAACAGGCCCTTCAAATATAGTCCTATCAAGACGCGGATACGTTGCCCTCAATATTAGTTCAGGCTGCCTCGATCGCACGAAATTTACCAGCGAGTCTCCTGATGGCCACTTGTAATCGATCTGGTTTGAATAGTGAATGAGGTCAACGAACAACAGGCGATGGTTGTAGTTGCGAGTGTCAAGCACTAAGCGTTTTCCCGCCTCAAGATACTTCTCACATTCCGCAAGGGTCTCGAAGTAATAGTCGGGTGGATTTGTGAGTGGACTGATTGCGCGAAGTTTCTCCGCAGCCCAGTTCTCGCTCGGTTTTGAAAAGAAACCCAATCCCACCGGAAGCGCAACAGCCATGATCAGTGCTAGTGGGATAATCCATCTCTTTGTTGCTGGAGACGATCTGTCAAGCCAGTAAACTATACCGACTCCGGAGAAGCAAGTCAGCAAGACGGTTGGTATGGTAATGAATCGCGCCAAAGGGAAACGCGATAAGGTAATCACAAATGTCATCAGATAGTAAACCGTGAAGGCAATCAACAACCACAACAGCATGGAATTATGCCGTGCTTTGATAGTCCTAAAGAGACCAAACACCGCTGCTATGCCAAATGGCAGTGGTATGCAGAGTAGCATTATCCCCGGCATAAACGCCAGATGATAAAGCGTCAGGCCCATCCGTCCCAGCTCGTGAACACTCTCGTTTATCACCGGCACATCAAGACTATTCACCGCCATCGACATCGGATGCCCAAGAATCAGCCACTGCGACATCAACCACGTGATGGCAAAACTATGGCTCACCAGTCCAAATACTAAAGCCTTGGAAATTCCCACGATCTGTGGGCTGCTCGCGACTTCTCCACTCTTTCGCAGAGATTCCCACAACAACAGAATCGCCAACATTGTGACAAGCGGCCAACTGTCGAAGCGCATCATCGTTGCCGCGAGAGCGAACCCTGCGGTATAAAGAAGATCAACCCAGCGACCGGTACGTCGGTAGCCAAGGAAGAAATAGAGCGTGCTGAAGATCAGCAGGAGATTGATCCCTTCACTCGCCGCAATGGCTGCCGGGTGAATGAACAGAGTGCAGAAACAGCAAGAAATAGCCGAATAGAACGCGACGCGTGAACCGAACTCAAGCCTGATGGAATGATACAGCGGAAAAATCGTCAGAGTCGTTAGTATCAATGACAACAACCGAGGAACCAAAGGCGGATCGTACCACAGCGCCAATGCCGCCGAGTTCAAATAGCAGTGCAGTGGTCCGAAGACCCACGTAACGTCATTGGGAACATGAATGAAGAACGGTGACTGCATCCACTTTACCGCCATAAGTGTACGAGTGTGGGTATCACCGTCGAGATAATTATGGGACAACAAGAACGCGACACTATTCACCGCCAGCGCCAGCAGGAAAATGCCATAGGGCTTTTCGCGCCACGTTTCTTCGACTCTGATAATTAGATCAGTCATTGGGCAGTGAATTAAGCCATTCGCTCGAATAATGCAAGTGAATGTCGACTAAGCGAAGCGATTTTGGAAAATCAGTTGCGAACAGGCAATGACTTCCGTTTTATGCCCCGGGTATCATGCGACTTATATTTACTTTGGTTTTGGCCATACTCGCCATACTGGCTACAATGTTAATACGCCGTTATTTACGGAAGCGCTATTACAACGTCTGGTTTCCTTCGTATCTGAAGTTTTCATTTTCCTCCAGCGAAGTCGCGGACGTAACCGCGACCAAACATATCGTCTTTCTCATATGCGACCACTTTGAGCCGGGCCCGCGTGATGACTCTCTCCGCGAATGGCTCGACCGCTACCATGAAGTGGTTGTCAAACACCGCGATTCGTTTGGTAACCATCCGAAGCGCACACTGCATTACCCAATCGAGCAGTTTCGCGATAGTCAAATCGAAATGATGCTTCCGCTGTGCCGAGCAGGCATGGCGGAAATCGAATTGCACCTTCATCACTTGAACGATACCTCGGAAAGCGTCACTAAAAAGTACGTGGACGGTTTGGAGAAATTCGCCCGCTATGGAATCTGCCAGACAGTTGATGAACCCGCGTTAACTCGCTTCGCGTTTGTCCACGGAGACTGGGCGCTCGACAACGGGTGTTCTGAATGGAACCCCAATCCTTGCGGCGTGAATGACGAAATTCACATTCTGAAGTCGCTCGGGTGTTTTATCGATTGCACTTTTCCCGCCCTTTGGTCGCCCGCGCAGCCAAGGCAGATTAACTCGATTTACTATGCAACCGATGACCCGAGCCGGCCAAAATCCTATGATCGCGGCGAACCTGTGCAACACCGTGGCAAACAGTCGGGCGACTTGCTGATGTTGCAAGGGCCACTGCTTATTGACTGGTTTGACTGGCGCTATCGAACACATCCGACCATTGAACATGGTGATATTTCTGCCGCTTCTCCGCTTTATGAAGATCGAGTCCGTTTGTGGCTACAGGCGAATGTTCATGTTGCCGGGAAGCCCGATTGGGTTTTTGTCAAACTCCATTCGCACGGCTGCCATCGGGCAGACTGGCCGCAAGTGCTCGGCGATCCATTTGACAATATCCTCTCGACTCTGGAGAACCGATATAATGACGGCAAGAAATACGTTCTCCATTACGTCACCGCGCGTGAAGCTTACAACATCATTAAAGCGGTTGAATCTGGCAAAACGGGAAACCCTGAAGATTACCGCAACTTCGTGATCAAACAATACCGCGCAAATCAACCTCGATAAGCTGCCCGTTGCCGCAGCGCATAGAGCTGTACACCAAAATTGCCGATGCTATTTGTGAAAATGCATTTGCTTACTTATAGTTGTGTGACGTGAGTAACTTTCACAAACTTCGAGAGGGAATTGCCCAAATTGGGTGGCGCTTTCTTGTCCGGGCGATCTGTTGGCGTTTTCCCGACTGGATTCTTCGCTATGAGAATGCCTACTTGGTTTCAACCGATAACTTGACGATCACAGCAGTGACTCCGAAGGACATCTCTTTCCGCTTGGCTACTCCTCAAGATTCGGAGGACTTCGGCGCGCTGCAAATCTCCTCTAAGGTTGTGCGCCAGCGGCTCGCCCTTGGTGACCGGTGCGCTATTGCGGAACGCGATGGAAAAATCCTTTCGATGTTATGGTCGGCAACCGGCAAACTGTATCTCCACGAAGCCGGTACCATCATCGACACGGGCGCAAATGCATTTTATCGTTACAATTCCTTTACTCACCCGGAAGAGCGACAGAAGGGACTTTATAGCGGCTGTTCGGCTGTGCTTTCGGATTCCTATCGCTCCGAAGGCAGGACGTCAGTCTACGGAGCCATCAGCGTGTTCAATCTACCATCGCTGGCGGCAAGCACTAAAGTTGGCAACAAAGTCGTCGGAGAAAGCGTTTTGTTATCAGTTTTCGGAATCAAATTCATTCGATACAAGAAATGGCCGCATCCGGTAAAACGCCTGACGGTTATATTCGGAAACCCATCGTCATCCGCCAGAGTGATCTGATGAGTTGTAATTGCACCCTACCCGCCGGAACCAGACCATGACCGCTGAAATCATGATCATCAGCGACTATCAGGAGTTCCGCACCCTCAAGTCGGAATGGAACCGACTCCTCGCCGAATGCGCCACCCCCGGTGTCTGGCAACGCCACGAATGGTATGACTGCTGGTGGCAGGCTTTTGGCGCCAACGCCCAAATGTTCGTGGTCACGCTCACCAACGAAAGCCGCCTTGAAGCAATACTCCCACTGATGATTATGCCGATGCGCATCAAAGGCGTCCGCCAGCGCACACTCCGCTTCATCGAAAACGGCATCACCCCGCGCTCAAGTTTTCTCATCTCCGAAAACTCCGCCGCCAATCTTGCCCTCCTCTGGGGCGAAGTATTCAAACATTCATCACGCTGGGATCTCGCCGTGCTCGCAAACTTCGAGCAGGGAAGTACCGGTTATGACGAATGGCTGTCTTTCCTTCGCGCACGCAAAACGCGTTTCGTCGAATTGCCCGAACGCATCTCTCCATATCTGGACTTGACCGCGGGTTGGGAAGCTGTCCAAAGTGGCTTCGGACGAAATCTCCGCCGCAATCTCAACCGCGCGAAATCGCGTTTGTCCAAGGAAGCCCCGTTCGAGCTCGTCGAGTGCGTTTCATCCGGCGATGTCCGCTCCGTATTACAGCACTGCTATGACATCAGCAAGGTCAGTTGGAAAGGGCAACAGGGCGTCGACATGGGTGGCAGCGAGCAACGCACCAAGTTCTACGATCTCATCACCGAAGCCGCAATCGCCAACGGCTGGATCAATATCTGGCTTTTGAAAATAGGGGAGCGCTATGCCGCTTTCGAATACGCCTTCGAATCGAATGGCTATGTCCTCCCGGTTGCCGCCGATTACGATCCCGAGTTCCGCCAGTCTTCGCCGGGCACAGTCTTGCGCTCGCTGGTGCTGGAACGACTTTGTGAGCGCGGCATGAGCACCTACGATTTTGCCGGAACGATCTACGATTACAAACTCTTTTGGACCAAGAAACTCCGTCCGCATTCACAGTTCTGGATATTTCATTCCGGACTCAAGTCGCGTTTGCTGTATCAACTCAAATCCCGCGTTTTTCCTGCGCTGGAACGCTTGAAAGCGAAAAAGATTCCCAAGGAAGAAGCGGAGGCCGATGGCGACGAATAAACCCGCCTCATTCCTTTCGCAGATTCTGATCTACGGCTCCGGGCTTGCCCTGAACTACGGCATTGGCTTCATCCTATTGCCGATTTATAGTCGCTTGATGCCTACCGACCAGTATGGCACTTTGGAAATCCTCAATCGCACAATAGAGATCGTCTCGCTATTGCTGCTCACGCAATACGGTATCACGTATATCCGTTTCTTCCGCGACAAGCCCGACGAGGACTATCGCCGGCGTGTCACCTCGACCTCGATGTACGTCGTCGTGGCGATCGCCCTCTTGGTGGCGGCTGCAATGGCATTTCTGCGCATTCCGCTTTCGCAGCTGCTTTTCAACTCGCCCGATTTTGGCCTCTACGTCGTACTCGTCGCTGTACGCTATGTTCTCGATATGAGCTTCGTTGTCCCGTTCTTGTACTACCAGGCCACCGAACAGCCGAAGAAGTACATCATCATCTCGACATCGCGGTTTGCAACCACCCTTCTGCTGAACATTGCTTTCCTGACAATGATGGAGGACAAAGTTGCCGCCGTCCTTTGGGCACAAATCGTCAGCGTCGCCGTTTTCGCGCTCACCATCGGCTTCTGGGTCTTTTGGAAATCCGCCCGCGTTCTCGACCGCCAGCTAACCGCCCAGATTCTCAAGTTCACCTGGTCATTTTCATTCTTGGGGCTCTACTCCTTCGTCATCGCATCTGGCGACCGCTTCGTCCTCAACGAATACTGCGGCAAATCCGAAGTCGGCGTCTATTCCGCCGGTTATCGTATTGCGCAGGTCCTGGGTGTTTTTATCTTCAGCCCGATCCTGCGTGCCTGGAGCCCGCGGATGGTCGAACAATTGCGCAGCCCCGAAGGTCCCAAACAACTGGCGCGCCTCACTACCTATTCAATGCTCGCCTACTGTGCCGGCGGATTGGCGCTCTCCATCTACGCGCGCGAATTGGTGTGGGTTCTTGTCGGCCCCGATTATCAGGCCTGTTACATTATCATACCGATCATCGTCCTCGGATACCTGTTCCAGGGGTTCTCAAGTTTCGTCGACGGCGGAATTTACTATACTAAGAAGACCCATCTGAAAATCTGGCACGGCGTCACCACGGCGGTCTGTATCGGGCTGTACTTTGCGTTGATTCCGAACTACTGCGGAATAGGTGCGGCATGGGCTTCTGTCGGGACATACGTCGTCCTGGCTTTGATCAATTGGTACATCTCGATCCGCGTCTATCCTATGAGATACGAGTTGGGCAAATTCGCCAATATGCTCGTAATAGCGGCAGGGCTCTATATTGCCAACTACGTCATCGAACAAAACGAATTGAAGTACTTCAGCGAATGGCGCACGATTGGGCAGATGTCATATCCGTGGCTGTACCTCGCGGTCATTGGCATCATTAAGTTGCCTTTGCTGCTCGCGTTCTTGGCGCTTGTAAACTGGCTTCGAATCGTCGAGCCGGAGGACAAAGAGCGAATCAAGGACATCCTCCGAAGAATGAAAGACAAAGTCACTCCGGGCAGCAAACCCACCGTCGCCAATGACCCCAATCAGATAATCTAACTGACAACTTCGTCCTGCGAGAGAAATCCCCCGACCCCTTTGGCCTAACTACCGAATCCAATGTGGGCATCGTTTGTCCGCTATAGTGACAATTTCGCAATATGGTATTGACAAATGGGGCTATTTGACTACGTTTAGAACTACTGACCCAGTCCACAGAGGGAATATATGAAATCACGAATTGCCATAATGGCTCTTGGCGTATTGTGCGCCGCAAGTATGTCCTTTGCACAGTCGCACATAATTATTGGATGGAACGATTTGGGTATGCATTGTAGTAATCAGGACTTCTCAAAACTCGTTGTCTTGCCCCCTTTCAATAATGTTCGAGCCCAGGTGATTCGGATCGGCGATGCAACCCACCTGCCTGTCGTCGAGACGGTCAACTTCCACGTTACTTATGAAATCCCGGGTAATACTTACTCGATCGGCAAAACTAACTTCTGGGACTGGGAAGACCAGATATTCGGCGTCAATCTGGACCCGAACATCGGACTGACCGGTAATGGACTTAGCGGAACGATGTCGACAACCGAGAATTATTTCTATGTCACCGGAATTCCGATCACTCCGTACACTGACGCCAATTTGGTCACCGAAGACCCATTCCAACTGGGATTGCTTAAGCTCTATAATTCGTCCGAAGAACTTCTGGCCACGGCTCCACCGGTCGTCCCAGTTTCAAATGAAATCAATTGCGTGAGCTCCGGATGTCATAGCAGTGAACAGGACATACTCGACGAGCACGAACTTGAAGGCGGCTTTGATCCGAATAACACGCCGATCCTCTGCGCCAGTTGCCACTCGTCTAACGCACTCGGAACGCCCGGTCAGCCGGGAGTGCCGGCCCTGTCCGAGGCAATCCACAAGCAACACGGCGAGCGAACCAACGACTGCTACAAATGCCATCCCGGTCCGAACACCCAGTGCCTTCGCGATGTGATGAGCACCCAGCACGGAATGGTGTGCCAGGACTGCCACGGTAGCGTGACCGAGGTTGGCGAAAGCATCAGCAGCGGCCGCGAACCTTGGCTGGATGAACCTTCCTGCGGCTCTGTCAATTGCCACGGAGACAATTACGCCGAAGAACCGGGCAAGCTTTTCCGGGAGTCGCGCGGACATGGCGGACTCTTCTGCAGTGCCTGCCACGGCGAACCGCACGCCATTACTCCAAGCCGAGTTGATCGCGATAATGTCCAGAACATAGCCTTACAGGGATACGCCGGGACTTTGGGCAGATGCGAAGTGTGTCACGGAGTGACACCCACAGCGGCTGGTCCTCACGGAAAAATGGGCTCGGCTTGCATGTGCGGTGATGCCAACAATTCCGGTTCATTTAACATTTCCGATGTTGTCTATATCATCAACTACATCTTCTCCGGTGGTCCTGCCTCGGATCCGCCTTGTCTGGGTGACGCAGATGGCAATGCCAACGTTAACATCTCCGATGCGGTGTACCTAATCAACTTCATTTTCAACAGCGGTGCTATCCCGCATTGTCCGTAAATTCACATCACAAAATGAAAACCCGGGAGTCCTCAAATCGACTCCCGGGTTTTTTTGTGGCGGCTAACAAGAGTTCCCCCCTTCTGCCGCCACCAGCCGTCAGGCCATGCTTCTAAGAGTTCTCCTTTCCTCTCAATCCGCCTATTTCCTAAGCGGCGCACCGCAGTTGGACAACCATTGCTGGCAGTCACACGGAGCGGCTCCACCACCAAACACATAATTGATCAAATATACAGCATCGGAGATCGTGACCACGCAATTGCAGTCAGCGTCACCTGAACAGATTGGATAAGGCGCCGGTGCCGGTCCGCCGCCGAAGATGTAGTTTATCAACCACACGGCATCGGAGATGTTGATGTTCTTGGTGTTATTCGCGTCTCCCGGCATGCAATCGCAAGCCTGCTCTGGGCAGATGATTACCGCATACTCAAGCACCGTAATCAGCTGTCCGCCGGTATATGGCATCGACGGGATATCACCGTCATTGATCAACTGGAACCTGACGATGTCGGATCCAGTCATCGGATAGTCGCGCAACTGTGCGCGGAATGGCGAAGCTGGGCACAGCGCGCTGACAACACCAATGTTGTACTTGTCGTGATCAATCGACTGGTGCGGCCCCGACACGAATTGAGCGTCGTTGTGAACGCCGGATGGATGCGCCGAACCGGCCGGTGGCTCGCCCTCATTGAAGTCGAGATACGGATCGGATATGCAGATCGCCGTTTCCGTCGTACACACACCGGCAACTGTCACATAATGTCCACCGACGCGATGACACCCGGCAGGATCTGCTGCGTTGAGTTCCCAGAATCCCAGCAAGAGTATTACGTCCTGACTGCGCAGTACTTCCTTTCTGATCGTGTCAGGAGCAGTGGGGAAGTCAAGCGGAAGTAGCCGCACTGAATAGTTGCTCGCCAAGCCGGACTTGTTTATCCAGTTGCGTGCCCCGATCTCAAGATTATGAACATTTGTGCCCGGAGTCATCATGTTGGTTCCGCAATACAGTGCCAGCGAATCCACGAACGGTATCACATTCATCGGGTCATGATCATCCCAGAACGGGGGCATTGAAGCGTAGGTCCTGACCAGCGGGTAGTTGTCGATGGTCGCTGGCGGCGGAGTGGTGTTCGTCTCAAACTTTGAATCAAACCACCACAGACAATTTGCCAGCGCAACCGGACCGCAATGCGTCCAGCGCATCAGCGGATCGATCCAGATTGCCTGCTTCTGATCAAAATCAGGCACTCCTACCGGAGCATAATCCGGATACGGCGGCTTGTAGTATTCGCAAACATCCGTGCCGCCAGTAATCACAAACGACAGATCCAGTGACTGCCCGCCAATGCAGTCGTGCATGATCGTGCCGTTCTCAATCATAAAATTGAATCCCTGCACATCTACCGAGACCCACTCCGGACAATATTGTTCTGGAATCGGCCCGTCCCATACGATTTGCTGTCCAGCCGCAATTGGCCCGCTGAAGATAATGCTACGGCCAATAAACGCGGCCTCGTCCTCACCAGGCAATGGTGGCCTCCTTTCACCGGGAGGATTACCCGTCTGTGACCACACGTCAGTCGACCAGTTGATCGCTACCGTCAGCATCGACGGCCCCGGCATCAACGGCGCAACAATCATGTCGATGTGAATTTGTTTTTGGCGATTAAGCTTTAGCACGTCATCATAGAACCAGATGTTCCACCATCCGGAAGGGTACAAATACCATCCTTGACCGTAGGCGCCGGTGCCGCTGCCTCCCAGGAAATTACCGGCAGGATCTAAGGTGATATTGAAGTTGTTTACCTGTGGTCCGGCTTCGGGTTCGTAAAGCTCCTGCCAGTTCAGGCTTCCCCACAACGCCCACACGGCATCATCGTTCCAGTGGTTAAGTGTCGACTTCCACCCCCATTGAGTTGTCACCGGCCCCACAACGATCGCGGAAATATTCAGCCAGTAAATTGTCCCTGCCTGCTGATGAAACCACTGCTCACGCGGCAGGAATACATTATACTGATAGTAATTTCCATGATCGTTGTAGATTACCAGCCCAGTCGAAGGATCGAACCAGCCCTCCATGGCCGGCGGGTCGATCGGCGTTACTACAAAGTTCGTTACTTCCTGCTCCCACAGTGTCGCTCCCGGCATGCTGTAACCCGTCGGACTCTGATCGGCAGGAATGTCCGAATGAATGCTCAAGACAAAAGCTTGAATCTGTCCATCGATACCGTTCTTCCAGGATCCCCAGAAATGAATATCCTTGACCCAGCCGGTTTCCGAACACTGCCAATCGTCCGCCAAGACCACGGGTTGGGTGGCGTTGACATCCCATCCCGCTTCGTCCGGCAGTTGCGGAAAGTGCATCTTGTGTCCGTCGGTTATGTCCCAGTCGGCGTACGCAGAAAGAGGCAGAAACCATACGAACACAAGCAGCCAAAGGCATAATCGGATGCGCATCAGGTACCTCCAAAGGATGAATTGAAAAAGTCGGTCCGTATGGGGATTGACGTAAACTTTGTTGCTTTGCCCGCCAATCCGGGATCGACGTGTTTGTGTGAATGAGGCGAGAACCCTCGCCGAACGTGCGATCAGCCTCGACAACAAATCAGGAGCAATGCGAAGATGATTATACCGATGCGTTTTCTTGGAGTTGCCGGTTACATCGGCTGATGAGACCTATCAGCCAACACAAAAAAGATAGTCGGGCGGCTTTAGTCTGTCAATAGATAATCTACAAAAATATCCACAAAACAGGAGTAGTGTCGACCTGCTTACCGTCGGGAGCTCGCTTACTCTGTAGCCGACAGTGAGCGGTATCTAAGGTCTTTTCGGGGAACGTGACCTGTCGAATTCCACTCGCCGCTAGGCCAATCCTTGGTAGCCGCTGTACTTCTCTGACTCGGAATGCCAAAAGACCTGCCGAGTCTCCAGCTACCTCACCTCTGGTGGAATGCCCGGCCAGTGGGCTTCAGGTTCAGTTCCTTCACCAGAGATTCCAGATGATAGACGCGATCGATGATGAACATCACATAACGGATGTCCGCGACAATGGTACGAGTGACCTCCGGAATGAAAAGATAATCCGATGCAACACCTTCCCAGTTTCCGTCAAAAGCCACACCGATCAGCTTTCCATTACCATTTATCACGGGGCTGCCGGAATTTCCGCCGGTGATATCATTAGTGGTGAGGAAATTGACGGGAATGTCGTTGACAACGGGATCGACCCACGAACCATAGTCTCTGCTGATGTACGCGTCTCGAAGAGAATCCGGAACTGTGAAAGGTTCCTTGTCTGTCTCCTTCTCCAGGACTCCATGCAGAGTGGTCAGATAGAAGTGGTCGGTGGCATCACGCGGGGAATAACTCTTGACCTCGCCATAACTCAAGCGCATCGTGCCATTTGCATCCGGGTACATTTCACCCTGCTTCCACTCGGCAATTGCTCGAACCAACAGCGGTGTCAAACGCGTCTCCGCTCCGGAGAAAGCTTTGTCTCGCTCACGCATCGCGTCCGTTTCGGGCTTCAGCTCTTTGGCAAGATTGATGAACGCATCATCGAGCTTTTCCAACTGATCTCGCTTCATGGCAAACATCGCCAGTCGTTCTTCCGCATTGCCAACCTTCGTACTGCTATACCAGCTCTCAACCAGTTCCTTGATCTCCGCGTCGCTTTCTGCCCTATCGCCCAACAGACTCGTCAACGGCACAATTGATTGGCTCGGTGGTAGTTTTGCCGCCTTGTTGAGATAGTATTTCAGAATCTCCTTATCAACCTCTGGTACCAAGTTGATTTGGGCATTCTTCAGCCTCTCTTTTGCCGCAAGCGTATCGCGGTTTTGATAACCACGATCACGTTCCAAATCCGGCTTCTCTCGCTCGCAAGCCCAGCGATAGATCGTGCTGGCCAGGCTAAGGTAGTCACACTGCCGTGCCAGGCGGCCTAAGACAAAGTCATGCAGTTGAGTTTGCTTATGCGCCTGATACAAGCTGTCGAACGATGGCAAGACACTTCCATACTTTGCGGACAAGGCCAGATCCTTCGCCAGGAATTCAGTCAACTGCTGTTCCGCCTCCCGCTTGTGTTCCAGTGTGTGCCCTTTCCTGAAACCGTCTACTGTTCCATAACTATTCTTGAGTACGTTGTTGAGTCCCTGCAGGTCCGATGCCAGACGCAGGCCAGTCGCCGGGTCGCGCTTGCCCGCCTCATTCAGAATCGCAATTTGATCTTCATAAGAAGCGATCGAGTTGGGATAGTAGAAATCGATCTCATTGGCCAATTCAAAGGAGCTGATGTGACGCGAGGTGCCACCGGGAAACCCGATTGTCATGGTAAGATCACCCTCGCGCAGGCCTTTGGTTTCTATCGGCAAGTACACTTTTGGCTTATACGGAACATTAGTAGCGGAAAAATCTGCCGCTCTTCCGTCAGGCGCAACATAAGCCCGAAGAAACGCAAAATCACCCGTGTGGCGTGGCCACATCCAATTGTCGATATCTCCGCCGTAATTGCCTACTGCCTCCGGTGGCACATAGACCAGCCGGATATCACGCAACTCCAGCGTCGTATATAGCATGTACTGCTTACCGCCAAACATGGAGGCAACTCTGGCTTTGATCCGGTTTCCCTTTTCAGTCTCGCTGACCAACTTCTTGATGTTTTTATCAATTCTCTGATATCGCTGTAGGTATGGCATGCCTTCAGTGAGACCACTCTGGATCTCCTTGGTGACGTCCTTGACCGATAACGTCACGTACGCTTTGTACCCGATTGCCGGTATTTCCTCTTCTCGACTTGATGCGTAGAATCCGTCTCGAAGATAGTTATGTTCCACTGTGCTCTGCTCTTGTACCGCATCATAGGCGACATGGTGGTTGGTCAGAATGAGACCCTCTGGAGATACAAACGATCCTGTCGCGCCGCCGACTTGCACAACCGCATCGGCGATTCCGGAGCCGGAGGAGTTGAAGATCTGCCCGGGCTGGAGATTTAGGCCCCGAGTCCGAAGATAGTCCAGTGGCAATTGATCAACGCTATAGAGCGGCCACATACCTTCGTCAGCCGAAGCCAACTGTGTTATCGCTGTGATTGCAAAAAGAACCACAAGTGCGCGACGAGTAACGCCCATCGATCTACCTCCTTGGCTGCGAGAACCAGTGAAATCTCGGTTAAGTGCTCCTGGACATAGCCAAACAGACCCTTAAGTCCATTTAATAGGGAATGCCTCTCGTTTAAATTGTCACTTTAAACGGGACTCAATTGTTCAGAAGGTAAGAAACGACTGGAGCGGTTGCAAGCAATAGAAGACAATCTATTCAATTTTCTTGGCCCCAAAAGCAAGACCGGAAGCCATTATTGGCTTCCGGTCTAAGAATGTCGATAGCGTCATGCGCTTACGGGCAAGCCGAGCAAGGCGCCGGACCTCCTCCAAAGATGAAGTTGATCAGATACACGGCGTCGGAGATATTTACGATACCGCTGCAATCAGCGTCACCGGAAAGAAGTGGATTAGGCGCTGGTCCGCCGCTGAAGATGTAATTGATAAGATAAACAGCATCAGAGATTGTGATGATGTCGCTACCATCGGCATCCCCGCAAACGTTAGCCCCGATCGTAGTAAACGACCAGATCACTCCCGGCGTGGTAGCACCTAACAAGTCTTTGCTGTCGATTCGCCAATAATAGACTTCATCGCCGACCAGCGAAGCCGGTGTGTACGAAGCCGTCGTCTGGTTCGGACTTACAAGAATCAGCGGCAGGTCCGTTCCGAAATAAACATCATAATAAACTTGGTCACCCATATTCGGATCGCCGCCGGTCCATGTCATTGTCGGAGTGACCGAGACTCCCGTCGAAGCGTTTGCCGGATTGGGGTTCGAGGCCTGATACGGCGCCAGATTTGGCGAGGCCGCCGTCCCACCGGAAAGACAGACCAATTCTCCCATGCGACCGCCTGCCAGCATTTCCCACGATACGTCGCCGACAACATCCGGCATCGAGTGAATTGCATCAATCGGCGATGAGTACGGCACACTCATCATCGTGTTACCGTCCTTGGCGCTCGTGAAGTACACGTAATTGTTCGTGTAGAGAGTACCGAACACGACATCGTTGTGTCCATCGGCATCCAAGTCATTGGTAGCCGACACGCACCACGGCTTGTCGGCAAGCGGCACCGCCCAAATGACCGAGCAGTCCTTTCCGCTAATGGCGTATGACGTCGTACCGGCATGCGCCGGCATGATATCAAGATAACCGTCGGCATTGATATCGCCGATCGGTTCCAAGTTCAACATAGACCCGATTCCCGGCAACTGATAGAGCATGCCGCCGGTGCGAGCGTTCAGAATGTAAACGCCGCCGATCGATATACTGAAATCACCGATTATCACATCGGCTGTGCCGTCGCCATTGACGTCGCTAAGTTGCTCGAGCGCCCACACCGACGATCCTGGCACCGGGTAGTTCCAAAGTACTGCGCCGGTCACTCCATTAATGCCATAGGCATAGCCTTGAGTCTCGGCTGCATTCGAAGCTCCCGCCACGACGTCAGGCCGTCCGTCCGAATTGAAATCCGAAACCCCGATAACCGAAAACACCGGACCGCCCAGCGGACACTCCCAAATCACCACGCCGGTCAAACCGTTCAGGCAGTACACCCGTTTCGGACCCGTGTCGTCACCGTCATCCCCGGTCGCTGCCAGCACATCGAGCGAACCGTCATTGTTGAAGTCAAAGCGCGCGTCAACCTGGTAAATCCCGCCGCCACTGCCGTAGTTGGTGGTTGAGTGTGTCCAGATCGTTGTACCCAGGCGCCCCGAAATCGCGCGAATGAACTTGCCGCCCCAGGAGGAACCAATAACAACATCCGGATATGTGTCCTCATCAATGTCGGGAATAACGGTCAAGCTATTCTGATTGTAAATCGGCCCGCCCGATATTACATGCTCCCAAATCACGTCGCCGGTGCCGGAAGCATTTCCATTGAAGGCGCGAATGCGATAGTCCTCCGAACACACGATGACATCCGGGATCGCGTCACCATTGATATCGGCGATCGGCATGATCGCCTTCGGACTCGGATCAATGCCCGTGGTGATCGTATAGCTCCACAGGGTATCACCCAGCGAAAGTGACTGAATCACCGCGGTGCCTTCAATGTCGAACTGATAGGGGCTGGTTGGGTCGTTGCTCGAAATCGTCAAGGTTGTCTTGTAAATTGCCGGCGACTGTGGGAAGAACCAGACCGGTATCTTTACTGTGTCCAATGGATCGACATTGATTGGAAATACAAGTCGATCGTCAATGGTAAAGTTCGCATCCGTCGAAGTAATGCCGCTGATCGACAGCGCCGCAGTACCGGTATTCTGTATTTCAAAAGTCCACAGCGGATAAGACCGCACTCGCACGTTGCCATAATTGTGCGCAGTCTGTAGCGGTGTTGCATCTGGTCCCGAATTCACACCGAAACCTGTCATCGCCAACGTCACTGTATGCGTGATGAGATCATTGCAGTAGATTGTGGTGCTCGCTGCCAGTGCTCCGATAACCACCGGCTGAAATTCCAGCGGAATCGTGTCGACTGCCGAAGGTGCGATTGTCATCGGGAACACAGCCGGGCTGGTGATATATGGCGAGCTCTGAATACTAATACTGTCTACTACCAAATCTGCAGTGCCGAGGTTCTGCACAACGCAGTACCAGGTCGCCGTCGTGTTCAATACGACCGACCCATATGAATAGGATGTCACAGGTACATCGATGTCCGGTGTCCCAACGCCGGACAAGTCGATTTTGTAAATCTTATCGTAGCTGTTGGAAGCGCCGTTGTCGCAATACCAAAGATATGTACCATCCCACACAATACCGGCTGGATCAACATCCTCGGAAGAATGGCTATCCAACAAAGCACCGGTCGTCGTATCCACCTGATACAACATGTCTGCCCAATAGTCGGCGATCCAGAGGCTTGCGCCAGCCATACACAGATCCCACGGCTGATCACCCGGTGCGGTAAACTGCTTCAGAACCGTACCGGTGTTACTGACCTTATAGACAGTCCCCGGATCGGGATAGTAGCGAGTCACCCAGAAATTTCCGTTATCGTAGGCAATACCGGACATATATGTGGCGGGCAGATTGAACTGCGCTCCTGCGGTTCCGCTTAACGAGAATTCCATCGCCTTGGCTGGCTGGGAAGAACTCGGATGATCCGTTGTCCAAAGGTCAGTTCCGTCAAACGTCAATCCGTATGCGTCCGCCTGTGGACCGGAGCATTGAAGGACATAAGCGCCGCTTGACGGATTCATCCGGTAAACGTTGCTGCCCGCAGTACCGTAAATTCCGAAATAGATGTTAGTGCCGTCCCAGGCGAGACCGGAGGCGCCTTCCGGAATCTGATAAGTGGCGAGAATCGTCCACGCGCGCGGTGCCGCCGCCGCATCATTGACGAAAAATCCCCATGCCAAAACCGCGATTAAACCAACCACGGCAAACCTTAACGCTTTGCTCATGAAATTCCTCCCTCCCGAAGCCGGTGCGGGTACGACGGGATATGATGGACTTAGAGACCTTGTTTGAAGAATGTTATATGAATTAAATATAGAATTGACGCGGACTTTGTCAAGTGCTGATGCTGATTTGGCTCGTGATTGCTACGTCAATTCGCGTTCGATTCGTGTAACTGCTTACCGAACTGAAGATTGGCTCAACGTCAAGACAGCTTTGAGCGCAGGAGAATTGCCCTAGCCGAGATTTCTAATTGTCAGACAAACTCTAAATATTGCCATTGAAATATCTCCCTGATAGTCTATCTTAATCTGCGATGGAACGATTCTTTCGATTTCGAGAGTTCGGGACAACGTACCGGCGCGAGACGCTGGCCGGTCTGACGACGTTTCTCACACTGGCATATATCATCATTGTCAATCCCGCAATTCTTGCCGCGGGAGGAATTCCCCGCGAAGCTTCGACTACCGCCACGATTCTGGCTGCAGCATTTGGAACTATTGTTATGGCGCTGGTGGCGAATCGGCCATTTGCCATCGCGCCATATATGTGCGAAAACGCCTTCGTCGCCTTCACAGTCGTCGGTGTCATGGGGCTGTCGTGGCAAACCGCACTGGCAGCAATCTTCTATGCAGGAATTATCTTCATCATCTTGACCATCACCAAATTGCGCCGCCAATTTGCGGAAGCGATACCATTGACCCTCAAACATAGCTTTGCAGTAGGAATGGGCATCTTCCTTGCCTTCATCGGCTGCAACGCCACGGGGATCGTACGATTGGGTGTGCCTGGTGCCCCGGTGACTGTTGGTGATCTAACTAGTCCAACTGTGTTGTTGGCAATAGTCTGTATCATCCTGATTGCCGCGCTGTTGGCCCTGCGCGTGCGCGGTGCAATCCTGATTGGAATGCTGGCAACGACTGGACTATATTCTGTTCTGATTCCTGATTCGTTGCCACAGGGAATTATCAGCGCTCCGCCGAGCCTGGCGCCGGTGTTCGCCAAACTCGATTTTCGCGGCGCTCTGACTACCACCGGTCTGGCTGTGACGGTGATGATATTCGTGATGGCCTTTGTGGACACAATTGGAACCTTGCTGGGATTGTCCGCCCGGGCCAACCTTCTCGACGAACGCGGCAATCTTCCGGATATCGACCGGCCAATGTTAGCCGATGCGATCGCTACAACGATTGCTCCCGTCCTTGGAACTACGACCACCGGTGCCTATATCGAGTCGGCTGCCGGGATCGAGGAGGGTGGACGCACTGGCTTTACCGCCTTGGTAGTGGCTGGCTTGTTTCTGCTTTCGCTGTTCTTCGCGCCGCTGTTGACAGCAGTACCTGCGGCAGCCTACGGCTCCGCTTGCATCATTGTCGGCGCTTTCATGATCACTTCAGTCCGCAAAATCAATTTCGATGACTATACCGAACTAATTCCCGCGTTTCTGACCATAATACTGATGAGCTTCACCTACAACATCGGGATCGGCATGACCGCCGGATTCATTGTTTGGCCGCTGTTGAAAGCACTAACCGGGCGCATCCGAGAGGTCAACTTCATTCAGTGGCTGCTTGCTGTGTTGTCACTGGCGTTCTATCTGCTGCACCCGTTTTGAGGAATGAAGAGCAACCACATACTGGAGGAACAAGATGCTGCACGCTTTCCGTATCACACTGATCAGTTTAGTACTATGCACTTCCTTGATTGCTCAAGATGTTAATCCCATCGAATTGGCAAGTCCGGATACAACCGGCGGCATGCCGCTAATGCAGGTGCTGAAGAATCGCCATAGCTCTCGCGAGTTCAGCACCGACACTTTATCGCTGCCGGTGCTTTCAAATCTTTTGTGGGCCGCTTGTGGTGTCAACAGAACAGTCGATGGCAAACGCACCGCGCCGTCTGCCATGAATTGGCAGGAGATCGATGTCTACATTGCCACCGCGCACGGCCTGTTTCTCTACGAGCCCGTCAAGCATTCTCTCCTGCCGATACTTTCGGAGGACATTCGTGAGAAGACCGGCATGCAGCCTTTTGTGAAGGACGCCCCCGTAAATCTTATCTATGTGGCAGATCTTCAGAAAATTAACCGGGCGGCGGATGCGGACAAGAATTTCTACTCCGGTGTTGACGCCGCATTCATCAGCGAAAACGTGTACCTATTCTGTGCGTCGCAAGGTCTTGCCACAGTCGTCCGTGGTTCCGTTGAACGTGATGTCTTGGCAAAAGCGATGAAGCTTCGTCCTGACCAGAAGGTCATTCTTGCGCAATCGGTCGGTTATCCAAAGAAGTAGCTGTGCACGTCGTCTGGCCAGACGGAACACAGTCCCAAAAATTGAAGCCGGAAGTCGAAGTGACTCCCGGCTTAATAATCTGTAAGGCAATTGCCGAGAATCTCGGCCGGTTCCTTAATCGAAAACGGGTTTGCGTAACTCGATATTTGTGACTTTTCCAAACTCGTCGAGCGGCTTCTCAAATGCGTCCGGTTTTCCCACTACAATCAAAGTCAATTGATCGGACTTCAGGTACTTCTCCGCAACCGCCTTGACGTCTGCTTGAGTAACCTTAGCATAGTTGTCCAGATACTTCTCGTAAAAGTCGGCCGGATATCCGTCAAACTCCAATGACATCAAGTTGCGCACAATCTTCGCCGCAGAATCAAAACTGAAGACCAACCGGTTGGTAATCGAATTCTGCGCGTCCTTGAGTTCTTCGGCTGTTACTCCATCCGTGCGGATCTTTGCGATCTCTTCGGTGATGATTCGAATCGCCTTATGTGCCGTCGAACTCTTGGTTTGGCAATTTGCGGCAAATGTACCGACGTCTCTGGAGTTGATATCGAAACTGGAACCCACGCGATAGGCGAGACCCTCATCCGATCGCACTCTCCCCGTGAGTCTCGAAGTAAACGATCCGCCACCCAGAATGTAATTGAGAATATCAACCGCGTAACGATCAGGATTGTCACGCTTAATGCCCAGCTCTCCAATCATCAGGTAAGCCTGACTAATGTCCTTGTTGATCTGGTACACGCCGGGATGATATTCAGCGGCAACCGCAGGCTTCTCCGGCAATGGTTCGGCAGACTTCTGCCAATCACCGAAGTAACTATTAAGTCTTGCCAGCATCTCTTTCCTGTCGAAGTCGCCGGAAATTCCCAGCACGATGTTATTGGGAACGATGAATCGTTTGTGGTAATCCGCCAGGTCTTCCACTGTAATAGTCTTGACCGACGACCATTCCAACATTCTTCCATAGGGATGATCTCCGTAAATCGTGTTGGAGAAGTACGCGGAGGCGACACGGTTGGGATCATCATTGCGCCGGCGGATCATGTTCTTCATATCGGTCTTCGCAAGGTCAAGCTTATCCTGCGGGAACGCCGGATTGCGCAACAGGTCAGCCAGAAGCTTAAGTCCAAGATCGGTATCCTTGGCGAGTACACCGAGCGAGGCCGAACCCGATTCGGTGCCCATCTGGAACTCCAGTGAGCCGGCCGCAAATTCCATCAGGATATTGAGCGAGTCGCCGCTGATCGACTTTGTGCCGCCCGAGCGTATCACCGTACCAAAAAGACTCGATAGCCCGTTCTTTTCCAATGGGTCATAGATGCTGCCGCAATGAATCATCGCTGAGGCATTCAACAGCGGAAATCGATGATCCTCGTATAGGAAGACGATCATCCCGTTGTCGAGCACCACGCGTTCAATTCCAGCACCGACGCGCGGTATTGTCAGCTGGATCTTTTCTTGCGACAAACCGTCGATGATTTTTGCGCCAGCCGACTTCGGCTCTGATTCTTGAGCCGGAGAAATCGCCGCCGAAACAAGTAGCAGAACCGCGATGTATATCAGTTTTCTCATCTTAATCCTCTCCAGTTCAATTAGTTTTTGGGGCGGCCGCTGTTGGCTGATCCGTCGAAGGTTTTACGACATAGATCACGGAACGGTTCTTCTTAACCAGATACTTATTGACGACGCGCATTACGTCGTCGGCCGTGACCTGCTTGACGGCATCGGCACGATCCAAAAAGTGGTGCCAGTCTCCCGTGAGACCCTCGCTGCTCGCGAGCCGAAACGCCATACCGTTGTTCGATTCGAGCGACCGCAGTAACTGGGCATCAACCTGATTTCGCACTCTTTGGAGCTCCCATTCGGTGACCTTTTCAGTTTTCAGTCGATCGATTTCAGCATAAATGGCGGCTTCCAACTCCTGAATGGTATGGTCGCCGTAAGGTGTTACCGAACAGGAAAGCGTCCCCGGAAGGCGCGAATAGTCGACACTGGCATTGACTGTGCCAAGCTTCTTCTCCCGGATATTCTTGAAGAAACGACTGGTTCGTCCGTCCGACAGGATATCCGCGGCAACTTCCAGCGCCGGCAGGTCTGGATGTCCGATCTGCGGTACTACCCAGGCAATTTCCGCGGACGGACTGGCGTCGTACTCGACTTCCACACGCCGCTCTCCGTTCTGTGGAGCGTCGCGAGTTACAACCGGACGCGGTAGCGGCTGGGCCGGGACCTTGCCGAAATAGCGCTCGCATAATGCAAATACAGAGTCGGCGTTGACATCGCCAACGATTACGGCCACGGCATTGGAGGGAGAATAGTGAGACTTGAAATAAGCCTCCACATCCTCGCGCTGAACCGTCATCAAATCACTCATCCACCCGACCACTGGCCAAGCGTAGGGCGAAGCCCAATAGATCGTCGACATCGCCGCCTCGCCTACACGTCCGCGCGCCTGGTTTTCATAGCTTAATCGGCGCTCTTCCATGACCACGTCGCGCTCCGAATAGAACTCCCGCAGGACAAGATTCGCCATGCGGTCACTCTCCAGAAATGCCCAAAGCTCAAGACGATTTTTCGGGAGTGAGACATAGTACTGTGTCCCATCATTCCCGGTTGAAGCATTGAGACCAGAGCCGCCATTCTGCAAGTAGGTGCCCCACAGCTCGTCTTTGATTATGTACTGTTTCTGCTGTGTTTGAAGATCGGCAATCTGCTGGCGAAGTTCCTTCAGTCGCGATGAATCCGGTGCGTTGAGCGGACTCTGAAGCTTCACTTGCTCCGCATAGGCAAGATGCGCCACCGAGTCGATCTTGGCCATAATCGGAACTTCAGCCTCATAATTGCTGGTGCCGACAATTCGTGTCCCCTTGAAGAGCATATGCTCCAACAAGTGGGAAGTACCGGTAATGCCCGGATGCTCATCTACCGAGCCGGTGCTGAACCGGATGATCGAGGAGAAGACCGGTGCGGCATGATTTTCGAGGACAAGCACCCTCATGCCGTTTGACAGCACCCGTTTCTTGACATCCAGTTGGATGTCGCCCGTCTTTGCCTGCACTTGTGCAAGTGCTCCGAGAAGCAAAAACAAACAGAACGCAAATGTTAGTCGACCCTTAGTCACAAATTCTTCTCCTTGTATTTGAGGATATCGGAGTGAAGCATATTACAAAATCTCAACTGTCTTCGTCAAATAACGCCAATACGCTTGCGCCAATAGAGCACCTCCGCCAAAGTGTTTTCTCATGCTATATCAAAACATGGTAAATTTCAACCACTTTATTTGGATTTAACAGGTAGAAAGTAACACGTTTCTAACGCAACTCGCTTGCGACTGCTCCTATTTGTGGTAAAGCAGCCAGACCAAGCTCAATGCCAGCGGCAAAATCAGACAGGCTGTAACGCCTCCGGGAAAGTAACTTCGCCTGTTGACCATCATTCCCATGTGGAGAAAGCTGTTTATCAGCATTGCGATCGTATAGACCCACGCCGCCGTAATGCCCGCTCTTACATTGACAAAACACAGATAGGCAGTAGTGAGCGCGAACGCAAATCCAATGACATTTGCTGTGACGAAGATTTTCTTGGGAATCTCACCAAGCGGAAATTGGCGTCGAAATCCCGTCTGTACTTCCTCATAGAGATGCAACGCTTGTACGGCTGCCAACACCAGTACACTGAGTGCAATCCGCGTCATGAAGATCTCATTGATTCAAACAGGTTCAGCGATAACACAGCATTGCAGCTTTCGAAGCATTGTTGCGGCTAGGTAGCGTTGAGAATGTTCGCGTTTCCTTAGGTTGTCAGTCGAATCGCCAAGCAATTCAATACAAAGTACCGCGAGCCAATGCTGACCCGCGGTTCTCACTTTCGGTCATCGTATGCTCGCTTATGGGCAGGAAGCGCATGGCGCCGCACCGCCGCCAAAGATGTAATTGATGAGATATACGGCATCGGAAATTGTGACCATACCGCTGCAATCTGCATCGCCGGCCAATAGCGGCACAGGAGCGGGACCGCCACCGAAAATGTAATTTATCAAGTAGACGGCATCTGAAATGGTCACTATTCCACTCCCGTCGGCATCACCGCAAACGAAGGTCGTTTCCGTTTCATAGACGGTCAGTAACGAATCGACCGGAACGGCTAATAGGATTCTCACCGTATCCGACGGCCAGCGCACGATCAGTGAGTCAATCGTCGTGGCAGAGCCAAGACCGAACGCCGCAACCGGCGGAGTCTGATTCCAACCGCCGGAGACAGTCGTTATTTCGCGCATCTGCTGCACTCCTCCCGCAACAATCCGCACTCTAGCACCGACAGAACTCTTGTTCGAGGTCGTACCGATCAACTTGACTTGCAGCCAGTGGTTGTTCGCGCCAATTTCGTTTCTAAATAGCCGACTGCGGCAACTGCTCCCGTACCCATTGGATAAATACATGTCCAAATCGCCGTCTTTGTCGTAATCGGCCCAAACACCGCCCCGACTGTAACAGGCAAGATCACTTAGCGGGTTGATGAGCACACCAGTGTAGGCAACTGCGAAGTTGCCGGCACCATCGTTGCGGTAAAGCTTATTCGGCTCATTGGCGCCGTTGGCCGTGTACAGATCCAGATCGCCGTCGTTGTCATAATCAGCCCAGGAGCAGCCGGTGGTGTAGTCCCAACTCGTCATGACACCCGGAGTGACGTCGGCAAATACTCCGCCTCCATCGTTGCGAAAGAGCTTGTCGCTCAAGTTCGACCAATAGACTGCAACAAACAAGTCCGGGTCGCCGTCGTTGTCGAAGTCTCCCCAGTCGGCGGCGTAGCTGTGCGAAGCGACAGCCAGAACCGGTGGTGTCACGTCAGTGAAGGCCCCACCGTCATTGCGCAGCAATTTATTCGGTCCGTTGAAGTTCACGACATAGAGATCAGGATCATTGTCATTGTCATAGTCTGCCCATACCGACATCGGCGTTGATAACGTATCCCCCAGCGGTCCAGAGGTGACATCAACAAAACTTCCCGCTCCATCGTTTCGGAACAGTTTGTTCGCCGAGGTAAGTTGCGACAAATTGAGATCAAGATCCCCGTCCGTATCATAGTCAACCCATGCCGCTCCGGCGCTGCTGTGTGCATCATTCAGAGGACTACTGGAGACGTCAGTAAATGTTCCGCCGCCATCGTTGCGGTAGAGTTTGTTCGCGCGATTGTCGTTCCGCGAAATATAGATATCCTGATCTCCATCGTTATCGTAATCGCCCCAAACACCTGCGATTCCCGTCGCCGCTGTGCCCATGTTGCTTGGCGTGACCTCCACAAATGACCCGGCGTCATTTCTGAAGAGATGGCTGGAGTCAGGATCGTACATCATCGCCAGGAAAAGATCGTAGTCGCTGTCATTGTCATAATCAGCCCACGAAGCAGAAGCGATCGAACCATAACGCGACAATGGCCGTGGTGTGACATCGTTCCACTCCGGAGAGGAGGAGATGTAGGCGAAAGCTGCCTGCAAATTCGGCCTGCCACCGATATTCCCGGCCGGCGGCGTGACCTGCGCCGTGGCAGTGTTCTTGAGCACCGTCCGCAAGACTCCCGGAGTCAGCGTCCATCCGTGCCCTCCAATTCCTTTCCAGTGGCCGACACAGCTTGCGACCGCTCCAGCAACTATCGGAGATGCGCTCGACGTACCGGCAAATGTATCAGTATAGGCATAGTTGAACCCTTCAGAATTGTAAAGGGCGCCGTAACCGGTCGTTACAACATTCTCACCCCAACCTTGAAGGTCATAACGGGCGCCATAGCTGGAGAAGGAAAGTCGTTGGAGATTGCCTTCGGCAAAGGACCCGCCCGCGTATACTCCACCGGCACCGACTATAATCGCTCCCGACCCATTGGGATGCCAGTTTAGCATATCTGTGTTATAGGCGCCGTTACCGCCGGCTTCGATGACGTGAATACCATTGGTTACAGCGTTCACGATCGCCGTAAACACCGGATTCCAACTCTGATTGTTCACATCGCCCCACCACTCAATCGGGATGTACTGCCCGACAGCATTGTAATCCCATTGCTGCTCTAAGAGAATCACATCCCCTGGGTTTAGCTGTGTAACTGCCAATGCGATAGCTCCCGCAACATTCCACTCCGGTGTCGGACTTCCGTAATATGTCCCGCAGGTCTTAAGGTTCGCTCCGTAGCAAATGCCGGTTGTGCCCCAGCCGTTATTGTCAGAGCACAATATCCCGATCACGGCGGTCCCGTGATTATCGTCGCTGAAAGGATCGACCACATTCGCGTTGATTTGCGAGCCATTCGCTTTTGAAATGTCGGCGTGATTGTAATTCCAGCTGTACTCAAGATCGCAAACAGTGACACCGACGCCGTTGCCACCCGTCTGCGTCCACGCGTACTGCGCATCAATACCGGTGGGTGTTGCGCTTGCTGGACGAAGATATCCTTGGCCGGTGTCAAATGGCGGCGGAATCATCGGCAATGGTGTCGGCTTCGGAACTGGCCGTGCCCACAGAATCTCGGGCAAAGCTTCGAGATCACTGCACAATTGCCAGACATCATGACCTTGTTCAATGCGGACACGATAGATATTGTTGAGATTGTAAACTTCCTGACCCGAGCTCTGTTCACCCGAGCTTTGCAGCCGGTCCAGTATCTCTTCTGCAACTTCGCAACTGCGGCGCCATTCAACTACTCCGCGCATTGCCAATATCTGATCAACGGCATTCAAGGTCTTTCCCGAAAGATCAATCGGGACACCTTCGCGCAGGCGCACGACCCTGTCCGTAGCAAAAATTATTTCAATCAGGTTATCTTCACACCGATAACGCGGCTGCGTCTGATCTCCAGAAGCATTCTGCTGTTGCCCGAGTGAAGACATCCCTGACTCTGGTCTCCGTTCACCGGCACCCATAATCAGCAACAACATCATGATCCACGACAATGCCATTACCATCGATTTGAAACGCTGTTTTTCTAGCTTCTTCATAATACCAACCTCCGATTGGGACTTCACCAAGGGCAACGGACTAAGTCGCCGGGAGGCCCTCTGCTTAGTCGGATTGAGAGTAAAGACAGCAAAAAGCCGCCCGATGTGCGAATCCCCATCAAGCAACTTTCGTAAGCGCGAATCAAAGCTGTAACTATGCTAATATAATCGACTATTTACTCGTGTTTGTCAATGCCCGATCTACGCAAAGTGACGGCAAAGGCGCCTCCCGCAAAGGTAGGATCACAATGCGAGCGATTCTGGTTGACTCCCGGGGTTAGGTGCGGTATCCGGATTCGATTTGCTCACCTTCCTAATGTGAACGCTGTGCAGAGCGAAGACAGACGCTCTCCGGACGAAGGCGGGTTGCAGGCGCGACTTTAAACGAGTCCGCCAATGATAAATTTCGGACAAATTCGATAGTGTAACGATGAGCAAATCATGCTCAAGAAAGTGGGAAGTGAAACACCAACGTACGGAATGCCGCGCGTCTTCAAACCATTCGGAACTTGCCCGGCTGGAGGCTAAACTCCAATCACACTGACTCTACTTCCTCGATCTGGCGGGAAACTTTGCAAAAGTCTGCTTCTTGAGTATCACGATCATCTGTTTTTCCAGAGACGCAAAGAAAGGATGCATCAACGCCGAAGCGGACGGCGTCCCGTCTTTCAGTTTCTGATTGGGCTCACACAGGTTGAGCACGACCGGACCACTAATTGCCTCAATCACATCCAGCATCGTTATCTGCGCCGGGCGCCGAGCCAGCTGATACCCACCGCTCACACCCTGGAATGACTTCAGGATTCCCGCCTCGGTCAGATCAAGCAGGACCTTCGCGAGAAACTCGCGCGGGATCTTCTCGCTCTTTGCAATCGCATTAATCGTGGGCCTTGAGTTTTTCGCCTGTGTGATGTGCAGCACTGCACGCAAGGCATAGTCGGCTTTTAAGGAAATTTCCATATCTTGATCACTCCATGTTATTTGTACATCTTAAATCAATGCAGTTACATAACAGCAGCGGCCTCCCGATTTCGGCAGGCTGTCAGTCGCAAACCGAAGTGTCTCACTTTGCGGCTGAACCAGCAGCCACGGAGTCGCCTGCCATCAAAGTTACAAACTTAGACCTAATAGTCAATGAAATTTAATGCCTGTATGGAAGTATCTTCATCCCAGGAACCAGGCGACCTCACCCGACAACCGGGGCGCCTGTCGGGTGCCGAAAACCAGCCAATGCCGCCCCAACTCCGGCCGAAAGTCGCTTCAAATTGCTTCAACGGCGCCCGATAAATTTATTATTGACAAAATAGCCTGACATAGGCTATGATTGGAACAGCGTAGATTGTTGCGGCAAGGTTTTCCAACAGTCTCAACACAATTCTTAATCATTCTCATATTCATCTTGCGGAGCATGATGTGTTCAGGCTAGGCTTCACTCCGCCAACAGGAGGAGTCGTGACTTACCAACTCACCCGATGGCGATTGTTTTTGGCGTTGGCAGTGATCTTCGCCGCCACCGTAACTGCCGGAGCAGCCAGCGTTTCCGGCCTCGTCTACACCGATCGAGACTGCGACGGCATCAAACAGGCGATCGATCCTGCCATGGCCGGCTGGAAGGTCTATTTGCGCGGTGTCGTCAACGGCTTACCGCCGATTCTTGATTCAGCCCTGACCAACAACGACGGCGTCTATTCTTTCGGCGGACTCGCCGAAGGCGACTATGCCGTCTCGATTCAACAGCAGTCCGGCTTCCTGCAATCGACACCACACTCGGTCGATTATCGGGAAACGGTGGTGGTGACCGATGTGCTCACAGACCGGAGCTTCTCACTAAAACTAATCTCTACCTGCGATACCGTTCCGACGTTCTCTTGCACCGGCGGAACCGACGACAATTTCGACTCCGGTAACGGAACCGAACCGTCATCCCCAAGCGCTGACTTACTCTCGGCAATGACCGCCTGCGGCACGCCGCTGGCATTCTTCGACCAACCGGCGACTGATGCCTGTTTTGGCCACACCTTCAGCAACTGCTGGAGCAGTTGCGGCCCGATTAGTGCAGTGGTAACGGTGCGTCTCCGCGCATCGTCAAACGGCAGTCAGGACGACGAACTTGCCTTTGGCGAATGGCCGAGCCCCGGAAGTATCTGGCGGGTAAGCCTTAGTACGCTCCTTGAAATCAAGACCGGTGGCGGAGACGTCAGCTGGGATCCGGGTGACACCATGACGATCTCACTCGATCTGGCAAATCTGCCGGTCGCGCATCGCGGCCTCACCAATATCATGGCAGCATTGCAGGACGGCGATCTCGATCTGCTCTTGCGAAGCAACACCGAGATCGACTTTGCCGGCGATGGTGGCGCCGGCGGCTGACCGGCGCCGCAAGGCGAACTTCACGGTGTGAAGTATGAAGACTTAGACTGCGATGGCGTTCACGATCCGGGTGAACCGGGAGTCCCGGGCTGGACCATCTGCACGACCGACTACTACGGAGTTTTCTGCGATACGACCGATGCTACCGGCGCTTTCGCCATTTATGGACTGGCATCCACTTACCTGCACTTTCTCTATGAAATCCAGCAACCCGGCTGGATTCAGACGGCTCCGTCAACAATTCAATACAACGTCTATCAGCCGCTTTACAACTCGGTCATGACCGGTTATGACTTCGGAAACATTGACACTTCCAAATGCACGGCCCTCGTCTACGACACGTGCTTAGCCGGCAGGGATGATCAATTCATGCCTGACGCACCGGAAATCCCGACACCGTCTCCGGCGCTATCGACATTCCTCAATGAACTGTGTCAGAGCGCGCCGACGCTCACGTTTGATCAGCCCGCCTTTAATCAGTGTTTTGGACATACTCTTGACCAATGCTTCGACACGACCTGTTGCGTCCTGTCGGCCAAACTCTGTCTGCGATTACAGGGCTTCAACGCCGGTTGCGAGGATGACGACCTACAACTCGGCGATTATCCCGGCACCGCCAGTATCTACCATCTAAGCCTTAGTCAATTGCTGGCAATCCATACTGCCGGAGTTGACTCGATCTGGAATCCCGGCGATACCATGACAGTATGTCTGGATTTGGCAAACTTGCCGCCGTATGGTTTTATCACCAGCGTCATGCCTCTTCTGCAGGACGGCAAAATTGACTTCCTTTTGCACGACGACACAATGATTGACTACCTGCAGCTGATCGTCGGCCGTTGCTGTCCAGGACAGCAAAATGATTGTAGCATCAGCGGCTTCAAATGGAACGACTACGACCGCGACGGCATCCACGATGTCGGCGAGCCGGGTCTTGGCGGCTGGACAATCGAACTCTACTTCCAGGGTGGACCGTTATACGCCACCACCACTACCGCTGCTAACGGCAGCTACACTTTCCCGAACCTTCCCTGCACGACCTTCACTGTGGTAGAAATCAACCAGCCGAATTGGGTGCAGACCTATCCGTCTCCTGGCACACATTCTCTCAACCTGACTGCCGGCACTAATCAGACGCAGGTCAACTTCGGCAACTTCATGTGTTCGGACAATCCGGCCGACACCTGCTGTACCAAAGTACCGCAGAACATGGTCGCGTGGTACTCCTTCGATGAAACCGCCCCCATCACTACCAACGATCTCGCGGGCGCCGACAATCCCGGTACGCAAATCGGATCGTTTACCTACGTACCCGGCATGGTGAATGGTGCATACCAATTCGGTCCGACACTCGCCAATCAGGACATCGTGCGCGTGTACAATGACCCATTTGTCACGATTGGCTCCGGAGATTTCTCTGCCGATGTCTGGATTCATCCGACCAGCTTCAGCGCCAACTGTAGCGTCTTCCTGACCAACCCCGGCAATGCCCCATGTGTCGATCCCATATTCGATAACCGGCAGTGGTTCTTCGGAGGCAGCGGACTCGATGGCGTCAGCTTCTTCGTTCAGGATGACGGCCAGGGGATGAACACCGGTTATCTCGGTCTCGTGATGAGCAGTTTCCCGACACCGCAGACAGTCTTCCTATCGGCGCCGAGAACGGTAGCGCTCAATCAATGGCAACACGTCGCCGTGACTGTCTCGCGCACCACCGGTGGCGGCAGATTCTATCTCAACGGCAATCTTGTCGGTACTTTCAACCCGATCAGCGGACCATTGTATAGCACCAATTCCGGGCCGATTCTCGATGTCGGCCACGGCACCTTCCTCAACACCGGAAGTTGCTACCTAACCAACCGTTATTTCGACGGCTTTATCGACGAACTGGAAATCTTCAACCGTACCTTGACGCAGGGTGAGATTCAGGCGCTCTATGCCGCCGGCAGTTCGGGCAAGTGCCGGATTCACTGCAAGATTCCGCCAACCTTGGTGTTCTGCAAGGGTCAGAACACCAAGATTCTAAACCTGACGATTTGTAACGACGGCTCGTCGCCGGCGACGATCAATTATTCGCTTGCCGGAATGGCTTCTGGTGTCGGCTGTAATTTCTCGGGCGTCGGCTTCACCTTCTCACCCGCCAACGGCACAACACCTGTCCTGGTGCCGGGGCAGTGCATTACAATTCCGATCACCGTCACCAAACCCGTCGGTTTCGTCTCCGGCAATACGGCCTGCTACTCGGTGTCGATTATCGATCCGATCACCGGCGCAAGCTCGACCTGTCAGGGTAAATTCGTCGCGCCTTGGAAATGGTGCATCATTGCCATCGAACCCAATTTCCCGAGTCCGCTTAAACTCGGCCAGCAGCAGGCGATGTTGTTCAACGTGTTGAATGATGATGACTCAACCGGTACGCTTCGCTACAAAATCGAAGCCCTCACCGGCGATGGCGATGCAACCTCTGCCATCATCAGCCTTAACGGACTTCCGCCGGGCGAGCCGGTGCTGGGCCAGCGCAGTGTCGGCTTGGGAACTACCAGCAACGTCGAAGTCAATCTTTCCCTGTCGCAGTTCGAGGCACTGGAGATGCCGACGATTCTTCTCTCCGTCGATGACGACAACGATGGCGTCTATGAACCACTTGGAGCGGGCGCCGTCCGGCCCGCGTCGATTGTCGATTGTAACGCCAACGGCATTGACGATCTGACCGATATCGGCGCAGGCACATCTCTCGATACGAACAACAACAATGTTCCAGATGAATGCGAAGCCGTCTGCACTGCAGGCTACTGCTCGCGCTGTTACCTCTGCGGTGATGCCAACAGCGATGTAGTGGTGTCAATTTCCGACGTGGTGTTCTTGATCAATTACATCTTTGCCGGTGGACCCGCACCCGATCCGGTTCTCCGCGGTGATGCTGACTGCACCAACTCTGTCAACATCTCCGATGCTGTCAGTTTGATCAACTACATCTTCGGAGGTGGCGCTGCCCCTTGCGCAGCCTGTCCATAAATCTGATCTGTGATTAGATTGCACTTGAACCGCGAGTCATCCCTGGCTCGCGGTTTTTGTTTCTGCTGGCTGTTCCCAAGTGCAACTGGTCCGAATTCAGTCATTAACTTCGTCGGCAGTGAGAAAAAGCCGGAGGTAGGGTATGTGTTTAGGGCGGAATGAGTCTTGTTTTGAAAACCTCGTCTTCTAATCGACAAAACATCCCAATCGCACTTTCCATTGACATTTTAGTCGATGTTGCCGTATTTATTGCGCAATCACCTAAAATTCTGGGAGGCAGTATGCGCATCCGTTCCATTACCACATTTGTCTGTTGTGGACTCTTGGTGACGGCGACTCTTGACGCATCGACCATCGATTGGGTCAGAGAGTACAACGGTCCAGGCAACGATCCGGACCGCATCGCCGCCATCGCGGTCGACCTTAACGGCGATGTCATTGTCGCCGGAACATCGACTGTGCCTGGTACGCAGGAGGACTTCGCGATCATCAAATTCTCACCGTCCGGCGACACACTCTGGGTGCGCCACATCGACAGTCCAGTCGCGCATGGCGAAACCTGTGTCGCTCTCACAATTGATGGCAACGGTAACATCATCGTTACCGGTACAACATATTCGGTCGCCACCGATCGTGACCTTATGACCGCAAAACTTAGTAATGACGGCAATCTGCTTTGGTATCGGAGCTTTGACGGCGCGACGCATTCCGATGACTACTCTGCAGCCGTCGTGACCGACCAGCTGGACAACGTCTACATCACGGGCTCGACGGGAGCAGTTTCCGAATGGCCGACGCTCGAAGACTATGTCACGATTAAATACAGCAGTTCCGGCGAGGAACTCTGGGTGCGCTCCTGGGACGGCGGCGGCGATTATGATGTGGCTCGCGATATAGATGTCGACAACACAGGCAACGTCTACGTGACTGGCAAATCAAGTGCCAGCTCGGCTGCACCAGGCATCTACTGCACCACCATCAAGTACCTTCCAAATGGCACATTAGATTGGGTGCGTGAGGCACCCGACACATTACCTGGCACATATTGCTCTGGTGTCGAGCTGGAGATTGACGAGTCGCAAGATATTTATGTTGCGGCCTCTTTGACCGAGGGTTTCAGCGTACGCGCGATGATAATCAAGTATGATGCGGCTGGTGATACGTTCTGGCAACGCGTTTACCTTCAATCGCTCAATCGCTGGGACACCGTTGCCGACATGACTCTCGCTCCCGGCGGCGGAGTCGTGATTGCGGGCTATGGTAATGATATTTTTGCGGTGCGCTATTCAGCCTCCGGGGACACACTCTGGTCGCGTCGATGGTCTCAGGGACTCTCTGCCCACCGGCGAGCCGATGCGTTGTCTGTCGATGCCAATGGCAATGTCTTTGTTGCCGGCTGCTTTGGGGCTTCATCCGATTATTATCAGGCGCTCACTCTGGGCTACTCGGCCGGTGGCGATTCAATCTTCGCGAGAATCGATTCCATTATGGCCTATACGCGCGGAGAGGGAATCGATATTGTTGCCGCCGTCGATGGAAGTATTTACACCGGCTGCCAGATCGCGACCTCTTCCATCGAGGACATCGCGCTGTTGAAGTATAGTGCCTCCGGTGCGCTCGTGTGGAAAGAACCCTATTCCGGACCGGGCAGCTCAAACGACTATGCAGCGGACATCGTGGTGGATGCATCGGGAAATTCATATGTTACCGGCTACTCCGACGATTCCTCCAGCGATGTGGTTACCATTAAGTACACCCCGAGCGGGTCGGAACTGTGGCGCTCCATCTATGACGGTCCCCTTCACGCCGACGACAGGGCCACCGCCGCGGCGCTCGACAACTCCGGCAATCTGATTGTCGTCGGAATGGTCACTACCGCAAGGAGTGCTTTCGGTGACGCGCTCTACGACTACTTGATAATCAAGTACGACAACGACGGTGATACGCTGTGGCTTCGCACCTACGACGGAGGAGGCTCAATTCCGTCCGATGATGCCACCGATGTTGCCATCGACGCCGATGACAATATCTACGTTACTGGCGACAGTTACGGAACCAACGAGGACTACTTGACCGTTAAGTACGGCCCAAGCGGCGAACTGATCTGGTCGCGGCGCTACAACGGTCCCGGCAATGGCGAAGATCACGCTACGGCGCTGGCGCTCGGTCAAACGGGAACGGTCTTCGTGACGGGCAGTTCTGATGGCGGCCTGGAGAATGATGACATCGTCACTATCTCTTACAGCACCGATGGCGACCTGCAGTGGATAAATCGTTATGATGGTCCGCCTGGTGAAGACGAGGATGGTGGCAAAGTGATCAGTGTCGGATCCGACGGCCTTGCCTGTGTTGCCGGCTGGAGCCCATCACTCTCGACAGCAGATGATATGATAATCATCAAGTATACTGCCGCGGGCGATACGGCTTGGACCCGCCGAGTTGACGGTCCAGCCCATAGTTCAGATGTCGGAAGATCGTTGGTCTTGGACGATCTTGGTAACTTGTATGTGGGTGGAAGTGTCGGCATCGGCAGTTCAGATTGCACCTACCAAGCGACAAACGCAATAGTTGTCAAGTTGAATCAGGACGGAGAACAGCAGTGGACTTGGAGCTTGGACAATCCGCAGTCATGCTCGAACAGCCTCTTCGGGCTTGCGCTCGATGCATTCGACAATGTCTATGCCGTCGGGAGGTCTGGATATCCTGGACTTGACCAATGGCAGGACTTTCATCGAATGGTCACAATTAAGCTGACTTCATCCGGTACGTTAGTTTGGGTTGACGAGCACGAAGGCTCCATGGCTGGCCCGGCGGGCGGCACGGCGGTGGTTCTGGATTCGTCGGGCAATCTCCTGGTCACCGGGGTCACTAGTGGCTTGGGTTCAGATCAGGATATCACGACAATCAAGTATCGCAGGAGTAACTTCTGTGGTGATGCTGACGGTAGCGGACTTCTGAACATTTCTGATGCCGTCTATTTGATCCTGTATATCTTTTCCGGTGGCCCGGCACCGAATCCACTGATGTCTGGTGATGCTAATTGCAGCGACAATGTCAACATCTCCGACGCAGTCTACCTGATCAACTACATATTCTCTGGAGGTCCCGCACCTTGCTCGGCGTGTCCGTAATTGACGCTGTTACTCGTGTTGGAAGTGTGATGGTGGAAAAGACTTGCCGCCTGGCACGTCTGGGGGCAGGATTTTTCCCGGACAGTGTATGTGCTTTCAGCAGCCAGAAAGTGGTACACTTGACCAAAGAAAGGAGATAGGAATGCGCTCGAGTACAAGGAAATCGCTGGCTCTGCCGATTCTCTCCCTCCTGCTGGCTTTGCTCTGCCTGCAGTGTGGTGATGATAAGTCGGTCGATGATGACAATGTGACGATCTCGCTCAATCAGGTTGGCTCTCTGAGCGGATTACAGGCGATGGATGTCGAAATCGCGGGCGACTACGCCTATATCGCGGACCAGGCTCAGGTGCTGGTCGTCGTCGACATCTCCGTACAGCCGACGCCGTCAATCGTCGGCAGTGTTGGACGGACAGGAACTGAGAACGGCGTTGCTCTGGCCGTTGCCGGCCAGTACGCATATGTCGCAGTCGAGGGCGACGGAATGTATATCATCGACATATCTCAACCCACGACACCGACTAAAGCAGGTGTGTTCAGCGGCGCATATGCCAAGGACGTTGCCGTCGTCGGGAACTATGCTTACATCGCCGACCAGGATTTCGGCCTGAGAGTCGTCAACGTTTCAACTCCTGCTTCGCCGGAATTGACCGGAAGCTGTCAAACCGCTGGACCCTTTGGCATCGCCGTCGCAGGTTCATATGCCTATTGCGCGGACAACGACTCTGGACTGTGCGTTGTTGATATCTCCAATCCTGCCTCTCCGGTGATCGTCGGCAGATATCTGAACCTGGAATCGGCACGCACTGTCGACGTACAGCCAGGAAAGGTCTTCCTCGACGATGACGAAACAGGACCGGTCATCTTGAACATCTCTGCTCCAGCGGCACCTGCGCTGATAAGCCGTTATCAGGGTAGTTGCAGTCACCTTAAAGCGGTCGGCAATTACATTTATGTTACATATATGGCAGCTGGATTTACCGGAGGACTGGCTGTTATCAATATTGCGGATTCGGCAAATCCCGTTCTCGCAGATAGCATTTCCGTAACGCCGATTACGGAGGGATTAGATGTCGATGACAAACATGTGTATGTAGCGGCAAACGATCAATTCTTGATCTTCTCCAAATAAGCCGCCAGTTTTGCGATGAAACTGCCTCCGAATCTTGATCAGACCAGGATACGGCGATCCGATTCGGATCGGAGCATCTGAAGCCTTAACTGCAAGTGGAATAATCTTGAACCGCGAGTCATCCCTGGCTCGCGGTTTTTGTTTGTCGTGTTCTGACTTTCAGTGGAAAATGCTCCCTTTCCTGAAAATGATCGGAATCTTCAGCGAATGTTGAGTTCAGTACGATAATGCGACGCAATGCCACACTACAGCTGATCGGTACTGAAAGTATCCCCCTGATTGATGTCGCCACTCTCATATCCTTTGACAAACCACCGAACCCGCTGCTGCGATGTGCCGTGCGTGAAGGCATCCGGAACGACAAAACCTTGCGTCTGCTTCATAATCCGGTCGTCACCGACAGCCGCCGCCGCGTTAATCGCCTCCTCGATGTCACCCTGTTCGAGAATTTGCGCGGTGCGCTCCGCATGATAAGCCCAAACACCGGCAAGGAAATCAGCCTGAAGCTCCATCCTAACCGAGAGTTGATTGAACTCCGCTTCATCCAGCCGACCTTGCTGTGACATAACTTGATTACTAATCCCCAGGAGATTCTGGACATGGTGGCCAACCTCGTGGGCGATGACGTAGGCTAATGCAAAATCGCCGTGGGCACCAAGCTTGGCCTGCATCTCCTTGAAGAAGCTTAGGTCGATGTAGATCCTCTCATCTCCCGGACAGTAAAACGGCCCCGTGGATGCACCGGTGTATCCGCATGCTGACGAAACCTGACTGGAGAAGAGGACCAATCTTGGTTCTCGATAGGTCTGACCGCCCTGCTGAAAGACGCGATTCCAGACATCTTCGGTCTCGGCCAGGATCACGCCGACAAACATCCCCTCTTGTTCTTCTTCCTGACTAAGGGGCTGATTCACGTCCGCGGTCGTGCCCATGCCGGTTTGCTGCAGATTCTGCATCAGCTCATCGGGATTGCCGCCGAGAATCATGACGAGAAGAACGATGACTATTCCACCGATTCCTCCGCCAACCGCCATTTGCTTGCCACCAACCCGGCGCCGGTCTTCGACATTATCGCTGGTTCGCCTGCCTAACCATTTCATTATAAGACTCCTTCCCGGGATTGGATGAAGCGTAGATTATTCCAAGAATCGCCATCAACGATCATCATAACTGAGGTTGCAAACGTTACTCCGCTCACGGTCATGATCGTCTGCCGGCTTTCTAGCTGGTCTGGTCGTTTGATGTTTGAAATTAAGATACAATTCGACCACGGACAACCCATTTTCTGTTTGAGCGCGTCATGTGTGTAAAATTTGCCGACGGGGTTAAGTTTGACGAATCGCGTCTGTGTGCCGCTGTTTACTCGAGGCATGAAAACCGGAAGTCGGCAATGACTTCCGGTCCAAGATTGCGTCGATCAAAGTTCAAGTCCTACGGGCACGCCGAACACGGCGCAGCACCACCAGCGAAGATATAGTTAATGAGAGAAACAGCATCCGAGACAGTAACAGCTCCACTGCAGTCGGCATCACCGGCTGAGAGAAGATTAGGCGCTGGGCCACCGGCGAAGATGTAGTTAATCAAATAGACAGCATCGGAGATAGTGATAGTGCCGGAGCTGTCGGCGTCGCCGCAGACGTAAACTTGGATCACGAATGAGAATGAGTCCAAATGACAGTAGTCGGCGACCGTGACTGTAACCGAGTCGAGCGAAATGGCATTTGGCGTGAGCCCCCGAAGCGTATCTCCAGTGACCATACACCAGCTTGGACAGCGCAAATATGAGATCGAGTGCAAGGAATCATCAGGATCGGTAATTGTCGGTAAGTAGGAGAAGAGAACCTCATCTCGCATCACAAAATGAGACAGGGTGTCAGCGATCACCGGCGCCTGGTTCGAGTGGTCCGTTGCCACGTTTACTGTCTGCGTGTCCGCCAACGTACCGTCAGACACGGTGATGGTGAAGGATGTGTCAGAATACGAACATTCTGCCTTGCCCGTCACGACCGGCCCTGTGACTGTGCACCAAGACGGTACTCCCAAAATACTGATCACAATTTCGGTACCGTCACAATCCTCGTCGCCTGCGGTGGCAATATAGACCAGTGAATCGCCGGGGGCGAGATTAATCGTGGCAGTCGAAGTGATCGTAGGAGCATGATTAGTCCACCGCGGATTGCAGCAATCGTTCAGCGGGTGGCTGATACAAGCATCGCAGCTATCCCCAACACCATCGCTGTCAAGATCCTCCTGGCTAGGATTAAAGGCCGATGAGCAATTATCGAGAGTGCAGGTGCTGTAAGGAAATCCAGTATCTCCGAAGCCATCACCGTCAGTATCGGTGCAGACGTCGCAACTGTCACCGACACCATCGGCGTCGCTATCCTCTTGGGACGAATTGGCGATCGCCGGGCAGTTGTCGTCTGCACAATCGTTGAGAGCGTATCCAGGATCTCCGAATCCATCGCCATCAGTGTCAAAGCAATATACTTGGTTATATTTGATTGTGACCCAGTTGCCCTGGTTGACACCATCGTACTGCTCGGTATTTGCCGTGCCAGTTACATACAGATTGCGGAGTCCGTCAATGGCAATGGCGCGCCCGCAATCGAATTGAGACCCGCCGGGCGCATCATAGGCGACTGTCCAAAGTCGATTTCCTCACGGGTCATATTTTAGAGTGACGACATCATGCTGTGTTGTGGTCCAAGTGGTGCCGGTCACGTAGGCATATCCCGAGTCGTCGACGACGAGATCTCGACCCATGTCGTCACCGTTTCCAGTTCCATTGTAGGTCCGCACCCACTGCTCTCCACCGGATGGCGCATATCTGGCCGTCAATATGTTCCAATACGGAATTCCTGTACCCCCACCCAATTGACCAGTGATGTAGGCACCACCCTGGCCATCCGCTTTGATTGCGGCTGCATCCGTGACATTGCCCCATCCAGTGATTCGCAGGCTATCGCGCCACAGCGCTTCACCGAGAGTCGGTGCATACTTGGCTGTCAGAAAGCACTGGTCAAATGTGCCATAACTATCTTGACCCGTTACATAAATGTAGCCGTCACTGTCGATGTCCATGTCGCGGAGATACTGCGCTGATCCGCCTCGGTCAAGTGTGTCCCAGGCCACAGTGCCTCCTGTCGATGGATTCATTAGCAGCAAATAGAAATCGACTGAATGTCCGTCATAGCTTCTGGTTCCTGCCGCGCAAACACGGTCTTGGCTCGGACTGAGCATAACGTCGTAACCACTATTATTGCCTGAGACACCGCCATAACCTGCAATGCCGTAAGCTCTCGACCATACCAGCGTACCACTGCTTGAGTACTTCTGAGTGATGAACCTTGCAAGATTGGTCCCGTAAGAAGCGAGAGAATCGCTCCTTCCCGTGACATACACATTCCCTTCATCGTCGATTGTCAACGCCTCAACGTAGTCGTATCCATCTTCTCCAATTCCGTCATAATATTTGGACCACAAAGTATCGCCGCTTGGGCCGTACTTCACGATCAACATGTCATCGTAATTCAAGGCAGTAGTCTCGCAATGTCCACCGGCGAAAACATTGCCGGACGCGTCTACCCCGACACACGTAAACACGCCTCGGCGGAGCCAGCTCGGTTTGAAGAGCCGAGACCACGAGACTGTGCCGTTGGGTAAGTACTTGATAATGTGTGGGACATCGCCGTTGTCCGGCCGTTGTTTCCCAGCCACATAGACATATTGCTGAGAGTCAACTGCGATGGCAAATGGCGCGTCAAAGTATGAAGTGGGATCATACGACTTAATCCAGGAAGTCTGCACTGTTTGCGTATGACTTGCGCTCGTCAGGAGCAAGAGCAGAAGAATTGTAGTAAGAGATTTATGCATGATTCCTCCACGTGACATTGAGCCATGTCGATTTTGTTGGGAACTAGTCGATTGATCTTAGTAACCCGATAAGGAAATCTCTGGCAGAATAGTTGACTTGTGAACACTCCGAGTTTCCGGTTGGCACGAAGGGATCTTGGATAGAGCGTGAGTCACACATCCGCAATTTCCATCAAGCAACAGCGACCGATTTCTCGAACGTGTGGTTGTGTTGTAGATCAATTCCGGTTGACGCCGGACACAGAAGCCATGCTGCCCACCGCTTCAATAGCGAGCGAATCTTAGATATCGCTGGTTTGTTATTGACTTTCTTAACGTAAACGAAAATGTCCACGTTGTCAAGCAGTATTTGCCGCCATCTACGTCTGAGCAAAGTGAGTGCTCTAGTTAAGAGGTTGTTTGGGCAGATTGCTGAGGAGTGTACGTCGTCAATCGAATTTGGAATCCGATCGCTGGAAGTCAGATTGCAGCCCTATTGGCGGTAGCCCATTCAAGTCGTATCAGTCCCTAATGTGTGCTGATACAGATACTGACAATATGGAAGACAGATCATGAGATAGGGGTGAATCAATTCGGAGAGGCAGGGATTCGTCTGCCGCCATTCTGCCTAACTTTCATCTGCACAACAAATTGCCCGTAACCGTCCACTTTGTCAAGGCTTAAGTATCTTGAAGTAGGATCTAGTAGAAGCAAGTTACTTGAAGTACAAGCAAGTAGGCGGTTAGAAAACCGTTAGAAAGGGGTGTATGTCAAACATGGGTTAGCCCACCGTAATTGAGGATCGGGGACAGAACCCGGCAACTTTCAGGATGTTCTATTAAAGACTCACAGCCACTAATCAAAGCGTATGATAGCTTTCAACACTCAGAGTCCAGATTGGGTTGAAAACGTATACGCCCCACGCTGCGTTTGAACTTGACATTTGCTGCCAATGTGGATATTTTTATCCGTACATAACAAATCACTTAACCTAAAGGAGGGTACACCCTTGCCAACAAGACTCCTAATCCTGATATCCGCATTTGTAAGCCTGTTTTGTTCTCCAGCATTTGCAGATACCACTTACGTTAGTGGAACAATAACGAGCAACACAACGTGGACCCAGGCCGGAAGTCCTTACATTCTTGCAGGCCCCTTGACAGTTGCTGGCACTTATGGAACGGTGGCGACGTTGCGGATTGAGGCGGGAGTCGAGGTGCGTTTGACCTCGGGGGCAATCATTAATATTGGTGCTCCGAACTCTTCTCAGATGGGGGGACATTTGGTGGTGGAAGGCACTGCAGCTCAGCGCGTGCGATTCACTTCTGACGGTACACCCACACCAGGATCGTGGGGGTACATTTATCTCAGCCATTACGACGGGCCGACCTATGAAGATTCCCTGCGCTATTGTGACATTGAGTACGGAGGCTATGGTCTGATCTGCAACAACAGTTACCCGTCCAAGGTGTTCCTTACGGGATGTCGGATCCACCACAACGCCGTAGAGGGAGTTACCGGTCACTCCTCAACATTGACTCTGCGCAGCTGCGAAGTGACGAATAATGGCGGCAAGGGCATCTCAGGAAGTCCTGATATTCTTGAGTTGGTAGATTGCCAAGTGAACAACAATATCGGTGGTGGACTTAGCGCGGGTACGGTTCCCAGCATAGTGAACTGCCAGTTTATCGGCAATGGCTTTGACGGGGCCATGGTCAGCACGACCGGTATCGTTGAGAACTGTCAATTTGAGAACAACGGCGGGATAGGTTTATGGGTTACTGCTGGCTTTTCTGTCCCTGCTCAGATCACAAACAGCAGCTTTACGAATAACATGGGGTTGCCGCTGAAGATTGGCTCCAACGGATATTGGCCATCATTTTCTGGAAACACTTTTTCGGGAAACGGAACCGGGATCATCGAGCTTACCGGTGGTACTATCAACTACAATATGCAACTGCCCAATCTCGGTATGCCTTATCGACTCAGCAGCCCCTTGACAGTTGCTGGCACTTATGGAACGGTGGCGACGTTGCGGATTGAGGCGGGAGTCGAGGTGCGTTTGACCTCGGGGGCAATCATTAATATTGGTGCTCCGAACTCTTCTCAGATGGGGGGACATTTGGTGGTGGAAGGCACTGCAGCTCAGCGCGTGCGATTCACTTCTGACGGTACACCCACACCAGGATCGTGGGGGTACATTTATCTCAGCCATTACGACGGGCCGACCTATGAAGATTCCCTGCGCTATTGTGACATTGAGTACGGAGGCTATGGTCTGATCTGCAACAACAGTTACCCGTCCAAGGTGTTCCTTACGGGATGTCGGATCCACCACAACGCCGTAGAGGGAGTTACCGGTCACTCCTCAACATTGACTCTGCGCAGCTGCACTATTTACGGTAATCAAGGGGATGGCATTAGTCTCGCTTCAGGATCAATCGGCTCAACCACAGAATTCAGTAGCGATTTGTTCGATAACGGTGGGAAAAATGTTGTTTTCACCAGCGGTAACTTGCTCAACGCTGAATACAACTACTGGGGCTCGACTGACGTTCCAACAATTCAATCCAAACTCAGCGGTAATATCGATTTTGAACCGTTTTTGTTAGAACAGCGGTTTAGAACACTTGACATTCAGACTCAGATGCCACAATCAAGCTTTTCCGTGAAAGCACAGGATCCAGTGCAGGTCACAGTCATGTTGCACGATGACTTGAGTAATCCGGTTTTCGCTAATGCACTTGACATTTGTGAAGTTCGAGTCAGCACCGGTGGATCAGCTATCAGACTCTACGATGATGGTGCCCACGGTGATGGAGCCAGCAACGACGGTCGCTATGGTAATACTTGGGTGCCATCAACACTAGGAGCCACCACTCTCTATTTTGTTGCGAGGGGAAACAACTACGGGACCGAAGCTTCATCAATCTCCGGCACAGTCAACACCCAAAATCAATCACCAACAGCGGCAATTGACAACATCTCTCCGAATCCCACAGTAGCAGGAAGACTGATCAATTTCGTCGGCCATGGAACCGATGGTGACGGATCTATCTCGGCTTACGAGTGGAGGTCGAATAGTGACGGATTACTCAATTCTCAGGCGTCCTTTGGGACTTCTTCCTTATCGATTGGGCAACATACAATATCTTTTCGAGTCAAGGACGACTCAGGCGCATGGTCCCCGGAGGTAACCAGATCAGTTCGCATTTACCCTGCTTCAAACTGTATTGATGTGACCGGTACCATTTTGGCAACTGCAGACAATATCGTTGAAAGCCCGCCACTTCGATACAGTTTAACTGGTAACGTGACGATTAATGGCATACTCAAACTTGACGGTAGTGTCGTCGTCGATAAGCGCGTTCAATTGGCTCAACCTGAAGTTTCGGGAAACGGAGCGATCTCTGCCGACGACATTCAAGGCACAGATCAGCGCCTATATGCTGGAGGCGGGAGCTACAACTACTACGCGATTGACAATCACCTTAGAGCTCACGATGCTTCAGGATTGCTCCGCGGCGATTTTCAAGTTTTCGGATTCAATGTAAATTTGGGTGATTTCCTTGTCGATGCTGGAGGCGATTACGTTGAAACTAATTACACCGTTGATCTTCCCTACCCAATTGACAAAGTAATGGAACATCTGGCAGACGAGAATCCTGGTAATTTCCCCCTGTATTTTGACCAAGTATCTTTCGGGAGAACCTACTCCCGCTCCAACGGAATCAGCACCCACGGCGATATTGGGCCGCTCGGCGTGGACATGGGGGTATGGGCTATTTATGACGTGAATGTCTACTGGAATCAGCAACAGTCCTTGTATGGCGGTGGATTCACGGTCAAAATACCAGGTAGACTTGAACTCGGCTCGAACAAGAGTGCGCTTGACAGTCTCTCTCAATATTTGGAAGCTGCTACCGATTTGGAGTCATTGCCTGTCGAGATTAGAGATAGTATGGATAGGAGTATCGGACTGACTGATTTTCGTGGACTACTCGAGGCAACTTCATCTGGAGTATTTCTCAACGGTTTTGGGGTCCAGATAGAGTTCGTCCCTGGTGGAATCAACAAGCTGATAGTTCATCTCGAGGGGTCGATTCCAATCGGGGCAACTGGCCTTAGAATCACCGAAATGAACGGGGGTGTTGAGGATGTTCAGACTCAGCTCAAAGTCAGGGCCAGTGTTAACATTGAGACTCTCCTACCCGAATTTCCTGTAATCGGACCTCTTATTAGTTTTGAGGACTTTGGCATTGTGGCTCGTCCATTCTCATACTTGAGGGGAGAGGGGACGTTCAAGGTCTGCAGCTACGATGTGGCTGGGGGGTTTTTGGAATTTGATGGCACCAAGAACAGAGCATCAATGGCGGCTGGCGGATATCTCAATCTTGCTGATTTGATGATTGGCGATATCAAAGTGAGCCTCTCGGGGTCTGGTTTTAATGGTTCTGGACTAGTTACTGTTAAGACTCCGAATGATCTTCCGCGGCTTTTCGACTTTGTTGAGAACCAAGTCATTACTCAAGGAAGGCTCGCTATAGATAATGAGAGTTTTGCCACACAGGTCCAATGGAAGGGCGTTTCGCTGGCCCAGAAGATTCTGTTCGGCAATCCCTCATTTCCGGGATTCCATTATTATATCGGGTTCAATTTAGAGCACATGCTCAAGGTTTTCAAAACATCGAAATCAAACCGGCAGGTGATTGAATATCTGGTACCAGAAAACTGCCCCCAAATGATTGTAGTTTCCGGTAACGAAAGTCATCTCTTCGACTTCTCCATACAGAGCCCATCAGGAAAGGTATACGATTCCACTGACATTGGCTACCATAGATTTGAATCTTCGCTACAGACTATTTTGATTGTTGATCTTCCTGAACCCGGAACTTGGCAATTCGAGACCGAAGAAATAGGCGAGATTGAAATGGATGCACTCGGTGCAAACCAACTTCCGGCCATGATGTTTGAGCTTCCAACAAGCAAGAAGTCAGATTCCAAGACTATTGCAATTGATGTTGGTGACTACAATGACACTCTCGACGTCACGGTGTATTGGGATATAGATAATGACGGCTTCGACGGTAATGAAATAGCAGGCTTCGATGTGTTAAACAACGCTTCAGTCAGCTTCGATTGGAATACCTCTGGACTACCCAGCGGTGAGTACTATTTCTATTGTAGGTTAGACGACAGACATAACGCTCCCATTCTCCAGTATGCGCCGGGCTCCATTTGGGTGGAGAATTTCCCTGAAACTGAGATTCCGCAAGATCTCATCGCTGTTCAGGAAAGTGATTCGGTTCGGGTAAGCTGGACACCGCCTGTATCGACCTCAAACGCCGGGATCAATCTCCTAATTCGAGAGGTGAATAGTACTGGTTCATTCAACATCGCGTCCTTAAACTCTGAGTTTGCCTACATTTATGATCTTGAATTTGGACGAAGCTACGAGATTTCAGCTGCATTCTTCGATACGGCTGGAAACCTCGGACAACGCTGCGGTGCGACTCTACTCTCATTTACAAGCGACACACTGAACAATCCTCCTTGGTTTACAATGAACCCAGACAGTACTTGGCGATTCGTACTTGGAGAAGAGAGCGAGTACCTACTTTCAGCTGTTGATGTTGATGATGACCCCATCATTTTTTCAGGGACGAATCTCCCGCTTGGCGCTATTATTCACGACTCTCACTTCAATTGGACTCCCGTTGGCGATTCTCTCGCAGGATACCATTCGTTCGCCTTAATAGCGAACGATGGGAATGGTGGGTTTGATACGCTCAGATGGCATGCTGTCGTCTATCGGCCGGAAGAAGCTGAAATCCGGGTGAAATTTAGCTCCCCGAATTACTACGAAAATGATAACAAGTACGTATTTGTTTCCAACATGCTGATCCCCGATTCACACTTGGTCGTGACAATTACGAACTTGCGTAATAATGTCCAAGCGACCTTAGCTTGCTATCGGGCGGACGAGTTCAAGTATATCGGAGATCTCACTCTGTCGGTCAATGGCAATTCAATCTTGCCCGTGGATCACGGTGATTCTCTCGTTGCATCCTATGATTACGGCAGCAAAACCTATTTTGCACGGTGCCGCATCGATTCAACTCAGCAACCGAGTGATCATGTTCCACCGGCCGCTATTACCGACCTACGTTTTACTAAAATACCAGGCGACTCAATAAGAATGTACTGGACTGCTCCTGGTGACGACAGTCTGTCCGGTCGGGCTTTGTATTATGATATGCGATACTCACCCACTCCAATTATGACTGAGCAACAATTCCTTGTCGCTAATAAGTTTGAAGATGTGCCCTATCCGTCTGCGTCAGGCAGCATGGACTCGACGGCAGTAGCCATCAATTCGCTGGGAGCGGAGCTCGGTAGCAATATAGTCTATTTCGCCGTCAAGTCAGAAGACGATATGCAGAATCGTAGCTCGCTAAGCAACTTGCTGACAGTCGTGCGATTCCTATGCGGCGATGCTGACAACAGCGAGATGCTTTCAATTTCTGACGCTGTTTACCTCATCAACTACATCTTTGCCGGAGGCCCTGCTCCTAACCCGCAACTTTCTGGAGATGCCGATTGCAGTGGTGTCGTCACGATTTCGGACGTTGTGTATCTAATCAATTATATCTTTGCGGGTGGACCGGCACCCTGTGCGGCGTGTCCCTAGTTGACATCAGAACACACGATGAAAGAACCGGGAGTTCGATTGGCTCCCGGTTTTGTTTCAAGTGCAGTTGCAAGAAAGGGGGACGTCCTCAAACCAATCTGGACACCGAGTGCTGAAAGTTAACATACCGTTTGAGCAGTGGCAATCTTTTTTCAATAATGCTTCCTCTTTAGTTTCAGGGTTCGTTCGTTGAACTGTTTTTGTTTTTCCAAGATTTCCCTATCCCGCCCAAACTAGACATCCGCCGGAGTGAGGTTTCGCAGCGATTCGAGACAACGCTCGTTCGTGTAGTAATCAACAAGTGCGCCGGTGCGCTCAGTCAGTTCTTCCGGCGAGTAAGGAGGTTGTAACGCGAGCAGTCTTCGAGCACTTTCGTCGCGAAGCACCAGCCCCATTCGATAACCTTCAGATACGTGAAATCGGTCTGCAACTGTTCATGAACTCGCCGGGTCGGATTGATAAACGTATCCCGAGCCGTCAAGATCGTATACGCCGGACTGGCAATCAGGTCGTTGGCCTTCAGGATGCGATAGACCGATGACTCTGAGATGTAATATCCACGGCTATTCGTAATCACCCCGGCCCGTTCGCGTGGCGTCTCATCCGGATGCTCCAATGCGATCTCGACGACCCTCTCGCACTTCTACGGTTGAATCGCGTTCCAGTACCGGTGACGAGAGGGAGGCTAAGAGGCCAAACCATCATATCCCAGTTTACAGCAACGCTGATACCAGAGATAGATCGTACTCCGACTGATGTTGAGCTCATGAAGTGCCAACGAAAAATGTTTGTCAACCCCCAGTAAGTGCTGTACTTTTCGTCTTGTCGAGTTCGAACTGTCTCGATGATGTGCTTTCAGGAGACTGGGAGTCTATTGTATGGACTGGATCTCGATATCCTTACTCTCAAGCAGACGACGGATTTGATCAATTGATGAGTTGAATATAAGGAAAATTGATGGCGAAGAGCAAGGGAGCAAAGAAGAACACAAAGAGTATCGAAGAGACCCTGTGGGATTCAGCTGACAAGCTGCGAGGGAGCGTTGAGCCTTCCGAATACAAGCATGTAGTGTTGAGTTTGATATTTCTTAAATTCGCTTCTGACCGTTTTGAGCATCGATGGGCGGAGCTAGTCGCGGAAGGTAAAGAGAAATATGTCGACATGGTAGAGTTCTACACTATGAAGAATGTGTTCTACCTGCCGGAAGAAGCTCGTTGGAGCTATCTCGTTAAGAATGCCAAGCAGAATGACATTGCTGTCAAGATCGACACTGCCCTACACACTGCGGAGAAGAAAAACAAAGCCCTACAGGGTGCACTGCCGGACAACTATTTCTCCCGCCTAAATCTTGATGTCAGCAAACTGGCTGCGTTACTAGACACGATTAATAATATCCACACGCTCAAGGACCAAGAACAGGATATTATCGGTCGCATTTACGAATTCTTCCTAAGGAAGTTTGCTATTAAGGAGGGTAAAGGAAAGGGCGAATTCTACACACCGAAGAGTATCGTTAATCTAATTGCAGAGCTTATAGAACCCTACAACGGAATCATCTATGACCCGTGCTGCGGTTCGGGCGGCATGTTTGTACAATCCATGACGTTTGTTCAATCCCATCAGGGCAACTCTAAGAACATATCAATATATGGTCAGGAATACACCACTGCTACCTACAAGCTTGCAAAGATGAACTTGGCTATTCGCGGAATCGCTGCAAACTTGGGAGCAGTTCCCGCTAATACATTTTCGCGGGACCAGCACCCGGACCTCAAAGCCGATTACATTATGGCGAATCCTCCGTTCAATCAAAAGGACTGGCGAGCAGATGATGAGTTGACCCATGACGCTCGCTGGGCAGGCTACGACGTGCCTCCAGTTAGCAACGCCAACTACGGTTGGATCCTGCACATGGTATCCAAGCTGTCTGAGAATGGCGTGGCTGGATTCATTCTAGCTAATGGAGCACTGTCTGGTGGAGGTGAAGAATACAAGATCAGACGCAAGTTAATAGAAAACGATCTAGTAGAAGCGATACTAGTCCTTCCACGTGATATGTTTTACACTACTGATATCAGCGTATCGCTCTGGATTCTAAACAAGAACAAGAAGTCTCGACAAGTGAAACTCAACGGTGTCAGCAAGGATTACCGAGACAGACGCGGTGAGATTCTGTTTCTTGACTTGCGAAAATGGGGAACAGAATACGAGAAGATGTTTGTTCATGTCACGACTGAAGACATAGCTAAGATAGCAACCAACTTCCACAATTGGCAGCAGGCCAACCATGCCAGAGAATATCAGAATGTCCCTGAGTATTGTTATTCCGCAAATGCTGAAGAGATCAAGGCCAATGACTTTTCGCTTGTACCCAGCAAGTACATCGAATTTGTGGATCGCGATAGTGGAATAGATTATGACAAAGAAATGAGACGCATCCAGAAGACCTTTAAGGCTATTATTGTCGAGGAAGTCGATTCCCAAACAGAACTAAAGGAAGCCTTCAAAGGGCTGGGGTATGAAATCTAACTTCGAGAGACTCGGTGATCATATCGAACTAGTGGATGTTAGAAACGACAATCTTGCAGTGAATCGTCTTTTGGGGATAAATATCAGAAACAATTCATGCCGTCTGTTGCCAACGTATCCCTAACTGATTTGTCACGGTATAAGGTCATCAAGAAAGGGCAATTTGCGTGTAATGTTATGCACGTCGGTAGAGACGAACGAATACCGATTGCATACTACACCGACGATGAGCCCGCCATTATTTCCCCTGCTTACTTGGCGTTTGAAGTCATGGGTGATGACGTTCTCCCTGAGTTCCTGATGATAAACTTCATTCGCCCTGAATTTGACCGCTACGCTGGATTCATATGTGATAGCAGTATTAGGGGTGGACTGGAGTGGGAACGATTCTGTGACATTGAGATACCGCTACCGGACAAGGATGTACAGAGAAAGTACGTAGCGCTGTACAAAGCCCTGTTAAAGAACCAACAAGCACACGAAAAAGCTCTTGATGATCTTCAGTTGGTTTGCGATTCGTTCTTGGAAGATCTGAGAAACCGACAGCCACTCGAATTGTTGGGGCCATATATCCGGCCCGTTGAAGTCAGAAATAGAGACGGCAAGGTGCCCCTGTTTCAAGGCATAAGTAATAACAAGCACTTTATGACTCCAAAACAGGTTGGTGTAAATATCACATCTGCGAAGTTAGTCGCAAACGGGCAGTTCGCGTATAACCGAGCAACTACTCGAAACGGTGACAAGATTTCCATCGCCTACAGAACAGGGGACACTTGCGCCGTTTCATCGGCTTACCAAGTCTTTGAAATCGTAGATAGGCAAAAGCTACTGCCGGAATATCTTCTGTTGTGGTTTACTCGTAGTGAGTTCGATAGATATGCAAGGTTCAAGTCTGAGGGCAGCGCACATGAATTCTTCGACTGGAATAACATGTGCAATGTGAGACTACCTGTACCCAAGCTGGAAGTCCAGAAGAGTATAGTAGCGATTCACCACTCTCTGAATACACGAAAACGGCTAAGTGAGGAACTCAAAAAACAGATTGACCAACTCTGTCCCATACTAATCCGCGGCGTGGTGTCGGGTCTTGCGGGGAGCTGTAAATGAGCACACTCACTTCGCTTGAGAAGCGCATTTTTGAAGATCTCTTCGGCATGAGCTCAGGGTATGTCTTGAGTGACGCCTATACCAACGCGACATTTGCAGAGTTTTTTCGTGAATGCGTGAAGATCAACATTTACGACAGCAAATACGCTTTCAACGGTGACTCGAAGGCCAAACGACTAAGAGCATTTTGGGAGCTGCAATCTGACCCGATTGTCGGAAAGGTACTCGCGGCAATGCTGGAGGTGTGGAGTTACGAGAATCCGGCACCGGATAAGACAACCAAGGCGCGGTATGACAAAGCGGTTGCAATTGTGAACCGCCTTTGCGGGAAGAAAGTTGTCCCAGAAAGTAGCGAGGAAGCTTTTCTAAAGCAGCAGTTTTCCAAGCTTGATGTCAGCAAATTAGGTCTGGACGATGAACTGCTCACAGTCGTAAGAGATCGTCTTGAGGAGGCTCAAAAGTGTCTCCAAGCCAATGCGCCGCTTGCTGTGATTTTCCTGACAGGCAGTATTCTTGAAGGGATTCTCCTTTGTGTAACTTGCAAGAATCCCAAACTCTTCAATCTTGCGACCAGTGCACCAAAAGAAAAGGATGGGAAGGTGAAAAACTTTCCGGAGTGGAGTTTGGCGCAATTGATAGATACGGCTAACCAAGTTGGTATGCTGAAATTGGATGTAAAGAAGTTCAGCCATGAATTGAGGGACTTCAGGAACTACATACACCCATACCAGCAGTCGATATCGGGATTTAGCCCGAACAAACACACCGCAGAGATATGTTTGCAGGTGTTAATGGCCGCGATCGCTGACTTAGGTGGGGAGCGATAATATGTCGCAATTCACCGAAGAAAAACTTGAGCGTGCAATAATTGAGCTGTTGGGGAAGGAACACTGGCCGCACGTACACGGCGACCAGATAATCAGAGCGGAAGGCGAAGTCCTGCTTAAGGAAGATCTGCGACAATTTCTGTTCAAACGATACGCTGGTGATGGAATTACGGAGGGAGAAGTATCACAGATTATTCGCAGACTCGATTCTTTTTCCACTGCAGACCTATACCAATCGAATAAAGCTATTATGAAGATGGTTTCCGACGGATTCCTACTCAAACGTGAGGACCGTGGCAAGAAAGACCTGTATGTACAGTTGATAGATTATGACAGTTTTGTTAGTGCCCGTATGCCGATATCAGGAAGTGCACCATCAGTCACTGGCCATGAAGAGCACACTACATGCAACATTTACAAAGCTGTTAATCAGATGGAAATCGTCGGCTCGGAGCGACGCGTTCCTGACTGCATATTGTATATCAATGGGCTACCCCTTGTTGTCCTTGAATTCAAGAGCGCCATTCGTGAAGAAGCTACTATCCACGATGCCTATATCCAACTGACAACGCGATATCGCAGAGACATCCCGGAGCTTTGTAAGTACAATGCAATTTGCGTAATCAGCGACGGAGTGAATAACAAAGCTGGTTCATTCTTCGCAGACTACGAATTTTTCTATGGGTGGCGCAAGACACACGGTGGCGATCTATCAGAGAAAGATGGGATTGATTCTCTGTATACGATGATTGCCGGAATGTTTAATCAGAACCGGCTTTGCGACATTATTCAAAACTTCGTCTACTTCCCTGACACTTCGACACATGACATGAAGGTTGTCTGCAGATATCCGCAGTACTACGCAGCACGCATGCTCTATAACAGCATCAAGTCTCATCGACGCCCTCATGGGGATGGTAAGGGTGGCACCTACTTTGGAGCCACGGGCTCCGGCAAAAGCTTTGCGATGCTCTTCTTAACCCGATTGCTAATGAGAAGCGTGGATTTCTCCAATCCGACAATTGTGTTAATAACCGACCGTATTGACTTAGATGACCAGCTCTCTGGCCAATTCACTAATGCCAAAGGTTTCATTGGCGATGACTCCGTGATCAGCGTGGAGAACAGAGATCACCTACATCAACTGCTGAAGGGACGGAATAGCGGCGGCGTATTTCTAACGACAGTTCACAAATTCACGGAGGACACAAAGCTCCTCACTGATCGTAGCAATGTTATCTGTATTTCGGATGAGGCTCACCGGAGCCAAGTCAATCTGGAGCAAAAAGTGCGAGTCACCGAAAAAGGAGTGATTCGCACGTTTGGATTCGCAAAGTATCTGCACGATTCTCTGCCCAATGCCACTTACGTTGGCTTCACCGGTACGCCAATTGATGCCACTCTTGATGTCTTCGGTCCGGTGGTAGACGCCTACACCATGGCTGAATCGGTCGAGGATGAAATCACTGTGCGAATTGTTTATGAAGGCAGAGCTGCAAAGGTCCTGCTTGACAATGGCAAGCTTCAAGAAATTGAAGAATATTATGCTACGTGCGCCGAAGAAGGTGCAAGTGAACATCAGATTGAAGAAAGCAAGCGGGCCAGTGCCCACATGGATGCAATCATTGGTGACCCAGACAGACTTGCGGCAGTAGCAGATGACTTTGTAACACATTATGAGAAACGCATCGAGGAGGGAGCTACTGTAAGAGGCAAGGCAATGTTCGTCTGCAAGAACCGCGAAATTGCCTATGAGCTTTATAAGGCTATCCTAAAACTACGTCCAGATTGGTCAGTAGTGAAAGTTGCTGAAACCGGAGCAACAATGACCGAAGCAGAAAAGCGCGAAATCAAGCCAATGGAGCGGCTAAAGATGATTATGACACGCGGTAAAGACGACCCAAAAGAACTGTATGATCTTCTGGGTACGCAGGAATACCGTAAGGAGCTTGATCGCCAGTTCAAGAGCCAAAAGTCCAACTTCAAGATTGCTATTTTGGTTGATATGTGGCTTACCGGCTTTGATGTACCGTTTCTCGATACTATGTACATAGACAAACCAGTTCAGCGCCACAGTCTGATCCAGACTATCTCTCGCGTGAACCGAAAATACGAAGGCAAGAATAAGGGTCTTGTTGTAGACTACATTGGTATCAAACGCCAGATGAATCTTGCATTGGCCCATTACTCAAAGGCCGACGTTAAAAATATCGAAGAGATCGAACTTTCCATAGTGGTCGTGAAGGACCATCTGGACCTGCTGAACAAGCTCATGCACAGATTCGATAAGACTCCGTACTTCACCGGCAAACCGCTCGAACAGCTTGAATGTCTGAATATGGCAGCCGAGTTTGTTCAAGTTACTCAGGAAATCGAAAAGCGGTTCATGTATCTCGTGAAGCGCCTCAAGGCAGCCTATGACATTTGTTGCGGTACTGATGCATTTACCCAACAGCAGAGAGACGATATCCACTTTTGTCTGGCCGTCCGCAGCATAGTGTTTAAGCTGACTAAGGGTGACGCGCCGGACTTGGCACAAATGAATGCCAGGGTTCGCGAACTAATCAAAGACGCTTTGGCGAGCGATGGCGTTGAAGAAATCTTCAGAATGGGCGAAGAACAAGGCAAACACATTGACCTGTTTGATGAAGAGTATCTTGCCAAGATTGAGAAGATCAAGCTGCCCAATACCAGAATCAAGCTACTCCAGAAACTCCTGGCCCGCATCATAGATGATTTCAAGAAGACTAATAAGATCAAAGGAGTCGATTTCTCCGAAAGGTTCAAAGCACTTGTGGAGAGATACAACCAGAGAAAGGAACAAGACACTCTGGTTAGCAATGTCCTAGAAGACTTCACGGATGAGATTATCGACCTATTTCACGAACTGAAGAGGGAAAAAGAGTCTTACTTGCAGATGGGAATTGACTTTGAAGAAAAGGCGTTTTATGACATTCTAAAAGCCTTAATGATCAAGTATGATTTCGAGTACCCAGAAGATAAACTACTTGAGCTTGCAAAGGCGGTTAAGACCGTAGTTGATGACAAGGCAAAATACACTGATTGGAGCCATCGGGAAGATATTAAAGCAGAGCTAAAAGCAGACCTGATCATCACCCTTGCAGAACACGGCTACCCACCTGTTGATCGTGATGAGGTCTACAAAGAAATCTTCGAGCAAGCAGAGAACTTTAAGAAATACCAAAGTGCAAGGAAGAGCTAACAGGCAACAATCGCAGGAAACAGACCACAATGGCTGGCACATTTCGCTTTCCATTTCCCGATCTTGTTATTACTGTTTTCCAATCAAACTTCCTCAATCACAACCAATTAACCCAGAAACCGTCCAAATCACTGGAAACCGTCAGTTTCCCTCCGTGCCCGCCCGAAGGGCGGGCTTCAGCCCATCTCCCTCCGAAGGACGGCTAACATCCGTCACGCAGTGTCGCCATAACTCCGAAGAGCTTGCTCTTCCTCTCTTCTTCATCGACCATCTGTCGATTGCACCTCGGGCAGCAACGCCTGCAACCTCAGCTTGCCCAACTCAGCAAAGTCCCCTTGGCCAATTCCTTCCTTCTCCAAAGCAGATAAGATAAGCCTCATTATACCCTTACCATTTCGAAGCTCCGCCATTTCTTTGTTCAAACTATCAAACTTGCCTTGCAGCTCGCCCTGCGAATCTCGCAATTCTACCAGTTCCTCCCGGAGCCTTTGATTTTCGCGAACCACCTTTGTCGTCTCGTCCGCCTTGACAGTCTCTGCTGTCTCCGTCTCCAATATCCCTTCACGGTCAACGTACCGATTGACCTCTTTGCTGGCCATTGTCCAGCCATACCTGTAACACATTTTATAGGGGCTCTTTAACCGGTTAGCATAGTAAGTCGCAGAACTATGCCGCAACATATGAGGAGTCACCCGCTTGCCAAGCACTTTATTCCCCAAACGCCAAACCGTCATTTTCATAGCCGCATATGCCATAGGAAATAGCTGGGCATCTGGATTGCCCTTAGCAGGATGAACCTCAAGCCACCTCTTCAAGTAAGTCTCCGACAGCGGTAGCGAAACAGTCCGAGGCTTCGTCTTGGAGAACTCCAATCGGATCATGAAGCAACCGATTTCATCCTTCCAGTACACGTGCTCCTTCTTCAACCGAACATTCAACAGCTCTTCTGCCCGGGCACCGGAATCGAAAAGAACCATGATAAGAGCTTTGTCTCTTGTATTCGCTGCAGCATCGATCAATGCCTCGACCTCTCTACGAGTCAAAGCCGACACCTCTTTCATAGACACAGTCGTATCGATCCATTCGACTAGTTCCGGGTAGGCTCTGTTGTTACCATCCTTCCACTTCCAGAACTTCTTGATAGTCTTCTTGATGTCGCCCTTTGTTGCCTCACTGAATTGACGGCCGTTTTTTGCTCGGATTCCGCCGCTTTCCAATCGTTGAACAAACGACTCCATGTCTGCATTGCTGACTACGCTGAAAGGCTTGCCAAACCACTCCGAAAGCTGTTTTAGCATCCCCAAGTATTTTAGGCATCGTGCCACGCCGATCTTTTTCTTACCTCGACCTGCGACTGCTTTGCCAAGGAAGCAATCTTTCAGAAACGTCGAAATCAGTGACCTATTCTCAGGGATTACGAGACCATCCTGTTCAAGTAGTGCGAAGGCTTTTTCGTATTTCTCGGACCGATGGTGAATGTCGATCTTCCCCTCCGGATGAATTGTTAAGCTGTCCTTGATTGCCATAAACGGTGCCAGATTCGTCGCTTTTTAAGCATTGCCCCAATTTAGTAACAAATCCGTTACACGCCCACGCCGGGAGCCGAACCGTTTTGTTACTATTTTGGTGTCCCGCAGACCCTAACAGTCTGCGAGACCTGTAACCTGATAACATCGTGAGGTAGTCGGAGTATTTAAGCTTTTCGGTTGTGGCAGCACGAAGTAAATGCCGAGGCTCCGCGGCAGGGGATGCGTATTAGATCGAGAAGAAGAAGATGGAAGAAAAAAAGAAAGAAGAAGATTGAGAACAAAGACCATCTCCTGATTTCTCAGGAGAGTTCATTGTCTTCGGTAACCACAGCGACTTGCGCCATCTTCTCGAAGTCTTCGAGGTACAATGCCCTCTTAGCTTCTTGAAGCACGCAAATCAATTTGTCAATCTCAAGTGCATTGAACAAAGTGATCTTCTGTCTGCTGAAGTTTTGTCCGTCGCGAGTGAACGTCTTGTCAGCGACGACACTTGGAACGATTCGGCCTTCCATTTCTTGCAGGAAGATCGAAGCACACAATCCACCGATCTTGAACTTCAGTACTGGTTTATCAGCCATTTTGATGCCACCTCCTTTCAGTTGATGATTAGGCACGAGCCAGGAATCCAGCTTGCGCTGATCAGCCCGAGTTGTCCTCACGACAGGATAGCGAGCTGGACGATAAGAGAACTCGGGTTCTTTCCAGTCTGCAAGGAATGGCTTCAAAATGAATTGAGTGATTTTCATGTCCGACTTGATCGGGTGGTGAGATAGATATGTTTTTAAGCTTTGCGCTTTGAGAACGGAGTCTTGGCGAGGCAACCCACGACAAAGCGACTTCCAATGCGCAAAGCGGCTCCCTCAGGAGCGAAAACTTACTAAGCTCACCACGTAACATGAACAAAATCACTCAAGAGATAGAAGCACGATGCAGACTGTGACAAGACGATGCCTTCGACCAGCTCGCCCAAAGAGAAGCTGCTGTTCAGTGCTGCAATAACTTCAAAGAGGGTGCAAACGGTGGCCACTCAAAGGTGAAGTTCAGTTTGGAGATAAGGGTGGTAGGCTTCACGGGAACACACGTCTGGCATTCCCCGATGAGTCAATAGATCGACATCAGACATTTTGCGCCAAAGAGTCTTTCGGAAAAGACTTGACATGATAGATAATGCAAGCCATAATGAGAAAACAAAATACGTTCTCATTTTGGGGATCATCAAATTATGGGCAGGACAACGTTCAAAGGAGCAGTTTTTCTTGCGGTTCTTATCGCATCGCTAGGGAATGCGAGTTCAGGGCTTGGCGCTGATAATTTTCAAAAGGGCATTACGATCGCACCATTCGTCGTTTACGTTCCTGGAGTTACACATCTTTCCGGCGAGCTGGAGCAGATCGTCGTTTCGGTTTATGAAAAGAAATTGGGCTCTATGGGTCGTTTCGTGGTGAATCCACTTCCCGCGTCACTTCGCTCTGAGTTTCACGGCAAGTCAAAAAAGGACATAAGAGAATACGACAAGATGAACACCAACGTTCGCGATTTCCTCTTTGGGCCACTATCGAACGTGATTGAAGACAGTGCGTTCATGCGCGCTCTTCGGCTGGAAGATGAAGTCTCGTCTCGCAGCTTTCTCGAAGAAAAGGCAAAGGAACAGAGCGTAAGTCGAGATGAGTTGAACGTTGTGCTTGATTGCTCGTACATTGGAGTCCCTTATTTTACAAAGGTCGAACTAGAATATCCAAAGGGAAGTGTGAAAATTGACTTAAATGGGGGAATCGCTTGGTTCAAGATCAACTTGGGCAACACGCGGTATCCCATAGAGTTTGTCGATACAGTCGGCTCATTTGGTTCGGCACATATTGCGTTGGCAAAGGAGCGCCCGAATCGTTCAGAAACCGCTCAATTAGCGTGTCAAAGTTCTGTTGAAGGAATAACCGAATGGCTGGTGGACAAAGTGCGAAACTTGGAGCCGTTCAAGATAAAGGGCGACGTCATCTTGGTTGAGGGAGGACTAATCACGTTTGATAAGGGAGCAACTCATGATGTCCGACTTGATGACAAGTTCTATGTTGTCGAGAAGGTTGGATCTCCATCGGGAAGAATCGAAGAGCGCAAAGTCGGCTATGTAAGGGTAACCGGTCACCGTAAAGATAAGCTACGATCCGGCAACCAAGCATCGGCCCGCGTTATAAAGAAATCGCGCCGAATCTTGCCCGGCATGAATGTGGTTGAGCATCCGAAAACAGAACTAGACTTTCGTTTCGGTGTATCTCGGTTCAGTGCTGAGGTCACATCGGGCAAATTGTATTACAAGAACAAGTTGTATGTTGAGTTTCCTCGTCCCTCCAAGATTGAATTCTTAATGGTCCGTTTTATTGCGGGTGAAGGTCTGATTGGGCGCGGAATGGGAATCAGTCAGCTATTTGCAGGATTTTCGGTCATGGGCGGATTTAACAAGATGCCCGAAGAAATACTCTTTGACGGTTCGCCGCAATCCTCCCAATTGTTTTTAACCGGTGGCGTCGATGCCTATCTCGCCAAGAAAGTCTATTACGGTCCATTCGCAATTCGGATAGATGCTGGTGGGATGATCGTGCTGGCCCGGCGGAGTTATAGGTTTTCGCAAGCCAATGACCTTGGCCTCACTTCGATGGAACATAACATCCTACTTGGCGCAGGCTTTGTGGGAGGTGGCGCGGAGATTGCAGTCGGCATTGACACGAACTTAGGTATTGCTGTAACGAACTTATTCAGCAAACCATCGAGCAGTTGGAATTTCAGCGCAGGTGGTGAGAACGACAACGTTGACCCAGATGAGCGCGATCTCAAACCGCTTGTTCAGCTATCATCCCTTGAAGTGAGAATATATTTGACACATTCGATTCTATGAGAGTTCTGTTTTCCGAAAGTGATGCTGCTGAACAACAAATCTGTCGTCCAAGATGGGCGATTACGGTGAAAGGGTTGCTGTATATGTCGTTTCATATGTTATGCCGGCTGAGACCTGCCACTCTGCGCTGCTCGCTCTTGTTCTCAATAGCAATATTGTCTACTATCTTTGCCAATTCAGCTTCAGCTGATTACGTCCAAAAAGGCTTCTCTGTCGCACCATTCATTGCATATATGCCCGGCGTCTCTCCACTTCCGCCGGAACTAGAGAACTTGGTAACAGCTGCCTACCAGAAACAGTTGACGTCGATGGGGCGATACACGCTTAATCCGCTCCCTCGAGAAGCCGGACAGGCTATGCGAAATGCAGCCTCAAGCAAACTCAAGTCATTTGTATCTATTCGCGATAACCTCCTGACACACTTGTACGAACCGCTTGCTTCTGTGATAAACGATAGTGCTTGCGCTCGTGCGTCGCGAATCGAAGACAAAGCAAGATCCCGGACGTTTCTTGAGGAGAAGGCAAGAGAACATGGTGTCTCGCTAAGTGATCTTGAAACTACTTTGTTGACCAGCTACGTGGCCGTTCCGTACTTGAGTAAGGTCAGGCGCGAGGATCCGGTAGAGGGTGTAGCATTCCTTTTAGAAGGCGGCCTCGCATGGTACCACATCGATTTGATCAATTCAAGTCAGAGGATTGAGTTCGTCGATACGATAGGGTCATTTGGACAAGGTGGCGCAAGTAGCGCCTATACAGACGACCGTGCCTACTTGGCAAGAAGCGCATGCAGGGATGCGGCCGAAATGCTCGCCAAAGACGTAGTCAATACTTCGCGTAAACTGCAACCATTTCTGATTCGCGGAAGTGTGTTGTTTGTGGATGGTGGGCTTGTGACATTTGACAAAGGTACGGCGCATGACATTTGCTTAGACGACAAGTACTACATTGTCGAGAAGGTTCAGAACCAGTCTGGAGGCGTAGTAGAAAACAAGGTCGGTTTTATGCGCGTGACCGGTCACCGGAAGTTGGACGAGAAAGCAAATACGGAATCGACAGCGCGTATTGTCAAGAAGTCTCGCAGGATCCTCCCTGGAATGAGCGCTGTCGAACATGCCCGCTCGACAATCGACGGTAAGTTGGGTGTCTCTTATTTCCACGCTGAAATTTCGGCCGGCAGCCTCTACTACAAGGACAGATTTTACGGTGCTCGCATCCAACCTGCCACGATAGATTTCAAGCTCTTCCGCCTTTTGAGTGCCGATTACAATCTTGCCCGGAGCATTGGGGTCAGCCAGCTCTTCACCGGTTTTTCCGTCATGGTTGGGACGCACAGCATGCCCGAAGAATATCTTTTTGACGGCACAATTCAGCGCGAGAACAGTAACTTTGCGCTTGCCCTCGAAGGATTTCTCTCCAAGAAGTTCTACTATGGTCCTCTAGCCTTCCGCATCGACGTAGGAGGATTATACACACAGGTCGCAAGATCTTACCGACTGGTAGAACCCAACGGCTATGGGCTGAAGTCAATTAAGTATGATATTGGCCTGACTGCCGGATTTGTCGGTGTCGGGTGCGAGTATGTGCTCGGAGTTAACACCAATGTCGGATTTTCGGTGGCCCGACTGATCAGCTCACCGACGAGCCTTTGGAACCTGACATTCGACAACGCCAGCGAGAGTGTCGATGCTGATCGTCGCGACGACACGCCGCGAGTGGACATTTCTTCGATCGAGTATAAACTGTACTTTACCCTTTCGATTTTGTAAGGAGGTCTCGCTGTCTGGTGTTCTAGGGTCTTTAGAAGAAAATTGCTGACACGAGGAGATTCACTATGTTTGAAACGAAAGTGGCTATCCGGCTCTTGCTCGCCTGCGGCTTGGCGGCTGGTTGCGCGGGGAGCAAAGAAACCACATCTAACCTTCCGCGGTCTGCCGAGGCAAGCCTAGTCGAGGCAACGTCACCATGTGAGTGGATGGTGTTGGCGTCGGGGGTCGGTGTCGGCTCCGAAAAGAAGTGGGATAATTTTGCCAATCAGGACGCGCGAAAGGCTGCGGTATCATTCGTTCTAATCGGAGGCACTGACCCATTGCTGCAGACTCCAACGGAGCGTCAGCGATTCGAATCGATCAAAGAGTCATTTTTTTCGAATCGTAACTACGAGAGATACATTAGTTGGGAGGAAATGAAATACAGCGATCGTGTCCGATTCGAGAATCCACGCCAACTTCGAATCACAAAGCACTTCAAAGTTAATCGATGTCTGCTCAAAGACTATCTTCAATCGGTTGCGGTTCTTGAGGAGACCGACATGATTCAGCTTGGCATGCCATTTATTGCCGTTCTTCCGCAGGTCGAAAAGGGGCAAGATCCTATTGATCGGTTGAGCAGCGATCCGAATTGCAATCACGCGGCAGCCACGATTGAAAGTCACTTGACGGCTTTGCGATTTGAAACCGTCGTCCCAAGGCAATTACAGACAATCGACGACTTGATACATTGTGAGAAGTACCTTAGTGAAGTTACAACTGACAATTGTTACATTCTGGCAAACGCTATTGGCAGTGATATTTACATCGAGTTCAGTACTTCCACAGAACGGAACGAAGTGGCTGGAAACGCCGTTAGAAAGGTGGTTTCAACAGTACGCGCGTTTGAGACGACTACGGCTAGACTATTGGGCAGTGAAACTGGGTATAGCGAGGAATCTACCAATTCCGAAAAAGCGCTTATCGAACAATCCCTGAATGATGCGGTAACGAAAGTATTGACGAGGATTGAAGCCTATTGGAAAAGTGATCTAGCGCAAGGACTGCAGTACAAAGTTCACTTCGCTGTAAGTCCAAAGGTCAGGAGCACTCGGCGCGATGAAATCCAGTTCGCTTGTCATGATATGTTGAAGTCGCGCTCAAGAATCATCAAGGAATTGGCAAATTCCGGTCAGAATTTCGACTACCTAATTTGGGTGGATCCCAAACTGATAGCCGGCACGACTGACTTATATCGAGCCCTGCAACAAGACTTTCAGGCTCAATTCACCGACGTTTCACTTCGAAGGGTGGTCGTCAATCGCAAACTGGCAATCTTCGAGATTGAGAAAATATAGAGGCTTGAACCATGGAACCAAGTGTTGTCATTATCACAATTTTGCTCATCGTCACAGTCATCGTTGCAGCTATTCTTGCCGGACGGCTGATTGCTAACGAGGATCCAAAGAAAAAAATCATCGGCTGGTTGCTGGTAGTCGTTGTTGGGATATTGGCTATTGCGATTCCTGGCTTCGTCTTGTTCAAGGTATATTCGATTTTCGATCTATATAACAGGTTCGCTGACACACTGATAAATGAAGCCGACGTCCCAAAGTACCTAGCCCACGGCCTGCTCTTGTTAGCGTTCTTGCCGTACGCGGTCCTCATTAAGTGGTTTTTCTCCCTTAAGAGCAATCAGAGGAAAATCTCACGAGCCGGTATCGTCGTCTACATCGCGGTATTCAACCTAGTGATGTACGGTCTGACAAGAGAACATCTCTTCGAGCACCGGATCGACTCCGACAATGGTGTGGATACTTTAGTGGCGCGCAAGTGGTATGCAATTACACCTGAGGGTTGTGCCTTTTATAACACTCCTGGTTATGACGTCAAATACGGCATCAAATTGGCCCCTTTGACACCTGAAGCAGCAATCGAGTGCGAGTCACTCAAGCGGAAAGCTACAGGGATCGACTTTGAGGATTCAACTGCATACTTCGACTTTGCGACCGGAATGGCCATCAAGTGGTATAACATTGACAATCGCGGCGTAATCCAATTCTACTCCCACAGCGGATTTGATCCCGTAACGGGGCTTCCTCTCTTACCCGTTGACGTCAATATTATCGCCCGCTTTTTGGGGCAAAAGGATAGTCTTGCTACTGCACAAGCGCGAGCCGATGAGCTGGAAAGAAAGGATACGATACGACGACAACAGGAAGAGGCTGCGCATTCCTACCGGAAGGAACTTCTGACGAGTGTTTCAGCATTTCAGAACTCCCAAGACTACGCAATTGTCCCGACAAGCCGCACATTCAATGAGTTTGGAATCGATCTTGGCGGAGTCAAAAGCTCAATTGACGATTATCTGCAAAATTCAGGACTGCGGGGACAGACTTCTCCATTTACAGAAAAATTCACGCAAGATGGGTACATTGAAAGACTGTTGAACAACGACACTAGTGTTTTCGACCGCTTGGGCATATCTGCAACCGCTGGTCAGATTATCATTGTGGATTTCAGTCAGTCAGAACCCATTTCGTCGGGAAACTTCCAAATACTCGAGTTGACCGTCATGATCGTAGGTATGAAATTCGACGGCAGCCGTTCAATACAGAAGTCGATTTCGGCCAAGGGTGTCGGCAAAGATCGACAGGGCGCGACGGCACAAGCATTATTGGATCTGAAGGCGAGACTGTCCGAACTGAGCTAATGTAGGGGAACGGGAGTTCGGTCGTGAGTCACTCGAAACAGGAGCTGAGACTAACGTCACAAATTCCAGGGATTCTTGCCAAACAAGAATTGTTCCTCCAATCTAGCGACCGCAGTTATAAGCGAACGAGCGAAAGTTATCACAATGAGTGCTCGTGGAAAGATCCAACCGAGGAGCCGGCTGTGATACAGAACTTCCAGATCCGTACAGTCGATTATGTAGATCGCCTGAATCCGATGGCGGACATCAAGAGTCCTGACAAGTCGCTGCTGTCACCACATTTCGCTAGCTGAACAGCACATAATGCTTAAGAAGACAGCACATGAATTGGCGACGTACTTGAGTTCGCATCTCTCGCAAGGGACCAAGGGCATAGCATGAAAACTCTTCCCGAAGCAAGCCTAGTATAAAGGCTTCTTTCACAAAACTAGGTTGGCGCTTTGCTTGCAAAACCACTTGACTAACGTCGCTATTTGTATACATTTACCCATGATTTAAGAGATCAGAGACACCAATACTGCAGAGTCTGACATGGGCAAGTCCGATCGTTGAATATCTGGGACCAAAGGGAGAGGAATCACATGAGAATTGCTGTTACTTTGCTGTTCATACTGGCGCTGCCACTTCAATTGAATGCGATACCAGTGGCGTTCACGAAAAACATGGGTCAGTGGGACAAGAAAGTACTCTATCGTACTACTTCGGGCGGTGCGACAATCTGGATAGCCAAAGATGGAATCTACTACCAATTCTTTAGACACATACCAGGGTCTGAGTCGGAAGAGCGGATGACAGCGCGACTGCAAGTAATCGACGATCCTCAATCATTTCACAATTCTAGCCTTGAGGCGGATAGCATCGAAACCATGGTAATCAAGGCTTCGTTCGTTGGGGCAAATGTGAATCCTGACGTGGCCAGCGAAGGGATAATGGAATACAGATGCAATTACTTCATCGGCAACGATCCAACTAGATGGCATACTGATGTCCCCAATTATGAAGCGATCACACTCAAGAACATCTATCCGGGTATAGACCTGAGATACTCGGGTAACGAGAATGATCGCGTGGTGTATCAATTCATGATCTCACCTAGAGCGAATGTGGCTCAAGTTAAGGTCACTTACGAAGGGGAAATCGCAACGTCAACTGACGCAGACGGCAAATTGTTCTTACTGACGAGGTGGGGCAACTCATTAGCATCGTTAGAGCCAATGTCGAGTGGCGTATTATCTGGAGCGCTGAGCTACTGTGAGCCTTTAGATGAAAGGACAGTTCTTGAGTTTCGAGATTCGAATGATCAAACGTTGAGCACCCTTGGCGTCGGTTTGATCTATAGCACCTACCTTGGTGGGGGAAGTGCCGATGTGGGATGGAGTATTGCAGTGGATAACAGTGGAGCCACTTACGTGACCGGTTACACTGAATCTTCCGATTTCCCGATTCAGAATCCATATCAATCCACGTTTCAACTCGTACGAGAAGTGTTTGTCACCAAAATGAGCAGTGCGGGCAACAGCCTAATCTACAGCACGTACTTAGGGGCTGGAGTGGGATTCGGCATTGCCGTTGATATTAATGGTAATGCTTATGTGACGGGAACAACAGGCTCATCTACATTCCCGACGCAGAATTCAGTTCAGATGTATCAGGGAGACAACGATGTCTTTGTGACCAAGTTGAGTAGCTCGGGCAGCGACCTGGTCTATAGTACATATCTCGGTGGACCAAGCACTGACGAGGGATATGCCATCGCGGTCGACGATTCCGGTCGGGCATACGTGACCGGGGGAACGTATTCCTCGAACTTTCCGATTCTGAATCCATTTCAATCGGCTCAAGGCAACTATGATGCATTCGTGACCAAGATCTCCTACAATGGCAATACTCTAGATTACAGCACGTATCTGGGCGGAACAAACGAAGATAGAGGATACGGCATCGCCGTCGATGAAAACGGTAGTGCCTATGTAACTGGATGGACCTATTCCACAAATTTTCCGACTCAGAATCCTTTTCAAGCCACATTCCAAGGTGGGTATCGAGATGCATTCGTAACCAAGCTCAGTAGCTCCGGTGCCAGTCTTCAATACAGTACGTATCTGGGCGGAGGAAGCGATGATTTTGGCTGGGCCATTGCAGTCGACGACTCCGGTTGCGCATTTGTAACAGGATCAGCGGGCTCATCCAATTTCCCGACCCAGTTTCCAATTCAGTGGGACCAAGGGTACTGGGATGCTTTTGTGACAAAGCTCAGTAACTCCGGTAACAGCTTAATTTATAGTACCTATCTTGGGGGTGAAACCAGCGATGGGGGATACGGTATTGCAGTAGACAACGGTGGAAATGCGTACGTAACGGGATGGACTTCGTCTACAGGTTTCCCAACCGTAAACCACTTCCAGACTGACCAAGGTTATTGGGATGCGTTCGTGACAAAGTTGAGTAGTTCCGGCAATTATTTGGTCTACAGTACCTACCTCGGCGGAGGAGATTATGATGGTGGCTACGGCATCGCCGTCGATGATGCTAGCAACGCATACGTGACGGGCGGAACGTATTCATTAAATTTCCCGACTCAGAATGCTTGTCAGGCGACACATCAGGGATCGGACTATGATGCTTTTATTGCCAAGCTCCGTGTCTGCGAAGGAGATTCGGACTGCGACGGTATCGGAGATGGATTAGACAACTGCGTCAATGTCAGCAATTCCTCACAGGTTGATTTCGACGGCGATTTGTATGGAGATGCATGTGATAATTGCCCATCTATCGTCAATTCAGTGCAAACAGATTCTGATAGCGACGGTTTAGGTGATGTTTGCGATGATTGCCCCCAGGATAATAACAACGACTGCTGCAGTCCCACAAATGGCAACATGGCTCCTATGGTAATCTCAGCATCAACAACCGTCGCTGTGCCAGGTGTTGTACCATTCAAGTACATCGCGATCGGATCTGATCCCAATTGCAGCGGCGCTCAACTCTCACTTGTGTTCAACAATTATCCTTCTTGGTGTGGTGTCTCCTTCGATACTCTAGTTGGTACAGCTCCATGCAACGGTTCAGATTCGACATTCGAAGTAATCGTCTCCGATGGAACACTTACCGATACAATGTTGGTTTTCCTGCTAATTGATTTGTCAAATCAGGCACCACAAATAACTGATGCTCCGGACGAAATGTTTCTTCGCGGTGGTTCATCATTTAAGTATCACCCGACCTTCTTCGACCCCGACGATACATCGCATACAATCACTTACGATGTTCTTCCACATTGGTGTATTGTAAGTCAAGACTCGGTTGTTGGAATTGCACCGGACTCGACATTTCGCGAATTGCTCGCTGTAACGGTTAGTGACTACTGCCATGAAGACACGAATTCGTTCTTCATCTCAACCTACTTAAGCGGCGATGCCAACAGTAGTGGTACAGTTAGTATTTCCGACGCCGTATTCTTGATCAATTTCATTTTTGCTGATGGCTCTGCCCCATTTCCACTCTTGTCCGGCGATGCCGACTGCAGCGGCAGAGTGAACATTTCGGATGCTGTGTACTTGATTCAGTACATCTTTGGTGGTGGGCCGATGCCGTGCGAGCGGTAGGTCGGCAGTTAGCACTTTGAATGGCTACACGGGCTATCGAATCACTGTCTCAAGGCCATGTGCTTTTGGTTAGATGGCGGAAGATTCAAGTACATTGACAATGATAGTCGACTCAAATTGCCCTAGAGGAGGCTTTATGTCGCCGAAACGTCTGCTTTCCCAAACTATGATTCTCTTCATGGCTTTGGCAATGATAATCATGTCGAACGGTGCGGCCTTTGCGCAGGTGCACGACTCGACTAATAATTATTTGCGTATCGAATGTCCCGTTAACGTGCCATTGGTCGCCGGGACTATTGTGAGTGTGCCTGTCTACATGGCCAACTCCAAAGACCTCGGCGCGTTTACTTTTTGTTTCAAATACAACACGGACCACATGGAGTTTACCTCCCTTGTGGGAGCCCAGGAGATAATTGACCTTGGCGGTCAGTTCATCTCTGGTCCGCGAGATACCGTCGCTAATACCTTCCGCATTGGTTGGATCACTTTCGACCCGACGATTCCGATCCCGGCTCATGCTCCAGGTGCGACCGAAGGGTTGATCATGACCCTTCGTTTTACCGTCAAGGCGAGCGTTGTTGACGGATGCGTAGATCTTTCAGACATTTTCATATCTCCAACTTTCAATTCCATATTTGCGCCAAATGACGGTTCAGACCCTATCTATCCGGGACTAGTTGACTGCGGTACCGAGGACGTCATCTTCGGTTACGGGTGCCGGGTGAGGTGGTACGTTATGCCAACGGGTGATGATGTGCTCGGAGATGGTAGCAAGACAAGTCCATTTGCAACAATCCAGCGAGGGATTGACGCGGCGGTCAGCGGCGAAATGGTAATCGTTGGTCCGGGGACGTATACTGGATTAATTGATTTTGACGGCAAGTCCATTTGCGTCAAGGGCGAGTTCGGTCCTGATAGCACAATCATCTTGAGTCTGGCGCCGACCGTAGGAGTAATAAGATTCGATAGTGGTGAAGACACCTTGGCTGTTCTTGAGGGATTTAGACTTGAGAGCCTGGGCACCGGTGATCGCACCGACATGATTATGTTGGTTGGCTCTTCCGCGACAATCCGCAACTGCTTTTTCTCGAATGGCGTCTTCAGCGCATCCATCGGCCAGTTCGGCGGATTCCTCATATGCGAGGATAATATTTTTGTTGGAAGTGGCGTCTATTATTCACCTGGAGTTTACGTAGAGACCGGGCAAGGCAGAATCAATCGCTGTCAGTTCAAGCAACTGGTTCACTATAGTGGAGGCGCGGCAGTTCAGCTGTCTGTAAACTCGAGCAACTATTTGATTGAGAATAGCCTTTTCTTGCAAAACAGAACTACGGGAGCCTATTACTACAGCGGCGGGGCCGGTATTTTTCTTCTTGCAACTGTTAACTGTACCATCAGAAACAATACCTTTGTGGGTAACACAGATGTCAGCGCGGATGGTGGAGCGATAGGAATTTCGAGTGGTTGCTCAGGAATCTCAATTGAGAACAACATCTTCGTTGGCAACAACGGATATGCTGTCGCAAACAACCATGGGTCGCAAGTCTCTCTCAGTTGCAATGATGCCTATGCAAACTTGCCAGCAGACTACTCTGGATCGTTCTTCCCTGATGCAAACTCCTTCTCACTTGATCCCCAATTCTGTGATACTGCCTTGAGCGAATACCATATCCGTACTTCCTCCCCATGCGCACCGGCCAATAATAGTTGCGGTGTTCTGATCGGCGCATCTGCCGTCGGGTGTGCCAATCTTCCGCCTCTAATAACTTCCAGCAGTTCCGCGCAGGCTGTCTCTGGTTTGCTGTTTTCATACGTTGCGACTTCAACAGACAGCGATGGACCTTCGGTCATCTATTCCTTTGTGAATTCACCGTCATGGTTGACCGCCAATTCCAACAGTGTTTACGGAATTCCGCCTCTCACTGATGTCGATACGAGCTTTGTCGTGATCGTTTCAGACGGCTTTCTTGCCGATTCGCAACTTGTCACGATCGAAGTCACCGAATCACCGATTCTTTCACAAATCTCTGTCGACGGAACCATAACGCCGGAACACGTATTCTCAAACAATCCGCGTTTTTCATGGACCTATTTCGATGCAACGGCTTCCTATCCTCAGATTCAGTACGAAGTAGCCGTCGGTTCGGATTCCGATTGGGCCTATTCCGAACTATGGAACCCAGCGCCGTTCAGTGGAAGCGACACTGCATTGACATACGCTGGTGCTCCATTAGTGGATGGTCAGAGTTACTGGGTTAGGGCGCGACTTAGAAATGCGTTAATCTGGTCAAATTGGAAGCAACAACTATTCCGCATGAACACCGTACCTACTGTTCCGTCACTGCTTTCACCCGCAAGCGGTGAGGCAACGAATAGCGTTCAGCCGATCTTCATCATTCTCAACTCCGGCGATGCAGAATCCGACAGCTTATGCTACATCCTTCAGGTTTCCTCTGACAGTTCGATGCAAGGAGCACATCAATTCGTGAAAGTACAGGACCCGGGCTGGACGACAAGCGCGCAGATTGACATCGCATTGAGTGAGGATGCTAAATATTATTGGCGGGCAAAAGCTTCCGACTACTACGAGGAATCTGGTTACTCGAACGTAATGTCATTCTGGGTCAACTCGACAAACTCGGCGCCAGCGCAATTTGATCTCGTGAGTCCTGCGAATACCTTCTTGTCTCCGTTAACGACCAAGTTTCCAGTATTGCAATGGACCCCGACAACCGATGTCGATCCTTTTGATCAGGTGAGCTATGCAATTCATCTTGCCATCGACAGCAATTTCACTTTCGCAAATTTGGTTTCTGGAATTAACGACAGTCAATATACCCCGACCAGTGCGCTTGTATGGGGAACACGCTACTGGTGGAAGGTGAAAGCGCTCGATCTCAATGGTGGTGAAACTTGGTCAACCCAAGTGTTCCGGTTCCGCACCATGGCTCTTGGTGATGCGGACGGTAACGGTATAGTAACGATATCTGACGTCGTATTTCTAATCAACTACATTTTCAGCGGAGGTCCAACTCCGAATCCGCTCACGTCCGGAGATGCAGATTGTAGCGGAGCGATCAACATATCGGATGCGGTGCATTTAATTCAGTACATATTTGGTGGGGGAGCACCGCCATGCGAAGCGTAGGTAGATGCGACTCTCATAGTCCATTTTGGTTTGACGATGAACAATTTACGATGCCAGGGAGCAAATAAGTGAATCGCTGCGTATCAGTGAGCCTTAGACTCTTCACTAGCTCACTTATCGCTATTTCACTATTTGTCTTTGCCGCCGCCGAAGACACATGTCGCGTCTGCTTGATGGAACCAACGCGCCTTGAAATGCAGGCTCCTGGACAGGGGTTTACATTCCTTGATGGCGAGGAGGCTACAGGCCCGTGTCACACCGTAATGGAAGACGAATGGACAAAGATGCCGTGTGCGGAGTTCAATCTACTGGTTGCCGCTGACGGCCCGTATGGAAGTGGTCGTTATTGGATTATCACAGTTGGTCTGGGACAAAAGGAAGAGAAGACACCATGTCGAGGCTTTTGCCTGGAGACTACTACGGCAGGATGGCAGGTACTCCAGCACTTCTCAAGTCTCCCCTTGCCTTGGATGAGCGATTTGAATGCCGACGGAACGGCGGAACTCATAGTCTGGGAGAGTTTTTGCGACGAACCTCCGGCCTTCTGTGGCCTCATGGCCTGGGTTTACCAAGTTGATCAGACGGGCAAATTCACGATCGATTGGAATCTAAGTCGAAAAATGGCTAATGAGCTTGCGGCGGAGTATCGGACACCGTTGAAAAATCGTTCGATGAATCAGCCAGGCCTGAAAGAACTTCGTGACGCGTACACCGAAGTTCTGGCAGACTTTGCGGGCGGGAAATGCAAAATGCAGGCTGAACCTAAAAAGAAATTGTAGCCTGTTAGCCATCCGCCGATTCTGGATATGAGAAGCAAACACTTCAAGTGAGCATCTACCAATACTCAAACCGTATGCTAGCTCTCTGCACTCAATGTCCAGATTGGTTTGAAGGCGTGCAGGTTGACATGGGCAGTTTAGTAAAATAGGTGCGTTCTTGTACTTTATTCTTGACAGGATTGCTGTCACAGTCTTATGTTAGACAAGACTCTCGACGTTATTCGGTTTCTTTGAATCGGACGCTGCATGGGAGGCAGGGTGAACGTTTCTTTGATATCCAAAATTATGGGCACTAAGTCGACTCCTTTCCTTTTGACTTCCTCAAGTATTGCTCTTTTCAAGAATTCTGTTTTCAACGCCATATGGTATTGTGACCGTGCCACGCAAAGTGTGCGCGACATCGGTCTATTAGCTTTTGCACTTATCCTGTTTGCTTGCGGCGGTGCATGGGCTCAGGACTCACTTTACATCAGATTATCGCCAGATTACCAATCAGCTAGGGCAGGAGATACAGTTACGTTCGAGGTGCGCACGTCGCCGATATCGGGTCTCTATGCCGCCGGTCTTGATCTGAACTATCCATCCAACTTTCTCAAAGTCGTTTCGCTCACTGAAGGGTCACTCCTCAACTCTGGCGGAACGGTAAACACTATCTTTGCTAAGTCAGTCGACAGCGCAAAGGGTCTGATCATACTAGGTGTTTCAAGATCCAATTATGCAAGCGGCACAGCAAGCTCGTCGTCAGAAGCGGTCCTCTTTGTAACGAAGTTTTTGGTTCCGGCCACTGGCAATCACAACCTTGAGATACCGCAGTCAGCCTTGATTGGACATGACGGAATCACCAGATATGAGCATTTTGCTTATGGTGCGACGATCGATGCTACAACCACCTCAGTTGACAACTCCGATGTATTTGTCGCCGTTGCTGATGGTATGCGGCTCCTACCGGCTTTTCCTAATCCATTTAACACGGCGACTCTTATCACGTTTGACATAGACCATATTGGTGATGTGGAATTAACGATCGTGAATATTCTCGGAGAAATTGTTGCCCAACCCGTGCATCGAGTCTTGGCGACAGGGCGGCATGAAATCGAGTGGAATGGATGCAACCGAGAAGGTCGCATCTTATCTTCTGGTGTCTACTTCGCCTGTCTCAAGTATGGTGGGACAGTCGTTTCAAATCGACTCGTATTGTTGAAATAGAGGAGATGATCACTATGAATCGTCGTTATCAAATTGGATTCGTGCTCGGGCTTGTGGCGACACTTAGTAGTGTCCTATGTGCAGTCAATGTGTCTGGCACTGTTTCGAAAGACTCAACGTGGTCGAATGTAGACACAATTCTCGTGACAGCAAATGTTACTGTTCCTGCCACTGTGCACCTTACTATTCAAGCCGGGACGAAGATTCTGTTTGCCACTAACACGAATCTCTTTATTGACGGCCGATTGACGGCTGACGGCGATAGCCTACAGACTATAGTGTTCACTTCATATCGAGGAGGCCCCGGAGGTAGCCCTGTTGCCGGAGATTGGGGAGGTCTCGACTTCACCGCGAACAGCGACAATGCGTTGTGCTTGCTGGACTGGTGCGAGGTGCGGTATGCGGTGGATGGTGTGTATCTGACGGAGAACCGGGACTTTGCACCATTACAGATGAGTAACTGCACGATCAGCCACAGCAGTGATCGAGGTATCGAGATCAGCAACTCGAGTCCGGTGATTGATCGTTGCGTGATCAAGAACTTCGCAAATGACGGGGTATATGTTACTGGCAACAATAGTAATGTGACTCTGACCAATAGCCAGATCTACCAAGAGGGGACCTATTGGCGGACCGTCGAAGGGATTTATCTGTATGAGGCCTGGGATCAATCGAGTTTGACCGCCACGATAAAGGGCTGCGTGATCAAAGACTGTGCGACAGGTGTGTATACTTATGCTAATCCAACCCTATATATGGATAGTTGTGAAGTTCGCGACAACGGGACTCGAGGGTTTCTCTTGCAGTCCTATTATTCCCAGTCGCGGATGTTAGGGCATGTTCGATTTTGTAACATTACGAACAATGGGACATGGGCGGTTTACTGTAATTACGACGGTTATACCTCTCCAGGACTTGCTATTGATTTCAAGAACAATTGGTGGGGAGGGAGTGACGGTTATTCCGTAGAAGCGAAGGTCTATGATTATAGTGACGATGCAAATATGACTTTAGTGGAGTATGTTCCCTTTCTGAATGGACCCTACCAGACAGGCAGTATCATTACGGCGGGATATCTGCAAGGGTATTACAACGACACCACATTGGCATCATCTGCTTCTCCATACAAAGTTCTCGGTCGAGTGATTGTTCCGGCGCCAAAGCATCTAACGATTGCAGCCGGATGCCAGTTCTACTGTAGTCCGCATAGTGGATTCAACATCGATGGTCGTTTGACTGCGGATGGAGATAGTCTCAATCCGATCATCTTCACCTCGGCCGCCGATTCGACTGGCGGTTCACCAACCCATGGAGCTTGGGAAGGACTTGATTTTACGGCGAACAGCGACAATGCGTTGTGCTTGCTGGACTGGTGCGAGGTGCGGTATGCGGTGGATGGTGTGTATCTGACGGAGAACCGGGACTTTGCACCATTACAGATGAGTAACTGCACGATCAGCCACAGCAGTGATCGAGGTATCGAGATCAGCAACTCGAGTCCGGTGATTGATCGTTGCGTGATCAAGAACTTCGCAAATGACGGGGTATATGTTACTGGCAACAATAGTAATGTGACTCTGACCAATAGCCAGATCTACCAAGAGGGGACCTATTGGCGGACGGTGGAGGGAGTCTATCTCAATCAGAACCTGACCGCCACGATATCGGGCTGCGTGATCAAAGATTGCAACACGGGGGTCTATACATATGCCGATCCGACGTTGTATATGACCAACTGCGAGATCAAACTCAATACGAATTCGGACATATATGTCTACTGTGTAAACAGTGAGAGAATGCTGGGTTCTATTCATTACTGTAATATCTACAATAACGCCGGCGCAGGGGCCTACGGAATACGATGTGCACGAACCGGCTCCGGAGCGGGAGGGTTGACAATCGACGCAACGAACAACTGGTGGCGATATCCTGACTCAACGATTGTAGAAAACAACTTTGTCTGGGATTACAAGGATGATGTAAATCTTCCAAGAGTACAGTTTATGCCGATCCAAGGTACTCTAAACAGGCAACCCTGCCCCTCAGATTTCAATTTCAGCGGTCGTACCGACTATTCTGATCTTGCAATGCTTGGGTCCTCGTTTGGGTCGCGTCCGGGCTACCTAAACTGGCTCAACATCTGCAACATCTCGCGCGTTGGAAGCTCAGACTTGCGAATTGATGGGTTGGATCTTGCCCTATTCGGCAGCCAATATGGCATAGAAGGTGGGTGCTCACCGTTCGCAAAGCTCGAGATTCTTAAATTACCAAGTGAAAGTCTCGAAGTCACAGTTACCTTCGCCGTAGAGGGTGAATTCTTGATTGCCGGCGTTCAGCCGCGCGTGCCCGAGCCTTACAGGACTATCGGTCTTGCTCTCGACTGGATTGTCGATTCATCCTTGGTCAGTATGGACCATCTCCGACAATCTGTTTCGTCTGCAAACGAACTTGGAATCTCAGTGCTCTACTCGATTCAGCCCCAGCGGACGGTCTTTTCAGCAGTCTCGCTCAGGAATGAGACACTCGATAACCAACTTCTTGGAAAGCTTCTTTGTACTCGACTGGACCTCGAGGAGGCTATGCCAAACCAAGCTTTCAAGATTGAAAACGTGTCGCTAGTGCTGGATAACTATCAAGTTGTGCTAAATCCTCACGTGACTCTTGAACTTCAATCATCAAACCCAGTCCCTCGCGAGTTCAGGGTCGATCAGAATTATCCGAACCCATTCAACCAGAGCACAAGAATTGCATATAGCTTGAATTTAAGAAGTAACGTCAGGATCACTATCTATAATGTCCTTGGTCAGACGGTACGAAATCAGAGTTACGAGTTGCAAGGCCCGGGAGAGTTCCAATACGACTGGGATGGAACTGATTCTCGGGGGCATATAGTAGCCAGTGGAATTTACTTCTATCGAGTGCAGACTCCATCGAAATCCGAAACTCGCAAAATGTTACTGATGAAGTAAGGAGGGAAACATGTACCGATATTGTCATTCAATTTCGAAGTTGACTCTCCTGGCACTTACAATGGTCATCGCACTTGCTGCCCAAGAATCAACGCGAGCTCAAAGTGCATTAGTTTCCGTGTATCCAGATACGGTTCGGTCTGGCCACATAGACGATATAGTGATGTTCGATATCCGCGTTTCAGGTGTCGACTCACTTTTTGCTTTCAGTGCTGATCTTGCTTTTGACCCTGGGATGATTGAGATTATTAGCGTGTTGGAAGGTCCCTTTCTATGTTGCTCGACTGGTGACACTATCCCGACAGCTCTTACTTATGAAGTTGATGGCAGCAAGTTGATTCTTGGTCTCTCAATGTTGAGCGCATCTCAAGGAGGCGCAAGCACGACAGACGGAGCCGTTTTGCTAACTGTAAGGGCAAGGCTGGAGAACTTCGGGTCTTCGGCCCTGAATTTGAGTAGCACGTCTTTGATAAGGCCAGACGGAGCCACAACTATCCCCCATTTAGTCCAAAACGGAGTGCTGGTTGCCAGCTACTCTCCGGCACATACCACAATTGGGCTCGTTTCGCCTGATTCAACCATTTTTCAGACACAGTCTTTTAAGCTTCCGCTTGTGGTTGACGATGTTGAGCGTCTGTTTGGATTCTCTGCAGAGATATCTTATCCGGTGGACTTGGTGCACGTTGATAGTTTGATAGAGGGGTCTCTGTTGAACGTTTTTGGAGCCAACCCCAATACCTATTTTGCGGTGGATATCGACACTATCTTAGGCAAGATTCTTGTCGGTGGCGCAATCCTGTCAATGAGCGATACTGGAGTAACGACGTGGCTTCCTGCACCACTCGCCGACATCTTTTTCAAAGCGCGAAACTCCGGCGACGCAGCTGTGCAGATCAACGAAATATCCCTGCTAGCCCCTAATGGGACGACCGTTTATCCGATAGATAGCGTTTACTCGTCTCTCTTGAATATCTTGCCAGCCAACCACCTGGTGATCCAGCCGGCCTTGGGTATTGGAAAGGATGCCTTTGTTCTGTCATCAAGTCCGACCCAAAACTATGGCTCTGACTCCCTCCTTAAGGTGATATCGGGCTCCAGCCGAGCATTTTCACTACTGGAGTTTCCGCTGAGTGCGATCGGGAGTCAAGCGGCCGTCGGATTCGCAGAATTGCAGCTCTTTGGTGGAACACCGGGAAATCTGGATACCATTGGTGCCCACCCGGTCTTGAGCGATTGGGATGAATCGACAATTACTTGGAACACCAGACCCGACACTTCCGCGACAGAAGGCACTGCTTGGTCAGATGCTCGAGGTTGGTGGAGTTGGAACCTCACTGGCTTGGTTCAAGAGTGGATAAGTGGCAATCTCCAAAACAGGGGTGTATTGCTCTCTGCACTCACTTCTAAAGGGAATTCGATTCCGTTCTATTCAAATGATTACTCACCGGACTCCGCACTTCGGCCGACTCTGATGATCGACTATTTCTACCCGCCGTCATGCCCAGATTTGGTGGTCTCTTCTAGTGACATTGGCTTCTCAAAGGCGATTGTGATCGAAGGCGATACTATTAAGATCTCCACGAGAGTATATAATACCGGACACATCCCAGCATTCAATGTCCCCATTAGGTTTTATAATGGATTACCTGGTCTAGGGCAATACGAAATCATTGGCGAAACGACCATCCCTTTTATTGCCGGATATGGACATTGGACCGCAACGACTAATTGGGTGACTTCGGGACGAAGCGGAAACCAGGTGGTTTTTTCGTGGGTGAATCCAGAAGGCACGATCGCAGAATGTGATACTATCAACAACAAGGCAGCGGCGCTCTGCCACGTCAGCCGCAAGCCCGATCTCACTGCCAGTTGTGCGAATGTCCTAGCAACTAGTACAATCCCTGCTGAGGGAGATACAATTACCTTAAGGCTTATTGTTGAAAATAACGATGAAGGGCCAGTCCATGCGTATCGCACGAGCTTCTATGTAGGTAATCCACAAGCAGGTGGAATACTCCAGGAAACACTATTCAGCAGTGATACACTTTGGGGTTGGGACCGAGACACATTGCTGTTCACTTGGGAAACCGAGAGTTTTCCCGGTGGCCACCAACTATATTTCGTGATCGATGATAATAATACGGTGGCTGAGAATCTTGAAGCTAATAATGTAGTCTCTTGTCCAATCAGTGTTTACAACCCAAACCTTGTTCTTATTTCGGCGTGTCGCCCAAATGCCAACGCCAATGATACACTAACATACCGAGTGTCGGCAAAAAACGTCGGCGCGGTGGAAGCTCGTAACCTTCAACTTGTAGTTAGTGTCCCAGCTTCAGTGAAGATTGAATCGTCCACACCGAAACCCGATTCTGGATTCGAGAGTAGGTGGACCTTGACCTCTCTTGGACCTGAGGCGCAAGCCAACTTCACCTTGATTGCAAAAGTCTCTGCCACAACTACGCCGGGGACCATTGTCGACATAGGAGCACTCCTGACATATAGTAATAGCCATGATCTCGTCCAGCCTTCTAAGTTAACAAGTAACTCTATTGAGATCGGCGCCGATATATCTCCGCCGCAACTTTTGGTCACAATTCAGCCCTCGATCGTTAACGAAGAAACGGTTATGATTACATGTGCACCAAGCGAGACGTTAGCAGTTTCCCCAACTGTGGTAGCAGTTGCGGCCAATGGCGACACATTGATTGCGAGTCTTCTGTATCCTGATTCTGGTGCCTATCATTACTCGACGATCATAACACCGACCACACCAGGCGGTAAAGTCAGTTTGAAACTTACCGCAGTAGACTTAGCTGGCAATTCTGGGAGTACGACAACCTTTTTCACTGTCGATCACGAGGCACCGTCGGCTCTGGTTACTGTCAACGATACTCTCTCTTCGGGAACGCATTCTTTACGAATCGCTAGTTCGGAGCATCTGGGGGGCGATCCGTTAGTATCTCTCTTAGATTCTACAGGAGACTCTGTTATGGTTCAGCCTCTCAGCCATAGTGGTCTGGTCTACGACTATAGAATCTTGATTGATGACAATACATCAAGTGGCAAAGCGTTCTTGTCGATTCAATTGCATGACCTCGTTCTTAACGAAAATCTGATCAGTGACACTATTTTCGTTCTCAATGAACGTCCAAGAATTACCGCCCAGATACCTCAGCTCTTTCCGGAGGGGACCACACAATTCAAGATCTACGCTAATAAGAGTCTACTTGGTTTTCCAATAGTCAGAGGTTTCGATAGCAGATCAGTTCGCTTGGACATTGTCGGTCCTATACCGCGGGATTCGGGTTATGTCTACTGGTGTAGAGTGAAGACCGCAACAGCTGAAGGCCTTGCTCACCTAACTATCAGCGTAACCGATAGGTATGGTAATACTGCTGATACGACTGCATCCTTCACAATTGACAAGACAGGACCAAGCCTTGCTGTTGAACCGAACAACCTAGCGCTAACTGCAGGATCGCAACTAACAGTGACTGCGTCTGAACGACTAGGAGAGGAACCGAGAGTATTATGTTTCGGATCTGAAGGAATGTCCTTAGTACAGCTTGCTTCGGATTCTTCGTCGAATGCTCAAGTCTATTTCTATACCTTCGGACTTGACGATACCGTTTCTTGGCTTCTCGTTGAAGGTACTGATCTGGCGGGCAATAATACACTAGATACACTCTCCTATGTCGACCTAGAAGTTGCCAGGAATCAATTGGTGTTCTCTAATCAGCCTGCTACAGGCAATGATGTCCTTATCAGCACATATATTCATAATCGGGGATACTGTTCGCTGGACTCTGTCTCCGTAAGTTTCTGGACCGACTTTCCTCTCTTTGGGACAAGGATTGGAAATGATACAGTAATCTCTGTTCGATCAGGAGATTCAATGTTGGTAACAGTCGCCTGGCCAGCGCCAGACCAACGGGCGAGTTATGTGGTATATGCCTTGGTAGACGCGAACAACAGGATTGTCGAGTTTGACGAGTCCAACAACTCATCTTCACGGGGATCATTCGCTGTCGTCGGGGCGTCTTCCAAAGGTAACTACGTCTTGGGACCTGATACGAGTGTCATATTCTACTGTCGCCTGGTCGATGTAAACACTTGGAGTGAACTGAACGATACATCAAGCGTCACAGTGACATTTGACTTAAGGGGAGCGGACGGGACACCAATCGTGCTGGGCGATACCCTAAGATACAACTACTCCACGAAATACTTCTCAAAGATCGTCACGCTCGACCAGCAGTTTTCACCACAGGAATACGTTGCAGTTTTTCGCGGCGATATTGGGGGAGGTTCTGGGCAAGTCGATGACACAGCACGATTTTCGGTCTACCTTCCTGCAGTGATTAGCTGTCAGTCGAATCAGACGAACTACTCCCTAGGGAAACCGGTAGAAATATATGGAAACGTTCTTAGATCGGACTTGGTTCCCTATTCGTCCAAACAAGTCGAAATTTACATCCAGAACAAAGGAGGCACAAGGAGATTTGATGACGTGACAGATAGTCTCGGTCACTATTCCTATCAGTTCAGTCCTAGTCCTTCGGAGTCGGGCGACTACCTTGTGTTCTCTCGTGCGATTGTTGGCGCCTCTGAATTCAGAGATTCCACTCAGTTTCAAATCAACGGAATCTCAGTTAATCCGCCAGCCTACATTCTGAGGATGTCACAGAATTCTGAGCATTCCATCACCTTTAGCGTTACGAATATCGGAATGGTCCCTGTAAGAGTGGATAGTATCACGGCCCGGCCCGATTCGGCGTCGCGTGGAATCGTCTGCAGTATCAACACCACAGGAATCCTTCACAATCTAAGTCCGGGCGCTACAACGAATTTTGGAGCTCTTGTCAGTGCATCCTCCTTGGCAACACTAAGGGGTTTTCTCTCCATTAGTGTATTCTATAATGACTCGCTGGTAAAGAGTAGCAGTGTGAACGTTGAGGTCGATCCTGCTCGCCCCATCATCGACGTATCGAATTTCAATCTCGAATATCGGACCATTCAGGGACAAACATTGACAAAAAGGGTAACGTTGTTCAACCGAGGGTACACTACATGGAGAGATCTCGATTTAGTGAAAGCAGCGGCTCCATGGCTGACCGTGGCCTTTCCAGCCGATCGCGACTCTCTTCGAATCGGTGAGGAGTTCGGGTTCGACGTTGGAGTATCCGTTCCGGACACCATGTCCTTAGGTGTCTATGACACATCATTCTCGATTATTTCATCCAATTATCCGAGTGTCAAGGTGTATGTTCGCGCATTTGTAAACGCCGGAGCCATTGGAGACTTGCGGTTTCTAGTCACCAGCGATCAAGGTGACTCCTTAAGCGGGGCGAACGTGATACTTTATTCTCAGGTCTTTGACCCCAGTAGCAACTCCTATCCAGTATACAGTCGCAAGACTTTTGACGGTGGACTTGCCGATTTCCTGAATCTAGCCGCCAATTCCTATAGTTACAAGATTTCAAAAGACGGGTATCTCTCGAAGGCGGGTAAGATAAGTGTAGTTCCAGGTCAGTCTCTAGCTACTCCGGTTTACCTAAGCCTTGAACCGCAAGCGGTTGAAATGATCTGGGTTGTGAGGGAGACAACTGTCCAAGATGTCTATAATCTGACGCTTGAGGTGACATATGACACTTCGGTCTATATATCCCCACCGCTAATAATGATAAAGCCTCATGTAATCGCCAAGAACTTTGACTTTGACGATCCGGTTCCACTTTTCGGTTCGTTTGACTTGGTCAACGCCGGTGAAATGCAGGCAGATGATATCACCATCGACTGGCCGGAACTCGAGCAATTCTCCGTTCATTTATATACCCCAGACGGCAGGCTTCCGGGCGCTGTCCGAGACGGACTTCAACCAGGTGAGTCGGTTTCAATACCGTACTATATTGAACTGAGCCCTACAATCTCAAAATGCGGTGAATATGAAAGTATGTTTGCTGTAACTGGTCAATATAGCACAGGTGGAAGTGTTGGTACAGTTCAGACTTTTGGCAAGTACCTTATCGGCGACAAAAGCTGCAACTACGAGATACTGCTGGAGCCGCGTCCACTTGTCTTCGTCACAATACCCTGTTGGCTAACAGGAAACTGTGAATGTGACATCTCGTCATTCTTTGTCTCACAGCCGGTCGAGTTAAGAGCAACAAACGTTGGGGAAGGCACACCAGTTCTCACGAACGCCTTGCCTTTGAGGATAGGTCTTCCTGGCTTAACAGTCGGCATCGGCAATCTCCTTCCCGGAGCTGGCCTGCTCGTTTGGGAGATGACTCAATACTATAACAATCTGCTCACGATAGCCGCCAACGCCGGTTCGGAATGGCTTCCTTCACGATCGGTAGCACCGGGACAAACGGTAAAGACGAACGTGGTACTGGCCTCCGTCCCGACGGGCATTGGTATTGTGGCCGAGGGCGGAGTCGTTGCGGTTGGTGCTAAGTGGCCAACATACGAGAAGGTTTTCTACGACCCACTATTTAATGTTGGAATCACCGATATGCAGCTGGGCCGATTACTCTACTGTGTCATCAAGAGTATTAGTCTTGGCTATGGTGAAACGACGTCAGGTGCTGTTCAGGCTGGAGGCGGATACGGTTATCCGTCGGGTAGTGGGTTTGGGCCACTTTCTGGGCCTTACTCTGCATCCAGCGACGAAGGCGGACTCATAAAGATTGTGATAAAACAGCAGCTTGGTGTTGAGCGTCAAGGGTTTGAAGCGTATCTCGAGATTGTAAACAAGTTTCAAGAGTACAGTATCGACAACATAAATGTGGACATCGAAGTCAAAGACGAGAATGGTATAATATTGGCGCCTGATCAAACAACTTCAAGCAATCCCTTGTTCTTCTCCTTGACCGAGTTGTCCGGTCTATCCGATATCGATGGCGGAGGTTCGATTCCAGCTGGGACATCTGGACGAGCGGATTGGCTTATCATCCCCAAGAAAGATGCCGCAGGCACATCGGCGGGCGGGAAACAGTACTTCTTAACGGCAAGAATTAGTTACCAGATAGGCGGTGTCGACTACACTTATTCCAGTCAAAGTGAACAGATCACCGTTCTGCCTCAACCACTTCTGAACCTGACATATTTTCTCCCCAAATACTTCCAGGACAATGTTCCCTTTAAGCTTGGCTTAAAGATCGACAACATCGGTGCCGGAACCGCACGCAACCTGCGTATGGACTCTGAGCAGCCCGTGGCGGTGCAATGCGTTGAAGCCGTAGAAAGATGGGAAATCACAAGTAGCTACATCGAAGGGGAAGCAGAGTCTCCGTCATTACTGTTGAACTTTGGGGACGTGGCTGCTGGTGCGAGCAAGACGGGTTATTGGAACTTAGAAGCAGCACCTGGCGGGGAGATCGTTGACTTTACAGCGAACTACGAACATGACGATGGCCTAGGTGGATCCTCCACATCATTGATCAACTCCGTAAATACCTACCTGATACTTTCGGATGGGGTCGGTATCAACCAAAGCATGCCAACCGGTAAGCACTATAAAGAGGCTGGTAAGGAGTTTGTCGGTATTCTCGTTGACGAAAACAGAGACTTCAATCCCGACGCGGTCTTCAATCTTGTCGATGGTCAGCGATTTGATGTTACGATGGCTCTGCCGATTGAGATAGAAGCGCCGAGCTTCGAGAATCCTATTTTGAAAGTTCACGTTCCCGCTGACAGTCAGTGGATCTTTTTTGGTGTGTCCGATCCCTTTCTAGGTACAAGAACGATTTCGAGTATCACTCGCGAAGATGGTTCGGTGCTGCTGGAAACAAACTTCTGGATTGACTCCGGTTATGTATATGTTTGCGACAACCCGTTCAGCAACAGCTTCTATGTTATACAGTATGCGTCTCCAGTTTATAAGCCTGATCTTGAAGTTTTAGGTGATCAAATTGTTATTCGTCCCTGTGATGGATGTGGAGTAGTCGACGCCGGAGACACTCTGGTGTACTTAGATGCCTATGTCAAGAACGTGGGCACGCGGACGGCCGATGATGTGCTGATTTATTTCTATGATGGACCACCTATTGAGGGTGTGCTTATTGACTCCGCAATCGTTGACAGTATCTTGCCCGGTTTGAGCCAGCTAGTGACAACTACCTGGAGGGTAGGTCCACCGGCAGACTGGGCGTTGTATTATCATCGGGTTCATGTCGAAGTTGATCCTCATGACTACATCAACGAACTGACTAACCAGAACAACATTGCGAGTACGGGAGCAGATTTCGCTCTGAGCATGGGAGACTGCGATCACAGAGGACGAGTTGACATCGGCGATGTTGTGTACTTGGTTAATTTCATTTTCGCAGCCGGACCCGCGCCAAGACCTTCGAATGCAGGTGACGTGGATTGTTCTGGGCAAGTCGATATCACGGACGTCGTCCGGCTGGTCAATTACATCTTTGGTTTTAGCGGCCTTTGTGATCCACGCCTGCCGAATCAGAAGATGACTGTTCCCAGCATTGGAGAAGCAGAATTGCTTCTTACTTCCGATCAAGTGAGCGAGCGGCAGGTCGCACTGACCTTAAGCGGAAGATTTTCCCGAGAAGTTGGAGGATTACAATTTTGCCTTCGCCTCGGGCACTCTCGACTGACTCTCGTGAATGCAGTCGCTATTGATGAGGCGCGAGAACTTCCATTATACGTGAGTGCTTCTAAGGATTCCGTGTTAGTCGGCATGATAGACATTAGTCAACGAAAGACAATCCCTATGGCCGGTGGTGCTCTGATCAAGCTCACTTTCGAACGCAATGATGATAGTTCCGAATTGAATGATCTTTCGGTCGATCGTGTAGTAATTGCAGGTAGCGACGGTGTTGCCTTGAACCCCGATTTCAAGATCAATTTGGGTGACCTAGTACTACCTAAGTCTTTCTCTCTCGGCCAGAACTATCCCAATCCATTTAATCCGAATACTGTTATAGAATTTGGACTTCCAAGACCCTGCCATGTTAAACTTACAGTGATAAATATACTTGGACAGACTGTTAAGAAACTAGTTGATACAGAATTCAAGGCGGGACGCGGTAGAGTTGTATGGGACGGCACCAACTCGGCTGGAGAACAAGTCGCCAGTGGCGTGTATTTTTATCGACTTTCGGCAGGCGACTACACACAGACAAGGAAAATGGTGTTGATAAAATAATTGGCGTCGACGTCGGCAAGGTTCGAACCACTTTCTGGGGTTATTCTACTTTGGAGGTAATGTGAAGCGACGATTTGTGATAGTTCTAAGTTCGATTTCACTTTGCTTTGTCTGCGTGCATCCTTCGGTGATTCGAGCAGCTCAGGATCCAGCCGACACAGGCGCACCGGATTCGATTGTGGTTGAAGACACCGTCGCATTTGCATCTCCCTTGATGTCACGAGCGTTTTTGGTGAGAGTTTCCATGCGGAACGATGCCGAGCTATGTGGTGGCACGTTCGGTTTCAAGTATTCCTCTGGTGATATTCAACTAGATTCCGTCAATTGGCTTGGTTCTGCTGCAGAGCATCTTGTCTATCGACCAGTTGTTATCAATACAGCGACCAGGACCTTTGCCTTTGGATTTGCAAAACTCGGAGAATCATCCGGAGTCTTACCAGGCGACAGCCTGCTTGTGACGCTTTGGTTCACAATCAAGACTGGCGCATCTGCGCAATCGATATTGATCGACTCCAGCTTCGTCCCGCCAGCTGCATACTTCTTGTCGTCATTGTGCGACGCTTCCACTTTTGTAGCGCAGTTCCAGTTTGGGACTGTTAACCTGGGCGTCTGCAAAGACTCCGACCAAGATGGTTATGGTGATTCTGATTACTCGGGAAATACGTGTTTGCTTGACAATTGTTCTACGATTTTTAACCCCACTCAGGAAGACTCGGATGGCGACGGTATCGGAGACAGTTGTGACATCTGTACCGATACTGACGGTGACAGCTTTGGCAATCCGGGCTTTCCCGTCAATACTTGCCTGATCGACAATTGTCCTGTGGTGGCAAATCCGTTGCAGACCGACACGGACGGAGATGGGGTAGGAGATGCGTGTGACATCTGCACCGATACTGACGGTGACAGCTTTGGCAATCCGGGCTTTCCCGTCAATACTTGCCTGATCGACAATTGTCCTGTGGTGGCCAATCCGTTGCAGACCGACACGGACGGAGATGTGGTAGGAGATACATGTGACAATTGTCCGACAGTGTCCAACCACAGCCAAGATGACTCAGACAATAATGGTATTGGTGATGCCTGTGAATGCTTCTGCGGTGATGCGAACGGCACCGGCACGATCAATATTTCCGACGCTGTCTTCATCATTGGCTATATCTTTGGCGGTGGTGCAGAACCAACCCCAAAATGCCTTGGCGATGCGAACGGCACTGGTACAATCAACATTTCCGACGTGGTGTACATCATCAACTTCATCTTTGGTGGTGGACCGGCTCCGTTCTGTCCGTAGCGCGAGTTCATTTTGAACCGAAAGCCAGTGATGCTTACGGTTCTCGCAAGGGTGGTAGACTGAGCAAGTCGAAAGCTCGCGAGGAAGTCAGACTGTGAACGAAGCAATCAAGACAACACTGTGCGATTACCTTGAATATTCGTCTTATAGTAATTACTTGGCCTTGACTGAGGCTGTTGCCGGATCGGAAGTTTATGAGCCTTATTCTGAGGACTTTCAGACCGCCAGGTCATTGATCAAGCAAGAAAAATACGCCGAAGCTCTAGAGATCATGGTATCCATGGGACTCGCTCGAGCTGCGAGTCCTTCATTCCACTGGTCCTATTCGTGGCTAGCTATGAAGTTAGAAGACAAACAAGGCGAGGGCTTTCACCACGTTCTTGCGGTCAAGCTTGGTCATCAGATACTTAGTACGGGAGAGGGAACGAGTGAGGAACCCTACAAGGTCCTGTGGCTGGAGGATGAATATGACGTGCTCGCCTCTCTTGAGAAGCAGAGACTCTCTCAGCGACTGATTAGCAGCGGGGGCAGAGACCTTGATGTCATCCAATGCACGGATGAATCAGAAGTCTGGTTTGACGTCACGATACCGTTCTCGCACTTGAGAAAGGGTAGCCGCACTTAGTATCCGATCAATAAACTGCCTTTCCAGAGTACATCCGCCTGATGCGGTTGTCAGCTAATTCTGGACACGAAAAGAAGAAGCAATCCCGAAACCTGATTGCCACCGCTCAAGCCGCAAATTGAATTTCGCTACCTCGTGTCCTAGTCGGTTTGAATGCAACAGCGAATCTCATAAGAAATCACCTCGAGAAAGCTTCGGGACTTAGGGAATCCACCAGCAAAGGTTCCGAGGAAATCGATCATACTATTTGACATCTCGACAGAGTTAGCTATCTTTTGTCTGAAAATCCCCAAATGCTCGGGAGGCAGTCTCTCAGTGGTCGACAGACTCAACACCACCGTTTTAACCGATTTTGTCCGTCTCCTGACAAATTCAATTTCTCCCATTTGGAGCGAGCTAATGACCGTCCGCCAATTTGGTTCATTATCTGCTCTTATCCCCAAGATGGAGGGTCATCGCCATGCCAAAGAAGTTCTACTCTCTTGCCATAACTTTGATCATCGCATTCACTCTTTTATCTGCAATCGATTTACAGGCTGGTTATGTTTGCGGTGATGCTGATAGCAGTGAATTGGTCACCATCTCCGATGCCGTATACCTAATCAATTACATCTTTGGTGGTGGTCCTGAACCTTCGTCGCAGCTTGCTGCGGATGCTGATGGCAGTGGGCACCTAAATATTTCCGATGTTGTCTTCCTCATCAACTATATTTTCGGTGGCGGACCGGAGCCTCGATGTTTACAGTACTCAGCCCCTCCCACGACGACGATTATTCCGGATGACGATACGACCACTATTCAGGATTTTGATTCAACCTCCGGTACGATTGCTCTGAATGAATCATCAACTTTCGCCCAAGAGACCGATATTGGCGACATTGTGATTGGACAAGACGACGCCTTCGCACCTTACGGATTCTTGAGGAAAGTCACGTCGAAATCAACTCAAGGTGGCTCTGTGATCCTGGAGACAGAACCGGCGACAATGATGGAAGCTTTTGAAGACATGGATATCTTTGAAACACATCCATTGTTGACGTCAGACTTGGTCTCATATAAGCTGTTCAACGGTTCAGAGTACTTCCCCGGCCGAGACAATAAACTGTTCAGCGTCGACCTGAACGTGATCTTGTACGATCAAGATGGGGACCCCGAAACCACGAACGACCAGATTCGACTCGATGGAAATTATGCCTTCACAGCCGACCTATTTGTCGAAATCGAGATGGATTTCTTCTCGTTGAAGAAATTCGAAGCAGGCATTGAGACGAACGAAAGCGCAAATCTTGACTTGACAGCGAATTTTCAGTGGGAATTCAACGAGTCAGCAGAATTTGACCTCGCAGAGTTTCATCTAGGGGCAATACCCGTTGGGGGAGTTGTTTGGCTGGTGCCAACTCTGACAGTCGAAGCCCATATCCAAGGCGATTTGACCGTGACATTTGTCACTGGAATCAGTTACACCCAGGAACTGCGATATGGGGTCGGCTATGCAGATAACACGTATTATGTGATTAGCGACGGTACAAAGAACTTTAGCTACAATCCGCCGCAATTCACGGCCGAGTTCAATTTTGAACCAGGCGCTTCGATCAACGCATCATGCTTGTTGTATGGCGTTGCGGGTCCATACATGGCCGGAAAAGCGGGGTTTCACTTTCAGTCGGTACTGAGCGCCAACCCCTGCGATGTCAATTTGACTTTTGACCTTGAGGCAATCCTCTATGCAGTTGCCGGAGTCGAATGTGATATCCTGAATCTCGACTACAATGAACAATGGCAACTCTACACTCATCTCATTGGCGAGTGGAACTACCCTCTCGGCGGTACAGGTACGATCGTCATCGATCCTGATCCTAACTCTATCAACGCGCCTTGGTCTTTGGTGGGACCTTGCAATTACAGTTCAAACGGTGGAGGTGATCAGACGCTGACCAGCCTTGACCCTGGTGAGTACACAGTGACTTGGGGAGCGGTATCCGGCTGGACAACGCCTTCGAACTGGACGCAGACCTTGACTGCGGGAAATACGCTGACTCTTAGTGGCATCTACGTTGCCAACAACACAGTCCCGGTCTTGACGACAGCCACTGTCAACGCCATCACGCAAACAACCGCTCAGAGCGGTGGTAACATTACGTCAGATGGTGGCGCGGCGGTAACGGCTCGCGGAGTGTGCTGGAGTACAAATGCTACCCCCACGATTGCTGATAGTAAAACAACTGATGGCACTGGGACTGGAAGCTTCACAAGCGCCATCACCGGTCTAACCGCAGGTACCGACTATTATGTCAGGGCTTATGCCACCAATAGTGCCGGGACTGGCTATGGCAGTGCTCAACCATTCACGACGACAGGTTCTTTGGGAACGGTTACGGACATAGACGGCAACGTGTATCAAACCGTAACGATTGGGACGCAGGTGTGGATGATGGAGAATCTGAAAGTGACCCACTATCGTAACGGCGACCCGATTCCCCACGTGACCGATGATAGCGCTTGGCCAGGTCTTACCAGCGGAGCCTATTGCAATTATGACAATAATCCTGCCAATGTGGCTACCTTTGGTAGGTTGTATAACTGGCACACGGTGGACGATAGCCGCAACATAGCACCCGCAGGTTGGCACGTGCCCACTGATGCCGAATGGAAGCAGATGGAGATGTATCTTGGGATGAGCCAGGCCCAGGCTGATGCTTTATCATGGCGGGGCACTGATGAAGGCGGAAAGCTAAAGGAAACGGGAACAACGTATTGGCTTAGCCCGAATACGGGAGCAACCAACGAAAGTGGTTTTTCCGCGTTGCCTGGAGGTTACCGCTTTTCCGATGGCCCCTTCTACAATATGGGTAACCTCGCCCACTTCTGGTCTTCCTCAGAGGACAATAGTAGCAGTAGCGTCGCGTGGTACCGAAGCTTGGCTTACCAACGTTCAACGATTCACCGTATCTATGGCGATAAGCGCTACGGGTTTTCTGTTCGTTGTGTGAAGGACGTTGAAGACGGCACAGTAACCGACATCGACGGAAACGTTTACCAGACCTTAACCATTGGCACACAAGTGTGGATGGCAGAGAACCTGAAAGTGGCTCATTATCGTAACGGCGACCCGATTCCCAACGTTACTGCTAATAGCGAGTGGCTAGGTCTTTCCACCGGAGCCTATTGCGATTATGACAATGATCCGGCCAATGTTGCCACGTACGGTCGTCTGTACAACTGGAATGCGGTAGCTGACAGCCGGAACATAGCACCGGCAGGCTGGCACGTGCCCACTGATGCTGAGTGGAGGCAGTTGGAGATGTATCTGGGCATGAGTCAGACTCAGGCTGATACTACCGGCTGGCGGGGCACTGATGAGGGTGGCAAACTAAAGGAAGCGGGCACAACGTATTGGCATAGCCCCAATACGGGAGCGACCAATGAAAGTGGTTTTTCTGCGTTGCCTGGCGGGTACCGCGACTCCGGTGGTAACTTCTACAGTATGGATTTCACCGCCTACTTTTGGTCTTCCACGAAGATCGATAGCAGCCCCGCATGGCACCGAGAATTGACTTATGTATCTTCGCAGATCGTCCGTTCCAACTACTTCAATGGGCAGAACGGTTTTTCTGTTCGTTGTGTCAGGGATTAGTTGACTATTTGACAATTTGGGGTATGGGGCGAAGCCCCATCGAGAATGTTCTTGAAGATGGCGAAGTATGATGGATTGCCGGTATACAAGGCGAGCTATGACTTGCTCCTAGAGCCATTCCTTGTCACAAAGGAAGTGAGCCGCAATTCACGTATACGGTCACAGTTTGTTCAAGTATTTCTTCGCCCTCGGTATAGGCGTAGGATTAGTTGCCCGGATATCAAGACGCTAGTGCTCGACGAAGCTCATGAAGCGAAGTCAATGGTATAAGCTATTACAGAATTGGCATCAGCACCTTCCGCTAGTCACGCAGTCGGCGTGATAGCAAGCCGCTTGTCGTATCCACTGTGTTGAGAATGGCAAACAAGCTTAACTTTCCCACGATATGGTGTAACTGATTCCTAACTCCACAGTTACACCACTCCGTTCTCACTCTCCAGTAGCACAAAGTTTATAAACCCCGGATTCTACAATATCAGCGTGGCAAAAAAACACGTCGATAATCAAAAGATTCACCTACTGGTATTGCAGGAGTCTATCTGGCAGATTGAGGAAAAGATAGACAGAACTCTGGCAGAACTCGCAAAGCAGGAAGCGGTTCTTCGTAAGATCAAATTACTGGCACACGATATCGAGCAGATGCTAGGTATGAAGCTGGCAAGAAGACTCAAAGGGAGGCCATCAAGATGAACCCTGAAGTCCGAGCTATGCTGGAGAACACCTATAACCTGTTTCTTCGTAAGTTCGGCGATCCTACAATAGCCTGGGACAGGTTCCTTGAATTCGTTGCTGTTGACAATTCTGTCAGCTTGTTGCCACAAATAGGCCACAAGTTTGAATGGCTATTCGGTGACAAAGAGTTTTCTGGAAGAGTAATGAGAACCTACGACTACCAACTGATGAAGTCCGATTTCTATGATCATCTTGGAGATATGTACGCCGAGAGAGTCGTAAGCACTACAGATCCTCAGAACAGTCACCGGTATTCTCTGCGACCAATGGGGCGACTTGAGGAAGCAACAGCTTCAGCGATTCCATATTCAAGGCAAGTGATGTCGGTGCTTCAACCAGATGTCACAAGCGGCAGATCGTTCATGGCAGCGTACAAGCAAGCTCCTAATGCCATCTTCTTTGGTATAGCGGACGACGAACGTAAAGCCAGGCTCACGCTCACAAACCTCCAGATTCATGATCTTAGGGGCTTTGTGCTTCACGCGGACCGATTCAAACACAATGTCGATCCCGCTACGAAAGACGGCAGCTACAATTGGGGCTTCGCTAACAAATGGCATTCACAAATAACTAAACTTCGACCAGCCTCTGGGCTTGAGAAAAAGCTCGGAACTCAATGGTCAGTTGTCTTACAACAACCACCCACTTTGAAAAATGATCCAAACATTACGGCTCCCGCGTTGGAATGATGTCCTCTTTGAGCTATACAAAGACCAACTGCGACAAAACTACTGCGAGAAGCTCAATCGAAGAGTCAAAACTTCGAGGTCGCACATTCAAGCGATTGTCAGGCTCCTTGAGCAAAACGGCTTGATCACGATCACACCCGGCAAGAAACTCAAGAGACTCAACCTGACTCCGAGGGGTAAGGATGTTGCCATGACAATCCACCGTTTGCGGGCTGAACTTAGCCTCCGATAGCCTCTGATCCACAAAGCCAATGCTCGTGATGTCGAGGCCACTCATGTTCAAGGCTCAAGTACATCATGACAAAAGAGAAATCACAATCACACGAGAAGGACAAAGACGCACTCGATGCTCTGTTGAGGCTCCCAAGGAAGAACTTAGAAGAGCGTGTGGCTCGCCTTCAGTCCGAGATTGCATATCGAGAAGATCTAAGTCGTCAACTGATATCAGAATGGGACAACAAGCAGGCTCGATTAAACGATAGAATCGACCGGCTCTGCTATACCTCACAACACCCATTGGGATTTCAGGCAAAAAAGGACGCAGAGTCGCAGTTGCTGCGCCTTCAGGATCTCAGAACTCGAGAGCTAGCGAATTCATTTCGGGATCTCCTCGACTTGAGAGAGAAACTCGAAACTGCACGTGAAGAGTTGGATAGCGAAAAGCGCAAGCTTGAGCTTCTCGATTCCTGAACCGGACATCGCAATAAGAACTCCTGATGCCAACAATACCACCATTACGACACAACAAAATGTTACCCATAAACAAAATCCACTGTATGGACTGCCTTGAAGGCTTGAAGCAAATCGACGATCAGTCAGTGGACTGCGTCATTACTGACCCTCCATACTTTCTCGGCTTCAAGAGCACTGGAAAAGAACTAGGCAGGGAAGACTGGGGAAATCAATCACTATTGGCTCCAATCTTTGATGCTCTCTTCAAGGAGCTTGCCAGAGTTCTCAAGCCAAACGGCAGAATATTCATGTTCACCCACTGGAAGACCTATCCGGCATTATACCTGTCGGCTGTAAAGCACATTCGAGTCAGCAACCTGATTGTCTGGGACTTCGAATGGATCAAAGCTGGACGGCAATTCCGATTCACGCATGAACTCATTCTGCACGCCACTATGCCGGAAGCCAAATCACCGAAGAATAGAGGAACCTCTGACGTTTGGAGAATCAAACCTGTAAACCATACAAGACCAAGGTTGCATCTCGCCCAGAAACCAGTTCAGATCATTAGGAAGATGCTTGAGGAAACCACGGAGCCAGGCGATCTTATCCTGGACTGCTTTATGGGTAGTGGCACAACTGCTGTCGCCTGCAAGCATACAAACCGAAACTTCATCGGCTTTGAGATCCGTCAAGACTTCGTCGAAGTGGCCAACCAAAGACTTGAACTCGAGTGCCAACAAGAGTCGACAACTAGCGCTCATGGAACAAACAGACGACTTCCTGCGAAAACTGCAACCCATAATCGGCAAGAAAGCAAAGAGCCTATGGTATCTCAACACCCTGTCAACTGATCCAAAATCAGCTTATAAAAACCAACAACTGATAAAGTTACTCGCTGACAAAGAATCAAGTTGCGACTATAGGGAAGAGATCAGGCTTCCGCCACCGCCTCCAAGTTTGCTTGAAGGCGAGTATTCAATCGGCCAAGTCATCTACCCGGATTCGCCTTATGCTGATTTCGGCTTGTGTGAACCCGAGTTCATCATGCACACTTTGATTGTCGGAATGACCGGAACAGGGAAGACCAACCTTGCAATCCACCTATTGCGACAGCTTTCCTCACACAACAAGCCTTTTCTTGTCTTTGACTGGAAGGGCAATTACCGAGCTTTGAAGCAGCTTCCGGAGTTTCGTAACTTGAAGATAATCTCAGTTGGCGCACCTAACTCTCAATTCCAGTTCAATCCACTTGTCCCGCCACCAGGAGTACATCCCAAGCATTGGATCGCCCTGCTAGTAGACGTCATCAAACACTCCTTCTTTGTTGGTCATGGAGTCGAGTACTTTCTGAGAAAGGGGATTGATCAGCTTTACGGAAGCTACGGCATATACGACGGCGAAACTGACTATCCGATTTTTGCCGACCTCGAGAAGGTGCTTCGAGCGGAGTTTGTTCGAGGCAGAGAAATGCTCTGGATGAGCTCGGTGAAGAGAGTGCTGGCCTGTCTTACTTTTTCAGGCCTTCTTGGCGGAACCCTCAACAGCCGAGAACCTCCCAATATTGCGGAATTGCTCAATCAAAACGTCATTCTCGAACTGGACAATCTGGCAACCATAGAGAAGACCTTCTTCGTCGAAAGCCTACTCCTCTGGATCTATCACTATCGAAGAAACCAAAATAAGCGGGAGACCTTTAAACACGCGATTGTCATTGAAGAAGCTCACCATGCGCTCTCGGGAAAGAAGGAATTCACTCAAGGTGAAGAATCAATCATGGAGTCTGTTATCAGAATGATCCGAGAGTTCGGTGAGGCTATCATTGCCATCGATCAAGAGCCGAGCAAACTAAGTAACTCGATCCTCGCCAACACAAACTGCAAAATCTGTTTCAACCTCGGACACGGAAAGGACATTCACTCCATGGCTCAGGCTTTGAATCTCACACAGAATGAGGGGAGGATGATAGATAAACTCAAGGTCGGCCACGCCATGATCAAACTGAAAAGCCGTTTCCCTGAACCAGTTCACGCCGCTTTTCCGCTTGTTCCAATCGTCAAGAAATAGCTTTCCCTTTGCAATCGTCTTACCCTAAGGGATACCTACCAAGGGAAGTTCCTTCAAAACATTGCAGTCATACTCTCAGTTAATCAAAAACAACAATGGTAATCATAATCAAGAAGCTCGTTCCAGTCTACTCATCATCAGACAAGGTTCCCAAGAAATATCTCAATCTCAGAAAAGCTGATCATGTCGCTTCGTTCAAAAACCTATATCCCAACATCCCAGAAATCCTAGTCAGCCAATACGGTCTTAATCCCCGCGAGAAGATCGTTGTCTTCTGGACCAAAGAGATTTCGCTGCCACACTTTCAAAGATACAGACTCAACTTCAGAAAGGTCTACTCAGGCCCATTGAGTGGCTTCGTTTCGCATATGGAAACGGTAAGAAGAACAACAAAGTCGCAACGTCCACCTAACTCCTGTGAAAGTTCAACTCTTCCAGCTCCTTCACCAAATCTTCAAGAATCTCCTTCTTAACATGCTTCACCGGAATCTCTCTTCTGAGAGTCACTCCCTGGTAGCCGTAGTTGTCCGGTAACGCCAGTTCTGCGTACCTTCCAGCAGCATGAGGATCTCTATTCAATCCCCGATACACCTCGAGCTTCTCATTGTCAAGATTCACGATGTAGGCCCACTGACAAAGCAGACTGTCCGCTAAGAAGCCGCTGCCATCAACCATGTGCCGAAGGTCTCTGTTGTAGGGATGGAGCTCGCCTTGTGAGTTTCTAAACAGACAATACCAGTCGTCGTATCGCTGATTCGAAACGTTCAGATCTGCGTAGTGACGATATTGTTCTATCAACTCCGGGCTTGGCTTTGACGCTCCATCGACAAGGACTATGTCACCAGCTATTCGCCTCATCTCATCAATGGGTGTAGAGGCGATGTAATTCATGACATTTCTGCCCAGCCACTTTGGGTAACTGTCCCAGTGGTTGTAAGTCACTTTATCCTCGTCATTAACTCTAAAGCCATAAGCTCCGCGATTCCCCATGCCAAAACTGTAGCAGCAGGAGTATTTAAGCTTTGCGCCTCCGGGAGACCAATTCGTATGGAAAAAATACCCAAGCAACATAATCAGACGTCACAATTCCGTCGCTGCTTTCTTTCTGTTTTCCTTGTAATCTCTTCAAGATTGCACATATTTCGTGCACAAACGCACAAGTTTTACCAAGACTCAATGCATGCATGATCTCGTAAGTGTCGCATTTCATAGCCGTTCCAGGATAACTAATCGAATAGAACAATGACGGAACCAATCGCGGAATATGAGTTCGGAAAATCAGTGCTCGTTTATCATCCTTTTCCGCATCAGAATCTTGCGGAACGATGTGCAACAGTACTTCATGAACTCTTCCACCTCGTACTCGCTTCTTCAACTCCGTTTGGGCTATTTCAGCGCGCTTTGACTGTCATCCGAAATTCGAGCGAGATTGTCGAAAGCCATCGAGACTTATACGACGAAGCCCTCAGAGCGTCAATGGAGAACTCAAAGAGAGCATATGAAGCATCCTCTTCTCTTTACGAGTCCATACACGTACAACTGTATTCTACTTCCCCTGACAGATACTTCCTAAAAGGCACAACGTTATGGCACAGAGACCTCATTGGGCCGCTTGAGCATTTCATTGAATCCGTCTCACTACCATTAACACTCTGCGCACCACTCGTCGACGCTATCTCGCGCGCAGCTCTTTCCACCGACGTACTTGAACACGTCAAGGACCACAATAACATCGAGACCACGAATTGGGCACTGTACTTTGACGTTGCCGAGAACTCGCCCGATAAGCGTTATGCAACTATGGCCTCACGTTTCTCGGATGGACGATTTGTTTCCCTAGTTTCGAGTTTCGTAGATGAACATTTCCGCAGTCGCTTTGGTACGACCGAATTCAGCATCATTCTCAAAAAAATGACTGTAGATCCCGATACACTCCTCGTTGAACACAAAATTCTAACGGGAAAGCTGCTCGCTTTATTTTCACGGGAATTTCAAATGAAGATCGTATCCACCCGCACCTTCAGAATACAAGGAAAGCGATTTCTCGATTCTTGGCAATCTGTTTTCCGACGACTAAATGTCTCCGGTCCGCATCCTCGTTCACTTACGATTCCAGTCCGTGATCCATTCGCCGATTACTTCCTTAACAGGATTGACTGCTTACCGAAAAAAAGTCGGGGCATCATCCTCGAAATAGCATTTCCCGTGCCAAAGAAGCAGCTCACCAAGCTCTCCCAATTTCTTGTGACATTGAAAACCCCGACTTATTTGCACATACGTCTCGTTTCGGAGTCTCCCATACTCCGTGGAGATTTCGCTCCCGAAAGACATCCGCCCCAGGATCTCTCTTTGTTTGTTCAATACACGAGGCTAACTGACCGCAAGCTGCAATTTCGAAGCCCACTACCTGACAATTCGCCCGACTATAAGACCAGGAGTTGTAGGTTCGACCTTCTGAGTGAAGACCTGATTTCCTTTGTGTCTTCATTGGACCATTCTAGTTATATTGTAACTATGACGTATAAAGCCTTCACTTTCTTGAAGCACTCCGCTATTGGCTTAAGAGCCCTCGAACGTTTCCAGAGCCCTACTATAGTGATAGCACTGTCCTCGACACTGTCTGGCTGGCTCAATACAATTGATTCTCTCTGCGTGAATAACCATGATCGATTGCTGCACTTTCGCAATCTCGGTCCGTCAGACGATAGTATGGACTATTGCTTGCTAATCCCATCGGGAGCCCCTCATATCGTGGCTCGTCCCACATTGTACCATGTATATCAGAGACTTCTACAACTTAGAACCAATCTAAAGCCGATCCCAGATACCAATCACTTTACTGATCTCTTCGATCTTGGAACGAGAGAACGAGTTCACATTGGACTGATTCACTATTATGAATTCGGATTCTAGACACTCTCACATACAGACACAATGTATGATCGAAAGGTTAACGACAAAGCATGCCTACTACCAGAGACAACAACGTAATTGAACTAGTCGAATTACTCTCACGTCGATTAATACTGACCCTTTTTCCCGACGATAGTGACTGCTTCGATGAAGTATGGGAGAGAACTCTCCATGCCAAGACAATTGACGACAAGACGTCGTACCTCTTGGAACGAAGACGACCGAGTGCCCCTGATTTCACTCTTCCTCGTTCTTACACCGAACCTGACGTTCATATCGCGTCGTGGAATATCCTGACTTTGATGTTCCAATTCCACCGGAAATTGCAGCAGATCGACAAGAATATCGGTTACTCCTCGATTAGGCGCTTATTGGAAGACTGTGTAGTAGAGCTCGAGATTCCCGAATGGCTTCGACCGCGAACACTGGAATTGCTGCCGCCATTGTTGTATTCTGGCTCGCCCGCATCGATTGCCGAAGAGACCAACCCAAATCTCGGGATAAAACCCTACGTCGTTTACACTGGCTCGCAGCTTCCGCAAGACTGCGATGCTGCAGATCTCCTCTATTATAGAAATCTCGCCTCATCCTATGCCTTCGACTGCTTCTTCGATGACATTTCACCCAAGAAGAGGGTGCTTGTTGGTCAGAGAGATGACCTCTTCAATCCTGGCGAGGGATATCCGTTTCGTACTCTAAAGTATTTGCTAAGTCGTGTTGGTCAAGACGTCACCTATAGAGACCTCCGGTTGTACCTGTGGAGTCCTGTGCAGTTTATGCGCTTGCGTGCTCCTAGCAGAACTATCCGAGACACTATCGTGCATATAAGACAGCAGGTAACGAAGGCCAAATTGCACTCCGAATCAGACCCAAGTATGTGGTTTCAGAAAACCACTATTCGGGGTGTGATCAAGGTGTCCAGCGATCTGAAGTCCTGCCTGATAACCACACCGTCCGCCCTGGTTCGGAGAACACCTATTTAGTCCCATATCGTAGCAACGTGTTCCATCAGCACATTTCGAAAGTTGGCTGATACAAGCCCTCGCCACGAAACTTGCGTGATTCGCAGTATCCTCAGGCGTGTCACATTAAATAGATTGGTTCAGCTCTCATTGCCTCCGTGCGGTTCTTTCCTCCTTGCGTCACTAGATCCAGCGACGCGTATGTTGCCTCGATCAGACAGCTTTGCCGTTGTCAAGTATCCTCCATGATGACGGAACCTTCATGCCTTTGGCGCTTTGCTGCACTGGCATGAATTGTCTTTCGGGTGTCGCACAAGAACCAAATACTCAACGACTGAGTATTCAATCAATCATTTCGCAATGTTGCGGAAGCAGTTCACTGAGCAGCTCTCCATTCCGACGCACTCAGAAACAATTTTGCTTGCAGTCAGTACTACACCTCACAACAAATCTGATCCTGTCAGTACTTGGCTGGCCGTAACTACAGTCAGGAATAGTAGAGGATACCAATGCAAGAGAACAGGCTCATTTGTTCAACCCATGAGGTTGAAACGGACATTGCAGCAAATACCCTTGCCCGATGTGGTCATAGAACTCTCAAGGAAGAACCATGATAACTCAATTCCCCGACGACGAGAGCACTCAACGCCGCATCCGTCAAAATCGGATCGTTATCAACACTCCTTTCGGAACTCTATCATTAGGGCGCTATCAGACGACACATATTACTGACGCCGGAGACATAGTAACGGATGATAGTCAACACTTCGTAATGCTTGATGGTCAAACGATTTCAGATCCTGCTCAGATTATTGGCCAATGCACCAACCCCGGCTGCGGCAAATTCTTGACCTCACTTACTTTTGGTTACTGCGTTCTTTGCTACCACGTTCGCTGTCCTCAATGCTCGGTCTATGACGGCATTGTCGGCAACTGGCTCTGCACTGAGTGCTATGAGCAGATCAAGAAACAGCGATTCTGGCAGGGCGTCCGCAGGATTCTAACGAGCCCCTTCCGGAGAGGATAGCACGATGGCTAGAAATCGAAACGATCATCGGCCAGCACCTGAGAACGAATTCACCAGACTTGTGAAGCGAATTCAACCAACAGGATTATTGCGCGATCAACGATTTGCCCGTCTGCTGAATCTGCTCAATGTCGATCCCGATGATGCCGAGATCCGTGAACTCGTAAGTGATCGCCTGCAAGAAGCCGAGATGCGGCAGCTTCTTTCTCCCGATCCGTTCCGCCCAACGAATCCAATAAGCCAAGCTGACTTTGACGGTTCGATAATTCTCGGGCGCATTTCGCCTAACGACGTTATCTGGCAAATTCGACCCAGTCAATTGACGAACCACTGCCTGTTGATCGGAAAGAGTGGAGGCGGCAAGACGAACATGATCTTACTAATCCTTGCTCAAGTATTGGAGAATCATGCGCATTAAGATATTTGATCGGAAGCTGGACTTCGCCTGCCTATCGGCTCACGCCAATTTTATCTACTGGCACATTGCCGATTACTTCGACAACTGGTTAGCTCCTCCACCCGGAATACCATTCGAGGTCTGGGTGAATGTATTTGCCGAGATTCTGAGCAACTTCACCGACATTCGATTGGCCGCTCGAACGCTCATCTCGACAACTGCGTTGACACTCTATCGCGAGCGATATCATCCCTCGCTTGAGTCATTTCCAACTCTAGAAGATGTCCACCACAAGATCATGCTTACTCACTACGATCCACGCAGCCATCTTGCACGCTATCAGGAGACAATTTTGAACCGTACACAGGGGTTATTGCAGGCGCTTGGCACCCAGATCTGTTCTCATCGAAGATTAGTCTGGCAAAGATACATTGATTCCAACTGGGCCATTTCCTTGGAACATCTACCAATAGACTACCAAAACCTCTTCATCAGCGTGACAATTGCTAAGATTCTACTATATCGAATGGCCAATAATCTTCGTTCATCGAATCTGGTTGAGCTGTTTGTTTTGGACGAGGCATCAACGATTTTCAGGAAGCAATATTATGACGCCGATCACCCCAACCTGCTTCTCGACTATCTTGCCAAATCTCGGGAGTTTGGCATTGGGTTCCTCATTGCCACTCAAACCCTGTCTGGCCTTGCCGATCCCGTTCTCGCCAACACCGCGACCAAGATTCTTGTCGGTGGCGCTGGCCTAGGTACTGATTACGACACTTTCGCATCCGCAACGGGTCTAAGTCTTCAGCAGCGAGACTTCCTCAGAACAATGACCATGCCAGGCATGGCTTGCGCAAAGGATCCTCGATACCCCTATCCCTTCACTCTCGAGGTGCCCCGTGTCGTCGAATGAAGGTAAATACCTTGTCAAAAGCATCCCCATGGAAGCAATCAAGTTGAAATCTATGTTCGACTCTCAGGCGCTCTACGAAGAAGTGACACTTCTCACCCACACCCCAGGTGCTGGGGATACACCGCGCCCAACTCCACCTAATCCAGACGTTCATTTCAAGCGCTCGAAATCGTCCCAAGGCCACGATTCAAGCGCAAGCAGTCAGAGTGGTCGTACGGCTGGGGAACTGAGCAACTCGGCACTGGCATTCCTGAGGCTGTCACTAAGCTTGCCACACCCATTTCGTGTTGCCAGCGAACTGCTTCTGCGAGCGGATGTCAAGAGCGGCTCCGTTCGAGATGCACTCACAAAGGAATTACAGCGCCACAAGCTAATCGTCATTCATGAACTGCAGAAGAGTCGTTCGCGGTTACAAATTTGGGAGCCAACTTGCAAGGCTTATGAGATCATAGGTCTAGCGCAACCCAGTTTTCATTCCAAGGGTGGATTTCTCCACCAGTTCATAGCTCATCACGTCGTCGAATCCGGCAAGCGTCTCGGTTATGTAGCTAGGCGCGAGTTCTTCCTATCAAACCAAAAGGCCGTTGATGTTGCTCTTATCAAGGATGACACTCTGATTGCAGTCGAAATCGCCATCTCGCCGCCGCTCACAAAGGAACTAGAAAACATAGTTGCTGACTTTGCAGCAGAGACACAGCCCACCAGGCTCGTCTTCGTTACCATCAACTCCAAAGTAAGAAAGGAGCTCGAGGCACTGATCAGTTCAGACAATCGCACGAACGTTTTCAAAGAGAGAATCCAGCTAACATTGGCTGGAAGCTTTATTAACACCGGACCGGAGTCACACGATGTCTATCATGAACAAAATCTTTGGTGACGGACGCCAAGACAACGCTGGCCACGTCAATCAACTTGCCCGAAACTTCGCAGATGACCGTTCATCATCCGAAGTCGTTCCCAGCGATTATAAAGCGGGGTTCGTCCAGCGTCCAGCGCCTCTCAAGCCGCAGGGTGCAAACAACAGGCCGCGAGTGGTCTTTACCAACGGGTAGATGGAGATGCAGAGGATTTGGCAGTATGAACCGAGATTGAATACCAGGGCTAAACTCCTTGGTATTCAACTTAGAGAGGAGAGGAGTAGAAAACTATGAGTAACATATCAGATACGCAACAATGGCTCGTTGATAATGCCTATCTACTAGCCGATCAGTTCGGCGATGACCAAGTCGTGGTGGACAACGAAAGTTGGCAATACATACTCATTCGATCGATTTATCTTCCTAGTGGTTGGTACCCCAGCAGAAGCAAACTATTGATCTACTTGCCAAATCCTGCAAACATCCTGACCACTGCCCCAAACAACTTCTATCTCGATCCCGGGCTTCGGACATACGCAGGAAACATTCCACCCCACTATTTTGAAGGCGATGGTTACAACGATCTTGCCGGTCAAGGATTTGCCCGATTTTCGTTTCACATTGAGGAAGGCTGGCAACCTTGCATACCAGCTCAATGTGGCACAACACTAGTTGAGGCTCTGACGTGGCTAGATCAAGGATTAGCTGACGCCATTAGAGAGGCAAGCAAATGAACAACAAGAAGATTACCGTCGTTATCAGACGTGCTGACTTTGACAAATTGATAGCCCATTTGCACGAGACGCTGGATACAGAGTCAATGGCCATGGGATTCTTCAAAGTCTCTGAATCTTTAAAGCACCTGAAGGTCTTGGTTCGCGGGATTCGCATTCCCAATGCCACCGACTATCTCGAACGGTCTCCCGCTTTGGTGAGCCTGCAGCCAGAATTCCTGGAAGAATGCTTTCAATATTGTGAAGAAAACCAATGCCACATTCTTGATGTTCACACGCACCCCTGGAGCACAGCTCCGAGCTTCAGTCCAATCGATGACCATCAGGCAACAAACGTAAAGATACCATATCTGCGAGAGTATGTTTCTGGAGTATCCATCGCTTTTCTCTTGTTCGGAAGCAACTCAGGGCAATCAACGGGCCGCTTTTGGAATGAAGAAAACCGAGAGTTCTGCGATGTAGCTCGCATTACCATTCAATAGGAGAAAAAGATGAGAATAGTCAATTGCAATAATTCTGATCCCAGTGATATTGACGACCAGCCACTGAATTACGACAAGGAAATCTGCCAACGTCACACACTTGTCTTTGGACCTGAGACCCAAAGGAATATCTCGCAACTTACAATTGGCATTGGTTCAGTCGGCGGGCTCGGAATGATCTTAGTCGAGCAACTCATGAGGCTATTTCCGGCTAGACTCATTTTGATCGATTTTGACAAAGTGGAAAAGTCAAATCTCAACCGGCTTCCAGGGGCAACTATTCTTGATGCAAAACTGGGAACACCAAAGACCTTCTTGGCAGCTCGGCACATCTGGACGTTCAATCCCAATCAGCAGGTTACCATTGTCGAAGGAGATTTTCTCAAGAAAGAGAATCAGTCTCAATTTCGGGAATGTGACGTTCTTTTTTCCTGCTTTGACCGAGTGGGACCTCGACTTGCGGCCAATCAGTTATGCCAAGCGCACGGCATCTTGCTTCTTGACTTGGGTACTGGTGCAATTGTCAAAGACGGTCAACTGACTGATGCAGGTGGCCAGGTCATCAGAATCACTCCTGGAAGTGGATTCTGCCTTACTTGCGCGGAATTTTATGACAAACACCAAGCATCCCAGGATTTCATGTCAATGGACGAGCTTTCGAGACAACAGGCTCTTGGCTACGTCAGAGGTGCGAATGTTACAGCACCGCAAGTTTACGCCTTAAATTCAATGGTCGCCTCCTGGGCTGTTTGGGCATTCATGCGGACCGTAGCGGGAGAGGATCTGCAATTCGATGGGATTGCCATTGATGCATTGAACTGGACTTCTTCTCCATGGATTGAAGAAAGAAAGTCTGTTAGCTACTGCCCGACCTGTGGCATCAACGGACTCGCATTTAAGGGAGATGATGCAGAGTTGCTTGTTAGGATTGATAATGAGAAAAGCAGTGTTCCTCCTGCAATCCTCGCTACAACCAAGACAAGCACGGTTGTTGACTGTGAGGTTCCAGACTCTGCAACGCAAGTCGCACAAACTGTTATTGCGCCAGATCTACCAGCCGAGGAAGGACCGACCCAACACACGAGTCCCGACGAAGCGCAATCGGACAGCAAGGGGCAATAGAGACCATGCAGGCGCTTCCCGACAAACTCTGGACTCTCGACGAAGTCGCTGACTTTCTTCGAGTCAAGACCAGTGTTGTCAAGTACTGGGTTCAGATCTCTGAAATTCCGTTTGTCAAGTTAGGGAAGCAATACAGGTTCGACCAGCGAGACATTAAGACCTGGGTCGAGCAGAGGAAGGAGGGAACACCGAACCAAGATGGCCTTCGATCAATTGGATAATGCATAGAACGCAAAGCCTAACCACTTCAGAAACTTTGAGAATATGAGCTAACTATGTCGTGGCTAGAATGCAGCAATTGTGACAAGATAGACGACGAGCGACATTACGCCCTCAAATTGGGAGAAGAAGTCTTCGAAAGTGGAGCTATAACCGTAATCTGGGCGGATGAAATCAAGACTTTCTGTCTCAAGGGCGCAAAATTACACGACCTCGAAGCGAATTAGGTGCCATTTGAGACATTTCTGCAGAAAGATCAAGAATTTCGCAATCAGCCGGCGAATTGAATCGTGTCTTCATCGGATCTTGCCTCCTTGCGAACCCATTCTCTCGCGAGGTGGCAGATCAAATAAGGAGTCCTTTCAATATGTTCCTTAAAACGATTGAGCTGAATGAAGTGCGGCCGCTTTTCCAGTACACTGATCCACGGCCAGAACACCTCCAGCAATCAATAGGCAACTTGCTTGAACTTGATATCTTCGACTTTGAGCTCTTGGAAACCATTAAGTCGGAGCACTTGCAGGCTAAATGCGTGCCTGGTAGTGAAGCAACAGTCCTTTATTTTGCTGTGGTGCGTGACTCCTATCTTCTTGCATTGATTGGGGAAGACGATAGACGTTGCCTTTTGTGTTTCACCTCACCCGTGAAAGCACTCGTCCACGCTAAAGTCTGGCACGGCACTGACTGCATGCCTGAGATACACTTTGCCACATTGCCACTACTCGTTATGCGCATGCAAAACGAACTTCCAAAACTAAGGATTGCGTCTATCTGTATTGATCCCTGTCCTAACGGAGACGAAAGTATTTGCGCTTCGCTTGAAGAAGTTCTCACTCTTGGTATTATGGATTACTGGGCCACTGTTAAGGCATGCAATGACATCATTTGCGACGGACTCCTCGGTTTGGCGAGACAAGAATTCCTTGCCGGTAGAGCCGAAAGCGCCAGAGAAGTAGCTTTAGAACTAGTGAAGAATTTCGAACCTGAGCAACCGGAAGCCCATTTACTACTCGGCTTATGTGCACGTGACCTTGGTGACGAATTGATGCTTCGGGAGGCTAACGAAAACCTCCGTTTACTGGGATGTAGTTGGGCGTTACAGTTCTTCGAACTCGCGACAGGCCGGAGCTCGCTCATAGCCTCGGAAAGTGTCGCCAGCCCAGAGTACTTGGAAAATGCGTCTGATAATCGCACCGATCTTTAGAAGTCATTCGAAAAAATAAGAACCGGAAATCCCTCGCGAGACTCCCGGTCCAAGATTACACTACCAGTAAATCAATCTCTACGGGCACGCCGCGCACGGCGTCGGCCCACCTGCAAAGATGTAGTTGATTAAGTACACGGCATCAGAAATCGTCACTAAGCCACTGCAGTCGGCATCACCTGACAGCAGCGGATTCGGCGCTGGACCACCGGAGAATATGTAGTTAATCAAGCGAACAGCGTCCGAGATTGTTACACTGCCGGTGCCGTCGGCGTCGCCGCAAAGAAGGTCACAAGCGTCACCGATACCATCTTGATCTGTATCGGTCTGAAGTGGGTTGGCAATGGTTGGGCAGTTATCGCACACATCACCGACACTATCTGCGTCGGCATCAGCTTGGAGTGGATTAGCCAATGCCGTACAATTGTCGCAGGCATTTCCTATTCCATCGCCATCTGTATCAGCCTGAGTCGGATTTGAGGCAGTTTGACAATTGTCGCAAACATTGCCAACACTATCACCGTCGGTGTCAGCTTGGTCGGCATTAACAACCGTCGGACAGTTGTCGCAAACGTCACCCACTTCATCGCCATCACCGTCAACCTGACCGGAGTTCGAGATCGTCGGACAATTGTCCTCGGGACAAAAGTCCTCAGGATGCCCAGGATCACCGAAACCATCACCGTCGGAATCTGTACACGTACCCGTGCACGTACTGCCGATTGCACCCATCAGGCCGCAGTCATTGTTTTCTCCGCGGCACGGTGAAATTGTCCGAAGAGAGTATTCGCTAGTTGTGGTGTCACAGAACATTGGATCTAGGGATGTATTGCTGTTCACGCCCAGCTGGCCCTCGGTACAGCCGGTGAACCCGCCATCGCCATTTCCGAAAATATCAGAACAACTTATCACCGGCGTGTGGAGTCCGCAGTTTACTCCTTGTCCTCGATTGAATGCGACTATCGAAAAATCGATGCCATCGGGATATCCGCCCGACGAGTATGTGCCTGCTCCATTGCGCACCACCGTACAATGCGATATCAAGGAACTTGAAAGGTAATTAGAGAATCCCCAACCAGTATTATCAGCAAGAGTGCAGTTCCTGAGTTCTGCATGTACCGACTTGGTATCAGTATTGGCGGTTGGTGGGGCGAAGGCATCAAGACTGACACCATCGCCACCATTTCCCAGTATGTCACAATCAACCATTAAGAGACTGCGATCGCCCCGTGCGTCGACTCCGCCTGATGCATTGCCCTCAAGTATACAATTTTCGAGGAACAAATCGGAAGAACCTCTGCTGACGATTCCCCAAGCCTGATTGTTTCTAACTGTGGTATTCATGATCACGACATCCCATCCCATAGAACACCAGAGTGTCATGCCGTTAAATCCATTGTTTTCAAAAGAGGAATGCCCAATGTCGACAGACCAGTCTCCTCTGACTCGCAGTCCCCTGAGCACATTGGAAGAGAATGTGCTACTATCGATAACCAATGTACCATCACACGCCGAGGAATCGCCCCCAATTGAAATCCCATCCGCTCCATTGCCAGAAATCGTGCACCCCTTGATTGATAGATTGGCTAGTCCCAAGCTGGAGCTCTTATTCGCGATTCCTTCTTGAAGGTTACCGATTATTCTTACCTCCGCCAATTCAAGATTTACGACGCCCTGCAAATATGTGGTTCGAAGGGAAACACCATTTGTGCCCCCCGAAATCGTGATCCCCTTGATGACTTGAAGGCTCGGTGCTGGTGCTATGACAAAGCCGAATCTTGAAGAGTCAATGCTTGCCTGGCATTCGATGCTCGTGAAGTCTGGTCCGTTGACAGAGGTTATGACCAGGCCCTTGGATCCAAGTTGCAGATCCACGTTTCCTACGCCAGAATACAAGCCATCTGAGATAAGCACAGTATCGCCGTCAATTGCCGCATCAATCCCAGCCTGAATCGTGGGTTGCTCCTGTGGCACGCGGATTGTACCCGCTAGCACAGAGCTAGAAAACAGGATGCTGAATAACCATAATTTGACAGTGTGCATTTGCCCTCCAGGTATTAGTGGACTAATAGTGCTTCGTTAAAGAACTCAGGGGAATAGCAATTGTAAACTGACTTCATCTGAGTTGCCTTCTCCGCTTCTGGAATTGGTCAGCTTTCTAACTACGGACACGCCGCGCACGGCGCTGCTCCACCAGCGAAAATGTAGTTGATTAAATAAACAGCGTCGGAAATTGTAACAATGGCATTGCAGTCAGCATCCCCAGACAAAATAGGACTTGGTGCTGGTCCGCCTGCGAAAATATAACTGATCAGATAGACGGCATCGGAGATCGTGATTTGGCCGGAGCCGTCGGCATCGCCGCAGACTCCAAAAGCCCTGAACTTCGTCACAAAAACGTCATAGTCGTTATTCGCGCTACCGTTGTATGCGTTCTGGGTCGGAAAGTCGCTCGAGAGAGTTAAGCCTGCAATATAAACGGCACCGGAAACATCAACAGCGATGCCCTGGGCACGATCGATAGAGCTTCCCCCTAGATATGTACTGTAGTCCAAATAGAACCCAGTCAGAGACAACTTAGTAACAAAGACATCATGGTGGGAATTGTAACTCAAATCGTATGCGTTCTCTATGGGGAAGTCCGTTGAAAGAGTGAGCCCCGTGATACACGCGGCGCCTGAAACATCAATAGCTATAGCGTTGCAATAATCTGCGGAGACGCCACCTAAATAGGTGCTGTACTCGAGTTGATTTCCATTCGCTGATAGCTTTGTCACGAATACGTCGGCAGAGCCATTTGAACTTTCATCGTACGCGTTGTATGTGGGAAAGTCGGTAGAAATAGTATATCCAGCCAAATAAATAGTGCCGGATTCATCAACGGCTACTGCTAGAGCACGATCATTGTTAGAACTTCCCCCTAGATACGTGCTGTACTCTAGTGAGTTACCACTCGGAGACATCTTCGTCGCGAAGGCATCTACAAGACCATTTGAACTTCCATCGTAAGCGTTATGAGTCGGAAAGTCGGTAGAAGCGGTCTCCCCTGCTATATAGGCGGCGCTGGAAGAATCAACAGCAAGGGCTCGGGCATAATCGTCAGAGCTTCCACCGAGATATGTGCTGAAAAGAAGGCCATTCCCTATCGGCGTCAGCTTTGTAAGGTATGCATCAACGCCCCCATTCCAACTTCCATCGTATGCGTTCTGGGTCGGAAAATCGGTGGAGCTAGTCCACCCAGCGATATAAACGGCACCGGAACCGTCAACAGCGATGCCCTGACAAACATCAGCGGAGCTCCCCCCGAGATATGTGCCATATGCCAAGCTGGCTCCGCTCGGAGACAATTTCATCACAAAAGAGTCAGCCTCGCCACTGTAACTGCTGTCAAACGCGTTCGGAGTTGGAAGATCCGAGGAAACGGTATGCCCCGCTAAATATGCGGCACCGAATGCATCAACAGCGATTGTATGGGCGAAATCAGCAGAGCTGCCTCCGATATACGTGCTATATTCTAAGCTGGCCCCGCTCGGAGACAGCTTTGTCACAAAAGCGTCATAATCACCATTCGCAGTACCATCAAGAGGACTCAGAGTGGGAAAGTCAGAAGAACCTGTATACCCCGCCACAAATGCAGCGCCTGAGATATCAACAGCGATGCCATAGGCTTCGTCAGCAGAACTCCCTCCTAGATAGGTGCTGTAGTCAAGTTCGAGAGTGTAAGGACTTACCAGCCGGCTGCAGGCGATTGTACTCTGGAATCCACCAGGATTGTTTGTCGCGCCGATTCGGGGCGAGACTAAGCCAAAGGGATCACCACTTGCTACAATTGTCTCGAGATGGTTTCCCCAGACCGTCTCGATCGTGGTCGGGCAATCAACATCCTTGACCCGCCTGATGCCGCCTTCATATTCAACCTTCATCTGCGAATCGTCCGAACCCGACGCAACCACATACTCGAAGACCACCTGACCATTTCCATCACTTGTGAATCTCAAATCGACTCCGGTATAAATCCCCTTAAGAGTGATCGCTTCAAAATTCGGCACATCGGTATGCCACTTGGATGGCTCATTGCCGAGGAAGTAGTTGCATTTGTATTCCATCATGTCTTCGCCGACAACCTGCACGTCCGGATTGGCGCCAACGAATTTGGCGGTGATGACTAATTGTTCAACACTGTCCGGTTCCATGTGCTTCCCAGGTAGCTGAGCATCCAAACTCGCCATTGGGTCCGCACCGCTCTTTTCAATGCGTCGGACAAACTGGTAGGTGATGCCTGCGTTGGTAAACCACATCGTAGCTCCTCCAGCGTTGGCTCGATAAAGGACCTGTTCATCCCACTGTCCCATATTCTTGGTAAACGCAATTGGCATTTGCTTGATACTTGAGGCGTCTGACGCAAAAACAGGAATTGATAGGCCAACACAGGCCGCTACCAATATCCCCTCAATGAGAAAAAATCTGAGCATTCTGCCTCCCGGAAACGTAGCAATATTACTCTAAATAGTAATGTTCATCGATTAAATTGTCAATTGTAAAGATCGTCCGGACAAGCCCCGTTGAGTTTCAAAACGAGTGCATCGAATTTCTTAGATCGCAGAATTCCAATCAGAGTGGATTACCAGACTAACCATTTCAAGCAAGAACGTATATTCGGCTTTATCAAATCTATCCCCCTTCAGTACCATTAACTCCTTTACCAACCCTGAGCGCCAGCGAAGGCGATCTATTCCAGATCAAACAAAGAACCGGAAATCCCTCGCGAGACTCCCCGTCTGAGCCGCCTTTCGACTCAACCCAAAACCCTTACTTACACGCCGCACACGGCGCAACAGCCCTCCAATTTGTGGCGGAATTGCAGCTCGTTACAGTGAGATTTGCCATCCGTCTCTGATTTGGCAGCCGCCGGTAGACCGAAATTCGCCTGTTGTGAAGAAGAATCCTGGTCGGGATTTGCAACTAGACGGTTGACAGCACTCCCTTCACATCCTATAATCAACAAGGGATCTTGGGCCCGGTGGTCAGATTCTCAAATGGATGACTAGGGCACTTGTTGATTGAATCGCCTGAGTTAAACTCCTATCCCTTGCAGAATCGTTAGTAATATCCGGTGTAGTCGCAACTCGATCACACTAGGCAGTTCCTCGAGAATTAGAGTCATCGGCTTTGCTTCAATTTCTGCTTACAGCAGTTCAATTGATCGAATCAGGAGCGCCAGGAGGATGAGTCTGGGTTGAATTACCCCGTGACGTTTGTGGACTTGGTTCGTGGATTAGGTTCTCAGGGCAAAGCATAAGGTATGTCATCCAATCATAAGAGAAGGGAACGATTTCCAGCAACGCGTTGGTCATTGGTAAACACGCTTGCTGCCTCCGGTGATGGCGAATCTCAGCAAAGGGCGATGGCAGCTCTTCTCGATATTTATCTTCCGGCACTTCGCACATTTCTAATCGAATCGCGGCACATTTCATTAGAGCAAGCCGATGATCTGCTGCAGGAATTTGTCTTAAGCAAACTTCTCACGCGCAAGCTATTTAAGCACGTTGATCGGAGCAAGGGTAGATTTCGCAGCTATATTGTTAAGTCACTTAGCAATTTCGTCAACACAAAGATTCGATCTGAGACTTCTTTTCGTACCGTTACGATTCTTGATGAGACGATTGATTGCGTTAGTGAAGAGAGAAACGCCATTGATGAATTCGACCGACAGTGGGTACGTCAAGTAGTCCTCGATGCGCTCCAATTGATGGAGGCAGACTGCAGAGCAAAACGTCGTGAAGATTTGTGGGAAATATTCCAGGCGAGAGTCGCAGAACCCCTTCTGTCTGGGTCAAGTGCAAAGAGTTACACTGATCTTGTTGAACGATATCAAATCAAGACGCCACGGCAAGCGATCAACCTCTTGGTCACCGCCAAGAGGTGTTTTACTCGGAATCTGCGAAAAGCCATTAGTCGCTATGTCCGGGATGAAAGCGAGATTGATGAAGAGATAAAAGACTTACTTCGCATTGTAGGATAGCCAAACGCAACATTGTTGATTTAGAAGGGTAATCAGATAGGAACGATTGAGGAAATGCAGAAGAAAACGATGCACACAGCTGCCGAACAAGTGAGCAGAGAAATCCTCCGCACGCTCCTTGATACCACGCTTCGGAACGTAACGCCTTGGTCGAATCGCGATCTTTGCATGATATTGACTCAGTTATATTCAACTCCTCTGGAACTGGAAATCGAGACTCTTGCCACAAGGAGCAGAATTAGCCAGATCGAGGCATCAGAGGCAATCGCTCGATGCGATTGTCATACCTTCGGTGATGCTTTAAGCAAGTCATCAGCGTCACGCGACCTTCTCCTGCTTATCAAGACGTATGCCAAGGCTTCTCTCACGGTGGAGAAGGATCTCCCGATAGAAGTAGCTAGAGTACTCTACATCAGTGCCATAGCGCGCGCGAGGGAAAGGGGATTGAGGGCTATCTCTACCCTGAGCGAAGACAGTGTAGTTCGAGAAGCGCGAAGATGTTTGACATTCGGCTGGATACCAGAGCCTTACAAGGACTTTCTGCGTTTTGATACAGTCGCTGAATGTGAGGAATGATGCGATTGCTTAGTCCGGGCCAGAAATTGCGTGACACTTACGAAGTAGAGCGATTTCTAGGGGAAGGTGCATTTGCCGAGGTTTATCGCGTGAGGCATAGGTTCATGGGGAGGCAAGCCATGAAGATTTTCAAAGCACCGGGCGCAACAATGGAAGAAATAGAGCGAGACGTTGGTGAAGCGCTGATTTTATCATGCCTCAAGCATCCGAACATAGTCGATGTATATGATGCAAATGTCATGGACCTCAATAGCCAACGATTTGGTTACTTCACCATGACTTACGTTCCAGGTGGGACGTTGGATAGGTATTGGAGGTCCTTCGGAGCAAACTTGATGCCGACTATGCAATCGGTCGATGCCGTAAGGCAAGCTTGTCGGGGCTTAGCGGTCGCGCATGCCTCTGTTCCGCCGATCGTACACAGGGACATTAAGCCGCAAAACATTCTCGTTGGCATAATTGGAAAAGACCTAACTATTCGTCTCAGCGACTTCGGGTTAGCAAAGGCAGTGAATCCATTGACATTGCTTGCCACTTCTCGCGGTACGATGGGTTTCAAACCGCCGGAATCACTCAGGAATATGGACTCATGTGCAGCCGATGTTTGGGCTCTGGGTACTACACTGTATCTCCTACTGACTGATCAGATGCCCTTCCCATTGTTGAGTGAGCGCGAGGTCGAGGATGCTAGTCATTTCCTGAGGCCAATCCGCCCGCCAAGCCTGTACAATGTAGATGTTGACCCGGGTCTGGAATCAATTATCTACCGATGCCTTGCTTCTTCGCCTCGTGATCGGTATCAAGACGCTGCTGAACTACTGACCGATCTCGAGAAGTGGACTCCCGGATTCAGACAGTCCTCTCGATCCAGCTCCCATTGCGAGAGAAGTGCCAAGCCTCTCGCGACGCTTATTGATCCGCATAATCTTAAGGACGAAGCATTGGAGGCGTTGCGCCAGGCTACCCAAATGGCGCTCGATCCGACGAGGCTCTCATGGGCTGCGGACCTTTTGGAAGAAGCGATGAGCATGGATCCCGGACTGCGTGACAGATACCAGGACCAACTTCAATTATGGCGCCGCGGCGTGATGCAGGTCCCAGTGGGCGAGCCGAGGTACAAGACCAAACAGGTCTTGCCCAAATCCGGAACAAAAACTGATTGATTTGTAGAATTTTTTTTGAGTTCTGCGCAACCGATCGATGTTGCTGAAGTAGTCCAGATAGATGTTGTTCTCGCTGAGGATCGCAGTGCGCGGGATCAAGTGAATTCGCCCAAGCATGTCTTCGAAAATCGTAAGAGACAACGTCGTAGGAGTCAAGGCAATGACAGAACCGCAATCGAAGTGTGTACAGCTGCTCGAACTAGCGACGCCGCGTCTCTATCGGCGTAACCCCTTTAGAGTGCTTGGAGTTCCGATAACTATAACCCTAGGTGACGCCCAGCGACTATTCAATCGCCGGATCATGAAGCAAAAGCTCTCGGTCACTAAGGTACTAGGGGCTTCAGATGTTCAAATTGAGTTGACCGAGGAGGATACGCGAACCGCGCTTGCACACCTTAAGGATCCGGTCTATCGTTTCCTTGAGGAGCTGTTCTGGTATTGGTCAGAAGACTGCAACTCTCAACAGGATGAAGGCGTGGCGGCAGCACTCAAGGGGAGAATGAGTGATGCTGAAAGAATCTGGTTGAAGCGAAGCACTGAAGCTCCTCTCGAGACAATCGCCGAGCACAATCTTGCCGTAATGTATCATTCGCGTGCACTGGATGAAGAGGCCATTTCGTTTTCGTCAAATGGGAATGGGCACCATGATCAACTTAATCGACCATCCGACTGGAAAAGCGCACTTGAATACTGGGGACGTGTACTCAAATCCGAGACCTGCTGGGCATTCGTGCGAGAGCGAGTGCGAATTTTGGATGATCTCCGGTTAACGACCGGCTTCGCGAGACGCGTTCGCTCCACTTTACCGCGAGCCATAGTGGCGATTAATGGGCAGCTTGCCCAATCCGCTGCCGAACGGATGCAGGCCGAGCTTGTAAATTATCATCTAGGGATAATGCGAAGCGCGAACTTCGCTGAAGAATCGGCAGAAGAAGCCATTCTTGAACTGGTCGAGCCCTTGCGCAACAAGTTGAAAGCAGTGATTGCCGGAGCCTCACAGCGATGGCAGACTTCCCCACATCTCGGCAATCAAGTCGTTCAGGAGATGCATAAACATGGTAGCTCATTGCTTGAGACTGCCAATCTCTTGCTTCCTGCTCACAGTCTTGTCTGTTCGGAACTTCGCGACAAGTTAGCGGAGGCTATTCTACTTGGACAGATTGCTTATGCCAATGCAACGGATGGCTGGGAGCAGAGTCTACCAGTGCTCGAGCTTGCATCAAGCCTGGCCGTTAGCGAAGGACTCAAAGATCGGTTGCAGGAAAACCTCAAGATTATGCGAGGCAATATTGAATTTGGGAACGCCTGGCACGCAGCGAACTACTGGGAGTTACCCAACGGGGTCACGAGTCAACTCGAAGATGCTCGCAAGTTAGCTGAACAAGAGGACTATGCAAAGGCCATTCAACTGCTCGTCGCCATGGACCCAAACATTGGCGAACCAATACGTCGCTGCTTAGCCCATGTTCTTAGGGACGAATTCTTGCGGCAACACGGTGAGGCAACCGAGCGAGTCAATCAGCCAACCAAGACGCTCGCAGTACTGTGGGAGAAGATTGAGGCGATGGCCGACGTTAACGGGAATGTTCTAGTGCCTCGGAGCCCTGACCCAGATACTCATGTTTATGCACGCACCCCTTGTCTCTTGTGTGGGCGCACCGACTATACGCAATGGCAAAATTTCACTTTTCGAAACGTGAATCTGTGGTGGTGCGTCAACTGTAACCAGCGAGATGATCGTGAAGCGGAACAGCGGAAATCAGACTACAGGATGGCCGTCGCTCGGGCTTCGGAATATCTAGCCCTGGCTGCAGAAGTTGATCCTAAGGGAAAGCGAATTCGAGAGGACTTCGAGATATTCAAAGAGAGGCTCCGGGGGATGGGTCTGCAGATGCCTGATGGCAGTCAGCTTCGGAACTGTCTGGCTGTGACTCTGCCTCAGGGACGACATGTCGATTTTGACTGCCCACCTGAAACCAACACGTGTTTCTTCTGCGGCAAGGAGCCCCATAGATCCTTGGGGATCGTGGTGCATATCCACGGAAATGTGCAGACCTCACGGCAGATGTTCGGTAGTGGATTGAGCTTCGAATTTGGCTCGCTGTTAGTGCCGAGGTGTTCCGATTGCCATCGGGCTCACCTTGATCTAACGTCGAACATTGAGCGATGGCTCAAGACGCGGGATGAAGTTGCCAATTACTTGTATTTTAGGGCTACGATAGAGGACAAGAGATCCAGAATATTTCTGTTGGAAGAAGCTTTAAAGGAAGTCGAATTGGCTCAGAACGCGGTGAAGGCTGCGGCGGAAGCCTCAAAGTTAGCTCAATCCATAGGCACTCACTGCCAGTCTTGCGGTACACGGTTGGATAGATCACTCTGCCCGAAGTGTGACGATGTCAAGGGTTCAGCTGGCAGGTGGACAGTAATGATACTACTCACTACAGTTGTGAGTTGGTCTGTAGTGCTGAACCTGGCTTTACCTGTCCTTTTGTCAATTATCATCTTTGTTTTAGGGATTGGGCTGGCCTGCTCAGCCATATTCTGGCACGTTCGGAAGCTTAAGCGGCGGCGAAGTAAACGATCAATTGAGCTCACCTCAAAGCGATCTGATGCCGTCCAAGCAACTTCCGCTGAGACTGTATTAGCAGAGCAGAGGCTATTGCATGCAAAGCAGCAGGTCGATGAACTGGAAAACGTAGTGCGCGAGGTCTTTCTCCAGCTTAGTATGGAAAAGAGAGATGCTGTCCGCCAGTTTGAGCAGAGTCATCCGTTTCCGACGCCGGCTAATGGAATGCGTGCGGAAGAGGACTTTGTCAGTTTTCCCCCTCTGGTAGACTTGATTAAGTCGAATTGGAAGCCCGGACATGACCCGAAGCGGGCCATTGCTCTGGAAGAAGCAACCGAAGGACTCGTAAGTCCAAATCTTGGCGCACGAGTGCTCGAATCCAATGATGCGCTGATGCAGTCTCTTAGCAATTATAATGGCTCGAAAGAACAGAGGTTAGATACTTCCGATCCAGAGACTGCAAATACCGAAGAGCGGTTGACCCATGAGAGCAGTCATTACGCGCCGAATCTTGATCACATGTCAGCCTTGGACCGAACGCCGGCCAATGCTCCGGCTAGCGAATCGAAGATTGATGAGAAGCATGAATTCAACTTGGGGGGAGTCTGTATCAAGTGCGGATGCAGTAGAGGGGCGATATTGCATTTTGGATTTGAATGTAAGAGCAAGGAGAAGCGGAGATGGACGCTCAGGTGACAAAAAAGAGAGATCAGGGCTTACCCAAAACCACATGGCGCCCGTCGAAAGCGATTAAGGCTCTTAGCCACGAACTGCGGCAACTCCAGTATCCACCTGAGTTTCGCATAAGACGGAATAAGAAACGAATCCGCAGGTTGGACGGGCAGCAAACAACAGCCCCGCTGGATTCAGCGCCTGTTTCTGAATCCAGTACAAAAGATGGCGAAACCGACAGGAGTCACGAGCTAAAGGAGATGAGCGAGCTCGCCGTCTGCTTGTGGTACCTCAAGTCGAAATTCTTCAGGAAGCCATGGGCCGATATGGAGAATAACGAGACTGATGCGCGATCCCGTAAAGCGATGTCGCGAATCAATTCAGGGATTCGGTCCCTCGAAAACATGGGTTTTAAGGTATATGATCCGGAGAAAACCAAGTTTCCTATTGGTGGGGAAGGAATGATGAGACCTATTGATTTTCAGCCGGTCGCAGGATTGACCTATGACATGGTTCTTCAGACTGTTTCCCCTGTCATATTTTACGAGGGCGTCACTATCCGACGCGGTGAAGTCTTCGTGGGCGTGCCATTGGTTGACAGATCGACCGGATCTGCAAGCGATTGCGCACCAAACGCATCATAGGCGTGGCCCGTGAATACAAGTCAGGAGTGGCTTCAAGATTCAGAATCGAGCGATTTGGAAGTTAGTACTTTGATAGTTTGAGTCGAATCGCTGTGTTTCCAGCGCTCGCATGAAGCACAAACAATCGTGGATGAGATAGAAGCTTCAACGCATATTAAGTGAGGAGAAAAGATCAATGACACGGGCAACAATAGATTTCGGCATCGACTTGGGTACTACGAACAGCTCAATTGCAGTCATGGGTGATTCAGAAGTGAGGTTGATTCCGAACAAGACTGGCTCAATGATAACCCCTTCTGCAGTTTGGATCGACAAGCGCGGTACACTTTTGGTGGGCGAAGAAGCTAAGAAGCGCACGCTGTGTGATTTGGAAGGAATGGATAATGGGGATCTGGAGTTCAAGTTGAGGATGGGAAGGGGAGTGGAAGTTGCGAAGCATTTTGTCCGCTCTGGTCGCGAGATGACGCCGGAGGAGTTGTCCGCCGAAGTCTTGAAATCTCTGAGGATTGATGTGCGTTCAGAATTGAGTGAGGAAGTGAGAGCGGCAGTGATCACCGTGCCGGCAGCCTTTGAGAACCCGTCAACCAACGCAACGATACGTGCGGCGCAACTTGCGGGACTAATTGTTTGCCCAATCCAGCTTGAGCCAGTGGCGGCGTCGCTTGCATATGGCTTCCAGACTGAGAGCGAGAACGTATACTGGCTTGTCTATGATTTCGGAGGTGGCACGTTTGATGCGGCAGTTATGCGAGTCAGAGATGGCATGATTCAAGTAGTAAATCACGACGGAGACAATTTCCTTGGTGGTAAGCTGATCGACTGGGATATTGTGACAAAGCGGCTTGCTCCAATGATCAGTGAACAGCACGATCTTTCCGATTTCCGTCGTGGCATTGATCGTTGGAAGCAAACGATGGGAAAGCTCAAGTATTACGCCGAGCTAGCAAAAATCGATGTCTGCCGGACGCAAGCACCGGCAGAGATTTGGATCGAAGAACTATTTGTTAATGATAAGGGGAACGCTGTCGACTTTTCTTACACACTGACTCCTAGTGATGTCGAAGAGATAAGTCGACCGTACATCCTTCGCTCAATTGCGCTTTGCCGCAAGGCACTTACGGATGCGGGATTGGGAAGCAGAAGTGTCGAGCGAATTTTGATGGTTGGAGGAAGCACGCTGAGCCCTTGGGTACGGGACGCAGTAGTGTCCGAACTCGGGGGCAAACTGGACTTCAGTATTGATCCAGTTACAGTTGTTGCTCGTGGTGCGGCAGTGTTTGCTGCTGGCCAAGTCGACCCCAAAGATGGTGTGGTTATACCCACCGGTACCTGGCAACTGGCGGTGACTAAAGAATATCAGGCACTCGGCAACGTCTGCGATCCAGACATCGCCGGTCAGGTTTGTCCTCCAGTCGGTCAACAAGTTGAAGGGTTTACGATTGAATTCGTGGATGCGAAGACACAGTGGCGGTCGGGGAGACTTTCGCTTGCTTCAAACGGAGCTTTCATGACGCAACTCTATATACCCGAGACTGAGAGGGGCCAACGGCATTGGTACAAGGTGGAGCTCTGCGATCCAACTGGAACCCAGATCCCGATCTCTCCAGAGAGAGTTCCGTACACTCTAGGGACTCCACCCGATGAGAATCCCCCTGCTCCTTGGTCCATCGGTATCGGGCTGGCCGATGGATCCGTGGCAACCTATATCCGCAAAGGGACTGGACTCCCGTGTGGAAACAAAAACGATCACGTGACTGTTGTCCCGCTTAGGACCGGAAACGATAAAGACGAGATACTTATTCCAATCTTGGAAGGAGAGTCTCCTCGAGCTGAGCGAAACCACTCGATTGGCACAGTGATTATTCGCGGCACGGATGTGAAGCATGATCTACCCGTGGGTAGTTTGCTTGAAATTGAGGTGCATATGAACAAGTCTCAGCAGATATCGGTCAACGTCTTGGTTACGGTTCTCGACGAAGATTTCCCGGCAAAATTCGATAATCTGATGGTGCAGAACCTACCCCATGAACTCGAAAACCTCTGGAATCAACTCCGAAGCCGCTATAGCGCAATTAAGGATAGTGCCGCGGCGGTTAATTCTCAGTCTGCAGGTCGGGCCATGGCCCAGATTAAGGATCAGCAGATGCTTGAACAGATTTCAGCATTGTTCGACGCGGCCAGAAACGATCAGGAGGCAGTTACTCAGGTTGATCGCAAACTGAGAGAATTAGCATCACTGATTGACGAGATGGAAGACGCACTGGAATGGCCGAAACTGATAGCCGAGTGCGAGAGCGGATGCCATCAAGCAGAGAAGCTTGTCGCATCACATGGGAATGCGAAAGATAGCGATTCGCTGATGAAGATCAAAGAACTTAACAAGCAGGCGGTTGCGTCCAAAGATCCTGATCTGCTACGGCGGTGCTGCCTCGACTTTGCGAGATTATGGTATCACGTTGCTGATCGATATCATGATTTTCATCTAATCGACTTCGATGAACTGGTTTCTCTGGTCTCAAAGTGCGATCTCACGCCTCCGGATAGGAGCAGAGGTGGACAACTGACTGCATTGGGTCGACGGGCCATCGAGCGAGGCGACACGGAGGCTCTCAAAGCTGTGAATAGACAATTACGGAGCTTATTGATTGTCGGCCCCGAACCGAAGACTTCCGGGGTCCAATAAGACATATCGAGTGGGTGACATGTTTCCGTGGCAGTAGGTATAGATTATCGGAATTCGGTTCACAGTTATCAATTGAAATGACGGGACGACGGATGACTACAGACAGATTTGATCAAGCTAACGACTTCGCGCGTGAAGGCTGTTACGTTGAAGCTTTTGAATTGCTGCAGGATTGTCTCCGACGGAATGAATGTAGCGAGGTGGAAGCTCTGGAACTTCAGGCAAGAATGTATGCTCAACAGGGCTATTTTCTCGAGGCAGAAGCTTCTTGGAATCGTGCGCTAGAAAAGGGCGCGTCCAAAGTCGAGATTGACGCGGCCCTATCGCAATTGCGAGCAAAAGTTCGAACGAATTGGCAGCCGCTACGAATTATCGGCGCGACTGCAATAATCTTTCTGTTCGCTATCCTTGTTTGGCACTCACTAGTACTCGTCCCTCGGACGCACGAGCGGCTTGTGCAAATCGAGGCATTGACCCACTTCTTGCGCAGTGATTTATCCAGATTCGATAGCACTACGCGAATCAATCAAGAGAACAACTATTCTGCTCTCAATGAAGTAAAAGTTGCCGTCGGCAGTCTCCGATCGCTACAAAGCAGTCAATCCGCTTCGATTGACAGGATAATCAACCGAGCCGACCGAGAGAAGAAGACTCTAGATTCAGTCCGAGTCATCTTGGACGGCTTGAGTGATGATGTCACGATCTTGTTGCATCAATCAATAGAGGTAAGAGAGAAGGCGCCAAAGTGACTACCTCTGGCGGATTTCTGAAGGTTGGGTCGGAATAGTGTCGTCAGATCTCCTAAACACTGCCCTGCAAATCACCTGGAGCCTGGCTGCCGCTGAAGCAATCCGTGCGCGATCTCTGGAGATAGAGCCGGATCACTTTTTTCTTGCACTACTGAAATTTTCTGAATTGGACAAGCGAATTCTGGCCCAAGTAGTACAAGACCCCGGAGAACAGAAGCGAATTTATCGTGAGGTATTAGAAGTGGATCTGCTCTTTCAAATGGCGGGAATCGCCAGCACTCGCGTTCGCCGGTTCTTACGTTCGCAGACTCCGATTGGCACAGCTCTGTACGAGGAGAGAGTAGTACACCGATCGGATTCAAGCAGACGGCTCTTCAGCTCTGCCTTGCACAAGCTTTATCAGTCTGGAGATTCTCGAGAATTGAGTCCGCGTGATCTACTGCTGGCAATTGTTGAGAACCCAACCGGGTGCACAGCCAAGTATCTCAATCCGCGCAAGAATTGATCGGACGTGGATGATGAAGAAGGAAGGCATTTGGCAGTCCGTGTTACGACGAGTCGGGTTGATGCGTCCTTTGGCGTGCCGTGCTGAAGTCAAAAGATCAACAGACGTCATAGATGTTGACAAATTGGCTGGTTCTCGGGATTTGCCGGGGCTCCTCTTGGCACTAGCACATTCTGATGTGCAGACCCGAAGCTGCGCAAAGCAGATACTACTTGGTGCACACTTTGATTTCTCCGACCAACAAATCCGGAGAACAGTTTTGCAGTACCTCGGCAGCCAGGACGAACTTGTTTCGAGTGCCATTGGTGATGTACTATGCAATTTCATCGATGTTTTTGGAAGTGACTTGAAACAACTGCTCGCAGAAGGAGCGCCACCTCTCAGATGGCGATCGGCCGAGATATTTGGCAGGTGCAAACTCATTCAGTCTTCCGATGCTCTGATTCAGGTGATCCGAGCAGATCCAGTAGAAGACGTAGTCGAGGCGGCTCATTGGGCTCTCAATGAGATGGGCGGAAGTATCAGGGAAGTAGCTAGGCTCGAGTATAAGAGGAGGCTTGCTGATCAACAAAACAAGAGTTTCAAGAATTCTGCAGTTAGATCTGGCCCGCACCCGCTAGAGCGGGACGCAAACATGCTTAAACAGCGCGATGTGGCAGTCTCTGGACACTTTAGCGAGGAAGAACTTATTCGTCTAAATTCATTCGAGGTGATGATGCCTTCCGGCGATGGAAGGTGTTCCGATAGAGATGGCCCCTGTCCACCCCCGGGAGTCGACATTCCTCATGGGGGAGGCTTCATATATATTGATGAAAGCATAGTCGGGTACCGCAAGGATGCTCGTAGTTGCGAGGCACTTAGAGTGAAGCTCTTAAGAGAAACAAAGACTTTTGCGGACGAAGGAATCACGTATATCGTTGATTCCTCCGTACACAATCCTATTCTTATGTGCGAACAATGCGCTCGAAAGCGAGGACTTGATATGAAAACCGCCTCTGAAGATGCAGCGCTGGCTTGGCGTAGAGGAAGACTCCCGCTTCGAGCTACACCAAAGAGTAGTGGCTAGAACAGCCTCAGTTCGAGTATCTATTCGCCTACGACTTTCTGGACGATAGATTGTGAGCCGACCAAACGACTTTCTGTCAAAATCGGAGCGGTTCAGTTCACTTTGTTGACAGGCCCACAACGAAGGAGATAGACAATGGGATTTATCAAGAAGTTGTTTCGCAGAACAATCAAACCCGAGTCGCCTAATGCTACGGCAGGGAAAGCGTCTCCCATCGTAGTCAACCAAGGCGACAACGACCCTCCCCTACGAATCTCTCCCACTTCGATTTCCCATGCATTCCTAGCACTTACTCATGCCGACATAGCGCATTCTGAGAAGGTCGGAGGCGAGGTTGCCAAGTTCAATCGACAAAGCCAGCCGCGATTATGGAGCATCCAGTTCAAAGCGAGGTTCGTCACATTCGCTGTCAACGCGATAGACAATGGATATCCAGATCCTTTAGCTATCGGACCGGTTCTGGAGAGCGAAGGGTTGAAACCTCCGTACTCGATCGTGATTAATCTGATGGAGTTTTCGGTGGATGGTGGACGAACGCGAAGCAAAGTTCTTGTGGGCTTTGCCTTTCGTGACCTCGAGCCTAAGAGAATCCTGGCCAGGGTCGATGGTTGTGTTCCGGCGTAAGGATCATACCAATGGAATGTTGCGGATAGCACTGCGCGCCACCGCCGGTGCTTAACGTTAGATATGATAGGAAGATTTCATGACTGTGTGCAAAACGTGTGGAAGTGACTTGTCTGACCAACCGCGAGGGCAAATCGACGTGCCCTGCAAATGCGGGTCAAACGTGAAGGTGTCCATTTCATCCATAGATGTTCAGCGCGGCGTAATGGTGGTCCACGACACTCTTGACCCAAACCAAGATTGGGAGAAAGTTGATACGCTGAATGCAAATTCGATCAAGTTGGTGCGTTGCTCCTATACCACTTACGTCCCGCCCGCGATCTGGTGCCCAACTTGCAAAGCACACTTGATCCCTCAGTGGAAGGATCTTTGCGTCACTGGCACCTCGGCCGAAGTGGAGGCGGCCCAGCAGAACTACCATCCAACGGTGATCCACTATCGGCAGATGGCCAGGGAACTAATCAAACAATATGGACCATTGAGGCGGGTCGAGTTCCTTAGCCATTTCCCGAAATTCGAGATTAACTTTGTTTTTGAAAATAGGACAGTGCTATCAGGGGAGCGTCGAGGTGAATACGATGTTCACTTCTTATCGCTTGGATACGTCGGTGAAGGTCCACGATATGCACGTGAGTTTCTGGCGGAAGCCGGATTCTCAATGTCAGCTGATGACATCGCCGCAATCAAACCGGGGGCTGTAATATGCCTTCAGAATGGTACTGTAGCAATCGAGTACCCCTCTAATCAAGAACATCAATCGGTTTTACTTAAAGACGAAACTCAGACAGGTGGTCGAGGGGGTGACAAGCCCACGCGGAGGAAATGGTGGCGAATATGGAATTAGATGGCGAAATTGAATACTCGTGATCGATCCATGAAGGTAGATTCGCTTTTGCCGCCGCATATGGATCGGTTTGTTGCAGACGATCAGTAGCCAGAATCAAGAATAGGAAGAGATATGAGTTGGTTCTCTCGTTTGATCGGTTCTGGAAAGCACGTAGGCCTCGGTGTATTGCGATCGCTGACATGCTCCTCATGTGGCCATGCATTCCATGTTGGGGACGATGCAGGCCTAGTTACGGATGAGCAAGTCGAGGAATTCTTTAGGAGCCACGAAACAGCACTACGTGCCCCGGACGGTCAGGCTCAACCGGACTTAGTAAAACATGTTGTCTTTGATAACGATGTTCTCAAGCGGACTGAGGAGGCTCTCTTGACTGTTTTCCGCGCCCTCTCTAGCGGAAAGAAACGATTCTGGTACTGTGGCGAATGCGAATTTGTCAATCCCTACCCTGGATATGAAGAGCAACTTAAGGATGGGATTCCGCCAAAGAAGACTTACGTCGTCGTCAAGAAGGAGAACGACCCGGAGAAGCAATTTCAGATAGGGTTGATATTTTTCGCCGGAAAGGAAGTTCCCCAAAATTACGGTACGGCGGCGGACTGGTTCCGTAAGGCGGCCGAGCAAGGTCACCGTGAAGCACAGTTTACTCTTGCCACGAGCTACCATGCAGGTATGGGAGTGCCTCAGGATAATAAGCTGGCCTACCATTGGTACTTGAAGGCGGCTGAGCAGGGTCACCCCGCTTCGCAGCGAACGGTTGGAATAGCCTGCTTTAACGGCGGAGAAATGCAAAAGGACGTCACTGCAAGTATTGCTTGGCTGGAGAAGGCTGCGGTCCAAGGGGATGCTGGCGCGCTATACAATCTTGGAGCCTGCTATTACAACGGTACTGGTGTCCGCCAAGACGAAGAAAGGGCGCTAGAATTGATAAATCGCGCGGCTTCCCTCGGGCACGAACAGGCGACCCAAGTGCTGAAACAGATATCAATCAGCATGAGCGGCTCACAAAGGTACTGCGACGTCTGTATTACTCGAAATGCAGTGGCAATTGAAGAGTGTTTTGTCCTCGCTACATCTCAAATAGTGATCAGTGCTGCGTTTTGGGACATTACACTTGAGAAGGACCGAACGTTTGTGAACGGGATTGCAAGTCGAGAGGAAAGGACACGTTACTTGGAAGGTCGAGTATCTAAGATAGCCTCTGATTCAGCGGACTGGCTAGTTTGCAGCTCTTGCAGCAGATTGTTCGCGTTTGACAAGACTGTTGCGAGGCGGCTCGCACTCTCCGGTGAAAGATCCCCGATTGGCGGACCGTCCGATGTCGAGACCGCAATGAAGGCAGCCTTCCCTGTGATTCTCAGAATGACTGATCTATGACAAGTTTAGAGAAAGTGATCTTATCGATGTCACAATTGATTTGGTCGCCAAATCAATGCTGGTAGAGGTTTTAGAAAGTCCATGAAGGAGTTAGCAAATGAGACTCAAGTGCTTATTCGGACATCATTGGGTCGGATGTAAGTGCAGCGCCTGCGGCGAAGTGCGAGACCAGAATCACGACTGGTCAAGAAACTGCGAAAAGTGTGGATTGTGTGGAGTTGTCCGATCAAATAGGCATAACTGGTCGAATGACTGCGAAGTATGTTCAGGATGTGGTTTCAACAGAGCAAATCAACATGATTGGTCAAAGGACTGTGAGGTCTGTACACGTTGTGCGAAGATTCGTAGTGGTGCGCATCAGATGACAAGAGGTGGCTGCGTTGTGTGTGGCAAGAAAGTGATTATCGGATGGTTAAGAACCACTGCACTGTCGTGCATGCCGAAAGAAGAGGCATGGCGCCCTTACCCGGGACATTCATTTGGGCTTCTCTTAATGAAGCTGCCAATCGATAAGATTATTGAGATCAACGAGAGTATTCTAAGTGTATCGCTTACAGGTGGTCGCACTGTCATACCTTTCGGTATCGCCATTGCCTTAGATGAGGGTTTTCGCGGCGAACCCGGACAAAAAGTCCCTCAAGTGATTTGTACAGAGCGGGCAAAGATTAAGCAAGACTCGGGAGATTGTTTCGCTTATGTGTTCGATTTATGTGGGGATGATACTCCGACGAGCACAACATTTCGGGGATATAATTACGAATTAGAACCGGAATTGACAGCAGGAGCTCTAGGCCTTGGTGGACCTCCACGTGGTTCGATTCAGGCTATTTCGAAGGTCGATCTGATGATGGGAGTGCCATACGGGTATCGAGCAGTGGCCACTGGAAGTAGAAAGGGATTCATGTCGGCTCCTCAGAAGCACGGAATAATTCTAATAGAGAACTGGCAGGACAATTCCATCGTTTTGCTCACTGCACGCGAAAACGTGCTGCAAGTGATGTCCAATCGTGAAATAAGAGCTATGTTAAGAGACGGTACTATGGTCGAATCACTTGGGGTTGTAATCGACCTCAAAGAGGGAGAATTTCCTACTAATTACGGTTGTTTGAGTAAGTGCTACAGAGTAACGACGGATTCCAAGCAATTGATGGGAGGTGGAACTCTGATGTATCTGTATGACTATTATAGCCAGTTAACTATCTTATCTCGATTTGAAAGCAAAGTTGCGGTAATGTTTCCGGGTTCAGTTCGATCTGATACGCTGGCACGAGTCGATTTATGTGGAAGCGCTTACGAATTAGTCGACCCTGTTGTAGAAGTGATTCTTCAATAGACTAGTCCCCTGTGCTGACGACGATCAGTTCAGAAAGCCAGGTGCAGTTTATCCGAGCTAAGAGGTCATCACTTAAAGACAATTGAATCAGCTAAGCAGCTCTCCGAATTCGCTGGAATTGAGTAGGGACGTTACGGACTCTACAGCGGCGCGGATGCTGAAAGTTAAATCAGGATAGTAAGAGAAAGGAATAATGAACTTTTGGAAGAGACTGCTCGGAAGCAGCCGTGTAACCTCGAGCGGTAAACCGTCTCAAGAACTTAAGAAGTACTGGAAATGTCCAGGATGTGGTTCTATCCTTACAAAGCGCGTCGACATGCTGCCAATCTATTCAACAATACTGGAGAACGGAGGCAATATTACAGGCGGTGACACCTGTGTTGATTGCGGCGTTCGGCAAGAGAAGGAGGAAGTCTATATGGGCAAACTTGATTTGAATTCCCCCGATGCTTTAATCGACCAGATCATATCCGATGTCGCGAACGTCACTTGCGATCGTGCGACAAAGTCGTGGTGGTACAAAGGTCGAATTGTCGACTAGCTTCCAGGGTACGAGATTACTCGGGCTCACAAGGTCATTGCCAGATTTGCAAGCCAGAGGATGAGTAATAAGTCACTATTCTTAGCGCTCGCGCAAGAATGGAGGAGACTTGAATCGCAGCTTATTGATGATCTGAAAGTAATGGCAATGATTGTCTCGCAGGCCGAATGTAGAATGCTCATTCAGACGTTAGAGTATGAAAGCTTTGTTGTAGAAGGCGTGAAGAACGGGACTCTCCATCTTACATTGAATTAAAGGATAAATCATGTCGAATAAGATCGAAAACCTTCTTCGTGAACTAGAGACCAAGACTCAACTTAGTGTCGGCGGAGAGTCGCTTCCGGATGAAGGGGTTGTCCGACAGCTCGCGGATCTCAGCGACCCTTTTGCCGTCCCTGCATTGCTCAGGGCACTAGAGCGCGCACGAAGATTCGGGGCGATGTGTCGGCGCCTTGAGTCAACAATTGATCCTACTACACGTGGATCGGCTAGCCCATTATTGGCTGCGATGCTGGCTCAGCAGACTGAAGGGACCATCAAAGCGGCGTTAGCCAAGTGTCAATCATCCATTTCTACAATGCCGACCAAAATCGTAGATCTCAGGCCAAATGACTTCAAAACTGCGCAGGAGACTGCGGCTACCGATGGTGCCCGAATCGGAGACATGCACGTAGGATATAAGGTGATCTCTGTGAAGAATGGAGCACATGATCATCTGAGTATCGTGATGGCGAAAAACGTGACCGCGGAACGTTCCGCTAATTACGTTGTCTGGACTCTTGATCGCAGTTCTGGTGGCGGTTACCGTTCTGGATACTACACTGATGAGATAGAGGAGGCAAAGAAACATTTCGAGTCGAGAAACCAGTGACTGCAGTCAGCTTTGGGCAGAATCATACGTTTTGGATCTTCCGCTTGCCTGAAAGTGCTGGGTAGTCAACTTGGAAAGGAAATGTAAGTTTTGTAGGCATGTCATTGACACATGAGGATACTATAAAGAAGTTCGCTTTCGGAATTCCGCGTTCGATAGGACGTCAAGTGCAGATCGGAGTCGTGGCAAGATACTTGGATATCGTGACTTGATTTACCTGACGCAGGAGGATGTGTTCTCGAATAGCAAAAGGGTGCTCCTCCCGATGCTCGTAATGGATGAGTCCATCCCTCATTGGAGTGATTTCGTCGGCGACGACGTGGAATGGGACTGGTGCTGCGACGCCGTCTCTGTAAAAGTCGACGAAAAAGAAAAAGCATTGTTCCGAATTCAGGTTGTGTTCACAAGGCCGCGGAGGAAAGAGTTCTCCTTCTATTTCGATCCCACATCTGAATACCACCGTTGTTGGTTGAAGCAGTTGGTCCTGACGGAGAAGTTTGTTTTGCTTGATCCTAGAAACACGAACGTGCTCGTTAATCCTTGCATTCCTGTCAGAGGCTCAAGCGTCCTGAAACTGCTCAACGGTATCGACGTCCGAGGGCAACTAAGGACGCTGCAGACCTTCGACGACGAGCAGGAAGAATAAGGGTAGATTCGATAATTACGCCAGGCAACACGCGGGTGGATCGGACTCCAAGGGCCGGAAGTTAGGGGGAATTGGAACGAGAAACGCATATAAGTTTGGATGGATATGTCTACTGCGCTCTTTTGGGAGGGTGTAACTTTCTGATCTTTCGGCAGATATTCCATTTTGGCCTAAGACAGTCGCTGCTCGAAAACATTCTGAATCCTGCGATCCGGCTGGGCTTGGTAGCGGCAGCTCGACCGCTGCAGTTGCATCACCTGACAGGTATGCCGTTGACTGAACTCATAGCGTTGCATCGCATAGCCCACCGCACAACGCCGCGCAGCAGGCGCTACCTGTTTTTTGATAAGACATCCTTTAAGGCGGCATTGTCCAAACTCAAGTTGGCCACCAACTGCTTCAAGCGCCGGGTCTCATGTTCCAGCGCTTTCAGCTCCTTCGCTTCACTGACGCTCATCCCCTGACACTTCGTCCGCCAGGTATACAACGTCCACTGACTCATGCCATACTTGCGGCAAGCATCAGCCACTTTCAGACCAGCTTCCACTTCCTTCACGATGCCGATGATCTGTTCTTCTGAATAGCGCGAGCGCTTCATCTCCAGATCTCCTTGTTAGGGCAATATACCCCAAATTCGAGATTACCACTGGATCAGTTTTTGTGGAGAAGGTTACAGCCTTTCCGGGGCTTCATAACAAATTGGATGCTTAGAACTCAAAAGTGGATTACCCGTAGGACTTATTTTTCTCGATCTAACTTTCTGACTCCCTATCCTCACCCCCAAACTCGTTTCCATTAATTCCTGACCAATCCTGAGCGCCAGCTCAGCTATCTAATATCAATCTTCCCGATTGATCTCTTTAAATGCTCTTGCGTCTGATGAGTGTAGATCATCGTGGTTTCAATATCCTTATGCCCCAGAATCTTTCCCATGGTCGCCGGATCGACGCCATTCATCTGCATCAGAGAATTGAACGTATGCCTTAGATCATGAACCCGGGTTAGATCATCGAAGCCCGCAGCCTTCGCCACCTTAATCAGGGCGTTCCTCAAGGCATCATTGTCCAACTGATGCCCTGACTGATCCGCAAAGACATACGAGAGGCTGTCGTTTCTGAGCTTTGAAATGACATCCAAGGCAGCTTCATTGAGGAAGAATTCCCGCGAATAACTCTTAGGAGTCCAACCCTCTTTAGGTCGAATCTTCATCAAGCCCGTCTTGAGGTCGACATCATTCCAAGTTAGGTTCGTAAGCTCTCCTGACCTTAGACCAGTGTTCAGAAGAAACTTGAAAGCCGACGCATAGACTTTGAAACTGCTATCAGTCTTGGAAAGCTCTCTGGCAGTCTTCAAGAAGTGTTTGCACTCGTCAGAAGAAAGTAGCCTTGCTTGTTTGCGAGAGCTGACTCTCAGAGGCTTCACCCTCTTCGTCGGAACAGTGGGGATCAGCTCCTTCTCATGTGCCCAAACGAAGACCGACCGAAGAACGCTAACCTCGTAGTTGACAGTCTGGGGTTTGGGTAAAACCTTCTCCTTGCGATTGTAGCAATTGCCAGAGTCAGCCGCTCTCTTCAACTCCACGGACTCAAGGCGTTGCTTCTGATACGACTCCAATATCTCTTGTCGGATCTGGGCCAAATGAGTCAGGCTTGGATGATACATCTTCAGGAAAGTTATGAAGGTATTGAGAACCGCCTTATAACGCTTAGTCGTGTTGGGAGAAGTTCGCAGGCGCACATTATCAAGATATTCCTGGAAGAAGTTGTCAACTCGCTTCTCCCGAGTCGCTATTCCCAGCTTCTCCAGCCGCTCGACTGAAGCCATCGAATCAAGCTTCTTCTTCAAGGCCTGAGCATCTTTTAAAGTACCGGCCTTCAGCCATTTGCGTTTGCCAGCAACAGACACAACGACATAAAACGTCTTCTTCCCGACGCCACCCCGCTTGGATTGTACGCTAGACATATTCTCCTCCGTTAGATAGCCGTTAGAAATTTGTACTAACGGCGAGGGAATTGTCAATAACTTTATGCTACATAATGGATTATTGCGTTAGAAAGAAATTATTCGGAGAGGCAGGGATTCGAACCCTGGATACAGTTTTACCCGTATAACGGTTTAGCAAACCGCCGCCTTCAGCCGCTCGGCCACCTCTCCAAAGACGATCTTGTGGATGGACTTCCCAGTCGGGACTTCGTCCATTATCGAATCGGCAAGAAATGCAAATCCACCGGTTCTGTCAACCGGAAATTGGACCCCGCTCCAATCACTATTTCTTCACCCCGTAGCAGATTTCCAGAAACTCCCGAAGGATATATGCCGTCAATCCCCACACATTGTGCTTGCCATACTGGTAGAAGTACACCGGCACCTCTTTCCCGCGATACGGACGCTGCTCGATCCGGCAATTCCTCGTATCCATGAAAAATTCCAACGGCACTTCAATCACTTCCTCAATTTCATCGGTGCTTACCTTATACCGGTAGGGGAAGGGAATCACGCCAACGACCGGGGTAACCACATGATTGCTCACGGCCATCACGTCATCAAGTTCGCCTAACACTTCCACACTCGCAGGCTCAATTCCCACTTCTTCAAAAGTCTCCCGCAGCGCCGTCGCGCAAATGTCCGCATCACCGGCCTCAAAGCCGCCGCCAGGAAACGAAATCTGTCCCTTGTGCGAAGCCACAGTATTCGTTCGCAACGTCAGCAGGACATGAACCTTGCCTCCTTTGGCAAAGAGAGGAATCAACACCCCGGCCGGCGTCCCGTCGATATCAGCGATTGCCACCCTTTGCCGTGTCGTCAATTTGCTCTTGATCAATTCTCTGAAGTCTGTCATTATTCTGCTTCGTCATCCTTCGTCTCATCAACGTCTCTTGTCACTGGAGTTGTTCCAAGAAACTGGATGTTTCTCTTCAGCCCACCATATCGCGTTCGTGTTACCGCGGTATCCTTGAACAGGCGGTTGTATACTTCGCGCGTAATCTCTTCCCATTCGCTCTTAGTCTTTTCCAAAACCTCGTCTTTGGGTTCAAATAACGGTTCGCTGTGCATTCTGCTCTTGCGATTCCAGGGACACACATCTTGACAAATATCACATCCGAACATCCAGTTGTCAAACTTCTCCCGCATTCCTACTGGCAATTGACCGCGATATTCAATGGTGAAATACGAGATACACCTGCGTGCATCCACAATCCGCGGCTCTACCAGCGCATTGGTCGGACATGCATCCTGGCACTTGCGGCAATTCGCACAAAGGTCGTTAATTGGCTGGTCATAGTCCATTTCGAAATCGACAATGATTTCTGCCAGAAAGAAGTAGCTTCCCCGTTCCGGATTTAGCAGCAGCGAATTCTTGCCGATCCACCCCAGTCCGGCCCTCGCCGCCCATGCCTTTTCCAGCACCGGTCCCGTATCCACAAAAACTCGGAAACCGAAATCTCCAACTTCTTCCCTTAGTCGCTCAACAATCACCGACAGTCTCTCCTTGAGCACCCAATGATAGTCTTTACCAAGAGCATACTTGGCAATCTTCGGCGCCTCCGGATCACTTTGCTTTTTGTCCGTGTAATAATTGTACATCAGGCAAATCACCGATCTGGCGCCGTCTACCAGTTTTCGCGGATCCAGCCGCTTGTCAAACCAGTTGTTCATGAAGGCCATCTCACCATGCTTCCCCAAACGCAACCACCGCTCCAGTCGCGGCGCTTCCTCTGAAAGGAAATCCGCCTTCGCGATCCCGCAATACTCGAATCCCTGCTCCCGCGCCAATTGCTTGACAAGATTTGCTCGCTGTGTCGAATTCATTGCCGTATAATCTACAAATTTCTGCTGTATCGAAAGGACGAAGAAAATGGAATTGACGAATCCGGCCATCAATGACTACCTGCATAACCTCACGCCGCCGCGCCACAAGGTGCTTGCCGAGATGGAACAATACGCCAAAGACAACAAGTTTCCCATCATTGGCCCTCTCGTTGGCCGATTCCTACATCAGCTTGTTCACCTGACAAATGCCTCTCGCATTTTTGAAATGGGCTCCGGCTACGGCTATTCCGCTGTCTGGTTCTCATCTGCTCTGAAAGATGGCGGCACCGTCGAATGTACTGAAATGGACAAAGCCAATATCGAGCGCGGCAAGAAATATACCTCCGCCGCCGGAGTCGCCGATCATATCACCTGGCATCAGGGAGATGCTCTCGAATCAATGGACAAAACCGCCGGCGTCTACGACATCATCCTCAACGATGTCGATAAAGAGCAGTATCCCCGCGCCCTCGAAATCGCCTGGCCCAAACTCCGGCGCGGCGGCATCATGATCACCGACAATGTCCTCTGGAGCGGCCGAATCGTCGAAGAAAATCCTCCCTCGGAATCAACCGCCGGTATTCTCGAGTTCAACAAGCGTGTATACGCGTTGCCGGACTCCGTATGCTCGCTTATGCCGATCCGCGATGGTCTGATGCTCGCTGTCAAAGTGTGATCACCACTGTGACTGCCAGGGAAGTCATCGCCCGTCTGCACGAACTCGCCGATGAGGGTCATCGCTCTCGTCTGGTGCGCTTTGGCATTTCCGATAAACGCGCCCTCGGCGTGCCGGTTCCAAAACTGCGTGCCCTCGCCAGGGAAATCGGCAAGAACCAGAAGCTCGCCATCTCGCTTTGGAATACTCGCGTCCATGAGGCTCGCATCCTCGCACCGATGATCGCCGACCCTGCACAAACAACCGAACAACTCCTCGACGAATGGGTATCCCAAATCGATTCGTGGGATATCTGCGACGGTTTTTGCAGCAGTCTCGTCGACAAAACTCCCTTCGCCGTCGCCAAGGCATTTGAATGGAGCGCGCGCGAAGAAGAATATGTCCGCCGTGCCGGTTTTGTTGTCATTGCCGCGCTGGCCGTCCATGACAAGAAGGCGACCGACCGCAGTTTCGAGCGGTTCTTCCCGTTGTTTCTTGAGTACGCATCGGACGAACGCAACTTCGTCCGCAAAGCTGTCAATTGGGCACTGCGTGAAATCGGCAAGCGCAACATCAGATTGAACAAGAAGGCCATTATGCTGGCCGAAAAAATCCGCAAACAAGACGCCAAATCAGCGCGCTGGATTGGCACCGACGCGCTGCGTGAGTTGCAGAGTGACAGCATCCAACAGCGGCTTGCCCGCAAGGCATCCTCACAATGACAATGCCCGACTCAGCGCCAGCTCACCCGGTGTTGCTGTTCGACGGCAGCTGCAATCTCTGTAACTTCTGGGTGAACTTTCTGCTCGCCGCTGACTCCAAACACAGACTGAAATTCGCGGCACTACAATCAACTGGCGGGAAGCAGCTCTTGTTGCAGCATGGCTATGATTCAAACGTGCTCGAATCGGTGATCTTGATCGACCAAGCTGGATTTTACACAAAGTCAGCCGCAATCCTGAAAGTCCTGCGACTTCTGGGCGGACTCTGGCGTTTACTCTACGTTTTCGTCATTATCCCGCGCCCCATTCGTGACTTCCTATACAATTTCATCGCCCGCCGCCGCTATCGCTGGTTCGGCAGACGCGATCAGTGCCGGATTCCAACTGCGCCGGAACGGGAACGATTCCTCGACTGAAGCATTGACTGTGAGCATCCATTTTTGTTAATTTGCGTTTCGATATCACGGAGGAGACCATCGCATGCCCCAAAAGGATTCACTTCTCATCGGCGCCCATATGTCGACCTCCGGCGGTCTGCATAACGCCATACAGCACGGTATCAACACCGGCTGCACGACCATCCAGATCTTCACCAAGAACAACAACCGCTGGGAACAGCGTCCCACCACCGATGAGGAAGCCGAGAAGTTCCTCGATGCGCAGGAAGCCTCCGGCATCGCCCCGGTCATATCGCACACGGCATACTTGATCAACCTCGCAACACCCAATCAGGATTTTCACGACAAGTCGATCAAAGCGCTCATCAACGAAATCCAGCGTGCCGAGCAAGTGCGCATCCCGGATGTCGTCCTCCATCCCGGCTCGCCTGTCGATGGCACTCCCGAATATGGCATGAAGAAAATTATTGAATCGCTCAATATCTGCATCGACAAGACGCCAAATGCCAAAGCACGCATCAGCCTCGAACTCACGGCGGGGCAGGGGTCACACCTCGGCTACACTTTCGAGCAAATTGCCGAAATGATCGCCGGCGTAGAAGACAAAACGCGCGTTTCCGTCTGCCTTGATACTTGCCATATCTTTGCCGCCGGTTACGACATTCGTACCAAAGCCGAGTACGACAAAACTATGAAATCCTTCGCCAAGGTGATCGGCATGAAATACCTCAAAGTGATTCATCTCAACGACTCGATAAAGGATCTCGGCTCCCGCGTCGACCGCCACACCCATCTCGGCGACGGCAAGATTGGCGCCGATGCCTTCAAATTCATCATGCAGGATTCTCGATTCGCTAAAATCCCGAAACTGCTCGAAACGCCAAAGGATGAGGAATACGAAGACGACAAACGCAATCTGGCGCTGTTGCGCAAGCTCGCCGCCGCCCCTCCTGTCAAATGAGTGTCACGGCAACTTGATTTCTCGCCCTGTGCGGACACGGGCGGAACATCGCCTTACCGTTCTCTGTTTAATCCGATGGGGGCCGCTTCGATTGAGGCGGTTCTGGAGGATTTATGCGAAGACAAGTTTCATTTCCGATATTGACACTCATCGCCGTAATTGTGATAGGCATCCTGCTGGCAATCGGCGCCTCAAAACGAGACCAGCAGTCGAGCGAGTCGCCGGCAAATGTGTCAACAGATAGCGAAAGTGAAATTGAAATTGCCATGACCGATCGAATCGAACGAACCGAAACCGAGTGGCGCCGACTGCTCACCAAAGAGCAATATCGCGTCATGCGCGAGAATGGTACCGAACGCGCTTTCACCGGAGAGTTTCACAACCACAAGGGCGAGGGTGCGTATCTCTGCGCCGCTTGCGGCAACGCGCTCTTCAATTCACATACTAAGTTCGATTCCGGCACCGGCTGGCCCAGCTACTACCAACCCGCTTCCGAGTCCAGTGTCGTCACCGAGGCCGATCTCTCCGGCGGTATGATCCGCGTCGCCGTCATTTGCGCCCGTTGCGACAGCCACTTGGGCCACCTTTTCGAGGATGGTCCGCGACCGACCGGTCTGCGCTATTGCATCAATTCCACCGCTCTCAAATTCGTCCCCGCCGGCGCAAAATAAAACACGCTGCGAACATTAGTCCGCAGCGTGCCTGACTACCAATCCCGACATATAGTCAATAAAGTACTCCTAAAACGCTGCGACAAAACCTCCCACCAGTTTCATTTCCTCCGCCTTCAAATCATATCGCAATTCCCCAACCAGCCGGATATTGGTCTGAAGCAGATGCCCCACATGGCCGGTTATCGTCTTGTATTCTACGTCACCGTCATCCGATTCCACCCAATTGAACAAACCTGTCGCATACCAGCGGCTCCGATCGCCGTTGGGCCAGTAAACGACTTCCGCAAAGGCACCCCTTGTCTCGCGATCGATTGAAGATCCAACGATCTTATCCCGCCGCTCAACATACTGAATATTGAACGCAACCTTATCAAATGCTATCGTCATGTCGGGACCCAGCATGCTCACACGATTAACAGAGGAAAGCCCCGTTGCTTCCTTGCCGTAGTAGGCAAAACCGCCAATTCTGACCACCTGCGGCAGATCCTGCGAGATTCTGCCCATGACCGCCTTGTACTTGTCGTTATCGTAGAGCCGGTCGGCATTCGCTGCCCCGATACCGCTCCCATTGACGATCTCAAAAATAACATCGGTTCCTGTATCAAAACCGTAGGTCGCCATAATTCCGCGATCGTAGGTCAAGTTCAGATTCGAGCCGAACGGCTTCACTCGGTAAATCTGATAGTCTTCCAGCGGTAAACGCAATTCCCGTTTGAATAGCGGGTCGGACACCTGGAACTGACCGATATAGAGATCAAGTTCCGAACCTCCCAGATTGTTAAACATCACAAATGCGTCTTCCAGTCCGGCTACCTCGCCGCGTTCACTCAAAAAGAAGTAGAAATAGTATGCTACGTTCTTTCCGAGCGATCCGCCCGAGAGCAACTTGACCAAATACGGTGAAGTGAAATCCACTGTATGATCCACCTCGGTATCATGCGTGAGATAACCTTCCAGTCTAAACGCAAACGGCAAATCACGGATTAGTGAAAGATTCTTGTCGCCGGTATCCGCAAAATACCTTGTCGCGTCCTTGTCCTTCAGAACAAATCCGTTCCCCGCAAATTCATCGCCGTAGTCCTTCAATAGGGGAAAGGGCGCATGACAGGTTGTGCACGACATGTTGTATTTGCGCGCAAATGCCGGTATCGCGAACAACTCGTCATTCTGGATCAACGCGATCACCGTCGCCGCCATCGCCAGAATCGTTGCCGCAACAATGCTCGAATACAATTTCCTCATGACATTGTCCTCTCTACGGCAGCACCGTGATTGTCGTTGAGTGATCGTTGACAAACATCACGCGAGATTCCTCTTCCGGAACGCCGAGAAAATCCGCCACCGGCTTGACGAGAAGTTGATAATTCAGGGTCGCCGTTACTTTGAGTTCTCCGGGTGCAACATCGTCAGGAAGATTGAATGTGAACGTCTCCAACTTCGTCTCGCGCGGTCCAAGCCGATAATCCACGCCTTGCGACTTTGTGTTCCACTGCTGAATCGTCATTCGGCCCTGCGGATCAAAGTACGCCATCCGGAAAATCCGGTTTCCAAGCGGAACTCCATCCCGCTGCACACCTTTGAAGTCCGGTTCATTCAAAGCGATACCCATATCCTGATAGGCCAGGACATCAGCCGCGATCGTGTATTCTTCGCCCGCAAATCCCTTGGGATCGACCTTGAGATGATACTTCTTCCCGGCGGCATCGGTCGCTTCTACGTGTAGCCAGACAATGCGGTCTTCCACGGATCCCGACGGGAATTTGTGCCCTGTCTTCTGATTGAACAACGCGACTGTGAACTTCACCGTCTCTCCCGGCTCTGCCTCGCGAATGTCCGGATGAATCCGCAATTCGATTGTCCCGCGCACCTTACCCGGATCATGTGCTCCGTGGAAGAGATGTTGGCGAACATCGGGATACTTCGTCCCCATCTCTGCGCTTTCACCCGGAGCAAAGGTCATATGACACTGCTGGCAAGTCACTCCTTGTGCGGCGTAAGGTCCCTCTTTCCATTCAAGGTGGGTGGACTTTACCCAGACTCCATAGGGCGACTTCTCATTGTGGCAGGTGCCGCAGAATTCAGCGGTCGCGAGGAAATCATTCTTCACCATCTTGTGCGCCGGCGATTCGCCTTGTGCTCGCGGACCTTGTTTGTCAACTCCCGGCACGGAAATCCAATTGAAATTGAATGGTGTGTCACCTTCGAAGCCGGTAATCGAGTGACAAACTTCACACTGCACACCCTCATTGGCCCGTGAACCAGCCTCCGGTCGGGCAGGGGGAACATCGCCGGCCAAAAATGACAACGGCGCGTGACAACCATTACAACCGGCCTTTACTCCTGCAACTACAGGATCCTTCTCGGCATGGGGAACGGCAAGTTTGAAGTACTCGATTTCATCCCAATGATGTGTGTACGACTGCGACATCATTGCCTGCCGCCACTGCTGATAGAAACCGACGTGACAAGAGGTTCCGCAATAGTCGGGAGTCTCGTAGCTTTCGTACTTCTGCGTTCCCAGCGAGGCATCGCCCGCCTTCGGTTGCCCCCAAATGACACCGGTTCCTATGAGAACAATTGTCATTGTCAGCAGCCCCCAAATCTGCTTCGAAATCGTACCCTTGGCTCGTCTGATTTGAGATTGTCCTGTCATTCTTCGCTCCTCCTGATAGTGAAATATTTCACAAATATGACCGAGTTCTCCATCTTAATGAGAACAATCGAAGGCGTCTCCGTACGTTATATAATTGACTTAACTATCGACGGTCAATACTAAATCCGTCTCGTTAGTGCAGACTCACAGCAATAACCTGATGCACGCCTTAGTCAAACCGTCTTGTTCAGCAAACAATTCGCCACGTCCATTGCGTCTCGAAAAGGGAGAAACGTCTTGACAAATATGTACTTAGACGATATTTTTATGTAGGCATACTTGCCAAATGGTACCGAGCCCAAACGCAACCATCTGATTTGGAGATACAGCCACATGATTCGTCCCGGACGCCTGTCGCCGTTCGCTTTTCTCATTGTGATCTCGATATTTGCCGCCTCATCGTTTTTGCTTGCCGCTGATGACCAGTTGATTACTCCTTCCAACCTCTGGCAGGAAATCGGACGCCTCGACGGCGACCATGTAAAAGCGTTTATCGATCAGCACGGCGGTGACTGGTGTCAGACCGAGGTCCGTTGGGCACAGAAGAACTCTGCCAACAAAACGCCCGGACTCGCCTGTCCACCACTGGGACCTTGTGACAATGTCGCTAATCGCGATCAAAATATCCCCGGAGCCAACGATCCGTTTACCTCGCTGAAGATTTACTTCAATGTTTTCGCCAATGACGACGGCTCAAGCCCCGCCGCTAACCAAGCGCGCGTCGATGCCCAGATGGCCACTCTCAATTCCCAATTCGCTCCGTCCAAAATCCGCTGGACAGCCGAATGGCGCATCGTCAACTCCACAGCATTTCGGACCTTCACCGACAATGAAGAATCTGCCATGAAGAACGCCTACGCTGTCGACCCTGATTCACAGTTGAATGTTTATGTCACCAACATCAGTTCCAGCTACATCGGCGTCGGCACATTCCCGTGGGATAGCGATGCCTTAACAAACATGGGCGGTATTATCCTCGATGATAATTACTTCGGCGCCGGAGAAGGGACTCTTGCCCACGAGGTCGGCCACTGCATTGGACTGTGGCATACCCACCACGGCGTTTCCGAAGTGACTCAATGCGGCGCCTGTTATGAGCGCGCCGATGGCTTTGAAGGCGATCTTACCGGCGACTATTGTTCCGACACTGCGCCCACACCGACAAACTTCAACTGCGCTCCTCCCGGCGGCACCGACGTTTGCTCCGGCCTAAGCTGGGGCGCTACCGATCCGCAAAACTATATGGGCTACGCTCCCGATGTCTGCTACACCGAGTTTTCACCGCAGCAATGGGGAAGGTACCACTGCTGGGTCAATGCCGAACTTGCTTCATGGCGAAACTGCGGCGGCGAAAAGAACCCCGCGTCAGCTGGAGAAATCTTGGCGGACGGCGACGGTGACGGCGTCGATGATGGCGTTGATAATTGTCCAGCCAACTTCAATCCCTGCCAGGAAAATGTCGATAACGACGCGTTCGGCGATGCCTGTGATCCTGACATCGACAATGACGGCATCCTGAATGCCTCTGACAACTGTCCGTTTGTTAGCAACAACAACCAGGCCAACACCGACGGCGATCAATTCGGAAATGTCTGCGACAATTGCCCGTCCATCGCTAATAATGATCAGGGCGATCTCGATACCGATGGCGTCGGCGATGGCTGCGATGCCTGTACCGACAGCGATGGCGATGGTGCGGCCGATCCGGGATTCCCCGCAAGCACTTGTCCTACCGACAATTGCCCCGATGTAGTTAACCCCGGACAAGCGGATGCCGATGCTGATGGAGTGGGTGATAACTGCGATAACTGTGCAAGCATCCCTAATCCCGAACAATACGACGAAAACGTCGATGGGATCGGCGATGCCTGCGATGGACAATTACATATCCAGAGCTATATTCTTCCCGAAGGCTACTTCGGTGTTCCATACTTCTTCCAGTTTACCGCCATCGGCGGACTCCAGCCCTATGAGTGGGTATTCTTCGGCGGCGACTTGCCGTTCGGATGTGTCTTTAACGGCGGAGCTGTGGGAACCATTACCGGCACACCATCCTTCAATGCCGAGTATTTCTTCACGATCGTCTGCAAGGATGCCGATGCTCCGCAGAAATCAGACACGATTTCTCTGCGCGTTCGCATCGTCGATGCCCCGCCTCCGCCATATCTCTGCGGCGATGCCGACGGCAGCGATAATGTCACGATTTCCGACGCCGTTTACTTGATTAATTATATCTTCTCCGGAGGGCCCGCACCCGATCCGCTTTTGGCCGGCGATGCCGACTGCAGTTCGACTGTGACAATCTCCGACGCCGTTGCTCTGATCAATTACATTTTCTCCGGCGGGACAGCGCCCTGCGCCGCCTGCCCTTAGGGTAGCAACATCACTTGATGAATCAGGATGAAGACAACTTTAATAATAACTCGCGCCCATTATCGAGCCATGGGCAGTCAGGGAAAGTGAGCAGTATAATGAAGCTTCTCGGCAACGTCCTTAAACGATCGCTGTTAGCTTGCGCATCGTCCGCCTTGGTCTGGCTGACAGTTTTTGCTGTGCAAGCACAGGCCGCAAAGACCACAGAAGAAATTCTCGAAGAGATGCGCGCCAATCCCGACCGCATTAACGAGATCATTCGCGAAAACCAGATTCACTGGTGCGGCACCACCGCCCTGGAATCCGAACCGTCCCAGGACGACGTTAATCGCGCGCCATTGGATTGCCCGATGCGCGGTGCCTGTGATCTTCCCGCCACCAGAAACAACTTCTTGCCGGCACAATACCAGAACGTGTACTACTTCCGTTTAGTCTTCCACATCTTTGCCAACGATGACGGATCCAATCCGGCCACAACCGTTGGGGAATGTAATCAGGTATTCGCCCGGCTGAATGCCGATCTCGCACCCGCTGGAATCCAATTCCTGCTTGATGGAATTCAGACTCACAATGACACTGAATACCGCATCCTTAGCAGCTCCGAAGACTTCCTGATGAAGCAGACCTATGCCGACTCATATCAGACCAAGATCAACATCTACGTAACTGATATCGAGCAGACTACGCCCGGTCAGATTACCCTTGGTTACGCGTATCTTCCGCAGGATCAGGCTGGTCAGGTTCGCTATGGCATCGTGATCCACACCGTTGGCTTCGATGCCGGCTCCAGCACAACTACTCATGAGATGGGCCATACGCTTAGTCTCTATCACACTTTCCGTGGCGTAAGTGAAACAACCGTGTGCGGCACATGCTATGAATTTGCCGGCAGCCCCAGCGATGTTCGCGGCGACCTTTGTTCCGATACCCCGCCAACGCCGTTGAATTTCAACTGCGCTCCTCCCGGCGGCAATGACACCTGCAGCCCGTTCCAGCCGTGGGGTCCGACTCAACCCGAAAACGTTATGGGTTACTCCGATTGCTCAGAAATCTTCACCGCCCAGCAGGAAGCCCGCATGCGCTGCTGGACCAACGCCATTCTCCAGAACTATCTGAATCTTGACGTTGATGCCGATGGCGTCGCCAATGCTTCAGATAACTGCCCGCTGGTTTCCAATGTCGGCCAAACAGATGTCGATGCTGACACCGTCGGCGATGCCTGCGACAATTGCGTCAATACTCCTAATCGCGATCAACTCGATGCCGATGCCGATAACATCGGTGATCTGTGTGACGACTGTACCGACTCGGACAACGATGGCTTTGGCAACCCGGGTTTTGCACTTAATACTTGCGCAGACGACAACTGCCCGCTCGATGCTAATGCCAATCAGCTTGACACCGATGCCGACACGTTTGGCGATGTCTGTGACAACTGCCCGAGCGTCTCCAATCCGACCCAACCTGATCAAAATGAAGATGGCGTCGGTGACCATTGTGATGGCAATGTCTATTGCTATCAGAACTACCCGCCAGGTGGTTATTTGAATACCCCGTACTTCTACCAAATGCAGGCCGTCGGCGGAGTACCGCCATTTAATTGGGTTTTCCTCGGCGGTGACTTGCCCTTCGGTTGCAATTTCAATGGCGGTGCTGTCGGAACCATTACCGGATCACCGAGCTTCAACGCCCAGTATTTCTTTACTGTCGCAGTGTTTGATTCGCAGGATCCAATCAAGTCTGACACGGTTAGTCTTAGCATTACCATCACGAGCCCGCCATACGTCTGTGGCGACGCCAACAGCACAGGCTCGGTTAACATTTCCGACGCCGTGTTCTTGATCGCCTATATCTTCTCCGGCGGTCCCGCTCCCAATCCGCTCATTTCCGGAGACGCCGATTGCAGCGGCAACGTCAATATCTCCGATGCCGTCTATCTGATTAACCACATCTTCGGCGGTGGCCCCGCTCCGTGCGCTACCTGCAAATAAAACTGACCAACGATAAGACAAACCGGGTGAAGTGTTCTTCACCCGGTTTTCTTTTTTGCCCTGGATTTGTTTGAAGTATGAGAACGGCGCCCGTTGTCAAGAACTCTTGGAAAAGTCAAATACCGTTGCGTCCGCGACCTTGAGATAATCGCTTGTCCGCATGACCACCGAATCAGTCAACGATCCCGCATTGAATGCGATCTTCTCGTTTCGCAGAATTGATTGATCTACATACAGCTCAAAAGGCAGTATCGGATATCCAAACGGCGGTACTGATCCCGGCACCAGCCCCGTGAAATCCAGCAGCTCCTCCGCATTCGCAAATCGCGTACTCTTAGTCTGGAAGTGGCTTTTGATAGCCTCCGAATCGATCTTCAGAGCGGCACTAAGCACAAACAACCTGAATACCTCGCCCACCTTCATTACAATCGCCTTCCCGCCGATCTTCACATCCTCGCCTCGCGCCTTTGCCGATTCCTCTGAAGTGAAAGTCGGCTCATGATGAACGGTGCGGTAAACGATTTGGTTCTCGTCGAGAAAAAGCTTTATCGATTCAAAGACTGATTTGGCCAATGCGTTCATCCTTCCTGAAAATTCCAAAATCGCGCTTACTGGCCCTGGTTGTCAAGATTATCCTGCGTACGTTGCCGAATCATTTCCGAAATTCCTGTTCTAGTTCACAATCGCACGCGTTATGTTCCCTTCATGCATTCTGATCCGTTCAAGTTCTGTGTCGAAATTCTCCCGGCGGTCTCGCGTACCTTTGCCATCAATATCCGCATTCTCAAAGGTGATCTCCACAAATCGGTGCTCTGTGCATATCTGTTCTGCCGTATTGTCGACACTGCCGAAGACTCCGAACACCTCTCGTATGAACAACGTGCAGCCCTGCTTGATTCGTACACGTTGATTTTTGCATCCGGTTCGTTTGGTCCGCAGAACCTCCAAGAATGGATCGCCGCCTGGGGCGACCTTGATCCGGCATCACCTGAACATCGCCTTATTCTTAACCTCCAGACCGTTGTCGAACTGTTTCTTCAGCTCCCGCCTGCCGTGCGCCGGATTGTGCAGGCCTGTGTGGTCGAAATGTCCGAAGGCATGCGCGCAACCGTAACCCGCAAACATCAGCTCGGCGGCGAATTGTTCACGCTTGCCAATATGGCCGACCTTGAAAATTACTGCCACTATGTCGCCGGCACTGTCGGCAAAATGCTCACCGACTTGTTCATCCTTTACCTGCCGCAACTGCCGGTCGCTGATTCTGATCGCCTGCGCTCTCTTGGTCCCGCTTTTGCCCTCGGTCTGCAAATGACCAATATCATCAAGGACTGTCACGGCGACTACTCACGTGGTTGGTGTTACTTGCCTGCCGACTTAATGATATCCCACGGCGTCGATTCCGCCAACTTCTTCAATCCTGCCTACCATCGCCCGGCGCAAAGCACGCTGAACGACCTCATAAAAAAAGCCGCCTCCTGTCTCGGTGACGCTCTCGACTACACGCTTACGATTCCTGCGAACCGGGTGCGTCTCCGGCTCTTCAACCTCTGGTCGCTATTCTTCGCGATCAGCACACTTCGCCTCGCGTGGAACAACCCGGCCCTCCTCAATGGCAAAGTCCGCGTCAAAATCTCACGCTTTAAGGTTTACTCCATCATGGCACAAACACTCCTCTGTGTCACTTCCGACACTCTGCTTCGCAAACTGTTTGCCCGCATTGGCAGCGGAATTCCGCGATAACCGTCGCACATCCGGGCAATTGATCTCCGCCGAAAAAAGTTTGGCTCAAATGCAAAAATCGCGGGAAGCATTCTCGTAGAATGGAAGTGAACAGTCAACTAATCTCCCGACTCGACAACCTAATCAACGAACACGACCTGCTCCGGCACCCGTTCTATGTCCGCTGGAATCGCGGCGAATTGACGGAACCGGAACTGCAAATCTACACGAAAGAATATTTTCTGTTCGTCAAAGCCATCCCGACCTATGTCAGCGCCATTCATTCCAACTGCAAGGAACACTCTCTTCGTTTGTCGATTCTGGAAAACCTGGTCGAGGAAGAAACCGGCGGTGACGGACTGATCCCGCATGAAGAACTGTGGGTTTGGTTCGCCCGCGGTGTCGGTGTGGATCGCGACGAACTGTATGCGAGTTGTGGTTCGGTTGCTACTCGCAAACTACTTCTGACATATCGAAATCTCTGTAGCTCGTCCAACTGCGCCGTCGGAGCCGCCGCAATGTATGCCTACGAGTCGCGCATCCCGGAAATCTCTCACACCAAGCTCAAAGGCCTGCAACAGTGTTATGGCATCAGCGATGAAGAATCCCTCCGTTTCTTCCGCGAACACATGATTGCCGATATCGAGCATTCAAAAACCTGGTCACAGCTCATCTCGCAGTTGGCGACCACCGAAGAAATCCAAATACAGATCGAAGAATCTGCCGCCAAAGCCGCACGCTCACTCTGGCGCATGCTCGACGGCGTCTGCGAACAGTGCGGCATCCCCGTCACCAGCTAAGCGCACAGCACGCTAACTTCCTGACCGTATTGGCCTTCACAATCCTGAAAAGAATCAATAGTATTCACATTTCGATTTGGATGCCTTGACGACATCAACTAAAACAGAGCCAAAACAAGAAATGGGGCATGCTCTCGCATGCCCCAACAAAAGTGAAACTCTACTTTCTGGCTTACGGACACAGAATGATATACACCGCACAACTGCACGGCGCCGGTCCGCCCGAGAATATGTAATTGATCAAGTAAACCGCATCCGAAATTGACAATGTGCAATCGCAATTCGCATCACCATTACACGGCGCCGGCCCACCGGCAAAGATGTAATTGATCATATACACCGCATCAGAAATCGTCAGTATTCCATTGCCGTCCGCATCGCCCGGAATGCATGGACACGATGGTGTATCACAGGCATCCCCGATGCCGTCGCTATCCGTATCAGTCTGGGCCGGATTCGGCACAGTCAGGCAATTGTCGCACGAATCACCCACCATATCCATATCCAAATCCTCTTGGAACGGATTCGCTTCGGCCGGGCAATTGTCACAGACAGTGCCGACACCATCGCCGTCTCCGTCTGCCTGTCCGGCATTCGAAATTGAAGGACAATTATCGCAGGCATCACCTACGCCATCGCTGTCCGAATCCAACTGCCCGGAGTTGCTCACCGTCGGACAGTTATCGCAGCCATCTCCGCGTCCATCACCGTCTGCGTCCGCTTGCCCGGGATTCGGCAATGTTGGGCAATTGTCACAAACGTCACCCACGCCGTCGCCGTCAGCATCTGCCTGCCCTGGATTGAAAAACGTCGGGCAGTTATCGCACACGTCTCCCAAGCCGTCGCCATCAATATCTGACTGCCCCGGATTTGCTGTCAGCAGACAGTTGTCGCAAGCATCACCAACACCGTCGCCGTCGCTGTCCGCTTGGCCGGGATTGGGAACAAACGGGCAATTGTCAAGCGGATCCGGTACTCCGTCGCCGTCCGAGTCGCCACCGCAGGTCGCGACGAATTCGAAAATGATGTCCTGATCGCCACCGGTTACCCGTTCGTCGTTCCACACCGAGGTAAACATGTTTATGGCGTTGTAGTCGGAGCCAAGATAGTGTCCGATATACATCGGTGCCGGCGGCAGCGCGATGGTCGATGCCGGTGCCAACGGCGGAATATCTGACAGCACGCAATCCGTCCACGTTACGCCGCAATCCATCGAACTCGAAACCCAGGTCTGCTTTCTGACATTCGCCGGATCTCCGCGACGATCATAATACACGACACGGATCTCTCCAGTCATCGGATTAACAGACATACTCGGAGCCCACTGGTCAAGTCCATTGCCCGGCAAATCTTGATTCACTCGAATGATCGGAGACCAAGTCCCTGGCGCGCCCGTCGGGCTTGAAGCAAAAAAGATGTCGACGTCACCGAGCACAGTTGAAGTGAAAGCGGCAAAGACAGTACCCGGGCAGGGGCTACCTGCAGGGGCAGTGCCTATTGAAATGCCGTTCGAGGCCGCAATGCCGGGTATGATTACCGGTGGTGTCGGCGGCGTTGGCGCAATCGCCGCGACCGGACCAAATGGTGCGCCCAGTGCTGGTGCTGATGTGATGAACGCAATTGTTCCATCTGTCCATCCGACATATACTCCACCCGGCGGCACCACGAAATTCCCGGGAGGCCCCATAATCGCTACCGAAGGGCGGCTCGACGCCATTGAATTACCAAACGTCGCTCCGCCACCAACCACAACCGGCGCACTGAATGCCGGATATATCGGCGCCGGCCCCGGTGCCGTTCTTGAATACGCATATTGGATCGTAAATCCGTCGCCTCCCGGATCATCAAATGGATTGCCATTGCCGTCTGCGTCCATGCCGTTCGTGTTGAGATATTCAACCCATGCTGTATGAACCGTCCCGGCATTGGCCAACGGATTGCCGGGGATATCGTCTACTGCAACGTCTGGATAATCGAACCAGTTCATACCCGGAACGTTGACTGCGGAAACTGGTACTCCCGCTGCAAATGGCGCGCCGCCTCCGGGTGACCCGTGCGCCAAAATCTGGTTCGGAGACAGCCACGGTGCACCCGGACCGTAAGCCGATCCCACTGCGAAGAATGGCCCGCCCGGATGAGCCGATACTGACGGATTCCACTCGAACGCATAAGGAGCCGTCGGCGGAATCACCGCCGGCGCCCAAACTGCGCCTCCGGTTCCGGAAAATCCCCAGCCGATCAACGATGCCCCGAAGCCGGCCGGTGGAAACTCTGTCCACACCGAATACACCTCACCCAGTATCACCTCGCTGTTCGCAATCTCGGAGTTGTTCTGTTCAGTCAACGGTGGACTGGCATTGACCAAAATGTTCGGCAAGGCAAACGCCGCCGAACCCATCATGCCCAACAACGGCAATAGCGCCATGACAAAAAACAGCCCCCAGACTCGACATCGGCCCGATTCAGCCATTTCTTCCTCCGCGGATAGTGATTTTTTGCAGTGATTGATTTCCGGCAGAGTCCAGACTATTCCTCACTGGCGATCCTCGTGCCTGCCTGAAGACACTAACGCATACACGACTGCGCATGCCGTCGATGCCGAAGAATGGTGTTTGACTCTGTAGAAATTATTTCGTTGTACCGTCGACAATATAGCTCTACTAATCGCTTTTTGTCAAGTCTTAATTCCCTTGACGGCCTGACTCCGGTACCCACCTTTTAGATTGACTTGCTTTCGCCAACTCCGATTATTGTGCCCATGCGCCGAATCTACCTTGCCCTCGCGTTCGCCATCCTGCCGCATCTTTACGCGTTGTCAGCAAACGATGCCCCGGCCTTTCGTATTGATGCCACTGACCGCAATCTGAATCGTTACTGGGAAGAACTACTCCTCCTGCAGCCCGGCCAGTCGCTCTATTCCAATATCTTGCCGCGCTTTACCGCGCCACTACAGACGCCGGACGCTGCCAATAATGTCGTTAGTCGAATCTTGACCGACCGACTCGCTGCCTATGACGACCCGGCAAACTTCCAGCTCAATAACCGGGGCCCTTTCCGAACGGGGCAGGGAAGTTCACTCCGCTTTAGCGCCCGATTTCTGCCCTATTTCGAGCACATCGCCTCGGCAGATTCCTTGCCGGTCCATCGCATCGGTCTAACCAGCGAGGCTTGGATCATGCCATCAGAGCAACTCCAAATCCATCTGCGTATGCGCCTCGAAAACCACGGCGAGCTCTACTCGCAATTCAATGGCAGGGTATGGGATGAAAAAATCACCGGCTGGCTCGACAACGGTGCTGTCTATTACTACAACAAGGGCTTCTTCGCCTCTGTCGGCCGATCCTCCATAATCTGGGGACCGGAACAACGCGACGCGCTCTTGTTATCCGATAACGCTCCCCAGCTGGACCGCATCTGGCTTGGCTATGAACATCGCGCCGTCCGTTTCGATTATTTCATTAGCCGCCTCGATGACGTCCGCTACAACGACTCGACCCTGGTTCGCTACATTTCCGCGCACCGGCTCTCCTTTCGCAAGCATAACATCTTCGAGTTTGGCCTCTCCGAGGTCGCCCTCTACGGCGGCTATAACCGCTCCCTTGACTGGCGTTACCTCAATCCCTTTGTGCCTTACTACTGGGAACAATGGAATCGCGGCAGCGATGACAATATCCTCTTCGGGCTCGACTTCGCGATCTATTGGCCGCGTCACTCCCGGATCTTTGGTGAATTGCTGATCGACGATTTTCAAATCGATCTCAAATCCGAACCGCATCAGGTCGGCTACAAACTCGGATTCGACATGATAGCGCCGTTTGGACTCGATCGCATCTTCACCAAAGCCAGCTACACCCGCATTAACACCACCGTTTATGGCCAAAACCAACCGCAAAATCTCTATCTCTATTACAACCGCCCGCTGGGTTATTTCGGTGGGAATGACCAGGATCGCTTCCTCGCCTTGGCGCGCTACCACGCCAGGCGCTCGCTTGACTTTGAACTCGAATTCCAGTTCAATCGTCGCGGCGAAGGTCGCATCGAAAAACACGACCGCTCCGGCGTCCCGTTCCTGAATGAATTTCCCATCGGAGTCGTGGAAAAATCGCCTTCGGTGCAAGCCACCGCGCTCTGGTTCAGCAAGTCCCTATTCGAAGGCCGATTTTCGGCTCGCTACACTCACTTTGAAAACTACCGCCACGTCTGCGGCGATAACCACAGCCGCCTCGACCTCAACTTTGTCCTCGCCTACAACATCCAGGGCTTGATCGATTAGCCATGATGCGCTCGGTGACGCTCCTTGCACCTGCCAAGATCAACCTCTTCCTGCAGATTCTCGGCCAACGTCCCGACGGATTCCACGATATCTATTCCGCAATGCAGACGGTAAGTCTTTATGACTCTGTAACTGTCGCAAGAACCACAACGGGGATCACCCTCGCTTGTGATGATCCCGAAATCCCTGCCGACTCGACCAATCTTACTTGGCGCGCCGCCAAATTAATGTTCGAGAAGACCGGCATTACCGGCGGTGTCGACATCAACCTCATTAAGCGCATACCCGCCGGTGCCGGGCTCGGTGGTGGCAGTTCCGATGCCGCTGCTGTTATGAAAGCCGTGAACAGCCTCTACGATCTTGACCTTTCACCCTCCCAACTGGCTGCCTGGAGCGCCGAACTCGGTTCCGACATCCCGTTTTTCTTCTCATCCGGCTCTGCCGTCGTGTCCGGCCGGGGAGAGATCGTGGCTCCAGAAGACCTGTTTATGGGCTATTTCGTACTCCTAATCGTCCCCGATTTTGCGGTTTCCACCAAAGATGCATATCAAGGTCTAAGATTCTTCTTGACAAACTTTTCCACTAAAGGCGATATTAATACTAAGCTATTAGGCGCAGATTTTTTTAAAACGCTGTACCAGATCGGCAACGATTTCCAGGCTCTGGTGGTAAGCCGCCATCCCGAAGTCGAAAACTGTATGGAAGTACTGCGAAGGGGTGGCGCCGGTTACGTTGCTCTTTCGGGCAGCGGCTCTGCCTTTTATGGGCTTTTTGAGCAGCAACCTGATTCGGAGTTAATGACAACTGTTTCCAGCCAATTCGGCTGGCAGGTATATAGTCTCTCGCCTGTGAGGTTGACTCATAATTAGAGACATCGACGGTAATGCTCTGGGAGGTAGGACATGGAGATCACTGACATTCGGGTAACTCTCAAGAACGAGGACAAGCTGAAAGCTTTCGTCAACATCACATTCGACAACCAGTTTGTGGTGAGGGGACTCAAGGTCATCAACGGCAAAACCGGCTATTTCGTCAGTATGCCGTCGCGCAAACGTCCCGATGGGACTCACCAGGACATTGCGCATCCTGTCAACAATGAGGCGCGCCGACTGATCGAAGATCGCGTCCTCGCCGCCTACGAGAAGGAACTCGCAGAGACCGGCGCGGTGGCGACCTCCGAAGGTTGATGTTGTCTCCGTCGACAGCCGACAAAATCCTTCACTTGCGCGGCTAAGAGTCATTGACTCTTAGCCGCTAACTTTTTATAATGCCCTCCGAAATAGGGGTGTCGACAAGTGGTAAGTCAGCAGATTTTGGTTCTGCCATTCCCAGGTTCGAATCCTGGCACCCCTGTTTAGAAATTCAATCCCGCACGGTAACTTGACCGGGCGGGATTGTTTATTTACCCCTTTGGCAATTCCACAGATCAACTTAATCGTTTTTCTGAACAAGAGTAATTCTCGCCTTTCCCTCTCCCTTTGGGAGAGGGATTAAGGGTGAGGGCAATTGAGACAGAGCAAGTACAGCGGATCCCTATCCCATCGCGCGAACGCCCATTAACCCTCGCTCTTGCTCTCTCCGCCAAATATCGAATACAATACCGGCAATATTACCAGCGTCAGTCCTGTCGAAGTCAAGATTCCGCCAATCACAACTGTCGCCAACGGCCGTTGCACCTCGGCGCCCACTCCTGCCGACAACGCCATCGGGATAAATCCGAATGCCGCCACCAGCGCAGTCATCAATACCGGTCTAAGTCGTGACTCACTGCTGTTGCGAACCGCTGTCAGCAAGTCCGCACCTTCCGATCGTTGCCGCTTGATCGTGGAAACCAACACCAGTCCATTCAACACCGCCACGCCCGACAATGCGATGAAACCGACTCCGGCAGAAATTGAGAACGGCATATCGCGTACCCATAAAGCCAAAACTCCTCCGACCGCCGCCAGTGGAACTCCGGTAAATATCAAAATTGCATCTCTCACCGACGAATATGTCCAGTACAACAGCCCGAAAATCAAGAGCAGCGCAATCGGCACGACAATCGCCAGTCGTGTCCGTGCCCGCTCCATATTCTCAAATTGCCCGCCGAAGCGGACAAAGTACCCCGGCTCGAACTTAATCTTTTCGCTGATGCGGTCGCGGACTTCATCCACAAACGTGCCGACATCTCGCCCGCGGACATTGCACTGCACCACCGCTCGGCGCTTGCCCCACTCACGGGTAATGGTCGAATACCCGCGATCGATCCTCGGCTTCACGAGTTCGTCCAAAGTCAAAATCGCCTTGCCCGCTTTCACTGGAATCCGCTCGATATCTTCCGGCACGCCGGTATAACTCGAATCCATCCGAATCATCAAATCGAATCGCTGCTGCCCTTCAAAAACTTCACCGACGCGAATCCCGCCCATACTCTCAATAAAATTCAGCGCCTCTGCCGCCGGCAATCCATACCGTGACAGCTGTTCGCGATCCAGCTCCAACCGCAACTGCGGCTGTCCGATCAGTTGCTCGACCGTTATATCTGCACTCCCCGGAATCGATTCCAGCAGCACGGCTATTTCTTCCGCCTTGGTCTCCAGAAGCTCCAGATCATCTCCGAAGATCTTGATCCCCACATCGCCTCGTATTCCGGCAATCATCTCGTTCACCCGCATTTCAATCGGTTGCGTGAACACCCGCTTCATTCCCGGAATCTCCGCCAACTCCGCGTCGATCTGTTGTACCAAATCCGGCTGTGTCCCGGCTCGCGTCCACTCGCTTCGCGGTTTGAGCGTAATAAACAAGTCGCTCAACTCCAGCCCCATCGGGTCCGTCGCCAACTCCGCCGAGCCGACACGCGTCCACACGTGATCCACTTCGGCTGGAAACTTTTCCAGTAGAATGTTTTCAATATTAGTGTTGTTCTTGACCGACTCGTTGACATCAATGCCGGCCAGCCGGATGATGTTAATGGCTATCGTCCCTTCGCCGAGCCGCGGAATAAACTCCGAACCCAGCCGCAGGAACAACAGCGTCCCCAAGGCGAGTGTCAGACCCGTCATCGTCAACATCGCCGCGCGATTCTCCAGAGCAAAATTGATGATCGGACGATAAAGGCGCTTTGCCCAGACAATCAAAATCGGTTCACGTTCCTTGATTGGTTTCGTCATGAATAAGGCTATCAGTGCCGGAATCACTGTGAATGACAAAATCAAAGACCCAACCAACACAAACACCACCGTCAGCGCCATCGGCCGGAACATCTTGCCCTCTACACCCTGAAGCGTCAGCACCGGCAAGTATACCAGGATAATAATCAGTTCACCGAACAGCGTCGGTTTGCGGACTTCCATGATCGCATCGCGGACTACGTCGAAACGACTCTTGGTGCCATTCGCCTGGCTCAATCGCTGTACTGCGTTTTCGACCTGGATCACGGCATTGTCTACAGCGAGCCCGAAATCGATCGCGCCTAAACTCATCAAACTGCCGATGATTCCCACTCGCGACATCATGTCGAAGGCGAACATCATCGATAGGGGAATGGCCGAGGCAACTATCAACCCCGCTCGCAGATTTCCCAAAAACAAAAAGAGGATCGCCACCACCAGCGCGGCGCCCATCAGCAGATTGTGCTCGACCGTCCGCAATACATCATCCACCAGCTTAGTGCGCACGTATGTCGATCTGACTTCGATTCCTTCCGGCAGTGAAGATTTGATCTCCTCCAGCCGCGCATTCATGTCTTCCGCAACTTGATGAGAGTTCCCGCCCGTGATCATGAATCCCAATCCCAGCACGACCTCGCCGTTGCCCTGGAAACTCGCCGCGCCCCGGCGAATTTCATGACCAATCACGACATCAGCAATATCCTGAACCTGAATCGGAACATCATCACGCGTCTCGACCACCAACTGCTCGATCTGCTGGCGATTGCCGATATTCCCGACGCCCTGAACCAGTGTCTGCTCGCCCGCACGCACCATCTGTCCGCCCGCGACATTGCGCAGTCCATCTTGTAGACCCTCTAATACACTGGTAAGCGTGAGATCGTATTGCGCCAATCGATTTGGATCAATGAGAATGTGATATTGCTTCTCGAACCCGCCCCAGCCGTTGATCTCCGCCACACCCGGTACCGACTGCATTTGCGGCTTGATGATCCAATCCTGAACCGTCCGCGCCTCGGTGGCGTCCCCGCTCTTGGATATCACAACATAATGGAAGATTTCCCCCAAACCGGTCGACACCGGCCCCAGTCGCGGCGGCTCAACTCCGTCCGGCAATACTACTGAAAGCAGCCGCTCGGAGGCCTGCTGTCTGGCCAGATAGATGTCGATGTCGTCGCTGAATATCAGGTTCACTTGCGACAGACCGAACTTGGAAACGGAGCGGACCTCCGTTAGTCCCGAGAGACCCGACAACTCGCGTTCAACCGGAAACGTAACCTGACGCTCAATCTCGTCTGGTGTCCATCCCGGCGCTGATACATTGACCTGAACCATCACCGGCGTGGTGTCCGGGAACGCATCAAAGGGAAGTTCAAACAGCGCGACTGCGCCGATAATGACCATCAATCCGGCCGCGCACAGGACAAACCAGCGCCGCCGAATAGTAAATTCAATCAGTTTTTGCAGCATCGTTATTCTACAGTTCCGGCTCAAGTCCGCAACAGCCGGTGCCCATGCTGCCCTTCATTAATTCTGTCTTCAGCAGGTAACTGCCGCCGACCACAACCATTTCGCCCGCTTGAACTCCCGAACTCACCCGGTAGTGCGAGCGATCTCCGCGCTCAACCGCCACTTTGTGCGGCTGGAACTTGTTCTCTCCCGCCGCAACAAACACCACATTGCAGCAGCCTTCCCATTGCACTGCATCCTTTGGAATAAGCAGCGCACTTGATTCGCTTGCGTTGCTCACCAGCATCCGCCCGAACCGATTGGCTCTTGCCATTCCCTTCGCGTTCTCAAGTCTTGCCCGCACCATGACCGTCCGCGTCTGCGGATCGATATACTGTGCAACCCAAAACACTTCGCCGCGAACTCGATCCAGCGCTCTTCCATCCGATGCAAACTCGATCGTTTGACCGACCGCAATGCGGCTCGCATCCCGCTCCCGCACATGTCCCTGAATCCACAGGGCACCGGCATCACCAACCGTCGCAATGGTCGAGCCAGCTTCCAGCATTTCACCCAGGGTAGCGCGCCGCTCGAGCAACGAGCCGTTCACTCCTGCCTGAAGCTGCCAACGCGAGGACACCCCCTGGCTTGCGATCTGCTCGATTTGCCCGTCGGTCATACCTGCCGCTCGCAATTGACCGGCTATACCGTCCAACCGGGCAAATGTCATCGCCGCCTCACCCTTGATCTCGTCGTATTCCGACCGGCTGATCAAATTCGCGCGATACAGACTGTCGGCACGTACGCTGCCAAGCCGGTCAACGTTGGATTCAGTGAGTACCGCAAGATACTCCGCCTGCAACGCCGCCATTTCCGGAGAATCAACTTCGCAAATTGGGCTTTGCGTCGTTACTGAAGTCCCGGCCTCACGCAGCCATCGTGTCACAGTTGCTGGGATCGAAACCGTGAGCGCCTGCGTCTTCGTCTCATCAAACACAACTTCCGCCGGAATCTCCAGAATCTCCCCGGATTCTCCCGAACTCAACACAGGCTCCAGCGTGACGCCGGCACGCATCACTGTTTCCGCCGAAGCAAACTGTATGATCGCTCGATCCGTTTCACAGCGATTGGCATTGGCAGGGAAGAAGACATCCGGACGCACATACAGCTCCGCTGTCGCAACAATCTTCATCTCTTGCGGAAAAGAAATCCCCGGATTGCACAACCGGCAGTGCGATTCCGGAATGCCGTGTCCACCGCACCAGTCGCCTGATTCCTTGAACTTGGCCACTAATTCGGGATGACACAACGTGCACTGCGATTCGGGCACCCGATGCTCTGCACACCAATCGTCGCTGTTGGTCGCAGTGCCATGACCGTGCCCGTCATCCTCCAAATGTTCCGTCGAAGCCGTCGTCGCTTCAGCACCGTGGCCGTGTCCATCATCGGCGGAATGAGCTTCGACCGCCGAATCCGGCATCAGGGTCAGTGTCGTCAGGACACCAACACTAATCCCCAGCACCGCAATTATTAAGTAAAGAACTATTGATTTCGTGGACATAATTGGTCCTCGCCTAAGCTGACACTGTTAACTGACAGTTATCTCTGCGCCGGACCGTCCGGCGCATGACACTGCATGAAACGCGAGTGATTTACTTCACTCGGTTATTGCATAACAAGTGGAATAGGGGATAGGTTAGCTTCGAGGAGGGGGGTCGAGCAGTTCCAAGCTTAACGACTCGAAATTCTGCTCTACAACAACTTCTATGATATCGCTTTCAAAATGCACCTTGTGCTCGCGAAATTCCGGCGTAACGGCCACTGGCACCGCGCTGCAGCACCAGCAGAAAACGCAGTCGTTGCATGTGGATTCGCCGCAACAATCGTCGCATTCACTGATCAATTCGGTCGCCAAGGCTGAACCCACCGAGAGCATCAGCGCAAACACAACCAACAGGGCAATTGTCCGACTCTTGTTCGTAAACATCATTAATCCTTATACTCTCGTTAATATAACAAGTTTGTCGGATTTTTCAAGTCCAAGTATCATTTTCCCCGAGATTTCCCGCTGTTCATTCCTCGAACACTTAACCATTGACAATTCCCGGCCTTTTTCGTACTTTTTTACGGCTATAATTCTTCAGGGCAAGCCGCCGCACTACCTTTTCGGTGTGCCATCTTTAGAAATCTCCAGTCTTGGGGAGGCATTATGTACCCGTCGCTACGCACTTTTGTCTTCACCCTGTTCCTGATTGTCTCTTCTTTCACAAGCGCTAATGGCGCATTCGACGTCTCCGTCCATTTCAATGGCGGTAGCGACGTCCTCTATATCGGTGAAGACAATACTCTCGAAGTCTATATCACTAACAGCTTACCTGTCGAAGGTATGACTCTCGGATTTGAGTTTTCAAACTCCGCAGGCTCCTTCGAGCTCGTCACCCCATATGGAAGCCGGCCAACTCCACCGAGTGCTCCTTACGTCATGGAACACGGTGATGCCATCGACAATTTCGTTGGTATCGGATATCTCCATGTATCGGTTACAAAACTCCCTGACAGTATCATGTTTGGCGGTGCCGACATCAGTGCTGGCACAGCCACGGATTTTCCGGTGCATCAGTCGCCGACGCTTTGTTACTCAATGAAGATCCGCATCCCCGCTGGACTCGCTCCTGCCCAAGCAGCTTTCTGCGTCAATAACATCTTCTTCCCGCCGGCTGCCCAATGGCTCATGGTTTGTCAGGATGGCGGCGGAACGGGATACACATATGTCCCGACGTTCCAGGGTCAGGAAAATGTTTCTGCATCCAATCCCGACGCTCCCGCAGTCTGCTTCGACCTCGTCCAGCGTCCGCCCTGTGATCCGCCGCAAATCACCAACTGCCCGACGGCCTCTATCAAAGTCGCTCCCTTTTCAGCCGCAGCTTGGAACTTCAACTATTCTCCTGTCGATGGCGACCCCGTCAACTGGTCAGTGCAACCACTTGAACCGGTTGTCAACGCCCCGACAATCGACCCTGACGGCAATTTCGCTTTTGCCTTCGCCGGTTCTGAAGGCGGCACAATCAAGTCTTTCCGCGTGATAGCCGAGAACGACTGCGGCCTCGATACCTGCGACTTGACTATCGAACAAATCGGCATCTCGCCCTTTGTTGTTCAATTAGAAAAAACCCACAATACACTGCAGGGCAACTACGAATATGTCTCGATCACCAAAGTGAACGGTTCCCACGAAATCGGCGGCTTCGATTTCCTTGTCGCTTATGATGCAAGTGCCCTGCAGTTCACTTCCGCACAACTCGGCGCCGATCTCGGTCCTTCCGGATGCGGTTGGGAATACTTCACCTTCCGCTATGGCCCGCAGGGAAATTGTGGCGGCTCCTGTCCGAGCGGTATGTTGCGCGTTGTTGCGATCGCCGACGCCAACAACGGTGCCAGCCATCCCGATTGCTTCTCCATTGTCAACGGTGGTGAACTCGTCAGCCTCAAGTTCTATGTGACCAACGACCGCCTTTATGAATGCCAGTATGTTCCGATTCGCTTCGCTTGGATTGACTGCGGCGACAACGGAATTTCCAATATCGGCGGCGATACACTCCTGATTTCTGCCAAGGTCTTCGAATTCGAAAACACCGATCCGCTCACCGATCCCGCATTTGAAATCACCGACACCAGTTGCTACTTCGCCATCAGCTACGGCGGTGCCTGCAGCGACTGCGACGTCTCCGACAAGTATGCGCCCCAGCGCTTCGTGCTCTTCTGGAACGGCGGTATCGATATCGTTTGTGCCGACTCCATCGACGCGCCCGGCGACCTCAATCTCAACGGCATCGGCTATGAAATCGCCGACGCCGTGCTCTACACGAACTACTTCCTGCGTGGCCTGGCAGCCCTTAATCCGAATCCGCAGACTCGCGAGGCTCAAATCGCCGCCTCCGACGCCAATCAGGACGGCACTACGCTAACGGTCGGCGACTTGGTCTATCTGCTCCGGGTGGTAGTTGGAGGTGCACTGCCGTTCCCGAAACTCTCGCCATTCGCCAATAGTGCGTCAGTTTCTTTCAACAACGGCTTACTGTCGACGGAATCTTCTGTTGAAATCGGTGCTCTTCATCTCACGTTCAATGTCACCGGCGACTACGCGATAGCCAACAGTTCCGACATGACGGTCATCTCTGCCGAAGACAACGGAGTCTTGAGTGTCCTCGTCTATTCCGGCCTCGATGATCTATCGAAGCGGCTTTCCGCTGGACACAATGATCTCTTCTCAATCACTGGCAATGTCGAATTGTTTAGCGTCGGCGTCTCTGACTACAACGGGAACATGCTGATAACTTCGATCGGCAAGAACGTCTTGCCGGCCGCGTTCAGGCTGTCGCAGAATAGACCGAATCCCTTCAATCCGGTGACTAAGATCGGTCTCGATTTGCCAGTAGCCTCCGATTGGACACTCGACATCTTTAATGTCTCCGGCCAGTTGGTGAATAGCTACACCGGTAACAATCAAGGTCACACCGATATCGAATGGAATGCTCTCGACCAGCCCAGCGGCGTCTACTTTTACAGGGCCCGCGCTGGCTCATGGACCGAAACAAGAAAAATGCTCCTGCTCAAGTAACCGTCGGGGCGCAGCATATCAACAATTCAGCTCCTGGATAAGAAGTAGGAAGGGAGTTCATCGCCAGAACTAATTTAACCTTGCGCTTTCGCCACTTTTATCGATATTGATTTCATACACGATTTGCCCACACATGGAGGACGCCCATGCTGCTACCTCACAAGTTCCTCTCCCGCACGTTTCTCTTTATTGGGTTAATTGTCACTGTAATTGCACCGTCGTTAGCTGTAGCTGACTGTAATCCACCGATTTTCACGTCGGCTCCGGCTCTATCAATTAACAAAAACCACTGCTCACCATATACTTTCGACTTTAACGCCACCGAAGGCGGCAACACCCCATCTGCCGACCCGTTGACTTATTCCACATCAATCGGCACCATCAATCCCACCACCGGCCAGCTTTCGGTGCCGACGATTTTCACTTGTGGTACAACCACGGTTACAATCACTGCGACAAATTCGTGCGGCTCGACCGCTGATCACACTTTCGAAATCACTTGGACAAATAACAAACCCACCGTTACCTCACAGATACAGCCTTCCCGTCTGCTTTTTCCAGCCGGAACAGAGGCGTATTACGACTTTAATTCCATCGATGCCGACCCCTGCGATGGCGCGCTTTGGACGATCACCGCTCTTGATCCGGTCGCCAATCCACCGTCAATCACCGGCACTGGCCTGTTCAAATGGCTCACCGATTCCACCGAAGCCGGACTCACCAAGTCCTTTGCTACTATAATCACCGATCCTTGTGGTGGTGCAGACACTGCTCTGTTTAGCGTCCAGGTTCTCGATCACGTCCCGCAAGTCTTCACAATTGAGAAAACTCACATCAGCCTCATGGGCACCGTCGATGAGGTCAGCATCTTCCGCCAAACCGGTTCTGCCCAACTCGGTGGATTCGAACTCCTCATTGCCTTCGATTCGTACCCCTTAAGTCTCATCTCGGCTCGCCCCGGCGATGGCCTCAATGCCTGTGGATGGGAATACTTCACCTACGAGTACATTCCGTCCGTATATGACTGCGGTGCAAATTGCCGCGGTGCACTCGTTCGCATCACCGCGATTGCCGACGTCAACAATGTCGCCGGTTCGCCCTCCTGCAATCAACTCGCCACCGGAGCCGAAATAGCCAAACTGCAGTTCTATATCGCCATTGATCCATACTTCGAGTGTTTCTATTTCCCGATTCGATTTGCCTGGCTCGACTGTGGCGACAATTCCGCCACGAACATCACTGGCGATACTCTTTGGATTTCCAGCCGTGTGTTTGGCTTTGAGAACACCGACCCCTTGAACGATCCCAATTACGAAATGACCGACACCACTTGCAGTCCCAATGTTTCCTTCGGTGGCGCTTGCGCCGACTGCGACAACTTCGCGTCCGAAACAACTGTGCGCGACATCTACTTCCGCCACGGGGGCATCGACCTCGGTTGTGACGGATTTGTGTTTTACGGTGATGTCAACCTCAACGGCATTGCCTACGAAATCGGTGATGCATCGCTATTAGCTGATTACTTCACTGGCGGTCTTGGTGTTTTCACAATAAATATGGCGGCACAGATCGCCGAAACCGACGCCAACTATGATGGTGTCACACTGAGTCCAGCCGACCTTGCATATCTCCTGCGCGTCATCGTTGGTGATGCCTTGCCGTATCCGAAACTCCATCCGTTCGAAACTGCCGCTCATGTCGACGCTCTCGGCGGTATCATCTCGATCGACAGCCCCGACCCCGTCGCCGCGGTTTACATGACGTTTGATGTTTCCGGCGAAATCGTGATCGACAACTACACTGACCTATTGCTCAACTACGCCGTACGCGACGGCAAATTGCACGTCTTGCTTTGGCCCGGTATGGCCAACATGTCCGCCAGTATCGCTTCCGGAATGAATCAGATCATCCATGTCCACAACGCCAAACTCGATGCAATCCAGATTTCCGACTACAATGGCAACATGATGAACCCGTTGCTTGCGCGCCGCGTACTTCCATCAGAATTCAATTTAGCGCAGAATTTCCCGAATCCCTTCAACCCGGTCACTCGCATCAATATCGAACTTCCGACTCTTTCCGACTGGTCGCTCGATATCGTCAACGTCACCGGCCAGATCATCGAGTCGTTCCAAGGCACAAACATCGGCATTGTCAGCATCGATTGGGATGCTCGCAGCTACCCCAGCGGAGTTTATTTCTACCGGGCAACCATGGGTAAGTTCACTGAAACACGAAAGATGGTACTATTGAAATAGCGTCAGACAAAGGAGTCTGTCATGTCCACATATCGTTCAGTTTTGGCAATTGTGCTGATCCTGATGGTGATCGGCACCCAATCCGTCACTGCTGGCTATGAAGTCAGAATCAATGTCAACTATCCCCACAACGTCGTCTACGCTGGCTACTTAAATGATGTCGAAATTTGGATCGAAAACACGACACCACTCTATTTGGTGGGCCTGCCATTCCTGTACACCTGTGATGCTGGCGATCTCGTCTGGAAAACTCCCAACGGCACACTTCCGTCAACTTCACCATACATTTCGGTTGATGACATCGCCTCCATTGGTGTTTGGGATATGCCTGCAGGATGGCAAGTTGACATCTCACAAATGCCGATGGTATCGAATATCGGAGGACTAGCAATGTCCGCCGAATACGCTTTGCCGGAACACATTCAACTGACTCGAGTGCTCTCTCTCAAACTTGATGCTACAAACTTGACAGTCGCCGACGGTCAGTTTTGCGTCGACGACATCTTCATTCCCCCGGTCAGTAGACTTGAATTTAACGACGGCACAGCGACTTTTCGACCGCTATTCCACGAATGCCCGGGTTGCGACCCCTTGTTGCCGGCTGTCTGTTTTCCAGTGGTGGCGCCAACTTGGGTCAAAGGCGACGCCAACGGCGATGGCAAAGCCAACATCTCCGACTGTGTATTCTTAATCAGGTACATCTTCCTCGGAGGCGAAGCCCCCAGCCCGTTCCAGGCCGGAGACGTTGACTGCACCGGCGAGATCACTGTGTCCGACGTCGTCAAGATGATAAACTACATCTATTCCGGCGGTCCCGCACCCTGCTAGATTTCAGTTATGTAGGTCAGGAGCCCTGTGCTCCTGACATCTGCGCCCCCGCATCTCCAAGAAACAAAAACGGCAGACCCTTCCGGACCTGCCGTCTTCTTTATTCATATGGAGCAGAGCGGGATCGAACCGCTGACCTGTACGTTGCGAACGTACCGCTCTCCCAACTGAGCTACTGCCCCAAATAATCAATCTTGCCCGGCAATGACTGCCGGTCAACTTGCTTCAGCCCCCTAAAATATACACTTAGACCGTTTCGTCAAGCCGATAATTTCACCGGCTAAAACCCAATGAAAAAGGGCACACTCGCGCATGCCCTTTCAAGCTCACTTCAAAAAGTCAGCTATTTCTTCTTGGCGCCGCCCTTAAGCTTCGCCAGCGTCTCGCCTTTGAGCTGCGAGCGGAACTGCACCTGCAACTTCGACCAGAACGGGTACATGCTGCAATGGTCCGCCTTGTCACAATCACAACCGCGATCGCCCCGAACACACAGGTTCAATCCCAGCGGTCCATCCATCGCTTCGATGACATCAAGCACGCTCACCTGCGTTGGCGTCTTCGCCAATTGATATCCGCCATGTACGCCCTGATACGACTTCAGGATCTGCGCACGCGTAAGTTCCTTAAGGATCTTCGCCAGAAAGTCGCGAGGTATGCTCTCGGTTTCAGCGATGACATTGATCGAGTTGCGTTTTTCGTTGGGCTGACGCGCAATATGCAACACCGCTCTAAGCGCGTAGTCGGCTTTCCGTGAAATCTTCATTGCTTCTTTTACTCCTCTTCGCGCCAAGCTCTTTGCAGTGCGCGTATTCCTGTTGTGTCCTGAAATTTCTGTTCAAAGATGATCTTCGACCGCCGTGTCAACAAAACCAAAAGCGGTCTATATTTACTCATACATACGAAAAGAAATAAAGTTTGTGGCAAAAGTAAATGGATTTTTTAGTAAATTTACCCCTATTGACGAATATATTTTTCTTCGTCTACGATTTGACTGCGATTAACCATTCCCCCGGCTCATTCAAGAACCTGTTGCATCTTTTTTCCCCACGTATTAATTGCAGGGCAATTAATGAGGAGACATCACTTTGCGCATCGCCTTGGGACAACTTAATCCAACCGTCGGCGCCTTCGCCGATAATCTCGATAAAATAACTGCCGGCGTCGAATCGGCCGTCGCAAAAAGCTGTGATTTAATCATGTTTCCCGAATTGACCCTTTGCGGCTATCCCCCCGAGGATCTATTACTTAACCGCAGTTTCGTCGAAGCCAACAAATCTTATCTCAGGAAGTTGATTTCCCGCGTCGGCAATATTACCGTTATCTGCGGCTTCGCCGGATCACGCGGTCATGAAGTCCATAATGCCGCAGCTGTTATCCAGAATCATCGCTTAATGATGACCTACAACAAGGTAGCGCTGCCTAACTACGGTGTCTTCGACGAAAAACGCTACTTTCAGCCCGGTACCGAAATGCCGCTGCTGCGCCTGCGCAATACGCTGATCGGGATCAACATCTGCGAAGATATCTGGCTGTGTCCCGGCATCACCGAACAGCAAGCCGCCTTTGGCGCCCGCGTGATACTAAACATATCGGCTTCGCCATACCATATACACAAAGCTCACGAACGCATCGAAATGCTGCGCGACCGGGCCCTTCGCAATAATAGCTATGTCCTCTACGTCAATATGGTCGGTGGCCAGGATGAACTCATCTTCGATGGCGCCTCCTTGGCAATCGATCCCAAAGGCAAGGTCATCGCCCGCGCCGACCAGTTCAGGGAAGAGCTTCTGATCGTCGATATTCCGGAAGCGCGTACCGTCAACAATCTCGCATTCGAACTGATCAAAAGAGCCGGAATCAATCCCGATCGCCAGTTTCCAATCATCTATTCGGAGCTGTCCGATACCGCGAGGAAATCGCCGATTCGCAAGTCTCCCAACAAAGTGGCTAAGCTTCTGACGCCTGAAGAAGAGGTCTTTCAGGGCCTCGTCCTTGCCACCCGCGATTATGTTCTCAAGAACGGCTTCCGTCATGCCGTTATCGGAATGTCCGGCGGCATCGATTCCGCCTTAACCGCCGCCGTCGCTGTCGAAGCCCTTGGCAAGGACAACGTCCACCTGATCTTCATGCCGTCGCGGTTTACTTCCGAGCTTTCCCATCACGCCGCCCTGAAACAGGCTCGACTTCTCGGAGTAAACATGAGCGACCTCCCGATCATCGACCTCTTTGAAGACTACGCCGAGCTCATGAACCCCGTCTTCGGCGATTGCACCACCGGCTTGCCCGGAGAAAACCTCCAGGCGCGCATTCGTGGCAACCTTTTGATGGCCTACTCCAACAAGTTCGGCGCGCTTGTACTCAACACCAGCAACAAATCCGAGGCCGCCGTCGGCTACACGACTCTCTATGGCGATATGGTCGGCGGATTTGCTGTCCTTGAAGATATTCCCAAAACCTTGGTCTACAAGATTGCCAAACACCTTAACCGCTCGCGCAAGAGGGAAGTCGTCGCCCGCGAAATCATTAAGCGCCCGCCGACCGCTGAACTCAAAGACAATCAACTCGACACCGACTCACTCCCGCCCTACGAAGTGCTTGATGAAATTCTGCGCCTCTACGTGGAACTCGACACCGACGAACAGGAGATCATCGCCGCCGGCTTTGATAAAGCCATCGTCCGTCGCGTTATTCGCTTAGTAGCCGCCGCCGAATACAAACGGCGTCAATCTCCTCCGGGTGCACGCATCACGCCGCGCGCCTTCGGCCGGGACCGTCGCTGGCCGATCACCAACAAGTTCTAAGTTGACATCCTGGCGGCCAGTAAACTATAGTCATAACGATCTCTGAAAGAGCGGCCCGGCTCCGCTTATAACGCCTGACCTGGCAATATCCGCCTTAAACTTATGGAGGAGTACTCATGCTGAAGGAATTCAAAGAATTTGCGATGCGCGGCAATGTCGTCGACATGGCTGTCGGTATCGTGATCGGCGCCGCATTCGGCAAAATCGTCTCGTCAATCGTTGCCGATGTCATCATGCCGCCGATCGGTGTGCTGCTCGGTGGAGTCGATTTCACCAACCTCGCTCTCACTGTCAAAGATGCCGTCGGTGAAGCCCCGGCCGTTGTCATCTCCTATGGCAAATTCATCCAGACGGTCATCGACTTCATTATCGTTGCCTTCGCAATCTTTATGGTGGTCAAGGCTATGAACAGCCTGAAGAAGAAGAAGGAAGAAGCTCCGGCTGCGCCGCCGGCCCCAACCAAGGAAGAAGTTCTCCTTACTGAAATTCGCGATGCCTTACGCCAGCGTTAAGCTGTCGCTTCAGAAGTCTTGAGTCCAAAAAAAGATCGGAGACTGCTTCACTGCAGATCTCCGATCTCACATCAGTTCTTGTTTCCACGACAAATCTCTCAAATTGACGGAATAGTTCTGGCTCTATTCTTTTTCGCAAACCTCGCTAATTCAAAATCGTGCTGTCTGATATGATGCACAAGCCAATCCCTCAATACGTACTTCAGCGTTGTCGCTGTTATCTTCTCACCCAATAGTAGTTGCTGCTCGAGATCATTTACTTTGGTGGCAAACTCCAGATGCTGCTCCCGGTGCTCGGGTAGATTTGGATAGGCCAACCCCTCCATCAACCGTTCTTCCGCTTGAAAATGTTTCCCAACGTACCTCTTTAGGTTGCTAAACATCCGGTCGATTTTCTCCTGATCGAAATTGCTCTCGACCGTCTCATAGAAGCGATTCGCTTGCTCAATCAAATACATGTGTTGATGGTCAATTTGGGCATTGCCCGTCCGCAAATCTTCATCCCAGGTAATTAACACAGATCGTTTCCCTTCATCATAGTTCCGCGCAGTCATCAGTCACACTTATTTGTCCCCTCATCCAGATGTCGGCAATTTCCCAAATGACTGTAAACAAACGATTTAGGATAAAACAAGTATTGGTTACTAAGAAATATTAGACAAACATGAGATATAATTAAACTTAGACAGATGAACTATCAATTAAGTTAGATGTTTATTAGACAGAACGTAGTTGATACCGTGATTGAAAATGAACAACTTTAAGTACTAAACATTATAAGGAGAACAAAAATGAGAACAATCGACGTCATCGCAGCAGCCCTCCTGGTCATCGGCGGGCTTAACTGGGGCTTGGTCGGCCTCCTCAATTTCGACCTCGTTGCCACACTGCTCGGAGACGGAACGTTCCTAGCAAAGGCCATCTACGTGGTAGTCGGCATCGCGGCACTTTATCAGGCTGCCGGTTTCAAGTCAATTCAGCGCCGCTGGGGCGTTGTTGCGCGCAGCTACTAAGCACGTTCACAAATCAGGATTTTGGCAAACATAACAGGAGAAACAGAACATGAACAAGAAACTTACCACCGTCGCAGCCGTCATTGCGCTGCTTTTCACCGGAATCGGAAACCTCAACGCCGATAGCTGCAGCAAAGACGCCGCCGCTACCGTGCAGAAAACAGGAGATACCAAAATGGAAGCCAAAACCACTCAAAAACCGATGGATATCGTAGAAACCGCGGTCGCCGCCGGTTCATTCAATACGCTCGTTGCCGCCGTCAAGGCTGCCGGTCTTGTCGAGACTCTCAAGGGTGCCGGACCATTCACGGTCTTTGCCCCGACAGATGAGGCCTTCGCCAAGTTGCCGAAAGGCACCGTTGAAGCTCTGCTCGCTGACAAAGCGAAGCTCACCTCGATTCTTACCTATCACGTCGTCTCCGGAAAGGTCATGGCCGCTGATGTTGTCAAGTTGACCGAAGCCAAGACCGTTAATGGTCAAGCGGCAAAGATCAATGTCGGCAAAGATGGAGTTATGATCGACGGCGCCAAAGTGATCACGACCGATATCGTGACGTCGAACGGCATAATCCATGTCATCGACTCCGTGATCCTTCCGAAGGACAGCGCGAAGAAGTAACATCTTTTTGGATAGGGCACTGCGCAAATTCCGACTCCTGTAGTGACACGTTCCGCGCAGTGTCCTTCCAAAAGAGAAAAGTGCACTTGGAGAACAGAGAGTACCGTTGTGTCCATCACTCCTGTTACCCGCCCGGATGAGCGGGAGAGAAACCTCTCGCTCATCCTAATCACGAAGAGGACACGCAAGAAATTAACGATAAATACAACGGCAATCAATAGAGCACAGCTGGAGGATAACATGAGACAATTCACAGTAAAGCTACTCGCGGTGACAATGATCTTGTTCACTGCTGCAATCGCCCAAGCCGCCGATGCGCGCCTTCAGGTGATCCACAACGCCGCCGACCCGGCCGCTTCAGTCGTCGACATCTACGTCAACGGCGCCCTCTATGAAGACGACTTCGCGTTTCGCGAAGCCACCGAGTTCCGCACCGTACCCGCCGGTGTCCAACTTAATATCGGTGTCGCTCCCGGTAACTCCGCATCTTCAAACGATGTGATTGTTACTATCCCGATTACGCTTGCGGCAGGGAAGACCTATGTCGCAATCGCAAACGGTGTCTTGGACCCGACAGGCTTCGCTGCTAATCCGAATGGGCGCCCGATTGGCTTCAATCTCTATGCGCGCGACGGCATCCGCGAAGAAGCAAAATGGAAATCCACCGTCGACTTGATCGCCTTTCACGGAGCAACTGATGCACCGACCGTGGATGTCCGCATTCGCGGCAACAACATTTCGCCGCTCTTCAACAACCTCAACTACGGCGATTTCTCGGATTACCGTTCGCTCTTTGATAGAAAATACACGCTCGAAATCACTCCCGGAAACAACAAAAACGTAGTTGTCGCTACCTTTGAAGCAGACCTCAGCGGGCTCGCCGGCGGAGCCGCCGTCGTCTTCGCTTCCGGTTTCTTGAATCCGGCCGACAACGGCAATGGTCCCGCCTTCGGCCTGTTCGCTGCATTGCCGAACGGCGCTGTCGCCGCTCTTCCGGTTATCACGCCGACTGCCCGTCTTCAGGTCATCCACAATGCCGCCGATCCCGGCGCGGCAGTCGTGGATATCTACGTCAACGGCGGTCTCTTTGAGAATGACTTCGCCTTCCGTGAAGCCACGGAGTTCCGTACAGTTCCTGCCGGAGTCCAACTCAATATCGGTGTCGCTCCGGGCACCAGCACATCCGCCAATGACGTCATCGCCACCATCCCTGTGACCTTGGAAGCGAACAAGACATACGTGGCGTTCGCCAACGGCGTGCTTGACCCTTCGGCATTTGCCGTAAATCCCGATTCCCGTTCGATCGGCTTTACGCTTTTCGCCAAAGACGAAATCCGCGAACGTGCCAAGTGGTTCTATCGAGTCGATGTCATCGGCTTCCACGGCGCTTCCGACGCCCCGACTGTCGATATCATTGCCCGTGGCTGGCCCTTCGGTCCGATCGTCAATGATGCCGGCTACGGTGATTTCTCCAGCTACAATACCTTGGCGCCCAAGAAATACCTGCTCGACGTTACGCCCGGAAATGACAACAGCGCGATCGTCGCGACATTTGAAGCCGACCTCTCCGGACTGAATGGCGGTTCCGCCGTCGTCTTTGCCTCCGGTTTTCTCAATCCTGCCGCCAACAACAACGGCGCCGCGTTCGGTCTCTTTGCCGCGTTGCCGAATGGTACCGTCGTGACCCTCCCAGCAGTGACCCCAACAGCGCGTTTGCAGGTCATCCACAACGCCGCCGATCCGGCCGCTTCTGTGGTCGACATTTATGTCAACGGCGCCCTATATGAAGACAACTTCGCCTTCCGCGAAGCCACCGAGTTCCGCACCGTTCCTGCTGGCGTCCAACTGATCATCGGTGTTGCACCGGGCAACAGCACCTCCGCCAATGACGCCATCGCAACAATTCCGGTCACCCTTGAAGATGGCCGCACCTACGTCGCCATCGCCAACGGCGTGCTTAATCCGGGTAGTTTTGCCGCCAATCCGGATGGAGCCGGAACTGGCTTCAACCTCTTTGCAGTCGATGGTATCCGCGAGCAGTCAAACACCAAGTTTGGTGTCAGCACCGTCATTTTCCACGGTTCTACCGACGCACCAACTGTCGATATTTACGCCCGAGTCGGTAGCGGATGGAATTGGCGAGTAGTCAACGATGCGTCCTATGGCGACTTCACCGATAACAAGTTCCTCTTCGCGAAGAACTACACACTCACTGTAACGCCCGGCAACAGCACGGCGACTGTCGCCTCATTCACTGCCAACCTTTCTGGACTTGGTGGCGGTGCGGCAGTAGTATTCGCCTCCGGCTTCCTCAATCCGGCTGCTAACGGCAATGGCCCGGCATTCGGGATCTTTGCCGCTCTTCCTAACGGTACCGTGGTCGCCTTCCCGGCCGTTGCTCCGAGCCCGATGGTTGAGATCGAAGCCGACGAGGAATCCGCACTGGCAGCTGAACTCAATCGCTCAACCTCGGTTCTGCCGGAGTCGTTCGAATTGAGCCAGAACTATCCCAACCCCTTCAATCCGACCACCACGATTTCCTTCGCTCTGCCGAAGGCGTCGCAGGTGTCATTGACGGTCTTCAATATTCTTGGTCAGGAAGTTGCCCGCCTCGTCGATGGTCCGATGGCGGCAGGTACACATCAGATCACCTTTGATGCCTCAAGCGTTGCTTCAGGCATCTACTTCTACAGAATTCAAACCGATGGCTTCTCTGAACAGAAGAAAATGGTTTTGATGAAGTAATCGCGCACCTGCGCCCCCTCGCAACCAAGCGCCGGCTGGATTTACTCCCGCCGGCGCTTCTATTCCACCGAATTCTCTTGCTCGTCTTCTCCGCGTACGGGACTGTTGAAGAACCCAAACCTTGTCATCCTGAGCGCAGCGAAGAATCTGTTGTTGCCTAATATCAGTGGGCGCAGATCCTTCGCCCGCGTGGTGGTTCATTATGACGGAATCGGTGCCTCTTTCAACATACTAGAGAGCGGCTGCCGAAGTCGTCCAGCGCAACCGCTTGGTAGGCGCATAATCTGGCGTCGAGTATCACGGCTGTCCCACCCACAAAAAAAACCGGCGGACACTTCCATCCGCCGGTCGTTTACTTGAATTGGAGTTCGCCTACTTTTTCTTCGCCATCTCCTTCTTCAACTTCGCCATTTCCTCGCGAAGCTCCTTCATCTCCTTGTCCTTCGCTTGAATCTGCGCGTACAGCTCCTTAATCGCTGCCAATGCGATCCCCGAAGGATCAATCGTCGATATCGACTCGTCATCAGCGCCGACACCGAAGGTCTTCTTGAAATCCTGCGCCGTCGGACCGATATGCTGGGCATCATTGTCGCCCTTGTAGTTCCACTTCGTGATCTCCAAATCCGAAATCTTCTCTAAGATTTCGCCGCCGTCAACCGTCTCAAAATTCTCCTTCGAATTCCTGTCCGAAGCATTCACCCAATTCGTGCCGTCGCAATACGCCCCGCCGCCGACATCGATCTTGTGTGTTGCATCAACGCCAACACCGAATGAATTTTCGACGAACCCATCACCGTCAGAATCGAAATCAACCATCCGGAAGTTTCCGTTGTTGACTACGATACTCCCGGTTATAACGCCCTTGTTTTTGACTTTCATGGCGACTTCAATGCCGCTTCCTGTTGCCAACACTTGGGCGTCGGCTGTATCGGCCGTGACAGAGGCACTCCAGTCGACAATACCGTCATCATCGTCATCGGCTGCTACACGCATTGCTGCGGTCATGCTGTCGGTCTCTAATGATGAAATCCGGTCGAGCAGGCCATCACCGTCAAAGTCGGACGCACAACCATGTCTCGCTTTGCTAGCATTGCTTAAGGTCTGAAACCGGCGTTCCGGAATCCCATCACCATCCTCGTCGGATGATCCTTCAATTCCCGCAACTCCCTGTTTGATAGTAAATGCGTCGATTTTGTTCACCCTGCCGCCTGCGCTGGTACCCTTAGTCTTGATAGCTAATCGCGATTCCGTATCGCTCGTCGACTGCGTAATTATCTGGTCATCGGTCCCGTCACCATCTTCATCCGTGGATGTTTGCGTTCCCGCGATTCCTTGCTTGATGGTGAATGCATCGACCTTGTTCACTCTGCCGCCTGCGCTGGTACCCTTGGTTTTGATCGCAAGTCGCGATTCGGTATCGCTCGTGGTCTGTGTAATCACCTGATCATCGGTCCCGTCACCGTCTTCATCCGTAGATGTTTGAGTTCCAGCGATTCCTTGCTTGATGGTGAATGCATCGACCTTGTTCACCCTGCCGCCCGCGCTGGTCCCCTTGGTCTTGATCGCCAATCGCGACTCAATGTCATCTGCCGACTGTGTAACGGAGGCATCGTCCAGTCCGTCGCCATCTGCATCACTGGCGCACCGGGTGTTGGCGCTCGAGAACGAGCCGTCCATCGAAACTGTCTGCCGGGGTCCCGATCCGAATCGACTGCTGACACCCATGCTCGACGAGATATCGCTGCTGCTGGAACTGCAAACGTTGTCCAACACTCCATCGCCGTCAAGGTCTGCTGTCAGAAGGTGACTTGATGACTGCTTGCCGACTGTCAGATTCGTACTCATTCGCGGTCCCATTAGTCCGTCGACCTTCATCTTAAGCGACGCACCTGCTGTATCGCAGACTTCTTCGGTTTCGCTGCTGTCGCCTGCTGGACCAACAAGAGTCGTCACGCGGCGCGCAATTGTGGCGCCCTCCTTGGCCTTAAATGTTATGCGCGCAACACCACTTTCGGAGAGTGTTCTGGTTTCGGTGATTGAATCTGGTGTACAGCGAAAACTCAATTCAACTCCGTCTTGGCCGCTTGATCCGAGATTGTGACTCTCCAGCCGGCGCACGACGCTGTTTTCGTCGACTTCGGTGCTCGCCAAGTTTTCCGCGATCCCGTCGCCATCGTTGTCGGCATCAAGGAGAATCATATACCCGGCCGTAGTTCCGCCGCCACCGGGTTTCTTCGTGATGATTCCCCGTGCTCGCGCCGTTCCCCCAGTGGTCTCGCCAAAAACGTTGCTGGATACTACCGCAGATGGTGCTGACAACAGCGGTGTGCGCGGTATAATCGGCGGCTGTCCAGAAATCTGCACCTGCAGATAGCGAGTCACGCCCCCGCCGCCTCCGCCACCATTACCGGCTACGATTTCAGCCGTTAGCGGCATGGTGCTTCCCAGATCGACCGTAAATAACCCATCGGTTACGACCACGCCCACGTGGTCTTCAAGCCACAATTGTGTGCCGCCAACCGGTGCATCATAAATCGAATAAATGATCGTAAACGTTCCACTCAACGGCTGGTCGCTGGCGTCGAGAAGCCGCCCTTGATGCGACAGCACTAACGGTACCGCGCTAACGTTACTAACAAGCACCGAGAGTAGGAATGCGAATAGGATAGCCCGCGTCAGGACTGTACGTTGCATATAATTCTCCTGCAATTGATTTCGTATTTCTTAATTTTGCTGTTCAAATTTAGGATCTATCTGAGAATAAATATATCCATTTACTCCATAATAGCAATCAAAAAGTGACCCCGGGAGGGCTCGATCGTCTTTCATTTCTACGCCGACTTAAGTCCGCCCTTTTTGCCCTCCAACCGGCACGAAACAAAGAAAGCCCGTCGGGGAACGGGCTTTCCAATGGTGAATTCGAAATGCCCTACTTGCTCTTCTTTATTTCGTCCTGGAGTTTCTTCAACTCTTTCTGAAGTGTTTCCAATTGGGCGTCCCTTTGCTGGAGCTTGGCGCTTTGTTCCTTGTCGCGCTTCTGAAGTTCGCTGACCTGCGCGTACAGCTCCTTAATCGCTGCCAATGCGATCCCCGAAGGATCAATCGTCGATATCGACTCGTCATCAGCGCCGACACCGAAGGTCTTCTTGAAATCCTGCGCCGTCGGACCGATATGCTGGGCATCATTGTCGCCCTTGTAGTTCCACTTCGTGATCTCCAAATCCGAAATCTTCTCTAAGATTTCGCCGCCGTCAACCGTCTCAAAATTCTCCTTCGAATTCCTGTCCGAAGCATTCACCCAATTCGTGCCGTCGCAATACGCCCCGCCGACAACATCGATGTGATGCGATGGCGTCATTCCGATTCCAATGTTCTGATCAAAGTATCCTGTGCCTTCTGTTGTCATTGAAGTCCGCACATTCCCGAACTGATCGCGAAGTTGAACGCCCGTCGTGGAAGTGGCAGAAAAACGTGTTACACCGTCATCCTCTAGATGGATATAGGAGTCAATTAGATTGCCGAATTGGGCCGATGTCGGTTTGTCACCTGGGCCGGTGCTGGCATGAGCAAGAGTCACTGATGATGAAAACGCATCGGTCGAAATGAGTGCTGTGTTCACCGCCGGGCGCCCCATCCGGAAACTTGAGGACTGGGGCACAAGCCCGCTGGTGCCTGACGACGTTATCAATTCTGCATAGCCGTCGCTGTTGATGTCGCCAAGTTGGAGTCGGCATTCTGATTGACCGGCGCTCATCTCAAGCTTTGTGTCTCCATCCGCGATCGCTTTGTTGAGACGAGCTTCGGTTGAACTCGAAGTCGAGCTGACTGCGAATGTCGGAACGCTGTCTTGATCCATTCGAATGCTTGGACCTGTGGCGTCAACATGAAAAGCTAACCCGGTGCCCCAGGTCAAAAGGGCTGTCGGAGCGCGCATTCCAAAACTCGAACCATCGGCGTCGCAACTTGCCTGCAGCACGTTATCTTGCGTAGGGATATCGCCATTTTGAAACTCCTGCTTTAATTCAGTTCGATCTTTTATCAACTGCATCCCGCCGCTGCCCTCGTTATTGCCGTCGCCATCAACATCGATTGATAGATTAGCGACAGTACCGGACGAATCGGTAACAACCATGAATTGAGATTGAGTAGGAGAGTCACCGGTCTGGAAATATTGCTTGAGCACGGCCCTTGGAACTTTCGCTGAAATCTCGGTCCCGACATCGGGTACTCCATCATCATCGGAATCTACAGTGGCGGCCGTGATCACTTCCGTGTTGTCAACTTTCTGCCATGCCGAATAGTCTGCTATCCCGTCTCCGTCAAGGTCAATATCGCAGTAGGATCGACTTAGCGTAGCACCGGATCCCACGTACTCGCCCGTTCTCGCCTGTATCCCGTTGCTTCCCCTGCTGCTGGTCTCATGACGGGCCGATCCATCAAAAAGAGCTTCTGACGTTACTTCAGCTTCAGGGGTTCCATCACCGTTCATATCCGTGCGAGCGCCAATAACAACATTGCCGTTGAGAGTTGCTGCGATGTTCGCGCTGCTCTTTGCATCGCCGGTGGGATCCGATTCGATCGTCAATCGTGCTTCCAGTGCGTCTATGCGTGTTCGCATGTTGTTTATGACATTGTCTGTAACCGTCGACATTGAATTGACAGCCGAGTCCGGCGAGCATTGTACTGACGACCTGCTTGAAGCTATCGCATCGGCGGAGTGAATTATCAGGCCGCCGCCCAGAGGTTGGAGACCCAGACCCGAGGACACCGAACTGCTGATAACAGTCCCGCCTGAACCTGTCGAATCGACCAGCGTCATACTGCTCGCTCCATCCGCAACCACGACATCCATCAAACCGTCACGGTCCAAATCACCTATGACCATCCTGGTACCCAGCGGTGACTCCGGTTGCTGAATTCCGATCCCGAATCTCTTCACACCGCTTTGGCTTATCGCTAATTGCGAGGTCGGGTCTGAAGAATTCATGGAGACGATTAAGCCGTCCGGTAAATTCGTTGCCGTTAATCCGCCGGCCATCGTTTCCACATCTCCTGATACTCGACTGGAGGCAATTGCATACGGCGAAGCCACCAACTCTGTCCGGGGAACGATCGGAATCCCGCCTATAACAATCTCCAGATATCGCTCCGGGCCGCCGCCGGGTAGGGAAGAGGATGGCGAAAGAACATCAGTTGACAACGGAGTTACCGAGCCCAAGGTCACTGTGAAGAGTCCGTTTGTTACGGTCACGCCCGGATGAGTTTCCGTCCAAATCGCCGCGCCACCAGTTGGTACATCGTAAACTCCAAAGGTAAGGCTCACGACCCCACTGATCGGAACATCATCAGATCCAAGTAAATATCCTTGGTGATTCAGCTTGAGCGGAGTGGCCGCTGTCGCGCTTACTGCAGGCATTAGCGCCAGGGCGCTCGCAAGCACGGCGATCAGGAAGTAATTGCGTTGCATCGTCATCTCCTCAAAGTGGAAAAGGGTGTTGATGGTACTGTTTCCTCTATTGAAAAAAGGGCTCACTTTGCAGTGAGCCCTTCCATGATCTCCCAGACGCAAATTCTAATTCTTCTTCTGCTGCAATTCCTGACGCAGTTTCTTCATCTCTTTCTGAAGCTCTTCGATCTGCGCGTCCTTCTGCTTCATTTCTTCCGAGAATTGCTTGTACAGCTCCTTGATCGCCGCCAATGCAATACCCGACGGATCGATCGTCGAAATCGACTTTTCGTCGGCGCCGACGCCAAACGTCTTCTTGAAATCCTGCGCCGTCGGTCCGATATGCTGGGCATCATCGTCTCCTTTGTAGTTCCACTTGGTGATTTCCAAATCTGAAATCTTCTCCAAAATCTCTTCGCCATTAACCTGCACAAAGTTCTCTTTGGAATTCTTATCCGAAGCATTCACCCAGTTCGTGCCGTCGCAATAGGCGCCGCCTGCGACGTCAATGGGATGTGTCGCAGTGACTCCGACACCGAGCGAATTCGAGAGGTAGCCATTTCCGTCGCCGTCGAAATCGACGCGCAAGGCGCCTCCATTATTGATGTTAATAGCGCCCTTGATGACGCCGCCTTTGCGGACTTTCATTGAAACTTGCGTACTACCTTCGCTGGCGACTACCTCCGCCTGCGCGGAATCGACTGACGAAATCACACTTCTGTCAACCAAACCGTCGAGGTTGAGATCGTTTTCCAAAGTTACACTCGAGCCTGTTTCCATTGCCCGCATGAAACCCTTCGATCTGCCGGAATCCCTGTCGACAATGATCTTCGCGCTGCTGGCATCGCAACTCGACTCAACTGTACTTTCTTGAGCGCCGTCATCGTTGGAATCGCAAGTCAGGCGGCTTGAGGCACTCATTGATCCCGTCCCAGTAGCTGATTTTACACTGATGATTCCGCGACCTTCGGAAATTCCATCACCGTCGTCGTCAACGTCCAGATAATGAACGGCCGAAGAGTCGTCACAGGAACTGCTGATCGTACGATTCTTATCCGCGCCTGTCCCTTTAGTCTTGATCGCCACACCGGCAGTCGTCGGTGTAACGACCTGGTCAATTTCGTTTTCAGCAATGCCGTCATCATCGCTGTCGTATCGCGAAGAAATGACCGCGCCTCCCGGCAGAGTTCCTCCCAGAAGTGAGGCGCCTGAGGCAACCACTACCTTAGAGTCTGCAATTCCATCGCCGTCATCGTCAGTATCAAGCGAGAGCACCGACGATTGATCGTCGCAGTCACCGCTTATTGTCTGGGTTCTCTGCGCGCTAGTGCCTTTAGTTTTGATCGCCAGGCTCGAAGTTGTCGGAGCGATGCGCTGTGAAATGGAACTCTCTGAGAGTCCGTCGCCGTCTTCATCCAAACTGCTTACCGTTGAAATCTCTCCGACTTCGGTCGTTGAAGAGAGCAGGGCAGAGCGATTGGCATCCGCTCCTGTGCCCTTGGTCTTGATCGCTACAGACGAGGTCGTAGGAGTGACAATCATCGAAGCATCATTGTCGTCAACCCCATCGTCGTCACTATCGCAGGACATGCGGCTGGATGCCGACATCGATCCCGAACCCGTTGCCGACTTCACGCTGATGATTCCGCGACCTTCGGCAATACCGTCACCATCGTCGTCAAGGTCCAGTACCTGAACAGCAGAGCTGTCGTCGCACTCGCTGCTGATGCTGCGATTTTTATCCGCACCGGTTCCTTTTGTCTTGATCGCAACCCGCGAACTCGTGAGTCCGGAACTCATGCTCACGCTATTGTCTTCAGCTCCGTCGTCGCCAAGATCTACGCCAATCGCGAGCCTCCCTGACGACTGCTTCGGAATCGTCACGTTCATGCTGATTCGGTTCGGAATATTGTCCTTTGTTGACAGCGAAAAGCTCGAACCATCAGTGGTGCTGCTGTGCGTCATGCCCGTTTCAACAGTCGCATCAGAATATGAACTCGAAAGTCCAACGCTGTCGACACGGGAGTGCATATGAAGGAAATTGGCGAATGATCCGTGAGTGTGCTTCATCAAGTAGTCTGCATTGTTGTCATCGCACTCTTCCTTGAGCAACGAAGCACCGGAAGCCAATGCACTGCCTGCAGCGTGCAATCCTTGGTTTACCTTCTCGCCAAATGTCGCCGACTTGCCGAGCGCGGTATCGCCGATTACGATCAGTCCCGGACGAGTCTGAAAATCTCCACTGACTCGTTCGGTCGCCAGCGAATAGGGCGTCGATACCAGCTGTGTTCGCGGCATGATCGGCGGCTGCCCGGAAAGTTGCACCTGCAGATAACGGAGCGATCCGCCGCCTCCGCCACCACCACCGCTTCCAGCAACGATGTCGGCCGTCAACGGCACGGTGCTTCCCAATTCGACAGAAAACAATCCGTCGGTCACAACTACTCCAACGTGATCCTCCGTCCACAATTGCACTCCGCCAACCGGTGCGTCGTGGATTGAATAAATAATCGTAAACGTTCCGCTAATCGGCGCATCGCTGGCATCCAGAAGCCGCCCCTGATGCGAAAGCACCATAGGAACTGCGTTGGCATTGCTAACCAAAGACACAAAAAAGAGAGTGAGAAGGATAGACGATGAGAGGACATAGCGAAGCATACACTTCTCCTGCAATAAGAGTTAGGGTCTGTACATTTTCAGAGTTAGTTCAGAAAAGTTAATGGCTCTCGCCACGAGTAAATATACCTCTCCGGTAGATTTTATCAATGATAATCCTTACAGAACTCTAACATTTGTTCTCGTTCGATGGTGATAATGGAATCCAAGACCACAACAGGTGGGAACCAGTAGGCCCCCCAATGCCCCCATCTCTATCGGAATTTCTCGACTATTCGCTAAATCTCAAAATTACAACTAGTTAGCTTTATTTCACAAAGATATGCCTAATTTAGTCCGCAATAAATAGAGCAATTTATCGAAAAACAGCTTGACAAACTAAAGCCCTTTATTTAATTACCGATCAAATAAGGGACGTTTGGTCTTGATTTACTTGTGAAGTAAATCACAATCGTCAGGAACTTTGGAGGGTATCCGTTTGAATCTTGACAGCTTTGCACCCGTAGGAATCTTCCTGACTCTGGGCGTTGTCTTCGTGCTGGTCACCCTCGCCATTGCTAAATTGATCCGACCGCATCGCCCTTCCGATGCCAAGCTCGCCAGTTACGAGTGTGGCGAACAGCCAATCGGTACTGCTTGGATTCAGTATAACCCCCGATTTTATATATTCGCGCTCCTTTTTGTCATCTTTGACGTCGAAGTGATCTTCCTTTTTCCTTGGGCCGTTGCCTATCAATCCCTGGGACTCTTTGCCCTCGTTGAAATGCTCATCTTCATCGGCATTCTGGTAATCGGCCTTGCTTGGGCGTGGAAGAAGGGAGTCCTTAAGTGGGCATAATCTCGAAACTCCCAGTCTACATGGAAAACATGCCCGGCGGCACCGTTGTCACCACCTCATTAGAAAAGGTACTCAACGAATCGCGGGCCTCGTCACTTTGGTATCTGCTCTTCGGCACTGCTTGTTGCGCAATCGAAATGATGTGCGCCGGTGCATCGCGATATGACTTTGACCGCTTTGGTATGTTCTTCCGCGCTTCGCCTCGCCAGGCGGACTTGATGTTTGTCGCCGGCACCATCACCCACAAAATGGCTCCCCGCGTCAAACTATTGTACGAACAAATGGCCGAGCCGCGTTACGTCATCGCCATGGGCGGATGCGCCTGCTCCGGCGGACCATTTTACTATGACACCTATGCCGTCCTCAAGGGCGTCGATAAGATTATCCCAGTCGATGTGTTTCTGCCCGGATGTCCACCACGGCCTGAATCCCTGATGGAAGCCTGTATCAAGGTCCAGCAGAAGGTCAAGAAAGAGAAATTGCAGGATTGGAGCAGCGACCGCCGTGGCTGATCACGACTCAATCCTGAAACTCCTGACCGAAAGATTCCCCGGCAAGGTCAGCGCTCTGGAACTGTCTCCGGCGCAAACTGCGGTCTCCGTTGAATCCTCATTTATCGCCGAACTCTTCACTTTCCTGGTCGAAAGTTCGGATCTGAAGATGAATTATCTCTCGACCATCACCGGCATTGACCGCACCGACCACATTGAAATCGTCTACTTTGTCTCGTCTCTCGAGCACAAGCATATGTTAACTGTTAAAGCTAAAGTCGACCGCATCGGCGGTAAGATAAATTCAATCCAGCACATCATTCCTGCTGCCAATTGGTTCGAGCGGGAAGTTTGGGAATTGTATGGCGTCGACTTCGTGAATCATCCGGACTTAAGGCGTTTCCTCCTTCCGGATGATTGGGATCAAGGCAACCCGATGCTGCGTGATTGGGATGGTAGGGATTTCATAAGGATGCCGGAAGTGCAATGAACGAAGCGACGCCATCGCAATATAGCGAAGAGTTTGAAGTCAACATGGGACCACAGCACCCGTCAACCCACGGTGTGCTTCGACTCATGCTCCGGATGAACGGCGAAAACATCGTTCATGCCACCCCCTACATCGGCTATCTCCATCGCGCTATTGAAAAGATCTGCGAAAATCGCACCTATGCACAGTGCATTCCGCTGCTTGATCGCTTCGAGTACGTCACATCAATGGCTTCCGAGGAAGTCTTCGTTCTGGCAACCGAACGGCTGGCTGCCGTTGAAGTGCCCGAGCGCGCCGAATACCTGCGCGTTATCATGCTCGAGTTTAACCGCATTGCTTCGCACCTGATTTTCCTCGGCACTTTCTCGCTCGATCTGGGCGCGATCACGCCGTTCCTCTATTGTTTACGCGAGCGCGAACAGATCATGGATCTGTTTGAAATGACCTCGGGCCAGCGCCTGACCTATAATTACATCCGGGTCGGCGGCGTCGCCTACGATATTCCCGAAGATTTCCTGCCGCTGGCGCGCAAGTTCGTCGATACTTTCCAGCATCGTATCGACGACTACGAGGCCATCTTGACGCAGAATCCGATCTTCCTCGCTCGCACCAAGAATGTCGGCATCATCTCCAAAGATATCGCTGTCAATTACGCCGCGTCGGGTCCGGTTCTGCGGGCGTCCGGCGTCAAATGGGATCTGCGGCGCGACGATCCGTATTCAATTTACGATCGATTCAGATTTGATATCCCCACCGGTACTGTCGGTGACACCTGGGATAGATATATGGTTCGCGTGCAAGAGATGCGGCAATCAAATGAGATCGTCCGCCAGGCGCTGGATCAGCTTCCGCAAGGGGACTACAAAGCCAAAATGAAAGCTGTCTTCAAGCCGCCGGTCGGTGAATGCTACGCCCGAATTGAAAATGCTCGTGGTGAAATGGGTTGTCATATTATTTCCGATGGCAGCACCAAACCCTACCGCGTGAAATTACGCGGCGGGTCCTTCTGCCACACCCAGCTTATCCCGGCAATAGCTCCCGGCATGATGATTGCCGATCTGGTTGCAACCTTCGCATCACTGGACGTGATTCTCCCCGAGGTAGATAGATAGTCATGGAACTGATGCCGCTGTTTCAATGGATTGATTCGCAGCTGATTTCATTGGTTGAGTGGCTCGGCTTGCCGATTTGGTTTGCTGAATTGCTCGAAATGGTGCTTGCCGCTGTTGCCGTGTTATTGATGGCGTTCCTGATCGTGCTGTTTCTGGTCTGGTGGGAACGCAAGCTTTCCGGCCACTTCCAGCAGCGCCTTGGACCGATGCGCACCGGCTGGCACGGTTGGCTCCAGACCATCGCCGATGGCCTAAAGCTTTTCCAAAAAGAAGACATCATTCCCACGAACGTCGACCGCAAAGTGTTCTTCTGGGCGCCGGTCGTCTGCTTTGCATCATCTTATGCCGCTTTTGCCGTGATTCCGTGGGGCGAGGGCGTTATCCCGACTGACCTGAATATCGGTATTCTCTACATCCTGTCGATCACCACCTTCGTCGTCATCTCATTGTTGATGGCCGGTTGGAGCTCAAACAACAAATACGCGCTTTTAGGCGGTATGCGTTCGGCGGCACAGATTGTCAGTTACGAAGTTCCGCTTACGCTTTCAGTGCTCGGCGTCATCATGATGACCCAGTCGCTATCAATGGTTGCGATCGTCGAAGCCCAGGAATCAGTCTTTAGCTGGTTCATCTGGCGACAGCCATTGGGATTTGCCATTTACTTGGTAGCCGCCGTTGCCGAGACCAACCGCGCACCGTTTGATATTCCCGAAGCCGAACAAGAATTAGTCGCAGGCTTCAACATCGAATACTCCGGCATGAAGTTCGCCATGTTCTTCCTGGCCGAATTTCTGAATCTCTTCCTCGTCTCGGCAATTGCTACGACCCTGTTTCTCGGCGGCTGGCAAGGACCGTTCCTGCCTTCGTGGCTCTGGTTTATTCTCAAAACGACATTTGTGATATTTGTCATCATCTGGTTCAAATGGACCTATCCGCGTTTGCGCGTTGACCAACTTATGGAATTCTGCTGGAAGGTCCTGTTGCCGCTGGCATTCTTAAACCTCATCATCTCCGGATTCTTGTTTAGAGGATAGGGAAGAACGATGCCGACCGCATACAAGCTAAATCCCATCTCGGGAATCAAGAACCTGCTCATCGGCTTGTGGGTGACGTTGCGGCATCTATTCAGCAAATCGATCACACTTCAATATCCGACCGAACGCTGGGAAATGCCCGAACGTTCGCGCGGTGTTGTGGTGCTGCTATCCGACAAGGAGACCGGCGATCTTAATTGCACCGCCTGCATTCTTTGTGCCAAAGCCTGTCCTGTCGGCGCGATTCGCATCGAACGACATCGCGGCGACGACAAACGCTGGAAACTCGATTCATTCTCGATTGATAATACAATCTGTTGCTACTGCGGTCTCTGTCAGGAAGCCTGCAACTTCGACGCGATCAAGCTTACACCGAAGTATGAATTTTCATCCTATGACAAGGCAAGCCTGATCTACGATGTCAATCGTCTGCAGGATCTTGGCCGCGATGTCGACTATGTGCCGACTGCCAAGAAAGCCGCACCGAAACCTGTCGCGGCAGCTCCGGCGGGCGATGCTGCAACCGCGGTTGCACCTCAAGCCCCAGCCGCAGAGCCAACGCCCACAGTGGCACCGGTGCCTGAAAAGCCTGTCGAACCCAAGGGAGAGGGCGAATAGTCATGGATTACGGAATCGCACCATACCTATTCTATCTGTTTGCATTTATGATCGTCGTGTCCGGCATCCTGGTCGTGACACTGCGCGACATCTTCCATTGCGCATTGATGCTCGTGATTTGCATGTTTTCGGTCGCCGCCGTTTACGTCCTGCTCGGAGCTGATTTTATCGCTGCCGTGCAAGTACTGATCTATGTCGGCGCTGTGTCGGTGCTGCTGATCTTTGCGATCATGTTGACGGCGCGCGTCTCCGGTATCGGAATCAAACAACAAAATGAGCAAGTCCCGCTGGCATTGTTGGCAACGCTGGCATTTATGGGAATTACCGTCTTCGGACTTGGCAAGACAATTTGGAACGTCAAGACAGCAGCGCCGCCGGAAGAAACCGTGATGTCGCTCGGCAAACTCCTGATGACCGTCTATGTCGTGCCATTTGAAATTGTGTCGCTGGTGCTGTTGGTTGCCTTGATTGGTGCCATCGTCATTGCGAGGAGAGATTAGCCATATGGAAATCGTACTCGGCCACTACTTGACTTTAGCGGCGATACTTTTCGGCATCGGCTTCTTCGGTGTTCTGACTCGCCGCAACGCGATCGGCATCCTAATGTCGATTGAACTGATGTTCAATGCCGTTAACATCAACCTCGTTGCATTCAACCGATTTATTACGCCGACCGATCTAACCGGACAGCTCTTTGCGATTTTCACAATTGTGATTGCCGCCGCCGAGGTTACGGTTGGATTGGCGATCGTGATGCTGATCTATCGCAACTTCCGCGATATCTTTGTGGACAATATCAACCTGATGAAATGGTAAGTCATGCGCGAACTTAGTTGGATCATACCGCTTCTGCCTCTGACAGCATTCTGTCTGATCATCTTCTTCACGCGCGAAAACCGCAAACTGTCTTCCGCCATTTCAATCGGCGCTATCGCCACAGGATTCCTCTATGCCGTGAGTTTGTTGATTCAACAACTCGGCGACAATACGCCATTCGAACTGAATTACGTCTGGGCATCGTTCCCAACTCTCAAACTTGAAGTCGGTGTCTACATTGACGCGCTGACCGCCATCATGTTGGTCGTTGTCACCACTGTCTCGATGTTGGTGCAGATATATTCCCTCGGCTACATGCACGGTGACCCGCGCTATTCGCGATACTACTCTTATCTCTCGTTGTTCACTTTCTCGATGCTCGGCTTGGTGCTCGCCAATAACTTCTTCCTGATCTTTGTCTTCTGGGAACTGGTCGGTTTGACCTCGTACTTGTTGATCGGATTCTGGTTCGAGAAGAAAACCGCCTCCGATGCCGGCAAGAAGGCATTCATCACCACCCGCATCGGCGACTTCGGTTTTCTGATCGGCGTGATCTTGTTGGCTGCTTACTGCGGTACTTTGAACTATCAGGAAGTATTCGCGCAAGTCGCAGGCGGTGTCATTCCGCCGGCTGTCTTGACCTTTGCCGGAATCGCCATTTTCTGTGGCGCTATCGGCAAGTCCGCACAATTCCCGTTACATGTCTGGCTACCCGATGCGATGGAAGGTCCCACACCGGTCTCGGCGTTGATCCACGCCGCTACGATGGTTGCTGCCGGTGTGTACCTCGTCGCCCGATCGATGAGCCTTTTTGAGTACAGCCCCGATGCCGCGATGTTCGTCGCAGTCATCGGCATCATCACCTCGCTACTGGCGGCTTCAATCGCGCTTGTCCAGAACGATATCAAGCGGATTCTCGCTTATTCGACGGTGAGCCAACTCGGCTACATGATCATGGCGCTCGGCCTTGGTTCCTTTACCGCCGGTACACTGCACCTGATGACCCACGCCTTCTTCAAAGCCTGCTTATTCTTGTGCGCCGGTTCAGTCATTCACGCCGTGCATTCGCAGGATATTCAGAACATGGGTGGATTGCGCCACAAGATGCCAATCACCTATTGGTCGATGCTGATTGCGACACTGTCGATTGCCGGTATCTTCCCGCTTTCAGGTTTCTGGTCAAAGGACGAAATCGTCGCGTCAACGCTCGGTCACCCGGTCTTCATGGTGCTCACTCTGTTGGTGGCATTTATGACCTCGTTCTATATGTTCCGGCTGATCTTCTTAACCTTCTTCGGCGAATCACGCGATCATCACGCTTACGAACATGCCCACGAATCACCGCGCACCATGACCACACCGCTGATCGTCTTGGGCGTTCTCTCGGTCTGCGCCGGTTGGGTAGCGATTCCGTGGCTCTCACATGGCTACTCGATGTTTGCTTATCATCACGAACCGCATCACGCCGAAGCACACATCAGCATCATGCTGATTTCGACGCTGGTAGCATTCTCCGGTATCGGGCTTGCCTATCTGATGTACATCAAGAAAGCGATTTCACCCCAGGCGCTGGGAACCAAATTCAAAGGTCTCTACACACTGCTATACAACAAGTGGTACTTCGATGAAATCTATGATGCCGCCATTATCAAGCCGACACTGGCATTTACCAATGTATTGTGGTCCTTTGATAATGGCATCATCGATTGGATAGTTAACGCCTTTGGCAGATTCACGCTTTGGCTGTCGACGGTCAAGAACTGGATCGACGTGCACATCGTCGACGGCGCAGTCAACGGCCTTGGTTACACGATTTGGGCGACCGGTGCCCTGTTGCGTCAGTTCCAAACCGGTAAAGTACAGTTGTATGGTTTCTTTATCATATTCGGCATCGTGTTGATGCTCATAGTGACTCGAGTTGTATAGTCTGCTTCAGGCAGGAGTATAAATATGGACTTTCCGATTTTAAGTGTCATGATCTTCACCCCGCTCATCGGCATGCTCATTGTCATGCTGATGAACAAGGAGAAGACCGAACTGATCAAGTACACCTCCGTAGCGGTCAGCATCATTCCGCTGATTCTGTCGGTGATGTTGTGGTTCGGCTACGACTCATCGACCGCGGCGATGCAGTTCACTGAACGCTACGAGTGGATTCCGACGCTATCGATTCAGTACTTCCTCGGCGTCGACGGCTTGTCCGTGCCGATGCTGTTCCTGACTGCGCTGCTGTCGACGATTTCGCTGATCGTATCGTTCCACATCAAGATCCGCGTCAAGGAGTACTTCGCGTTCTTCCTGCTGCTCGAAGCCGGAATGATCGGCGTGTTTGCCGCGCTCGATTTCTTCCTGTTCTACATTTTCTGGGAAGTAATGCTGGTGCCGATGTATTTTCTTATCGGAATCTGGGGCGGTCCGCGCAAGGAATACGCCGCAATCAAGTTCTTCCTGTACACGCTCTTTGGTTCAATCTTTATGCTGGTCGGAATTCTGATCCTGTATCTGAATTCTTCGCCGCACACGCTCGATATGATGGAACTGATCGCCCAGGGCAATCAATTCGCACATTCACTGCAAATCCTGGTCTGGGTGTTCTTCTTCCTCGCATTTGCCATCAAGGTCCCGATTTTCCCGTTCCACACATGGTTGCCGGATGCCCACGTCGAGGCGCCAACGGCGGTCTCGATCATCCTTGCCGGTGTCCTGCTGAAGATGGGTACCTACGGATTCCTGCGGATTAGTTATCCGATGCTGCCACATGGGACGCAATATTTCGCCTATCCCTTCGCCATCCTCGGTGTCATCGGGATTATCTATGGCGCTCTCGTTTCAATGGCGCAAAAAGATCTTAAGAAGCTTGTCGCGTACTCGTCCGTTTCGCACATGGGATACTGCGTGCTGGGCATGGCGGTGTTCTTCATCAACTCAAATGGCCAGCCTCACACCACCGGATTGGCAGGCTGCATATTCCAAATGTTCAGCCACGGCCTAATCACCGGCGCATTGTTCTTGTTAGTTGGCGTTTTATATGATCGCGCTCACACCCGTGAAATTGCGGCTTTCGGCGGTCTAGGCGCCAAACTTCCGCTGTACACGGCATTGATGACGGTCTTTGCGATGGCGTCGCTGGGATTGCCTGGTATGTCGGGATTCGTTGCCGAGTTCATGGTCTTTGTCGGAGCGTTTGCCTCACCGACCTACCAAATCATGACCGGAATTGCGGTCATCGGTGTGGTGCTGACGGCAGCCTATATTCTGCGAATGGTCCAGAAGATGTTCTTGGGCGAATTCAACGTGAAATGGGCTGGCCTGACCGAAATCAACGGTCGCGAGATTCTTGCCGTTGCACCGCTGTTGATTCTCACCATCGCCTTGGGTGTGTATCCCAAGCCGTTGGTAACGATGATCTCGGCGACTTTGGAGAACATTGTCTTTATGGTGTCGAGGTAGTCAATGGCTGATCTACGGTTGATGCTGCCGGAGTTAATTCTCTTTGCCTGGGCGATGATGATGCTGATGTATGGCGTCATCCGCAAAAATGTCGGCGGCAACACCATGATCTACCTTGCGATGCTGGGTGTCGTCGTAACCGGCTTCAGCATTCCCGTGACCGGATATGGCATTGCTTTCGGCGGAACATTCTTCGTCGATAAAGTATCTGTTTTCTTCAAGATGATCTTCCTCGGCGCGGCGTTCTTTGCCGCTGCCTCGTCGTCTTCGCTGATGGAGAAACTCAAGAGCGATCGCGGCGAATATTTTACACTAATTCTGCTCTCGACCGTCGGCATGATGTTTCTCATTTCCACTAATGAACTGATTACGCTCTATGTCGCGCTTGAACTAACGACGATTCCGCTGTTCGTGTTGGCAGCGTACCGCAAAGACAGCCTCCAGTCCTCCGAGGCCGGCTTGAAGTACCTGATACTCGGTGCGGTTTCGTCGGCAATCCTGTTGTACGGCATTTCGATGATCTATGGCCTGACCGGTACGACCTTCATTAATCTTGCCTTCGGTCGTTTGCTTGAACAATCGCTCGGAATGTTGACCTTGACCCAGGAAGTCAACATGGCCTTCATCATTGCGATGATCATGCTGATTGCCGGATTCGGTTTCAAGCTTGCGTTGGTGCCGTTCCACATGTGGGCGCCTGACGTTTACGAGGGCGCACCGACGCCGGTAACTTCATTCTTGTCGGTGGCGTCAAAGGGCGCGGGCGTTGCCGCTTTTGCCCGTTTGTTCTACTCCGCACTACCTTCCTTCGGCGAGTTCTATTGGGGAATCATTGTTGGCACTTTGGCGGCAGCGGCGATGATCATCGGTAATATCACGGCGGTGCTTCAATCCAATGTCAAACGCATGCTCGCTTACTCATCGATTGCGCACGCCGGATACTTACTGATTGGATTTGTTTCACTGCCGACGACGGTCAATGATACGCCATTCGGACCGGCCTCGATCATGTTCTATATGTTGGCTTATCTCTTCGCCAATATGGGCGCCTTTGCCTGCGCGATTGCCTTCGAAAAGAACTACGGTTCTTACGAAATCAAGGATTATCAGGGCCTCGCAAAAGAGTCGCCCGCGCTGGCGCTGACATTCACGGTGTTCCTGCTTTCGCTTGCTGGCATTCCGCCGATGGTCGGATTTTTCGCCAAGTATTACGTCTTCCTTGCCGGATGGCCGAATTACTCCTGGCTGGTCATTGTCGGCATACTGACTTCAGTGATCTCGTTGTACTACTATGCGAATATCGTGAAACAGATGTACTTCAATCGCACCGAGACCGTGCTTGCCAAGGCACGATTCGACAGCCCGCTGGTGATTACGCTGGTTCTCACTGTTGCCGGCACGATTCTGTTCGGCATTTTCCCCGAATCCGTGATCAAGTTCGCCAACAACGCGTTTGACGCCTTCCCCTTTTAGTGTTGACTTAGCTCCCGCTTTTGCGTAGACTCTCAATCGCCGATAAGGCGAATTTTTATGAGCCCCGAAGGTAGTATTAGCAGAACATTCAAGAAGTATATCATCTCCGGTGTATTGGTAATTGTCCCATTGATAATTACCTACGTGGTACTCCGCTTTTTGCTAAGCTCTGTTGATGGCATTCTCTCCCCATTGTTGATTCGGTATCTCGGCTACGATATCCCCGGTCTGGGAATCGCCATCGTCGCGCTATTGATCATCCTCACCGGAGTATTGACGCATGGTGTGATCGGCCGCCAGGTCGTCGCCCTTTGGGATGCATTGCTCGGCCGCGTACCATTTGTGCGCACGGTCTATCTGGCATCCAAACAGCTTTTGCAGTCGATCACGAATCCCACGGAAAGCATGTTTCAGCGCGTGGTCATCATTCCGTATCCGCGCGCCGGCATGTATGTGTTTGCATTCGCGAGCAATGAGGTTAATATTGACACGGTGCCGGGAAATGATAGCTTCGTTGCAGTGTTCGTGCCGTCGACTCCGACACCGTTTACGGGCTTTACGTACCTTGTGAAGAAAGAGGAAGTTTATCCGACCACTATTAGTGTGGAAGATGCGGTCAAGTTTATGGTATCAGGTGGAATTGTCGCCCCTGAATGGATCATCAAACGCCCCGCGGGCGAAGGGCTAATCCATTGAAACTATCCAAGCTTCTTTCAGATGATCTGGTGCTGGCCGATATGCCGGCGACGACCAAAAAGGAAGCGATTGCCTACTTGATCGAACGGATCAGCCAGCAGTTTCCCCTGCTGGACTGTGAGAAAATTTCCGCCGCCGTTGATGAACGCGAACGTATCGAAAACACTTCCTATGGCCACGGTTTTGCGTTTCCCCACGCACGTACCGACGAAGTTCAGCGCATGTACATTGCGGTCGGCGTCAGCAAACGCGGCCTGACCGACAAGACTCCGGACGGCATTCCGCTGCGAGTGGTCTGTTTAATGTTGACACCTTCCAATATTTCCCAACTTTATCTGCAGACACTGTCGGCTTTTGCGCGATTGGCTCGCAACGGCGATCATCTCAAGAAGATCCTTGAAGCCCAGACACCGGCGGAAGTCATTGACGTCATCACTAACTCGGGAGTAAAAGTGGATCGAGATCTGCTGGTTCGCGATATCATGGTGGAAAAGGTTATCAGTGTCACCCGCGAAACGACGCTCAAGGAAGTCGCCAACCTGCTATATAAGCATCGTGTCGGCGCCATGCCGGTTGTCGACGAAGGCGGAGCCGTTATCGGGCAGATTTCCAACCGCGACCTGATCCGTGCAGCATTGCCGGACTACAAATCACTGATCAATAATCTCTCGATGGCCCCCGATGTCATGCCGTTCGATGATCTCCTCAAGTCAGCCGAGAAGAAGACCGTCGAAGCAATTATGAACCCGGAGCTTGCCACCACCAGCGAAGATACGCCGGTTGTCGAACTCGCGGCGCTGATGATCTTCAAGAATCTCCGCATGGTGCCGGTAGCGCGTGACGGCAAACTGGTCGGTGTGGTCGTTATCTCCGATATCGTCTCCAAAATCATCCGCGGTTAAATTCGAGTCGCCGGAGTGGCGGCTTGCGAAACCGCTCAATTCGACTTGCGCTTTCTCGTCTGATTTGCGATACTTCCCAACCTTATGACGCAGTTTTGGCTTTGGGCCGGTTTTATAACATTTGTGCTGGCGATGCTTGTCATCGATCTTGGCGTTTTCAACCGCAAGGCGCACACGATCAAGATGAAGGAAGCGCTGATCTGGTGCACCATTTGGGTCTCGCTGGCGGTGCTGTTTTGCATCGGAACTTACTTCTACAAAGGGCATCAGGCCGGTTTGGAGTTCCTGACCGGGTATCTGATTGAACTCTCGCTAAGTCTCGACAATCTTTTCGTTTTCCTGCTGATATTTTCCTATTTCCGCGTCGCGCCGACATTGCAACATAAGGTACTGTACTGGGGCATTCTCGGTGCGCTGGTGATGCGCGCCGCGATGATTGCCGGCGGTATCGCCCTGATTACGAAATTCCATTGGATCATTTACGTCTTCGGCGCGTTCCTGGTGTTTACCGGCATCAAGATGCTGACCTCGGGCGATACGGAAATTCATCCCGACAAAAATCCGATCATCCGGCTGGCGCGCAAGCTGTTCCCGGTGACACCGCAATATCACGGCGACCATTTCTTTGCCCGCATCGACGGCCGGCTGTTTGCGACCCCGATGTTCTTGGTGCTGTTGATGATCGAGACCACCGACCTGGTGTTCGCGGTCGATTCGATTCCGGCCATTCTGGCGATTACGCGGGATACCTTCATCGTGTACACTTCCAACGTGTTCGCGATACTCGGTCTGCGGTCATTCTATTTCGCGCTGGCGGGGATGTTCTACAAATTCCGCTTCCTCAAGGTCGGACTTTCGATCGTGCTCGCGTATGTCGGAGTGAAAATGCTGATCGCTGACTTCTTCAAGATCCCCACGTTCATTTCTCTCGGTGTGATCGTCGTAACGATCGGCACTTCGATATTGGTATCGTTCCTGATTCCGCCGAAGGCCGAAGAAGTCGGCACTCCCATCGATCCCAAGTCGCCGGATTCGCTGTAGGATTCTGACGGGGCGATTCCTTAAACCATATCTGCTGATTTCCTCGCACACCTGCATTAATAGTCGTTGACTGAATAGTCGACAATGTTGTTTCTTGTTGAGCACAAGACTTTAATATAGCTGTGCTGCCAATCTCCAGTCGGCGCAGATATGAATAGAGGCTGCGTGAAAGCCGGTGCACCGTATGCAAACGGATACCTGAGCGCTATTTCGATAGCCTGCATTGCTGTTGTTGTGGTGACGATGTTCTTTGGTTATCGGAACATGCAACAGGATGACAGCTATATCTTCTATTCCTACGCGAAGAACATTGCAGACGGAGACGGGTACGTCTTCAATATTGGGGAACGGGTCAATGCGACCACCTCTCCGCTCTACACGCTCCTCTTGGCATTGATCTATAAGGTCTTCAGCTTTCTCCCGTTTATGACTTTGCCGTTAATCGGCAGGATCATCGGAGGCGTCAGCCTGTTCTTCCTCTGCTACTTCCTGACTGTCTGCTTCCGGGAAAGAGACGAATCATTTTTTGGTTACCTAATCCCGTTGATGCTGCTAGCCAATCCGCTTCTAACTAACGCCCTTGGCTTGGAGCTGTCTCTATCAATGATGCTTGGAGTAGCCGCAGTGTCGCACTATGTGAAGGGAAAGTACTCTGCTTCCGCACTCTTCTGTTCTCTGGCGGTTCTGGCACGGCCCGACATGGTCATAGTGGCGTTTCTGGTGTTGCTGCATTACATAGTTCGTCACCGCCGTCTGCCCGGAGTAGTTGCCTCGGTGCTCTTTTGCTTGCCGATCGGGATATGGTTGGTCTTCAGTTGGTTCTATTTCGGGAGTCTATTGCCTTCCACTTTGGCGGCAAAGCTGGTGCAAACCGAAGCTGGACTCTGGGGTGGGCAGTATGCCCTCCTTGAGGGCTTGTTTTCTGCCTCCAATTGGTACGTCGGAATCGTGACTCGAGACATTGTGCCGGTGCTCCTGCTCCTCCTATTATTGGTCGGCGCTGGAGTAGCGGCAGGATTGATCACGATGGGTGCAAAGTTGCGCGAATGGACCGTTTTCAAACATCCGGGTCTGCAAATCCTGCTTCTGTGGGGTCTGCTGCACTATGCGATCTACGGCTTGATTTTGAAGGCTCCTGCATATTCATGGTATTACACACCGCTTGCTCCGGGCATTGCGGTTTTAATGACTCTACCTCTTGTGGGGCTTTACCGTCTGATCCGGCAGACGACTTCGATGACTAAGGAAGTGTTCCCGGCTACCATCATCTTGGTGACTTGCTTGGTCGGTTTGCTGCTGCCGATCACGTCCTCCGGACGGAGCACGAGTTGGGAATATGAAACGCATAAGCAGGCGGCGTTGTGGCTCAATGAACATGCCGACGATGGGGCGAGCGTCGGCACGGGGGATATCGATATTCTGAGGTTCTTCTATGTGAAGGGTCCTGTCATCGATGCGTTAGGACTGGTGACACCTGCTGTTATTGCGCACATACGAGAACACGACTTTAGCTGGTATATCCGCGAATACAAGCCGGACTTTCTTGTCTTTCCGCAAGCCTCACGGTCTGAGTTCGAGAGTGTCGTAGATGAAGACTGGTTCAATCAGCAGTACGAACTGCAGACCGTGATCGGCGATCCGGGAGAAGCAGTAGGAATCTACGAAAGGACTATACATCCCGGCGACAGCCGAGAGCCAGCCTCTTAAGGCACAGCCCCGCAAAGGCGTGATCTTTAACCATGCGCCCCTATGCGCACTCTGCTGGATTCCGGCGGACGCCGGAATGACGGACGGTAAGCCTGCGCCACAGTGAGACCTGTCAAGACGGAAAGAAATACCCGCCAGACGTGGACGACTGGCGGGCACAGAATCAACGAAATGTCGAAGCGAAATCTTACGCGACTGTAATTTCCTCGCAGAGGTAGACATCCTGAATTGCATTGAGCAATTCGACGCCTTCTTTCATCGGGCGCTGGAACGCCTTGCGGCCAGAGATCAACCCCATGCCGCCGGCGCGTTTGTTGATCACGGCAGTCTTGACGGCGTCAGCGAGGTCATTCTTGCCTGAAGCGCCGCCGGAATTGATCAATCCTGCACGACCCATGTAGCAGTTGGCGACCTGATAACGCACCCAGTCAATCGGGTTGTCGGTGGTCAGCGTGTCGTAGACTTTCTTGCTCCACTTGGAGTAGGGCTTGCCGGCGGCTTTTTCGACAGCCGGGAAACCGCCGTTGTTTTCCGACATCTTCTGCTTGATGATGTCGGCTTGAATCGTAACGCCGAGATGATTCGCCTGTGATGACAGGTCGGCGGAGACGTGGTAGTCGATGCCGTCAATCTTGAAGGCGGAATTGCGGGTGTAGCACCAAAGCACGGTTGCAAGACCGAGTTCGTGCGCCATCGCGAACGCCTGGGCGACTTCGACAATCTGGCGGCGCGATTCATTCGAGCCGAAATAGATCGTCGCACCGACTGCGGCAGCGCCCATGTTCCAGGCTTCCTTGATCGTGCCGAACATCACCTGATCGAAAGCGTTGGGATAAGTGAGGAATTCGTTGTGATTGATCTTAACGATGAAGGGAATCTTATGAGCGTACTTGCGCGACATGATTCCGAGCACACCAAAGGTCGAAGCGACGGCGTTACAGCCGCCCTCCATGGCGAGTTCGATAATCTTCTCGGGGTCGAAGTAATCCGGGTTCGGGGCAAATGATGCGCCAGCGGAGTGTTCGATACCCTGATCGACCGGGAGAATCGACATAAAACCGGTACCGGAGAGACGGCCATGGGACAACATCCAGCTCAAATTGCGAATGACATTGTTATTGCGATCGGAAAGCGAAAGGACGCGGTCGACAAAATCGGGACCGGGCAGATGGACGCGATTTTTGGGGATGCCTTTGCACTTATGCGTAAGCAGGGTCTTGGCGTCGGGGCCAAGCAGCGATTCAATTTGTTTTAGATTCAGTGTCATGAGTTACCTCCATGTATTCGAAAAAACAAAATCAACCAAACGTAGCCGCAGGCAAAGGCGGCATCTTTCGCATATACCCATAATCTATCGGCTAATTGGGGCATAAGCAGTCAAAAAATAACGAAAGCGACAAGGTGCTCCAAGATTAAATCGTATCATGAACTGCGTTCAATAACGACGATAGCGGTTGCTAACGTGGTAGTGTGGCTCATCGACAGGTGAAATTCGAACCCGTTGATTCCCGCGACCGAGAGGCTGGGGACGCCGTCTCCAGACTGGGTGATGGCAATGTCCTGCCAGCGGAGGATACGGATTCCGACCTGCGAAAGGGCTTTGAAGGCGGCCTCTTTGGCGGCGAATCGCACGGCATAGGATGGGAAGGGGTTGAGCTTAGAAGAACAGAAATCGATCTCCTGCTTGGTGAAAACACGCTTAAGAAACGATTCGCCATGGCGCTGGTAGGCAAGTTGCATTCGGTCGATGTCGAGTACGTCGATGCCGATACCGGCGACGGAAGGCGGGAGGTTTGGAGTCATGACATACATATATAGTGGTTATGGATTAGGGGCAAGGGGGAAGTTGCGGAAACATCCCCACGCTGGAAAGATGTTAGTACAGCAACGAGTTGCGGCAATTTCAAGACAGTTACAAATTGCATGCCTGCCTGAACAATAATCAGTTTCCAACTAAAAGGTTATTGTGCGAATCAAGAACGAGCGTATATTCATGCAGGTGTTAGAGAGGGGTTTATTTGAAAAATCTCTAACAACTCAATAATGAAGGTCGCCCCCAATTATGGTTGCGCGTCCTGCCGTGACCTCTCCCCTCAAGGATGAGTAGCGGGAGCAAAAAACTGTGGTGGCTCTAAAAGTCCTTTACCGTAACTGGATGAGGAGTTTTTTCAAATCTAAGGCCGATTTAACCCGGCCGCCCCTCTGACACCTAATGATAAGTCGGTCGCCTGGCCGATGCGAAGTAGCTATAGAAGCCGATTTCGTTCAGCGGCTGCTGAATCCCCAAAGTAATCTTCTCGATATCAAATCCCACGACATTCGCTTTGGAACTTACCAAGTGAATGAATACCGCTATCAGTTGAGCAGCGGCTGCGACGGCAGAGCTGTCCATGTTCTTTTCGGCGCCCTTGATGACAATAATCCCACCGTTAGCATCGACCGTGAAATGCTTGAGCACCGGATAGTGATCGAGAAGTTGGTCTTTTGCCATGCGCAGGACCTCGGCGATTTCAAACCGGGAGATCTGCCCCTGGAAGTGGCCGAGTGCCAAGTTGATGGCGCGAGAAATGGCGCTGACGTGATCTGGAGTGAAATTTGCGTTGCGATGATTCGCGATGCCTGCAGGTTTGCGCAGGGATGACTCAAGTGTTGAAAGCGATGACTTGAGTACAAGATTGAGCGTCGTAGTATTGAGGTCGGGTTTGGCAAGGATCAACAATGCGAATGAGTCGCCGTTGTGCAGCCAGAGCCAGCCTTTGTTGAATTTAGCTTTGACCTCTTTGCCGCGCGTGTAATGCTGGCAGAACTGTACTAGACGGGCGCACATGGCATCACCATCATTAGCAGAGAATCGAGCCGGGAGGAGTTTGTGGAACACGTTCGCATGTTTCTCCCATAAGAGGACGCCGGAAACGCCCATGACGCCGCGGATAGTTTCCATAACCTTGTTCATGCGGCCCTCGCAATCTTCCATAGAGCTTCGAGAACTTCACGTTTGCGCACTTTCGTATCGATCAACGCCGCAAGATAGCCGCCTTTATACGGTAGGAGCAGGAGATCGTGGGAGCCGAGATTGAGGATGCAATCCTCGCAGTCACCCAGATTGGTTGTGCGGGCGATATCGAAGAGGACGTTGGTCAAATTGCCGATCATCTCGGCGACCAATTCGGCTTCACGGGTGACCTTTTGCATCGAGACGAGTTTGCCCTCGGCGGTGAGGATGAATGCGCTTTGGACTTCAGTAATGCCTTTGATCTTCTCCAGCACTTCCGGTGAGTTCATCTGCTTGGGTTTCTCGGGAGACGTATTTGAGTGGGCCACCAGAGTTGCTGCGTGTTCATGAACAAGCGCAGTGACCTCGTTGTGTTGCTTGTTAATTATCTCTTCGACCGTGCGCATTTCTTCGATGGAGTCGATCGACTTGCCCCAGGCTTTCTGGATCTTGTGGATGACCTGACCGGCGATACTCACGGCGGTTGCCACGCGCGGTTCAGGGTATTTCGAGAATTCCGTTTGGATTTCGATCTTCTGGTCGCCGTGGTTGACAGCCGAGAGGCGCCCATTGGGTATATAACTACCCACAGACCACCCCAGCGCATCTCCGGTTCAGAACGCGACTAATCCGGTATGTCAGACACAATACCACACTTGAAGTATCGGCAGTTTGCGCGGGCTTTGCACAACGAGTGACTAGTTTTCCTGCCTGAATGTTTCATTTTAAAATGTGTTAAAATCTGAACCATTTTGGCCGGTTCCGCGTATCTCAAGGTAATCAGTTCAGAAGTTTGCTCAAAGTTTCAGAGCGGACAACAATCGCCCTGCGTGACAGGCGACTGCGGTTTAACAAATGAGCCTTTGAAGGAAACGCATGCTGGATCAGCAATTGCTTGCATTTACAATCGCCTCAACAATAATGGCGGTCACGCCCGGAAACGACACGATTCTGACAATGAAGAACTCACTGGCGGGGGGAAGAGCTGCAGGGTTTGCCACGATGGCAGGCATCATTTGCGGTTGCGCAGTACACGCTTCATTCTCGGCGGTAGGTATTTCGATGGTGCTGGTGAAATCGGCGGAGTTGTTCGAAATCGTGAAGATGGCGGGTGCGGCGTATCTGATATTCCTTGGAGTGAAGAGTTTGTGGACACTGTGGGCGTCACGCGGAGCAGGGAGCAGAGTTGCTCTTATAGCAAAGTCCAACAACAAAACCGTACGCCGGGCGTTCATCGAAGGGCTAATGACAAATGTCTTCAATCCCAAAGTCGCGGTATTCTATCTGTCCTACCTGCCGCAGTTTATCAATTCCAGTGACGGGGTAATGGCCCGATCATTCCTACTCGCGAGTATTCACCAGGTCGTTGGATCAATTTGGCTGTCGGTGATTGTGCTGTTTGTGACGAGAATGCAGGGTGTTTTGACCCGATTCAGGATCAGACGCAAGCTCGAAGCGGCGACAAGCTTTGTCTTGATTGCGTTTGGACTTAAGCTGGCACTGGAGAGGCGTTAACAAGCAAACTGAACTCCCACTGGCCGGTTGTGGCAAATAAAAATAGACGAAAACATCAATATAACCGTATAGAGATTGTCAGAGCACGTTGGACAGCAATCGTTCTAATCAATGAATCAATAATCAGAAATTGCCGGTTTCGAGCGGAAGCAGAACAGAATTGAATCTGTGTAATCCGTCGACAGGCTGGAGGAATTGGAGACTCACAATGTTATGGACGAATCGGAACTCGTTCACACAAGTAATGGGGATAATCGCGACTCTGGTCGTGGTTATGGCGGGGGCCTTGGCATTGCACGCCGGGCAACTGCCGCCAATGGAGCAGCTCATCAAGGACGCGCGCGCCGCGCACGAAGGATGCCTTGAGGCCAAGAATGCACATTTGCAGAGGGCTGTGTTCGACGCGACGACTCTGCCGCGTGGTGGTTCAGCGGATCAAGAGAAGTACGATGTGACTTACTACGATCTGGATCTGACTTTTGACCGGGCGAATGCACTCTTGGTTGGAGATGTGGCGATGTCGGCAAATGTGACGGCACCACTGGCAGTGTGTGAGATTGATCTTTTCGGAATGTTGCAGGTTGATTCAGTGAAGGTGAATGGTGCATACGCTACCTTTAACAGTGACTTTCTTGTAGTCAGAGTTAACCTGGGAAGGACTTATCAGGCGGGCGAGAAATTCACTGTCCGGACCTTCTACCATGCAGCCGAAAACGATATCAACTGGTGGGGACTGCACTTTACGACTTACGATAATAAACCCATTATCGGAAATCTATCCGAGCCATTCTATGCGCGTTCGTGGTGGCCCTGCAAGGACCATCCACACGACAAAGCGGACTCGCTTGATTTTGCGATAACGTATCCGTCTGACTTATTCTGTTCATCCAACGGCACGATGATCAGTGATGTTGACAATCTTAACGGCTTCCGGACCACGCAGTGGTCGGTTCGTTATCCGATTTCGACATATCTCGTGAGTGTTTCGATTGCGGAGTTCGAGCATTGGCGCGACTGGGCGCTGAAGACGGAAACCGATTCGCTGCCGATCGACTACTGGGTCTATCCGGCACTGGTCGGCACAGCGCAGCAAACGTATCCCTACACGGTGATGGCGATGGACACACTATCGCGCATCTTTGGAGAATACCCGTTCAAAAATGAGAAGTACGCGATGTCGGGTTTCATGTGGGGCGGCGCGATGGAGCACCAGACTAATACTTCGATGTCGCCGGGAATGACTGCGAATGTCATGACCATCGTTCACGAATTGGCGCACCAGTGGTGGGGAGATATGATCACGACCCGCGACTGGCATCATATCTGGCTGAACGAGGGATTTGCGACCTATTCCGAAGCGCTGTTTGTAGAGTCTGTGCTGGGTCGGCAGGGGCTGGATGACTACATGGAAGGAATCGAATTTTTCAACAATGGCGCGGTCTATTGCTACGATACAACGCAGGCAGGAAATATTCTCGATCTGATAGTATATCACAAGGGCGGGTGGGTGCTACACATGCTGCGCGGGATTATCGGCGACGCAGCGTTTTTCAGCGGACTGCGTGCTTATGGCGACTCACCCCTCAAGTATGGGACAGCGGTGACGGAGGATTTCCAGGGCTATATGGAAGCGGCCTCCGGCATGGATCTTGAGTGGTTCTTTGATGAGTGGATCTACGGGCATGGAAATCCCAATTATGAATACAGCTGGCAATGTGTTCCGAACAGCGGCGGTTACCGATTGGATCTGATTATCAAGCAGATTCAAGAAAATGCCGGCGTTTTCAAAATGCCGATTCCAATGCGATTCGAGACCACCGGCGGATCAATTGAGGATACACTGTGGAATGAGAAGAGCTTCACCTTGTATCAGATCGATCTGGCCGACTCGGTGACTGGTATCGTTTTTGATCCGGGAAATATCGTGCTGGAGTCTTCGTCGTCGACGCCATTTGGTTTGAACATGGCTTCGCGGGAACTGCCGGACGGCACTGAAGATCAACCATATTGGCAGGAGTTGAGCGCCGTTGGCGGAACACCGCCATACAATTGGGCGTTCCTGGGCGGGGATCTGCCGTTCGGGTTGAACTTCAGCGGAGGCGAACAGGGAATTATCTCGGGCGTGCCGACCTATGCCGCGACTTACTATTTCACGATTCGCGTGACCGATTCGGCCGTGCCGCCGGATACCGATGTGGTATCATTTTCTGCAACGATCAATGAGAAGATACATTACGGCGACTGCAACCACGACGGCAATCTTAACGTGGCTGATGCAGTATACCTGATCAACTTTATTTTTTCCGGAGGACCGGATCCAATTCCGGTTGAAGCCGGCGACGCCAACTGCAGTGGTGCAGTGACGATATCGGATGCGGTGTATATCATCCAATTCCTGTTCAATGACGGCCCGGCGCCGTGTTGATGGGCGGCACCACCAAACACCCTCACCCCTCGCCCCTCTCCCTAAATAGGGAGAGGGGAGAGAGCGATTGTAGTGAGTCGGATTTCGAAGGCTATCTACAAACTACGGGATCATCAGAACGTCCGAACAACGGTAGTTCGGACCTACTCAACTGACCTACTAAGCTTTTCTATTGAGTGTTGTTTAATTCGTTATTCATCGGATTCTCCTATTACTCCAAATTTTAGAAGGCTGATCGCGATCATGATGCGTCTTGCGGCGCATAACGCCATTGCCGAGCCTTGACGGGGGCAACCATCGCCAGTGGAGCCGGAGATGGGTTCGAGCGGGAGTCGCTTCAGCTACGTGGTTTCGGTATTGTTTTACCGCAAGGGCCCTTGCGAACATAGCCGGTCGCATCTGCAACCTAAAACTCGACGGAGCAACGCCCCGTTTTCGGAGGCAACGGCGGCCTCTACTATACCTTCGGGGGATTAATTTCTACAGGGGAGCTACAGGATTGGCCCTCACCTCCCGATCGAATCGGGATCTTCGACCCAACCCCTCTCCCGCGAGCGGGAGAGGGGAAATTCGGACGGGAGGTCAACGATGGACACGCGCGAAATTAGGCCGAAATGATATTTTTTTACCGAATCGCCAAAAAGCAAGAGGCGCGGATGTGGACATTCGCGAGCACCCTAACTTGGATACCTGCGTTCGCCGGTATGACTGGTGTGGACATTCGCGTGCACAAGATGTCACGCCCCGAGAGGGCGTGACCTACAAGGGCAGGAAAAATCAACTCGGCAGGTCAACGATGCGTATGTACGAGAAACGGAAGATATCAGCAAGGAGCATGTGTGAATTTGACTGAAAACAAGAGGACAGTTCAAAAATACATGGATGGATTCAGCGCCAGCGATCATGAAATGATATTGTCGTGCCTGACTGATGACATAACCTGGTACATGCCCGGAAATTTCCATTTACACGGCAAAGCGGAATTCGACAAAGAAATCGAGAACGAAAATTTCGTCGGCAGTCCGACGATTGCCGTGACGAGAATGGTTGAGGAGAACGACGTCGTAGTTGCTGAAGGAACCGTTCAGGGCAAGATGAAGGCGGGCGGAGTATTGGATGCGCTGTTCTGCGACGTCTTTCTGATGGAAAAGGGAAAGATCAAGCAATTGACGACGTATTTGATGACTCGATAGCCGCGGCCGCCAAGGTGCGCCAAATTCTAGGCGGAGATTGCGGAGAAGTGGAGTGATTCCAAGGGTATGGGTATTATTGTGTAGCGGCATTGAGATGTCACGCCCTAAAAAGGCGTGACGTACAACTGTTAGATCTGGACCTCACATCCCGATCGAATCGGGATCTTCGACCCACTCCTCTCCCGGAGGGAGAGGGGAGCTTTGAGCGGGCACGGAACTTCAAATGGTTGCAGGGACAACTTCTTGCTGGATTCCCGCCTACGCGGGAATGACAGCAATGTGTGATGCCTGAATTCACTTCAGTGCGGGCAGACGAGGACGTCTGCCGCGCACAACTACTTGATTTGCGGGACTGATAACGGGGTCACTTACACTCGAACTGAATTTGTCCGTTCCAGAAGATAATCCGATCAGCGACCGTCTCTGCCTTGCAATCAGGTGAGAATCGCTCACACCAACCTGAAAGCGAAGGCGTGAAAGATGAGTCGCAATCGGACCGAGCCACCCGGAATTGGTCAAGCGGATAGGAGCCGTCCCAATCGTGATTCATAGCAATTGAACCGACAAAGATCGAGTCGAAGTGATCCGAAGCGCAGTAAACTGCGTTACTTGAACAGTCGACCCAGATGAATTGAAGGGGTGATGTCGTGCACTTTATGCTCGAATCACTGACTGCCTTGAACGAAACTCTGAAGAGTTCGGCGCCATTCTCTACGCGTGTACAAGTTGGGTGAGCTGGGCCGTTATTAAAATCCGAGATGGCTGCAAGCAAAACGGACGCCTTGCCAAGAGGTTCCGTAAGCGGGGAATCTTGGAATATTCTATAGGTGAAGTACTCCCAGTTGCAGACATAGGGATCGTAACCGAGATAAGCCGAAATGGGTGTCAGAACCTCGGGATCATAACTAAACCACAGCTGCAAACTGCTAAGGTCTAAGTCTCCCCTGACCTTGACGACAGAGACGTCGACTCGGGCGTTTGGTGTGGCTGGTTGGCCGAGTTGCACGATGTGCAAAATCACCGGCTCTGCGGCGACAACTTGCACGTTGAAGTCGTGGGATGCTCGCTCGGATCGGTCACGAAGAACACGAACGCGAAAATCAAATGTAATACCGCTGTCGATTTCTGCAGATTCGAAGGCGAAAAAACCATTCTGGTCAATGTTGTAGGTCCCTGAAGGCAGCTCGCCAGTTGCGCTGACTTGCCAAACATAAGTTTGGAGGCTGTCAGCATTGATCAAGGTAAACTGATTGCGAAATTTGTGTGTTACTGGGATTTTATTGATAACTTGCGGCAAGTTGCCAATATGCACTGCGGTAGTGTCTTCATTCTTGGTGGGACTCTCACCACAGCTCCACAAGGCAATAGTTGAAATTGCACCAAGTACGGTCAATTGAATGCGCATGAGAATTCCCCCGCGGAAAACTGGATTCTTGACAGAAATGTATAAAAATGGAGAAATTAGTCAAGTAATAATTGCGGGAGATGTTGAGGGCTCTAGCGAGAGCCCATAAGACAAAACGGCAGGTGGAATCACCTGCCGTTGGCAAATCAGAATTCTACTAATTAACTCACTAACATTTATTAAAGCCGCAGCTACGGCAGGTGACGCAACCTGAATCGTGCTCGAGGCGGGTGCCGCAATCGGGGCATGATTCGTGATATTGCGTGGCTTTGCCTTCGTCGACACCAGCGCCGAAGTGCTTCTTGAGCACCATGCTAATAGCATCGGGGATCGACTTGATCAAGCGGCCATTTTGATAAAGCGGAGATTCGCCGCCGATTCCAGCCAGTTGCTCGATGATTGCCGAGACCGGGACACCAGAACGCAATGCCAATGAAATTACGCGACAGATAGCCTCGGTGTCGGCCATGGTTGACCAACCGGATTTGCCAATCTGGGCGAAGACTTCGAACGGCTTGCCGTTATGGATATTGATCGTGATGTAGAGGTTGCCGTAGCCGGTGCGGATGCGCTCGGTAATGCCGGTGAGGACATCGGGGCGATCCTGAATCTCTTTGGCTTCGGCAATGCCCGCGGCCGGCGCTGGTGCGGCGACCATGACCGGCTGGGCGATCTCGATTTGCGGCTCGTCCTTTTTGGCGGTCGGATCCTGCGTCTTACCGGTGGAGAGCACCTGCTGGGGACGAGAGCCGTCGCGATAAATAGTGACGCCCTTGCAACCGAGTTCGTAGGCGTACCAGTAGGCGTCGAAGACATCCTGTTGCGTGGCGGAGTGATCCATGTTGATGGTCTTGGAGACAGATGAGTCACAGCTCTTTTGGAAGACAGCCTGCATGCGGATGTGTTGTGTCGGATCGACATCGGCGGAAGTCACAAACAACTCGCGAACATCGGCAGGGATTTCATCGAAGCCCTGAAGCGAATTATCGTTGGCGATTTTTTCCATCAGTTCCTGCGAATAGAATCCGCGCTTGTGCGCGATCTCCTCGAACAGCGGATTGACATCGACAAGCTTGGTGTTGTCCATGACATTGCGGACGAAGGAGACGGCGTAGTAGGGTTCGATACCGGAGGAACAACCGGCGATGATTGAGATTGTTCCGGTCGGGGCGATGGTCGTGACGGTGGCATTGCGCATGATGACGCCATCTTTTTCGAAGCGGGAATGTTCCCAATTCGGGAACTTGCCGCGCAGACGCGCCAATTCGGAGGAATAAAAATGGCCTTCGGAATTGATGAAGTCCATAACCTTTTCGCCGAGCTCGAAGGCCTTTTCGCTGTTATACGGCACACGCAGCCTAACGAGCATATCAGCCCAGCCCATCACGCCGAGACCGATGCGGCGGTTGCGCTTGGTTTGTTCTTCGATTTCGGGAATCGGGTATTTGTTGGCGTCGATGATATTATCAAGGAAGTGGACGCAGTCGCGGACGAGTCTTCTCAAGCGCTCCCAATCGACACCGCGAGCCGGGTCAAGCTTGGGATTGTAATCGCGCGGGAGATCATCAAAGACCATCGTGCCGAGATTGATCGAGCCGAGATTACAGGAGTCATACGGCGGCAGCGGTTGTTCGCCGCAGGGGTTAGTGGCTTCGATGACTTCATAGCCGGGATTCGGCGAGAGGTCGTTCATGCGATCAATGTAGACGATACCCGGTTCGCCGGTCTGCCAGGCGTGTTCGATGATGGTGTTGAATACTTTTGTCGCCGACTTGGTGACAATCTGGCCGTTGATGGTGTAGGGTTCGCCGGTACGCGGGTTGAGAAGCGCATAATCGCGGTTTTCCTTGACGGCGCGCATGAACTCATCGGTAATGGCGACGGAGATATTGAAATTGGTGATCTGGGTGAGATCATCCTTGCAGGAGACAAACTCTTCGATATCGGGATGGTCGACGCGGAGGATACCCATATTGGCGCCGCGGCGAGTTCCGCCCTGCTTCACTGCCTCGGTTGCGGCATTGAAGACTTTCATGAACGAAACCGGCCCCGAAGCCACACCGGAGGTGGAGGCGACCATAGAGTTGCGGGGTCTAAGACGAGAGAAGGAGAAACCGGTACCGCCGCCGGACTTGTGGATCAAGGCTGCGTGCTTGATGGTTTCGAAGATCTCTTCCATAGAATCGCCGACGGGGAGAACGAAGCATGCCGAGAGTTGTCCGAGGGGACGGCCGGCGTTCATAAGAGTGGGAGAGTTCGGCATGTATTCGAGATTGGCGATCATTTGGTAGAAATTTTCGGCAGTTTCCTGGACTTGGTCGTCAGTAGCGCCGTAGTTCTTATCTGGCAGCGCTACCGCATTGGCGACCCGACGGAAGAGCTGGTCGGGCGATTCGATAATAATTCCATTGTCATCCTTGGCGAGATAGCGCCGCTCCAAAACTCGCAGAGCGTTTTCGGTCAGCGCTTTCTTTTGAAATCCTTGCATAGTTCCTCTCCCTCTAGAACACTTTAGTCCCATTCGTGTGATCGGCTGATCACGCGAGCCTCTTACTTGTTTATGCTCCAACCGGCGGGTTGGAAATCACTTTTGAGATAACCTCGCACCCGGTTAGTCCGTCGAAACGGTTTCGCGCACGGGATTAGCAGGTTATCGTTGAGGGCAAAAAGTGTCAAATATAAAAATTAAAAAAACACAACAGGTAGTGGTATCAATGAGTTATGCTACACAACATATACGCATTTGGCAATTTGTCCGCTGGCGTGAAACGGTCGACTTTTCTAACCGATTGTTAAGAAATATCTTACAAAATTAAAATGGACTTAGGAGTCGCAGGAATTGCGTTTCGATATTGCCAATTCCGAGTCCTGTTTAGGCGACCTTGATTTTGATACTGTAAACATTGAGTGAAAGTGCATAGAGGAAATTGCCTTGACAATTCGTCGCCTGCAGGACTAACTTGTACACCACGAGGGAAAAGAGATTGAGTCAAGACGAAAAAGAGCTACGCGAAGCAATCTGCGAAATCGGTAAGCTAATGTATAGCAAGGGGTTAATTGCTGGAATGGAAGGCAATATTTCCTGCCGGCTGACATCGGGGGAGATTCTGATTACTCCGGCAGGAGTCTGTAAGGGATACCTGAAGCCGCAGCAGATAGCCACAATGAGACTTGATGGAAAGAACGGCATAGGTTCCACGCTACCATCCTCTGAATATAGAATTCATCTAACAGCATATCGACTGCGCAAGGATGTGAACGCCGTAGTCCATGCGCATCCAAGTTACGCCACGGCGTTTGCGATTGCGGGTATGGACATCGAGGGCGAGGTCTTGCCGGAGTTTGTATCGACATTTGGCGAGATTCCATTGGTGCCATATGCCGAGCCGGGTACATCAGAGTTAGCGGAGACGTTTGGATCATACTTGAGTTCAAATCACACCTACCTATTAGAGCGTCACGGCTTGGTCTCGCTGGCGGAAGATCTCTGGAAAGCATTCTATCGTTTGGAAATGGCGGAACACTGCGCGAAATCGCTCTACTTGGCCGAGCAGTTGTGGACTTTGCGGGACCTGAATGATCAGCAGGGTGATGAAGACTTTGACGAGCTCGATGCGGAAATCCAGAATATGCCGTTTCCACGCGAACGGCGACGGAGAGAGAATTGAGAATTTCGGGACGGGTGGTGTTGTCTTCGGCGGAGCGCGTTCAGCGACTTCCGGCGCCGTTTTTGAGTGAACTGCGCGACCTGCAAGCTGCGCTGGGGCGCCGGGGACGCGACGTAGTCGATCTGGGGCGGTACACCATAAGAGTGCCACTATCGAGTCAAGTTGCGGCTTCAACAACCACATCGACACAGATAAAGAGTGTCTTTTCCGAATACCTGCACAAAGAACACGGCGTCGAAATCGATCCGTCGCGCGAGATGCTGATTCTGCCGGGTGCACGAGTGGCGCTGTTGATCTTAGCGGCGTATTTGGCGGACGAGGACACGGTGTTTCATCTGCCGGATCCCGGGTATGAAGCTTATCGTGTGCCGGCGCTGATGTTCGGCGCGAAGATTACGACGTATCCGCTTTTCCAACGCACAGACTACTTGCCAAATCTCGAAACACTAAAAGAACGACCGGGTAAGACCTCGCGCGTGATGGTGGTCAACTCGCCGCACAATCCGACCGGCGCAGTGTGTGACGGTGCGTTTTATGAGCGACTGCGCAAGGCAGCAGCGATGGCGAATTTGTTAGTGGTGGCCGATTCGTCGTATGCGTTGTCATCGGCCGGTAATTTTCGTCCGGCGCTTTTCTGCGAGAATAGCAGACGGTTGCGAGTCGGGTTGGAAGTTTTCAGTTTCTCAACCGGACTGTGCGCCCCGGAAATAAAACTGACGGCTCTGATCGGAAAGAAGACACTGATTCAGCCACTGGCGACATTGGCGAAACTGTTGAGTTTGGAGCCTTCGCAGGCGACGATCAATTCGGCGGCGGGGTATTTTGCATCCGCCAAGATTTTGGAAGATCATATCGGTGTTTGTCGTGAAGAAATCGGCAAGCGAACGACAATAATCATAGACCGGCTCAAAAGCGAAGGTATTGAGTACTATCCGGTGTGTCATGCAGGGTTTGTCTGGATCAAGCTACGGCACCGGCGAGTCTCGTTGAGTTTTGCGCGGTCGTTGCTGCGACTGCGCGGAATTATGGTGGCGCCGGGATCGGCATTTGGCGAACAAGGCGAGGGTTGGATCCGGGTAAGTGCCAATGTTGGTGGTGATATTCTTGCCAAGGCAATGGAAGTGATCGTCAGACATTATCAGCCGATCCGGTCGCAGATCAAGAGGATTCGCCATGAATGATGTGATTCGATTGCAGAATATGATCTTCTACGGATATCATGGCGTCAGTGCGGCCGAGAAAGAAACAGGCCGGCGTTACGAAGTGGACTGCGAGTTGTTTCTGGATTTGACGGTTCCGGGGAAGAGCGACAAGCTCGCGGATACGGTCAATTATGCAGCAGTGTACCAGGCCGTGGAAGATATTATGAACCACAAGCGTTATTCGCTGATTGAGGCAATAGCTGAAGATATCGCGCAACAGATCCTGTCCGATGCGCGTATCGAACAGGTGGTCGTGCGGGTGCGGAAGATGATTCCGCCGATTCCGGGGAATTTGGATCACATCGAAGTCGAATTGAAAAGAACGCGAGGCTAAGCATTTCGATTTATCTTTCCTGCGGTTCAAATCTGGGGGATCGCGCCGCCAATATCAACACCGCGCTGGAGTTGTTGACGGAGAGCAGGGAAGTCGAGATTGTCGGCTGTTCGGCGTTGTATTCGACCGCGCCGGTGGATTTGCTTGAACAACCGGAATTCTTGAACAATGTTGTCGAGATTAAGACGCTTCTGTCCGCCGAGGAATTGCTGAAGAGGACTCGAGCAGTGGAAGCGAAGCTCAATACGATGAAGAAAATTCCGAAGGGTCCGCGAGTGATTGACATTGATATCTTAACATATCATCTTCAAAGAACAGAGTCCGAACATCTGCAGTTACCGCATCCGTCGATTTGCCAGCGCCGGTTTGTGCTGGTGCCGTTGATTGAAGTGGCTCCAGATGCGTATTGTATAACGGACCATCGGCCGTATCGCGAATGCCTCAAGGCCATAACCGACCAAACCCAGTTGGTGGAACTATATCATGGATGATCGTTTTTCGCATCTTCACTATGTCGCGGTGGACGGCCCGATCGGGGTCGGCAAGACCACCTTCTGCAAGATACTTGCAGACCGGATTGACGGGCATTTGGTGTTGGAAGAGGCGGCGGAAAATCCTTTTCTGAAGGATTTCTACAAAGACCGCAAGCGCTATGCATTGCAAACGCAGTTCTATTTCCTGTTGTCGCGTTACCAGCAGCAACGGGAACTGGTGGAGTTTGACCTGTTCAAAAAGCGGATTGTCGCGGACTACACTTTTGAGAAGGATCTGCTGTTTGCCTCGGTGAATCTGACCGAAGAGGAATTGGCGTTGTACAAGCAGGTGGCGGAGCTTCTGAAGAAGACGCTGCCGAAGCCGGATTTGGTGGTATTCTTGACGGCGTCGATCGAAGTCCTGATTCAGCGGATCAAGCGGCGCAACATTGCGTATGAGCGCAATTTTGATTTTGAATACTTGACGCAGGTGAGCGAGGCATATAATTATCATTTCTTCCACTACAATCGCACACCGCTGCTGGTCATCAAGACGGACCAGTTGGACTTTGTGGAGAACTCGCATCATTTGGAAGAGATTTTCAACCAGATCGCGGAGATGCGGCAGGGGACACGGTATTTCACTCGCGGCGATCAATCGTTAGGATTATAAATGACAAACACGCGTTCGAGAATGACTGCCACATCGTTCGGGGCGATGAAGAAGAAGGGCGAGAAGATCGTCTGGCTGACGGCTTACGATTATTATACGGCACGCGCGCTTGACCGCGCCGGTGTTGACGGGATACTGGTCGGCGATTCGGTGAACATGGTGCTGTACGGCAAGAACGACACGCTGTCGGCGACGATGGATATGATGCTGCGTCATACCGAAGCGGTCAGCCGGGGTGCGCGTAATGCGCTGGTGGTCGGGGACATGCCGTTTGGGTCGTATCAGTCATCTGATGCCGAGGCAGTTGCCAATGCGTGCAGATTTTTGTCGGAAGCCGGAGCAGGCGGTGTGAAGCTCGAGGGAGGAATCGAGATGGCGGCGCGGATCAAGAAGATAACCGAATGCGGAATTCCGGTGTTCGGGCATATCGGGTTGACGCCACAGTCGATCAACAAATTCGGCGGATACAAGGTGCAGGGGAAGACCGATGCCGGGAAGAACTATCTGCTGGAGTCGGCGCAGGCGCTGGAAGAAGCGGGCTGTTTCAGTATCGTGCTGGAAGCGATGAAGAGCGACATCGCGCAGGAGATCAGCAAGACGTTGACGATTCCGACGATCGGGATCGGCGCGGGGATCAATTGCGACGGGCAGATCATGGTCGTCAATGACATTCTCGGAATGAACGATGATTTTGTGCCGAAGTTCGTGCGGCAATACATGAAGCAAGGGGAACTGATTCAGGAAGCGGCGGCGAAGTTTGCTGCCGATGTGCGCGGGGGCAAGTATCCTTCGGAGTCGGAGAGCTACGGGTAGCGGGGATTAACACACCCTTGCGGGAGATACATTTGGATGCAGGTCTCGGAATGAGACCTGCATTTTGATTTTGTGCTTCTGTCTACTTTTCCGGGTAGGCCTTGGCGCGATATTTTTCGTAGAGCTGTTTGTGTTTGTTGTTTAAGTCAACTTGGCGGCCACCGATGAAGGCATGGACGACATTCTGTGTGATTGGATCGAGGATGTCGCCATCAGAGACGACGATCGTGGCTTTCTTGCCGACTTCAAGCGAACCAAGGTCTTTTTCTACTCCAAGGATTTCTGCTGTCGATAGAGTGAGTGAACGCAAAGCGGTTTCGGCATCGAGGCCGAAGGCGACGGCGTGCGCGGCCTGGAACGGCAGTGAACGGGAAGCCCAGCTTGAATAATTGTAGGAGAGACAGAACTTGATACCGGCCTCTTTGAGAAGCCGGGGAAGTTTGTATGGCAAGTCGTAATCGTCATCCTCGCGCATCGGTTGAGCGTGGACGCGGCCAAGGATAACCGGGATATTGTGTTGTTTAAGCAATGGAGCGACGCGGTACGATTCCGAGCCACCGACGATGACGATGCGGATATCCTGCTCGAGCGCGAATTTGACGGCTTCCTGAATCTGCCGCATGTCGTTGGCATTGATGAAGACGGTCATCTCTTTGTCAAACACCGGCGCCATGGCATCCCAGCGCAGATCGGTTTGAGTCAGGGTGCCGGCTTTTTTTGCCTTGGCGTAAGCACGGGCGCTTTCGAAGGCATCGCGAAGCTTGAGACGGTTTTGCGTCATTTCTTTTTTCTGATCCTCGGCGCTTTGCTCCATCCACCAGGCAGTGATGATCGCAGATCGGGGCCAATTGACGTGGATGCCGACGTTCATCTTCTCCATAGCATCTTCTTTAGTCCAGCCATCGAGATTGATCAAGGATGAACGACCGCTAATGGTGCCGCCTTCGGGAGCGATCAGGGCGGTAAGAATGCCATTGGAGCGAACGGTCGGAGTCAGTTCGGAGTCGGGATTATAGGCGATGTGGCTCTGGACTTCGGGTGTGATGTTGCCGACTTCGTTCTTGTCCTGCGTAGCGCGGGCTTGATCGATTTCCACCAGGCCGAGAGTGGAGGCGGCATCAATCAGGCCGGGGTAAACGCGTTTGCCGGTGACATCGATAGTTTCGGTGTTCGCCGGAGCAGTGATGTTTTTCCCTATCTGCGTGATGCGACCGTTTTCGAAAAGCAGGTCGGTTTGTGTCAACACGCCACCGCTGACGGTGTAGAGATCACCGCCTTTGAGAAGGATGGGGTGGTCCTGCTTCTTGCCGGGGACATAGAAGTTTGCCAGTGCCAGGGAGGAGACGACCAGCGCGAGTAGTATAGTTAGCTTCTTCATTCTTGTTCCCTCCAGACATCGTGGACATCTTCGCAGTGCCATTCTCGTTCAGGTTTCTTAAAACCACCGCCGTCGCCCCGATCTTTCTCTCCACCGCCGCTCTTGAGAACCTTTTGGGTGAGAGCGCTCTTTTCGGCAAGGATGGCTGCACGCATCAGCGAGTCCTGGGCAAGGCTGAAGTAGTTGCGTCCTTCGATCCAGGTTTGCTCGACCATGGAGTAAGTTGAAAGGGGATTGCCGTTCCAGATCACGAAGTCGGCGTCTTTGCCGGCTTTGATGCTTCCGACATACGCATCGACCTTGAGCTGAATGGCAGGGTTAATGGTAACGAGTTTGATGGCTTCTTCGGGGCTAAGGCCACCATAGAGGATGGTTTTGCCGGCCTCTTGATTGAGGCGGCGCGACATTTCGCCATCGTCAGAGTTGATGCCGGTGGTAACGCCTTTTTCGACCATAAGCGCAGCGTTGTAGGGGATGGCATCATACACTTCGAATTTGTACGCCCACCAGTCGGCGAAGCTGTTGGCGGTGGCGCCGTGTTCGCGCATTTCGTCAGCGACCTTGTAGCCTTCGAGGATATGCGTGAAATTCTGGACACGGAAGCCAAGTTCTTCGGCGAGACGCATCAGCATCAGGATTTCGGTCTGGTGATAGGAGTGGCAGTGGATGAACATCTTGGAGTTCATGACATCGGAGAGCGCATCGAGTTGAATATCGCGCCGTGGCGGGGTAGTCTTGAGTTTATCGCCGCTGCCGAGGGCGTTGAATTTTTTCCAGGCCTCTTCGTATTCGCGGGCAGTGATGAAGGCGTCCTTCATGACCGTTTCGACGCCCATGCGAGTTTGCGGATAGCGGATAACCTGACGGTCGCCCCAATTGGACTGCTTGACGTTTTCGCCGAGGGCGAATTTGATGGTGGCGGGAGCGGGGGTGTATTTGAGGCCATCGGCATTGGAGCCCCAACGGTGTTTGATGATCTGCGCCTGTCCGCCGATGGGATTAGCGGAGCCGTGCAGGAGCTGGGACATTGTCACGCCACCGGCAAGTGTGCGGTAGATGCTGATATCCTCGGGATTAAGGACATCGCCGATTCGGACTTCGGAAGTGATGGAGTGGCTGCCTTCGTTAACACCGCGGGCGATGGCGATATGCGAGTGTTCGTCGATAATCCCGGCGGTTACGTGTTTGCCAGTGCCATCGATCAACAGTGCGCCAGCAGGGGCAGTGAGGTTCTTGCCAACGGCAGAGAATTTACCATCGACGACCAAAACGTCGGTGGCTTCGAGTATACCCGAGTCTTCGGATGTCCAAACTGTAGCGTTGCGAATCAACACATTTTGGCGGACAGGTGGTTCAGCCAATCCATAAGAACGATTCGGAAATGTGAGTTTTGAGACAATGACAGTGTCTGGCTCATCGGAGTCTTTCTTATCGCGTTTGCCTTTGCCATTTTCATCGGATTTGGCAGAGTCGGCGTCTTCGGAGTATTCAGACTGGAAGGTTGCGCTCCAGATGACAGAACGGCCATCGGGAAGCGCACAGTTGCCGGAGAAATCGCGGTCAGCGCGCAATCCGGAGAAGCGCAATACCCCCGAATATCCGGCGGTGTCAAGTTCGACTGTGAACTGGAGTTGGTCGCCATCGGTATCGAGGTCGCCGAGTTTCTTTTTAGCCGAGCCGATCATCAGAGTTCCGGATGGACGGGCGAGTTTTCCAGCGAGCCTCAATTCCCACGAGTTGCTGTGTAAAGACAGTTTATAGTTGCCGCGGACATCGGATTTGGGCGGTGACTTGAGGCGGTTTTCCTTACCGGCGATCCAGACAGAGTATATGGCGGCGTCTTCATCGAAGAGATCGTGACTCAAGATGATGAAGTTGGCAAGCTTGCCGGATTCAAGTGTACCGGTCTTGTCGGCCACGCCGCAAAGTTTCGCCGGCACTGTGGTCAATGCTGCGAGCGCGGTTTGTTTGGTTAGACCATACTTGACTGCGGTACGAACATTCTTCAGCAATTGTTCGCGGTCCTTGAGTTTGGTTGTGGTCAGTGCAAACTCGATCTTGTTCTGCTCAAGAACGGCCGGGTTGCGCGGTGCTCTTTCCCAATGACGCAAGTCAGCGAGGGAGACGTCGAGAGCGTCCTCGGCGGTCTTGACATAAGGCGCTTTGGGGAAGTTGAGCGGGAGGATGATCGATGCGCCGGTCTCTTTGACTTGAGAAACAATCTGATATTCGAAACCACTTCCGAGATAGATTTGGTTGATGCCGAATTCCTTAGCGATTTTGTCCGCACGCAATAACGAGAGCTCGTCTTCGGGATCGAAGATGATGCCCTCGGTCAAGATGCCGGTAAGCGCGGCAAGCGAGAGGTTAGTTTCGACACCGGATTGTGCGGGATTGCGCCGAAGCGACTCTTGGGCTTTGCCATACCAGTCGGCGTCGTAGAGCGTCTGCCGAATCAGGGCGATACTGCCCATTTGGGAGCTTGGATATTCCTGTCTTGAGGAGCCCTTGTTGAAGGAGAGGAAGTGCCGTGAATTGGATACCAGTACTTGACCATTGGGCAGACCATCATTGAGAAGAGCGACAAAACCACGACCGCGAAAGACGCCATCAAGGCGACACGATTGCGCGACTGCGTAACCTGCCTGCATCAGTTCTTTGGCATCGCCGGCATCAGGCTGGAACTGGGTTATCCAATTTTGTTCGGAGCGGATGGCATCATTCCAGGAATCGACGCCAACGCGGCGGCCTTCGTATTGCGGGCCGGCATTGCGGTCGGGACGCGAAGGCGGTTCTTTAGCAATTCCATATTCGCTGTATGGTTCGATGAATGCCGGGTAGATGAAATTGCCTTCGAGGTCGACAATTTCAGCATCGGCAGGAATGCTGACATTGGCGCCGACGGCAGCAACCTTGCCGTCGCGAATCAAGAGGGTGGCTTTTTCATAAGTCAGAGTAGGAGAAACAACAATGGTGGCGTTGGTGAACGCGACGAGGGCGGTGCTTTTGTCGCGGATACCGTAGTCGGGTGTTGATTTCTTGAACTGTGGTGCGCCGATCAGTTGGCTGAATCCGGCGATGGCCAACGTGGCGACAAGAATAAGCGTCGCTCCCGCGGCGCGCCTAAAAAGCTGCATAAGGCAAAGCTCCTCTGTTCATATGTGCGGTGCCCCGGCTATTGATTAGGGATAGAATAACCTCTGAATAATGAAAAAGTTCGCGCCGGGCAATCCTTTTCTTGGCGGATTTACTGGTTCAAGCGGTCATCCCAGACCACGATGCGGTATAGGCTGTCTGATGCAGAGCGGCGGAATTTGAATTCAGCAAGGCCCACGGCTTCGAAAAACTGATAACCGAAGTCGCCATCGAGGTCTTTAACCGAGAGATTGAAGTAAACGCGGTAGACCTCCCAGATTTCGTCATTGGGGAATTCGCGGCGGTCAAAGACCGGCACCCAGGTTTCGAGCTTAATTTCATCGAACAGTCGGAAGAGACGTTCAGTGCGTGCGAGGTCGCCGGAGGGGCCATCGCGGGAGATTTCGACCTGTTCGATCTGACCGGTGCGATCCTGGTCGATATAACGGAAGACGAATTGTTCATCGAGACAGTTTTCGTAGACGTCGATGTCGCGGTGCTCGTACGCATATTTGAGATTGTGCAGAACCGAATCAGGCGCCGTTTGCCGAACGATAGGTACAATGCGCGAAGGACCGACAACAGCGGGCGCAAACGGGTTTTCGCAGGCGGCCAGCAAAGAGAGCAGCGTGAACAGGAGGAGCGTTCTAACGATAGGCATTTTTGAACTCCGCCCAGGAATTGGTTTGCGAATCGGTGTGGAGATCCTCCCAGCGGCGCAATGACCAGAAGTTGAATGCGCTTTCTATGAGATCAAATCGCGCGATGCCGTGAAAATTGTCTTTGACGGTGCCAAGTGTATCCGTGACACTTAGGGTGTAACTTCGGATTAGTGTCGCCGTGGTGTCGAGGAGGATATCGGGCTGGTCCAGCAGTGAGCCGAATTGGATGGTAATGCGCTGGGTTGCTTTGTTGGCGCTAAACTCGCTGAACATTTTTTGTGTCAACGTTACTTCATTGGAAAAGCCCCATGATGTATCGCCGGGGGTGACTTCGATGAAGTCGAAGGTGAAGACAAAGGCGGAATCGAGACACTGAATGAAGTTGCCGATCACCAGTTCGGAATAGGACAGCCGCAGGTTCTCAAGCACGATCTGCGGCGCTGTTGGCGGGATGAAAGTGCCGGGATTTGATGTTGGCAATTCGTTGTCGCGGATGGAGAATGGATCCTTGGCACAGGAGCCGACGGCAATGGCTGCGCAAAGCAATAGCAATAGAAGACGCGATTTCACAACTGCCTCTTGACGCTGATAGTAAACAAGTCATAATCCTGTCGTCGCTGCCGGGTGTAGTCCTGTACCCGGCGTTCAAGCTTACATTCGACATACGAGTTGATGGACAGAGTCCATTGCAGTTCAAAGCCAATGAGTTTCCGGCTTAGTTCATCGCCTCTTGCACGCTGGCCGAGAACGTCTTCGGCATCAAAAAGATGATCAAATGAAGATTGGATTTCGTAGGAGGCGTAAGGATAAAAGCGAAACCCCTGCCACGGGCGATATTCGACACCAAAGCGCGGTCGATGAGTACGGCGATCCCAGCTGACCTGCTGTTTCCACTGGTCCTCCCAGAGGAGGCGGCCGAAGTCCTCATAGCGATAGCTGTACTCGAAGATGAGATCTGTGCGCGGTGAAATGCTGACGGTGACATTGTTGACGACATTGGCACGGCGATAGAGGGTGTTGCGTTGGCTGATGGCGTTCTTCTCATATTGATAGTAAGTATAGTTGGCGTGCATCTGGTAGTTTTGTTGGATGCGAATCGCCGGATAAGGACGCCAGATTAGCGTCGGATTAATGATGTAGACATTGTTGATGTTGTTGTTTGCTGAAAGCGCTCCGGAAATGTAAATCGTGTGGAAACCGCGATAGCTGCCGTCAATGGAGCCGGTAAGGAAGTCGTTAAGCCTGTGAGTTATCCGAGCCGCTGCAACTTTGATCGAGCGGTCGCGATCGGAGAAGAAGGCAGATGTTGAGGGCGCATAATACGATGTAACGCCGATTTGTCCCGACAGCTCCACCGTATCAGGGTCGAGATAGACGAATTGGGCGCGGAGATTTAACTGGCCGGTTTCGGCAAGCTGATTAGTCTGGCTCGAGCCGAAGTCTTCATCCGTGCGGTTGAAAAGATATCCGGTTTCGACCATCAGGCGGCGGCTCAACGGTTTGTTGAATTGGATCCGGTATTCGAAGACGGAAGTGAGATTGTCATTTTGCCGGAGCAGGTCGTTGCCGGTTCCTTCGTACTCGTAGTCATAGCGGTTGTAACGATAGGCGGCGGTGAAGCGAAGACGACTGTTAAGAGGCAGTTGCTTGATGGCGTCGAGATCCCAGATGCGTTGTTCGGATGTCTGCTGAGCTGTGGTTTCAAAATTTCCGGAAGACGGGAAGTAGTCGCGGCGGGCGAAAGATTGCGAGCCAGAGACTGCAAGAGTATCGCGATTGATGACAAACTGCGGCAGTTCGTAGCTTAGGGCGATTGATCGTCGGGGCGTGCTTTCGACGGCTGCCAATTCGCCGACGATTTTGCCCTCGCCCCAGCGTCGCGATGAACGGGGCCGGAGTCGGATGTCGGTTTCGTATGCAAGGCCGTTTTCGCTATTGGACGTCGGTTCGAAGCGGCGCTCTTCCCAGATGACACCGGCTCCTTGTTTCCAGCTTAAGTTTGGATTCTCCCAATTAGATGTCAAAAGTGCGCGCGTGCCGATGAAGCGCTTCTCCTCGAGGCGGTCGAAGTCTTGCGAGAGGGCCACGCCGGTTTTGAGGCGCGGGTGCATTTGATACTCGAGCGAGCCACGCGTGGCGGCTGTCTTTTGCCAACGATCGCCGCCCTGACCAAAGACGGATTCCTGGAAGAGGGTGGCAGTTGAGCGATTGTGCAGCGCAAATGTCGCCTTCTTGCCGATTGATTGGCTTAATGAAAGAGAGTCGGCCCAGTTGTAGGTCTGGCGGTCGACGGAGAAATCGAGATTGAAATAAAGCGGATAGGCGTTTGCGAGCGGCAGGAAGATCAAGAAGACAAGTGTTCGGACTGTTGCATTAGACATGATAATTGTCGCGCCAGTGCCACAAAGGATTCCACCGGCAATTGTTCGGGACGGATAGTCGGATCGATTTGCAGTCCGGCCAAACACGATTCCAGAGACGCTTGCCTGATGGGGTATTCATCCCGCAAAATACGAATTAACTGTTTGCGACGCCACCGGAAACAGGCGGAGGTCAGGCGGCGAAGGTCGGGGAATTCTTCGTCATTGACCAGCGACTTGGACCGGCGGGTGAGAATGAGTACCGAAGATGAGACCTTGGGCGGCGGCAGGAACGAGCCGGGTTTGACATCGAAAATCTTTTCGACCTCGTAGAAGAGCTGGACAAAGATCGTTAGTGAGCCAAAGTCTTTGTTGCCGTGGGAGGCGGCGAGCCGTTCGGCGACTTCACGCTGGATCATGATGGCGGCCCGCTGGAAGCGGCTGCGGTTGTTTATCATCCATTCGAGAATCGGCGAGGTGATGTTGTAGGGGAGATTACCGACGAGTTTGATTTCGCCAGTACTACCGAAGTGGTCGTCAACCTTGAGTTCGAGAATGTCGGATTTTATGACGTGCAAGTTGGCAGCGTCTGCGAAACGCCCCTGCAACACCGCGACCATGTCGTCGTCGTATTCGATGCAGGTAATGTCGGCTCCGGTTGCGACAAGGTGAACGGTCAGGTCACCTCGGCCACCGCCGATTTCCAGGACCTGGTCGCCGGGCATGGGATCAAGCAGTGAAGCGATGCGTTTGGCAGCATGGACATTGATGAGAAAATGCTGGCCGAGACGTTTTTTCGGTCTCATTCGAATTCGAAGAACCTTTGGGCGTTCGCGTCGATGATGGTTTCGATCTCCTTGAGGTCGCGATTGAGCAGATCCGCGAGTTTGCGGTAGACCAATGCCACCATTGCGGGCTGGTTGCGAGTACCGCGATGCGGATGCGGCGTGAGAAACGGAGCGTCGGTTTCGAGAATGATCTGGTCGAGAGGGACATCGCGCACAAGCTCCGGCAAGCGGGAGTTGCTGAAGGTCAGGACACCGCCAAAGCTCAAGTACATTCCGTAGTCAAGCGCGCGCCGGGCGTCTTTGACTGTGCCGGAAAAGCAGTGGAGAACGACATTGCTTTCGTAAGCTTTCTCGGCGATGAGCATGTCGAGGGCTTCTTCGTAAGCATCGCGGATGTGGATGATGAGCGGCAGACCCAGCTCGCGAGCGAGATGCATTTGACGGACGAATACTGTGCGCTGGACATCGCGAGGTGAGCGGTCGCGGTAGAAATCGAGACCGACCTCGCCGATGGCGACGACTTTGAAATTGTTCGCCATTTCGCGCAGTTGCTGTTCCATGCGGTCATCATAGTTTCTCGCATCGTGGGGATGAAAGCCGATGGCGGCGTAGATTTCCGGGTGTTGATTGGCGAGGTCGACAGAGGCTTGGGACGATTTCAAGTCGCAGCCGATGTTGACCATCTTGGTGATGCCGGCTTCACGGGCGGCTGAAAGAACAGCGGCGCGGTCGTCGTTGTAGTCGGGAAAATCGAGGTGACAGTGGGTGTCGATCATGGGGATGCGGACTTAACCCACGGTGGCGCCGGAGGGAATATCGCCGTCGACAGTGACCAGTTTTAGCTCTTTGCCCTTTTTGGCGGCCAGGAGCATGCCGTTGGAGTCGATGCCGCGAATCTTCGTCGGCTTGAGATTGGCGACGACGACGATTTTCTTGCCGACCATTTCTTCAGGTTTGTAGTACTCGGCGACGCCGGCAACGATCTGGCGTTTGTCTTCGCCAATTACGATCTGCAGTTTGAGTAGTTTCGATGTCTCGGGGACATTTTCGCAGGCGATGACTTCGGCGACGACGAGTTTAGTTTTGAAGAAGTCATCGATAGTGACGATGCCTTCGGGAAGTTCAGTGTCGGCAGGTTTGGCGGTTTCCACTTTTTCCTCTTTAGGCGCCTGCAGGCGCGGGAAGATGTTATCGAGCGGATTTAGTTTGGTGCCGGCTTGAAGTACATCCTGTCGTCCGGCGAGGTCGATTGACGGTTGGTAGCCGGAGGCAAAGCCGAGCATTTTGAAAACGATTTCGGACTTTTGCGGCATAATCGGCCAGGTAAGTGTGGCGGCGATGCGAACAGCCTCAAGGGAACGATGCAGAACATTGGCGAGCTTGGCATGGTTGCCTTGTTTGGCAAGTTCCCATGGTTTGTTGTAGTCAAAGTAGCGATTGGCCGCTCGGATCAAGGCCCAGATCGACTCGACGGCGCTAAGGACGTCGATATTGCGGATTTGTTCGCTGACCCTCTGCGGTGTAGATGATATCAATCCCGCGAGTTCATCGCTATGATCATCGCTGGTGCCATCACTGGCGGGAATTTTGCCGTCGAAGTTGGCGATGGTCAGCTTCACGACGCGGCTGACAAGGTTGCCGTAGTCATTAGCAAGGTCGGAGTTGTATTTTTCGTACAGACGGGGATAGCTGATGTCGCCGTCGAGATGGAACGGAAACTGCGAGACAAGCAGATAGCGAGCGGCATCACGGCCGAACTGCGCGGCGAGATGCTCATTGGAAATCACATTTCCGAGCGACTTGCTGATTTTCTGACCATTGAGGCTCAAGTAGCCGTGAATGAACATGATGTCGGGCAAACGCAGTTCAGCGGCCATCAGAAGCGCGGGCCAGAAAATGGCGTGGAATTTGAGAATGTCGCGGCCCATTAGGTGGACGACCTGCGACTTGTTCCACCACTTATCGAACATTTCGGGATCGTCGCCGTAGCCGATGGCTGTAATGTAGTTCGGCAACGCGTCAACCCAGACGTAGGTTTTCTGCGAAGGGTCGAAGGGGATATCGATGCCCCAATTCAATCGTTCGCGCGAAATCGAAAAATCATTGAGCCCTTGCTTAAGCAGGCCGAGAACTTCGTTGCGGCGGCCTTCAGGCATGATGCGAATGCGGCCGCTGCGGATGTGCTCTTCGACCTTGTCGAGATATGACGTCAAGCGGAAGAACCAGTTGTTCTCGGAGACGAGCTTGGGTTTGCTAAGGTGGTTTGGGCAGAGGCCCTCGGGTGTGAGTTCCTTTTCGGTGATGAATTTCTCACAGCCGATGCAGTAGAGGCCCTCGTACTTGCCTTGATAGATGGCACTCTGACCATCGGGGGTCTTGGCATTCCAGAGAGTTGTCAGTAGTTTCTGGACGCCTTTCTTATGCCGGTCGGAGGTGGTGCGGATGAAATGGTTGTATGAGATGCCGAGTGTCTTCAGCGATTCGACAAACTTGAGATAATTTTCATCGCAAAGTTGCTGCGGGGTCTTGCCCTGCGCTAATGCGGCTTCCTCAACTTTGGCGCCGTGTTCATCCATTCCGGTGAGAAAGAATGATTCCTCGCCGAAGAGCGTGTGAAAGCGTTTGAGAACGTCGGTAATGACAGAGGTGTAGCCGTGGCCAATATGCAATTCAGCATTGGCATAGTAAATCGGGGTCGTGATATAGAAGTTCATTTTTCGGGATTATTACGCGCCTTCAACGCGGCGACAAATTGCTTCTTCTTGAGGATTTGGTTGTAATCTTTCCAGCTTAGTTTTTCGGTCAGGCCATCCTGATAGCGAACGGTCATGTACTGGTGGAACACGTTGACGCCTTCAACGACAGCGCGGCCCTGTTTGCCGTCGATTTCGGAACCGACTTCAGGAAACTTGCGCATGCTGTCGGCATAGTGGTTTTGTTCGTACTGCAGACAACAGAGCAGGCGGCCGCAGTTGCCGGAGATTTTCGCCGGATTGAGGGAGAGTCCCTGATCGCGGGCGAGCTGGGTAGAGATCGGTTCGAACTCGCGGATGAAGGAATTGCAGCACTGCTGGAGGCCGCAGATTCCGAATCCGCCGATGCGGCGGGCCTCGTCGCGAACGCCAATCTGACGCAATTCGATGCGTGTGCGATAACTGGATGCGAGATCCTTGACGAGTGAGCGGAAATCGACCCGTTCGTCGGCGGTGAAATAATAGGTCATCTTGTTGAGATCGAATTGATACTCGACATCCACCAATTTCATCCGCAGGCGGTGTTGGGCGATCAGGTCTTTGCAGCGGACTAGCGACTCGGACTCCATCTCGCGGTTCTTCGCGAGTTTGTCGCGATCTTCGTAATTTGCCTGACGCAAAATCGGAAACGCTTTGGAAGGGCGTCCTTTGATGTTGGTGTTTTCATCGATCTGCATATGGATATAACCCATATCTTCACCGCGTTCGGCCTCTACAATTACCCATTCTTTCTCCGGCAGTATCAAACCGAAGGGGTTAGAGTAGAACTCGCGGCGATGGGCTTTGAATTCGACTTCGTATAGTAAGTTCTGCGGTTCCAAATATAACTCCCAAAGTGGTTTACTGAACCAATACGCTAAGAGTCCAATTAATTCGATACGAAGTTGACTGTCAAGATGTCTTAGTTGGAAGAATACTGATAGTTTTGCCGTAACTATGAGCAAATAATCGAATTAGGACTCAAAACTTGTTGAATTCAGGCAAATAAAATACAATACTTCCACCCGAACCAGGAGAGGCAAATTCGATGTTAGCCGGCGATACCTTAGCGCAATTCAAGATAATCAACAAGCTGGGTGAAGGTGGAATGGGCGAGGTCTACCTTGCCGAGGACACCAAGCTTAACCGCCAAGTTGCGTTGAAAACGCTTCGGGACGACTACTTCGGCGACCAGGATCGGCGTGATCGCTTCGAACGTGAAGCCAAAACGGCGGCGCAGATTCAGCAGGCGAATGTCATGGCGATCTATGATATCGGCGTGGCGACGCCTTCCAACGGCAAGAGCGAGATCCATTACATCGTCATGGAATATGTCAAGGGGAAGTCACTAAGTGATTTTCTGAATGTTCATGCTAACGATATCGGCAGGCTGTTGCGAGTGTCGGAAAAGATTGCTTTGGGACTGGCGGCAGCACACAAGCTGAACATTGTCCATCGCGACATTAAGCCGGAAAACATCATCGTTGATGAGCAGGAAGAGCCAAAGATATTGGATTTTGGCCTCGCGAAACCCATGACACCGTTGCAGACGCCCGAGCAGGCGGTCAGCGGTGAGACGGTCAAAGCGAATCTGACGAAAATCGGGACGATCATTGGCACGGTAGCCTATATGTCGCCGGAGCAGGCTCGTGGCGAAACGGTCGACACAAGGTCGGATATATTCTCGTTTGGTGTGCTGCTTTATAAGATGTTTACCGGTCAGATGCCGTTTACGGGGCAGTCGCAAGTATCGATTCTGGCAAAGATTCTGGAGACCAAACAGCCGCCGCCGAGGGAGCATCGGAGCGACATAGATCCGGAAATCGAACGAATCATTGACAAGTGTCTGCAAAAGGACGCGAATGAGCGGTATCAGGATACGCGCGATCTGGTGATCGACTTGCGCAATTTAAGGCGGCAGTACGACAGCGGAATGTCTTCGACAGTTTCCGGAGTGAAAGTTCAGGAGCAATTTAAGCAGGAAGTGCGGAAAGAAGTGAGCCGTTCGCGGCGCAAGCGCGTGATGATCGTGCTTCCGATAGTAATCATTTTGATTGCCGTAAATTGGCTGTTGTTCAAGGACAAGAGCCCATTGGGGACCGCGACTGCCGACGCGAAGGAATATAGCCTGGCAATATTGGGATTTGAGAATAAGACCGGCGACCCACAGTTCGATTGGCTCGAGACCGGTTTGCCGGAAATTCTCATGACTGATCTTGCTCAAGGGCAGGTGATGAACATTATCAGCCAAAGGCGGCTGTTGGAAGCGATGGGTAGTTCGGAAGATGCAGCGCACAGTGTCAGCTATGAAGAGCAGGTGAAAGCGGCGAGGAAATTGGGGGCGGTGAATGTCATGTCGGGTACGATTTACAAATTGGGCGACAAATTTCGCATCGACGCGAGACTTGAGGATGTGAAAACGGGGCGGGTGATTATGGGCGAAAAAGTGATCGGCGATGACGCCTTCGCGATTGTCGATTCGCTGACCTCGCGAATTGCGGCGTCGCTGAATATGGAAGAAGTGCTTAAGCTCGACCGCAACGTCTCGCAGCTGACAACCTCGAACCCGGAAGCCTACCGATATTATCATGCCGGATTGAATGCGCTAATGTCCTCGATCTGGGATGAAGCAACGGAGAATTTCGAGAGGGCAATCAAGGTTGATTCGGCTTTTGCACTGGCTTATATGCGGTTGGGCATGGTCAAGATATTTCAGGGGCGTCTGCCGGATGCTGCACCTTACTTCGCACAAGCCAAGCAGCTTGAAGACAACATGCCGATTCGGGACCGAAATCTACTCGATGTCTATTCCGACCTATGGCTGCGGCAGCAGTTCGACGATGCGTTTGTCAAGATCAAGACGCTGGTCGATAATTATCCGGAGGACATCGAGGCTCGGTCGATCTATGCGCTGTTGGTATGGGAGTTTGCCAAGGACACGACTGGGGCATTGCAGCAGCTTGAGGAGGTTTATAAGATAGACCCGAAATTCCAATTGGCATTGGGATTCAGCGCTTACATGTATATTGCACTGAAGGATTATGACAAAGCGATCGAGGTCTTCAATCGGATCAAGGAATATCATCCTGACTCACCGACGCCAGACTTGAGCATAGCGAATATCTATACCAGGCTGGGTCAACACGACAAGGCTAAGGTGGCTTACGAAGAATACTACAAGCGGTTCCCGGAAGACCCAGCGGCACTGACAAATCTGTGCAACAACGCTATTCGCAGACGTGACTTCGCCAAAGCTGACACTTATGCCGAGGACCTCGCCCGCAAACACAGCGATGATCCGTACGACATCAGTGATTACTTCGAGATAAAGGCGAATCTGGAGAATTGGCAGGGAAGGTTCCGTACGGGTCTCGGGTATCGCGTCAAGGCTGCAGAGCAAATGACGATCAAGGGTGACAGCGCCCAGTTCTATAATGCTTGGGAGTCGATTTCGGCCCACTATATGTACTTTGGTTTCCCCGATAGCGCGATTCACTATTTGACGGACAAATACGATTTCGGCGGCAGTACGTTTCGAGTCAATCATTGGTTATTGATGATCGCATTTGACCACCGATTGGCAGATTCGCTGCGACCGATGATGCAGAAAGATCTTAACGATATGCGTACCAGACTGCCGGCCCAGCTTCAGATGCTCGGCGATAAGGTTAGCGAACTCTATGAGGCGTTTGCCGCCGCAGATACTTTGAAGATGATCAGCATCTATGAAGAGCTGAACAAGACCAGTAGTGCCGGTGGAGATGCGGCGCGGACAATTGCCGAGATGGCGGCATTTTCGGGGCAATACCAGAAGGCGTATGACCTATTGACCAAGTACATCAGCGACGGCGGTTCGGCGACCTCGGGGCTATTCTATCCGTACACGCTTTATCTGTATGGAATAGCGAATGAAGGACTGGGAAAGACGAGTGAGGCGGCGAAGTTGTATGAAGAGGCGCTCGGCTATTGGAAGACGCCAGAGATCGAAATTCCTGCAATTAGGGATATGAAAAAGCGGCTGGCGAAGCTGGGCGCTTGATTCGAATTGCTACGGATCTTAGTAGCCGAAGACTGTGATTTCCCGCGTTTCATTTTCAGCTATAAAAATGTGGCGGCTGTTAGATTCAATTACCATGCCGGTTGGGCGGTACAAGTCGCGGTCGCGCGGGTAGACGAGCCGTAATTTTCCCGACATATCGTAGACAAGGACCTTGCCGGCGACGCGATCCAACACGTGGATTCGAGTGGCGGCGGAGTCTCCGAGAGAAGGCTGTATTGCGATTTCACTGGGCATTACGATACGGCTCTTTACCGGTTTCTCGGCGGCTATTTCAAATTTGACTTCATCCGTACAGAGAAATACTCCGCCCGGTTGACCATCACCTATCCAGAGATTTCCATCGGGGGCGACTGCTGCGCACAGTGGCAACGTAACGGCACTTGAGACTTGCGACGGGTAAACAGCGATCAATTCAAGGAAGTCAAAAAAGGGCTCGTCCTTGAAGAGTGAGATTTTGGCGACGCGATGACGGGCCATGTCGGTGGCGTAGAGGAAACGGTCGTGAACTGCAAGATGAACCGGTTTTAGACGGGTCAGACGGTCGGGATACCAGGAAGCAGAATTCAGGTAGTAAACGTCGCGGTCGAAAACCGCGATGGTGCCAAGGAGTGTGTCGGCGACGATGAGCAACGAGTCTGTGAGGACGAGTGCGGTAGGATGGAGAGTTGCCGGATTATCAAGGCGGATCGTTTTGAGGAGCTGAAGCTTGGAGGAATAGATCTCGATAAATGACTTGCCCGAAAAAGAGACAAACAGCGAGTCACCGGAAATGGCAAGACGCTGGGGGGTGAGGTCCTCGCCGGAAGTGCGGATCTGGAAGCTGGTCAGCTCAACCGGGAGAGCGTCGAGCGGAAGCGACTGATGCGGTGGAATCTCCTTCGCGAGTGCTGGTCGAATTAGGTAGACGTAGAGACCGGAGAGTACAAAAAGGACGACGGCGACAAGAATGGTATAGCCGAGCCAGGGAGATGGTTTGGCTCCGACTTGGGCGACAGGCGTGAGGAGATTGGTGAGATCTTTGGTTTCAAGTTCCGTCATGAATTACTTCCAAACTCCGGCTGTGCCCAAATCCGTTAACTTCAGCGCTTACTCTGATTTGTATCGGATTTCAGAAGGAAACGCCCACTCAAAAATACCGGTATTCCTGAAACATTCTGAAGATTCATCGCGTCAAAGAAGGCAGAGCGAGGTCCCCACCACTCGAAGGAGGTGCAAAATGGCCAAGCGATTGTATCTGTCTAACCAGAACAAGGTGATTGCCGGTGTAGGCGGAGGTTTAGGCGAGTATTTCGATATCGACCCGGTGTTGATTCGGGTTGGATTTGTCGTACTGGTATTCCTGCATGGATTCGGTCTGTTGGCCTACATCGTGGCCTGGATCGCTATGCCACGGGTGCCTGCCGATCAAGTGGTCGCTGAACCGGTGAACAAACCGGAACCGTCGCCGTCACGGAAGTACCTGCCGGGAGTCACGCTGGTGCTGATCGGTTTGGTTTTCTTGCTGGAGCGGACATTCTACTGGTTCGAGTGGCGTTATCTATGGCCAGTTTTGATCATTCTTGCCGGACTTGCGCTGATTTGGAGTGCGCTGTCGAATCGTCAGAATAATTCAGGAGGAGTTCATGAGTCCGTCGAGAGTTAGATGGGGTTTAACGCTGATCATCATCGGCGGCATTTGCCTGGCGATCAACATGAACCAGTTAAGCTGGTGGGTCTTTCTTGACTTTCTCTATCTGTGGCCGGTGATATTGATCGCAATCGGTTTGGAAATGATCGTGAAGAAGACGAGATTTCAGAATCTTGCCTATCTTTCGAGTGTCTTGATGCTCGGCGTCTTCGCCTGGGCGATTTGGTCTGATGGCGGGTTGAGCGATCGCGGATTCGGGTCAGATGACCGGTCAGACAGCGTAGCGCGACTGGCTTACCAGAATGAACAAGCCGTCAATTTGAAGGCCAACTTCGATGACGGGCGATTCTATGTGAATTCGGGGAATTCCGACCTTATTCGGGTATCTGATGGCAGTTCCAAGACCCGGCTACAGATGACTAGCAACTGCAGCGGCGGACGCTGCGAAGTTGATTTGAACAGCAAAGAAAGAGGCCTGTTCCGCCGTTCGAATTTTTCGTCCAATGACAACTATTGGAAGTGTTATGTCAATCCGGCCGTGGATGCGACATACGATTTCAAGTTGGATGAAGCAGATCTGCGCCTGTTCGCTGATGATTTGCGTGTCAGTTCAATCAGTATTGACGCAATTCAGTCGGATTTGCTGTTGAAGCTTAGTGCGATTCTACCGCGCGTAGAGGTCAAGTTGTCTGGACGCAGCACGGATGTCGATTTAGTTTTGCCGGATTCAGTGGGGATTCGCATCGAAGGCGCAAATCTGCGCGAGTCGACGATTACGAGTTTCAATCTGATTGACCGGGGCGGATTCTTCACGAATGCGTTGTATGAAATCGCTCCAGTGAACTTCAATGTCATTTCGACAATCGACAATGGGCGAATGAGCCTAAGCACTTATGATCGGGCGGTAAAGGTCGTAGATTCGATTTAGTTTCGATAACAAAAGTTTGTATCCCATTATCCTCTTTGGGCAGATTCACCGTATCAATTCGACAGTGGATTTTGACCAAGGAGGATTTTTTTTGAAAGTTCACTATTTAATCATGGCGCTCGGCGCTTACATGCTGGCAATGGGGATTTTGGGCTACGTGCGCACCGGTTCGCCGACGGCGCTGTATATCAACGGCAGTTTTGCGCTGGTAACGATTGCATTGGGTTACTTCAACGGCGGCGGCAGTGCAATGCTCTACAAAGTTACGCTGGGCTGGGTTGTCCTGCTGACTGTTATCTTAAGCTACCTGACGATTAAGCGAATCGCGGCGCATGCGGAAGCAAGAGCCGGGTCGGAGCTGATCTTCGGCTCAATGGCGTTGTTTGCGTTGATCGTGGCGATTACGATGTTCGTGAGGATGAACAAGGGCAGTACGACGTAGCAGTTGTTTCAGTAGATGTACCGAAAAAGAATCGGCGGACAATTCGATTGGAATGTCCGCCGATTTTGTATCTATGGTGCGTAATGAACTACTTCACCCAAGTCCTGGTCGTAAAGTCAGCGTTGCCGCAGAACTCACGCCAGTAGCCACTCAAAGGCAAGTGATTGTTTGCCGGGTCGAGGGAGTAATCGCCCATTTGACCCTTCACGAAGCCCTTCAGTTTGTCATAGGTGTCGGCGTAGAATCCGACAAATTGACCATGTCGGGAGCCGCAAATGGGGCACATGGTGTAGTCATCATAATTCCAAGTACCATAAACATGATAGGCAATCATCGTCGTGTTGCCCGGCGATACCCAGCCTTCAAAAATCCTCTCACCGGTCGGTTCAGTCCAGAAGTTGCCGGCCAAATATCCGAATGGTTCGTCATTGTCTTCCCACCAGGCGGCATGGAACGTTCCTGATTGTCCGCTGATGTCGGCACGAATCCACTCACCGGATAGAATTCCAGTCGCACACGAAGTAGAGTAGATCCGGCGCGCATGAATTGCCAGGCCAGCAGTATTGGAGACGAGGTAATAAGCATTGAGGTTGGCCAATTCCTCGACGAAGAAAGTCTTGGTGATTGCCGCGGTGGCGAGCGTAAAGACGGGCGCCGTGATATACACGATGTCGCGGTCGACGTAGATCAGCAGATTAATGCCGTCGAAGTCGTTTGAGGTTTGCGAGACCCAGGCGGCAACAGAAGGACTGTTGGTAGGTATGAGCGAATCCTGGGCTGCTTCAAAGTCGATGGTGTGAGTGACGTCAATCGTCACGACCCCGTTGATACTGGCTGTCCCGCTCCAGTCAACGGTCGGGCCTGGGGCGGGTGTCGTGTTGGTGAGACTTCCCCAAAGCAGGGTCACGGCATAGACGTCGTAGTTCTCATATGGTGGATCTGCCGGAGATACACCAGGTTGTGCCAGTTCATTGTCGGTGGTCGGTATCGGCAGCGGAACCGCGTGTTTGACCAACAAATCCTGGACCATGGAAGGGATTTGATCTTTGTCATTATCGGATGCACCGGTGGAAGTGTCCTTGTTGCAACCGGTGAAAACCGTCCAAAGGAGCAATGAGAGGATTGTGATAGTTGTCTTCATAGCTTCCTCGCTTGTTTGGATGTCCATGTCAGAAGCATATCAGGTTTGCTGATATGATGGACGAACGGATTTAGATTTTCGACTAATCAAAAATAGGAATAGGACGGAAAAAAGTCAAGGAAAGGCTGGATTACTGTGTCGATGGCAACAAAAACGCCCCGAGCCAACGTCTGGCTCGGGGCGCAACCCTGTGAGTAGCTACCTCCTGTTGAAGGCTAACTAACTGATACCATACTTGGAGAAGTGCTTGATACTGAAGGTCGCAAAGCCCTTCTTGACCTTGACTACTTCTTGAAGTTCCCATACTCCAGTAGCTTCGTTGAAGTAGTAAATGAAGGCGTCTTGTTGACCTGCCGGCATCGGCTGGGACAGCTTGGCTGGAACTCTAAACTGGGTACCGTCAGGACCGCAGTCATAGATGAAAATCGAACCGAATGGAGTCGAGTATTCGGTTACATTGAGCGATATCTCTACCGGTCTGATAAGCGCACCCGGAGGAACCGCGAATTTGGCTTGATTAGCTTTGCCATTGTCAAGCGCAACTACGATCGTGCCACCTGCGAGTCCGATGACTTCAGAAGCGGCCACTTCGACCACTTCAAATACCGGCGGGGCGGCGTAATTCTGACCGGCATCAACGGTTTCGTAGAGGAAATTTATTTTCGGATCAATCGGGTTCTGCTCGTCATTATTCACACTGTTACTGGAACAGCCAACGAACATGAAAAGTGCAAGGGAGACGGCAAGCAAGAGTCCCATTGTCGAGACGTACCGCTTGGACTGACTTGATCGCTTCACGATCTCCTCCTTATCGACACATTTGATCGTGCCGTGGTATAGTGATTCATTCTTCATTCGGGGTGAGCTAATGCAAGGGTTCTGCCAAGTTGTTTCACTGGCGAACAATTGGACCAACAAAAACTAAAGTGTTATTTCGTAATGGGTTACGATGTGCAGCAGTGTTTCAGATTAGGACACTTTTTTTGAACAGTGAAAATTCCGGGAAAAAAAGGGGGAATCAGCCAATAGAGTGTTGGGCGGCGCCGATGTTCACGGTCTTCCAGGCATCGATTAGAGTGCTACGGAAGTAACGATAATAATTTGATGACAGTAGTTCATTCAAGAGCGGGAGACCGTTCCAGCCGGCAAAGTCCTTGAGGAGCAATGCAAGTTCATCTCGGCGGGTTTCTGCCCGTGCACCGTCGACTTCGGTGAGCCGTACCAGCGACTTCAGACGAAGCTCGAATTGTTCTTGATTGCGGGCGTATTCGCAGCAGCGTTGATACGCGGAGATCGCCAGCGCCGGGGATCCGGCGATGCGCTCGATTTCTCCTTGCAGGAACTCCGATTCGTTTTGCGTGCGCTGGGATTTGGCTTCGGCGGCGAATGCCCGCAATTGGCCAATTTGGGTGCGAGCCAAATTGACGTCACGAATGCCGATCAGGTAGCGGGAGAGCCCCACTGTTGCTCGAGTCTGATATTCGAGTGACCCGGCTTCTTGGGCAGTAGCTATTGCAGTTCGATAGAGTGCCTCGATTTCGGCATTCTCTCCGCCATAGAATGCACATTCAGTAAGACGCACGGCGGTTTCCGCTTCCAGTTCCTTGTCACCAGCGCTGCGGGCAAAGTCAAGGACGGCCTGATACTTATTCTTGGCTTCGGCGAGGCGCCCCAGAACGAGGTCAATGTCGCCCAGATTGCCAACGGTATAGAAATGCGGGTGGGTTTCGCCCAGGTGGATGAATATTCGGTCAGCTGTGGTGAAAAGTTCGGTGGCCTGACGAAGCCGGCCGGCGTGGACGAGCAAGTTGGCAAGATTGCCGGAGGCGTAGGACTGGTTACGACGGTCGCCAAAGTCGGCGAAAGCATCAAGAGCACGGTTGGCAAGTTCGCGGGCGCGAATGTAATCGCCGCGCTCTTCGGAAATGATCGCCAAATTATTGGCGATGCGGGCGCCAAGGTAACGGGAGTTTTTTGCTTCGTGTAGATTCAAGCACTTTTCGAAACATTGTGACGCCTCATCAAGGTTGCCGCCGGTCCAACACGCGAGGCCGAGATTATTGAGCGAGTGAGCCAGCCGAGGATGGTCGCCGACCGTTTCGGCAAAGGCGACGGCTTGACGGCACGATTCCTGCGCTTCCTTGATCTTGCCGGTACGGCGCTGAAGTTCACCGCGTAAGGCGTAAGAGTCAGTGAGAAGCGCATTTTCGGAAGAACGAAACTCCCGTTCGATGAAGTCCAACGCTATCCGGCAGGAGACGTACCGCGACTGCTTCCAGAGGATTTGCGCCAGACGATTGGCCGCGGCGTGATGTTCGCTTTGGTTGGCGGCCGCTTTTGCCTGTCGACGCCACAGCTTCACAACCATTAGAGCTTGATGGTAATTGCCCTCGGCAATATAGAAATCGGAAGCGCGGCGAAAGAAATCGAGCCGGTCCGAAAGAGGAATCGTTGTGGCCTGCGGGCTTTGAAGGCAGGCTTCGCATTCACGGAAATAACCTGCGGCCGGCAGGGGCAGGCTCGCGTCAATCGCGCAGATCGCTGCTTTGAGATTGAAGTGGAACGCTTCAACAGCGCGGTTCGACTTGGCAAGATGATGAGCTAATGATTGAACATTGTCTTCGGAATCGACTTGGAGCAAGGAATCTGCGACGCGAGAATGCCAGTTCTGAAGCTGTAGAACGGGAGCGCGATTGTAGATTGTCTCGCGGAGTATACTCCGGCAGAATCGGTACTGCGCGAAAGGCGAATCCGTCCTTCGATTTGAGACAAGCAGGTCCGCACGGCAAAGGAGGTCAAGTGCCGACTCAATATATTCAGTCTCCAAATCGCTCTTGAGCAGCGCCAGATCTGCTGCAGTGAAGGTGTGCGGAAACACCGAGGCGGCTTTCAGCAAGTTACGGTGTTCTTCGGGCAACTGATCAAACCGCGCCAACTGCAGTTCTTCGAGCCTGCCACTCAAGGCGATCTCGCCAACTGCGGCAACCACGTCGAACCGCGCTTCTTCGCTAACGTGAGCAATTGCTTTTGATCTTATCAAGTACTGCAATGTCTCTTCAACGATCAAGGGGCTGCCGGCTGATGCCGCGATGAGATGACTCTCCAGGTCAGATTCGCGCTTGCCGCGGACGAAGACGGTTTCCAGCCACGAGCAGATGACAGTTTCAGGAAGTCCTTCAACGGATAGTGCAGTCACGTTTGGTCCGGCATCACTCCAACGATCGTCATCGTCAAGCAAGAGCACCAGACTCCGACACGACGAGAGTCGGGAAATCAGTGCGCGCAGGATTGACGTTGACAGTGTATCAAGTGATTCAAGATTGTCGAGAATCAGCACTTTGCCATTGAGAGATTGTTCGAGACAAGAAGAAACGAGTTCAGCGGTTTTGCTGGCACGCAATTCCGGAGTCAGGTCAGAGAGGCTGCAGTCGCCCGATATCGGCATCCCGGCGATGCTCTCCATCAGGGGCAGCCATTGACGGCCCAGGTGATCTGTCGCCTGATCCAGGAACTCATTGGCACTCTTGATACAGAATGACTGCAGAAGCAACTCGTATATTAGCCAACCGCCGTGGCGGAGATGACTGTCCGACGCATCGAGGTAGATGATCTTGTCGGACGCGACATTCTCGACTGCCACAGCCACCAGCGACGTCTTGCCGATTCCGGCTGGACCGGATATGGCCTGCCAGATTGGTCCAGCGGATGCAGATCGCGTGAGAGCTGAACGCAGGCTCTCCAACTCCGCGACGCGGCCGAAGAATTGGCGGGGACGACGGAGTTTGGAGTGGTGCTCCCGCAGTGAATCGAAGGCATATACTGTAACCGGCAGGTCGAATCCCTTGAGACTTAGCTGCAAAGGATGTGTCTTGCAGGAGTTTGCGACTGCTTGATGAAACTGCTCATCGAGCAGCAGGCCGGAAGGTTCCGATTTTGTCATTAGCCTGGCGGCCAGATTGACGGCATTGCCCATGACGGTAAATTCACGGCGCCGCTGTGAGCCGACCTCGCCGCAGAGCAGAGGTCCGGCGGTCAGGCCGATGCGGTTGACAAAGACCGCGGATTCAATTGCGGCGATTTCGACCGCAGCTTTGAGCGCCCGCTGTGCATCATTGCCGGTGGCTATGATAGCGCCGAACAGGGCCAGCACTTTGTGGCCGGAGCCGAATGGGTCTATACGAGCGACTGTGCCGCCTGAATCGTGAATTGCATTCATGATTTTCGCCAGATGATTCTGAAGGGAGGCGGTGTCCGAGTTTTCCGGGAGCGGTTGGACATTGACGAATGCGACATACACCTGGCGATGCTCGCTGTCGAGAGTCGACTCTTTGGAAGTCGAGAGAATTCGTTCGCGGAGTGCTTCCGGGACGTACTTGACTAGTGATTCATCCACTAAGCTGGATTCATCGGGCAGGAATGTGTATCGGTCGCATAGTGCGACGGTCTTTGGCTGCGGCCGTATGATAACGAAATCCTGCTCACGTCGAACTTCCTCGCGAGAGGAAAGCGAACTGGCGAAGTCCGCTGTGACGCAGAGTTCACCGGCCTTGGCGAGATCGCAGGCCCGGTATGCCGCAAGAATGGAAGCGCCGGAAATTTCGAATTCAGCGCGGCCATTGGCTGCGGATACAGTAAGAAGATCCAGTGTACCGCGCGTTGCACCGGCGTGCATTGACAAGGGGAATTGCCGGCAGACCGGCTGCTCGCGATTGATGGCTTCGATTGTCGAGAGCATTTCGGCATAGACTTGGAGGATGTCAGTATTCTCCGGGAAGCAACACCAAACTGCATCGCCGGAGAATTTCAAGATATCGCCGTTGTGGCGGGCGATGTCTTCCGCCAGAGAATCAAAGAGATTGTTGAGCAGATCGGTGAGATGCTCGAACCCGACGCGGCCCTGCAGGGAGAGGTTTCTGGTCAGGACGGTGAAGCCGCTGGCGTCGGCAAAGAGCAGGATTCGCGAGTGTTGTGTAACGGTATGTTCCGTTGCGCGATTGTGGAGCTGCCATTCACGGAGAAGGTCAGGCAAGTAGCGAGCGACCGCGGAATTCAATTTGCTCCACTCCTAGTAGATGATGCGAATGATATAGAGCACGGCGAGGTGCGCCGCTTGATCGACGAAGAAAGCGTGTTTGCCGCCATTGGTTTTAGTGGACTTGATCTGGTCCTGCATCCAGTGCTGAACATAGAGCGCGGCCAAAATCGCACCGGCGAACGGTGTCGGAAACGGGCGTTGTCCCTGAAGGAATTCGCCGAGCCACCAGAATGCAGCGATCGTGACGACATAGATGAAGACATGAAGCGATAGAACGGCCTTGTTGGACCCTTTGTGCTTGGCCATGTGGTCCGTTTGCAGGGCGAAGTCGCCGAAAATGTGTCCGAGGATCAAGAAGAAGAGTGTATCCGGCATCGTCTCTACCTCAAACGGGAATGGTTATCAGAAACGTCGTCCCTTGACCGACGGTGGAGGTGACTTCAATCGTGCCGTTGTGAGAGTCGATTATTTTCTTGACTGTGATCAAGCCGATACCGTGGCCTTTCTCCTTGGTTGTGAAACGACGCTGGAAGAGCTCGGGTAACCGCTCCGGCGCGACCCCGGGACCGTTGTCGGAGATGCTGATCAGGACTTTGGCTGCGCGAGAGTCATGTCTAAGCGTAACAACGATCCGCGGTGAATCATTTTCGCTCTGACTATTGAGCGCATCAGCGGCATTGATCAGTAGATTCAGCAGCACCTGCTGGATTTGCGTTTCGCAGAAGTTGACCAATTTGGGGAAGTCGAGCGCGATGTTGGTCGCCACGTCGATATTGCGGAAGCGTTTCTGCGGCCGGAGTACGCGCGCCATAACGCGAACGGTCTCGGCGAGGTTTTTACGCAGAAAGATACCGGAGTCGTCGCGCGTACCCATCAAGCCTTCGACATAGTTTGAGATAGATTCGACACTGGCGCGCATGCTATCGATATGTCGTGCGGACTTTTCGTCGGAGTCCTTGCTGATGCGGAGTTGAAGCAGTTCGAGATTGCCGCTGATGACAGTCAGGTAGTTGTTAATGCTGTGGGCGAATTCGGAGGCCATTTCCGATTCAGTTGCGAATCGGTCAAGTTTCACGATTTGCTCATTAAGTTCGATCAATTCGGAGATATCTTCAAAGTTGATGAGATACCGGTCATGACTTGAAGTAGCGCGGGTATTGGAGATCGAGACGAAAAAGGTTCTAACCGCTGACCCGAGATTGATGGTATACTGCCCGGCCCAGGTCGACAGTTTGCTGATGCGCAAGTCTTGCAAGGGATTGCTGTCGACAAAGAAATTGAATAGGCAGATCGGAAATTCAGCCTGTTCGAGCGCCAACATCCGGCGACCGGCCGGGTTGAGCAATTCGACCTGTCCATCTTGATCGATGATCGCGATACCGGCGGGTGAACGATCTATGACTTTTTCGAGAAAATCGTTGACGCGTGCCAATTCCGCATTCTTAGATTGAAGCTGCTCGTTGTTTTCTTCGAGTTCGGCGACGCGGGTTGAGTCGGAGTCTCGCAGTTTGCGGCTAAGGTTGCGCATGATAGCAACCGCGAATTCGGGCTTTCCACGGACAAGTTTCAGGAATTCATCGATATCGTATTCAATGGCATCGCACTCGGTTACGGCGATGACGGAGGCAAATCTCGGCGAGTTTTCCAACAGGGACATTTCCCCGAAGAACTGACCGCTGCCGCCGACGGCGATTTCAATGTTGTCTCGCGAGATTCTGACAGTGCCTGCGAGCAAGTACATCAGAGTACACCCGGAGTCACCTTCACGAAAGATAACTTCGCCGACATCGAAATGACGATGCAGTCCGGCGGACGTCGGAGCTGTTATTTGCACTGATTCCTGTTTCACCCTGCGGTTTACTTCCTCATTTCCCTTAAGTTCTTTGTCGGCATGTGGGTGTTAACTCATCATTGATAATGAGCAAATTGTGAGACCACGGTGGCAGAAAGCGTTTCGCAAAGAAACAGTAGAGAAAGGGGCTAATCCGAGATTAGAAGGTATACCTGATCTTGATATGCGCTCCGACCGCTTCGTCTTCAAAATCGGGCGTTAGGTCGACATCAAATCCTGACAGGTGGGCATCGACATAGGCGTCAAACATGCTAAGAAATACGGCCAGCCCGGTCAGCCAGAGGTAATCATTGCGGCGGTCACGGTAGTTCAGATAAGTGGTGAAGTCCCGTCCTGATTCTGACTGCTGAACGAGGTCGTATTGGTCCTCGGTTTTTTTCCACCACTGCACCGATTTGATGATGAAGAACGACTCGGCGCCGAAGACGACAGCACTCTTAATGTACTTGTGATTGTAGAATTGACCCCAGCCCGGAACTGCGACGGAGCGAAGCAGAGCACCCATCGGCGAGCGCCGCGCCTTGTCTGTCCGCAACACTCGTGTGGAATCAGAGATAATCAGACTGTCAGGCTGTGCGCAAAGAGGTGAAGCGAAAAGCGCGAAAACGAACAATAACGGGAGCAAGGGGTGTCGCATTGAAGTATAATAATTGTGCCTTCAGTCATCAGCAACAGCTATTACCAGCGTTATCTTGACAGAGAATCGCGAAAGGGTATATTTGCGGGATGATGCCTTCGGAGCATTTGGTTAAGCTTCTGCGCGACAATGCCCGGACAGTAGTTCTGACAGGTGCGGGCGTATCGGCGGAGTCGGGTGTGCCGACCTTTCGCAGTGGAAGCGACAGCCTCTGGTCGAAGTTTAGCCCAGAGGAATTGGCTTCGATTGATGGCTTTATGGCTAATCCGAAATTGGTTTGGGAGTGGTACTCGTGGCGACGGAAGCTAATTGGGGAAGCGCAGCCAAATCCGGGTCATGAGGCGCTTGCGAAGCTGGAAAAGCACCTGACCAAGTTCACTCTCGTGACGCAAAATGTCGATAATCTGCACCAACGGGCAGGCTCGGAACAAGTGATTGAGTTGCACGGTAACATACATAAGAACAAATGTCTCCGCTGCGGCCGTCCAGCGCCGGAATCAGCATTTGCGACGGATCACATCCCGAAATGTACCTGCGGCGGGATGATTCGTCCCGACGTGGTTTGGTTCGGTGAATTGCTTCCGGAAGCTGCGCTCAACGCGGCGATTGTGGCAGCGGGGTCGACAGAGCTGTTTATGAGCATCGGGACGTCGGCGGCAGTTTTCCCGGCTGCAGACTTGCCGGTCATCGCCAAGCGCCGCGGGGCCTATTTGGTGGAGATTAATCTGGAAGAGACGAGAATCAGTCCTCACGCTGATGAGGTATACCACGCACCATCAGGGGTAGTACTATCCGCGCTCTGGGATCAAATCAGAGTCGACGACAAATCGCGACCCAACACAGTTGTTGATTAGGACGGATATGAAATTGAAGATGCTTCCCGGGAAGTTCTACTTGTACATCTGCCTACTACTGGCATTGGCGGGTACGGTAAATAGCTGTGTCTATTACAACACCTTCTACCTGGCACGCAAGAACTTCAACCAGGCGGAGTCATCGCGGAAGCAGGCGAACCGCGATGAGGCTTCGGGGGGCGAAATCAAAGGATATAAGGACGCGATTACAAAGGCTTCAAAGGTATTGAGCGAGCATCCAACCTCGAAGTGGGTAGACGACGCGCTGTTTGTCATTGGTAAGTCGTTTTATTACCTGGGTGATTTTGCCAAAGGTGAGCGCAAGTTCCGCGAGCTGTTATCGAATTTCCCGGATTCGAAGTATGCCGACGAATCGCGATTTTTCCTTGGGAAGTCGCGTTACAAACTCGAAAACTATGTGCTGGCTAAGGAAGTTTTCGTTGAATTCATCGAGTCAAGTAAGAACGACGGCTGGCGTGCTGAAGCCACTTATCTGATGGGTGAAATGAACGCCAAGCAGGAGCTCGATGCAGAAGCTATTGATTTTTATCAGCAGTTTGTTACCAAGTACAGCTCAAATTTCCGTACCGCCGACGTCTATTTCAAAATGGGCGAATTGCAGTTCAAGCTGGAAAGATACGCCGAAGCCGCGGAGTCATTTGCCCGTGCGAGCGCGACCACCCAGGTCGAGAAAACGAAGTTCGATGCGCGCTATCGGCAAGGAAGTGCATTGCTGAAGATCGACAGTTTACAGGCCGGATTGGCATTATTCGAGAAATTACGCGAAGAGCAGCAAGACTCGGTGCAACTTGGCAATATTCTCCTGCGAATTGCCGAGGGCAATAAGCTGCTGGGGAACGAGCGCGAAGCGATCCTGCTCTATAACGAAATTGGCGAGAATTTCACCAAGCGAATTGAATCGGCGGAAGCGTACTACCGTCTGGGCGAAATCGCTCAAGACGATTGGGGCGATTTGGTAGTTGCCAAAGACATGTATGAGGCGGCGGGCAAAGAGCAACGCGGCGGCGACTGGCGGACGATGGCGATGGAGAAAGTCGCGGATATCAAGCTGGTCGAAACCTATTTGACGGCCGTCGGGTCAGACTCGCTTGATAGTGCGCTGGAGAGTCGATATCTTCTGGCCGAGATGTACCGGACGGAACTGAATCGTCCCGATTCGGCAATGCAGGAGTACCGGAAGATCATCGAACTTGGTCCCGAGAGTCCGCTGGCTCCGCGTTCGCTTCTCGCGATTGGGTGGATTCTGGAAAATCACTATCAGGACACAGTCGCTTCCCGCGCGCAGTACCAAAAAGTGATCGACCAGTACCCACAATCGGATGCGTTGCAGAAGGCAGTTGAGCTTCTCGATCTGGAGGGCGCCGAACCTTACGAGTACTATCCGGACAAACTGTACAGCTTGGCAGAGAATCAGCTTTTTGATGCCGAGAATCTGGATTCGGCAAGGTCGCTGTTTCAGCGATTGATCGATGAATTTCCCGATTCGCGCCTGGTTCCCAAGGCGGAATTTGCCTTAGCAAAAATTCAGTTGATAGAATTCGTTCCAGCGACAAAGCCGAGACCGAAGCCAAAAGCGGACAGTACCTTGACAGTTGTAGATTCGGCGGCGGCAAAGAACGACTCCACCATTGTATTGGATTCGACAAAACTACCGATCATCGTAGATTCTCTGATGGCTTCCGGAACTGACTCGAGTGCCTTGATTGTCCCAGCCGATTCTTCAAAGTTGGTAATCGGTGAGGATACGGTCAAGTCAGTGACTGTGGATGACACCGCCAAAGGCGTGGTGCCTAGCAATGTTGACAAGCCGGCAAGCGCGGGCGATAGCGCAAAGGGCTTGAGTCCCGATGAAATCGCCAAGGCAATGGCGGCCGTGGACAGCGCAAAGGCGGCTCCCGGAGATAGCATAGTCCGGCTTTCCGACATGATCGGCCGCACGGACATCTCTGCTATCGATACTCTAGCGGCTGCAGCCCGTCGCGACTCGATACTGGCAGTACACGCAGCAAGGTTAGATTCGACAAAGGCGCCCCAGAAGACAGACTCGACCTTAGTTACAACCGGAAAAGACTCGACAAAGACTGCCGGACCCGTGAAGGACTCGCTGGCAATAAAGTCTCCGCCTGCTGATACGGTCTATGTCGACTCGACAATGATCTACGTCTTCCAGCGACTGGCCGAAAAGTATGCCGGTACAGATATCGGGGATGAAGCGCAGCGCTTGGCCAGCGGTTCGGCGCAGGCCGCGAATCGACAACTGCAGCAACAGCAGGCTTTGCTTCAACAACAACAGCAGCAACAACGGCAGGCGGCGCAGGCGGATTCACTCAATAAGAAAGATTCGGTAACGACAGCCCCTGTAGATTCGATGACGCAGTCGCAGTTGGACGAGGAACGACTCAAGGAAGAAATAGACACCTGGCCGCTTATCGATGACGTGCCTTCCGTGACGGGAGAGTTTGTCTATCCGGTTGAGGCGTCGACGAGCAAGTTCGAAGGGCGTGTCGTCCTAAGAATCAAAATCGAATTTGACGGCAAGGTGAGCGAAGTCATCTTCCTGAAGGGCTCAAAGATAACCGCCATTGATCGGGAGATAGAGAAAGCGCTGCTCGAAACTTATTTTGACACATTGAAGATTGAGCCCTTGAAACTAAGCGGAAAGTACTTTATATATAACTACGAAGTTAAGCTGCCAGAGGTGTATCGATAGAGAAGCGTGACATAATTCGACGGTGTGAGGTGGTGGAGAATCGGGCATTGGGGGCGGGCGCGTACCGTCTTTCCATTAAGCTAAAACTCAAGACATTTCCCCATCCGGGTGAGTTTCTTCATATCAAACCGACTTCGGAAGGCAATGATCCGCTGTTGCGGCGTGCCTTCTCGATTTTTGATTACGACGAACAGACCGGCACGGTTGACGTCCTCTACAAGGTGTTTGGACGCGGTTCGGCAATTTTGTCGCGAGTTGCGGCCGGGCACGTTCTCGATCTCTTGGGTCCACTCGGCAATGGGTTTCCGATTCCGAATAAGTCGAAGCAGTTGCTCCTTGTCGGCGGAGGAGTAGGAATTCCGCCAATTTATCTGCTGGCAAAGACGTGTCTAAGAAACGGACACGATCCGAAGCTGATCAAGTTCTTAATGGGCTTTGGCAAAGCTGAAGACTGTGTCATGGGCGAACGGGTTGGGCAACTGCCAATTGAACAGGCGCTTTCGACCGATGACGGTTCGCGAGGGCATAAGGGTTTTGTCAGCGATTTGCTTAAGGACAAGCTTTCCGGCGGTATGGCTGGAGACAAGACGGTCATCTATGCATGCGGTCCGGAAGGGATGCTCAAGTCAATACAGGGACTGGCCAAGGAGTTCACGACTCCTTGCTATCTCTCGCTCGAGTCAATCATGCCTTGTGGCTTGGGCACCTGCCTTGGCTGTGTTGTAAAGCAGGAAGGTGAAGACAAGTATCTGCGAGTTTGCCGTGAAGGTCCGGTTTTCGAGGCTAATGAGGTGGAGCTATGAGTACTCCCAACCTCAAGGTCAAAATTGGCGGAGTTGAGTTCGCCAATCCAGTACTGACCGCCTCCGGCACGTTCGGATATGGGGAGGAATTCAACGAGTATATTGATCTATCGCGTCTTGGCGGAATCGTTACCAAATCGATCACAAGGCACGAGCGCAAAGGGCATCGACCGCCACGCACAGCGGAGACGGCATCGGGGATGTTGAATGCCATCGGACTGGCGAATGTCGGAGTTGATGCCTATGTGCGAGACAAGTTGCAGTTTTTGCGCGGTCTGGGCACGAAAATCGTCGTCAATGTCGCTGGATTTGACATTGACGAGTTCATTTATGTCGTGGATAAGCTTAACGGACACGACGAGATTGACATGGTTGAATTGAATATCTCGTGTCCCAACGTCAAAGGCGACGGGATGGAATTCTCCTCAAAACCGGAGATTGCCTATGAGGTGGTCAGCAAGGTGCGTAAGATCTGCGATTTTCCACTGATGCCGAAATTGTCTCCGAATGTAGCTGACATCAAACCGATAGCCAAAGCCTGCGAAGAAGCAGGCGCGGATGCGCTGGCGCTGATTAATACTCTATACGGGATGGCTATTGATCCGTATACTTGGAAGATTAAGCTGACAAATGTCACCGGCGGATTGTCGGGACCGGCAATCAAACCGGTTGCAATTCAGGCCGTATGGAAGGTATATAATACCGTCAAGATCCCGATCGTGGGAATCGGCGGGATCATGGATTATCGCGATGTCGTAGAGTTTATGCTGGCGGGCGCCAAGGCAGTGCAATTTGGTACGGCGAATTTCATTCAGCCCGATTGCACGATTACAGCCATCGATGCCTTGTCAGAATATCTACAGCAGCGCAATATAGCGGATGTGAACGATTTAATTGGAAAGGCAGTGAAGATATGAACGCATTTATAGAGAAAGTAACCAACGCGCAGACAAAGAATGACTCTTTGGTGTGCGTCGGGCTGGACTCGGATTTTGAAAAGATGCCAAAGCATCTGATGAGCAGTGCTGATCCGGTATTTGAATTCAACAAAGCCATCATTGATGCCACCAAGGACAAGTGCTGTTGCTACAAGCCGAATCTGGCTTTTTACGAGGCAATGGGACCGCGCGGCATGGAAACGCTCAAGCGGACACTGATGTACATCCCGGAAGAGATGCCGGTAATTCTCGATGCCAAGCGCGGCGATATTGACAACACTGCCAAGAAATACGCCGAAGCAATCTTTGATGATCTTGAAGGCGACGCCGTGACACTGTCGCCGTACATGGGTTGGGATTCGATTGCGCCGTTCCTTGAATATGAGAACGCGTTCGCATTCATTCTCTGCCTGACTTCCAACGAAAGCGCCAAAGATTTCCAGTATCTGGAGAGCGGAGGCAAGCCGTTGTATATGCACGTTGTTGACAAGGTCAACTCGTGGAACCGGAATGAGAATCTTGGCTTGGTAGTCGGTGCCTCCAAGCCCGAGCAGATTATGGAAATCAGGATTAAAGCACCGAAGCTGCCATTTTTGATTCCCGGAGTCGGCGCCCAAGGCGGCGATCTTCACAAGGCGGTTGAATATGGAACTTTGGGAGATGGTCTGGTGATTATCAACATTTCGCGCGGCGTGATTTTTGCGTCTAAAGAGCAGGATTTTGCCTCACGCGCAGCGAGTGAATTGGATCGATTCAACACCCGCATCAATCAGGTGCGTGCGGGCGCCGTATAGTTGGAATAATCGGATACAAATTGCAGACAAGGCGACCGGCAACGGTCGCCCTTCTGCTTTTAGGGTCAGATTTTGGTGCCGACCAAGCCGACAGAAAGTAGGGCAAACTCATCGCTGCGGCCATATTCATATTCATTGACAAAGGCGGTCGAGACATCCACGAAGCCGACTTCGCGAATTGTCTTCAGGTAGCCTTCAAGTTCGAGCGCACCGGCTACGCAACCAGCCCAAGCTTCGGCAGATTTGCGAACATCGGCCGGCATATCACCGCGAATTGCCATGTCGGCAATGGCGAATCGGCCGCCCTGTTTAAGGACGCGACGAATTTCGCGGTAAGCCTGCGCTTTGTCTGGCACGAGATTGATGACGCAGTTGGAGATGACGAGGTCGAAGGTGTTGTCTTCAAAGGGCATTGTCTCAATTTCGCCTTTGACGAAGGACACGTTTTTGAAGCCGCCGGTTTCAGCATTGGCGCGTGCTTTGTCAAGCATTTCGTCGGTCATGTCGAGTCCGGTGACGTGGCCGGTTTCACCGACCCGTTTAGCGGCCATGAAGACATCAATGCCGGCGCCGGAGCCGAGGTCGAGGACCTTCCAGCCTTTCTGGATTTCAACCAATGCCAGCGGGTTACCACAACCGAGTCCGAGATCGGCTCCTTCTGGGAGAGCGGCAAGTTCTTTGAGATCGTAGCCGTGGGCGAGATTGGTAATATCGCCGCAGTCCGGGCCACAGCAGGAGGTTTCGCCGGTCGAGCAACATGATGCGCCGGAGCGGGCGATTTCGCCATAGTGCTGCTTAACGGTTTCTTTGATCTGTTTGTTGGTATCCATATAGACTCCTTGATGAGTTGAGTTCTTATTTCGTCATTTCGTCATTTAACGAAATGAGATTTAATATAGTCTACTGCCGATGCTTGTCAAGGGTTTCGTTTTTTTTCGAAAGAATTCGAGATTTGTAAACAGGTCGAGACGAAAGCGATTCTAGGGAATGAGGTTAAAGATATTATTGATCTTGAGCGGTTCACCGATCTTGAAGCCCTGACCGTACTTAACGCCAATCATATTGCCGTAAGCTCTTGCCATACTTTCGAGCGTCCAGAGATAGTCACGAGTTTTCGACTTTTCCGGATTGAGAAATTGCGACTCATGGGCTTTGAGCGCGGAGATGAAGCCTTCAAATTGGTCGGTGATATCGACGACAAATGTCGGGTGCTCTTCGACGGGGAGGAAGTAGTGAAAGAGCGCCGGAACGGCAAATGGTTCACCGGTAATTGGGAGTTTCTTGAACGTCGCATAGTAGCAGGCGTTCATCACGATGTTTCCAGCGGCGAGATGATCGGGATGGGATCCGCGTTTGCCGTGGCCACCGCGATTCCAGGGGGCGAGAAGGAGGCGCGGGCGATACTTGCGAATCAGTTCGGCGACGGTATAGCGGTTTTCCGGAGTATCCATGACTTTGGTGTCACCGAAATCGAGAGTCGCGAGCAGATCGGCGCCGAGGATTTCTGCAGCTTTGAGGGCTTCGTCGGCACGAATCGCAGGTGTTCCACCGGTGCCCATTTCGCCGCGAGTCAAATAGATGATTCCGGTCTTATGGCCGGCCTGCGACATTTTGAGCAAGACACCGCCAGTGCCGACTTCGACATCGTCGGGATGTGCACCGATTGAGATTAGATCGTAGATGTGGTCGTTCATATTCGGACCTTAAACGACAATGCCGAGCACTGGGCCCGGCATTGTGATTGCCTTAGAAGTTGCCGTTTTGGTCTTTCAAGTATCGATTATGGTACTTGAGAATTCCGGCAATGCGGTCATACAGGAAAGTGCGCGATTGGGCATCGGCACCGGGATATTTGGTGAATGTAGCATCCTGGTGATTGATGTTCAAATCGTGCAATTTTTCAACGAACGCTCTGGTTTGCAGGTTAAAGTTGTTCTGGTCATGGTCGGAAGACTCAAAATAGAGATTCTGACCATTAAGGTTACCGCTATAAGTAGCGTTGTCGAGCCAGCTATAAAGGTCGTTGGTCAACCACTGATTCCATACTGTTTGATCGACCGTGCCTTGATAATCGAAGGGGAGGGCGATTTGTAAGCGGCCGAACAAGGTCGTGTTGTCATAGGCCGCCGGTGAGAATGACGCCGCCATCGAATAGAGCAGCATCTTGTACTGTTGTTTGTTCACGCGGAATCCGGTGGTGTCGGTATCAAAGAACTGGGCCTCGGTGGTGATGTCTGATTCGTCAAGGTAACTTTGAAACAACTGCGGCATGTCGCCTTCTTCGAAGGCAAGCGGGGCGTCGATCGCCGAAACCGAGTTGTACAGGTCGGGATACTTCATCGCAATTCGAACCGCGCCGTATCCGCCGGAAGAGTGCCCACCAATAGCGCGGGACTCTTTGCTGACGATCGAACGGATCCGGCTCTGGTCTTCGGCGTCGATGTAGTCCACCAATTCGTAGGACATCATGTTTTCCCATTTGCCGGCCAAGTCATTGTTGTTGAAGAATGATCCGCCATAATAGATGGAGGCATCAGGCATAACGATGAACATCGGTTTGATTTCTCCAGAAGCGATCAGCTCGTCCGCAACCGCGGCAATTGAACTGGTGCGATAGTAGTTCTCATTACCGAAGCGGTAGTAGAAGGACGGTTCACCATCATAGCCAGGGAGCAGATAAAGTACCGGAAAACGGGCACCGGTTGTGTTAAAGTCATAACCGGGAGGAGTATAAATCGCGACCCAACGGCTTGGGAACTGGCTCCACAAAGAACTATCGGGTGAGAGCCCAAAGTACTGGTGGGTACCTTGAGAAACCTGTCCGACTGCGGGGGCCTCGGGGATTGTCGGATTGTCGCGGCGGGTACAGCCGGCAACTAACAACAGGAGCAATCCAAGGGCGATTATCGAGAAGAATCTGTTATTCATTTTCAACACCTCACCTAAAACCGATAGTTAAGAGCCCAAGTGGAATTGAAGCTCTTAGTCTTCCACTCGCCGCCGAAGTTATCCCAGTTGCCGTCGCCATCAGCATCCACTGCCTGGCCGACTTCACGAGATCCTGCAAATACTGCTTCAAACGCGCCATCGAAGGTAATTCGATCGTTGAGTACGAAGCGCGCGCCGATATTCAGATGATGTTTATTACCGGTATCGATGAATATCTGACTGAAAGTTTCATCGGGAATCGGCGAACCGTCATACATATATCCAAAACGGGCAGTCCAACGCCCGTTGACCACGCGTTCGAGACCAAAACTAAGTCGAATGGCGTCATCCCACTCAAAATGATAGAGTGGAGCCTGCAGGAGTGACTTCCAGGTATCTGAAGCCTGCGGGTTAGTCGACTTGAGATAGTCGCGTTCCGAGATGACCACTGCGAAGTCATCGAACTGCGACCACATGGTATAGGTGATGTCTGCTGCTACCAGCGTATTTTCATTGGCTTGAATTGCAACGCCGGCGCCAAACTCGGAGGGGAGTTTCATGTCGACATCAAAGTTGCTGAGAACGATCCACTCGCTGCCGTTAGAGTAGGTGTCGCGGATTTCAGCCTGGTCCGGGACGCCATTGACCTGCGGGTCGTTATAGAGGTTGGCGATGCCCTGATTAAACGGGAAGAAAATGCGTTCTACGGATTCGCCGTCAATCTTGATTTTGGAACTGGTAATGAAGTTCGCTCCGAAGCTGACCTTTTCATTGGCTTTGAATTGGAAGCCGATATTCGCTCCCAGTCCGTAACCGAAACCGTCGATTGAGGTCATGGTCGGGAATTTGTCGTAAGGCCGCACATTGAGCGGATAACCGTAGGGATTATCTACGAAGCGCACCTGATCAACCCAGAGGTCGCCGCGGTTGATCTGAAGGCCGACACCCACTCCAAGTTTGTCGGAGAACTTATAGGAGATTGTCGGCTGGAATGTGACAACATCGACATTCGAGCGGTGATTGTCTTCGGTGATTTGTCGCTTGCTATTGTAAGCCGGTTGAATCTGGAAGAGATTCATCGTGGCATTGTGATCGTACATCTGGTACACGGCGGCGCCAAAGGTGAGTTTTTCTGCGCCTTTGGGCTTGAAGAACAACGCCGTATTTCCCATCAAATAGACATTGTCTTTGACCGGATAGCGTGTTTGGCCATTAAGATAGCCGAATTCATAGCCACTGGTGTTGTAATTGGGCGTAACTTCGGGTCTCGGGCCGGTGAATTCGGCCGTGAGATTGAAATAATTGGTGGTGAGAAACGCCAACCCGCCTGGATTGTAGTAGGCGCCGGAACCGTCATCCGAGAGTCCGCGATAAGCGCCTCCCATTGCTTTGGCCCGTGCACCGACTCCCGAATACTGCCACCCTCCGGCCATAACCACCCCGGATAAGAGGACGACAACCATCAGCGAAAGTGTCGTTAACCTGCTAATTCTCATTATCGTCTCCATGATAAGAAAAAAATGAGTCAACCTGTTTTGCCAGGATCAAATGCGTCGTTGTTGCCTGTCTATGGAGCGCCACATAGGCTTCCGCACTCTCCCGATACTCCCAAGACGCGCAATGCTTAGAACTTGCGCAAAAAATAGATTCGGCATATTACGCCTATGGCAGTTCTTTGTCAACCGATTTTTGGGAATGCCAATAGAGCGACTTTAATGGTCGAGCATATGGGCTTTTGCCATCAAAAGCGGACTTTATCTACCATGGAATCACAGTGCGGGATAGGCACGGCTATATTGCCACTTGTCATTTCCGGTTTGGCAATCGGCAGGCTCAACGGACCCAGTTGAATTTTGACAGGTTAGCCAAGTCTCAATTTGTCTATTTTCAAGAACTCTGTAATACTTAAGAGAACAATGGCGACTTTGAAGATTGAATTTCGGACAAGGCTGCTGGTCATATTTGCGGCTTGGTGGTTATTTTGGGCTTATGAGCCATCGCACTTTTCTGACTGGGTGCTGGAAAATGTTCTGACGGTGGCATCTATCCTGGTATTGGCTTTCACCCGCAACCGATTTCGCTTCTCCAAGGTTTCCTACTTTCTGATGTTCGTATTCCTTTGCCTGCATACGATCGGGTCGCATTACACGTACGCTGATGTGCCGTACGAACGCTGGACGGCGGCTTTAGGTTTCTCCATTAACAACCTGTTTGGATTCGAGAGAAATCACTTCGATCGTCTGGTGCACTTCCTGTTCGGGTTTCTGCTTTGCTATCCGGTACGGGAAACATTCATGCGGATAGTACAGGCCAAGGGTGCCTGGAGTTATTATCTGCCGGTCGAACTGGTGATGTCGCTCTCGATGCTCTATGAATTAGTGGAGTGGCTGGTAGCGGAAGTTTTCGGCGGCGAACTCGGTATGGCGTATTTGGGAACGCAGGGTGATATCTGGGATGCTCACAAGGACATGGCTTTAGCCACCCTGGGAGCGGCCCTGGGAATGGCAATTGTGGCGATTATCAATTGGAAGTACGACCGTGATTTTATGGTAGACATTCGAGATAGTCTGAAGATCAAGGACTCGACTCCGCTCGGAGAAGTGAAGCTGCGAGACTACAAAAAACGTCGGGATCAGGAGGGCGGATATAGTTAGGATGGGAAGACGTTGAAGAGTTACAAGAAAGAGCTGTGGTTTGAGACTTCAACACGCAGGCAGTTGGTGAATATCACACCGGAGGTTGAGTCGTGCCTGCGCGAGAGCGGTATCAAAGAAGGGCTGTTGCTTTGTAATGCGATGCACATAACGGCGAGTGTGTTTATCAACGACGATGAGTCGGGCCTGCATCAGGATTACGAAGTATGGCTGGAGAAGTTGGCGCCGGAAAACCCCCACTCGCAATACCGGCACAACGGCTACGAAGACAATGCCGATGCGCATTTAAAAAGGACGATCATGGGGCGCGAAGTTGTGGTGGCGATTACAGAAGGCCGATTGGACTTCGGGCCATGGGAGCAGATATTTTACGGAGAGTTCGACGGCAAGCGGCGCAAGCGAGTGTTGATTAAGATCATCGGTGAATAAGGGCGGCGGTGAATCGGGTTAGTTGATTGTTGCCGGTGCAGCTGGCGTCATGTTCGAACGCGAAGACGACGCCAGTGATGACTCGAGTTTTTCCCGGAGTTTCATTAGGGGGATAAAATCAGCATCGGCATTTTTCCAAACCTCGGCGGCTCGTTGGCGATATGCTAGTGCTGACGCCTGATCACCGGAGGCTTCGTACACATCAGCGAGGCGCAACAGAGTCTTGCCGTGATTCGGATTTATTGAGAGATTCTTTTGCAGTTCCGAAATCGCCAAATCCAATTGGTCATTCCGCCGCAAGACTTCGGCGTAATATATACGATAACCGAGTTTTTCGTCCGGCGTCACGGCGTTACTTGCCAATTCACCGAACAGACGCAGAGCCTCGTCTTTTTTGCCGGAGAGGTCAGATTCAGTGGCTTCCATAAATCGCCGATACTGCTGAAAGCCGCGATCGTCCGCCAACTGCGGTCTTTTCGCCAGAGTTTTGTTGATGTAATCGTTGGCGCAAGCCCACGTCAGTTTCATTGAGTCCAGATTCTGCATCCGGTAATAAGTCGTGCCCAGCAAGCGGCAGGCATCTCCAAGTACGTTTTTTTCTCCAGTCGAATCCTCACGGAAGACAATGTTCAACATGGTTCGGGCCGAATCGTAGTCCTCGCGATAGATCAACATTCCTGACCAGCCGATGTAGTATTGCAGGCTTTTCGTTTCGGTCGGGCCCTGATTAAACAATATCTGATAGCAATAGTCCGCCTGCCCATTCTGGCCCATTTGCTGATACGATTGCGCCATATGCAAGGTGGCAAAGTCGAAATCGGGATTGATATTGAATGCTTGACGGAATTCCGCGATGGCTTCTTCATATCTTCCAACCGAATGGAGGATTTCGCCTTTAGAATCGTGGGGGTTTGCTTGCTCGCGGCTCAATTCGATGTATTTGTCGAGCATTGCCAAGGCTTCGTCATAACGACCGAGGAAGTAGTTCAAGTAGCCGATCATATTATAGGCTGGTGCATAGCGCGGATTGATCTTCAGCACTTTCTGGAATAGCGCCAGCGACTCTTCGTAGTTCTCGCGCGCATACTCCTGATATGCCATCGTGGTCAAGGCGTCCTGATCTTCGGGGAACTGGCGCAGAAAATCCTGGCTCATGGTGAAAGCTTCATCGGGATTTCTGTCCCACTGCGCTTTCATAATGTCTAGTTGTAGTTGTTCGCGCTTCGAGACAAATTCGCGCTTGGAGAAGGCGATTTCCTTCATCTCTTCAAATTTCTTAGTGAAACCGCGGGAGGCATAGACCTGTGCAAGGCTGGCCTGTGCCATAGCGAAATTGGAATCGAGTTTGACGGCCTGTTCAAGTTCTTCCATTGCCTGGCGGAAATAGAAGTTCTCCATCCACTCGACGCCGGCAAGATAGTGCTCGTAAGCTTCGCTCGATGAAGTCGTGACTTTTTTGTCGTCCTTCAGCGCGACCACGACGGCCAACGCAGTCAGTGATAAAAAGATAATGAGAGCGATTCTTCTAAACATCGAACTTCCTTAACAAACCAAAACGAGATTCAGGTTCTTGACTACAAGCGCAAGTTCACAAAGGATATACGAAAATTCAACGAGAATGTTCGCTGCTAATCCGAATTCCCTTGCCGATCGCAGAGTCCTTAGTATTAATTCGGTATGCGACGCATACATATTATCGCGATTCTCTTGATTATTGTTCTTCTGAACACGGCGAGTATACGGGGGTTAACCTTGGCAGAAGCCGTTGATCAGGCGATAAAATCTAACAAAGGGGTCGCAGTAGCCGAAAGCAGGGTCGCGGAGAGCTTGGAGCGGATAGCGGCGGCGAAAAGCAGTCTACTTCCCACTATAGACTTAAGTGGGACTTATACTTACGTGTCACGCCTGTCTGAAATTAAGATCAATCTACCCTTGCCGACACCGATGCCGGAAATCACAACTGGAACGCACAACATGATCGATACCAAACTTTCCGGCCGGTATCGCCTGTTTGATTGGGGGAAGCGAAGAAAGAGGATCGGGCAAGCGGTCCTAGGCAAGGAACTTAGTGATGTCGCGGTAATGGGAACGAAACAGGTGGTCGCCTATCAAGTTGTGCGTACCTATGCCACCGCAGCACTAATAGTCGAGCAGCGCAAGCTGTTGGAGCGGTATCTCGCGATCTCGCAAAAGCACCTTAATGATGCGCAAACGAAGTATGATCTCGGATTGGTGTCGCAGTTTGACCTTCTGAAAAGCGAAATGCAATTGAAGGTATATCAGGAGCAGATCGCGATTGCCGACGCAGAACTGAAGACTTCCTTGCACAGGTTAGGCGAGGTACTCGGTAGCGGTGACGCTGTTGATATCACCCAACCGTTAACCGAACTGACGATTAACGAGCCGGTGCTTGACGAGATTAGAGTCGACGAGCAGATCAAAACCAAGCCGGAGGTTATCTCCAATCGCAAACAGCAGGAGATTTCCAATTTATCGTTAGGACTAGAGCGTCTGCGACCGACCGTGTCGCTGTTTTCTTCTGCGGGATGGAAGAACAGCTATATGCCTGATCCGGATGAGCTGCTATTCAATTATGCCGGCGGTATCGCATTCAACTTTGAGTTGTTTGATGGCGGCTATTCCAAGAGCCGTCGTGCCGAAGAGCTGGCCAAGCAGAAATCGCTGGAGTTGGAGATTGTGCGGTTGACAAGCGAGTCCGAGACGGCGATCAAATTATTCCGCGAGGAAGTGGCAAGAATATCTGCGAAGTCGAAGATTACCGCAGAAAAACTGCTGTTGGCGCGCAAGGCGATGGAGATCGCTTCGGTGGCGTTCGGTAGCGGCGTTATCACTAACGCAGAGTACCTTGATACCGAGTTACAGGTGCAACAGATCGAAATGGAATCGCTGCAGGATAAATATAGTCTGATGATGTCGCAGGTGGAGATAAAGAGGGCGTTGTCGTATTGGCCGGAGATTGATTAGCCGAATCTACTCGTAGCGCAGGGCCACGATAGGGTCAGTGCGGGCAGCACGCCAAGCCGGGTAAAGTCCGGAAACAATCCCAGTACCGGCCGAGAGTACCAACCCAATAATTGCCCAGGCGGGCGAGAAGAAATACTTCCACTCTAATATTGTTGTCACCAGCCAGCCGAGACCGGCGCCGAAGATAATACCGATCAATCCGCCCATCATAGTAAGAGTTGCGGCCTCGACCAGAAATTGAAACATGATGTTGTGCTTGCGTGCGCCGACGGCTTTTCGGACGCCGATTTCGCGGGTCCGCTGGGTAACGGCAACGAGCATGATGTTCATCACGCCAATAACGCCGACCATCAAGCCGACACAGGCGACGGCCGTAGCGCCGAGTTGGACCTTGGAGGTGATACCAGCGACTTCGTCCTTAAAGCGATCCTGCGTCAGTATTCCGAAGTTGTTGGGCTCCTCGGGACGGACCTTGCGGACACGCCGAAGGGCATTGATGACCTGATCCATTGCCTCGCCAAACTGCATCCGTGAAACGGCGCTGCACATGAGCGTGACCGATTTCTCGTTGGGATAGAGGCGATCGAAGGTGGTCATGGGAATGAAGATGAAGTCATTTTCGCTAATGCCAAAGAAGTCGTCGACACGTTCTTGAACGCCGATAACGTTGAAATTCCAGCCATTGATGCGGATTTCCTTGCCGACGGCTTCGTCGTGCGTGTCAAAGAGGGCGTCGGCAATTTCAGGACCAATGACACAGACAAATGCTTCACGTTGCATGTCATTGTCGTCGAGGAACCGTCCATGGGACATCTCGCGGTTGGTGACAATCATCTGTGTCGGCCAGCAGCCGCGGAAGTCATCGGGTGTGCGGATGGATCGGTTGTTGTACTTGGCGATGTTGTTTTGTGCCCGTTTTTGCGGTCCGACCGCTTCGACCAGCGGGCACATTTCCTCGATGGCATAAGCTTCGTCCATCGTGATGTCTTTGCGGCGGCGTTCCTCCTCTGTCATGTTTTCCCAGTCAGTGCCTTCGTCGTATTGAATGATATACATGACATTGCTGCCGATCTTGTCGATCGAGGATTCGGCGTAGGCAGTGAAGCCGTCCATAATGGTATTGACCAGAATCACGGCGCCGACGCCGACCATGACGCCAATGATAGTCATGAGGCTGCGGAACTTGTTGGAGCGAACGGCATCGAGTGCGAGGATCATCCCTTCGCGGGTTTCCCAAATCCGCTGCGACCAATTAATCATAGCTTAAAGCCTTGATCGGGTCGAAGCGTGAAGCGCGCACGGCGGGATAGATGCCGAAGAAGAGTCCGACTGCCATGGAGATACCGAAGCCGAGCAAAATGGCGAGTGTCGTTGGAGTTACGTAGATGTCGAGTAAGGAAGTCAACACTTGCTGTCCGATCAGCACACCGAAGAAGATTCCGAGCGCGCCACCCACAAGTGACAAGAAAGTCGACTCATAAAGGAACTGCGTGAGAATATGCAACCGACGCGCACCAATCGATTTGCGAATGCCGATTTCGCGTGTGCGTTCGGTAACAGAGATCATCATAATATTCATAATGACGATTCCGCCGATGATGATCGACAGCAGCGGCAGGGAGATCAAGACAATTCTAAAGCCCCGCGTAAAGTCGTTGATAAAACTTAGTATCGCGTCGGGCGTCACAATGGAAAAGTCATCGTTATCATCGTAGGAGACATGTCGCGAAGAACGCAAAACGACGCGGACCTGGTCCATTGCCTGTTCGCGGCGGGCAAGCGAAACCGAGCTAATAACGAGATTGACCGGATTGCCGGGCTGGCGGAACATTTTCTGGTGGGTCGAGAGCGGGATAGCAACGAATTCATCCATATCGCCCCCCAACATTCCACCGAGCGCTTCGGCGACGCCGATGACGACGAATTCTTCCTTACCAATACGAATCTTCTCGCCGATGCCGTTCATGCCTTCAAATAGCTTCTCATAAACTTTGCTTCCCAAGAAGGCTACCTGCTTGCGGCGGCTGTCATCTTCCCACGAAAGATAGCGTCCCATGGCGACATCGAGGTCGCGCATGGCGAGAATGTTCGGAGTGTTGCCTTCGACGTTGACCCAACTCATACGTTTTGAGCCGTATTTGATGGTCGAGGAGCCATAAGCTTCAGCGCCGACTTCGGCGCAATCTGGGCAGCCTTCGCGGATTGGTTCGATCAGACTTCTGGTCAATTTGCGGCGATGCATTCGTTCAAGGTATTCCTGCATCGAGAGGCCGAAGCCGAAGCGGGTGACGATAAACGTGTTTGATCCAAGTGAGGCGAAGGCGTCTTCGAGATTGTTTTGCATTCCTTCGACGGTTGAGACGATAGCGATGACGGACGTGACGCCCATGGTCATGCCGAGAACGGTCAGAAATGAGCGGAGGCGATTGGCCCACAGGGCGGCCAGCGATTCGCGAATCAGCGTGACAAGTATCATCGTTATCTCAACCGCGACGTACGCTGCGGCTACTTCTCTTTCATCTTATCGATTGACGCTTGTTCGATAGTGACCAGGTCGCCTTCGGCAATTTTCCGCAGAGTCTGATATGAACCGGAGATCACCGTATCGCCGGGGGCGATGCCGGTCTGTGCGACGATATTACGCTCGTCGGCGATGCCAGTGGTGATTTCAACAAAGCGAGCTTTGCCATCGCGAACGACGAAGATGCCGGACTTCTTGACTTTGGCGCTCTTCTTCTTCTTGGCGCCGTCTGCTTTGATGTCTGCGGTCTCGGCTGCGTTGGCTTGCTGAATTATACCGCCACCTGAACTTTCGGTCTTGGCTTTGAGTGAGTCGGGATCAAATTCGCGCGTTACCAATGCAGCATAGGGAACGAGCAGGGCGTCTTCGGCGGTATTGGTAGTTATGTCGACGGTAGCAGACATTCCAGGGCGGAAGGTGACTTCGGATTTGTCGAAGCGAACCTTGACCCGGAAGCTGGTAGTGTAGTTATCGCTTCCGGAATTAGCGACCAGGGCGGAATTGCCGATTTCAACCACGGTGCCAGCAAAGGAAGTATCACGGAAGGCGTCGACTTTGATTTTGGCTTTCTGACCGAGTAGGATCTTGGCGATTTCGCTTTCGTCGACATCGATTTCGACTTCGAACACAGAAAGGTCGGCGATGGTCATGAGGGTTTTGCCTTGCGTGAAGGCTGTTTGCGCCTGGGAGATTTCGCCAACTTCGACGCTCAAGAATGTAATCACGCCGGCCATTGGTGCTTTGATAAGCGTCTTAGTGAGATTGTCGCTGGCCTTTTCGAGGCCGGCTCGCGCGGTTTCGACCTGTGACAGCATGGCGCGATAATTGGCGGATGAATTTTCGTAGCTGTATCGGGCGTTCGTGGCGGCATTTTCCGAACCAAGATCGCGCTCGAAAAGCTTCTGCTGGCGTTCAGCTTCAAGTTTGTCGATCTCGAGCTGGGCCTTGGCGGCTTCGGCCCGCGAGCTGATTTCTTCGAGACTATACCGTGCCTGTGAAACATCGGATTGGAGTTGAATCGTGTCGAGAAGAATCAGCCTTTGGCCACGTTCGACGAGGTCACCCTCCTTGACGAAGAGGTTGATGATCTGTGCCGAGACCTCGGAGGTGATATCGACCTTGGTTTGCGGTTGGATTCTTCCGGAAGCCGAGACTATTTCTGCGATATCGTCGTTGTATGCCAAGTCAGCTTGGATCGCGGTCGCTTCGCTGCCTGAACCGGACGACAGCGATACTATGGCCACAATGATTACTGCTGCGCCAATCGCCGCAAAGAGGAACTTTTTCGATCGCCATTTAATTGCCATGGATACTCCCTAAGTGCACAATGAGATTAACGGTTAATCAGTTGATTTGACCGTAGTATGTGCGGAAATGTTTCAGTCCGAAGGCAGGAAATCGAGCCGCTTGATGCCGGCAACGTAACTTTTGCAGGCGGGTTTTCGTACACTCTAGTAAGTACCGACTTGGAAGAATAGAGATCTGCGCGCGTTCGGCGCGGGTTAACACTTGTTAACAACAAATCTGGAACAAGAGTTTAATCGGGCAGGTATTAAGTGGTGAGGATGGTCAGGAAAGGAAAGTGTATGAAGAATAGTCGTGAGTTATGGTTATTCACGGTAGTGGCCGGGTTATTGATGGTGTTTGCAGTCAGCCCGCTTCACGCTGCAAAGCGGCCGTGGATCGGCATTTATATGCAGGACGTCAACCAGAGCTTGGCGGAAGCATTTGATCTGAAGACCACAAAGGGCGTACTGGTCAATGATGTCGCGGAAGATTCACCTGCAGAAGATGCCGGGATTGAGCCGAAAGACATCATCTTGTCGTGGAATGGCACGGTCGTTGAGGACTCGGACGCTTTGACGGAATTGGTACGGGCATCGAAAATCGGCGACAAGGCAGACCTGTCGATTAATCGCGACGGCAAAGAGATGAAAGTTTCGGTCGAGATCGGCGAACGCCGTGAAGCGACCTTCTATGGTTTTGGTGGCGAAGGCGATGCCGGCGATTGGACACCGCACTCGTTTGAGTTCCTCGAGAATATGAAGACAACGGGAATCGGCGTATCGATGCAAGCGCTGTCAGGCGATCTTGGTGAATATTTCGGTGTGCCGAATGGCGAGGGAGCTTTGATCACAGAAGTGATGGAGGATACTCCTGCGGCCAAAGCTGGCCTGAAAGTTGGCGACGTTGTGACCGCCATTAATGGCGATAAGGTCGAAACACCAAGTGATGTCTCCAGCGAACTGCGCGGCAAGGATCGGGGCGAAGAGGTCGAATTGACGATCATTCGCAATAAGGCAGAGCAGAAGGTTGCCGTCGAGGTCGACGAGATCGAGAGTTTCGGCATGGATATGCCGGGCAACTTGCGCGAGATGCTTAACTGGAACGGAAATCGCGGTCAGACGTATCACAATTGGAGCACGCCTTCAGTTCCGCAGGTTGATCAGGAAGACTTCATGCGCAAGATGGAAGAGATGCAGAAGCGTCTCGAGGAAATGAAAGTTCGCCTTGAGGGGCTCGAAAAGAAGATGAAATAACGCAAAGACCTTAACGGGTACTTCCCATTATCCGACAGAGCCGCCGGTAGATCAGCAACCCTATCGGCGGTTTCCATTTGGAGGTGGGTCTTTGCAGGAGAAGATGCGCAAGGAAGCGAATACAACCCCCTTGCCCCCTTTGCTAAGGGGGAATAACGAATGAGGCAATCTGTATGGTAGGTCCCGTTGAGGTACTTCGAAGGGGTGATTACTTCCAGTTAAGAGACCTGCCCTACAAACTGCGTAAACAAATCGCGGGCGCCAAGTCGATAGATTTCGTATAAAGGTATTATGGCAGACCAAACAAACAGCAAATATCTCTCACCGGAAGTATTAAGCAAGCTCAAGGGGCTTGAGGTAAAAGCGCGACTTGTGGTTGAGGGTTTTATAGCGGGACTTCACCGCTCGCCTTACCACGGGTTTTCCGTGGAATTTGCCGAGCACCGGCAGTACATGCCGGGGGATTCGATTCGCAACATTGACTGGAAGGTGTTCGCGAAGTCGGACAGGTTCTATATCAAGCAGTACGAAGAGGAGACAAATCTCAAAGCGTATCTGCTGGTGGATTGCTCGCGATCGATGGGCTTCGCCAGTGAGAAACGAATCGATAAATTGACTTATTCGCTGCAATTGGCGGCGGCGCTCTCGTTTCTGATGCTCAAGCAGCGCGACGCGGTTGGGCTGGTCGGATTTGACGAGAAGATCAATACTTATGTTCCGCCGCGGTCGGCGGCTTCGCATCTGCATGTACTTCTGCGTGAGATGGAGACATTTAAGCCGACGCTGCAGACCAACATAGCGACAACTCTTCATGAGATGGCGGAACGGATTAAGCGACGCGGTCTGGTGATTGTGCTTTCTGACCTGTTGGACGATCCGACACATGTGATCGCCGGGCTCAAGCATTTCCGGCACCGCAAGCACGAGATCATTGTTTTCCACGTGCTTGATCCGAGGGAGCGGGATTTCGCGTTTCCGCAAGAGGCGATTTTCAAGGATATGGAGACCGGGGAGCAGATCAATACTCTGCCCTGGCAAATCAAGGGTGAGTACAAGAAGGTCGTGGGCGAAGTAATCGAACGATTCTCACGCGAGTGTCGGATGTCGAACATTGATTATGTGCCGATTGACACGGCAACCGACTATGACTTTGCGTTGTTCGCGTACTTGAACAAAAGGGCGAGACTATATTAGAGTTGGATATCCCAGCTTCCAAACTTTACGCTACCGAAATGATGGGAAAGCCCGCTTTGTGCCAGGCGGAGATACCACCCTCAAGAACCATCGCATTGAAATAACCACGTTGAAGATACTCTGCCGCCAAACTGACGGCGCTTTCATCAGCTACTCACGCTCAATAGAAGGCCAGTGCGACATCCTTCGGGAGTACCGGCAGTAGCTCTTCCAACTTCTCGCGCGAGATGGAACCCTCAAGGTGTGACTTGGAGTGAGCAAACTCCGGGAATACCGAGACGATCAGGAGGCCGTCGTTTGCGAGGGAGCGGCGTCGAGCCTCGGCGGGGGAGATGAGTCTTGGAGGTTGAGTATTCACAAGTCATTAATAAGGAACTTGAAATGGAAGCGCAATCAGCGGATGGATGATGGTACTCTTTTCCGTGTAGTCGGAATGATTAGGACGACTTTACAAGTTGTTTTTCGGCGAGTTCGCGATATATGGAAGAACGCGACATCAGTTCGCTGTGGGTACCCTGATCGACGATGGCGCCGTTTTTCATAGTGATGATGCGATCGGCCCGTTGAACGGTAGAGAGTCGGTGAGCGACAATAATCGCTGTCTTGTCGATCAGGATTTTGTCGAACGCCTGTTGGATCAACTGCTCGGATATCGAATCTAGGGCGGAAGTGGCCTCGTCGAGAATCAGTACTGGCGGGTCTTTGAGGACTGCACGTGCTAGACACAAACGTTGCTTCTCGCCACCGGAAAGAGTGACTCCGCGCTCGCCGACAATGGTGTCATAACCAAGGGGAAGCGATTCAATGAAATCGTGAATATTGGCTACACGGGCTGCCGCGATGACATTCGCACGAGTTGCCGACGGATCAGAATACGCGATATTCTCGAAGATGCTCGTGTTGAATAACAGCGGATCCTGATCAACCAGGGCAATGTTGTCGCGCAGGGATTTTATCGACAACTGACGCAAATCGACGCCGTCAAGGGTTACCGCGCCCTGCTCCGGATCATAAAAGCGCATAACGAGATTGACAATGGTGCTTTTGCCGCCACCGGAGGTTCCGACGATGGCAAGCTTTTCGCCGGCGGTGATGGTGAGATTGAAGTCCTCCATCCGGAAGCCCTGGTTTTCATATGAGAAGTCGACCTTGGCAAAAACGATGATGCCGCGCGCTTTGGGAAGCGAGACCGGGTTGGCGGCTTCGACGACATCGCGTTTGTAGTCGAGATATTCGAAAACGCGATCGACCGAAGCCATGATGCTTTGGATTTCGACGTTGGCGGATGCCAGCGCCTGGATCGGCATATTAAGCCAGGTGAGCAGGACGAAGAAGGCCATCAATTGACCGAGCTTCATTGACCCTGTGGCGACGAGATAGGCGCCAATGCTCAAGAAGACGATGACACCGGCGAAACTAAGGATTTGGACAAAGTTGCGCGCCAGCGACTGATTGACGCTGTACTTGATATAGATGACTTTGAGCTTTTCGAGCACGGTATCGACCCGTTTGCGTTCTTCGCGCTCGCGGCCAAAGGCCTTGATTGTCTTTAATCCCACCAGCCGTTCCTGCAGCCTTCCCGACAATTCAGCGACGACCTCCTGCAACGAGCGGGAAATGCTGTTCATTTTCAAGCCGTATCGATGAGTCAAGTAGATTGTCAGCGGCAGTGGGGTGAGGGCAATCAGGGTGAGATACCAATTGAGCGAAAAGAGATAGATCAGAATTCCGGTCAGGAAGAGCACGTTCGTGAGCAAACTCAACAGACTGTTAGTGAATAGGTCCTGAATGCGGCTCACATCGGACATCATGCGTGACATCACTTCGCCGACTTGATGCTTCTGGTAGAACTTGAGCGATATCATTTCCAGATGCTCGAAGAGTTGTGACCGAATGTCCGCAATAATGCTTCCGCCGATCTTTGCGGCGAGGTAGTCGCGCAGCCACGATAATAGAAGGATGATTACATAGACAGAGATCAGGGCTGCGGCAAACAATGCCGACTGGTGCCATGCCGATGGATCGGCACTATTTTCGGTCAGGGCAGGGATCAGCGAATCGATCATATACTGAATGGCAGCGGGCAGAGCCAGCTGCAGGACAGCAATGACAGCCATTGCCAGAAAGGCAACGAACTCCATACGCAGGTATGGCTTGAGGTAAACCCATAAACGCCGGGCGCGCGGTGCCTTAATATTCATCGTGATTGTTCCCCTTTTGGATACGCGCATTTATCCCGGCGCGTTGCGGAGAATCTCGGGGGCAACGAGGACCACTATCCTTTCACCTGCACCGGTTTGAATCGGTCAAGCAACTGCGCTACGAGAGCATTGTCTTCCGGCGCAGCGACACCGCGTTCCTGTTCCATGCGATAGGTGCAATAGGGATTGTCGGCGCGACAACCGGAAGCCGAGACAGAAGTCGTCGTGCAGCCGCCACGGCAAAGCGGAAGATACTTGCAGTCGTGGCAAGCACCGGCTGCGGTGTCACGTGTAAAGCGGCGGTTATAGGCGAAGGCGTTCGGGTTATTCCAGATGGCGGTAAAGGAAGAGTCACGAATGTTGCCTTCGACAAATTGTTCCTGTTGGGAGAGGCAGCCTTTGACGTTGCCATTCGACTCGATCCCGGCGACGCGGGTACCGGCAAAGCAGCCGAAATAGGGGACATCTTCCCAGAGCTCGGTGCCGAGACAGCCGTAGTAGCCGATGTTTTCGCCGACATCGATCGTGATCTCATGATTCTTCTGTTTGAATTCAATCATCTTCTTGACGAGCCGTTCGTAGTTGTTGAGCGAGAGGATGAGGTTTCGGTTCTCCATCATACGACCGGTGCTGGTGGTCATTTGGATGCGCCAAACCGGGCACTTGGCGTCGATGAGAATCTGCCGCATCTGGTCGAGTTCGCCGATGTTGATATTGGAGATCTGGCTCTCGGCACAGAATGGCACGTCTTTGGCGGCCATCATGTGCATGGCATCAATGACTTTGTCATAGCTGTCATCGCGTTGACGGATGTAGTTATGGGTATCTTTGGTGCCGTCGAAGCTGAAGCCGACCCGAGTGAAGCCAATGCGTTTAAAGTCATCGACAATTTCCGGTGTAACGGCAAGGCCATTGGAAATGAGGCAGGTTTTAACACCGGCCTTAACGAAGCGTTCGGAGATTTCGCGCCAGTCTTTGCGCATCAAGGGTTCACCGCCGGAGATGGCGATGACTTCGGTGCCAAGGTCGATCAGTTCGTCAGCCAGACGAAGTGCTTCATCGGTCGTAAGTTCATCGGGACGTTGTTTGCCGGCCGAGGTTCCGCAATGGATACAACGCATATTGCAAGCAAAGGTGATTTCCCAGACTACGGATTGGGGGAACATACGGAACTCGGTCATACTTGCTCCTTGGCGGTAGTTTTCATTCGTTGTTGGCGTGAGCAGGCGATGATTTCCAACATCGGAATCAGATTGTGCCGCCAGCCCTGGCACAGTTGGTCTTCAGTGAAGTTGCGGTCGGCCCGCTGCGACGGACAGCCACCGAGACATAGCGGCAGGATGCTGCAACTCCGGCATTTGTTGCTATCGAAGGCGTCGAAATCAAAGAGACGCGTGAAATTCGGATGTTGGTAGTCGATTGGTGCGGCGATATTGCCCATGGCGCGATCGGGATCGCCCGCGTAGTTGAAGCAGCGATACAGATAGCCCTCATGGTCGATTACAAACGCATTAACTCGCTGTGCGAGGCAGAACACTGCAATTGGCGACGGTAGTTTCTCGATCCGGAAACCATGTTTCAGTAAGAGCCGAAAGTACTCAATTTCGACCTCGGAAAAATCGACCGAGTTATAGCAGTTGTCGGCAATATTCGAGCATACCGTGGTTGCAGGTTCAAGTTGACCGAAGTAGACACTGATCTTCTGCTCAAGATCAGCAGCTTTTAGCTCCAACAGAAGTTCCTCGATTGCTGACTCGTCAATGACTTTGTCAACATTGACGCGCAAGCTGACAAGAAGTTTCGTGGCAGCATATTGGATATTCTTGAGAATTTGATCGAAGCTATTCTTGCCGTTCTTCAGCGCTCTTCGGCGATTATGAACTCGCGCCGGACCGTCCAGTGTTACCTGTATCGCGGTAATCTTGAGACTTACAAGCTTGTCGACGACCTCGGGTGAAAGCAGGTATCCGTTGGTAATCATGGTTGCAGTATACATGAAGTCCTTGCGCTGCTTCATTTCCAGCAATCGGGCGGTCATATCTTCGATCACGTCCAGCGCCAAGAGCGGTTCGCCGCCATACCAGCAGATATCGACACGGCTAAGGGAGTTAGCCTTATTCTCGATGTAATCGATAATTGCCGACTTTATCTCGGCCGACATTTTGCCTTTTTTGTTGCTCTCGAAACAGTACTCGCAAGCCATGTTACACGCCATTGTCGGAGCGATAACCAATCCGAGAGAGGTCGTGTCGAACCGTTCCAAATGATGTTGGAACTTGACCAATTCCGGCTCTTCTCTGCCATCGGGGTATGCGAAGCGGCCAAATTCGAGTTGGGTGAGCAACTTCGATTCGGAGTCAGTGAGCGTTGAAGATCCATTGGATTGAGCCAGCTTTATTGAGAGATTTTGATAGGCTTCGTAGTTTTCAGCAGTCATCACGGCGACGGCACCAGAGCGGGCGTTGAAGGCAATGTAGTGGCCATTTCGCCAGGGCTGGAAGTGGTTGTAGCGCGAGATCTTTGCCATGTTGTGTCTCCCGGTGCGGATGATCGATCGAGCGTGGAGGGAGCAACTGGCTCCCTCCATACTCTTTACCGAAAGTTATTCGGTTTCCGTAGGAACGCCATACAGCGGCTTGATCTGGCAAACGCCAGTGCATCTAAAGAAGCACTTGGTGGTGCAGGCTTCAACCGTGGGTTCCATGGGGTCGATCAAATAAATCATCCGACTCCCTCCTGTTAGAACGTAAGATGTGAGTTATGTGAGCAAAATACTCACCCGTATCGACAAAATGCGGATACGTCAAATTGGAAAAAGCCCCGGCAACTGACTTGGTGAGAAAGCGATAAGAGTCAGGGAGAAACTCGCCATTGACGATAGAGAATCGGTAGGTTTGCTGATTGAGAAAGTCTTCACGACAGACAGAATACGACTGTGATGACGCCAAGATGCACCTCTCCCACTACAAACCTTGAGTTTGTTGGCGATTATTAATCGCAAATGAATACCAAACTTGGACGATTTTGTCAAGTACTTTTTTTCACAAACTCCGACTTTAATGATGTATATTGACTCGATTGACCACGATGGTCAGGATTGTCAAAGTTTGATAGTAGAAGTCGATGTGGTGTTTAGGACAGATGTTGTTCAGGGGTGTGTCGCCGATGTCGGTGTGCCGACCTTCCAGAAGGCGGTATAAGTTATACCATCGTGCCATTGGCGATCTTCGCAGGTCCAGCGGTTGCCGGTCGCGGCGACCAGTTTCCGAACCTCGGTGTTGCGGTCGTCTTGGGACAGGGTACTGAACGCAAGGCGTTCCTCTTCAGTCCACGAGCGGCCGTTAGCCGCGAAGAAGAGATCATGGAAACTATAGCAGCAATTCTCACTCATAAGCAGACCTTCCTTCCTGTAGATTATACGTCTTGGCGAGTCATTGGGCCAACGTAAATAGCTGATCGACCGACTGATTCACCTTGCGTTTCTGCTTGGGGCGAACAACATTGACGATGAACATGGATGTGAAAGGGAAGCATGGATAAGATAACAATTCTCGGTTTAGCGGCCGGGGCGTTGACAACGTTTTCCTTTGTCCCGCAACTGGTTAAGATCGTACGCTCGAAATCGACTCATGATATTTCGCTTGCAATGTATATCGTCATCAGCACGGGCATATTGTTGTGGCTCATCTATGGATTGATAATCGGGGATATTCCGGTGATCGTTGCGAATGCCGTCGCCTTGTTCATCACCATCGCGATCCTGTCACTCAAGGTTCGTTATCACTAAATTTAGACATCAATAACAAATCACGCTTTCGGACGTTTCGAGAAGTATGAAGCGGGAAGTCGCAAAGTCGGTCGTAAACAACGGCCGCGTGCAATTGCTCAAGGCGGGTTCGCCTTTGGGAAGCGAAGTCGTGTACTGGATCAGCCGCGACCAGCGCCTACATGACAACTGGGCGCTATTGTATGCCCAGGAGATTGCTCTCGAGCGCAAGTTACCGCTGACCATCGTGTTCTGTTTGTTGCCGGACTTTCTGCAGGCAACCTTGCGGCAATATGAGTTCATGCTTAAGGGGTTGGAGCAAATCGAAAAGGGCTGTGCGAAACTCGGGATCAAGTTCAGACTACTCATAGGCAACCCGATCGACCAGTTGCCCAGGTATGTTGCTGATTGTGGTGCGGCAGTTGTAGTGACGGACTTTACGGCGCTAAAGATAAATCGTGACTGGAAAAAGGGGATAGCGGAGAGATTGGCCATTCCGCTCATTGAAGTTGATGCGCACAATATTGTTCCGTGTCGGCTGGCATCCGAAAAACTGGAATTTGCAGCATACACCATTAGGCCGAAAATCCGAAAACTATTACCGGAGTACTTAACCGAATTTCCCAAGTTGAAGAAACATCCGTTCGCGCCAATTGATCTCGCATCACCTACGAATTGGGACATTGCACGAAAGTCGCTCAAGATAGATCGATCGGTTGGGGAGGTGGCGGGATTTGACTCTGGAGAATCAGCGGCCATGAAGGTGATGGATCATTTTCTGAAGTCGAAGATTCGTCATTATGACACCAATCGCAATTTACCGCCGGTGGATGGGCAGTCTAATATTTCGCCATACCTTCATTTCGGGCAGATTTCGGCGCAGCGGGTGGCGTTGGAAGCGCAGAGATTCGATCAAAATCTGACAGCGCAGGAAGCGTTCCTCGAAGAGTTGATTGTCAGGCGGGAGTTGGCGGATAATTATTGTCATTACAGTGAGAGCTACGACGCTTTTGACGGATTACATCCGTGGGCGCAGAAGACGCTCAACGAGCACCGAGCTGACGCCAGGGAGTATATCTATTCGCGCGACGAATTTGAATCGGCACAAACACACGATGAACTTTGGAATGCCGCACAACTGGAGATGGTGACGACCGGCAAAATGCACGGCTACATGCGCATGTACTGGGCAAAGAAGATTCTCGAATGGTCACCTGCGCCGGAGGAGGCGCTGGCGACAGCGATCTATTTGAACGATCGTTACGAATTGGACGGACGCGACCCTAACGGCTACACCGGGATAGCCTGGAGCATCGGAGGCGTTCACGATCGTCCGTGGGCGAATCGACCGATTTTCGGGATGATTAGGTACATGAGTTTTGATGGTTGTAAGCGCAAGTTTGATGTGAAGGCCTACATCGCTAAACACAGCAAACAGAAGAAACTGTCGTGAAAACTTATCAGCTGCATGCCGAACAGTTCGTTGCCAAGCCGCTGGAGGAAGTATTCGCCTTCTTTGAGCGTCCGGAAAATCTTGCGCGGATCACCCCGGAATCATTGGGCTTTGTGATCATGACACCCTCGCCAATTGAGATGAAGGTCGGGACGCTAATTGACTATACAATCAAGGTGATGGGACTGCGGATACGGTGGACGACACTGATCACCGGCTATGATCCGCCGCATAGATTTGTTGACGAGCAACTTCGAGGGCCCTACAGCTTCTGGCATCACACTCACGCGTTCAGCGCAGTTGAAGGCGGGACAAAGATTGTCGATGAGGTTTGCTATGCGTTGCCCTTCGGAATCTTTGGAAGGATAGCTCACTTGCTGCTGGTGAGACGCGATCTTGAGCAGATCTTCAAACACCGCGAGAAAATAATCGCCCATTTGTTCAGATAGAATCTATTCACCACACGGGGTCCTTCGTTTTGCCACTCCAACTTGTGAAAAAATTCTCTATCAATAAAAGTTCCAATGCCGTAAAATTTTAAGATGGACGCCCTGATGTTATCCCGCATCCAGTTTGGATTAACAATTGGGTTTCATTACATCTTTCCTCCCTTGAGCGTCGGCTTGGGATTACTTCTGGTGTTCATGGAGGGGATGTACCTCAAAACTAAGAATCCACTTTATCATCAGATGACCCGGTTCTGGGTCAGAGTCTTCGGATTGATATTTGCACTCGGAGTGGCGACGGGAATCGTGATGGAGTTCCAGTTTGGCACTAACTGGTCGACCTATTCGCGTTTCGTCGGCGACGTGTTTGGCAGTGCATTGGCAGCAGAAGGGATCTTCGCGTTTTTCCTCGAGTCGGGGTTTCTGGCGATTTTGCTGTTCGGCTGGAATCGCGTAAGTCCGACAATGCACTTTGTATCGACAATTCTGGTTTGCCTGGGAGCACACTTCAGCGCGGTCTGGATTGTTGTCGCGAACTCGTGGCAACAGACACCGGCAGGGCATCATATCGTTGGCGAGGGTTTGAGCGCCAGGGCAGAGATAGTAGATTTTTGGGCGATGGTATTCAATCCGTCAAGCGTCGACAGAATCTGGCATGTGTACATGGGCTGTTGGCAGGCGGGGGCGTTCTTTGTCTTGAGTGTTGGTGCCTACTACTTGATCAAGAAGCGACATCTGGATTTTGCCAAGGCATCGATGAAGATAGCATTGGTGCTGGCGGCTGTCGCTTCAATGCTGCAACTCGTGTCAGGTCACTCAAGCGCCGTGGGCGTGGCGGAGAATCAACCCGCTAAAATGGCAGCCTACGAGGGGCACTATCCCGCCAATGAACCGGCGCCACTGTATTTGTTCGGCTGGGTCAACGAGGAGCTGGAGCAGGTGCAGTTCGGTGTCGCGGTTCCGGGGTTGTTGAGTTATATGATTCACGGCGACTGGAATGAACCGGTGACGGGATTACGCGAGTTTCCACCGGACAAGCGTCCGCCGGTGAACGCGGTATTCCAGAGCTATCATGCAATGGTGGCGATTGGGTTTGGATTGATCGCGGTTTCATGGTTGGGACTTTGGTTTTGGTGGCGGAAAAGGCTATTCGATACGGGCTGGATGTTGAAAGCGTTTGTGATATCGGTGCTCGGCCCGCAATTAGCGAATCAACTGGGATGGTTCTCTGCAGAAGTTGGCCGGCAGCCGTACATTGTATACGATTTATTGAAGACCGAAGATGGAATATCAAAAGTAGTCACGAGCGGAGAGGTGATAACTTCGCTGATTATGTTCGGGGCGATATATCTGCTGCTGTTTATCCTATTCATTTATCTGCTTAACGAGAAAATTCAGCACGGTCCGGCGGCTGAAGATTTAACCGTAAAGAGGCGGGCTTGACATGAGTCTTGATCTTAACACGATCTGGTTCATTCTGATTGGCGTGCTGTTCACCGGTTACGCTATACTCGACGGGTTTGACCTGGGTGTCGGTGCGCTGCACTTGTTTACGAAGACAGATCTTGAGCGACGGACGTTTCTGAATGCAATCGGGCCGGTCTGGGATGGCAACGAAGTCTGGTTGGTCACCGCCGGAGGCGCGTTGTTTGCGGCGTTTCCCGAAGTGTACGCCACCGCATTTTCCGGATTCTACCTGGCGTTGATGCTGCTTTTGTTCTGTCTGATATTCCGCGCCGTTGCTATCGAGTTTCGCAGTAAGCAGGAAATGGCGTGGTGGCGGCGGATGTGGGATGTTTCGTTCTTTGTGTCGAGCGTGCTGGCCTCATTCCTGATCGGGGTGGCATTGGGAAACATTGGAATCGGGATCCCGCTGGACAGCAATCACGAATTCACCGGGACATTTCTTGGTTTGCTTAATCCGTATGCAATTCTGGTAGGTGTGACTACGGTGTCGTTGTTCATGATGCATGGTGCGATCTATGTGGTGATGAAGACGGAAGGCGAGCTTCACGACAAGGTGCGGGGCTGGGTCAACAATGCGATCATCTTTTTCATCATCTGTTATGCCACAACGACAATGGCGACTTTGCTGTATGTGCCGCAGATGGCCAACGTTATCAAGGAACATCCGGTGCTGTTCTTGGTCCCGCTGCTGAATATGTTGGCAATCGCTAATATTCCGCGCGAGATTCACCATGGCCGCGATTGGCGCGCATTTTTGTCATCGAGCTTTGCGATTGTGTTCTTAATGGCTCTGTTTGGAATCGGAATGTTTCCGAATATGATCTTCTCCAATCCCATCGCCGAGAATAGCCTGAATATCTATAATGCCGCCTCGTCGGCGAAGACTCTGAAGATAATGCTGATCATTGCGACGCTGGGTGTACCCGCGGTGCTGGCGTACACCATCAGTATTTATTGGATATTCAGGGGTAAGGTGAAGCTGGATTCCAGCAGTTACTGACGATACAACCCCTCCCGTAGATTGAGAGGGGTCGTCGACTTCATTAGAGAGAAAATCCAAAAACCATAAAGGCTTGTTCGGCATTTGGGTTGACAATGACCTGTCCGAATACCGGAAGTGAAAACTTGTCGGTGAATTCAATCGAGCGACTAACCTTGGCTCCGAGATTGATAATCGCGAAGTCGTCGCTGCCATAGTAGCCGGGATTCTTCTTGCTGCCGCTGGTGGCGCCGACGGTCAAACCGAGAGTTGATTCGCCAAGGGCGGCATTGTAATCGAGCTGGAAGTACTTATTTAAGCCCTCATCGTTATAGACATTGAAGTACGCCGAAAGGACTAATGGCAGTCTCTCCGGTCCGGCAATGATTGCGCCCAACTCGATCGTATGGGCGCCGGGGCCATCCGGATCATCCCAATTGTTATAATTGAACAACTCCAAGTTTTCGTCGGGGAAGAAGTAGTCCGTTACGATGCCAGTTACTGTCACCGAGTTTGGTACTTGATAGCTGTAACTTGCCCAGGTATCGATTTCCTCGAAGTTCGTTGAGTAGGAGCCCCAGAAACCGACATTGAGACCCTGATAAGTTGCAGTCAGCGCCGGCTGAATTGCGGCAGCTGCGCCATAGTCGGATCCGCGCCAGTTGTACCGGCTGGCGAATGTGGCGCTGGCCGTGAGTGAAACCGGTCCTTCGGCGACGGCCGAAGAGATGCCGAAAAGTGAAACTAACAACAAAATTGCGCCGGTCATTCGGAAATTGAGGATTTGCATTTGATGTACTCCTTAGTATGGTACTTCTCCGACCAATAGCGTTCAATCGAGAATCTTATCACTTGCAACAGACAGAATACACTTTACAGGCTTCGATACTCTATAAAACCAATCATCAATCACGTTATGTCTTCATAGGCGACTTCGCCGTGCAGTGAGACATCGAGAGTGCTTTCTTCATCAGTGCTGGTGCGAACCGGAGTGAACAGGTTGATCACCCACAGCATACCGTAGGTAAAGCCAAAGGCGTAAATCGAGGAGACGACGATGGCGACAATTTGCTTGATGAAGAAATCGGTGCCCCCATTGAATAGTCCGTTTGCTCCGGCAGCATTAACGGCCGTTGTGCCGAGCAGACCAAGCATGACGATTCCCAGCAATCCGCCGACGCCGTGGACGCCCCAGACATCAAGGGCGTCATCCCAATGGAGTCGGTTCTTTAGTGCGACTGCGCCGTAGCAAACAATCCCTGCGACGATTCCGATGATGACCGCGCTGGTTGTCGTGACGAAACCTGCGGCTGGCGTAATTGTTGCCAGCCCGGCGACAGCACCGGTCAGCAAACCAACTAACTTTGGCTTCTTCTCGAGCCGCCAAGCGAGGAACAGCCAAGTTGCAGCCGCGAATGATGCGGCGATGTCGGTATTGAGGAACGCGAGCGCGGTTACCGTGTCGACCTGCAATTCGCTTCCGGCATTGAATCCATACCATCCAAACCAAAGAAGCCCGGTACCAAGTGCGACCAGTGGGATACTGTGAGGGACACTGTCGGCGATTCTACGTCGGCCGACGTAAAGTACAGAAGCCAAGGCTGCGAATCCGGCGATGTTGTGCACGGCAATGCCGCCTGCGAAGTCGAGGACTCCCCACTTAGCGAGCAAACCACCGCCCCAGATCATATGGACAAACGGAAAGTACACTAACAACAGCCAGGCGACGAGAAACGCCAGGTAGGCGGGGAAACGGACACGATTTGCGAAGGCGCCAGTAATCAATGCCGGCGTGATGATGGCGAACATCATCTGGTAAGCAATGAAGACATAGAGCGGTATTCTCCCCGCACCGTAAGGCGTCATCGGATCGATTCCCATGAAGAAGGCCTGATCGAGGTTTCCGATGATGCCGCCTTCGCCGCCGGAGAAGCAGAGTGAATAGCCACAGATCCACCAGATGACGGTTGTCACGCCCATTGAAACGAAACTCTGGATCATGATCGACAACACGTTTTTGCGCCCGACCAATCCGCCGTAGAAGAACGCCAGTCCCGGAGTCATTAACATCACGAGGCTGGTGGCTACCAACATGAAGCCGGTATTTCCAGTATCAAACATACACTACCTCCACCGAGAGTTGAAATCGCACCGACAATCCGGTGCTCACTGGCAGAGAATGAACGTGGAATATCTTATCTACACAACTGGGCAGAGCCTGATTATGTCCTTCGCAATTCCTTAGCGGGGGACTTTGCGCTAAGATAGATTGACTTATTTTGGACGATTTTAACTGAGCTGGGTGAGGCCTTCGCGGATGGCGTATTTGGTGAGTTCGGCGATACTGTGCAAGTTGAGCTTGTCCATAACTTGCTTCCGGTGCGATTCGATTGTTTTGGAACTGACATTCAGTTGTGAGGCAATTTCCTTGGTGGACTTGCCTTCGGCGAGCAGTTGAAGTACTTCACGCTCACGGGCGCTAAGAATGGCGAAGGCTGACGAATCAGCGCCGCGGGCGAGACTGATGTAGTCATTGATCACAATATCAGCGATTCGAGTACTAAGATAGATCTTTTCGGCCATGCAGTCACGGATTGCGGAAAGGACTTCATCAAACGCGGAATCCTTGAGGAGATAGCCGCGTGCACCGGAGCGGAGGGCTTCAGTGATATAGCGGCGATCGGAGTGCATTGAGAGCATGATGATTTTGATGGTCGGGTTTTCGGCAATGATCTTGCGGGTGGCTTCAATTCCGTTTAAGTCCGGCATGGAAACGTCCATCAAGACAATCTCCGGCCTTAGCTCGATCGCGAGCTTGACCGCTGAAGGTCCGTCGCTGGCTTCGCCAACTATCTCAATGGACTTGTGAGACTGCAGCATCGATCGTAAGCCGTCCCGGAAGAGCTTATGGTCGTCAGCGAGTATCAGTCTGATTTTCATTTTTGCCTCGTTTCTGGTGCAAAGGGAATCCTCAATTTCAGCCGCGCACCTTTACCGGGAGCCGAATCAATTTGAATCGAACCACCAAGATGGGTCAAGCGCTCGCGAATGGAAAACAGCCCGAAGCCGCCGTCGGCGGGACCGGAATCAGTTTGGCGCGGGGTGAACCCGATGCCGTCGTCCTCCGCCGTAATCTCGAGATTGTTGGCGACAAGTCCAAGCTTGATCCGTACACGATTTGCCTTGGCGTGTTTAACCGCATTGGTGAGAATTTCCTGCACGGAGCGGAAGGCAAAGACCTCAATCTCTTCGGGCAATCTTCCAATGTTTCGAGGAATCACTGTTTCCACCTTGAAGTGGTGCTTCTTGGTGAACTGTTCGGCGAGCCAATCAAGTGACGCGCCTAAGCCGAGTTCATAAAGCACAGGAGGACTTATCTGGAAAGTGAGTGTTCGTGTGTACTGGATCGTCTGATCAAGAAGAGCGAGGATTTCGGAGGTGCTCTCTTCGAATCCACAGAAGACAGTCTCACCTCTAAATCCCGAGACTTTCATTCTGATGAACGCCAGCGCCTGTCCAATATGGTCGTGGAGATCGGAGGCAATAGCCCGGCGATCTCTCGCTTCAGAAAGCGAAAGTTCGGCCGCCAGCTTACGCAATTGTTTCTGATAAGCGACAATCTCTTGTTGAGCGCGTTCGTGCTCCAGTATTTGTGATTGGAGAGCGGCGTTCGTTGTGCTCAATTCCAGAGTTCGCTCTTGCACCAGTCGTTCCAGATTGTCATTGGCCTTCTTGATCTCTTCGATTGCCAGCCGGTGTTGGAGATAGTTTCGGAGCATTTCGGCGAGAGACTCTATCAGTTCGCGTTCTTCGGCAAGGAACGGTCCTTCGACAGAATCTGGTCGTTCTTCGAGGTACACGACTTCAATCGATCCGGGTTCGCCGCCGATGATCTGTATCTCCGTGGACATCATCCAAGGGCTCACACGAAAATCCGGAGTCTTGATATCCAATCCGCCGATACTGATTCGCGCCGCCGTAACTTCCGGATACTGCCAGGCGGGCGGAAGTAAGACGACAACTTCTGCCAGCAAGTCAGCAATGGGTAGAGAGTCATCCTGCATGAGGCGCGCCGTTTTATGGAGGGCGGTGAGTTCTTTCGTTCGCTCGCGGAGAAAGAACTGCAGTTGGTTTGGTGAATCACTGAAGCGCATAGTCAATCCCTGTGGATCATCTTGTCTTTCGTTTTAAGTACGGTCGATTATGTCTTCCCTTTGCAGGAGACAAAAAAACGGGCGCTACGCATACGTAGCGCCCGTGGGTAACCGATTAAGCTTTGACTTTGCTCGGCTGATTCGGTTGATCGGCTGCCGCGCGGCCGGCTTCAGCGGTTGCCAAAGCTGCCATTACAACGACCTGGTCAACGTCATTACTGCGATGTAGAACATGAACCGGCTTCTTCATGCCCATGAGGATCGGTCCGATGGCTTCTGCGCCGCCAAGTTTGATCATCAGTTTATATGCAATATTCGCGGATTGCAGATCCGGGAATATGAAGACGTTCGCTTGATCCTGCAGTTTGCTGAACGGGAAGTTGGAACGCAAGATATTGATATCGGTTGCGCTATCAGCCTGCATTTCGCCTTCGACGATCATGTCGGGGTACTCGCGGTGCAGTATTGCAACGGCATCCTGGACTTTTGATACCAACGGGTGTTTGACGGACCCGAAGTTCGAGAAGGAAAGCAGAGCGATCTTCGGAGCGATACCAAAGCGGCGGGCGGCCTCGGCGCAGCAAAGAGTAATCTCAACAAGTTGTTCAGCGGTCGGGGTGATATTCACCGTCGTATCGCTGAAGAAGTAGAGCTTATTCTTAATAATCAGAACAAACAGACCGCTGACGATCGAAAGGTCATCGCGTTTGCCGATAATCTCGAGCGCCGGACGAATGGTCTCGGGATACTGCTGGGTGACGCCGGCCAGGAAAGCATCGCCATCGCCCATGTGAACCATCATGGCTCCGAAATAGTTCGGGTTGCGCATAATGAACTTGGCATCATCGAGGGTGACTCCCTTCTTGTGACGAAGACGGAAGAATTCCTTCACATACTTGTCATAATTGGGCGACGAATGCGGATGAACGATTTCGATTCCGGCCAAGTCGATATCGTTGTCGGTCGCAACCTGGCGGACTTCGGTGTCCTTGCCAAGCACGATTGGCTGGGCAAATCCCTCATGATTGACAATCATCGCGGCACGAAGAATCCGGGGAGAAGTGCCTTCACTGAAGACAACGCGCTTCGGCGATTTCTTGGCGCGATCAATCAGCATGGTGCGAATTTCGCGGCCCATGCCGAGGCGATGTTCGAGTTCGTGCTTGTATTCTTCGATGTCGACGGTTTTGCGAGCAACGCCGGAGTCCATAGCGGCCTTTGCCACTGCAGAAGCTTCCCAAATCAAAACGCGCGGATCAAACGGCTTGGGAATGATGTATTCGCGGCTGAATTTAAAGCTGGTAACGCCATAGGCGCGCGCGACTGAATCGGGCACGTCTTCTTTGGCGAGGCTAGCGAGTGCTTTGCAGGCTGCAATCTTCATTTGTTCATTAATGGCAGAAGCGCCGACGTCAAGCGCTCCTCGGAAGATGAATGGGAAGCCGAGCACGTTATTGACCTGATTGGGATAGTCGGAACGGCCAGTCGCCATGATCAGGTCTTTGCGAACAGAGACGGCATCGGGGTAGGTGATTTCCGGATCGGGATTGGCCATGGCGAAGATGATGGGATCCTTCGCCATTGACCTGACCATGTCTTTCGTCACCACATCTTTTGCCGACACACCGACGAAAACGTCAGCGTCTTTCATAGCGGCTTCCAGTGTGTGGAGGTCGGTCTTGCGAACGAACTGCTGTTTGTACTTATTCCATTTGTCGTCGCGGCCTTCGTACATTACGCCTTTGGAGTCGACCATTAAGACGTTCTCGAGTTTGACACCAAGAGAAAGATAGAGCTTCGCACAGGCGATACCGGCGGCACCCGCACCGGAGAAGACGACGCGGATTTTGGAGATGTCCTTGCCGGCGAGTTCGAGGGCATTGAGCAATGCCGCGGCAGAGATAATTGCGGTACCGTGCTGGTCATCGTGAAAGACCGGAATTCCGAGAGTTCGCTTCAGCTCTTCTTCGATTTGGAAACACTCGGGAGCTTTGATGTCCTCGAGATTAATTCCGCCAAATGTCGGTTCGAGAATCTGGCAAGTGCGAATGACTTCTAATGGGTCGTGCGTGTTCAGTTCGATGTCAAAGACATCGATGTCGGCGAATCTCTTAAACAAGACGCCTTTACCTTCCATAACCGGCTTGCCGGCGAGAGCGCCGATGTCTCCGAGACCGAGAACGGCGGTGCCGTTGCTGATGACGGCAACAAGATTTCCTTTTGCGGTGTACAGGTAGGCATCAGAGGGATTCTTTTCGATTTCCAAGCATGGGATTGCCACACCTGGAGTGTAAGCAAGCGCCAAATCTCTTTGGGTAACACAGGGCTTGGTCGGGGTAACCTCGATCTTGCCTTTACGGCCCATCGAATGATATTGGAGGGCTTCTTCTTTCTTAATCATAACTACAACTCCCGTTGCGGGTTTATTTAATAACCGGAATATAGTATTCTTTTGCGGCACAGCCACAATAATTTCAGAGGTTATGGCTAAATTTTGTGCAAAATTTCACAATCTTCGGAAGGCCGGTTAGGAAGGAAAAACTGTTGCGGGCAAGCGTTTTAGTGTGCATTTTATAGTTTAATCTATCGCCGTAACCTGGGAGACTTAGTGACAAAGACCGCACAATCCGGTCATAACCCGAGCAAAGATATTCAAGTTCTGTCCGACATCAAAGGCAGCTTTGGTGGAGACTTCCCGAGCCAGAAGTTAGAACTGATTAACGGACTGGCCGCCGCCAAAGTGACGAAAGCATCGTTGCTGTTGAGTTATCACGAATCACTGTGCTACCTTCGAGCCTACCCAGACAATCCAAAGATACTCGCTGTGGTCGAATCGGAGTTGGAGAACTTCGTTGGAAGGGTGGAGTCACTCACCAAGTCAGAACGTGAAACTCTCGACGAAAGTGGGATGGTCGGGACGAAGTTAAGTCATCCGTATGCATATTTCATGACCAAGTGGCTCTTGAAGAAGTATCCCAAGTCGGTGAATATTGACTGGGACAGTTATCAACAACTTGAGAACGACCCGATTCTCGACCTGATGCCGGAACTGCTGACCTATTGTGAGAATGATGCGGTCGACGATCCGTTTGTGCCAACCACCGACATAATTGACGCCGAGACCAACGTTCGCGGAATCAACCGGCTTGAGTGGTTTATGCAGATTTTCGAGCGACTGTCGAAAGATGAGCGGCTTAAGCGATTGCTTTTCGACAAGATGGACATACCGTTGACGATTGATATCGGCAATCAGCCATTTGCGCGATCCAATGTCAAAATGCCAGTGGGCGAGATTTACTACCAGAAGTTGCCGCTTGAGAAAGAATATCCAGACGTTCGGAAAGTTTCGCGAAAGTCAGATCTCAAGCCAAAGTTGCTTTCCAAGGCTGAAGCACAGACAATCGTCGATATGCACAAGATGACAATGATCATGCGCCATCGCGAACTGTGGCCATTAACTTTCGCCAATCTTGAGGATGTTCACGCGACGGCCATCGGACGCGGAATGACGATGTACATCATCGGTATGCAACCGGAGTGGCGGTTACCGCTGGAATCGAATTATGCTGCGCTGTTAGTGCGAAACGGCGTGCCGATCGGGTATGGAATCGGCGCGATGGTCTTTGATCGGATCGAGATTGCCATCAATATCTTCGAGACATTCCGCCGGAGCGAGGCAGGATTCATTTTTGGGAAATTCACGCAGTTGTTCAATCAAATGTTTGGTTGCAGTTATCTGTTGATACGCAGGTATCAAGTAGGCTATGACAATCCGGAAGGACTGGATTCCGGCGCATACTGGTTTTACTACAAGTTGGGATTCCGATCGATCGACGAAGGGATGCGGAAGTTGGCGGAGATTGAAGCGGCGAAGATTGCGGCGGACAAGAGCTATCGGACGCCGAAGTCAATACTCAAGGAATTAGCGGAATCGGATATGTGTCTGGATTTGAAGCGGCGGGGAGAATTTACCGACCGTGACATTAGTTTGAGTAAGCTTGCACTTGCGCAAACGCGCCTGATCGCCAACTTGTTTGATGGTGACCGTAGCCGTGCAGAACGTGAGGCTCCGGAGCTCGCTCGAAGGACACTCGTGTTGTCGTCTACTAAGGGGTGGACACCTGACGAAAGGTTATGGTTCAACCGTCTAGCTTTGTTCGCACTTTCCCTCCCGAATCTGGAGGAGTGGGTGACAAGAGATAAGCAGAATCTGGTCAGTATAATGAAGGCTAAAGGTGCGATCCGAGAGCAAGATTATGTTAAGTCGTTGCGGGAACATCGCAAACTGATGGAAGGAATCAACGAATTGCTCGCGATTTAGGCGTTCAGTTCCCGGCCCAGAGACTCAATTCTACCACAGACTGATTGACAATTCGCATTAGATCATTACATTGCACCACCTAAATCGTACAGCGGTTCTGCCGAAAGAACAAACATGCAGTTGGAACCCGCTCGTAGATTTTGTGTTAGAGTAACTGTGCCAGAGGAAGAATGGCCAGGAGATACGAATGAAAGAAGTGAACTTTTATATGAGCAGACTTATGGGTCACGAGCCATCAGGCGGGAGTTCCTCGATGTCGACTAACTCACTGCCTTCGATAGTGTTAACACCGTCGGCGGTCTCCGAGATTCGCCGCAGAATGTCGCAAAAACCGGAAGATTCCGGAAAGATGTTGCGTTTGTGGGTAGAAGCTGGCGGGTGCTCCGGGTTGTCATATGAAATGGAATTCGCCTCCGAGCGAAAAAAATCGGATGTGCAGTTTGAGTTCGATGGTCTGGTCGTACTGGTCGAGGGGCGTTCGATGTCATATATTAGTGGAATGACATTGGACTATTCGGACAAGATGGTCAACGGCGGCTTTCAATTCTCCAATCCAAAAGCCAAACGTTCGTGTGGCTGCGGTACTTCATTTTCTGTATAATCACTGATGGAACTCCTCGAACTGAAAGACTTCTCCGAAGACGGGGTGTTCTTCGAAGATGATTTCGACAAGCGATTCAAGGCATTTGACTGGACGAAGTTCAAAAACAAGGCTGTACGCATTTCGGCGTGCGGGATTGAACAGATACCTGCCTGGGTTTACTTGTTAATTGGAATAGAACTCTCCCGGCATGCGCGCAAGATTTTTTTTGGTGATTCCAGCCAGCCCAAGCGCATATTCAAGCGGGACGATCAAGACAAGGTGGATGAACAGGTAAGTCATGGGTTATAAGGTAACATTCCTGCCGCATAACGTCACAGTGGAAGCTGAAAATGATGAGACGATTCTTGAAGTGGCGATGGCGAATGAGATTGAATTAGAACACAACTGCGGCGGCAATTGTTGCTGCACAACCTGCCATATCATTGTTCGCGAAGGCGAGCAGAATCTTTCGGCGATGGAAGAGGAAGAGGAAGACCGCCTCGAAGAGTGCGCCGAGTTGACGCCGACCTCGCGGCTGGGCTGCCAATGCAAGATTCACGGCGATGTAATGATTGAAATTCCGGAGCGCGATCCGTTCAAGCTGGATGGCCTCGAAGAATTAGAAGGTTACGGCAACGAGCTGTTGAGCAGCGAACAGTGAAGAAAATCTATGATGTCGTCATCGTAGGGGCCGGCCCGATCGGATTGTTCGCCTCGTTTTGTGCCGTTGACAAGAAACTATCCGCAGCGGTCGTTGACGCACTACCATACGTGGGCGGGCAGTTGACGGCACTTTACCCACAGAAATTCATATTCGATGTGGCCGGTTATCCAAAGGTCACGGCTTCAGAATTGGTTGATCAGTTGTTTCGCCAAGTGACACAGCATGAAGTTCCAGTGCTGGTCAATTTCAAAGTAGTCGAGATGGTGCGCGAGCCGGATGGCGAATACAGACTTACTGCCGAAGATGGCCGTTACGTGCACGCAAAGTATGTGCTGATAGCCGCCGGAGCAGGGATGATCTCGCCGAGAAAACTTGAGTTGGAAGAAGCGGATCAATATATCGGCAAAGGCTTCGAATATGTCGTCAAGAATGTAGAGGACTATCGCGACAAGCGAGTGTTGGTTATCGGCGGCGGAGACACAGCGCTGGATTGGGCGAATTTCTTCACGGCGATGTCGCCGGAAGTAACATTGATTCATCGGAGCACGAAGTTTGTCGGGTTTGAAGGATCGCTGAAGCGGCTGCAGAAGACAACCTGCCGCATTCTCACCGACACGAAGATTCTCGCTATCAAGGGCGACAAGCAAGTGACCGGTGCGACGGTTTCGAATATCAAGGACGGTTCGTTAACGGAATTGGCGGTTGATCGCATTCTTGGCTGTATCGGATTTACCCCGAAGCTGGGATTCTTGAAAGATCACGGTTTTGAAATAGCCGATGGATCGATCCGGGCGGACAAATTCATGCGGACGAGCGTTGAAAATATTTATGCGATCGGCGATATCTCGAATCATCCGGGACGGATCAAGTTGATTTCGACCGGATTCGGCAATGTGCAGATTGCACTGAATCATATTGCTTCGTTGGTGCATGAGACGAGTGAGGATGAGACGCTGGCTTCGCTGGAGTCGAAGGTCGACCGGCCGGAGCTGTAGGCCCCTCGCGCCAGTCGATCACAAAGACGGCGGCTTGATTTCGCTTCACATTTTAGATCGGTGTATTATAATCTCCCGCAATGAAAATCATTCATTCTCCCAAACGGATGCAAGCGGCCGCGCTGCGGCTCAAGCGGCAGGGTAAGAAGATTGCCTTTGTGCCGACGATGGGGGCGCTTCATCGGGGGCATATTGAGTTGGTCAAGCGGGCGAAGAAGCACGGCGAGAAAGTCGTGGTGTCGATATTTGTCAATCCGACGCAGTTTGGACCCAAGGAAGACTACTCGAAGTATCCGCGGACGTGGAAAGAGGATTGTCGAACGTGCAAGGCTGAAGGGGTGGATTACATCTTCAATCCGGGCAAAGATGAGATGTATCCGGAGGGATTTGATACCTATGTCGTACCCGATAAGATTGCGACGGTTCTGGAGGGTGCGGCTCGGCCTGGACATTTTCAGGGAGTGGCGACCATCGTATTGAAGCTATTCAACATTGTTCAGCCAGACGCTGCCTTGTTCGGCAGGAAGGACTTACAGCAGACGGTTGTGATTCGGCAGATGGTTCGGGATTTGAATATCCCAACCAAGATTGTCATCGTTCCGACTATTCGTGATCGCGACCAGCTTGCTTTATCCTCGCGAAATGTGTATCTTAATAAGCTAAGTCGTTCCCAAGCGCTGACTATTCCGCGTTCGTTGATTGTGGCGCGCAGGATGATCGAAAGCGGCGAACGCTCGGCCGCGAAGGTCAGGAACTATGTAAAGAGCCGTCTTGTTAAAGAGGCGGAGGCGACTGTGGATTATGTTTCGGTCGCTACGGAAGATACGCTGATGGAATTGACGAAAATCTCCGGGCGTGTCGCGATCAGTCTGGCCTGCCGGATTGGCGGGGTGAGGCTGATTGACAATATCACGCTGAAGGTGAAATAGAATGTATCTGACGATGTTCAAATCGAAAATCCACCGCGCCACGGTGACCGACGCGAATCTCAAGTATGAGGGTTCGCTTGAACTCGACCCGCTGTTGATGAAGGCGGCGAATATTCTTGAGAGCGAGAAGGTGCAGGTGGTCAACGTCGCAAACGGTGAGCGGTTTGAGACCTACACGATTCTCGGCAAGCCGGGATCGGGTACGGTGTGTCTCAACGGACCGGCCGCGCGTCTGGGGCAGGTCGGCGATGAGGTGATCATCATAACGTATGTGCTTCTGACCCCTGAACAAGCCGCTAACCACAAGCCGATTGTCGTAAAGGTCGACAAAAACAACAAGATCCTCGCGTGAGCAAATATTCAGATGTAATGGCTATTGTCCTGGCTGCCGGGCTGGGGAAAAGAATGAAATCGGATTTGCCGAAGGTGCTGCATCCTGTGGGAGGCAAACCGGTGATTCGGATTATTGCGGACACGCTCAAGAGCATGAATCTCGCCAAGACAGTATTTGTAGTCGGGTATGCGCGGGAACTGGTCAAATCCGAGTTGAACGGCGAACCGAGTTTCTCGTTTGTAGTCCAGGAAGAACAACGCGGGACAGGGCATGCTGTGATGATGGCGGAGGAGTCGTATCGCGACTTCAAGGGGACCATTCTGGTACTTGCCGGCGATGTGCCGCTTCTGCGGAAAGATACGTTGGAGAAACTGATCGACCGACAGCTGGAGACTAAGGCTGCGGGAATTGTTGTGTCGTTTGCGCCGCCGAACACGGAAAAGTATGGCCGGATAGTGCGGGGGAACGACGGCAAGATTAAGGCGATTGTAGAATTTGCCGATTGTAATAGTGAGCAAATCGGGATTCCGGAAGTCAATACCGGCCTGTATGTGTTCGATGCGCAGGCTCTGGTGCCGGCTCTGCAGAAGCTGGATTCCAACAATGCGCAGGGTGAGCTTTACATTACCGACGTCATGCGAATCCTGATGCAAGATGGACGGGTGACCGATTGTATGCTGCTTGACGACTATCGCGAAGGGTTGGGATTCAACGATCCCAATGAGTTAAAACAACTTGAAGCGATCTTTTTTGAATTAAAACGTTGACAATTTTTTGGGCAAAAAGTAGATTCCGCGCGTATTACCGATAGACAGTTATTGGAGATCTTTCCGTCATGACAATTCTCAAGAACACAGTGTTGGCTTGCTTTATCATTGTGTTGACAGTTGTGTCGGTTTCGGCCGAGACAGTGATGGATCAGAATAGCCGATCGTCGGTAGGTAATCAGAGTGGTCCATCAGTGGGAAGCGGCAACATGCCGTTTTCGTTGTTTGACCCCTCACGTTTGCGGATGAATCACAGCTATTCGGTCAATTTCTTCTCGTCCGGCGGGCACACGCAGTCAATCGCGATGTACATGAATCAGATTGACTACCAGTTTGCCAAGCCGCTGCGGATGCAGATCGGATTTGCGTACATTCATCAGCCCCAGTCGTTGTTTGGTGCATCGACCTCTTCGACAGTCAATAACAAGATCTTACCGAGCTTCCGATTGTTCTGGGAACCGTCGCGTAATTTTCATGTGAGTGTCGCCTATGAGCAGTGGGCGCCCGGTTTGATGGGTTCGGGTTATCCGAACTATTATCGTTCACCGTACGGGAGGTATGGATCCTTTTTTGAATGACAGAATTGACGCATTGTGCCCCCCTTACGTTTGAAGTCCCGAAACATTGCCAATAAAGATTAGAATCTGAGCAAAGTTCGTTCCAGAACCAAGGCGGCTAAACCGAAATCGGGAAGCCGGATCATCGACATAATACTCATCGTCGTTTCGCTGGCGGTGTTGGCGTTTGTCGGCTCGTTTGTCATGAATTTCATGCAGGGCGAGAGTGCGCCGGTTCCGGGGACTCCCGAAGCGATAGTTCCGGTTTCTCTGCGAATTCAGATGCTCAATGGCTGCGGTATTCCGGGAGCGGCTTCGACGTTTTCGCGCCATGTCAAGGCGGCGGCCGGTCCGGATTTCATTGTTGACGTGCTCGATGAGGGGAATTTCGAATCGTTCCAGCAGGAGAAGACGCTACTAATAGCCCGCAAGGCAAAACATGATCATGCGGCGCACTTTGCCGCCAAAATCGGGCTGACACCCGACCGGATTAGTTTCAAGGAACTCGAAAGCAATTTTTACGATATAGACTACTCATTAGTAGTTGGCGCCGACTACGAAAAGTTGATGGCGGCCAAGAAACCGAACTGACCTCGCAACGGCGAAGGAGGATTCTTCAGCATCTCGTTAAAAACTCCAAATGAACTGGCTCACAAGATAGCCGATCTGGCGCTCGACAAGAAAGCCTATGATATCAAAATCCTTGACCTGCGCAAGCTGTCCGCGGTCTGCGACTATTTCGTGATCTGCACGGTGGATGCCGATGTGCAGGCGCGCGCGGTCGCCGATCACATCATCGACGAACTCCGGGATGCCGGAGTGAAAGTCTGGCACCGCGAAGGCTACAGCAGTCTGCGCTGGGTGTTGCTCGACTATGTCGATGTCGTAGTACACGTCTTCCAACGCGATGTTCGCGAATTCTACGGTCTTGAAGACCTGTGGGGCGACGCACCGTCGGAGGAAATCGCGGCCTAAGCAGCCGATTCGGCGCTTCAATTCAACCGCTGGAGAATAACAACGGGAGCAGAACGCCTGTTACAGGCAAGCCCCTGACGCACCAAGAAGTGTATATCAACCGGACCATCTCATTTGCCCGGGTACGACTAATCACGAATTCAATTTTTGTTTAAATACCTTGAAAGGACCATGCAATATGGACATTGTCGAACTAAAAAGTAAAACCATCGCGGAGCTTCTGAAGACCGCCGAGGAATTGGAAATTCCCGGGGTTTCAGGCCTGCGGAAATCCGAGTTGATCTTTAAGATACTCGAAGCCAAAACCGAAAAAGACGGCCTCATCTTTGGCGAAGGTGTGTTGGAAATTCTCGAGGAAGGGTACGGTTTCCTGCGCTCGGCCGATTACAACTACCTTCCCGGCCCAGACGACATTTATGTGTCGCCGTCACAGATCAAGCGTTTTGATTTGCGCACCGGCGATATTATTTCCGGACAGGTGCGTCCGCCGAAGGAATCGGAACGGTATTTTGCCCTGCTGAAAATCGAAGCGGTCAATTTCGAGAATCCGGATGTTGCCAAGCACAAAATTCTCTTCGACAACCTGACGCCGCTTTATCCGAATGAGAAGTTCCAGTTGGAGACGATACCGGAAGAGCAGACCACTCGTGTGATGGATTTGATGTGTCCGCTCGGTAAGGGGCAGCGCGCGTTGATCGTGTCGCCGCCGAAAGCCGGTAAGACCATCATCCTGCAGAAGATTGCCAACTCGATTACGACGAATCATCCCGAATGCAAGTTAATCGTACTGCTCATCGACGAGCGTCCGGAAGAAGTCACCGACATGAAGCGCTCGGTCAAGGGCGAAGTAGTGTCTTCGACGTTTGACGAGCCGGCTGAACGCCATGTGCAAGTTGCCGAGATGGTGCTACAGAAGGCGAAGCGGCTGGTGGAGCATCAGCATCACGTGGTCATTTTGCTCGACTCGATCACCCGTCTGGCGCGCGCCCACAACTCGGTGGTGCCGCATTCGGGCAAGATTCTTTCGGGCGGTGTAGACTCGAACGCATTGCAGCGTCCCAAGCGATTCTTTGGCGCGGCGCGCAATATCGAAGAAGGCGGTTCACTGACGATTGTCGGTACGGCGCTGATCGAGACCGGCTCGCGCATGGACGAAGTCATTTTCGAAGAATTCAAAGGCACCGGTAACTCGGAAATCGTGCTTGACCGCAGACTGGCGGATCGCCGCGTGTTCCCGGCGATGGATATCAATCGCTCGTCGACTCGTAAAGAAGAGCTGCTGATTGAAGAGGCGTCTTTGGCGCGTATTTGGATTCTGCGGAAGTTCCTGGCGGACATGAATGCGATTGAAGCGATGGAATTCCTGCTGGATCGTTTGAGAAAGGCGAAGACGAACAAGAAGTTTTTGGATTCGATGAAGGATTAAGGTTCGAAGGGCCGTCGATGCGGATATCGACTGCACAACGGATTCTCGTGATTATCCACAGGTGACCAAATCGCCTACCTGAAATTTCTTCATAGAAGAACATGGAAGGAAAGAGAATAATATTCTACGGCTTGATGGCAATCGGGGCTGTACTTGCCATTGGGTGGCTCTGGCTATTTGTGGTCAGCAAAAACGGAGGCCGAAAGCAGCGTCTGCTTCGGCTCTTTACCCTCATTTGTGCAGCGTGGTTCACTGGATTTACCCTTTTGATAGATACCGGGATAGGAAACCGCGTAGCTGGATTCGCCTTAAACGCATACGGGACTTGGCATTTTTTGTGCACTATGAGAGTTTGCCCGAAGTGCTCAAGCTTGAACTCCAAGCGCTGGGGATTGTCAGCACCAGTAACTTGCAGCGACTGCGGAGCAGCGCTCTTTGAAAGGCAGAACTGCAGGTCAGGCTGAGCCATGGGGTGTTTTCGCTTGACAAAAGAGTAGATAAAATTATCTTCGAATATCGACTACTTGCTATCGCGTCCAATCTACACAGTCTGACGCCGCGCCGGCATTACTCCCGGTGTGCCTTCTTACTTAACTGCATAGGCCTAAGGAGGACGTATGTTCCGGCGTAGTAGTTTGAGTTGCGGGTACTCTCCCCACTTCGATGTGCATGTAACAGTTGCTCTTCTCATTGTTCTGTTTTCGGCAAGCACTTACGGAAGTGTCCTGCACGCTCCAACCGGCTTTCCCACGATCCAATCCGCAATAGATGCAGCATCCGACAACGACACTGTCATCGTGGCGCCTGGCACTTATACGGGATCGGGAAACCGCGACTTGGGAATGCGGGGCAAGAGCCTGCTATTGATTTCCGCATCCGGAGCGGAAACGACAACAATCGATGCGGGCGGTTCCGCCGAGGAGTTTAGACGCTGCTTCAATTTGACTGAAGGCGAGGACACTACCGCGATTATTGACGGATTCACTCTAAAGGGTGGGTTCGCCGACTATGGCGGAGGTATCTACTGCGAAAATGCAAGTCCGACAATAAGAAACTGCCGCATAATTCAAAACCGTGCTACCGAGCAAGGCGGCGGAATGTTTCTACACATTGCCTCTCCTAAAATTGAGTTCTGCTTATTCGCTGCGGATTCAGCTTGGAGGGCCAGCGCAGTTTCGTGTTGGTTCCAAGCGCACGCTCGCTTCTACAATTGCACTATCTCACGCAACGTTTCTTCGAGAGTTTCCGGCATCATGCTCGGGTATGAATCAAATGTTACGGTTATTCGCTGCCTGATATTCGACAATCAGACCGTCTATCCTGTCGATGAAACCGATGCGCTTAACTGCATTGGAGAGACTAATACTTTCGAATTGGGTTGCACAGATATTGTCGGCGGCATATCCGAGTGCGTTTCAAGTCAGGCGGAAATTGATGGTAATTTCTCGCTGAATCCGCTTTTTTGCGATCCCGACAATTTGGATTTTCGACTAATGGAAAACTCTCCGTGTGCACCCGAGAGCAATGACTGCGGAAGTCTGATTGGAGCTTTTGGGGTCGGCTGCACACCGAGCCACACCGTCAGGTTTGTCAATGCGCAAGGCTCCGGTGATGCGCCAACCATTCAGGCGGCGATCGACCAATCCAACCACGGTGATACAATCAAACTTGCTGCTGGCACGTACATTGGTTCAGGCAATCGCGACATCGACTTTCGTGGCAAAGCCGTAGCCCTAATCGGCGTCGAAGGGTTCGAAGCAACCATTATCAATTGTGAAGGCACAGCAAATGAACCTCACAGAGGCATGATCTTCGATAGCGGAGAAGACTCCCTTACAATGATGCGAGGCCTTACGATTACGAACGCATTTGCTCCCGCAGATGACAGCACATTTGGGCTTGCACGCGGCGGCGGAGTGATTTGTCTTCTCTCAACTCCGCACATCACGTCCTGCGCTTTCACGTCCAACTCTGCACATCACTATGGAGCAGGTGCATATTGCACCGGTGAAATCAGACTTGATAGCTGTAGTTTCAAGTTCAATGACAATCAGGGCAACGGCACGGGAGGGGCCTGGTTCTCGGGATCGAGAATAAGGCTGAAGAACTGCAAGTTTGTCGGCCAGACAAATCAAGGTCTCGAAGCAGCCGCGAGCAAGATTATCGAACTGTCCGATTGCAACTTTGAAGATAACATCGAATTCGGCGCACGTCTCGAGTGTGATAGCTTGGTGACCCTCTCCAATTGTATCTTTGAAGGCAACTCCGGTGGTTTCTTCATCGAGGCGCGCTACGCAAGCGTATCAGCCAGCAAGTTCTCCAATCACACCGGACATGGCGCGATGATTACCGGCCCGTTCGACGGCGGCGCGCATGCCACGGTTACGAACTGCGTCGCTCGAGATAACAACTCGAGTGGACTGACTTTTGATATTGGTACTTATGAAGTTGACGGTTGCCAGCTTCTTGACAACGGACAGGCCGGGTTGTGGCTTAGTAACACCATAACATCGGTAAGCAACTGCACGTTTGTCGGGAACAGTGCAGCGCCTTCATACGGAATAATCGGCAGTGCGATTAATTCCACGTTTACCGAATTACAGGTTTCGAAGTCGATCTTGGCGTTCAACCTCCTTGGTCCGCCGATGCACTGTGAGCAGGCGGCTGCGACGTCAAGTTGTAATGATGTGTATGGAAATACGTCGGGTGATTGGGTTGATTGTCTGCTCGATCAAAATGGGATCAATGGCAATTTTTCTGCAAATCCGGAGTTCTGCGACACCGCAAGCCGGGACTACCGCTTGTTCAATATCTCCCCATGCGCTCCGCCCCTCAACTCCTGTGAGGAGCTGATTGGCGCCCTCCCTGTTGCCTGTTGGTCAGAATTCGTTTGTGGCGACGCGGATGGCAATCATACTGTCAACATTTCCGATGCGGTTCGCTTGATCAACTACATCTTCGCCGGCGCAAGCCCACCTGTGCCGCCTGAAGCAGGCGATCCCAACTGCAGCGGCGCGATCAACATCTCTGACGCGGTCTTTCTGATCAATTACATTTTTGCCGGTGGTCCAGCGCCTTGTGCTGCTTGTCCTTAGTCGGTAATCCAACACCGTACAGATGGGTCGACAATGAAAAATCAAGTGCAGCTGTTTTTCTGGTTTATGGGGATTTGGGTCGGAATAGGACTGATTGGCGTTTGGATTTTGCAAATTAGCAAAGACATTGAGCGCAAGCAGCGGCTGCTACGTCTATTCATCATAGGAAAGGGTGTTCACTTTGGAGGATTTTCAATTCACATCATGCGCACCACGGATGCTGCCTTACCAAGTTTTTTCTTCTTTGCCGGGAACCTAAACAAATGTCTCGATGTTGTAATGGCTGACAACAGGATTAGCTTCTGGATAAGTTCGGAGCCGGTCGACATCCCTGATTTTGATCGGTTTAATGTCCGGCTCCGCTACTTTTAAGACACTCCAAGCTGTTGGAAACGTTAGGCTTAGTATAAGAATCCAATAATTCCCTTGCCAAAGAAGTCGTCCGGGCATATAATAAAAGACTATTTTGTGGTTTAACAGGAGAGTACGACGTGAAACCGGATATTCATCCCAAGTATAATAAGGTCATGATCAAGTGCGCGTGCGGCAGCGAGTTTGAAACCCGCTCGACCACGAAAGACACGATCATGGTCGAAATTTGCGCGCAGTGCCATCCGTTCTATACCGGCAAGCAGAAACTTCTGGATACGGCAGGCCGTATCGACCGTTTCCGCCGCAAGTACGGACAGACGCCCGGCTCGACAGAGAAGAAGTCGGAACAGTAACTGCATAGGCAAGAAATAAGCAGGAATGGCTTGGCTATTCCTGCTTTTTGTATACCCATTTTTTGAGGTAAGCATGGCAGATTTCCAGGTAGGCGGACAAGCCGTCATAGAAGGCGTCATGATTCGTTCAGCGACGCACATTTCGACTGCAGTTCGCCGGGCCGATAATTCGATACTCGTCAAGACGACGGCACACACGCCGCTGTCGAAGCGCTATAAGATCTTCTCACTTCCAATTATTCGCGGATTCATCTCGCTGTTTGAGATGATGTGGATTGGAATTGCTTCGCTCAATTTCTCCGCGGAGATTGCCGGGCAGGATACTGACCGCGAAGAAGGGAAGGATCCCGGCGAGATCAAGAAGTCGAGCTCGCTGATGCTGGCGTTGAGCATCGTGTTCGCGTTGGGCATGGGCGTGCTGTTTTTCTTTTTCCTGCCGCTGTGGGTCGCTTCGCTGTTTGGACTCGGTAAGGACGCGCTGATGTTCAATGTCGTTGCGGGTTCGGTGCGAGTGGTGTTTTTCCTTGGCTATGTGTCGCTGTTGACACTGTTCAAGGATTTTCGCCGGATATTCGAGTACCATGGCGCGGAACACAAGTCTATTTGGGCTTGGGAAATGAAGGATGATCTGACGCCGATTGCCGCCAAGAAGTACACGACATTGCATCCACGCTGCGGGACATCGTTTATTTTGATTGTGGCGTTGTTCGCGATCCTGATCTTTGCCATTTCGGATACGCTTTTTCAGGTACTGACCGGACAGCCGCCGAGCCTGCTGGTTAGATTTGCCCTGCATTTTTCGCTTCTGCCGATAGTTTCCGGCGGGTCATATGAACTCCTGAAACTGTCCGGCAAGACGCGTGACAATAAGCTCACCAAGATATTGATCAAGCCGGGACTGTGGCTGCAATTGATCACGACCAAAGAGCCGAGTCTTGACCAGCTCGAAGTCGCGATTGTTGCTGTTAAGGCCTCGCTGCAAATGCCTCAAGATATAGAAGTTCGTGAATTCGCCGATGCTTGATCTCGTCAAATCATTCGAAGATAAACTCGATAAGCTGGCAATGGAATTGAGCGACCCGAAAGTGGCCGCCGACAACCAGCGTTTTCGCAAGCTCTCGCGCGAGCACAAGGAAGTGGCCGAAATCGTCGCGGTTGGGCGTGAGTACCGCAAGCTGGTGCAGACGATCACGGAAGCCGACCGGATCATTGTCGAGAATGCCGATGCGGATTTAGTCGAGCTGGCGCAAGCGGAAAAGGAAGATGCCGAGGCGCATCATGATGAGGTCGCCAAGCGGCTGAAGTTGCTTTTATCACCGCGTGATCCGAACGATTCCAAAGATGTCATCTTGGAAATTCGTGCTGGTACAGGCGGCGACGAGGCGGCATTGTTTGCAGCCGATTTGTACCGAATGTATTCGCGCTATGCGGACACCAAGGGACTCAAGATCGAACTGCTAAGCTCGAATCCGACCGGCGGCGGCGGGTTCAAGGAAGTGATCCTTGCCGTCAGCGGCGAGGACGTTTATGCCAGACTCAAATTTGAGTCGGGTGTGCACCGCGTGCAGCGGGTGCCGGCGACGGAGGCCTCGGGGCGGATACATACATCAGCGGCATCGGTGGCCGTCTTGCCGGAAGCTGACGAAGTTGATATCGAGATCAATCCCAGTGAATTGCGCATCGATGTATTCCGGTCATCAGGACCGGGCGGGCAATCGGTCAATACGACAGATTCGGCAGTGAGAATTACCCACCTGCCGACAAACACCGTCGTGAGTTGCCAGGACGAGAAATCGCAGTTGAAAAACAAGGTGAAGGCTTTGAAGGTACTGCGAGCGAGGTTACTGGACCGAGCAATTGCCGAACAGCAGGAGAAGATAGCCTCGGCAAGAAAGACGATGGTAGGATCGGGAGACCGGTCGGCCAAGATTCGGACTTACAATTTCCCGCAGAGCCGCGTGACGGATCACCGCATTAATCTGACATTGCACAAGCTTAACGATATTCTGGCCGGAGATTTAGACGACTTGATCGTCCCGCTGCAGGAGCAGGAGCAGGAGGAACGTCTCAAGAAAGCCGGTGAGTTGGCGGGGGTGAATTGAGCAGTGTTAAGACATTCCTCGCATTCATTCTGACGCTGCTTCTCTTCGCGGTAGCACCGCGCATGAACAAGGATACCTCGGGCGCCGGCTATTTTGACAATTCAGCCGGCGGTTTCATTATAGATCATACCTCGATCGGGAAATTCTCCCGCAGCGGTGATCCGGAAATCGAAGCCTGGGTCGCATCGCCTGATGATTCAGTCAAATTCACACTGTTGCTAAACTATCGCACCGGAGGCAGCGGTGCATTGTCACAATTGGGATTGACGCGTAAGGCTGAAACGCTGGATCGGTACTCTACGGAGATACCACGACTAGGGCGGGGCGAATATTACGAGTATTTTATTGAATTGTCGACAGCCGACAACGGCGTGGCGCTGCGACTACCGGAAAGCGATGAGTCCTACGTAACATTGCTATTTGAGGGCCGTCCTTCTCTGATGATCTGGGGCGCTCACGTCGGGGTGATGTTTATTGCGGCGATGTATGCATTCTTGGCGCTGTTCAATGCTTTCGGGCTTCGCAATTCAAATGAGAAGAATCTAAAGAAGCTATCGCGCAAGGTGTTTATCACCGGAATACTGATGTTGCTGGGGACTGTGCTGATCGGCTCATTCGTATCACACATCCGTTTCGGATACTACTGGGGCGGGTGGCCGTTGGACGACAATCGCGCACAGACATTCATGGAATTGCTGATTGTCTACTGGCTCGGACTCACCGTGCTGTTCCGGGGGACGATCTTCGGATTCAAGCCGGAGAAAAACTTTGTTTCGGTTCCCGGAGCCATTAGCTTGACGCTGGTCGGCGTTTTGTTTATGATTGTCGTGTATTTGGCAGGAGGACATTTCGTCGATATTCCGATATGATCAAACTCGTCGAAGACATTGACGGCTGGCTGAACAAGCTGACCAAGGGTAAATGTGAATACGCTGATCTGCGCGTACAACAGATCGAGATCGAACGCCTCTCCTCATCTTCCCGTAAAATTGAACCAGTAGAAAAATCAGTAACACTCGGCTTCGGCGTGAGGGTGCTTAAGGATGGTTCGTGGGGCTTTGCGGCATCATCGCAGTTCAATGAGAAAGAATATGAGCGAATCGTTAAGTTGGCGATCGCGATTGCGGATGCCTCGCGCAAGGTCAATAAGATCCCGATTGAATTGGGGCAGTATCCGGCGGCCAAAGGTGTCTATGAAACGCCGTTTGCCAAGGATCCCTTCACGCTGCCAATTGCAGAGAAGCTTGACCTATTGGCACACTGGGAAGATTTAATGCACGCAGATGCGGCGATAACGGCGACTTCAGCGTTTCTTGATTTTCGCCGCGAGACCAAGATGTTCCGTTCTTTGGCGGGGAGCGACATTAAGCAGGTGCTTTTGCACACCGGTGCGGGAGTGAGCTGTGGCATTGTCAAGGGACGCCGCGAACGTTTTGAGCGGTCATTCCCGACCTCATCGGGACAATTTGTCAGCGGCGGGTTTGAGCAAATCGCTTCGTTTAAGATCGATGAGAACATTCCCAAGATTGCGGCACAAGCGATTGAGATGCAGACAGCGGGAGAGTGTCCGGATAAGGAGACGGATATCGTGCTATCGCCAGATCTGGCATCGCTGCAGATACATGAATCGATCGGACATCCACTGGAATTGGATCGGGTGTTCGGATCGGAACGCAATTTCTCCGGCACGAGTTTCGCAACCACGGACAAACTGAATGAGCTTAAGTATGGTTCAGATATTGTGAATGTTTACAGCGATCCGACCTATCCGGGTGGATTGGCTACATATAAGTACGATGACGATGGCGTTGAAGCATCGCGGATGCCGCTGATCAAAGATGGCATTCTGGTGGGTTACTTAAGCTCGCTGGAGACAGCAAAACGAATCAACGTGAAATCTTCTGCGGCAGCGCGCGCTGAAGGTTGGGGAAACGTACCGCTGGTACGCATGACGAACCTGACTCTCGAACCGGGCGACAAGAGATTCGCGGACATGATCGCCGAGATCGAAGACGGTATCTATATCGAGGGTGTCGAGCAGTGGTCGATTGACGACAATCGCGACAATTTCACGCTCGGAGGAGAGGTCGGCTGGGAAATCAAGAACGGCAAGCTGGGGGCGATGGTCAAGTCGCCTTCATATTCGGGGAATACCGTGCAATTCTGGAATAGCTGCGATTCGACCGGACATAAGGACGAATGGGTTTTGTGGGGAACGCCGAATTGCGGCAAAGGCGAGCCGGGGCAAAATGGACGGACGGCGCAAGGCGCGGCCTACGTGCGATTCCGGCAGGTAAAGGTGGGCGGATGATCGACAAAGACCAGACCTTGAGCAGCCTGAAGGAGGCGCTGGAGGCATCGACAGCGGATCAGACGGAGCTGTGCTTGATCGGTGAGGATCTTAGCCTGACCAGATTTGCCGAATCGCAGATTCATCAAAACATGTATCGCGCCGACACGACGGTGTATGTGCGGGCGATTAAGAATAAGAAAATCGGGATAACTTCAACGGGCGACTTGAGTGCGCAAGCTTTAAAGCAGGCCGTTGTAGATGCATGCACAATTGCCGAGTTAATGCCGGAAGATTCCGACTTTGATTCGCTGCCTTCGCCACAGACCGCGCCAACGATTACTGCGAATGATGCGGCAACGACCGAGAACACGCCACAGTTGAGGGCGGATGCAGTCGGCAAGGTCGTCGAACTGTGTCGCAAGAGCGATCTTCAGACCGCCGGTGCGTATCGGGTAACGACCGACACCGTGGCGGTAGTGAATTCGCTCGGTGTGGAGCAATTCGGGACGAGTTCGCGTTCTGAATTGTCGTTGACCGCCAACGGCGAGAAGGGCAACGCGGGCTGGGCGATTGCCTATGCACATGATGCCAAGATGATTTCTCCGGAACAGATTGCGAAGCGCGCTGTTGACAAGGCCGCGCGGTCGCTTGATCCGATTTCACTGGAGACGGGACCGTATGCGGTGATCCTTGAGCCGGCGGCCGTTGGACAATTACTTCTGTTCCTTGCTTTCATGGGTTTTGGTGCGAAAACACTTTATCAGCAGCGTTCGTTTATGGCGGGGAAAATCGGGGAGAAGATTACCGGGGATAATATTACAATTATCGAAGATCCACTGGCACCGGAGTTTGCCGGTTTGCCGTTTGACTACGAGGGAGTTCCGCGCAAGCCGGTGACACTAATTGAGAATGGTATCGCCAGGGGCGTGGTTTCCAACTCCTATTATGCAAGGCTGCTCCAAGGGGAATCAACCGGACATGCGCTGCCGCCGAATAATACGTACGGTCCATATCCGAAATATATGGCAGTCGGCGCGGGGAATTCTACGATCGAGGAGATGTTGGCTTCGACGAGCCGCGGGGTGTACATCACGCATTTCTGGTATGTCAATTTCCTCAACCCGATGAAGACACAAGTTACCGGCACCACCCGCGATGGGACTTTCCTGATTGAAAACGGCAAGATTGGCGCGGCGATCAAGAACATGCGTATCAACCAGTCTATTCTGGATGCGTTTGCCAATGCCGAGATGATTTCCAATACACGTGAGCTGTATCCGCAATACTCGGTAGCGATGTTAGTGCCGACAATGAAGATTAATAACTTTGGTTTGGAAACCACGGAGGGATAGGGATGTATCGTCGCGAGTTTATCCGTAATTCCAGTCTGGTTGTCGGAGCGGTCGTTATCGGCCTGCCAAACTTTGTAGGTGCTTTCGAACAAGAGACGACCGGTCTGAAAGACACGTCCCGCCCGCGACTGATGGGCCACAAACGACTTGGCTGTGCCCGCACGCTTGATGATCCAAAGATTGCCCTGCAATTACCGCCTGACTTCTCCATACAATTTGCCTAAACAACACAATGTCGCGAACGCTTAGTGAGTTGCTCGACGAAGGAGCTACGCGACTGCAGGACGCTGGAATCGAGAATGCGCGATTGGCGGCGGAGCTGTTTCTTCGGTCAATTCTGAATCTTCGAAGAGTAGACATCCATATCGACCCAAAGCGTGAGGTCGGTGACGAAGATTGTGCGGCATTTGCGGAGATGATTGAACGCAAGCTACGGCATGCGCCTTTGCAGTATATCATCGGCGAGACCGAATGGTTTGGTCTGACGATCAGATGCGATGCACGAGCGCTGATTCCGCGGCCGGAGACGGAGATAGTGGTTGAGCGGGCACTGGAATTGATCAGGTCGACTCCGAAACCCCGGGTGGCGGACATTGGAACGGGTACGGGTTGTATCGCCGTAGCGATTGCTGCGAATCGCAGGGATGCGGTAGTTTTTGCGACCGATCTTTCGAGCGGTGCGCTACAACTGGCAGAAGAGAATATTGCGCTGCACGATTTGAGGTCGAGGATTGAGATTCGGCAGGGTGACCTGTTGTCGCCGCTGATGATTGAGCCGGCTTTTGACTTGATTATTGCGAATCTGCCGTATGTGAGGGAATCGGAATGGCCGGACCTCATGAGTGAGGTTCGGGACCATGAACCGCGTCGCGCCTTGGTCTCCGGTGTAGATGGACTTGATGCGATTCGGCAGTTGATTGCTGAAGCGCCGGACCTGTTGAAGATGAGCGGGTATTTGGTTATGGAGTATGGTATCGACCACGACGAGGCGATTCGTCGAATTGTCGATGAAGGGAAAGGACTCAAGGTTCGCGAGACAATCATCGACTATAATCAGCGGCCACGCGGAATTGTAATCGAGAAAGTTTAGCAGATCAAAGTCGGGGCAAGATTAACGACTGCCAGTAGTATCGAAAGACGAATCAGGTTCAGCGGTCAGCGGTGTACCGTAGGGATACTGATTCATCTGTGTTTGTGGTGTTTTGTTGACGCCGACTCCGTGTTGAAAGACAAGCTCACCGCCTTCGTGACCTGCTATGATAGTGAACACAACACCCAGTAATCCAACTGCTATTGCCGACGTGAGATACTTGTCAGTCTGCTTCAAGTGCGAGTACAGCTTGATACCGGCGAATGCCAGAGCGGTTGACAAGACAAGGTAGCCCATTGTCTCGTGTGATTCGAGAACAAACACGGCTGGTCCTTTGGTGACCAGCGTCTTGGCGAAGAGGCCGGTGATGACGGCGGCAAACGCTGTTATGGCGGCGGCGATACCGTTGACCAAGGCGGCGACTCCAAAGAGGCGCGATTTAAGGAAGTAGGCGAACAGTTCGCAGATTACCGCGATGATAAATAAGGCGATCGGGAAGTGGACAATCAAAGGGTGCGGATTTGGCAAGGGCGAACTCCGTTAATAGAAACGCTTCAGGCGCAGGGCATTGGTTACTACAAAGATCGACGACAGCGACATAGCACCGGCGGCGATGATCGGCGAGAGCTGGATACCGAAAACCGGATACAGCGCGCCGGCGGCAATCGGAATCGTAATAACATTGTAGAAAAATGCCCAGAACAAATTCTGCTTGATATTGCGGACTATCGCACGTGCCAGACGAATTACCTGCGGGACTTTGCGCAGATCCGATCCGGTGAGTGTTACGGCGGCAGATTCGACCGCAATGTCGCTTCCGGATGAAAGGGCGATGCCGATATCAGCTGCTGCCAGTGCGGGCGCATCGTTGATGCCATCACCGACCATACCGATGATGGTGCCGCTCGATTTGGCCTCGGTGATGGCGTTGAGTTTCTGCTGTGGCAGGAGTTCGGCCTTGAAGCTGTTGATGCCGATTTCCCGAGCGACAGACTGTGCAGAGTGCTGATTGTCACCGGTTAGCATTGTCGCGGTGATGCCCAACATGGAGAGCTCGTGAATGGCCGTCGAAGCGTCGGGTTTGACGGTGTCGGCAAGTGTGACGAAGCCGGCGGTGGCGCCATCGATGGCGACGAAGATCACACTGCGTCCGTGTGCGAGCTCAAGTTCGACATTGGCAGCTACTGACGTCAAATCGATCTTGCGGTATTGGAAGAACTTGGCAGTACCGAGCAAGACCCTATTGCCTTCGACTGTACCTTCGGCTCCGGCACCGGCATAGGAGATGAAATCCTGAACTCCGGCGAGTGCCACATTCCGCTCCTGCGCATATTCGATGACCGCCTTCGCCAAGGGATGCTCGGACTTCGATTCGACTGAAGCGACAAGGCGAAGAAGCGATTCTGAAGATTGCCTGATTCCGTGCATGTTCACGACCCGGAAGGCGCCATTGGTGAGCGTTCCGGTCTTGTCGAAGAACATTGTTGAGACCTTGCCGATTTGTTCAAGCGAGTCGCCGCTGCGGAAGAGAATTCCCATTCCGGCGCCGCGACCGATGCCAACCATAATTGCCACGGGAGTAGCAAGGCCAAGAGCGCAAGGACAGGCAATGATGAGGACGGCGATGAAGGCTTTAAGAGCGAAGGTAAATTCAGCTCCGGAAATCAGCCAGATCGCCAGCGTCAAGACTGAAAGTCCGATCACGATTGGTACAAAAATCGAGGCGACCTTGTCGACAAGGCGCTGGATTTGCGGTTTCGCGGACAAGGCGTGACGCACCATAGCGGCGATTTTGGTGAGGCGCGATTCCGACTGGGCGGTCGTGACACGGAAATCGAAACTGCCGGTAGTGTTGATTGTACCGCCGGTGATCTGGTCGCCCGCCTGCTTGTCAACGGGAAGCGCTTCGCCCGTCAACATTGATTCGTCGACCGAGCCGGTACCGTCAATAATTTCACCATCGGCGGCGATACGTTCACCGGGACGAACACGGACGATGTCGCCGATTTCAAGATATTCGGAGTGTTTTTGGCTCTCTGTGCCATTGACAACAACGGTAGCTTCGTCGGGTCGCGCCTCAAGGAGTTTGCGAATCGCGGAACTGGAGCGCGAGCGGGCTTTGGCTTCGAGGTAGCGGCCGAGCAGGATCAGGGCGATGATCATAATCGCAGTATCGAAATAGAATTCGGGGTGCCCGCCGGACGCCGGTAAGAGCGACGGTTTGAAAAGGACGACTACACTAAAGAAGTAAGCTGCAGAAGTGCCAAGGGAGATCAGGGTGTTCATGTCGGCGCTTTTGCGTTTGAGGGAGTGCCACAATCCAAGATGAAAGCGTTTGCCACACCAGAAGTAGACGGCAGTTGCGAGAACGAATTGAATGTGCCCCGATATTTCGGGATCAAAATGAAAGAGATGGAAATGTTCTCCGGCCATAATGATCATAGTGATTGCTGCGGCCGCGAGGCTGAACAAGAGCGGCCAGCGCAGCTCGGCGACTTCGGAGTCAGTAGGATCGGAATCTTGATGGCCATCATCAGGGATGGTGGCTGTGTAGCCGCTACCCGCAAGGGCTGTGGTGATCTTATCCTGCAGGCGGTCGACAGCGAGGTGTTTGATCGTGCCCGAACCAGTCGTGAGATTGACAGCGGCATCGACGACGCCGTCGATTTGGAGCAGGTATTTCTCGATGTTGGCGACGCAGGAGGCGCAATGCATGCCGGAAACAGTCAGGCGCGTCTCGGCGAGTTTTGCCGGATAGCCGCCTTTGTCAAGGGCGTCTATGACTGCGGAGATGTCAAAGCCGGAGCGCTGGTGTTCGATCGACGCCGAATTGGTGGCGAGATTGACGCTAACTTTAGTCACGCCGGGAACGGCTTTGATGATGCCCTCGACTTTGGCTACGCAACTGGCGCAGTGCATACCGGATACGGGGATTTCGGTCTTCTTCGATTTATCAAATTTCACGATTTCTGCCATTTTATCGCCTGTATTTCATCTTTCCCGACATTACATAACGAATGCCGACCTATAATGTCAACCAATGGATGTCGGCGAAGTTCCATCCTTCGCCGGTTGGCTCTGCTGAATAAGACGGTCAGGGGATGAAAGGTTACAGGGAAATTGCGATAACTTTGCATGGCTGACAATGTAACGAGATTTGGCCATCCTGCGTATATTTGTTCAGATCGAATTTTCAAGACATTTCAAAGGAGTAAACTCCAATGGTGCAAAGCAAAGCACAAACGGTGAAGGAATATTTGGCGGAGTTGCCGCCCGACCGCCGCAAAGAGATAGAAACGCTCCGCAAGGTAATACTCGCCAACCTGCCAAAGGGATACGAAGAGTGCATGTCCTATGGGATGATCGGTTATGTGATTCCGCTATCACGCTATCCGGAGACCTACAACAAGCAGCCATTGGCAATTGCGGCACTGGCGTCGCAGAAGAACTACATGTCGGTGTATCTGATGTGCGTGTACGGAGAGAAGCAGTACATGGAGTGGTTCAAGAAGAGCTTCGAAGCCAGCGGAAAGAAACTGGATATGGGGAAGTCGTGCGTGCGCTTCAAGAAATCTGACGACTTGCCTCTTGACGTGATTGGAGAAGCCATAGCCAAAGTCTCCGTAGAGAACTACATCAAGTTCTACGAAAAGGTGCAAAATCAGCAGGCGGCGAGAAAGGCCCGGAAATAGGAATCGGGGCGCGAAGATCGCACCCCGATCAGAACGTGCCGAATATTTAACGAGAACGGCTGCTGCCTACTCGTCCCAATCAACATTGAGCTGTTTACCGACATCCTCGAAGATGGCGGTGATTTTGTTCTCCATGGCGATGCGCTTCTTGAGCAGGTCGCCCTTCTTGACGGTCTTGTCGCGCAACTGGATATGGAAGCGCAGGCTCTGCGAAGTGCCGGAGGGGCGAATCGTCAGGTGGCTGTAATAGTCGCCGAAGAAGAAGCGGATACCCTCGTCAGGGAAGCCAAAGGTGGACGGATCATCCTGATTGAAGCCCTTGGTGTATCCATGCTGGACATCGTACTTACCGGTTTTGTAAACCTCGAATTTTGAAGAAGTCAATCCGGCGAACTTGACCTTGCCGCCGTTCTTGATGCGGTCCATCATTTCTTCGGCCTTGTGGATGACCTTCATCTTGGTGGAGCGGCCTTCGATGCCTTCGTACTGGCCGAACACCGGCGCCGGACGATAACCGGTGCGGATGAGGCCGATTGAGGGATCGAGATAGAGCTTCTCATTGACCAGATCGAGGATTGATTTCTTCTGAGTCTTGGCGTAGGCGAGGACTTCGAGGAAGAGAATCGCCGCGAAGATGCCGTCTTTGTCGCGGACGTGGCCGTCGGCGCCCATTGACATTGCATCTTTAGGCTTGCCACCGAGAATGCTGAAGCCGTTCGACTGTTCGAGAGCGGCGAGATTGAAGGTTGATTTCGGGGTGAGTCCCTTGTAATCGTAAATCGTCCAGTAAATATCCTTGGTGATCGGATCGCCATCCCAAACTCGCTGGACGGCAGTGGACAATTGTGCGAAGCCGACCCAGGTCTTGATCCAGGCAATACCGTACTTCTCGCACAGCAGTGTAATGACGTCGGTGGTGGTATGCGACTGGACGAGGAAGAATTTGCTGAAGTCGGATTTGGCGTGTTTCAACTTCTCCATGCGGTACCAGAGCAGGATCGCCCAGGCAGTGTCGGCATCGAGCAGAACGTTGTCTTCGCCGTTGTAGATGGGGCGCTGGCTCTTGGGAACGGGGACGACAACACCGACGCGGTCAGCATCGGGGTCGGTGCCGATGAGGGCATCCAGCTTGCCGAATTGATCCTTGCCGTATTCCTTGACAAACTCGGAGACAGCCTTGAGCGCGGCAAACTTGTCGCCGGGATCGGGCTGTTGGTAGACCTTCTTGCCCTTGGGGCTCTTAAGGTCGTCAAAGGCGGGGAACATGCCATCGACCGGCTGCATCGATGAGATGCAGTCGAGCTTCTTGATGTCGAGCGACTTGATCAAACGGGGGACGGCATCGCGGCCTGCGCCGTTGTAAGCGCAGTAGCCGAGATGGAGATGCTTGGCTTCCTTCTTGAGGAGCTTTTTGTCGAGCAGGAAGGAGGCGATTTGCTTCTCGTGCTGTTTGTGGATGTTGACCGGTTCGCCGACATAGCTGTAATAGTTGATGTCTTTGACGCGTTTGGCGCCACCGAGGAAGACAAGCTGGTCGTTGTTGGCGGTGGCAAGATCGGCGCGGCGGATTTCATCGAAGCCGGTTTTGGCGATGTAGTCGTTCAGGATCATGCGGCGTTCGGCGACCGAAAACTGCGAGCCGTTACCGCAGGAAAGTTTGTAGCCGTTGTAACGGCGGTCATTGTGGCTCGCGGAGAGCAGGATACCCATGTCGGCGTGCATCGTCGGGATCGCGAAGGTGACCTCGGGATAGGGGACGACATCGTCAAAGAGATAGACCTTGAGGCCGTAGTCGATGAACAACTCGGCGATGATTTTGGCAAAGTCTCTGCCACGGATGCGGCTGTCGAAGCCGATCACCAGCGATTTGAAGCCGCGCATGTTGGCGAATTTGGCGATGGCGGCTGATTTTTGCAGAAGGACGACATCGTTGATGGTGTTGGGTCCGCGCAGGAACGGGGCGGCGATACCCTCGTCGCGCAGGAGTTCGAGTTCCCAGTCGGAAATGACGGCGCGGCCGCGGATACCGCCGGTGCCGAATTCGACCTCGGTGAAGAAGCATTCGTTGATGTCGGGCCAGCGGTTGGCGAAGAGCGCGCTTAGGATGCCGCGTTTGGCGTTGGGGGAGATGCGGTCGATATCGGGGGATTCCATCCAGCGGTTGAGGTTGGCGAAGACGCCGACATCAGAGATGGCTTTTTCATAGATGAGTTGATCGACGGTGCCGGAGTCGAACTGGGCTTTGAGAAATCCCGAGATTTCGCGTTCGACATCGCCTTTGATCGATTGCCAGACAACAGATTCGTTCATTGTTTATCACTCCGTAAGTAATAGATCATCATATCGTAGTCAGGTTGGCCCTTGGGGGGAGATTTTACGAGATTTTAGGGGGAAAGCAAGGGGAATTGAGCGGGGGCTGGCGAGCAGATATCGGAAGCTATGTGCGAATTCGGGCGCTCAAATCTCTTTCAATATTGCATCAAGAATGAGAGCGTC
>CAYJKI010000001.1:361563-846420 GCA_964370935.1 uncultured Ignavibacteria bacterium | reverse complement strand
CCCTTAGCGAAGAAGAAATCGAAGGTAAGCGGCTGGAGTATCAGGTCGCCGAAGCAAACCATGCCCTCGCTCGCGCCAATCTGGATGCGGCACGTCAGGACTTGGAAAGGACCCGATCGGATCGCGACGGTCTCATCCGTCAGCGAGCCAACCTGAAGTTGATTGCTCCTGTGGATGGTCTGGTAGCATCACGCAATGCCGATCCCGGCACTACGATAATTGCCGGTCAGGCGGTGGTGGAGGTAATCGACCCGAACAGTCTTTGGATCAACGTGCGCTTTGATCAACTTGGTTCCGCCGGGTTGCGCTCAGGACAACCGGCGCGCATCGTGCTGCGCTCGCAATCCAAGCGCGACATCGACGGGCGGGTGCTGCGGGTGGAGCCGCTGGCCGATGCCGTGACCGAGGAAGTTCTTTCCAAAGTTGTGTTCGATTCGGTGCCGGATCCCTTGCCACCCATCGGCGAGTTGACGGAAGTAACTGTGGCGCTGACTGCGCTTCCGACCGCGCCGACGGTGCCGAACGCCAGTCTGCAGAGAGTCGATGGACGATTGGGCGTGTGGCTGATTGAAGACGGTGATCTGCGATTTGCAGAAGTCCGATTGGGTGCGAGCGATCTCGAAGGTTGGGTGCAGATTCTTGAAGGGCTGAAGGCGGGAGAGCAGGTGGTGGTCTATAGCCAGCGAGCGCTGAGAGCCCAGAGCCGCATCAAGATCGTCGAGCAACTGCCGGGAGTGTCACAATGATCAGTCTGGCAGGGCGCGACATACTCCACTCGTGGGGCAAGTTTGTCTTCACCGGTATCGGTCTGGGACTGCTGATCGGCGTGACTTTGACCATGGCCGGGGTTTACCGCGGGATGGTCGACGACGCCAAGGCACTCCTCGACAACAGCGGCGCGGATCTGTGGGCGGTGCAGAAGCACACTCTTGGACCTTACGCTGAGTCGTCCAGCCTGTATGACGATCTTTATCGGGGCATCCTCGCCATGCCGGGTGTCTCCCGCGCCGCCAACGTCACCTATTTGACGACGCAGGTCCGTCGAGGGGAACTGGATGTCCGCGCGATGGTGGTCGGGGTTGTCCCCGGCGGGCCGGGGGAACCAGGACAGTGCAGCTATCTTGTAGCCGGGCGTCAGATTACACGAACGCACTATGAAGCTGTGGCCGATTTGGCAACCGGATTCAAGCTTGGTGAAAGGATACAGATTCGACGCAACTACTATACAGTGGTCGGCCTGACAAGACGAATGGTGTCCTCAAGCGGCGACCCGATGGTGTTCATCCCTCTGAAAGACGCGCAGGAAGCACAGTTTCTAAAAGACAACGATGCTATCGTTCAGCAACGTCGCCGTACCGCTGCCAGTGCGACGATTAACCGTCCCGGAGTGCCCGGCCTGTTGGAAGCAGTCATTGCGACGCAAAGCGCTAATCCCTACGTCAATGCCGTGCTGGTACAAATCAAACCCGGATTCACATTGGAGGAGGTCGCAGCGCCAATCCGCCGCTGGAAACAATTACAGGTTTATACCCGCACACAGATGGAGACTATCCTGCTGCAGAAGTTGATCGCCACCTCCGCGAAACAGATCGGCATGTTTCTCGTGATTCTGGCCATCGTCAGCGCGGCCATAGTGGCGTTCATTATTTACACTCTCACACTTGGGAAAATCCGCGAGATCGCCGTGCTCAAACTGATCGGCACTAAGAATCGCACCATCGCGGGGATGATCCTGCAACAGGCGGTCGGTCTTGGCTTGATCGGATTCGTGGTGGGGAAGATCGCTGCTACAATCTGGGCGCCGATCTTTCCGAAGTATGTCTTGCTTGAACCCAAAGATGCAGCGTTCGGATTCTTCGGGGTGGTCGTGATCTGCGCGATGGCAAGCATATTGGCAATTCGCACGGCACTCAAAGTTGACCCGGCGGAGGCGATCGGTGGTTGAAATGAACAGAACCGGAATACAAATCGAAGGACTGCGCAAACGCTACGGTGAAGGGGACACCGCAGTCGATGCGCTCAAGGGGGTGGACATGAAGGTCATCCCCGGTGAGGTCGTGGGACTGATCGGCCCCTCGGGCTCCGGCAAGAGTACTCTACTAAAATGCCTTGGCGCGGTGATCGAACCAACGGCCGGGCAAATGACCCTGGGGGAACAAGTGATCTATCAAGACGGTTGGAAGATTCCGGATCTGCGCATCCTGCGCCGCGACAAGATCGGGTTCGTGTTCCAGGCACCGTACCTGATTCCATTTCTCGACGTCACCGACAACGTTGCATTGTTGCCGATGCTGGCTGGGCGCCCGAATGGCGAATCCCGCAGGTCGGCGCTTGACATACTGGAAGCGTTAGACGTCGCACATCGCGCCAAAGCCATGCCATCGCAGCTCTCCGGCGGAGAGCAGCAGCGCGTGTCGATCGCACGGGCATTGGTCAACCGTCCACCGGTAATTCTCGCCGACGAGCCCACCGCGCCACTTGACAGTGAACGGGCACTGGCTGTGATTCGTATTCTCAATCAAATGGCGCGTCAATACGAAACTGCCATAATTGTCGTAACACACGACGAGAAGATCATCCCGACGTTCAAGCGCATTTACCACATTCGTGATGGTAAGACTGAAGAGGAGCCCGGCGACGGACGATCATTTGACCAATGACACCCAATCCATCTAAGAGAAACTGGCAGTGACTGTATATTGTCAATCCAATCTGGACTCGAAGAGTTGAGAGCTTAGATTCTCCTTGAGTGCTGGCAATAAGTACTCAAGGGTGCTTCTTCAACACCTGTTGGGTTCCCTCCCCGACTATCAAATCTTGTCCTGTGCTATCTGATACTCACTTGGTCGACGCACTGTTGACCTTCGGGTTTTGACCTTGGAGAGGTTGTATGGTCGTTAATCTTTGGAAGATCGTGAATGCTAAGTTGTTGTGATGCAACATGGCAATCTGCGCATGAACACTGGACGGAGTTAATTCTCCTGCAATTTTGTTAGAAGGGTGTTAGATGGGAAGCTGATTGTAGACTAATATAGTTGATATAAGATATGATAAGGTATTGTGGGAGCATTACTTAACAATAGCGGGGGTAGGATTTGAACCTACGACCTTCGGGTTATGAGCTTTTTCAGCATCCCAAACACGGGACATTACCGGACACTAAGGGACAACAGCGGCAAAGACTTACGAAGTTCATTTTGTTCGGTGTTGTCCCGTTTTGTCCCGTGTTACGGCCTGTTCTGTTAGACAGGTGTTAGCAAGGGGTGTATGTCAAACGTGGACTCGTTAAGGACCCTTTGGGCGCAACTCGCCAGCTCTGAGGAGGAATTGAGTTTTCGGCTCGGCTTGGGGAACGAAGAGTCAAGTAGCATTGTGACCAAATCGTGATCGACTTCTACTCTCTTGTCCATCGTAATTTATCGAATTGCAGTTCATATCGAATCATCAACCGGCCTCAGGATTATAGACTTCTTTCGGAAGCCACAATTATGTCGGTCTTGGCGAAGTCTGAGACACGTCTAACTCGCATGAATTTCGACTCTGTGTCCCTTCCCGGTCCCTTTCACGACCTGCTAATTCAGGCATGAGTCAGTATCAAGGCATAGTCGATTGCATAGACATAAATAGTAATGGATCTAGCTCCTTTTTCAATCCTTCGATGTAACGAATCAATCCGATACAGGTCGTATTTAAACCGGAATTAGGAATTGTCAATTTAAAATGACTGCTGACGTTATGTGGTCGTAATAAACACTTGTCGCCGTATCGGCGACGAATAACAAAAGAAAGAAGTTGAGTATGAACAATCACACGAACCGGAACATTGTCATTGGGTTGATCCTTACCTTGGCTCTGGCGGTTGCCATCTGGACTCCGCTCCAATCGCAGTCCGCTAAGCCGGCAGACGGCAAGATGATGATGGATGGTAAGATGACTGAACAATGCCAGAAAATGATGGAACAAAAACAGAAAATGGCAGCGGAGGTAAAGGCTGCCGATGCCCAGCTCACCGAGCAAGTCGCCAAGATGAATAGCGCACCGTCAAACAAGAAGATGGATCTGATGGCCGCCGTCGTCACTCACATGTTGGAACACCAGGTTTCGATGAACGAGCAAAGAGCAACAATGGACGAGGAGATGATGGGACACATGATGCAGCACATGCAAATGGGCTCCGAGTCGATGTCGCAGTGCCCGATGATGATGGGTATGAAAGACATGAGTGGAAGCTCGATGGGTGCCAAGTAAGATCAACTTAAGGATAAGTAACTATCACTAAGTGCCACGAAACTCCGAACAGACCTATGGTTTCAGTTTCGTGTCACTGGTTGCAATTGAAACTGCCGCTTTGCTCACGGCCTGCAATGCCAAGCTGAGCGCCAAGCACAGTGCAATGAAAGGTTATTTGCGATGAACCATACAGATGGATGGATGAGTGGATGGGCTGGCGGAGGTATGTGGGTCTGGCTGTCGATTGGCATCCTGATAGTAGTCTTGTTAGTATTATTGGTCAACAAGGTGACCAAGAAGTAATCCCCGTGCCCATGTAATTGTGAAATGCTGTAGAAACAGGAATCAAGAGAGGACCATAACCATGCATGAATCAAAATCTATGACCAAGGACCCCGTTTGCGGAATGGCCGTGGACGAAGCAACCGCGCTCCACACGGAACGCGAAGGAAAGACGTTCTACTTTTGCTGCGATCACTGTCGACAAAAGTTTCTATCCTTGCCGTTAGGTGCTACAACGAAAGGCAAATCTGAAGGCTGCTGTGGATAATACCCGCACTTTTAGGACAAGACAAATTCTCGACAGCAAGCCAACTTGTTCAGGACACAACCAAGACATGACGATCGACAATGTGGCGCATCACATGCGATCGTCATTTCCAAATGCCTGCTAAATCTCCCAAACTTCAAATCTGATTCGAAGAATAGACTTCCATCAGCAATATCTTCTGCGCCCGGAAGTGCTTAATGATTATGCGAAGAATGTTCGTTCTGAGTGACGTTAGAACTTTCATTTGATTGTTCCTTGGATGCCAGGTGCTCGGTCTTCACAGCGAAACGGTCGACAAGCATCTGCAAGTCACGCAACATGTTAAGGTGAGTTTTGATCTCGGTCTGATACTGATCGCGATCTTCGAGATTAATTAGCTCGATAAAGTGTTGCTTCAAAACTTCGAGCGAATCCGCGATCAAGAGACTCTCTTCGTGCAGCGAGATCGGCTTCTGTTCTTTTTCTTGGGTAGTTGCCTCATGGCTGCAGCCGCTGCTCGATCCGCCTCCGCAGCCAGCGGCATTGCTTGTTCCGAGCACTCCAAATCCAACGATAGCGATAGCCGCCAATAGCAAAACGATAACTAATCCAGTACTCGTTTTCATTCGGGTCTCTCCTGTTAGTTCGTTAGTATATTCTTCCAGCTCAAAGATAAAGCAAAGCATGTGCCGCGAGCATGAACCAACTGATCAAATCCCTAAGCATCTCTTTTAAAACGATTTGCTGAATTCAAATTCTCTGGGCCAAAGACTGTCGCTGTCGAACATTGTAGACAATTCTTCAATAGTGAAGAATTGTCTACAATTGTCACCACTACTTTGAGGTCCGACTTAGCACAATACGAAGGCCCGAACTAAAGAGATCGGGCCCCTGTAATGGCGTAACTAATGCAGATTCGAGCTTTGTTACCGAAGCTCAGGTCAATTACTCGGTGGGCAACGCCGGCGACTTAGCCTTTTTCGTGTTTGATTTGCCAGAGTCGCCAGTATGTATAGACCACCGGAATGATTTCCAAGGTCAGAAACGTCGAACTGATCAAACCACCTACCATGGGAGCTGCAATGCGCTTCATCACATCCGCACCCGTGCCGGTCGCCCAGAGGAGCGGAACCAATCCAATTCCCATAGTTGCGACCGTCATCAGTTTCGGTCGCACGCGCATTACTGTCCCTTCCATGTGCGCCCAGATGATGTCATTGAGATCGCGTATCATGCCGGCCTTCTTACGCTTTTCATACGCGTGATCAAGGTACAAGACCATCACAATGCCCGTTTGAGTTGCCAGCCCCACCAGGGCAATAATACCGACAAGCGTAGCGGTCGAGTAATTGTAACCCAGGAAGTACATGAGCCAAATACTACCAACGAGAGCAAACGGTACCGACGCGAGAACGATAAGCGTCTCCGTGATATTGCGAAAATTCATGTAGAGCAGAAGAATGACCAGGATCAGCGTTACCGGAATTACGATCTTCATGCGCTTGGCCATGACTTCGAGTAACTCGTACTGTCCGGTCCATTTCAAGTAGTACCCGGCAGGAATGGTAAGTTCCTTCTTGACGACCTCTTTAGCTTCATTAACATAGCCGCCAATGTCTCGTTTATTCTGATCCATGTCTATATAAACGTAGCCCACCAACATGCCGTTTTCATCACGAATCATCGGAGGCCCGCCCACGATCTTGACTTCCGCAATCTGTCCCAATGGTATGTGCGGACGACCGCCCGGAAACGATATACCAGTACCGGATTGAGATGTTGACATTTTTGGACTTGAGTTCATCCCCGTTTGCCCTCCGGACATAGAACTGCTTGTTCCACTTGGGAACGCTCCCTTACCACTGCTACTCGATCCACCCATGTTGTCCATTTGTACAAACTCAACTGACTTCCCCAAAGCCTGATAATCCATGGAAGGATCCAAGCTGGCCAACATCGGCGGTTCGTCATCGTCGTCCAGAACGCTCATCTCCATTCCTCCTCCGGGGGCAGGAGTTCCCGACGTCGCAGGAAGCGGAATTTCGACACTCTTAAGTCGCTCGATATCTTGTCTTAGATCTCGCGGATAACGAAGATTGATTGAGAATCGGTTACGTCCTTCAACCGTGACAGTCAGCGGCATCCCGCCGATTGCCGCCTCAATGACGTCTTGGACTTCTTGCATCGTAAGACCATAACGCGCGATCTTGGCACGATCAGGAATGATATCGATAAAGAATCCGCCGGTGTTGCGATCAGAATAAACCGAGCGCGTTCCCTCGATCTTTGAAAGCGACCTCTCCAAGTCTTGGCCGATGCGTTCGATCTCGTTAAGATCATTCCCAAAGATCTTAACTCCGATGGGAGTACGAATGCCCGTAGAGAGCATATCGATGCGGGTTTTGATTGGCATCGTCCAGGCATTGGTCCAGCCAGGCATCTGCATGGCCTTGTCGAATTCGGCGATGAGCTCTTTCCAGTCAATTGTACGCTCCTCCGGCCAAATCGGTCGTAGAGCCTTCTTTGCGAATTCCGGAGCCCAGCTTGAATACCAACGTTGTTGTGGGATTTTGCGCCACTCCTCACGTGGTTTCAACTGCACGATTGTTTCCAACATACTCAAAGGCGCAGGATCAGTCGGAGTTTCCGCTCGACCGGCTTTGCCGTAAACAGAAACGACTTCAGGGAATGAACGGATAACTCGATCCTGAAATTGCATACTCTGTTTTGCTTCTTCGATTGAAATGTTTGGAAATGTCGTCGGCATATACAGTATGTCACCCTCGTTGAGCGGCGGCATAAACTCCGATCCGATCTTGGGGAGCATTGGCAGCGCCGAAATGATCGCCATGATGCCAATGGCCACAGTCGTCTTCGGGTTTCTCAGTGCCACGAAAACAAAAGGTTTGTAAAGTGCGATCAGAAGTCTTGAGACTGGGTGCTTCGACTCGCGATGGATCTTCCCGCGCAAGAATATCATCATTAGTGCCGGAGCGATTGTAATGGCAGCGACTGCTGAGAAGAACATCGCGAAAGTTTTGGTGAAAGCCAAAGGTGAGAAAAGTTTGCCGCCTTGCCCAGTCAACGCAAAGATGGGCAAGAAGCCAATAGTGATAATCAACTGCGCGAAGAATATCGACGGGCCGACTTCCTTGCAGGCTGCAATGATTACTTCCTTCTTGCTCACTGTTCCCGGCGCATTTTCCAGTCGTTTGTGAGCGTTTTCCACAAGTACAATTGTCGAATCGACCATGGCGCCAATAGCGATGGCAATTCCTCCAAGACTCATAATGTTGGAGTTGATTCCGAGAATGTGCATGGGAATGAACGCGAGCGCGACGGCTATGGGCATTACAATGATCGGGACCATGGAACTGCCGAAATGAAGCAGGAAAATGATGATGACAAGTGCTACGACAATTCCTTCTTCGAGCAGACTCCTTTTCAGCGTACCGATAGCCCGGTCAATCAGGTTGCTGCGATCATAAACGATCTTGACCTCGATACCCGGAGGGAACGTCGATTTAAGTTCGTCCAATTTTGCCTTGACCCGTTCGATAACATCGAGTGCATTTTCGCCAAAGCGCATTACAACCACACCGCCGACTGCTTCCCCGATTCCGTCAAAATCACCGACGCCGCGACGGATGTCGGGACCGAAACTAATTCGCGAAATGTTGCCTAAGAGAATTGGAGTTCCGGTCGCACTGTTGCCGAGACTGATGTTGCGGAGAGCATCAAGATCCTTGATGTAACCCCGGCCGCGGACGTAGTACTCTCTGCCGGTCAATTCGATGGCTCGCCCACCGACATCGTTGTTGCTGGCGCGAATCGCCCGAGCAACATCCGAAATCGAAAGATCATAAGCCTTCAGCCGCTCGGGCTCAATCTCGACCTGATATTGCTTTTGATAACCTCCAATAGACGCTACTTCGGCGACTCCCGGTACTGCTGCCAGGGCGTAACGCAAATTGAAATCCTGAAAGGTGCGCATGTCCGCGAGATCATGCTTGCCCGATGAGTCAATCAACGCGTATTGGAAAACCCAACCTACGGATGTGGCGTCAGGGCCGATAACCGGAGATACTCCTTGCGGTAACTTTCCTTCGAACTGCTTCATGTATTCCATGACGCGACTGCGCGCCCAGTAGATGTCGGTTCCATCCTCAAAGATGACGTAGACAAAAGACATCCCGAACATAGAAAAACCGCGCACGGCTGTAACATGCGGTGCGGCTAATAGCGCAGTGACAATCGGATAGGTAATCTGGTCTTCTACAAGGTCGGGGCTGCGTCCCATCCATTCCGACCATAATATGACCTGCGTATCGGAGAGGTCGGGAATAGCGTCGAGTGGGATGTTCTTGATTGAGTACCAAGCGCCTAACAACGCAAAGATAGTAGCGATGAAGACAACCGTTTTATTCCGCGCACAGTAGTCAATGATGGCTGATATCATATGGTCGATTTCCTATCTCGTATGTCCGGAGTGTGCGTCCGCTTTTGTGCTTCCCATTCCAGCTATTGCAGCCTTCAACCGGCTTTCGGAATCAATCAGGAAATTGGCGCTGGACACCACCATTTCGCCCTCGCGAAGACCCGAAAGGACTTCGACCCAATTATCCATCCGCTGGCCAACTGTAAGCAACCGTGGCTCGAAGTGCGTACCTTCATGAACGACAAAGGCGTATTTCAAGTCGCCTCCGTCCATCAGCGCCTCACTGGAAATCGACAGCGTCGAACCTTGCAGGTTAGTCACTCGAACTGATCCGTACATTCCCGGGCGCAATTCAAGACCTGGATTGCGCAATTCTATTCTCACTCTTCCGGTGCGCGTATTTCCGGACAATGTGGGATAGACAAATTGGATAGTGCCTGTAAATGGTCTACCGGGAAACGCGTCGACGCTTACTGCTGCTTCAGCACCGATCTTGACTCTACTCAAGTCTTGTTCATAAACATCTGCGAGAATCCAGACGGTTGAGAGGTCTGCAATTGTAAATAGATTCTGATCAGGCGAGACTAACCCGCCCTGGTAGGCCGTTTTTTCCAATACGACACCGTCGAACGGACTCTTGATCGAGATACTTGGTGCCGCCGTTCCCCGCTTCAAAGTTTCAGCGACTTCATCAGCCGGAACTCCGAGAAGTTCGAGCCGTTGTTGCGCTGCATTCAAAAGCTCAAGGCGGGTTGCCGCTAACAGCGAGTCATTCGATGGCTGGGACGCTCTAGCTGCAGCCTGGACGAGATTCTGTTCCGCTTCATATACTTCCTGACTGTAGATCGACATCAGTGGCTGTCCTTTGTGTACCGCCTGTCCCGTCTCATTCACAAACAATTGCTGCACCCATCCACTAATGCGGAAGTGCACGTTAGACACCCTTGATTCATCGGGAGTTATATATCCAACCAGACGCAACTCGTCGTCGATCTGTCGCGTTTCAACCTTTTCGGTCCGGATCCCGATCAGTTGTAGTCGCTGCGGTTCAATGGTCACGGGCACGAGTCCGGGTACTGGCGCAGAGCCGAGGCCGCCAGCGCCGCCAACTCCGTGATCCGCTTGTTCAACCGACGAGTCCGTAGCTATGGTCATCGGGACAAGGTCCATGCCACATATTGGACATTCACCGGGACCATCACGGACAATTTCCGGGTGCATCGGGCAAGTGTATTTTCCAGCCGCGGCAAGTGGAACTTGTTCCAGATTCATCCCGCATTTGGGACACTTTCCTGGGCTTTCCGAAATTACCTCCGGATCCATGGGACAGGTATACTGTCCCGGTTTCGCCGTGATCGGATGCTTGGCTTGGTCCATAGTCATATGTGTTGTGTCAGCTTTTACAGCCGCTTCGTGGCCACTGGCGTCGATCTCCACGAGATTCATCCCGCATATCGGACATTCGCCCGGCTGACTACTTACATAAGTTGGATGCATAGGGCAGTGGTACTGCTTGGAACCTGAAGCGGCGTTTGCCCATGGATTTAGTTCAAAATAGTGGAGTACCATGATAAGGGCGAATATCGTCATCCCGCCGAGAAGAATCCAGCGAACTATCGCCATCGTGTGAACCAATGGTGGCGGCGCCTCTTCCCCTTCAGGCAAGGGCTCATGCTCGTTGGGATCATAGAGTTCTGATTTGTCTGTCATAGATTATATCCTCAGTCTACTTTGTTACTCTATCGATGACGACGAGTTCAAAATCAACTCGCCGGTGTTTGTTGTGAATCGTTCCGCCTCAATAAGAGTTTGAGCCAGGGCGTTAGCTAATTCGTTAACTGTAATTCGATCACGATAGACGCCAGTTGCAAGTGTCAATAGCGAAACAAAGTCGGTGCGGTTGCTGGCGTAACCGCTCAAGGCAGTGCGATAGGCGTCCTCTGCAGTCGGGAGAATTCGATCACGATAAAGCGCGAGGCTTAGGCTGAGACGTCTGGCGCGTTCATACAGCGTTTGTAGTTTTGCATGGACGTCGCGCTGGAGCTGTCGAGCTTCTCCAAGCGAGGCCATTTCCATAGCATACATCGAGCGTGCAGCTTGTCCCTGTTGATTTCCTTCAAATAACGGCAACGACAGGGTCACTCCAAAACTGATCATATTATCGCGTTTTTCCGGCATGCCATCGCTTCCCATCTTGTATCCCGAACGCATGCCGTAACTACCGTTGACACCGAGCATTGGCCACTGCATTCTCTTCATTGCGGCTGCGGATAAACTGTAGCTCTCTGATTGGTGTCGCAGTTTCTGGAAAGCGGGATAATTCGCTTCAGCACTTGCGAACCATTGAGCGGGTGCATCGGGTACAGGAGGAAGATCGGGCGGAGTCATCTCGAATGCCGTATCTGCAACATCAGATCCTCTCAAGCTATTCAGGTTCTGAGTAGCTTCGACAACTTCCTGCTCCGCGGACAGGATCATCGATTCAGTGCGCCAGAGATCGGCTTGTGCGGCCAGGAACTCTTCCTGTCCGGCTTCGCTCGTTCTCAATTTTGCTGAACTCGCGGAAACAACTTGATCAAGCAGTTGGCTTTGCCGCTGCAATTCGGTGAGGTTGAGCCGCCGATAGTAGAGGTCGAGGTAGGCCGACTTCGCAACAGTAACCAGATCGATAGTCATCGATTGTGCTTCAGCCTGAGCAACTGCAGCATCAGCCTGAGCAGATTTCTTTGCATAGCCCTTGAAGCCGGCGTACGGAATCTCTTGACTCAAGCCGATCATCTTCATTGTCATGTCGTCCATTTCGAAGTCAAAATTGGTCGGCACATTCTGAACCCCGAGCATGAGCATGGGATCCTTCCAAGCCCCGGCCGGTCCGATCTTTCGTTCGGCGGCTTCAGCCATGTAGCGCGCAGCTGCGACACGGTCGTTATTATTCACAACTTCAGAAACGACTTGATTCAGGCTTACTACCTTTGCAGCAGAGCTTCGAACGCCTAACGAGTCTCCATCAACTCCCTGAGCGTAGAGTGTCGACAGGCCGGTCATGACTATCGCCGATATCACTACAGCTAAAATTGTTACTCCCCAACTTCGCACGTTATCTCCTCCCGGGAACGCCTAATTATCATTTCTGATTGCCATAGTCAACGGACTTTCTTGAAGTCCGAATTTCTTTATCTTGTAGATTAGGATGTGACGTGGAATCCCGAGAAACTTCGCAGCACGCGTACGATTCCAACCAAAGCGATTGAGTGCCTCGACAATCATCTTTTTTTCTGACTCGTAGAATGAAACAGGATTCTCCGCGAAGTCTTGCACGGGCACAGACCTCTGAGCGGCCAATTGAGCAACGAACTCAAGGGGAAGGTCCTCTGTCGTCAGCAAATTGGATCTTCGCAGTATTACAAGTCGCTCCATGAGGTTTTGCAGTTCGCGAATATTTCCCGGCCATTGGAACGATTTCAGCGTTTCCATCAAGACGGAATCGACTCCGATATCGACACCAAAGGCATTCGAGGACACAAAGTATCGAACTAATAATTCAATGTCGTCGATTCGTTCTCTCAAGGGTGGGACATGTATGGGAATGACGTTTAAGCGATAGTACAGGTCTTCACGAAACTGCCCCTTTCTCACGTATTCACGAAGATCGACGTTGGAGGCGGCCAACAAACGGACATCCACTTCAGTACTGGCCTCCGAACCTACAGGCTCGAAGACATGCTCCTGAAGAACGCGCAAGAGCTTAGCCTGTAGGTCAATGCCGAGTTCACTAATTTCATCAAGAAACAAAGTGGAGCCGTCGGCGAGTTCGAATTTGCCTTTGCGATCTCTCACCGCGCCAGTAAACGCCCCCTTGACGTGTCCGAAAAGCTCCGATTCGATCAAGTCGCGCGGAATGGCCGCGCAATTGACAGCAATAAACGAGTGACTATTGCGCAAACTCATCTGATGAATTGTTCTTGCTACAAGTTCCTTACCAGTTCCTGATTCGCCGGTGATCAGGACTGTGGCTTGTGTCGGAGCAACCTTCTCGATTAAGTCGCTCATCTCCCGAAATTTCTGGGAAATGCCCAGCATTTTCTTGGGCTCGCCGCGCTCGTTTAGCTGTTGCTTGAGGGCTTGATTCTCCAGCTCGAGTTGTACGATGCGTATTGCTCTTCCGATCGTTAACTTGAGCTGTTCGTCTTCGAAAGGCTTCGTCAAGTAGTCGAATGCACCAGCTTTGACAGCTTCTACGGCTTGCGGTACAGTTGCGAAAGCAGTCATTAGAATGACCTGCAGGTGGGGCCTCAGGGACTTTGCTTTTTTTAGCAACTCGATGCCGTTCAGTTTGGGCATTTTTATGTCTGTGAGCAGCAGATCAAAATCGGCATCTCGCAACATGGCAAGTGCGAGCACACCATCCTCGACTGCAGTAACAAGATAACCTGCTTGCGTTAGCTTAAAGTCCAAGATGCGCCGTAGCGCCGAATCGTCGTCAGCGAGCAATATTCGATAACTCATATTGCCTCCGCAGCCTCTATCGCCAACGGAAATGTCATTCTTACTTTTGTGCCCCTTCCCGACTCGCTGTCGATCTTAATCTGCCCGCCGTGAAGCTCAACAATGTTCTTCACAACTGCCAGCCCCAAGCCGGAACCCGATGGTTTGGTCGTGAAAAAGGGCTCGTAAATTCGCTCGAGTTGTTCCGGAGGAATCCCTAATCCATTGTCTGTAACTGTCAGGATCGCTCCAACTTCACGATCATTGATGAGGCAAACAACTACAAGTGGTCCATCGTCTGACGACTCTGCCGCGTTTATTAAGATATTAATCAATACTTGCTTAATCTTTTCGGGGTCGCCGAAGACGCAAACATCGGGCGCGATATGATGTTCAATCTTGACGTTATTCTTCGAGAATTGAGCCTCAAGTTGCCGGACGGTTTGAGCGACAATCACGGACAAATTTGTGAATTCTCGTCGGGTATCTTTAGGCCGCGCAAATTCAAGAAACTCTTCCACCGTTGAATCTATTCGTCTGACCTCGCCGATGAGGATATCGCGAAATTCCAGTTTTGCAGAATCACTGATGCGGGGGTCTGTAACAATTTCAACGGCGCCCTTTATTGAAGCAAGAGGATTCTTGATCTCGTGGGCGACTCCAGCTGCCATTTGTCCCACCATTGAGAGACGATGTGCGTGATCAAGCTGCTTCTGGGCATCATCGTGCTTACGCCTGATCGAAACTTCTTTGTCAACCAGGGCTCCGATCAATCCTCCAATCGCAAAATAGTAAGCGATTTCAACGATTTCGCTGGAGATGCTCGAGTGATTGTTAGCCGCTCCGGCGACGAATGGAATAACCAGGAGCGTAATTGACGAAGCAGTTAACATTCCACCCTTAAGGCCAAACCAAGTAGCTCCAATCGCTATTGGTATGTAGCAGAGGCGACTATGAACTGCATGGATCCAACTCGCGTGACCAAAAAGTGGCTCTAACACAAGTCCGTAGTGGATCATCACAGTGGTCGCAGTCAGGATCGCGAGGATGGCCAGCTTCAATTTCATATTTGTTTACAGTCGCTCCTTCAAATTTACCCAAACAACATTAGAAAAAACCATGCCAAGATGATGACTTTGATCCGATTATTTAAAATGTCCTGCGTAAGAGATTGTCTTTCGGGCTCTTGCTAGTTTTTCGAACTACTGCTACTTTGGTCGTTTGTGATTCGGACATTGGAGAAGATTGAAGAATAGTATTCAGCATTGGAGAGTATTATCCATTTAGGGAGCTGTTCGATTTAGCTCAGAAGAACATAACTCATTTTTGTGCAGCGACTTACGCAAAACGTCGGCCATGGCACGCTATTTGATTGTAAACACAGTACATGAAGACTTTAGGATCGCACACAAGAACAAATGTCAAGGAGAAAACAGATGAGAACAATTAGTAGCTTCCTCACAGTCGTGATTAGCATCCTTAGTATCTTGGTTACTGGTTCGGTCATGGCTGGAAACCAAACTTATGTAACGAAGTCGGCCAAGGAACTGAAACCGCAAACAAACTGCCCGGTAATGGGTGGCGTGATCGACTCGACAATATATACTGATATTCAGGGCCAGCGGGTCTATCATTGTTGTCCGATGTGTTCGAAGAAGCTCAAAGCCGACCCCGACAAGTACTTTAAGAAAGCTGCGGCCGACGGCGTACTTTTCGAGAACATCCAAGCCACATGCCCTGTTTCTGGTGAAGAGTTAGAGGATTCAGCTATCTTTACGGATTTCGAAGGCCGCCGGATATTTTTCTGCTGCAATAAGTGCGAGAAGTCATTTAAGGCTGATCCCCAGAAGTATTTGAAGAAGATGGATGTTGCCACAGACAAAAAGGCTGAGCCGATGAAGGAAGAACATCAGGGTCACTAATCAGCTATGCAGTCAAGGAAGGCATTAGGTCCGAGACTGTGATTCTGTAAGTGTATTGGGAACAAGATTATGTTGGAGAACGTCGTGATCGCCTGATCTCCGTGGCGCAAATCAAGAGCTGACGACGTTCTTACGGGTAGTCAAGGTTCGCATCGCTTGAGTTCGGTATCAAGACCAAATCATTGCCTATTCCAAACTATTTAACCACAGAGAGATTGTAATGAAAGCGGATCGAGTATTCACATTGATGTTGGGGCTTGGACTCTTAGCCATGAGCCTTGTCTGGATTAGCGGCTGCAGCGATAGCGACAACGAAAAATCGACGAATGCCGATGGCGTCCCGACACTTCTTCGCGTATCACCGAGTGAAAGTGCAACCGACGTAGACCGCAATGGTGGGATTCACATGAGATTCAGCATGCCCATGGATACCACTACCGTTCGTCGGAACTTTCACCTGGCCGGTGGAGCTGAAATGGAAAACTGGATGGACTCGCTTTCGCATCATCAGGGCATGATGGGCGGAGGCATGATGAACATGGATCACATGATGGACTGGATGGACACGCTGCAATATACCGGTCAATTTCATTGGAATTCCACTATGGACAGCTGCGAGTTTGAGCCAGACTCCAGTATGATGTCGAATGCCAACCATATGATTTACATGTATAACGGCATGAGGGCCGGCAACGGCAAAATGATGGATATGAGTTCTCTTCCATTCAATGGTATCATGCACCATTTTCGCACTAGACCATAGAGTCGTTTTTGCATTGAGACTCGCTTAATTAACTGAACTCTAAGGCGCACGCTCGCCCAAGAATTCAATTTCGAGGCAACTGATTGATTGAATCGGACTAAGGAGAAGTAATGCCACACAATGAGCACTCGCAGCCCAATTCAAATGAACCGCTTCCATCAATTCTGCGCGATCCGGTCTGCGGAATGACGGTCGCAAGCGATAGTCCTCATCGCTTTAATCACAAAGGTCAAGAGTATTTGTTTTGCAGTCAAGGTTGCCGGGCAAAATTTGCGGCCGAACCGGATAAGTATTTGCACTCGAATGAAGCACAAACCCCGAAATCGGCCGATGTTCACACTGTTAGCTCTGTAACAGAAGAAACAGAGTACACCTGTCCGATGCATCCTGAAATCAGGCAGAAGGGGCCAGGTAGTTGCCCAAAGTGTGGTATGGCGCTTGAACCGCTGACGCTCGCCGCTGCCAAACCAAAAGTCGAATGGACTTGTCCAATGCATCCGGAAATCATCAGGGATTCTCCGGGCAACTGCCCAATTTGCGGAATGGCGTTGGAACAACGCACCATTTCAGTTACCGACCAAGAAAATCCTGAATTGAAAGAAATGACTCGACGCTTTTGGGTCAGCACCGCGCTGACCCTTCCGCTCTTCCTGTTCGCGATGGCCGAATTGCTTCCAGGAAATCCGCTCGAACGAGTCCATGCACACTCTGCTGCCGGCTGGATAAAGCTAATCGTGGCGTCGCCTGTAGTGCTTTGGGGCGGCTGGCCGTTTTTTGTCCGCTTCTGGCAATCACTCAAGAACCGAAGTCTTAACATGTTTACTTTGATCGGTCTTGGGGTTGCAGTTGCCTATGCCTACAGTCTCTTAGCCATAGTATTGCCCGGAATCTTTCCGGATTCCTTCCGTTCGCAATCAGGGGTGGTCGCTGACTATTTTGAAGCTGCGGCAGTTATTGTTACTCTGGTACTCCTCGGCCAAGTGATGGAGCTTAAAGCCCGTAGCCAAACCAGCAGCGCTATACGCGCTCTTCTCGACCTTGCTCCGAAGAAGGCGCGGCGCGTCAAGTCCGACGGATCCGAGGAAGATGTTTCATTGGATGTTGTAATCCCCGGCGACAGTCTGCGAGTCCGCCCCGGTGAGAAAATCCCAGTCGATGGAATTTTGACCCACGGTAACAGCTCGATAGATGAGTCGATGGTGACCGGCGAAGCAATCCCAGTCGAGAAGAAAACCGGTGACAAAATCATCGGCGCTACAATCAACGGCACCGGCTCGTTTCTGATGCGCGCCGAAAAGGTCGGCGCTGACACACTCCTATCCCGTATCGTCCAGATGGTGGCGGAAGCCCAGCGGAGCCGAGCTCCCATTCAAGGATTGGCCGACAAAGTTTCGTCCTATTTTGTGCCTGCCGTAGTTTTCGTGGCAATAATTACGTTCGTCGTCTGGTCAATGTGGGGGCCCGAACCCAAGTTCGCTCACGCTATAATAAACGCCGTGGCCGTGCTGATCATCGCCTGTCCATGTGCACTCGGTCTGGCCACACCAATGTCGATCATGGTGGCATCCGGCAAAGGCGCCTCTGTTGGCGTGCTCTTCAGCAACGCTGAAGCCATCGAAACCCTGCGCAAAGTCGACACGCTGGTCGTCGACAAGACGGGAACACTGACACAAGGAAGGCCGCGCCTTGTCTCTGTCTATGCGGCCGAAGGTTGGCAGGAAAACAAAATTGTTGAAATCGCTGCGGGAATCGAACGCAACAGCGAGCATCCGCTTGCCGCGGCGATCGTCGCCGGTGCCGCTGAAAGGCAAATAACCCCTCCTGCAGTCACCAACTTTCGCTCAATCACCGGCAAAGGAGTGGCCGGGGAGTCACAAGGTAAACAAGTGGCGCTGGGCAATGCAGCTTTGATGTTGGATCTCAAAGCTGACCTTGGCAATTTAACTGACGTCGCCGCGAAATTCCAGGCAGATGGACAAACCGTGATGTTCATCAGCGTGGATCGTTCGGTTATTGGTCTTTTGGGAGTTGCCGATCCAATCAAAGAGACTACGCCCGAGGCAATCAAACAGCTTCACGCCAACGGCATTCTCATAACGATGCTCACCGGCGACAATCGCACAACTGCTCAAGCTGTAGCAACGAAACTTGGTATCGACGACATAATCGCCGAAGTCCTTCCCGACCAGAAGGCAGAAGTGATTAAAGATTTGCAGCGTAAGGGACGCTTTGTTGCAATGGCCGGCGATGGTATCAACGACGCACCGGCGCTCGCACAAGCCCAAGTCGGCATTGCTATGGGTACGGGCACAGATGTCGCAATGCAGAGCGCAGGCGTGACGCTGGTGAAAGGTGATCTTCTCGGTATCGTGAGGGCACTCGCTCTGAGTCGCGGCACAATGAAGAACATTAAGCAAAATCTCTTCTTCGCATTTGTTTACAATGCGCTGGGCGTACCCGTGGCGGCGGGAGTGCTATATCCACTTGTGGGTGTTCTCCTGAGTCCAATGATTGCAGCGGCGGCGATGAGTTTTTCATCGGTGTCGGTGATTTACAATTCTTTGCGACTGCGTCGGCTAAAGCTGTGATCCTCCTCATGAGTGTTCGCCGTGAGTTAATTCTGGACGCTATGAGTCCTTAATTTGACACTTCTTGGGCAGATTGTTGAAAGTCTGAAGCCGGTTACAAGACGCGAATGCTCACTACACAACGAAGTAGTTCTGGTTATCACTTCATTTTGGAGCCAATTTGTCGATATTAGTATTGGGGAGACTGAATACTTCCCCTTGGCGCGTAGCCTTGTATTCTCCTTTCAGCTACGCTCGTGAAGACAGGGGAAGGAGAGCTTTGCTCCTTCCTCTTTTCTGTTTTCAAGTAATCAAGGGCAATCTTGCAGCTGCGTATGATTGTTCGCATACAGCTCTTCTCGCCGAAAGTGATCCTGCCGGTCTCATATACAGCCGTTTCCCGCTTTCGCTGGAGTTGTGTTTGCAGCACTGACATAAAAAATTGTCATTACCGACCGCGACTCGGATGCGATGATCTATCGCTGTTCATATTCAAGCGGTTGAGGTGAGACAACGGGCGGAAAGAATCTGAGAATGCCACTCCTCAGAGTCGCACAGTCAATACAAGAGTCCTGAGTTCTGCCCGCTTCGGGGATGATTATGATCGAGCCTACGTAGTCGAGACTTAGGGGCTTCACCTTTCGGGCAATCTCAAGACCGATTACATTCGGAAGATCTTTGACATCTGTACCAAACAAGCAAAGTCCAAGGCCTGGACAGAGCTCGGCCTTGAAATGAAGGGCTAGGATTTGCGCTTCGAGGTTCTGTCTGAGGAGGAGTGGGAGGCGAAGTTGAATGAGGTTCTTCGACGTTAGATTTCGAAATTAGACAACTCTTCAATGCCCATGCCGATGATGCAGGTCCGGCCAATGCGGATGCGAATGCTCCACTGGTTTATGATCGTGCCAATGGGAGTGCCGCTTCGAACGTTCAAGACCTTCATGTTCATGATTGTGATGATCATCATCATGGCTATGTGTGTGTTCATGTGAAAGCGCTTCATGCTCGTGTGCATGTTGATGTTGGTCACGGAAGAGCAGACCAAGCGAGATTGCGAGTATTCCTGCCGCGACTATCTGTATCGCGGTAATTGATTCACCAAGTATCAGGGCAGAGAGTGCAACGCCAATGAATGGCGCACTGGCGAAGAACATCTGTGCTCTTGTCGCCCCCATGCCCTGTGCAGCGGTAATGTAAAGAGTAATGCTTGCTCCGTATGCGAGCATGCCGACAACCAAGGCAGACAGCACGGCGAATCCCGAGGCAGTAACTGGATCTGCAAATGCTCCAATCGCCAAATTCACCACTCCGGCCACCGATCCTTTCCAGAAAGTGCTCTGGGCAGGTGTAATCCCGTCGATCAAGGCCGTAAAGTGGTTGTCCACTCCCCAGCAAGTGCAAGCCCCAGCTACGAGCAGGCCAGACCAAAATCCCGCCGTGCCTTCCCCGACGCTTAACAACACGCCTGCGGTCACAACTCCGGCAACACCGAACCAGCCATACTTTCCGAGATGGTCATTGAATATCAATCGGCCTAAAATCGCTGTTGCCACCAACTCAAGGTTGAGCCACAGCGATACTGACGAGGCAGACGCAAGTTGCAGCCCCAACATCAAGAGTACGGGTCCGAGAATACCGCCGAAGAACACTGCACCAAGCAACAGCTTGCGGCTTCGTGCCGGCATGTTCCACGGTGGCCGCCAGGAGCGACGTTTCAACATCCCGCCAAGCACACCAAGAGCGGCGCCAAGATACAGTAATCCGGCAAGCTGAAAAGCTGACAGGCTTTCGAGTAACAGCTTGCTCGCCGGGGTGGCTGCTCCAAACAAAGCCGCCGAGATCAGCGCAAACGGAAGTGCGTATCGGACTGAATGTCTTGCGTTCTGCAATTGGCTATCTCCAACAACTCTGTTTGAAATCGAGTTCGCCCAGTTGTTCAGTTCGGCTTTAAACTCTTGACAAAGAGTAAACTAAGATCGCTGTAGGCATTGTCAAGGAAGTTGTCGCAAATATCCCGGCGCAAGGAAAGTTAAGCGAGGTGGTTTGTAAACGCGTAGCTTGACACACGCTGGACGAAGCGAAACTTGAATGGTATCAATCACAACAATAGAGCCACCCCCCAGATATACTATCGGTTGATTCTCATCATTTTCTTATTGACTTATCCTATCCTGGAGGATATCATATCGCATATGAGTAAACATTCGACCCACGCCGAAATTGTAAAGCGCTTGAAAAGAGCGGAAGGCCACTTGAAGAGTGTGCTGACCATGCTTGAGGAAGGCCGTAGCTGCCTCGATATTGCCCAACAACTTCAGGCAGTCGAGAGCGCTATCACCAATGCAAAGAGGACACTTATTCACGACCATATCGACCACTGCCTCGAGCAGACGCTGAGTGACCGTAACACCGGTCGTAAGGCTGTTATCGAGTTTAAGGACATAACCAAGTACTTGTAGCCGTGCCGGACTTGTCAGCTAATACGGACTCAAGAATTTACTGTGAGAAGCCGAATGAATAATCGGAAGGACAATCACCGGCGCACAATCTTCCATTGGGGATCACGTTCCGCAGTATGAAAATGCCGATTAGGAAAAGTTGTCTGTTGAATTGGCTGTTGGCACTTGTTGTTATTTATTTCAGCCTAATTTACCCCTATACTCACTTCCACCGTTCGCACAATGTTCATGTTAAGCCGCCAGCCCTGGAGGTTCACACCTTTGTTGCTGGTTCTGACGGTTTGCCAAGCGGGCAAAGTGACCATCGAGACCATCATACAATTGATCAGCACGTTGGCATTTTCTGTAAGACGAGATTGCAGAATAGTTTAGATGACCTTATCACCGAACCAGTACTCGAATCAATACAGTTTAATATCGATTTGCCCCTGAAGTGCGATGGCCAGGCAACATGCGACCTGGCCGCCCTGCCAATTCAGTTCTCGTACTACGCCTGCACAGATACACGATCTCCTCCGCAGTTCCTCAATTATCAGAGTTAAACAGCTAAGACAACACACAACAGGTAGTCTCTCACTCTCTTGGGAATGAGGACTATGAGCTCTATCAATTGGGAGAATTGGAATGAATCGATTTCATCAATTCATACTGCTGGCATGTATTTGCGCAGCGGTGATCACTAATATATCCTGCACAAAATCCGAGCCCGACCGGCCAAAAAGCGGGAGTGTTCCTTCGGGTACAAGCCTATCAACTTCCAAGATCCAGACTGTCGATGCAGTTTCCGGGAAACCGATCAATCGGGCAGTCTTCACCGATCATCAGGGAAAACGAATCTACTTTTGTTGCGACCAGAGTAGGCTTGACTTTCGCAATAATCCGAAAAAATACTTGGACGAGTTCGCAAAACAAGGAGTCGCTCTTGAAAACACTCCATGAGCGGAGCATAGGTATTCGGTGAGTTTGTAAACACGACTGAACAGCAGTTCAGCGCTAAATCACAAGCGAATATGTTGCAAAATGGAGTGCATATGTCAATAAGCGTTTCGCCGAGAAGCAGTCTCTATTTCGAGTCAATCATCGATGACTATGTCCGTATCCACGGAGAGGCCACGGGTTCTCTGGAGAGAGAAATTCGACTTGGCATTTTCCGTGATCAACAGGCACGAATGCTGCCACCTAACATTAAGGTGCCATCGAGAAAGAGATTCTTAAGGTATTTCAGCACAATCTACTCGCATTCAGGCAGTATTACCCAAGCGATCAAGTCACTATTCAAGCCAGGCAGTTGGACCTCCAGCGGCGGTTCCTTCAAATTGGCTTCGGATATTGGTCTCAATTTTGAGGAGATTCTGGAGGAAACATCGGCAGAATACGGTTCCGCGAATTTTCTCGAGATTGGCGCGGGGCTGGGCGGTTTTCACAAATGTGAGCAAAGTAACTACAGCTCGATCAAGAGCCTCTACGATAACCTCTGCCTTCAAAAGCACCTCGATGTCACGTTTCATTTTACCAACCTGACAAAATGGCACAACGAACTACCGACAAGAGTAATTGAACATCCAGGCGTATTGGGTTCAACGGTCTCCATCCTTGCCATGCAATGTAACCGGTTTGATGTAGTCTATTCGCAATGTGCTGTCTACTTTGATCCAAACATCGTCAGCTTCATTCGACAGATCAGCGAACTTGTCAGGCCCTCGACCAAAGGCGGACTTGTAGTCTTTAACGCCAAGACAGTTGACGCGGATAGGATCCGTATCGCGGCAGAAAGAGCGTCACTTGAAACCATTTTGTCCAAGGATCTTGGAGGTATGAATGGCACGCTGCTGGTATTTCGCAAGCGTTAGTCTGATTCTCGCTCTGGTTCAGCTCCTTTCGGTTTCGTTTGCAGAAACCAACACTGGTGACAACGGCGTCGACCGTGTCAAACGCATCCGAGACAGAGTCATTCAAGACTCACTGCTTTCCATTTGCGAAATTTCGAAGGAGTTGGTCGATGGACTTTCCAAAGAAGAGGGCAGGATCGCAATCTTCGAGTTTGTTCGCGATTTTGAATACAGAATTGGCAACTGGAGACCACACCATCCAGAGGATATCATAGCTCGTCGCCAGGGGGACTGCAGACACAAGGCAGACCTGCTGGAAGCACTGCTGAAGTGCGCTGGTTATGAGGTCAGGAAAGTGAGGGTAATTTTTGACTGGGCTGACTTACCAGTGCCTCCGGACATTGTCAAGATTCGAGGCGTGAGCAAAGGTATTCATGATGCGGTCGAAGTGTATCTCGAAGGCCAGTGGGTATATGTTGATGCTACCTGGAGTGTAGGACTGAAGAGCTCTGGATTCCCTGTCACAGAGATTTGGAACGGAAGTTCGAGTACAAAGCAAATCACAACTGGAGCAGTTCAAGTTATTGAGAGTTCTGCCGAGCAAGACATCACATTGCTTCACTGGAAATACAAGGTTCCGTGGCCGGTACGCTCAAAGAATCTGGAATTTGTCCGATCACTCAATGCGTGGCTCCAGACGGACCACTAATGGGATGAACCGAAGCTCCGCAGTCAGTAACTACTTAATAGTGTCCCTCTTGCGAACTATTCAGGCGCAAATGACGATCTCAATTCAATTTCGGTTGACATTGAAATCTCTTTATTGTAGCTTCAAAATCATGCAACATGGATCACATCGTTCCACGAAGGCGTCAATCTTTCGATTCATACTAATCGGAACACTTGCATACTTCAGCACCGTCTATCCGTATGTTCACTTCCACAACAGCCACGACGATGATTTCGAAGTAACGTTTAGTCTTCACCCGTTGGGTGTGGATCCTGACAATCTGCCCGATCACGATGGCAAAAATCATCATCACAATCTTCAGCGCCCCACTTCTGGCTGCGTATTGACTCGCCAGACAGCGCCAAGTATTTCACTCCCTCAAGCGTTCTTGCTCACGTTGGCACAGTTCTCGCCGGTTGACAATTCTAATCAGACGAGCAAATTTGAAATAGAAGACCCACCTCGTCTTTGGTCTGTTTACGAAAATCTACCCGCGCCACTTCGCGGTCCGCCCGCTCTGACATAGCTCCTATAACGCGCAAAGCGCGATAACAACAAAATCAACATTTTCATAGAGGATGGACGTGTATGTGGAAATACGCGCTCGTGTTCATCTGTTTGACCCTGCCACTATCATCGCAGGTCTACGGAGAAGACACACTTATTATAAAATTCAACGACATTGAAGAATATGTCGAACCGACGGGCTCACGAGGCAGGCTGATTGAAAATCAGTATCGTCTCGTCGAGTCAGACCGGCGAAAAGCGCTCGAATGGTCAAATCCCGATTTCGCTCTTGAGTCGCAAGAAGTTGACGGAAATCGGGAATCCGAATATACAATCACGAAGTCATTCGAATTTCCGTGGTCATACTTGGCATCGCGCAATGCCTGGAACGTGAAGCTAAGTGCCGCACAACAAACTCGTATTGCAGGCATTCGGAATCTTAAGTCAGAACTGAAGGCGGGTTATGTGGCCATTGGGTTGTATCGAGAGCACTCTGACCAACTAAACCAATTGCGCGAGATCGTCGTGCGAGTTTCTGGAATTGCCAGTTCGCGACACCGGGAAGGTTTCATCTCTGGAACCGAGAATCATCTGGTTCAAATGCTGTTATTGAACTTATCAGCAAGTCATCAAGCAATTCTCGATGAGCACCGAAATGTAACCGCGAACTGGCGCGCGGCCATGGGAATTCCGCCGAGTGATGAACTGCGTTTAGTGGATCAACCAAAGTTTCAGTCAGTGAATTTGAAGCCATTGACGGAATATGTTAGTGCTCTGGAAGATCAACCTGCACTGCTCGCACAAACAAAGACGGTCGACGCCCTTGGAAAATTCGCGTCCGCAGAGGCCAAGAAGGTCTTACCGGGATTCAGCCTTTCCGCCGGTTTGAAGCGCATCGGGTCCGACAATGGTCATGTGATTGGAATTTCATTGGCTCTGCCCTTACTGAATTCCAATCGCGCAGCAGTCAATTCGCTCCGTGCCCAAGAGCTAATTGCGAAATCGGAGGCCGACATCAACAGAAACCGAATGGTGCTGGGACTCGAATCGCTTTTGCAGTCGATTTCGAACCTTGAAAGATCGCTGGAACCTGTGTCGGACGACTTCTCGGGCGGCACAAAGGTCATGTCTGATCTGGTCATGACCTACGAGGAAGGGTTCATCACGTTAAGCGAACTTCTCAACAGCATCCAAATCGAAATCGCCGGATCGGCAAGCTACTACGAACAATTGCGAAGATATTACGCGAAGCTCTTCGAACTCGAAGCCATTACCGGCGACGAAATCGTGAAGTTTGGAAATTAGGAGTATACACATGAAATATCTAAGATACTTGCTGCCACTGCTCCTGCTGTCTGCGGGGCTTGTCATGGCAAGCGGTGATCACGAGTCTGATGCCGCTGACGGTCACGACGACCACGGCGGAGAAGCTCCAGCAATTGCCGTGACGCAGTGGACCAAAAAAATGGAACTCTTCATGGAGTATCCAGTTCTGTCTGTAAATCAGGCTGCAAGATTCATCATCCATCTAACGATTCTTGAAGGATTCTTGCCGGTGCGCGAAGGGTCGGTCCGGCTGGACTTCTACGACAGTGCCGGACGTAAACAAACTGTCACTTCCGAAAGACCCGCTCGGGACGGGATTTTCACGCCGGAGGTATCTCTCTCTGTGTCCGGTCCGTACAAGTTCACCCTGTACTACCAAAGCCCGCAGATTAGCGACTCGTTTTCTATAGACGGCTTTTCGGTGTATTCCGATGCTGCGAGTATTCCACATGAAGAAGAACCTGCCGATGGCGGCGAGATTACTTTCCTGAAAGAGCAACAGTGGAAGATACCCTTCGCCACCGAATGGGCGCTTGAGGGTGAAGTCAAAAAGTCGACTTGGGCAATAGGTCAAGTGCTGCCTGATCCAAGGAATCACGTTGAAATTGTTGCTCCGGTCGAAGGTATCATTCAGTTCTCTGCACAGTCTGTGCCACAGCCTGGCTCTCTCGTACAGCGTGGCCAGAGGCTGGCTGCGATTGCTCCTATGGTGGGAGGTGAAGGTTGGACGGCACAGAAACTCGCCTACGAGCAGGCAGAACGCGACTACGAACGCGCGCAGCGTCTCAAGGAGCACGATGCCATCGCATTACGGGAGTTTGAGCGCCTCGAAAGCGAATATCTGTCGCTAAGAGCGGGCATCGAACCTCTGGCCAACTCCGGAGCATCCGGCACACTTGAACTGAATGCTGCGATAAGCGGACGAGTGGTGGAGTGGTTGTGTGTTCCCGGCCAAAGAGTAGTTGCCGGTCAGAAGCTCGGTGCAATCGCTGATCTGTCACATGTCCTGCTTCAGGCCAATGTGTTTGAAGCGGATTACGTTGCTATGGGGACTCCGACAAGTGCTTTCGTGCGCACCGGGTCGAATAAGGGCGGCTTCTTGATTGCTGAAGAAGATTTACAGATGCTTGACGGCGGGGGTATTTTGAGTCCAAGTACGCGAACTATCCCGGTCTTGCTCCGGGCTGTCAATCGCTCCGGCGAATTGAAGATCAATCAATCGGTTTCGGTCGAACTTCACAGCGGTGGTGCCGGAAATTCTGTCCGGGTTCCAGAAAGTGCTCTGGTTGTCGACGAAGGCGTTGACGTCATGTATGTCCAAGTTGAAGGAGAAGCCTTCGCCAAACGCATCGTGCGTCGGGGGCCGCGATTTGGCAATTTGGTCGCGATCTTGGAGGGAATCAATCCCGGCGAACGAGTTGTCACTACCGGTGCTTACCACGTCAAACTCGCTTCAACAACAGCGGAGATCGGCCACGGACATGCACACTAAGAAACAAGGCTTGCTATCCAGGAGATTCTATGTTCGATAAACTCATGCAGGCCAGTCTGCGTAACCGCTTGATCGTCCTGATTGCTGCTGGTTTACTATTTGGAATTGGAGCTTATGTCACACTAAGACTTCCTGTTGATGTCTTCCCGGATTTGACTGCGCCTACCGTCACTATTCTGACAGAGGCACACGGAATGGCACCCGAAGAGGTCGAAAGGCTGGTGACTTTTCCGATTGAGACCACTGTCAATGGAGCCTCTGGTGTGAGGCGACTACGCTCAAATTCGATTCAAGGGCTTTCTACGGTGTGGGTCGAATTTGATTGGGGAACTGACATCTTCAAGGCGCGTCAAATCGTTAATGAGAAACTTCAGGTCGTGAGAAATTCGCTTCCAGAGGGAGTTGATCAGCCCCTGTTGGCGCCAATTACTTCAATCATGGGCGAGGTGATGCTCGTGGGTCTGACGGCGGACAGCACATCGGCTATGGAGCTTAGAACTCTGGCCGAATTCACCGTGGCGCGACGCATCCATTCGGTGCCGGGAGTCTCGCAGGTATTGGTATATGGCGGGGAGACGCAACAATACCAGGTGCAGATTGACCCTTACCGAGTTGCTGCCCAGAATGTGTCATTGAGCCAGATTTTAAAGGCGGTCGAAGAGTCTAACATTAACGCAACTGGCGGGCTGCTGATTCAGGCGGGTGAAGAGTACCTCATCAGGGGAATCGGTCGCGTGCGGAATCTGGAAGACATTGAGCTTACTGTCGTTACTACGCGAGACGGCGTTCCGATTCTTATTCGCGATGTTGCCACTGTGGCGATAGCACCTGCGTTCAAATTGGGAACAGCTTCAATCAACAACAACGACGGCATTATACTTGTCGTAGCCAAACAACCTGAAGCAAATACACTTGTCTTGACAAAGTTGATCGAGTCGACCCTGGAGCAACTCAAACCATCGCTTCCTCAAGACGTAGTCCTGCATACCGACATTTTCAAGCAGTCGGATTTCATACAAACATCGATTGACAACGTAATCCACGCTCTGCGCGATGGTGCAATATTGGTCACCATTATTCTGCTGCTGTTCTTGATGAACGTGCGCACCACAATCATTTCGGTGCTGGCAATACCACTCTCGCTGGCAACATCATTCCTGACCCTTGCAGCGATGGGAATGTCGGTCAATACCATGACTCTTGGTGGAATGGCGATTGCGATCGGAGTACTCGTGGATGACGCCATCATCGATGTTGAGAACGTCTACCGGCGCTTGCGGCTCAATGCCGTCTTGCCTCCAGGTGAGAAAAAGAGTGTGATCGAAACCGTTGCTTCGGCGACATCGGAGATCCGCTCGCCGATGGTGATGGCGACATTCATAATTATCGTGGTCTTCATTCCGCTCTTGTTCTTGAGTGGAGTCGAGGGTCGTATGCTGCAGCCACTTGGAATTGCCTATGTGGTATCAGTCCTGGCATCGCTCTTCGTCGCGCTCACGGTGACACCGGTGCTGAATTCATATCTTCTTGGGCGGCTCTCTGAACGTCACCATGGCGATAGTTGGCTACTTCGTAAGCTCAAAGAAATGTACCAACCGAGCCTGTTATTCTTTTTGAGGCATCGATCTGTCTTGATTGTAGGCTCGGCGGTACTTCTGATTGGCGCATTGGCAGTCTTGCCATTCTTTGGCCGGTCGTTCTTGCCCGAATTCAATGAAGGTACGTTCAATGTGTCAATTGCAACCGTGCCCGGGACTTCGCTGGAGCAATCTGACCAAATTGGCCGAATGGTTGAAGGAATCCTCCTGTCCCACGAGGGAGTAGTTTCCACCGCAAGGCGTACGGGCCGCACGGAAATGGATGAACACTCGCTTGGATCACATGCTCACGAGATGGAGGTGCAACTCGATCTGACTAAAGTGTCAAAGTCCGACCTCTTGGCCGAATTGCGAAAAGACCTTTCCATCGTCCAAGGCTCCAACATTACAATCGGTCAACCGATTTCGCATCGAATTGACCACATGTTATCAGGCACGCGAGCAGCCATCGCCGTCAAACTATTCGGACCAGATCTTTATGAATTGCGCAAATACGCCGAAGAAATCAAGGGACAAATGGAAGGCATTGAGGGCGTGGTTGATCTCTTTGTAGATCAGCAGACTGACGTTCCTCAGGTCCGTATCCTCGCCAATCGGGAAAAGATGGCACTATACGGGCTGCGCTCTGCTGATCTGGATGAATTCATTGACGTTGCTTTCCTTGGCGCAAAAGCATCACAGATTTACGACGGCGAGCACCGCCATGACCTCGTTGTTCAATACGCGCCCGAATTTCGCGGCGACATTGATGCGCTCAAACGGAGTCTTGTCGACTTGCCTGCGGGAGGAACTGCACCGCTTTCGACAGTAGCCGATATTCAGGTGGACCGGGGACCGAATTACATCAGCCGGGAGAACGCTCAGCGCAAAATCGTTGTCCAAGCAAACGTAGCGGACCGCGATCTGCATTCAGTGATAACCGAGATCCGTGAACGAATTGCCGCCAACGTGCAAATGCCTCGCGGTTACTTCGTTGAGTACGGAGGGCAGTTTGAGAGTGAACAGGAAGCTACTCGTACGGTGACTCTATTGAGCTTGATTTCAATTGGTGCAATTCTTATCGCGCTCTACACCGAGTTTGGTAACTTCCGCCAGGCAATTTTGGTAATGGTGAACCTCCCACTTGCGCTAATCGGCGGTATCGTGAGTGTCTTCTTTACCGAGGGAATCATTTCGATTGCGTCGTTGGTTGGTTTTATCACGCTCTTTGGAATAGCTGTTCGAAACGGTATCTTGATGGTATCGCATTTCAACTACCTGATCGATACTGAGAAAAAATCCTTGTATGAAGCCGTCGTCGAGGGCTCAATGCAGAGACTAAGTCCAATTCTCATGACTGCGCTCTGTGCTGGACTTGCCCTGATCCCGCTTGCTTTGGCCAGCCACAAACCGGGCAGTGAGATTCAAGCTCCAATGTCAATTGTGATTCTGGGCGGTCTGACAACCGCGACATTCCTCAATCTGGTGGTGGTTCCTGCGCTATTCTTGAATTGGGGAAGGCCGGACGCTGTCAAGGCACCGAACGCGGAAGTCCCCCAATAGCCGCACCGACACTATTGTCGATTGAACTCCGTTTGAGACGCCAGATAAGTCGCTGGCGTCTCAACATTGTGAGTGGTATAGATTCAGTAAAAGTATAGACTGGAGTACCGAAGATGAAGTGGGTAACACGCCAAAATGTGAAGGTTGATCGAGTAGCCTGTCCATGGCCGATCAGCAAGTTTGTCGATCCAAAAGCAGAATTCTTGTTTGTTCCTTCGGATCAGGTCATGTCCGTTTCTGAAAAGCAGCAAGCAATTCCGTATGATGTCCCCCATCGCAGAGTTATTCTGACAAGGGCAAATGCGGGAGGGGTTTACCGGCAGATTGAGACTACAGAAATCCAACTTAACGCCGAAACACTACTATAATGATCCACGTAATCAATTGAGCTGTGAGGCGATTTCGTCAATGTGTTGCAACTGTTTGGCTTGCTTGATCCTGGGAACATCTCCAATCTCTGATTGTTAAACCGAGGACGGAACTCGAATTGCAGCATCTGTATCCGAAATGAAATCCGTTGAAGTATAGACAATTTTAGTCTTTGATCTTGTTGTTGAATTGGTTATCTTAATGCCATGTTTCTGGACAGTCTAATGAAGCTACTATACGTCTGGGTAATACTCCTTCTGATCTGCAATGCTCCCATTCGCGGACTGAATGTTTTGTGCGTCGGCGAATCAGGGCACATGGAACTCGAGTCAGCCTGGTCAGCGTGTTGCACCGCAGACGCAAGGCCAACCGACCAATACAACAGTGAACTCTGCGGCATCGATAATGATTGTGGTTCTTGCGTCGATGTGGCATATCGACTTGATTCTGCACTTCGGACTGCTTCAAACACAAATGCATCGATATTACAGATTCCAGGTGGCATACCACTTGTTTCACTATGCAACTCCACCGCTCCATCAGTTGAAAGCGACGCCGTTATTCGATTTTGTTTTTTCGACTCGGCCGATGCGACTCCGCCAATTGCGCTCCGCCTTTGCGGCGTAATCCGCTGCTGATTCTCTAAGCATTCCTGACTTGATTTCACGCTTCGCGATTACGCGGGCTCATAGCTGTCGATTGGGGACAGCTTGTAATAATGCTTGGAGGATAATTGATGAAGAAACTCACATTTGCTTTCTTGATTCTCGAAATTTTTGCCTGCTTTGCTGTGGCCACTGCGGAAACCCAACTGAAGGACACGCTCGGGCTGCCTGGTATCTTTGGCGAGTCAGGCGTCATGCTTGGCACCAACCCTGCGATAGATTCAGCAATTTCAATTTCAGATGCATTAGGACTCGCGATTTCCCGCAATCCGCTTGTGGGTGCTGCCCGAGCCAAAATCATTGCAGCTCAAGGCCGACTTCAGCAAAGCGGCTATCGACCAAACCCGGAGTTCTCGGCAGAAGTAGAGGACTTTGGGAGGAGTGAGAAGTCCGCTCCAGCGCAAACGACTCTCGGCATCGAGCAGCCGTTCGAGTTGTTCGGCAAACGCGGCGCAAGGCGGGCTGTGGCCGAGGCAGAACTTTCGGCGGAGAGGTATTTGGCGCAACTGCCTCTTCTTGAGCTGTATCAGGCGACCACAATCGCCTTTGTATCGGCACTTGGAGCGGAAGCAGATGTCTCTCTTACCCGCCAAAGACTCGACCTCTCACGCAAGATCGAAGAAGCTGTTGGGACCAAAGTTGCGGATGGCGCTGTACCAAAGGCAGAACTACTTCGAGCACAGTCAACAACCAAACTGGCGGAAATCGAACTTTCAACTGCCGAGGCTACAGCTGCGCAACAACGCCTGGCGCTCGCTTCATTGTGGGGCTCGGCGGAGAGCGGATTCCATGTTGATGGTTCGCTCGACGATTGGTTGATTTCCGATTCGATCAGTTCCCGAGAATTGCAAATTGAAGACAATCCGGAATTGGCAAGCCTGCGCGAACAAGTGCGTGCCAAAAACGCAGAGATCCGTTTGGCAAAGGCTACCGGCAAACCCGACGTCAGTTTGGGAGCAGGTTACCGACGCCTTCACGACGACGGCAGCAATGCATTTCTTGTTTGGGCCGCAATCCCATTGCCTCTCTTCAATCGAAACCAGGGCGGTATCGCCGAAGCAGTTGCGCGATTGAGTCAATCGGAAGCGGAACTGGCATCGACTCGCCAAAGGATCGAGGGTGAGATAAGTCAATTACTGGTGCTCGCGAAGGCGCAGCAGAAACAGGTCAGTGTTCTGCGGGAACAAGTGATCCCGCCTGCACAAGAGGCGATGGAGGAAATCGATTTTGCTTATAGACTTGGCTCGCAACCTTACATTAATGTGCTCGACGCGCAACGAACGTTGTCTGAACTTCAAAGTCTGTTGATTGATGCACTCGTTGCTGGAGCCCGGGCCACTACTGAAATAGAACAATTAATTGGTCACCGATTGAATCCGGTGAGGAGATAGCCATGAAGACATCTGTACTCATAACCATTGTGGCGGTCGCAGTCTTGGCTGTCGCCGGATTTTTCGTGCTTCGAAGCGAGCCACCGGCAGCTACTGACGAACACGATCACGCAGAGCATGCGGAAGAACCAGGCGGCCAAGCCGCTCACGAAAAGGAAGGTGAAGTTGACGGTCACAGCGAAGACGAACACGCCGATGAGGGTCACGTGGGACACGACCACGAAGGCGGCGAGGAATCCGAAGGGGATCACGCCGATGAGGTGATTAGTCTAAGCGATGAGCACCTTCTCGAGAATGATGTGACGTTTGCCACAGCTGGACCTGGTGTAATTCGATTTGAAATCGAAATGCCGGGCGAGATTGTACTCAACGCCGACAAAGTGGCGCACATTGTTCCTCGATTCCCTGGTATTGCGCAAAAAGTTTACAAGGATCTTGGCGACGAGGTACAAGAGGGCGAAGCCTTAGCCGTCATTCAGAGTAATCAAAGCGTTGCTCCATACGAAGTGAAATCTCTTGTCAGTGGGACCATTATTGAGAAACACTTGACACTTGGAGAATTTGTCCGAGACGATACTGATATCTACGTCGTTGCAGACCTGTCAACCGTCTGGGCGAAGATCAGTGTTTATGCGAAATATATGCAGCAGGTCAAGAAGGGACTAAAAGTACGACTAACCGCTACCGGAATTGGCGACGTTGCCGAAGGGAGCATAGACTATGTCGGCCCAATTGTGGGAGAGAAGACTCGCACGGGTAGCGCACGGGTAGTACTTCAGAACAGGAATCGAATGTGGCAACCGGGTGTTTTCGTGACGGCCCGGATTACAATCGACCAATTTTCTGTGCCCCTTGCAGTACCTGATGAAGCGATACAGACCGTCGAGGGAAAACCGAGCGTCTTTGTACGCGCTGCTGGCGGATTTACTGTTCGTTCAGTCGAGCTTGGCCGCTCCGATGGCCAGACCGTGGAAATATTACACGGACTCGCATTGGGCGAGGAGTACGCCGCCTCCAACAGTTTCTTACTGAAGGCGGAACGAGGCAAATCTGAAGCAGCACACGAACATTAGGAGAGCAACATGAAAGAGATTAGAGCAGTAATACAACCGCATATGCTCTCGCGTGTCCGCGAAGGGCTCGAAGAACTTTCACACTTTCCAGGCATGACCGTCACAAAATGCCGTGGATTGGGTCGTGGTCGTGGACAAGGCGGCAGCTTCGTACAGACAGAAGACGAACTTCAGTATCATGACAGAGAGTGTCTAATCATTGTCTGTAGTGACGAACAATGTTCCGAGATCGTCGACGTTATCGCTTCAAAGGCACACACCGGCAACCCTGGCGACGGTATCATAAGTCTCTGCGAAGTGGCCGTTGTCACGCGAATTCGTACTGGTCAAACCGGTCCGGACGCGGTATAGGAGTATGACACATGCTTGACAAGATTCTAAATTTCTCGATTCAACACCGATGGCTGATCATGATTGCAGTGGCCGGAATTGCGGTACTCGGCATTTTCAATTTCAATAAACTGCCAATTGATGCCGTACCCGACATAACCAATGTGCAGGTACAGATTAACACCGAAGCCCCTGCCATGTCACCACTCGAGGTTGAAAAACAAATCACATTTACAGTTGAGACAGCCATGGGCGGCATCCCCGGTGTTCTCTACACGCGGTCGCTGTCGCGCTATGGTCTCTCGCAGGTTACCGTGGTATTTGTGGACGGCACGAACATCTATTTTGCACGACAACTGGTCAACGAACGCTTGCAGGAGGCCAAAGGGAACCTGCCCCCAACAGCCGGAGAACCTACAATGGGGCCGATCTCCACTGGTCTGGGCGAAATCTACAGTTGGACGATTGAAGCGGAACCGGGAGCGACCAAACCCGACGGCTTACCTTATACCTCGACTGATCTCCGAGAGATACAAGATTGGGTCGTCAAACCTCAATTGCGAACCGTTCCGGGTGTTACCGAAGTCAATACTATTGGAGGCTATGAGAAACAGTTCCACGTGACTCCCGATCCGACAAAGCTCGTCTCCTATGGGCTAAGCTTTCACGATGTCATGGAGGGACTTTCACGGAACAACACAAGCGCCGGTGCAGGTTACATAGAACATAAGGGCGAGCAGTACCTCATCCGCGTGCCTGGATTGGTGAGTGATATCAGCGATATTCAGAATATCATTGTCGGCGAGGATGACGGAACCCCCATTTTTATCCGCGACGTTGCAAACGTAGATCTCGGAAAGCAACTACGCACGGGCGCTGCCACTGAAAACGGCGAAGAAGTTGTCTTAGGTTCAGTCTTTATGCTGATGGGTGAAAACAGCCGAACAGTTGCGAAGCGCGTTGGTGATAAGATGGAGGAAGTCAATAGGAGTCTGCCCGAAGGTGTAATTGCGCGGACCGTACGCGACCGGACTCAATTAGTTGATGCCACTTTACGCACCGTTCGCAACAACCTCTTCGAAGGCGCAGTCCTGGTGGTCGTCGTGCTCTTTGTGTTGGTGGGAAACTTCCGAGCTGCACTGTTGGTTTCTCTGACAATTCCACTCTCAATGCTTTTTGCTGTAACAGGCATGGTACAGTCAAAGATTAGCGGCAATTTGATGAGTCTCGGTGCAATCGACTTCGGCATTATTGTCGATGGCGCTGTTGTAATGGTAGAAAATATCATAAGGCGATTTGCTGAACGACAGCAGCACTTAGGAAGGGTGCTGTCGCGTGGTGAACGCTTGGAAGAGGCATTCGAGAGCGCGCGCGAAGTCGCCAAGCCAACGCTTTTCGGTGTAGGTATTATCATGATCGTATACTTACCGATTCTCACTTTGGAGGGAGTCGAAGGAAAAATGTTTTTGCCTATGGCCGAAACCGTGCTGCTCGCTCTGGGCGGGGCGCTCATCTTCACCTTTACCTTCATTCCGGCGGGGATAGCCATTTTCCTATCTGGCCGAATCTCTGAAAAGGAAAGTATCATTGTCCGAGGAGCAAAGCGAGTGTACGAGCCGCTCCTCCACGGGGCGATTCGCAATCGGTGGGCTGTCGTCACTGTTGCGACCGCATTCATTGCGTTTTGCCTGCTGGTTTCGACTCGTATGGGAAGTGAGTTCATCCCTCAACTTGACGAAGGCGACATGGCAGTTCAGGCAATGCGGATACCATCGACCAGTCTGTCACAAGCGGTCGAAATGCAGAATCATCTTGAAAAGGCCATCCTTACTGTGCCCGAGGTCGAACGAGTCTACGCGCAGACAGGGACACAGGAGGTAGCTACTGATCCGATGCCTCCATCTGTATCAGACGTCTTTATAATTATGAAACCCCGTTCTGCATGGTCCGACCCGGACAAACTGAAGACGACTCTTGTCAAAGAGGTCGAAGGCGTTATCGCTGATTTGCCGGGCAATAATTACGAATTCACTCAGCCCATTCAGATGCGCTTCAACGAGCTTATTTCCGGCATTCGAAGCGACGTCGCAGTAAAGATCTTCGGCGATGATCTGGACGTGATGCTCAAAAGCGGTCAACAAATTGCGAGTATCCTTCAAGACATCCCGGGGGCAGCAGACGTAAAAGTAGACCAAGTCTCTGGTCTACCGATTCTGACAATCGACATCGATCGCAATTCAGTCGCCCGTTATGGGCTCAATATCGCCGATGTGCAAGAGGTCGTAGAGGTCGCTGTCGGTGGCACTTCGGTTGGAGAAGTCTATCAAGGTGATCGCCGATTTGAGCTCGTCGTTCGGTTGCCGGAGGAGGTTCGCCGAGACGTTGAGGCCCTGGAGTTCCTGCCAATTCCTTTGCCGGATCGCCAGGAGAGTGGTTCCGGTGCAAAACTTGCGAGCTTTGCGTTTTCCTCGGAGTCCGATCCCGGCTATGTGACTCTCGGCGCTATCGCTAACATTAGTATCGCCGAAGGACCGAACCAAATTAGCCGTGAAAATGGAAAACGTCGTGTCGTAGTGCAGGCCAACGTTCGCGGACGCGATATCGGTTCCTTTGTCGAGGACGCACAGCGTCGCATCGACGCCGAGGTCAAGCTACCGGCAGGATATTGGAAGACCTGGGGTGGCCAATTCGAGAACCTCCTTGCCGCAAAGGAGCGTTTGTTGTTTGTAGTGCCGGTCGCCTTGCTACTCATCTTCGCGCTGCTTTTCGCTACATTCAACTCGATTAAGGATTCGATACTGGTATTCACTGGTATTCCACTTGCACTCACTGGCGGCATCTTAACACTCTGGTTGCGAGGAATTCCACTCTCCATCTCGGCTGGAGTCGGATTCATTGCACTTTCGGGAATTGCTGTGTTGAACGGTCTCGTCATGGTGTCATTCATTAACAAGTTGCGTGACGAAGGCCTACCACTTGAAGATGCTATCAGTCGCGGTGCTCTTACGCGGTTGCGTCCAGTACTTATGACCGCTCTTGTAGCCTCCCTCGGCTTTGTACCGATGGCGATTGCTACCGGATCAGGAGCGGAAGTGCAACGACCACTGGCGACCGTCGTAATCGGCGGCATATTGTCGTCGACATTTCTGACCCTGGTTGTGTTGCCTGCGCTGTATCGCATATTTCATGGGGTAAATCCAGCTCCAGAGGCAACAGGCACGTAAACCCGAATCCGCGTAGAGTATTCTCTAACATGGAGAGTACTTTACGCGAACTAAAGAAGTCGCTGCAGCAACACGGTAATATGGGGCTAAGCGGCATGCTGATGAACATCGACGCGGACATGTATGGCGGCGGTATGGTCCATTTTCGGACAAGGCCCTAAGTGAGATTGAGCAGACGCACCGAATTGGGCAAACAGTTGATTGACTGCGTCACGAACATGAGTCTGACTTAAAATTGATGACTTACATACAACAATACTTCTTGGCACTGGGCACGCTCATCGGCGACCTCTGGGTTTGGTTCTTGGTCGGATTTCTTGCCGCAGGAGTAGTTGCAGAATTCGTTCCTCGCACATTCATCGCCCGCCATTTCGGTCGCAATGACCCTTTATCCATCTTCAAGGCGGCCATATCTGGTTTGGTTGCATCGACTTGTTCATGCGGAGCAATCCCAATGGCGGTATCTTTGCGCGAAAAGGGAGCAAGCACCGCCGTGGCTTTAACGTTTCTATTAGCAACGCCTTGGTCCGGCGTGCCGCAGTTCCTTGTATTGAGCAACTTTCTTGGAGTACCTAATACGGCACTTCTAATGTCTTGTGCCGTGATCGCCGCATTTCTTTCAGGCCTCGTATTATCGTATCTCGAAAAGCATCGCCTCATAGAAGCACCAAAGTCGGGTGTCGACCATGCGAACGAAACTTGTGTCGACGCTTGCTCTGATGGCTGTGATGTTCGAACAGAACATCAACACGTTGGTTGGCAGGGGCGATTTACAGGAGTGCTGCGGAATGCTTGGGACAACTTCCGGGACCTTGGCAAGTACCTTGTTGTTGGCCTATTGCTCGCAGCAGCGCTGGCCGCTTTCGTGCCGACGAACGTAGTGCAGCAGTACCTCGGAACAACCGAATCGCCATGGTCAATCTTACTCGCCGTGCCTGTAAGTGCCGTGATTGAACTGTGTTCGGAAGGTTTCAGCGTATTTGCGGGTCAACTCTACACAATGGGAGCAAGTCTCGGCGTTGTCTTTGTCATGCTCATGGTAGGAGTGACTACTGATATCACAGAAATCTCTGTCGTCTGGGGTAAGTTCGGCAGGCGCTCGGCAATCGCTTACCTTTTGGTAAGCACGACGATTTCCATTGGGATTGCTTATCTAAGTAACGGAGTGTTTCAATAAACAAAGTGGAAACAAACTTCAGGGTATGATAGTGAGTAACCCAGACAATCTTCGGCGTTTAGCAAGCTGTGATTGAAGTTAGAGACGTTCTGCGTATACAAATAGGATCGAATTCTCCGATACCTTCTGTTGTGTGCTTGCATCAAGATTAGAGTTCATTGACGATGTGATTCCAAACGAGTTCTGTTCTTGGGAGTAATGGATTCAATTTCGTCTACCTTGGCCGGAAACCTCTGCAAATATCGTTGGTTGTTTCCGCCTTGTGACGTCCGGTGAATAGGAATCAGGTCCCGCGAGTCGCTCACGTTTCCTGGTATTGAGAACATTCATCACTTGCACATTTGGAGCGTTGGATCCCGCGTCAAGGCACTCAGCGCACATCTCGTTGTATCTGACCGCCTGATTAGCCATGGGGAATTGAAATCAACGGTCCTTGCGCGGGCACTGAAAGACAAATTTGATATCAGTCGTCCCACCTTCCAGCTGGAGTCCACCCCTTGTCAAGATCAAGGACTTCTGGTCGATCCTTCCGAGGTCAGCACAAAAGATAGAGTTTCATAATTTCAACGATCGCTATGCAACCTGGCCGAGCGATCGGGCATTGTCACACCATTTCAGGCATCTTATGTTGAGAGCGAAAGCCATTTTGATATAGTAAAATCGTTCCTCAAGCAGAGCCGTCACCAAATGTATCGGGTCCCCTCCCCGACGGTCAAGGGTTCAAGCTCAGTTCCGTCGGCAGAAGAAATGCTCTCAAACTGAGAAGCTTTCGTGCTCCCTTTTCTGATCCCAATCTGCGGGAAGACAAATTTCTAAGAGACTACTAGCAGCACACCCGGAGACTGCTTCACCAGGGGTGGGGCGTGCTTGCTTATTCGTCTAATCTCCGATGTGCGACAGCTTCCTCGTCGATCCAGTCCGGCTTTCCCAAGTAGTTCCTTCCCGACCGGTGACTTTGCGAGTCGCGCCAATCATTCGGTTCGGTGGCTTCACCACTTTTGCCAATCTAGCGACACGGCGACTCGCACATGGGAGCGACTGCCGGTGTCCGGTCGGCATGCATGCCCCCGGTCTTACGAAGCCGCGCAGGCAGACTCAAGGCGTGGAAATTACGGTCTATGTAGCCAGTGTTAGGTGTCCAAAAAGTGTCCATGACGTAGCCAAAACTGTACAAAATGGCATGAAGTGATATATGCAGCAACGCGCACTAAGTGACTCCTAATGAATAGCTTGCATTGAGTAACAAGAACTTGCGATTTTGCTGGGATAGGATTTTAAGTCCCTTGCGTCTACCAATTTCGCCACTCCGGCAGACGTTGGACGATAACGATTTACGCTCCTTCGCGCAATACTGATGTTGCATCGGTAACGCCAATAACGAACAAACACAAAATGTGATTGTCTGCATGACAAATATCCCTATACTGCACATATGTGCAGTATAGGGATATTGAGCGGCGCAAAAAAAAGACCGTTGGCAAATGCTAATAGTGCTGCAGGTGACACCGCAAAAGGTTTACTGGAACTGCGAATTAAGTTTCCGGAAATGTTCGGAAGTACTCATCCAAGCAAACACAAATTGTTCTCGACTGGCGACAGTAAACTCGACGACTTGTTTCCTGGTGGCGGATTACCACCCGGACTGCTAGTCGAATTGACTGGATCTACTTCAAGTGGAAAAACAGCTTTCCTTTTTCAGCTTCTGGCCGGATATCAGAACTATCATCAACTTGCCTATGTCGATTGCAGCACAACCTTCTTTCCAATTGGCGCCATTACCGCGGGTGTTAAAGTTGAACAACTTCTCGTCGTAGCGGTAAACTCGAGCAATGAAGCGGTACGCGCTGCTGAAAATCTCCTCCGCCTTACGCCGGCGCGAGTTGTGATATGCGATGTTACCGGCAGAAAGGACAAATTGAGAATGGAGCATGTGCATCGTCTGCGAATCATCACTTCAAAATTACAAGGCCTAGTGATTTTCCTCACCGATTCACGCTATCAAATGTTTCCACCAAGTCTGATGTCGGTACAGATGACTGTGACCAAACGGAATCGGAAAACCGCGATTGTCACGATTACCCGAAGCAAAATTTGTTCTGAAGGTAAAAGTGTGGAAATGTTACTGACATGAAGAACCGTTTCGCCTGCATAAACGTCGTTGATTTCCCGCTGTGTGCGCTACTAAAAGACCTTGCCCCGAGGTCACTCTACCCGTATGCGGTTGCGGAAAATGAGCATCCCCACGCATTGTTAGTTGCAGTAAATCAAATTGCCGAGCGCGATGTGCATGTCGGGATGACAACAGCACAGGCGCGAAATCGTTGTGCCCAACTCCGGATACTCGTGCAAGACACAAAACAAGAAAAGTACGAATCGGATAAACTCCAGGAGTTGCTGTACTGTGTCGGGCCACATGTGGAAACGGTTGCCCCGGGCGAATACTATCTTGAACTCTGCGGTCTAAACCGTCTCCACGGTGGTGAAGATGGGATCGGGAAACGTATCCGCAGTCTGTTCCCACCATCTACGTATGCAGTGAAAATAGGAATTGCCGGCAATAAACCGGTGGCGCGAATTGCATCGCTGATAGCCCATAATAACGACACACTCATTATTCCTCATGGCTGCGAGCGTGATTTTCTTTCACCACTTCCGATTTCAGCACTAGGACTCACAGACGATACTTATCTCAAGCTTAATTCGCTTGGGCTCAATACCATTGGGGAGATCACGAAACTTCCAATACACGAGATCACAAGGCGTTTCGGCGAGGATGTGAAATGTTTAGTGGAGTGTTTACAGAGCGAAAACACTTCACCTGTTTCGCCATTCGCCTTCCCTAATGAGCGCTATGCAGAATTACGTTTTGACGATCCTTTGGATAACCTTGCACAACTCGAAGAAAACATTGTGCGTCTTCTGCAATCAATGATGGAGAAACTACAATCTTCCGGAGATGGTTGTCGGGAGGTATCGATACTACTAGAAGGTGCATATTTCAATCCCAAACTGATAGACGTAAAGTTAAATCAACTTACATGTTCGTTATCAGTATGGAGAAGACAAGTTCACCACTCTCTATCAGGCATTCAATTTGTGTTTGGTGTCACAACAATTCGAGTTACATTAACGACTGTCGCCCCTCTTCTACCTAGTCAAATGTCGTTATTTTCCTCCGCAGTAGCAGACGATGTTTTCGCTTACAAATGCAATACTGAACTGGAAAAACTGCCTTTGGCAAGAATCGCAGTTTCGAATAAAGTGCTTCCTGAAGAATGTGTCCGGTTAAATGCGCGCAATGATAATGAGCCACTTGACGTTTATCAATCACGCAACACACTTCAGTGCTACTATTCAGGTAGTTCGCTCGCCGGACTTCGCTTATACAAAAATCCGCAGACTATCAAGGTCACAACTGATAAAAGTAATCTGTATGGCATCGTAAGCGCTGCCGGTGTCGAGCGTGTTGTCTGGCAATGCGCGCCATACCACCTATCCGGAGGATGGTGGGAGCGCGAGTTTCAGCGGTCTTATTATGAAGTCGAAACTGATCGCGGGATGTGTTATTTGCTCTTCCATGATGAAATCCAGTCGAAATGGTTCCTACAGGGGTATTTTGACTAAACCTTACATGGGTGATATGGATTACGTTGAACTGCACTGCAAATCAAACTTCTCGTTTCTTGAAGGAGCAAATCATCCTGAAGAACTTGTAAAACACGCCGCTCAATTGGGTTACTCTGCACTTGCCCTTACGGACACCAACGGGGTCTACGGTGCGGTACGCTTTGCCGAAGCAGCAAAGTTAAGCGGGGTTCGACCAATATTTGGCAGCGAAGTGATACTCGAAGACAATACCAGGTTAGTGCTATTGGCAACTAATCGAGACGGGTATCGCAACCTTAGCCTGCTATTGGCAGATGCGCTCCAAAATTATCCCAAAGGCGAGGCGCGCGTCGTATTTGACCAAATCAAGAACTTTGCCGATGCGCTTATCGCCCTTTCTGGAACTACACTGTATGACGGTGTCCTATCCGGGAAGATTGACGACATGGAAGCCCGTGCCAAAATGCTGTCCGGAATTTTCGGCAAAGACAATTTCTTTCTCGAACTGTATCACCATCAATTGCCGCAGCATGAAAAGTATTGTGAGAAACTCGTATTTCTTGGCGCCAAACTTGGCATTCCCGTCGTTGCAACAAATATGGTGCACTACTGCGTTCCCGACGACCGGCGGGTACATGATGTACTGACCTGCATAAAGCATGGTGTCACTCTCGACAATGCTGATGGTTTGCTCTACCCGAACAACGATAGATATCTAATACCCAAATCGCGGATGATTGAGAAGTTTGCCCGCTCCCCTAATGCGATTACGAATACACTCCAGATTGCTGATCGCTGTAAATTTGCATTGCAGGACCTGTCCACTGTCCTGCCCGATTTTCCCGTTCCGGATGGCGAAACGACAAGTGCCTATCTGCGCAAATTGGTATTCGCTGGTGCCAGGCGCAGGTGCGGTGAACTTTCTGAAATCGTCACTTCACAACTCAACCATGAACTCTCAATCATCGATCGACTTAACCTATCTGGCTACTTTCTCATTGTTTGTGATATTTGCAGGTTTTGCCGTGAGCGGGGCATCCTTTGTCAAGGCCGTGGCTCGGCCGCCAATTCCGCAGTCTGTTACTGTTTGGAAATTACAGCAGTTGATCCAATCAGGCTCGAATTGTTGTTCGAACGTTTCCTCTCGGAAGAAAGAAAAGAACCGCCGGATATCGACATCGACATCGCTTCCGATCGCCGTGAAGAAGCGATCCAGTACGTGTATGCAAAGTACGGGCGTGATCACGCGGCAATGGTGTGTAATGTCATCTGTTATCGCCGGCGCTCTGCTGTACGAGAGGTCGCCAAGACGTTGGGACTCTCCCCCAGTGATATTGATAAACTCGCCAAGTGTCTTGACCATTTTACCAATGATTTGGCAGAAACCGAGGTTCGCTTTGCCGAACAAGGTATTGATCTTAATGATAAGCGTGTGAAGCTGCTTATTGAGCTTTCACGCCGGCTTCAGGGCTTTCCCCGTCACCTCGGAATTCACTGCGGAGGAATGATTGTCACCAAAACACCGTTAGCGGAAATCGTCCCGGTCGAAAACGCGACGATGCCTAACCGCACGGTGATTCAGTGGGACAAAGACGATTCGGCTGATATGGGATTAGTGAAAATTGACTTACTTGGACTGGGCATGTTGACGCTGATTGATCTTGCCCTGAAACTTGTCCAACAACATCGGGCGGTGACTATTGACATAAGTAAAATTTCATATTCAGATGCCAAGGTCTACGACCTGCTGTGCAGCGCCGATACGCTTGGAGTATTTCAGGTCGAATCACGTGCACAAATGAACACCCTGCCGAGAATGCGACCAAGATGTTTTTATGATCTGGTGGTTGAAGTTGCAATTATCCGACCTGGCCCGATCCAAGGCAAAATGGTTCACCCCTATTTACGACGCCGAAATGGCGAAGAGCCGATCAGCTACCTGCATCCTACTTTAGAGCCGGTGCTTAGGCGCACGTTGGGTATCCCATTATTCCAGGAGCAGGGGATTCGCGTTGCGATGACTGTCGCCGGCTTCACACCTGCCCAGGCAGATAGCCTTCGGCGTTCGATAGGTCATCGACAATCAAAAGCACGAATCGCCGCTCTCAAGGAGTCTCTAATTGATGGAATGGGGAGAAATGGGATTGACACGACTACGGCAGAGCAGATTTACAATCAACTAGCGGCGTTTGCTGATTTTGGTTTTGCCGAGTCGCACGCAGCATCATTTGCATTACTGGTGTATGTCTCGGCGTGGCTGAAGGTCTATTATCCGGTTGAATTCTATTGCGCGTTACTCAATGCTCAACCAATGGGTTTCTATACCCCGGCGAGTATTGTCTACGAAGCAATGCGAAAGGGTGTCACGGTAAAAAGTGTCTGTATCATTAACAGCAATTGGGAATGCACACTTGAGGGCGATGCGATTCGGCTCGGACTGAACCATGTGCTTAGTCTGGGTTCTGCAGCCGGAGAGCATATCCTGGTAGAACGTGCTCGTGAACCATATTGTACCCTTAAAGACGTCGTACTACGTACTGGATTGGCAAGACACCAAATTGAGCAACTGGCACAGGTAGGAGCATTTGATTGTTTTGGCATTTCGCGACGCGAAGCGCTATGGCAAGTGCTTTCATTGGTGCGGCAAACTGACTATGAACTGGAGCTTGTTTCCGCTGCCACCGGGTCTGAATTGCTGCCGCTGATGCGTGCCATTGACGTTGTTCACTCCGATATCATTGGACTTTCACTATCAACCGGACCACACCCAATGGCTCTGGTGCGCGATACTCTACGAAACGAAAATGTCTTGTCGTCACAAGAGCTTCGGGATGTCCCGGATGGACGTTCCGTATGTGCCTGCGGTATGGTAGTCATCAGGCAACGACCGTTGACGGCAAAAGGATTTGTTTTCATCACACTGGAAGACGAAACCGGGTTTGCGAACATCGTGGTCAAACCTGATCTCGCCAAGCGCTTCCGCCGCGACGTAATCTTTTCAAATGTTCTTTATGTCTGGGGAAAGATTGAACGCAAGGATGGCGTCGTTAATGTTGTCGGCGCGCGTTTTCGCTCTGTAGCAATTGATAGCGACAGTATCAAGTTAAAGTCGCGGGATTTTCATTAGCCTAAGCCACACGCACAATGCATTCCGGCGAGTCATTGCGAGGCGAATTAACAACCTTCGAAACCTCGAAAACAGACAAGTCCGTTTCAGGATATGGGCGCAGAAGACTCGACGCCGCCTCATCATCACCTTCCAGCCACATGGATTCTTCACTCCTCTGCAGGATTACCGGCATCCGGTTGTGGACTTGTGCCGCCAGAGTATTTGGTTCTGTCGTGATAATGGTAAATGTCGATAATCTCTTCCCATCAAAGCGCTCCCACGTGTCCCATAATCCGGCAAAGGAAAATGGTTCGCCATCCCTGACAGTAAAGTACATCGGAGCCTTCAGCTTCTTGGTGGGCAATGAACCGGGCAACTCTTTCCATTCAAAATAGCCGGTCGCTGGTACCAGACAGCGACGCCTCTTGAAGGAAGTCCGAAAACTCGGCTTCTCCCTCACCGTCTCTGCACGAGCATTTATGAGGCGGTTTCCGATCGTCTCATCCTTCGACCAGGAAGGCACTAATCCCCAGCGCATTAACTGCAAGACCTTTCTGCCGTCGTCTAAGGCGACGACTGGGCTCTCTTGCATCGGTGCAATATTGTAGCGCGGCCGAAAAGTGAAGTCCACATCCGCAAAGCCGTACTGCAACAGCAATCGCTCATGTTCAAGCGCTAATGTAAATCTTCCACACATAATCCTTCAAACCAGATATATGATAGTGTTCCACTTTTCAAAGTCGCCGGATTGATAATCAGAGATACACGTGCTACCGGTCCTCCGGCGCAATCAGCTTGATCTTCGCCGCAAACTTTGCGTGACTCGCCAAGTCAACTTGTCTGTGCTTCACAGTCGTGCTCGCCGGGTCCTTTCCGAGGAAGTTGTCGCCCTTCCAGTTCTTCGCCGGCCGAATGGGACGCGGGACAAAACCACCGCCGCAGTTGGGGCAGACATTGCTCAAGACTAAGTCAGCACACGATGAACAGAATGTACACTCGTAGCTACAGATGCGCGCCTCCAATGAGTCAGGCGGCAGCGCCTTATTGCAATGTTCACAGGTTGGCTTAAGTTCCAGCACTTTGTCTCCTTTTTTTCACGATTAGAGTCAATTGCGCTAAACCCGAGGTATTCAGAGCCTTTGTCTCTTCGTTTTCACGGTCTGCTACAATTGCGAGTTGATATGGATTTGGCCCGCATCAAATTGCGGTATAATCGCGTCCGCCGTTAAGGAAGTATCCGTATATCCAAACGGCAATGTGGGGTTTATTAGTAGATCGATCGTCACATTCGTGTCAGGCGCGTTGCCAAATGCCCAGAAATGTAAGGTCACGTAGAGACCATTACCTTCCCCAACCCCAACCGTGTCGATGGCGCCAATCTGTATTGTGTCGTGACGTACATAAAAACGCGTTAGGAAGAAATCTTCACAACGACTTCCGATAAAAGATACTGAATCGCAGCGCATGACGTTCGAAGCAAATCGCAAAGGTAAGCTAAGGGCAGCAATCGGTTTGTCATTCTCGAAGTAGACCGGCATACTGAACGTATCTCCTCCGGTAACAACGATGTCCTTGGACATGTAGACTTTGTTAGTTAGCGGTTTCTCCGGCTCCGTCGAACTGCCACACCCCGTCAATAGGCATGCGACTGCCGATGCAACAAACGCAACAATAACAAATCTGAGTGGAATCCGGCCTATGATAGAAGTCATCACTAACATATACGATGTCGAAGATTCGTTGTGCAATCACTTTTTTGATCAAGCGACTCTTCTTGTCCAGCCATCCGAATACGGTTGCAATAGTCTCCTTTTGCGCATATCTTGAGCGCCATGAAGGAGAAATAATGGCAGCAACACAGATATCAGATCGCATCTATTGGGTCGGCGCGAAGGATCCAGGTCTGCGAGTATTCGATCTATATGTTAAAACGACTTACGGGACAACCTATAACTCATATCTGATTACTGGAGACAAAGTAGCGGTAATTGACGCGGTAAAGGACGGTTTCGAAAGGCAGTTTTTTGATGCCATTGCGGAGATTGTACCGGTAGAGAGAATTGACTATCTGGTAGTCAACCACAACGAACCCGACCACTCCGGGGCCATCAATGAATTGCTTCATCGCAATCCGCGAATTCAACTAATCTGCTCCAAGCCCGCCGTTCCGTTCCTGCGCAATGTTATTAATGACGAAGCCCACTCGATTGAGGGTGTGAAGGGCGGCGACAAGTTGGATTTGGGCGGAACTTCACTGGAATTCATGACTGCCCCATTTATGCACTGGCCAGACACAATGTTTACGTATTGTCCCGAACGACGGGTCCTTTTCCCATGCGACGGTTATGCGGCACACTTGTGTCCGGATGATTCGATGTTTGCCAAGGTCGGCGATCCTGTATTGGAGCACGAAGCTTGGTACTATTACGACTGCATCATGCGCCCCTTCGCACCTTTCTCGCGCAAAGCCTCCGAAGCAGTATTGCAGCGGGAGATCGCCGTCGTGGCGCCTTCGCACGGTCCGATAAATGCCGACCAACCGAAGCATTTCATTCAAAAGTATCTCGAATGGACTGCACCGAAGATCAAGTCAGACAAGAGAATGCTCGCGATCTTTGTTGCTTCGTCCTACGGTAACACCAAAGCTATGGCGGATGCGATCGCCGCAGCGATTCCAAGCGATCGTCTCGATGTCCATTTGGTGGACGCTATGGAAGTTACACCGGAGCGGGCGCGAGATATCATCGAGGCTGCCGATGGAATATTATTTGGCACTCCGACCTTTGCCGGGGACGTCGTCAAACCGATTTGGGATATCGCCCATCTGCTGCCAAGCGTATCCGCCACTGGAAAGAAGGCTGCTGCTTTTGGGTCGTACGGGTGGGGAGGTCAGGCTCCGGAAATCCTGGAAGGTTATCTTGAACAACTGAAGTTGAAGGTGTTTAAACCCGGTGCCAAGGCACGATTGGTTCCGTCAATTGCGGAGTTGGACGAGTGTCGCGCGTTTGGCAGAGCATTTTCTGAATTTGTCCTGGGATAGCTGACTCATTTACACTGGCGCCAAAGCTTGTCGCTCGATCGTGATGGCGGATAACACCGAATCGACCAAGAAGTAGCTTTCGGTGTGAAATGGCACCAATAACAGAGTGGCCCGTTCAATCTTGAGATCAAGATCCTTCAGGCTTTCTACATTCCGTTTGAGCATTGTACGCGCAAGTACTGCATGTGCAAGCACGACGGCTTCGCGCAGACCAACATTAGTGGGAGCAATTTCACACTCGATCTGGTTATCACCCCTGAATTCTATCCTCGCCGCCGATGCCGACATGCGAGACGAAAGTCGGTACATTGCTTCAAAGTTCTTCATTCGGAACGCCGGTACGGCAAGCTCCAAGGCCCCACCACTAATTTGGCGGCACTCTAGCCGCCAAAACGGCATCAGCATGCTTCTGGCCGCACATCCGTTGGCTGCAATTACAACCTGCCGGTCAAAGGCGCTATTGGATTCGAGTACGGTCATTGAACCGCAGTTACGGCAGCAGTAAAGTATCGAGTTTTGTGTAGGCAGATCATCGCCGCAATTAGTACAGCGATGAAGCTCAACACCGAGAGTGCCAAAATTCGGACAATCAGTCGAGATCATTTGTCCGTCGCGGGACTCCACAGCGGCCTCGCCCACGACACGAGCTGCGACCGCATCGACCACGTAGCTTATCGCCTTCCCGCGCTCCATAAATGTGACCGTAAAATATGGAAAGTATACAAGCGCCGCCTTGAGCCCAAAGAGCCGAGTTGCGTTGCGAGCGTTTGTTGAATTCCCGATGTCGGAAAGTTTCAGTGCTCCCTTTTCTGCTTGCGCGAATGCGTGAGTCACCGTGGTCTCGACCGGCTTGATGGAGAATTCGCCGTTGTCTGCCAGTCCTTCGAAAGGACGCATGCGGATGTATTCTGTCCGCAGTCCCAGCGAATATGGAAATAGCTCGGAAGCCGGAGATGCTGATATCGTCACCAGATGGGGAGTCAATGAGATTTCCTGCTTAACCTCTTCGACTTGCTCGTACTCCTTGGAGTTGCCGTACTCCGTTACATCTCGTCGAACCTCCAATTTGTGGCGCAACCGCAGAATCAGCGAATCGAACTTCCAGTATGGTTGATAGACACCCGCGATAGTGATATCTGGCGGTGAAAGGGCTCGGTCATTTTCCTTGAGAAAACGATCGAGATATGGTCTCACCTGCATCGCACTCAATTTGGACCGAATTATGAAGGCCGGCGGTACATCTGACATCGAGATCCGCAAAGCGGATGAGCAATGCTTGCAGCGAACCGTGGCGAAGTCTTCCTGTAGACTCAATTCGCCGCCACAGCCCGGGCAACTAACGTCTATGCCGAAGCCCGTCCGAGACGAAACGGAGTTAACCATTGCCCACTGACTTGCCGCACGACCCGCAGTACTTTGAGCCGGCAATTAGATCGGATTGACAATGTGGGCAGACTGCCTTGGCGCCAAGATTCACGCCGCAATTCAGGCAGAATTTAGCTTCAGAAGGCAATTCGGTTCGGCATCCGGGACAGACATTCTGTGTAAACATAGCGTGGCCGCAGCGATAGCAATATCGGGACTGCTCGGGCGTATCGGTATGGCATTTGGGACACGTCACTGTCGCTATTGGCTGACTGCGCAATTCCTGCTGCTCCGGTGAAAACGCCTTGGCGAGCATTGTGGGCATCATGACTCCGACACCGGCAGCCATACCAATCGTATTCCCTGTTGCACCGGCAACGCCGGAGCCGGAGAGCCCACGCGCCATCTCGTATTTAAGGAACTTGTCCAGATCTCCGATCGCTTCCATACCCGAGCGTTGATCGATTAGTTTGGAAACCTCTTCCGGTGGCGTGATAGAAGCGATATAGAAGTCAATCAATTCAAGTCCGTACTTGTCAAATTCATTTGCCACGATGGATTTGAATTCCAAAGCCAATTCGCTGTAGTCACGTGGAAGGTCAATGATCGAATCCAGTTTCTCCCCGAGCATGTCGTTCATCCGGGCAATAATGACATCGCGTAGATAGCTCTGTATGTCGTCAGTCGTGAATCGCGATTGCCTGCCGACGATCGAATTCAAGAAAAGCATCGGTTGCGAAACACGGAATGTGAATGCCCCATGCCCGCGGAGCCGGATGAGTCCGAGCTTGCTGTCACGGAAAGTCACCGGATGACGCGTTCCCCACTTGAGATTCGTGAAGGTCTTCAAGTTGATAAAGTAGACTTCCGCCCGAAAAGGCGACTCGAATCCCCATGGCAATGAAAGAAGTCGCGTTAGAATCGGAATGTTGAGTGTCGTCAGCGTGTGTCGGCCGACAGTAAAAGAGTCACAAGCATGGCCGTCCTTAAAAAAGACTGCAAGTTGACTATCGCGAACTACTAACTGCGCGCCTAATTTAAAATCCGCTGAACCTTCCTGCGGGATACGGTGAATCATTTCTTCGCCGGCCGGGTCCATCCATTCGATGATTTCCATGAATACTGACATTGTAATTTCCTTTTATTATTGGGTACTACCCTATAATCGTCATAGCTCCGAGCATACTTAAGTGTACTGATCACGAGTGGTCTTGTCAGGAAGCCGCAAACAAGGACATACTCGGACGTGTTTCGAACTGGAAAATCTGTTTTTATGCCGTTTTACGGCAGAAACACTTAATTTGTCGCCCGAGCTGAAGTTATCGTGAGAATCTTGATAAAGATTTCACCAATTGGTATCTTCCGGTTTACGTACGAATTTAGATTGGAATTTCAACCACACGCGAAATCGTGTGCACAGTTTTTGAGGAGACTTACAGATGATGATTTCTGATGCCATGTCGGCCAAATTGAACCAGCAAGTCAAGGAAGAATTCCATTCTTACTGGATTTATCTCGCGATGTCGTACAAACTCCACGAAATGGGGTTTCGCGGCTATGCGAAGTGGTTCGAGATGCAGGCCGCCGAGGAAATGTCCCACGCGACCAAGATTGCCCATTACTTGGTCGAAGTCGGAGCAGCCGTGAAGTTGGGAACTCTTGAAACTCCCAAATCCGATTACGGTTCCGTCAAAGAGATTGTTCAGACTGCATTAGATCACGAGAAGAAGATCACCCGTTTGATCAATGAATGCGTTGATATGGCGAACAAAGACAACGACCATGCCACCGGAAACTTCCTGGCTTGGTTTGTTGACGAGCAGGTTGAAGAAGTCGCAACCGCCCAGCAGCTTTTGAACCTTGTCTGCCTTGCGACCGAGAAGATTCAGCTTTTGATGATAGAAGGCCGGATTTTTGAACTTCGCGGCAAGAGCTAAGCTTCGAGTTTTTGCGCTGAATGCGAAAAACGGTCACTTTTCAGTGGCCGTTTTTTTTATTATTCCTCAACTGATTATTACAAGGAGTACTGAAAGTGTTTGGTCTGAAAGATAAAGTTGCTGTGGTCACAGGTGCGTCTCGCGGCATTGGCCGTGCAGCGGCCATCATGTTTGCCGAGCACGGGTGTCATGTCATCGTCAACTACGTCAATAACGAACTGGCTGCCGGCGAAACAGCAAATGTCGCCACTACCCGCGGTGTCAAGGCTGCGATTTGCCGGGCAGATGTTTCACGCAAACCTGAAGCCGAGGCGATGATTGAATTCACTCTCAACAAGTTTGGACGCATTGACATCCTCGTCAATAATGCCGGTATCTGGAAAGAAGCCGCCATCGACACGATGACTGCCAGGCAACTTGATGAGATGCTTGACATCAATATCAACGGCGTGTTCTATCCAACGACGGCGGCAGTTGCCCCGATGAAGAGACAAAGGTCAGGCAATATCATCAACATCGCCTCGACCGCCGGACAGCGGGGCGAGGCATTTCATTCCCACTACGCCGCCTCCAAAGGGGCCATAATAAGTCTTACCAAATCCCTCGCTCCGGAATTGGCGCCACATAATATTCGCGTCAACTGCGTTGCTCCCGGCTGGGTGGATACAGACATGAGTCACGAAGAACTGGTAGCACCGGATGCCGAGCGTCACCTTAGGCTCATCCCGCTTGGACGTGCCGGCGCAGCTGATGAAATTGCCGGACCCATCTTGTTTCTCGCATCAAATTTGTCCACATTTATCACCGGGGAAGTCCTTAATGTCAATGGTGGCGCAGTTTTGTGTGGCTAAAGACTTCCGATTAACATATATTCCCGCCCAATTGATTCATGAAATTGGCCGGTAGTGCGCGACAAGGGATTGTCTTGGCTCCGGTTGGATTTGTGTCAAGCGAAAGTAGATCAATGTTAAACATAAAGGTTAACTCAATTAATCAGGAAGGAGCGTCATGAGCGTCACGCCAACACACTTAATTACCACACTGAAAAGAGGTAATAATCTATGAGCAAGTGTGAAAAAGCACGGTTCAGTTTCAAGTCACTTGTGAATCGAATAGCATTACTGACCGCGATCTTGATCGGGATTGCACCACAAGCCTTTGGGAGTGAGGCCGACATTGTCGTTCCCGATCTTGGTATCCAGACCTTCTTTGGAATGAGTGGCTACACGCTGCTTATGATCGGGATCGTAGTTTGTTTCCTCGGAATGCTCTTTGGATGGTTTGCTTTTGCACGATTGAAGGGTCTGCCGGTTCATAAGTCGATGTCGGAGATTTCCGAACTAATCTATGAAACGTGCAAGACCTATCTGCTGACCCAAGGGCGCTTCATTCTCATCCTGTGGGCTTTCATTGCTGTAATCATGGTGGTATACTTCGGCTGGTTGCGACCAGTTGGGGCGGCGAACTTAATTATTATTATCCTGTTCAGTCTCGTCGGCATCGCCGGCAGTTATGTCGTCGCGTGGTTCGGCATCCGAATCAACACCTTCGCTAATTCGAGAACTGCATTCGCTTCGCTTACAGGAAAGGCATTTCCGACCTACGCCATTCCTCTTCGCGCCGGCATAAGCGTTGGAACCTTGCTCATTTCCATCGAACTGATCATCATGTTGGCGATTCTCTTGTGGGTTCCAGGCAATCTGGCCGGATACTGTTTCATCGGCTTCGCAATTGGCGAGTCGCTCGGTGCAGCGGCACTTCGAATTGCCGGCGGAATTTTCACCAAGATCGCCGACATCGGATCGGACTTAATGAAAATCGTCTTCAACATCAAGGAAGACGACGCCCGTAACCCCGGCGTGATTGCCGATTGCACTGGCGACAATGCCGGAGATTCAGTCGGTCCGACAGCTGACGGATTCGAGACGTACGGCGTCACAGGCGTGGCGTTGATTACGTTCATCCTCCTCGCAGTGCTTGAACCAAGCTATCAGGTCCAACTGCTGGTATGGATATTCGTGATGCGCGTAATGATGATTGTTACGAGTATTGCCTCTTACTGGATCAACGATTTAGTCGCGAAAGCAAGATTCGCAGATCTTCCTCGTTTTAATTTCGAAACTCCGCTGACGACTTTGGTTTGGATTACTTCGATTCTGTCGATTGTGATGACCTACCTGATTTCGTACCTGATGCTTCCCACTTTGGGTGACGGTACCCTATGGTGGAAATTGGCTTCGATCATCTCTTGCGGCACTTTGGCCGGGGCAGTTATCCCAGAGTTAGTCAAGATTTTCACGTCCACCGGTTCCCGCCATGTCAAAGAAGTGGTAACAGCTTCAAAGGAAGGCGGCGCTTCACTGAACATTCTGTCCGGTTTGGTTGCTGGCAACTTCAGTGCCTACTGGATGGGATTGACAATTGTTGGCCTTATGGCAATCGCCTGGGGATTCAGCACTATGGGTGTCGGCGAGATTATGGCTGCTGCACCTGTGTTCGCCTTCGGCTTGGTCGCGTTCGGTTTCCTTGGCATGGGTCCAGTGACAATTGCCGTCGACTCATACGGACCGGTCACTGACAATGCGCAGTCGGTCTATGAGCTGTCAACAATTGAAACCCTGCCGGGAATCAAGGATGAAATCAAGAGAGACTTTGGGTTCACGCCAAACTTCGAGACGGCCAAGTTATGCTTGGAAGAAAACGATGGCGCCGGAAATACCTTTAAGGCAACAGCCAAGCCCGTGCTGATCGGCACGGCGGTCGTCGGTGCTACCACACTCATTTTCTCCATCTTGTTGCTGCTCTCGCAGCGATTGGGCGGTGAAGTTCATGGTGAGCGTACATTGCAGGGTATCACCGATATGTTGAACGCTGCGGGATCCTATTTCTCACTTCTGAATGCGCCATTCCTTTTGGGATTGATCTCCGGTGGTGCGGTGATTTATTGGTTCACCGGCGCATCAATTCAGGCTGTGTCAACCGGCGCTTACCGGGCAGTGGAATATATTAAGGCAAACATTCGCCTCGATTCCAGTGCTCAAAAGGCGTCAGTCAAAGACAGCAAAAAAGTAGTGGAGATTTGTACACAGTACGCCCAGAAGGGAATGTTCAATATCTTCATTACTGTGTTCTTTACGACTCTGGCATTTGCCTGCGTCAATGAGTATTTCTTTGTAGGATATCTGATCTCGATCGCAGCCTTTGGGCTCTATCAGGCAATCTTTATGGCGAATGCCGGCGGTGCCTGGGATAACGCAAAGAAGATCGTTGAGACTGAACTTCGTGAGAAAGGTACCCCCTTGCACGCAGCAACGGTCGTCGGCGATACAGTTGGCGATCCATTTAAGGACACTTCTTCTGTCGCCATGAACCCGGTCATCAAGTTCACAACGCTGTTCGGTGTACTGGCGGTAGAGCTGGCAATTGAATTGGATGGCACTACGCGGATGCTTCTAGCGGCTGCATTCTTCCTGATTTCAGTGGTCTTCGTGTACCGCTCGTTCTATTCCATGCGAATTAAGAGCGAGTAGTAGACAAAAGTCAAATCAGAAAGTCTTTGACAATCAGGCGGGTCGAGAAATCGGCCCGCTTTTTTTATGCCGCTGTTGCACTCTTGCGATCTCTCTGATTCCGGATAAGCGCAGAAACTACGAGGTAGATAGCCAGCACAATGAGAGATAACGAGAGCACTCCATTGATTAGCGTTGTATCGAAGCCCTTCGCCCCGATCAGGCTTGCCGAGCTAAGCTTGATCAACGACCAGGTCGTGATCACCAGCACAAACAGCATCGGCAGTAGCGTAAATGCGATCCGTTTGCGACTGTGATGAAGCCACATCGAAACGGTCAAAAGAGTCAAGGCCGCAAGCAGCTGATTGGCTGATCCAAACAGTGTCCAGAATCGCACCCAAGAACCCTCTGGTGAAAACAGAATGAAGTACACAGGCAAGGCCATGATAATCAGCGTGCCAACAGTGCCACCTATCCAGGTTTGCCAATCGGTGAGTTCCTGGAAGATATATCGTGCCAGCCGTGCGCAAACATCCAATGTGTCAAATACAAATGTCGAGAAAGCCATCGCACCGAAGGTAATCGCGAATTTGAGATTTTCTTCGCCGATTATCAGCGACATGAATTTGCCTATCCCGTTTCCATAGATCGTGCCCGGTTTCAATCCAGTGATCTCTGTGCCGGAGACGATCATTATTGTTCCCAACGCTATCAACGCAACAAATCCTTCAGCCAGCATAGCGCCAAATCCAACCGGCTTCATATGCGATTCCTTGGCAATCTGCTTTGACGTCGTCCCACTGCACACCAAACCGTGAAATCCGGAGCATGCCCCACAGGCAATAGTAACGAACAAGAATGGGAAAAGCGTGCCGGTCATCCCGCCGACATCCCATGACCGAAACGCCTCTTGTCTGATTTCGTATCCGCCGAAGAATATGCCCACGATTCCCAGAGCCAGTGCCATGTACAGGATGAATCCACCCAAATATCCGCGCGGCTGCAGCAGCATCCAGACCGGCATTACTGAAGCCGCCGCACAATACGCAAGAATGATGATTCCCCAAGACTTCACATCGAGTATCAAAAGAGTCGAAATCTGTGTCCCAAACCAGACGATAACCAATGTCGCCGGTACAAAAATCACCGTCAAGAGCCACAGCGGTGGATTAAGGTAACGTTGGACAAAGCCCATGACGATTGCGAGCAACAGATACATGATAGCCGCAGCGGCCACGGCACCGCCCGGATTAAACGCGACATCGACCCCTGCCATCTCTTCAGTCTTACCCACAAAACTCGAAGCGGTGATGTCCGTGAAGGCAACTATGACGTACATCAAAGTCACCCAGATGAGCGCCATCATGGCACGCCCTGCTGTTGTGCCAAGATGTTCGCGCGTAATCTCCGCGATCGAACAGGCGCCGTGACGAACTGATGCCGTCAGACTGGAGAAGTCGTGTACAGCGCCAATTAAGACGACTCCCAGTCCAATCCAAAGGAGACACGGTAGCCATCCGAAGGTCTGACAGGCAAGAATCGGACCGGCTATCGGTCCTGCTGCGGCTATAGCCGAGAAGTGTTGAGCAAACAAATAGAACGGTTTGGTGGGAACGTAGTCGACACCATCGTTCTTTGAAGTTGCAGGCGTGGCCTTGGAATCATCGATGACGAATTGACTGGCGACCCAACGGCCGTAGAAGCGATACGCCAGAGTTGTAAAGACGATGAAACAGAGTGCGATCAACGGTAACTGCATGATTTATCTCTTCATTCCCACAAAGAAAGTGACCAGTTCACAGTTGCTAAAATCTGTGCTCGTCTCTATATTTGAGTATCAAGAAATCGTTTGCAGCATTGTGGGCAACACAAATCTGCATCGTTAAAGCAAATCGATTGGAAGGAGCACCCAATGTCACGATTCTTGCTTTTAATTGCAGCGGCACTATCGTTTACGTTCCTACCGTCAAGCGCGCACGCCCAAGCATGCGGCGACGCTAACGGCAGCGGCGGGATCAACATCAGCGATATTGTGTATATGTTCAATTATCTGTACAAGGGCGGGCCGCCACCGGTTGACTTCGATCTGGCGGATGTTGACTTTCATCAAGAGTGGACAATGAAAGATGCATACAACTTGTTCTGGTGCCTATTCAGCGAGTGCTATCCTATAGGGTATTGTCCTCCAACCTCTCCGCCATGGGAACCTGCGGTCACTGCAGGCTTTCGCATTCGGCACACCGCTCATTTCCCGGCTCACCTGGATCACGGCATTGTCGATCTGGCGCTGGATGCGCAGAGGATGTTTGATTTTCAGCTGCCGTTGCGAATTTCGATGGACTCAATCCCGGCTCAAATTGACTCGGTTCAGTTTCCGGCGACCGGCAGTGAGTTGAACTGGAACTATAACATTCTCTCGATCCTGCCGACGCCCGGGGAATTCCTATTGGCGAGTATTTCTTTCGGCGGCTCTGGATCCCAACCGTCGACGCCTTTGGCGCGCGTGTTCTTCTCTGCTCCCGTTGCCCTCGACTCGCGTCCGATCACGGTTGAGTTCGCGGATTATGTCCCGGCCCAAGCTCCCCCCGGACACGACAATCCGATAACACCAATGATCGTATCTTGGTCCGCACCGGTCAAACCGAGCATTCAAGCCACTTGCTGTATAGCTCCGGGTGATGCCAATGGCAGCGGTGCCTGCACCATTTCCGATGCGATATACTTGATCAACTACTACTTCGCCGGCGGTCCCGCGCCGACGGAGTGTTTGGCTTTGGGCGATGCCAACGGCAGTGGTTCGCTTAACATCAGCGATGCTGTGTGGATTATTAATTATATATTCATGGGTGGGCCTGCGCCGTTGTGTAGTTAGGCATAAGCGGCACCAGAAACAGAATTGGCTCCTCGTGATCGCGCGGGATTACACTACTTGTGTATCCGCTTCAGGAACTCCTCAACTTCAGGTACCCCGCCTTGGAAGATCAGGTAGCCGTTATACGGCTCGCGATCGGTTATCTCGTCCGCGACCGGCGTTAGCATTAACTCTTTGACCTTCTCGAGATCACTCGTCTGCCCGAGCGCCCACGCAAGTTTGATATATGCCACTTCCGGAAGCATATTCGACAGCGGGATGATCCCCTTGCTCATCAGGTCGCGGCCGGTATCGTACACAAACATGTGCACATACCCCCACAAGGTCTGCACGGTCATGTACACCGCGATACCCTCTTTCGCACACCTTTCGATAGCTGGATAAAGCGGCTTATTGATATGTCCCAAGCCGGTCCCGGCAATGATAATCCCCTTGTAACCGTTGTCGATCAGTGATGTGATCATATCGGGCATCATGTTAGGATAATAGTAAACCAGTGCCACTTTCTCTTCAAAGTACGGTATGATTTTAGCTTTGCGGTCGAGCCGGCGCCGATTGTACTTCGGTTTCAGAGGTGTGATCTTCTGTCGATCCACCATTGCCAGCGGGATATCCCCTATGGTCCGGAAAGTCGACCGATAGGATGAATGCATCTTTCGCACGCGCGTGCCGCGATGAAGCAGACCATACTCGTCCGAGGTCGGACCGAACATGCAGACCATCACTTCGGCAATGTCAGATTCTGCGGCCGTCTTTGTGGCGTGCATCAGATTGAGCGCTGCATCCGACGACGGCCGATCCGAAGACCGCTGCGATCCGACCATCACGATCGGGACCGGCGAGTTCTGTACCATAAACGAGAGAGCGCTGGCGGTGTGGTGCATTGTGTCAGTTCCGTGCCCGATGACTATGCCGTCGATCCCCTTCTCGATTTCTTTTCCTATCGCAATTGCCAAAGTCTTGTACTGCTCCGGTCCCATATTTTCCGAGAACACTGCAAACAACTTCTCTGTCGAAAGATTGCAGATGTCAGCCAACTCTGGAACTGCACCATATAACTCGCCGGGTGAAAATGCCGGAATCACAGCGCCAGTTCGGTAATCCAGCCGCGAAGCGATTGTACCACCCGTTCCCAACAATTTGACATTGGGTCGACCAGCTCGATACGGAAATTCCTTCTCCGGAATCTTATAGTGGGCTTCCTTATAGCCCTCTTCCGTCATATTCGTGATCGTCTCGGTGGCGATTCCGATATTGTATCCGGTCGCGAGTTTGATGACAACGTGCTGCTCGTCATCATTTTCCGATCTCGGCAACAAGATACCCTTGAATTCACCACGAGTCGTTTCGACCTTCGTTTGGCTCCAGACGCGCGCGTTGAATTTTTGCAGCGTCGCGAGAGCATCGCCCTTGTAGCCTTTAAACAAATCAACCATGGACGATCTCCTTCGAAACGCGCTCATGAAGTTCACGCAGCGACACATTGCCCACAGCACGTTTGCGCATCTGCCCCATTACCCAGCGGATCTTCGCTTCGCGTCCCTCACGCTTTCGAATCTCCAGATACTTGCGGCGCAACGCTGGCAAGAATTCGAGAATCTCCTCGATTCTTTGTTCGCGAAAATCAATCGTCGTGAGAACCGAATCGAAGTCCATATTGGGATGGGAATAAATCACGGGCAGCATCTTCTTGAGAATTTCGTTGCCCAACTTGCGTTGCTCCACGAAGAGGAGCAATTGGCGAATCTTCTCGAAGCTGAAATCCGGCTGCGGCTTCCTCTTCCCCTCGAGATTTTTCAATCCGTGTCCAAACATCGTTGCAACAAAACGCGGTGTTTGCTTGCACTCCGAGATCATCGTTTCGACCAATGGGATAAGATTATTACGCAAGATGTAAGCAAAGCAATCCTCCGGCACCCGCCATTTGCGCAACTGCGCTATACGGTCGGAAACTTCCACTGGAAGTGACTTTCGCACTTCGTTTATGATATTATCGTCGATCGAAATCGGCGCCGAATCGGTGTCTGGATACATGCGGTCCGCGCCGGGCAGCACTCGTTCAAAGATCGTCGTGCCGTCGGAAATTGACTTGCGGGTCTCATTCGGCACTCCGGCCATGGCGAGTTTACAGCGCTCTTCGATTGTTTCAAGCGCGGTCTTCATGTCGTCCGGCGGTCCCCAAAGCACGATCTGCGCGTCACCCGGCTCGGCATCGAGATAATCACGGATATCAACCAGTTCTTGTTCGTCGCCGAATAAGTGTAGCTGCTCTGAATGCAGCATGTTGGGACGTTCAAGGCAGGCGATGACCTTGAGTCGGTCGCTGATCTCATCAGCAAACATCCGGTCAGGCTGCGTGAAGTGTGAGAGAATTCCCTCGAACTTCGGCAGATTGATACCCAGCAGGTGCCAACCCCGCGCCCGGACGCGTTTGATCGCCTTCTGTTCCCGAGGCAGCAAATCCGGGTCAAGCTCCTTGTGCGAAATTAACCAACTCTTAGGGTCCAACCCCCGCTTCGCCAGTTCGGCTTTAATCAGAAGTAATGAACGCTGACGGAACGCCTCGACGTGAACCAGATTCGGAATCCATTGAATATGCGCTACGCCCTTGATTTCGACGCGCGTGCCGCCAGTGATGCTGACGTTGACATCTTCCCGCGCCGCTCCCATACCGACTCTGACTTTGCCGGAAGCTCGATTCAAGAACCGAATGTAGTGTGCGGCTTCGGCGGCTTCGTCGGGTGTGAGCATATCAGGATAGGTCACGGTCTCGATCAAGGGCATCCCCAGCCGGTCGGTGCGATAAACGCGCCAGTGGCCGATATCGGAGACCTCGCGGCAGGAATCTTCTTCTATTGAAATCTGGATGATGCGGACAGTCTTGTTCTTGAGCGGAATGCTCCCTTCGATGCCAACAATCGCAGTGCGCTGAAATCCCGTCGGAATTGAGCCGTCGAGATATTGCTTGCGCGCGACATGCAGCTCTCCCACGATGTTCGTCTTGAGCATTAAGGCAATTTGAATCGCAATATCCAGCGCCTCGCGGTTGATCGGAAACGGCGGAGTATCATCGATATCATAGGTGCACGCAGTTGCATCCTTGATACGATACACGATGTTCTTGCGCGTTTTGAACTCCATCAAGGCAGTTCCATCGTATTCGCCCAGCTCCGAGAGGGTCGGTCGCATGTGGCGGATGATCTCGGCGTCATAGTCGTCTGCCTTTTGATAGATTCCCGCAGGACAACGGCAGAAGAGTTTTTGTTTGGTCAGTAATTGTTGGTGAACTTCGAGCCCGCACTTGAAGCCAAGAGCACTATAGGTTTCCGGCCTCGCCGCTGTTCGCGGCAAATAACCCACTTCTTGCATGGTGCGCTCGTAGTTGTCGGATGGATTGAAGCGGTAATTCATATGGGGGAGAGTATACCTAATTGGCGATTAAGGGGCAAGAATGTTGGAAGGAAATTCAGGGCGCCTAAGTTCTTATGGCGTCATTTCTTGCGGAGTCTTGCTCGACCTGTACAAGTGCGCCTACTTGGCTGCACTTGACTTCAATACGTATATCGACCACGGAGCGATCTTCGTTTCGTTGACCCATTCAAACCGGTCTTCCGCGCGCGCCAGAGGATTATACTTCGCTTCGACTTCCAGTCCGACTTCAGAAAACAAAGCACGATAGTCGCTGTCTGGCCAGATCACATCATCGACTGGCCGGCTATCCGCAATGTCAGTATTGATAATCTTCACGATTTCGCCGCATTTGGCGTTACGATTTTCGGGAAAGTCCTTGGTCGAGAACGATGCCCATTCATACCAGTAAATCTCCGGCGCAGAGACGAGATTGACGAATCGTCCGTTTGGCGCCAGCATGCGCCTAATTTCCGTCATGATGCCGACCTTTTGCCCTCGTGTCGGAATATTGTCGAATGTGAACGCCGACTGGATCAAATCGAATCCGCCGTTAGGGAAAGCCTGAAATCCAGCGTCACCGATCAATCGATAGTCCCCTGACGGATCAATTTGTCGCGCCAATTCCAACATGCTCTCCGAAATGTCGACTCCCGTCACTCTGAATCCGAGCCGTTCGACAAAACGCGTCGATCGTCCGGCGCCGCAGCCAAAATCAAGTGCGTGCTTACCGGATACATGTCTGGCGATGATTTCCGGCAAGTCGCGAAATGCCAGGTAATATGTTCCAGGGAATTCCAGTTTCGCATAGGCCTCGGCCATTTTGCGATCTTCGTAAGCGTTGAAGAAGTCGGTCATGAGCAATTAGAATTTCTAGTTCTTCTCCGCAACAGTCTTCACCAGCAAATAGATGAACCTGATACCCAATATTGCGAGTGAGAGAATGATGAAGAAAACGAATACTTTTGCGCCGTTGTAGGCAATCCATACCATCTGCCGGTTGAGAAACTGATTGAGGCGCTCTACCCTCTCTCGAAAATCGTTCATTAGTACACTTACCGTTCACAAGACAAGTCGATGCAGTATAAGAATAGAAACCGTATCAAACAAGATCGATTCCCGAGTTCGCAGGATCTTAAGTTACCCTCTCCCCAACCCCTCTCCCTTTCGAGGGAGAGGGGCAAGGGGTGAGGGTGAATGCAGAGTTGAATTATGCTTTACTGTTGATCTCCAGCTGCTTCGAGTATTGTGGATAATACCCACTCCGTGCGCGTGATCACTTCCTCGTTCCGAAATCGAAGAATTCTGTATCCCTTGCCCCGGATAATATCGTCGCGATTGGCGTCGTATTCCGCCTGCAAACTTTCCGAGTGAATTCCTCCGTCGATTTCGACCACAAATCTTTTCTCCGTGCAACAGAAGTCAACTACGAACCGCCCAAGCAGGTGCTGTCGCCTGAACTTAAGCCCACCGAGTTGATGGCGCCGTAAACGCTGCCAAAGAAGCTCTTCGCTCGGTGTTGCCCGCTTTCTAAGTTGACGGCACAGGTCTAGGAGATATGGTGGCACATTTCTCATGTATGGCCATCGAAGAGTCACGCCCTCTCCCCAACCCCTCACCCTTTCAAGGGAGAGGGGCAAGGGGTGAAGATCTTCTTAAGGCTTACCTCTTCGGTCCCGCCGCAACAATGTCTGCTGGACAACCGTCCTTGTACTTCTTGAAGTTCTCGATATACAGCGCTGACAGTTGTTTGTACCGGTTCGCATACGCCGTTTTATCAGGCCACGAACTTTCAGGATACAGAGCCTCCGCGGGCACATCGGGGCAAGTCAGCGGCACTTTGAAACCGAAGAGCTTGTCTTCCCGATACTCGACATTGTCCAACTGCCCAGTCAATGCCGCTTCCAGCATTGCGCGTGTGTAGCGAATGCTAATGCGCTTGCCGACACCGTACGGCCCGCCGGTCCAGCCGGTATTCACCAGCCAGCACTTGACGTCGTGCCGGATGATTTTGCGCTTGAGCAGGTCAGCGTAAAAATACGGATGATGCACCATAAACGGCGCGCCGAAACACGCCGAAAACGTGATTTCCGGCTCCTTACCGAGATCGATTTCGGTGCCCGATACTTTTGCCGTGTACCCGGAAATGAAATGATACAGCGCTTGATCAGGAGTTAGCCGCGCGATCGGCGGAAGTACGCCGGACGCGTCGCAGGTCAACATGATGATATTCTTGGGATGTCCAGCGCGCTTCTCCGGCAGCGCATTCTCGATGAAATCCAGCGGATACGAGGCGCGAGTGTTTTCGGTGCGTTCGTCATCGTCAAGATCGAGATGGCGCGTAATCGGGTCATAAATAACGTTCTCCAGAATCGTTCCGAAGCGCCGCGTGCAGGCGTAAATCTCCGGCTCTGCCGTCGCGGACAGATTGATCACTTTCGCATAACAGCCGCCTTCGAAATTGAAGACACCCTCATCGCTCCAGCCGGCTTCGTCGTCACCGATCAGATGCCGCCGTGGGTCAGCCGACAACGTCGTCTTTCCTGTTCCCGACAAACCAAAGAACAGCGCAACATCTCCTGCCTTGCCGACATTCGCCGAACAATGCATCGTCATCACGCCTTGAAGCGGGAGAAGATAATTAAGAATCGTGAAAGCAGATTTCTTGATCTCACCGCCGTAGCCCGATCCGCCGATGATTACCAGCTTCTGTTCAAAATTGAGTAGAATAAATGTCGGTGTCAGCGTTCCATCGATCGATGGCACCCCCTGGAACGACGGCGCGGCGATAATGGTAAACTCCGGCACGTGTCGTTTCAACTGGTCGAGTGCATCAATGCGGATAAACATATTCCGCGCAAACAACGAATGCCAAGCGTACTCGGTGATCACACGAATCGGCAGTTGATAATTCGGGTCGGCGCCGACATAGCAATCCTGCACAAACAGGTCGCGATCTTGCAGGAACGCCTGCAGCCGCGCATATACTGCGCTGAATTTGTCGGCACTGAATGGCCGATTATATTGCCCCCACCAGATCTTGTCAGTGGTAGTAGCCTCCTGAACGACGAACTTGTCATTCGCCGCGCGCGCAGTATGCTTGCCCGTGTTCACGACCAGTGGTCCGAGGTGCGAGATGTTGCCCTCGCGGCGGAACATCGCCTCTTCATAGAGCGCCGGTTCCACCAGGTTCCAATACGCCATGTGCAAATTGGTCAGCCCGTGATGCTTCAGACCGAAATCGCTGGCCCGGTCCTTGGCAATATCGGCCGCTGGTGACTTTATATTCAAGTAGTTGCTGTTCATTGCCAATCCCTCACAAGTTTTCTGTCGCCGATGTAGATTTCGTTCGGAGAATTCGGATCGAGCACCCACTTGATGCGCGCAACGCCTTCCATGATGTCCTTAACTGTACCACAGAAGCTCAGCCGCAGGTGGCCTTCCATACCAAACTCCTTGCCTGGAACCGCCACCACCATCGCCTTTTTCAACAGCGTCTTCGACAGCGCCACCGAGTCGTTGCTGTAGGCGCGGAAATCGGGCAGCGCGTAGAATGTTCCGTCTGGCGGAATCAGCTTCACGCCCTCGAACGCATTTAACTCCTGTACCATCACCTTACGGTTGTTTTCCAACATCAGCCGCAAGCTCTCAACACCGGACTGAATCCCGGTCAGCGCGCCGACCGCAGCAATCTGCGACAACACCGCCGGACACGAGGTCGTTTGTGCCTGCACGTTGATCATCGTTTCGATGATCTGCGAATTAGCAATCGTCCAACCGATGCGATACCCCGTCATCGCGTACAGTTTCGATACCCCGTTGATCACGATCAGCCGAGAATTGTCGGTCTGGTCCTTGGCGTATTTGTAACACGACGTCCACGTCTTGCCCGAGAATACGAGCTTGTGGTAGATGTCGTCCATGATCAGGTAGATCCCCTTCTTCTCACAGTATTCGACCACCTCGGCAATAAATTGCTCGGAGTAGACCACGCCGGAGGGATTATTCGGACTGTTGATGATGACCGCTTTCGTGTACGAGCTGGTCATATCGATGATATCCTTCAAGCGCGGCTCAAACCGTCCGTCGCCCGGTGTCACGATTACCGGCTTGCCATACACCATCTTCACCATTTCCGGATAACTCACCCAGTACGGCGCGAGGATGATGACTTCATCCATCGGGTTGATCAGCGTTGTCAACAGCACCGACAAAGCCTGTTTGGCGCCGCCTGAAACCAGGACGTTGTCCTTGCCGATCACCTTGCCGTAGTTCTCTTCCGTATAGCGAATGATCGCCTTGCGCAGCGGTGAAATGCCCTCCGTCGGTGTGTAGCGCACTTCCGCGGTCGACAGTTGCGCCGCGCAGTTGAGAAGCGCTTCGAATGGAACCTTGCTCTTCGGCTCCCCTGCGCCCAAATGGATGACGGCCTCGCCGCGATCGCGCAAGTCCTGGGCTTCTTCGTTAAGCTTCAGAGTCGGCGATTCAGCGATTTCCCTCGCCAAGGTGCTGATACTCATCGGTAACCTGCCTAGTAAATAGGTGTCAAATCACAAATCATCTCGCGCGACACATTCACTTTATGTGTCTCACGCTGTCTACCAGTGCTCTGGTTGTGGCAAACAGATAGACGGCCGACCCGGGACCACCCCATGTCGAGCCTAAACTACGGTTAATATTATCGGGTTTCGCAAAGGCTTTGTCAACGATAAAATGTGAATTATTTCACGAGGACTGAACGACGGGAATGCCCAAACGTCTTGACAAGTAGATAGCGCAGGGAGGTACAATGTCGGTAAAGGGATTCGTCAAACTCGGAGGGTTGCTCTTGGTCTTGAACTGCTCCGCACTTGCCGGGCAACAGTTTGGAATCTACGGGTTGCAGAGCTTTACGAACCACAGGCGTGTACCGAGCCCTGCGGGTATCGGTGCATTCATCCAGAAAGATTTGTCATGGATTGTTACTTTTCGATTCAGTTTACAAAAGGGATTTGACTCTGATGATTATGTAAAGACTATCCGCTTTGGAGTGCCCTTTTCCGAGCCTGGAGACACAATCCGCGACTTATGGCACCAAACATCGTCGATGACCGCTTACGATGTGACTGTGCTTTTCAGGCCCGTCGGATATGGTTCATTGAATCTGTTTGTCGGTGCCGCGCTAGGCATAGTCACTTTGGATTTCAGAGCAATTGGCCATGGTTCAGGCTACATAATGAAAGATGACTCTAATTTCCGCATGGCCGTGAGCGGGTTTCTTGATGTCGAAATCGCCTCACCCGTCACTTCTCCAATGGTCTTTCACTTTACGGTTCGCGAACGTATAGCACCGGATAACGAGGCCTATCCAATGGACGGCATAGCCTATCTCAGTGGTTCTGTTAGCTCCGCAGAAATCTCATTCGCAGTGGGCCTCATTGTCCATTAGACGTTGGATTACCCCCAAACACAAACCCCGTTCCACTTTCGCAGAACGGGGCTGGCGGTGAATCACTGTGAGGAGATTCGCTACTTGTCTATTTGATTACTAACTTTGCAAAGTCATACCAATCGATCTGTTCCGCGCTGCCCTTCTCGCGAATCACGAATATGCCCTTGTTTTCTTCATTAACGTCATTCGAGCCGCTAAGAATATAGGTGTTGCCGCTCTTTAGCGTCACTGTCGCGCTGCGCTGTGAACTCTTTTCGATACTGGAAATGATAGCGAACGGGATCACGATCTCGACGCCCTTGTACTCGCCATTGAGATGTTCCCAGGTGTATTCTTCATCGTTGTCCCAGGCAATATTACCGGAGAATTCCTCACCGTCTTCAGTGGTCGCCGTTCCCCTGATGCGTCCGCCGCCGTCAAAATCCTTGTATGCCGGAAGCTCGGCTTTGGGAACTGGCAGGAACTCCGCCTTCTCGAAATCACTCCAGTTAACTTTGACCCGCCCAAATTCGGTCGATTTGACAACGATTCCGCGATTTTCTGAATTGACATCATTCGAATTGCGCAGAACCATTTCCTTACCATCTTTCAACACAATCGACGCCGAAGATGAAGAGCGACGCTCAATCGACGCAATTCGCCCCATCTTGATCTTTCTGGTCCGGCCGCCATCTTCGTCGCCATCAAGGTCGTCTTCGTTAAATACTTCGTCTACATCCCACTCAATCCAGCCGGTGAATTCCCCTGCCCTGCGGGTACTGACACGGCCGTACAGCCGCTCCAAACCGTCAGTCGGTTCGCTTGCTTCCTGCATGAAGTCGATGTGATCGATGTCATCCCAATCGAAGTAGATTTCGCCTTCCTTGGCATCATTAACGAGTATTTCTCGTAGTCCGGGTCCAAGATCGGAGCCGGAATTGAAAATGACAACTTCGCCATTTTTGAGTGTAATTGTCGCGCCGTCGTCGCGGTCGCGCGCTAATGTGCGAATATGACCAAATTGGAGTTGGGATTCTGATGAGATGTCAAAACCAAAGATCGAGTTGCCTTCGCCGATTTTCAGCCCGAATATTTGCAAATCGCCCTTGGAATCTTTGTAGCGACGCTTTCCCTGCTGACGTTCTGCCTCACGTCTATCCTTCTCGATTGTTCCATCGATGATGTCGTCCCAATACGCCTCGTTCTTGTCCCAGCGTATCCAACCTTCAAAAACATCATTATCGACAGTGTAGAGTTTCCCGTAGATTCGTCCTGACTCTGCGGATACCTGGGCAGAACCAAGCAGCAACAACAAGCTAAGGGCAGTGAATATTGTCAGCCGTGGCATCGCTCCTCCTAAATTGGTTTAGTCATCATCTGATGAAAGATTACGAATTTCGGGTCGAAATGTTGCGCAAGTTTGTGTGATTTTTGCGGTTGCAGGTAAATCCAGGGATTCATTCTAATAGTCATGGGGAGCCCGGCTTGGACCCCGAACTCCCCGAGAACAAAGAGACACCAGCCTGACGGCAGGTGCTCTTCGCCTCCTTTTGCCAATAGCATAGCACCTGCCACTGACAACTACTGTCAGTACATTTTCAAAAACTTTCACTTTTTTTACGAATTATTGTCCGGGAGGAGGACCGCCGGCAAATATGTAGTTTATTAGGTAAACGACATCGGAGACATTGACTACAGCACTAGAGTCAATGTGGACCCCGGTCGCCCAGGGATTTGGATAGGACCCACCCGCAAAGATGTAGTTTATCAGATAAACCACGTCGGATATCGTGACACTGCCGCTAAAGTCGACATCTCCGTTCACGTAAGGTACGGGATCCAGCACTATGTCCATATTGAGGTTAGAAAAGACATCAATAATAGCAGAGTACTGTTGATAACGAGGCCGCGTAACCTTTACCTGATATCGTCCCGCGGGCTGTCCAATCAAGTTGAAAGTCGAATCAACCAAGCCGAGATTGACTGACGATATCGGAATCTCTATTACAAAATCCTCGGCAAATGGATTACCATCACTAGTTCGTGCTTTACCCGAAATGCTGTAGAAATTGGCTGTCGTCACTTCCATGCTGTCGGTCGCAACGTTACCATACCGGTCCTTCGCCCAGACCTTGACAGTATAGGTATCATTTGGAATCGATCCAGTTGCCCACTTTCCAGAAACATCTGTCGGTTCAACAACTCCATCATTATCGTGGTTGGTGATTATCTCATAGAATTGACGTTGGGTATAGTCGCCTTCAGTATTGCAGGGCGCCGAGTTCTTGAAAAGTGTGTGGTACGACTGGTCCCACAGAAGTTGACCACTGAACAAATAAGATGTGAACGGACCGTAGCTGACTGAATCCGAATAAATTTCGTATCCCATTTCGTTCGGAGTAACAACCCACGTCGGATGTCCAATCCGGTCATGCGCCTTTGCAATAATATCAACGTCACCGTCAATCGGCGCCGCTACGTTGAAATAGACGTCGGTATTGTCCCGGCAAAATCGAAAGCGTGTACCGGTACTGATATTCAGGAAGTACGGGGGCACAAAATCGTCGATGTTAACCAACTCATCCAACGGGTTCCCTACGAACAGCCAGTTGGACGCCCAGGTTGTACCGGCATTTCTGATTTTCACAAAATGAAGGTGATGGAAATCGGATGTCGGCCAAGTAACCAAAACACCAAGCTGTTGTCCGCTATCCACATAATCGCCAACACTTACAGCAATACTTTGCTCTTCCAAATGTGCGTATAGCCAACCGTCGCAACTGTCAGGTCCGTTAGTATCGCCAATAGCTACTCGCCAATGTAGGTCAGCAGACGTGGTCAGTACAGCCTTTACCCACCCTGCTCTTACCGCATATACCGGCGTTCCCGCCGGGTGCAGGATATCAATCCCAGGGTGCATGTACGGTGTGCCCCCATAGTCCTGATACTCGCCATAAGAGTTACCCAAAGCATGCGAAGAATCAAACGGCTCCATCGGCCAAGGAATGGCCGCAGCTGCCGTCGAGAGGCTAAATAGAACTAAGATCACCAGTAAAGGGCGGAACAGGTTCCCTCCAGATAGATTTCGGGTTGCATCGACAATATAACCGGAATCGGCGAATTTGCAATCGCGAACTTTGAACATCAACATTAGTCTGATTATCAACGAGTTAGCGAAAAGTGATGACGGCTTACTTGATTATGTACTCTTTGCGGTTTGGTACCTTCAAGAGCACAATAAATCCAGCCACAAGAGCAACAATTTGGGCTGCTAATGCCAACCGATAGTGAATGGTGGAGGCAAGATTCTCCGAGACAGCAATACCTACTTGATTTAGGGTATCGAGAGTGAATCTTCCAAGGGGCATATCCTTCTCACCTATGAGCGCGACAACTCCCCAAATCAGAGGGCCAATGGTTGCCGCTGCTTTGGAGCAGAGTGAATAAATTCCATAGAACTGACCAAGTTTTTCTTCAGGTACCAGAGTATTCAAAAGGGGTCGACTTGCCGTCCAAACGGCTCCGAGAAAGACACCAAAGAAGGCACCTATGACATAAAAATACGCCTTCTGGGAGGTTACTGTCGCCGCAACAAGTGCAACAATCCATCCGACCACTGAAATGAGCATTGCCGGCTTCGACTTAATTTTGTCTGTAAGATATCCGTAAAAAATCGAGCCAAATAAAGCAAACGTCGTAGATGAAATGAAAAGAACTAATTTGTCGCCTTCCTCGAATCCAATCACAGTACTGGAGTAAACCCCCATAAAGATGATGACCGTGTTCACCGCATCGATCACAAGGAAATTTCCAATCATATAGCGAAGCAGGCCTGGGTATTCGCGAGTATCCTGCAGTGCCTTCTTGAGACTCTGTCCGAATGATTCTCGTCGGACTGGAGCCATGTTGAGCCGTGGCTGCTCGCGGACCCAATACAGGCACGGCAAGGCAAACACTAAGAAGAGTAATGCTGTTGGCAGGAATGTATAGACCCGCCCCGATAGTCCGTCGATCAAGTTCAGCCCTACCAACGGGGAAACGAGCAGTAGTCCGGTAATCGAGCCGGCGTATCCGATCCCGGTTCCGATGCCGGAAATCTTGCCGATTGTCGCAGGCGTCGATACATCGGAAATCAGCGCATTGTAGAATGTCAGTCCCCCCTCGTAGAAATAGTTCGCTGCTGCAAAGCAGACCAGTGCCGCTACGACTGTCGCAAGCTGCGGTAAATCTAATAACGCGACAAGCGAAAGCAATACCGTGGCGGCGACACAGAGATAAGTGAACGTTCTCAAATCTCGCAGGCGAGTACCGCCTAAATCCGCCTTGCGACCAAGTGCAGGCAGGGTTACGGCTACCAGCAGCATTGACGCCGAGTAACTGATCGAGAAGAAGATGTCCTTCGTTTTGAGGTCTTCAATGATCCAGGGTGAGAAGAAGTAAGTCACGATATTCATCGAGAATATCGTGTTGGCGAAGTCGTACATTACCCAACCGACTTGCGCCTTAAGGCGAGAGTACTCGCCGGCTATCGACACGCAACAACCTTTGTCAATGCCTACAACCCAAGCTCCGCGCCAATGCGACGCATGCCATCAAGAGAGAGCGCGAAGAATTCTTCTAATGACAAGCCCAATTTCGAGCACTTGGAAATGGCATCCCGGCGCGCACCGGCGGCAAATCGCTTGTCCTTGAACCGCTTCATGACCGAAGATACTTGCACTTCCGCTATCTTGCGCGACGGATGCATCAGTGCAGCCGCTGTCAGCAATCCCGTTGTCGGATCGGCTGCATAGAGTGCCCAGTCCATCCTCGAAAGGCAAGGTTGGTGGTCGGCGTGGCACTGAATTGCATACTTCATCGCGTCATCGATTTCGGGGTAGGCGCCAAGCCACTCACTGGTCACGAACGTGTGCTTCTCCGGCGCTTCCGCAGTCACGGCATAGTCAAGATCGTGCAGCAAACCGACTAATCCCCAGCGATCCACATCCTCATCAAAATGCTCTGCCAACCGGCGCATTAAGGCCTCGACGCTAATTATGTGTTTCAGTAAATTACCTTCGCCAATCTTCTCGACCACAAGTTGATAGGCTTCGTTGCGATTCATAAACGCTCCCTTAGTCGATAAAAGTCCATTTGAATCCCCACCAAACCGATCTGCCCGGTTGTTTGATGTTGTTCAGAGTGTAATCCACATCTAAGAGGTTATGATAGTTGAAATAGAAGTGAAATCGCTTGAGATCAAAACTCAAGTAGCTTTCTGTCACGAACACGCCATCTTCAACTCCACCGGCAAGATAGCGATTGACCGCTGAACGAAAAGTCGCGCCCGCGCCAATATTCAGCCAAATCTTCAGCCGGTTGATCGGAAAGTGATACCAAGCAGACGCATTCGCTGTGTGCATTGGTCCGAAAGTAATATCTTCACCGTCGCGTGTAACGTTCCTGATCGCATAAGCAACATTGGCTGTCACCCGGTTGTGCGGCTCTAATCTTGCCTTCATCACACCAAAGAGAATATTGTTGTCGGACTCCACTGCTTGATACCTGCCATAAGTCAGAGAGTCGTAATTAGGTTTCCATTCTGCAACATTTGACATATTGACTACGCCACCTTGTAACTGCAGCTGAAAATTCTGGCGTTGGTGATTAAAGATGAGTTCCAGACTGCGCGCTTTGCCCGTTCCCAGATCAGAATTGGACTGCAAGGCAAAATCAGGCACTGTGTCGATGAACGCAGCTTGAACCGGTTCGTGAAACAACATCTCGGGTTGAGGCTGAATACTCCGCCAACCGCCGATCAAAAACGCGTTCGTCTGACTCGAGAGCTTGTACATCGCCGACACTACGATATTTGGCGCGGGGCTAAGTTCGTCAGAACCTGTCAATGAGACGGAGGCAAAATAGCTGGCACGCGAAGACATACTTCCAAGTCGCCGCAGCCCGGCGTCAAAGTAGATGCTGGAAGTTCCGACTCCCTGACTGTGATAGTTCAGATACCGAGTCGTCGCGACGAAAGCAGTCGTGCTTAGGCCGTGCTGTTTCTGATACTCAAGTTGTGATTCGACAACTCGGAATCGCTGCGCCGTTCTTAGCTTGGCGCTTTCGAATCGTTGATCATCATTTCGGTACGTCAACCGCAAATCGATTTGCGACTCTTCGGAGCGCAGATACGTCAATGAAGTCGAAAGCGTCGCAAAGTTGTCGGAAACGTTGCCGTCAAACTGGTAATCGGCTGGAAAGAACATTCGATTACCTCGAAGTCGATTGAACGAGTATAGCACCCTCCCTTGCAGGTTGGCTTTGAGGCGTGGTTCGACCATCACACGCATGCGATTTAGCTTGGAATCTGCACCGGAAAGCAGGCCATCGTTTTTCTGAAACGTCCCGTCTGCACGTATGCTGCCGAAACTGCCAAAGTTGCTGGCAAAGTCAAAGGTGGTGTTGGCAAATCCCCCGCGGCCGCGATTGACATGTACGCTGCTCGTGGCGGTATCAAACTCCGCAAGGTCGCTTTGCTGGTAGACTCCGGCACTTCTGCCGAACGGAAGCACCAAGCCGTTCAATGCCGTCCCTAAAAAGTAGGACCGTTGCGATGGTTCGCTCCTAAGCCACTCTTCCGAATACGGCAGCGGTACAGGGTTGGCAAACGTCTGTTCGCCGACAAAATTGTCAGCGCGCGAAAGGTGGCTAGGCGTTAAACCGAGCGGATAGAATGTCTCCAGATCGCCCCACATGCTCACCCCAAGCCGGTATAGTTCTGGATCAGATTGCCATCTCGAGGACGACTGTGGACGATCCGGAAATTGTGAGCTCCCATCGAATCCGGCGAAGATCATTCTTATCAGGCTGTCGCTGATACTCGGGAATCGCGACCTCGTGATCTTTAGTGTTGAATCTACAGTAGAAGGCTGTGGAAGCACCGCCAGCGAATCGCTGGGACTTGAGACCTTACTGCTATCTTCTGTTTGGTCCTGTGCCACCGCAATTGTGCAGAAGCTAATGAAAAGCGCCACGAGTGCGCCAACGACGCGGTACAATTCAACTCCATACTGCCGTCGCTCCATCATTGCTCAAGACAGCGCGGAGTCAACGGCTGACCGGAAAAATAATGACTTTTTGGAGTTTAGCAAGAATTGGAAAGAAGATCACGAAGAAGAGCAAATTCGAGATCACAGTGATCAATGCGAAAGAGGCTGACATGATCAATCTCTCGCGGAAAGGTCCGAATAACCAAGCATCAACAATCGACACAGGAATTTGGTACATCAGCGCCGTTGTAGCACCCAATGCGCCGAGCAGAATGAAGTACATTATGGATGCACGCGGCTCCAGGCGAGTCCGCATTAAACCGCCGGTCAAGCCGACCAGTGCGTATCCAGACAACTGTGCGCCGAGTAGCGGCAAAGCGACCATACCGAAAGGATTAAACAGCGAGATTAGTGCAGAACTTACAAGACCCGTCAACAACCCCGCAAATTGTCCGATGCAGTACCCTGAAAAGAACACTACCAATATTGACAACGTCGCATTGGGAATGACCATTAGGAAAAGTGATCCGGCGTAAGCCAAAGCCGCGAATATCCCGATGGCTGCGACGGTCTTGGCTGTCACCTGACCACTAAGATCTTCTGGTGCCGGACTTCGTCGCCGATTCTCGCTTGAACTATATAGATCCCCGAAGCCACCGGTTCGTCATTTTCGTTTCTTGCCGACCAGGTAAACGAATGGGGGTCACCTGGGTTGACGCTTTTGCGTTCCGACTTGTAAACTTGCTCACCGGCAACCGTGAAGACGCTAATGTCGACGTCGGCAGTCTGCGCAACGTCGAAGATGACTGTCAGTGGTCGGTCAACGGCACTCGAGGAGATCAGTTTTGTATTGGCAAACAGCACCTTGTTCTCATCAATCAATACGGAGGTGTCAGCGACGCTGAAGCGATAGGAGTTTGCCAGGCGCTTAAGTTCAGGATTAACGATAGTCGGGATGACGAGAACATCGGTTATTGCATCAAGATCGTCAACCTGGACTTGTGTATTCAGCGGATACAACGTCTCCGAGATTCGGAACAATCCGTTGGCGTTAAATCGATCATAGGCAATTACTGATTTGCGCCATTCGGTAGACGGATTGCTGCTAATGACGCCGACGAAGTCCATTGCGAATCCGCTCGCCAGTGATCCGGTTCGGAAAACCACGTAATTAATCCCCAGTTCGGAGGGCAAAAACTGGTTATCGCCGCTTTCAGCAAGAGTGACCGGGTAGTCAGAATAATAGCGAATATAGGCACGAGGCGGATTGCCGACTTGATCGGGCACCATGTCGTAATCGGCTGCTTCGGAGAAATATCTTCCTGTTCGAGCGCGGCCACCCGTAAAGAAAAGCCAACGGGAGTATTCTGTCCAAGCCTGCTCCAAATTCACTGTGCCGTTCGTCTGGTCGTACAGAGCACTCTGCAGCGCACCGCTAAGGAAGTTCTCTCCCGGCGTCGCTCCGCAATATTCCCATGCCCTGCGGATAATATCCTTACCATACCGTTCTGCCAGGAAGATCGGGAAAACACCAGCGCCATAAATATTCAGACCGTCGTTGCTAATGTAGTTTGGAGCTTTGTGAATCGTCGGCAGATAAAACTGTAAGTAATTATAGTAATCGTTGACGTCGTCATATGTTTCTTCTTCCATCCACACTGACGACATTTCCAACCAATACGGATTATAGTTGTTCGTGCAGTTCGGCGCGGTGCAGACTTCTCTGCCGTCATATGTGAGATGAATTGCATGGAGAAACTCGTGCGCCATGGTAACCTGTAGTGCCTCAATCGGCCTATTCGCATAACCGGAGTAGTCTTCGTACTTGGTGTCCAACTCCATCCACGATGTCGTTCGGACAAACTCACCGGAGATGAAATCACTCTCAGGAACCGTGCTGCCATAGACGCTGGCACCGACATCTTTTAGATAGATGTCGTAACGCGAGTCACCCCCCGAAGTCTCATCATTGATTGGCTCAATGAATCCCAATTCGTTGATATGATGTTCCCAACATGAGTCCGCAATACGTGCAACGATTTCGGGATAGTCCGGCACGCCGTTGCTGTTCTGATCACCATACTTCGTCAGAATCGTGTCACGGCTTCCGGCTGTAGTCGTATAATGAACCTTAAAATAGCCACCGGGGGAGTCAAATGTCAACGGAAGGTTCGTCGGCCGCGCCATAACTTCTTCAAAACCAGCGATCGTTCCATACTGATTTTCAAATGCCTTGATTTGCAAGGCGATTGGCAGCCCACACTTTTGCGTGATTCCCGTAGACGGCACAATGCCGTCGCCAAGCGAAGTCGATGCAGGTCCGAATTCCTCGTTATAGGCATTCAAGAGCGCCTGCATTTGTTCGGTGCGATTCATCTGCGACAGTTCTACCGCTGTCGCTTGAACAGCAAATGAAAGTGCTAATAGGAGAGAAACAAAGAACGGAATTCGAGCGCTCACGCGGGCTCCTTTGTCATGTTGATTTTCGGCTGGCAAGATATTCTCTCATTCGGGAAAGTATTACGTAAGGGACTTTTTGATTACCCATCTCGGCGCGCGGATCATTGCGGCCATGCCAATCAGAGCCTCCTGAAATCAGTAGCTTGTGCTTCTCCGCAACGGCCTTGTAATGACGGACTTGGGCAGGTGTATGTTTGGAGTGATAAACTTCAATTCCGTCCATACCGATTTCGGCAAGAAACGGAATTGCGTCATCGCGGCGGACGGTTCCTGGATGCGCCATTACGACAATACCGCCGGCATCGTGCACAAGCGAAATTGCCTCAACTGGATCGAAGAAGGTCTTTGGCACGTAAGCCGGGGCGTGGTATCCAAGAAAGCGATTGAATGCTTCATCAAAAGTGTGAACATACTCTTCTTTTACCAGGGCATCGGCGACATGCACCCGTCCCACTACGCCGCTTCCGGCCATTGTCTTGACGGTTTCGATTCGCAGATCAATCCCCATTTCATTCAGCTTCTGCACAATCAGCAGGCCGCGCTTCAGTCGCTCATCCTGATAATATTTGACTTTGTCAGCCAACGGGTGGTAGCGCGGATCTACGAAGTAAGCGAGCATGTGAATATCTGATTCTTCATGCGTACACGACAACTCGATACCGTTTATCAGCTCGATCTTAAGTTCCGCCGCCCGCACAGCCGCTTCCGGCAGACCGTCAAACGAATCGTGGTCGGTTATTGAGATTGCCGAGAGATTCCGTTCCGATGCATACTCTACAGTGGCCGTCGGCGTATACCGACCGTCGGAATAGATGGTGTGCATATGAAGGTCAATCAGTTTATCTGACATCCAATTTTCCCGATAACTATTTCACGCGCGAGTTTCGATTTGGTTTCCGCTTCCCTTAGGATTCTCCGCGACTCTTGGTCAATCTCGGTTTTGATCGGCTCATCTGAAATGCCCGGCAGGTTTATCTGAACGTTGTAGAATGCCCCTTGCACGGCAGCATGAGCCATTAGTGCTCCGACACCGGCATCACTGACGGAATTAACATTTCCGACCTCGGCAACTCGTATCGCCAACTCAATCGCTTTGAGAGCCTTCTGCATTGTCTCCAAGGGTATTCGCGTAGCCAAGAGAGTGGCCTTCTGAATCGCCGACTTACGAGACTCCTGCTGTTCCGGAGACTCCTTGGGCAGTTTCATTGCTGCCATCAGAGCGTCGAATGAGGCGGCATCACGAGCGACCAACTCATGCAAGTCATCTTTGAGTTTATCACTCTCTTCCAAGATCGCAGCAACCTGATCTTGAACATCGACATACTTTTTCTTACCAAGCGTCAGTCGGCAAACCATGCTTGCCAGGGCCGCGGCGAGCGAGCCCGCTGCCGCCGACACCGATCCACCCCCCGGCGCCGGTGAATTGGAGGCAACACTTTCGACAAATGTGCTTAAGCCCGAACGACTTCCCTGCTCTTCAAGAGACTTCTGAAGCTTGATTTCGAGAATCTGTTCTTTGCTGAAGTTCTCCAGCATGAGGTACCAACGCGCCGAATTGGCAATCGCTTCGTTAGGAACGAGACCCACGATTTCTGTCGAAGTAACCTGTGTTCCCCATCGAGCCGCTTCAGATTTGATCGTCTCGAGTACCCGGTAAATAGGCGTCTGTAAGTAATTAACCAGATTCATCGACACTTGGACGCAATTTCGGTCCTTGATTTCAAATCCCATGGCACGACAGAATGTGAATCCGCCGGTATTCGCCCTTATCGATTTGGCGATTTTTTGCGCCACTTTCAGATCGTTGGTGCCGAGATACGCATTGAATGCAATCAGCGGCAGCCTGACGCCGATTGCAATGGCGCCGGCTTGATCGTGCATTCTCCGGGGACCATAATCCGGAATGAGCGTATCATCAGATTCAATCGTAGCCTTAATACCCTCGTATTGACCGTGCTTATTGCGGATATCGGGAAGACTTACGCGGTCGGGGCGCGAAGCTGCCTGTTCGTATAGATATACCGGAATTCCGAGTTCTTTTCCAACCTGGTCAGCAAGCGACTTCGCCAATTCGACGCACTCTTCGACGGTGATCTCGCTAATTGGAATGAAAGGGCAAACATCGGTCGCACCCATTCGCGGGTGCTCACCCTGATGCGTGCGCAGATCGATTAATTCAGAGGCTTTCTTTATTCCCTGAAAGACGCCTTTCTTGACTGCCAATGGCTCGCCGGCAAGCGTCACTACTGCGCGATTATGGTCTTTGTCCATCTCGGCATCAAGCAGAACCACTCCCGGCACGGCGGTTATGGCATCGGTAATCGCCTTAAGGACCTCCGGGCGCCGGCCTTCCGAAAAGTTCGGAACGCACTCAACGATTTTCGGCATTACTTCTTTCTCCGTTTCAATTACGGCTTCAGCCGCTCGCGGACAGCCGCCCAAAGCAACGGCAGCATAATCTCATGATGACCGGCAAAGTCGTAGGTCGTCGCACCCAGCAGTCGCGGACGCACGACAAAATTATTGCGCGGGCGGTACAGCCCGATCATATCAAAATTTGCCACGGTAAATTTCGTGAATTTCTTGTCCAGGTTGCGGGCTATCGCAATCGCCTTGAGAAAAATCTCCGGCATAATAACTGCCGATCCCCAGTTGAGAGCTACGCCGCCATTTCGAAGTCGCGTAACATTGTGGCAATGAATCTTGAAATCTTCTTGTGATGCCGCCCCAATGACACCACCGTCATATGTAGGATGGGCGTTCACAATGTCAGTACCGATCGCCACATGGACGGTTGCCGGAATGCCAAGTGATTGGGCAACGGCAAAAATCGAACGATTTCGATTCTTAGCCTTCTTGCGATTGATGTAGATGCCTGCGGCTTCACCAAGCCCGACTTTCTCGCGTCGGACGGTTTCAATGATTCCACCGTAGTGTGCAACAGTCTCCTTAGTCATACCGAACTCGCCTTCCGTAAGGGCTGATTCGACGTCTTCAGAGGTCTGACCGAAAAATGCCAATTCGAGATCGTGAATAAGTCCGGCGTTGTTGGTGGACAGCATCTGTACACAACCGGCGTGCATCATCTCGCAGAATACCGGAGCCAGTCCAACCTTTATCACATGTGCACCAAACATCCAAAGAATTGGCTTATTGGTCTTGTGCGCTTTTACGATTGCTGCAACAAGGTTCTTCAAGTCCGCGCCCTTGAGAATATTCGGCAGTGATTCGACAAAATCCGAGACACCGACGCTGGACAATTGAAGGTCAAACTGCGAGCGGTGGACCTTTGATCGCCGTCCAGCAATTGAACGCACTTTGATTCTCGATAGATCGATCTGTTTCATCATTACCAATTTAGATTGCCCAGCTTGAACTCGACCAATTCGGCGTGAATTGAACCAACGAGGACTTTGCTCTTCATTAACACCGGCATTTTGAGACGATCATCGGTCAACCATACCTTGACCTCGCCTTCCTGCTTGAACACGCCTGCCGCTTGCAGCATAGGTTCGACGACAATGCAATTGAATCGGCCTGCCGGTACGTCGACAGTCTCACGCTTAAGGACGCGAACATCCATCACTGTTGCCGAATCGTGATCGACATAGTTCAACTTAATCGTCTGGCCAACCTCCAACGGCAAAGTGCGTATGTAATAGAATGCGGTCATGACATCTTGCGAGAATGCGGCAATGGCGAGTGTGTCAATATCGTCTTCCCCCTTCTTCGTTATCGCACGGCGTTGTGAATAGTCGAGACTGATCTCCCGCGAAGAGTGGTAGGAGCCTTCATGAAGAGCCTTGAAGAAGTAGTGTGAGAACAGACCTTCGGCATCAAACTGACATATTATCGTGTCGCGAACCTTGTAAAATCCGTCAAAGAACTTATTGGAATTTGTCTCGGAGTAAATCTCGAAGCAGAGCGCCCCGTTATAGGTGTTCGTATCGCGAATTTCTAATGTCGCCGTGCCTGCCGTTACGAAACCATAACCAACGCTGAATTTGAGATACTCTCCGGGTCCAAATGAGTCATTGGGAAGCTGCCGAAACAGGCTATCAGAGGGAACAGCTTGCGCTTCAGAGGTGTCTGCCGCACCTGACTCGCCGCGAAAATTCAGCAGCAGTAGGACCACGATTACAGGTATTGAAATCGCTATGCCCAAGGCTCTCTTACGATGCTTGGCGATGATGTTCGATCCTCCTGATCACGTCGGGTAGAGCTCGCTCGATTTCACTGTAGATTTCCTCGAATGTCTTTTTGTATTCTTCCAGCGTTCCGCCAACCGGGTCGTCCACTGAATGCCGTGTGTCGTTGCGGTCGCTTTCCGGATACGCTTTAACCATAAACAGCTTTTGCTCGGCTCCCGGCATATTTTTAAGAGCGTCATAGTGGTTCTCGGCCAAGGCAAACACCAAATCGGCTTCTCTGAAGATTCGCTCCGTCATGCGAGTGGAATGGTGACCGGAGATGTCAATTTGATGGCGGCGCGATATCTCAACTGCATGCTGGGTCGCTGGATATCCATCCAGAGTCCCTATCCCCGCCGAAGTCACATCAACATCCTCGATACCCTTCTGACTTAGGAGCGTGCGCAAAATCCCCTCGGCCATCGGCGAACGGCACGTGTTTCCGGTACATACATACACAATACTATACATAGCTACTGATTACCTTCTGCGCAGTTTAACACTTCTGAAAACGGTATAGTTCCATCGCGGAGCAGAAGCGGACGTTCCCCCGTCAGATCCACAACTGTCGTTGAACGTTCTGTTAGCTTTGTAGTCTCAAGTACTATCACTGGAACGACTCCATTAAAAGTCGCCAGCACTTCCCCGTCGGTTCGGCAGTCAGCCGAACCCGAGACATTGGCTGAGGTAGCTATGAGTGGCGAATTCACTTGTTGACATAGTGACTGAATGAACGGATGTGAACTGATTCTGATTCCTATTCTTCCATCTGCACCGACGACACCAGGAGTGTTTCTTAATCTGGAGTTTAGAACAACGGTAAGAGGTCCGGGAAGAAATCTCTCTATGACTTTCTCCGCCATTGCAGATGTAACTTCAGCCAGCTCGGAGATACTCCCGCGGTGGCCGACAAATACGGCAGATTGTTTCGTCAAGTCTCGGCCCTTGATACGGTAGAGTTGCTCGACGGCTTTTGCATTCAGAGCATCACAAGTCAAACCGTAGATAGTTTCTGATGGGATGACAACGCTTTCCCCAGTGTGGATGGCTTCTGCCGCGACTTGGGCTGATCGAGGATCAGTCCAATTGACGATGAGCGAATTCACATCCTGTGGCAACCCAACTGACCAAGGTTCGAGTTCAAAGACGACATCTGCACAAAATCCCATGAATTAGAACAACTCACAACTCTTACAGATACTTGTCATAACGCGGGTCGTCCTTCATGCGCGCCAAAAGTGATTTGATGTCGTTCACGCGTGTTTTATGCGCAACAAGAACCACAGAATCGGTCTTGACGACGACCAGATCAGAGATTCCCAGCGTCGCGAGTATGCCTTCGCCGGCATTGACTGCTGATATCTCGAAGGACTCATGCAGAATTGTATCGCCAATGGAAACATTATTGTCCTTGTCCTTGGTGCTGATTCGCTCGAGCGCAAGCCAACTGCCGATATCGTCCCAAATCAGATCAGCCTTGATCACAACAACATTGTTGGCCTCTTCCAGAACACCGACGTCGATCGACACACCCTCGGCCCGTTCGAACAACTCCTGTCTAGCCTTCAACTCTCCGGCAGTGCCAATCTTCTCGCCGTATTCGGTCAAGAGGCGATACATCTCCGGTTTGCACCGGGATATTGCATTAAGAATCGACTTGGTCGACCAGATGAACATCCCAGAATTCCACATATGCATGCGGCCGATATAATACTGCTGCGCAAGCGTGCGGTTCGGCTTTTCCTTAAACTGCTTCACCTTGAAGCTGATCAGACCATCAAACGAATCATAATGCTCACCCAACTCAATATAACCGTATCCGGTCTCCGGTCGCGTTGGATTAATGCCGATGGTAATCAGGACATCGTCCCGCTCGGCAATTGCCGCGCCAAAGCGCAAAATATCAATGAGTCTTTCTTTCGGGCGAATGAAATGGTCGGCTGAAAGCACCACCATAACGCCTTCTGGGTCCATCTTGAAGAGATGTATGGCGGCAAATCCGACCGCTAGGCAGGTATTCTTGCCGAATGGTTCAGCAAGAATGTTTGAATCCTGAATCGTCGGATGGCGATCAAGTATCTGTTTCCGAATGTTCTCTCCTGTGACTATGACCGTGCGCTCCAATGGCACAAAGTCCGACACGCGGTCGAGCGTCTCCTCCAACATGGTCTTATCGGAGGCAATTTTAAGAAGCTGTTTTGGATTCTCGCGGGTCGAGAACGGCCAGAAGCGTTCTCCCTTTCCTCCGGCAATAATGGCAACATGAATCATCTTCGGTCACTTCCTCTATAGCTGTTGAATATCAATGTTTTAAGCCCGTGTGTCAAGCACGGAAAGCCGCAAATCTAACCGCTCCATCTGGCGCATTTAATCAACTCACGATCAGTAATTATGGCCGAAATCAGATGATTCGGAGTGATGTCGAACGCCGGATTGTAAACACGGACTGTTTCCGGTGCGGTCTGGTAACTGCCCCACTGCCTGACTTCATCGCCGGATCGCTGCTCAATCTCGATGTCAATTCCTGATGCAACGCGATTGTCAAACGTTGTAGTCGGTGCCGCGACATAAAACGGCACGTTGTGTTCTTTGGCGAGGATTGCGAGCGAATAGGTGCCAATCTTGTTCGCAACATCATAGTTGATTGCGATCCTATCGGCTCCGACAATGACACAGTTTATCATTCCTTGGGCCATGAGATAGCCAGCCATGTTGTCCGTAATCAAGGTTACATCAAGACCCTCACGGGATAGTTCCCATGCTGTCAAACGCGCGCCCTGGAGTATGGGCCTGGTTTCGCAAGCGTAGACACCGAGCTTCTTGCCTGAACGAAAGGCTTGATATATCACACCTAGTGCAGTACCGCTTCCTCCGGTTGCCAATGCGCCGGCATTGCAGTAGGTCATTACCGTACCGATGGCCGGGAGAAGTCCCATACCGTTGATGCCGATCCGGTCGCACATCCGTGCGTCTTGATCATGAATCTGCATTGCCAGGTCAAGCAGACGGCGGTTCCGATCTGGTGACTCCGAAAACGCGTGATAAGTGATTAACATTCGCTCGACGGCCCAGCTAAGATTGACCGCTGTTGGGCGAGCAGATTTGATGTCGTTGACGGCTACGGCAAACTCGACCTTATTGCGGCACTGCATTGCAGCCATTGCCACAGCGTAAGCAGCTGCCACGCCAATTAACGGCGCTCCCCTGACCTGTAGAGACTTGATTGCTGTAACGATCTCGCGATAGTCGTGTAGTCGGACATATTTTTCCAAAGTGGGCAGAAGAGTCTGGTCGAGTATCTCAACTTCGTTTTCTACCCAGCGAATTGTCGTAAAATTCATAGCGACGAATGTCCCGTGCGAGATGTTATTGCCTATGCGCGAATCTTAGACAATTAAGCTTTTCCGCATCCTTAAATCAAATATAATAGCAGACTCAAAGCACTTGAGCATTGCATCAGCCACACATTCGTTCATTGGGTTAGATGATGGACTTTCGGCAAATCAGAGCCTTCTTGCTTGATCTTGATGGCACCCTAACCGTCGACAGTCGGCCGCTGCCGGGTGCCGCCGAAACACTTGCGTTCCTGAAAGCGCGCGGCTACTTGATTCGCATTTGCACCAATACCACTACCAAATCCAAGGATTCGATGAGCCGCAGTCTTCAGCAAGTCGGGCTGCCAATTGAGCCGGATGAGATATTCAGCGCTCCCGTGGCGGCATTGGAGTTCCTGCGGCAACGAGGTATCCATACCTGTTTCAAGCTACTCTCGGCAGAAGTCAGGTCCGATTTCGAAGAGTTCAGCCACTCCGACACCAAACCCGAATCCGTGATCATTGGCGATGTCGGGGAAATCTGGGACTACACTCTGATGTCGAAGCTGTTTGCCTTTGCGATGGACGGCGTGCCCATAGTCGCACTACACAAAGGTCGGTACTGGCTCACCGGGGGGCAGCTGAAGCTCGATATTGGCGCTTTCATTACAGGTATCGAATATGCTGCCGGAATCAAAGCCCTTGTAATCGGTAAGCCGTCCCCGGAATTCTTTAGAATGGCGCTCAAAAATGTTGGCCATTATCCAGGCGAAACTTGCATGATCGGCGACGACCTGGTTAACGATGTTCAAGGCTCACAGAATTGCGGTCTAAAAGGCATCCTCGTTAAAACAGGCAAATATCGACCGAATGATCAAGCGGTTGCCGAGACAAAGCCCGATCTGGTGCTTGAGTCTATCGCCGATCTGCCCAACTTTCTCCCCTGATTGTTGCCAATTGTTGCTTCGCCCACTATTGACATCTCAAGACAAATCAATAACTTACCGATAATCTGAAACATTCAGATGAATTTGGGTAAAATACGTTAACAAAGTAATAGAAAGTCAACTACTGCTTCTACGATAAAGGAGAACAATGAACAGGTCCCTCACTTTCGCCGCCATCTGCAGCCTCATCTTGATCGGCTTTGCCCTTACGTTTGGCGCAACTATCAAAAAGGGCAATACGATCGCATTCCTGCGCAATAACGACATTTGGCTTATGGATGCCGATGGCAGCAATCAGCGTCCATTCGTGACTGGTCTTACCAACGCCAGTGGCCGTCTAAGTTGGTCGCCGGACAACAAGAAACTGACTTTCGCCCGTCGTGGCGCCCTGCAACTGCAGTATCCGGATCTCGGCGGTCACCAGCATGCCGTCTATGATCTTTTCTACGCCTATACCGATTCGAGCAACAGCTTTTGGGAAAACATCACTAACACGATGGGTGCACAGTATCCGGAGTTCGCACGTGACGGCAGCAAAATCATGTTCCTTCATGACCTCAACGCCAATATGGCAAACGTCGTCAAGCCGAATTATAGAGTCTGTTTCTACGACACCAAGACGTTTCTGCTGCGCAATCTTGATCTTCCCGCCAGTTCAGAATTGATGGTCGGAGCCCCGACGATGTCTCCCGATTCCCGCCAGGTAGCTTTCGTCGTGATGCGTCAGCAGGGCGAGCAGTTCACGACGGCTGGAATAGCCGTCGCCGCCGTGTCTGAATTCCCACTAAAAGACGAAGTCATACTTGAACGTGCTAACAAGTGGAAAGGTGCGACCTCGCCATCGTGGTCACCGGACGGCAAGTGGATTGCATATATGTCAAGTGACATCTCGAATCAGGCCCTGTCGCTGGCTTCACCTGATCTGGCCGAGCAGAAAGTCCTCTGGAAGCCTTCTGCCGGATTGGGATTCGCAGGAGGTCCGGTTTCGTGGTCACCTGATTCTAAATTTGTAGTTTTCGCTACACAAAACGGATCGATCTATAAGTTGGCGATTGCCGGCGGAGAACCGGTTCGCTTGTCCGGTCCCGGCAACGACTATAATCCTTCTTGGTCTAACTGAGCAGGAACAAGACTGGAAAATACTATGGGGTAACCTTGAAGGTTACCCCTATTCATTTGGAATCTACAAAGTACAGAGCGCCTCAGTCAAGACCCTGACACCGAATCCTGATGGTCCGCGTGGTACATACTCGCTTCCGCGGTACTCAAAATCCACTCCGGCAATATCCATGTGCAACCAAGGTATGTCGGCAGTAAACTGCTTCAATATGAGCGCCGCCGTGATCGTACCAGCAGGCCTGCCGCCAGAATTGGTCATGTCGGCGACTCCCGACTTGAACTGGTGAGCATATTCTTCCCACAAAGGCAATTGCCACAACTTTTCGCCTGTCTGTTCGGAGGCAGCAAGAAATGTCTTAACAAGCTGCTCTGACGTCGATAGGATTCCAGCACCACCGTGCCCCAACGCAACTGTCACTGCCCCAGTTAGTGTCGCAACATCGATTAGATAGTCAGGACGCTGTTTAGATGCGTAACCAAGCACGTCAGCAAGAAGGAGACGACCCTCGGCATCCGTATTGACAATTTCGATAGTCTTGCCTATTGAAGTGGTAACCACGTCGCCGGGCTTGTAGGCCGTGCTGCTAATCATGTTCTCACAGGTTGGGATGAATGCAGTAATTTGTGTTCTTGGTTTGAAACGCGCAATGGCAGCCATCGTCGTAAGCACCACCGCCGCTCCTGTCATGTCTTGCCGCATTTCTCCCATATTCTCGGCCGGTTTGATCGAGATGCCGCCGGTATCGAATGTAATCCCCTTCCCGACAAGCACAGCCTTCTTCTGGTATTTACCTTTGGGTGTGTAGTCAATTTGAATCAAGTAAGGCGGTTCTTTCGACCCTTTGGCGACGGCCAAAAAAGCACCCATCTTCATCTTTTCGATTTCCGGCCGACGATAGATCTTGACCCGCAAACCACTTTTACGCCCGATGCGCCGTGCTTCATTCATCAAGAACCCCGGCGTCAGGATATTCGAAGGACAACCCGAAAGGTCACGACAATGATTCTGCAAATTGGAGATCGCCAAACCCCGTTCAGCTCCTCGCTTTACGGATGCTCGCTCGCGTTCCAATGTCAGTATCGTTACTCGCGCTGGTCGGGACCGGCTCGGTTCTGTTGATCGGAGACTGTCGTTGTAATATCCGCCTAGGTTGAAACCCTCCGCAACCGCTTGTCCTGCGGATTCTGGTTGGACTTGGCTTCCCGAAAACGCCGGAATCGCAAGCACAATCTTGTCACAGTCTTTTCGCGTGGACACCAGTCCGGCAAGCCCGCCGGCCTTGCGTAGCCGCTCAAGGCTGACTTCTTTCTTTGCTCCCAGCCCGATCAAGAGCAAACGTCTGAATGTTTTTTGCGGGTGTGGAATGACGGGAAGCTGTTCAAGCGCACCAGCTGCAAAATTCCCGCCACGCTTCAGCGCGCTTAGTTGACCTCCAAGTAATTGATCAAGGGAGGCGAAGTAGTCTGAACGGAAATCCTCGGTGTGCAGGAATACACACAACAGATCGCAGGAAAGCTTTTTGACGTTGAATTCATCACATACAAGACGCATTTATTTCCTCCATGCCCCGATCTTATTCAAACTATTTGATAACGCTGTTGCGGGCTTATTCCAAGACTTTTAGGACGGTTTCGAATCGGCCAAAAGAGGGCATCAGATATGCGCCCTGCACTAGAGAACGGGAGCGGGAGAGTAATTGTCTGCACGATTCAATTCCAACTTGTGCCGCATCCTTGCCCGCAGCACTTAGCGCCTGTCGAAGTTGCGCCGGAATTTCGATCCCTGGAACTTCATTGTGGAGGAATTCTGCGTGCCGGTATGATTGCAGTGGCAATAGACCAAGAAGAATCGGTATGCGAAGGTGGCTGGTTCGATCGAGGAACTGCTCGAGGACATTTAGCTCGTAAAGAGGCTGCGTCATTGCAAATTGGGCTCCGGCGGCGATCTTCTTTTCCAGCCGCTCTAATTCCTGCGAAAGCGTCGCAAGCGTAGGATTGATCGCCACACCGATAGAGAATTCAGTGTTTGAACCGATTGGATTTCCCGCAAGGTCGGTTCCATTATTCAATCGGGCAATGATATCCACCAAACCTATGGCATCGACGTCGTACACTGCAGTGGCGTTGGGATAATCTCCGAGCGACGGCGGATCCCCGGTCAGCGCCAAGATGTTTCGTACTCCCAGCGCGTGAGCGCCAATCAAATCCGATTGCAGCCCCATTAAGTTTCTATCACGGCAGGTAAAGTGCAAGATTACATCGATCTTAGTCTGGGCACAGATCAGGCCAGACACAGCCAGACAGCTCATCCGCGTTCTCGCCATCGGTGAATCCGCGATATTCACGGCATCGACGCCGGTCTCTTTGAGCTTGGCAGCAGCCTTAAGGACTTTTTCCGCATTGGCTCCACGCGGCGGATCAATTTCGACAGATACGACGAATTTCTTTCCCAATTTGGCTGCGAAGTCGGAAATCCGGGCATCGGACGTAATGACATCGCGTCCTTTTCGTTCTTCGCCAACTTCAATACTTGGGGCTGTAACCGCGATTTTCTGGAAGGAACCAATTACCCGCTTCATTGCGCGAATGTGATCGGGGGTCGTGCCGCAACATCCGCCGACAATCGAAACGCCCAAATTCAGAAACTTGCCGCAGTATTCGGCGAAGTATTCCGGCGAGGAAACATAGAAGAACCGGCCTTCGTTGTATTTCGGCAGACCTGCATTAGGGAGTGCGGAGAGCGGTATTTCCGTCATCCCGTGAAGTAACGCAACAAAATCATAGATTCGCTGCGGACCGACCGAGCAATTTGCGCCCAGGACATCAAGCTTGAGTTCTCTTGATGCTTCCAATACTTCCAAGGGCGAATTACCACGTATCGTGGTTAGTTCATCGTTGATGCTGACTTGACCCGAAATGGGCAGGTCGCAGATCTTGCGTATCTCCTCAACTGCCAATCGAAGTTCTTCGACATCGGGAATGGTTTCGACCATGAATAGGTCGACGCCGCCCTCCAATAACGCCTCCGCCTGTTCCGAGAAGAGACCCCTGGCTTCGGCCTGCGCCAAACCGCCGAATCTTCCGATCAACTTTCCCAGCGGTCCTATTGAACCGGCAACTAATATGTCCTTACCGGAGATTTCTCGTCTGTCCCGGGCTATCTTGACTCCACGAAAGTTTATTTCACGAACGAGATTCTCCAATCCGTGTTGAGCGAGTTTATAGCGATTTGCACCGTAGGTATTTGTCTCAATTAAATCGCTACCGGCGTTGATATACTCTTCGTGGATTGAGCCAATTAACTGGGGATCGGTGAGATTGAGATGGTCGAAGCAGTGATTGAAAGATACACCCTTCGTATAGAGGTATGTTCCCATGGCGCCATCGCCAAGAATAGCGCCCTGCTTTAGGCGACTCAAGAATGGATTCGACATGTGCGTTTTTAAAGACCGAGTTCGGTCTTGACGACCTTCACCGCCGCAACCATATTGCGCAGCTTTTCGGACGACTCTTCCAGGGTGCGCGTCTTAAGGCCGCAATCAGGATCAATCATCATCAGTTCTGCATCAAACACTTCTAAGCCCTTCTTGATGCCGGAGACGATCTCCTCGACACTCTCAATTCGGTGGCTATGGATATCAAGGACTCCGTATGCGATCTTTTTCGTGAATTTCGGTATCTTGAACACGTCGAGGTTGGAGTAACCGGAATTGGCAAACTCTAAGTCGAGTTGGTCAACCGGTAGATCGAGAATCCGCGGGTAAATCGTCTTGAAGTCACCGTAGCAGATGTGAGATATCGTCATCGCTTTGATTCCGGCGGTGACGATTCCCATTGCCTCAATCGCGATTTCAAGCTCTTCCGGGCGTGTTGAAATTGCCGGCTCATCAATCTGAATATAGCGGGCACCGGCGTTTTCGAGGTCCTTGACCTCATCATGCAGCAATCGCGCAAACGCCAACACGACGTCACGCCGCGTTTCGTAATGAGTGTTGAATGACCAGTCGCACATCGTATAGGGTCCCGTCAACATCCCTTTTACCGGTTTCTTCGTCAGCGACTGCGCATACTTGTACATCTCTACCGTCATTGCTTGCGGCCGCTTTAACGCCCCGGCAACAATCGGTTTGCGATAATAGCGATTTCCATATGATCGAACCAAATCGCTGATGCCCATCCCATCGAGCTTCTCCGCAAAATAGGTGGTCATGTCGCCGCGTTCCATCTCACCATGCACTAAGATATCGATGCCTATTTCTTCTTGAAGGGCGATGATTTCGCGCGTCGCCTGTAATTCGAGATCGACAAGCTGTTGGTGCGAAATCTTATTTAAAGAAAACGCCGTGCGCGCCTTTTGCAGGTAGTCCGGCTTGGGAAAACTTCCAACACTGGTTGTCTCAAGCATTGCCACGACCTCCATCAAAAGCGGATACTGCACCTGACAATAACTTCAGCTTGGCCACAGCTTCCTTGTGCGGCAGAAACTCGAGACCACACGAAGGACTAACGTAGGCATCTGGCATGCGTGCCGCAATCTTGCTCAATAGCAGCTGCAACTGCTCGGCTCGTTCCATCTTGATGTTCCGAGCATCGACAATTCCAAAGCAGCAGTTGAACTTATTGCCAAGCGATAACAAGCTCTCGACATTCTGCGGATGTGAGACACAATCCGCAGCCATGACATTTACATGCAATTGTCCAAGATTTTCTGCCAATCTGCTGATGTTGCTGAAGTAATAGCATGTCCAGAATTCTGCCTTGAGGCCATCAATAACGCTATTCAGCGCAGCAATTGCTGCTGAAGCGTCTGACGGTGAATACGGCAGGCAGGGATCATCGAATTGAATGTGCGTCGCGCCTGCATCGATCAGCGCTTTCGCTTCGCTTCGCAGGGCCTCGCTAAGGTCTGCCAGAAGCGCTGCCTGGCTGCTGTAATGTGAATTATCACAGAGTTGCGCAAAGCTAAACGGCGCGGGCAACACAGCTTTAATTGGTCGCCCGGCACTCTTTTGAGCGAACTGGAACTCCCTTACTGTAATGGGGCCTCGCCATTTCACCACTCCAGTGATCCTTGGCTTTCGATAGTAGACGTTGTTGTCAAACCACCTCAACAATCCGCCGATCTCAAACCCATCGAGTCCCTTTGCAACGGGCGTCACAATATCGTCCCAGCGAATCTGCCCGTTAGTGGGCAAGTCAATTCCGGCGTCGATTTGCTCCGCCAGAACTCTAACCGTCACGGCATCAAATGCTTCATCTAGTTCCGCCCTGGTGATTTCCTTCTTGTCGAAGCGATGAAGCGTCTTGCGGATATTCACCTGTCCCTTGCCTGAAGGGAGTTTTGGGTAATTTCCTACTGCTGTAGTTCTCAACATAGACGCATATTATCTTTCTTTAGGAATTTTCGCAAATGGAAATGTTTCAATCACAAAAAAAGCCGCCGGCATTCACTAGGCCGACGGCATACAAGTCTTGCGCTTGGCAGGGCCTTAAGAGCCAACCATGGTGCTGTCAAAGGCGTCCATACGCTCTTTGATGCGCCTATCGATATTGATGGCATCCGAGTCGTTGTAGAATTCTTGGTCGTCGAACCGAGAGACCGCCTTCAATTCCGCCAACACCGCCAGAATCTTGAGAATTGAGTTCTCGATGACTGCCAGCGATGCGGGCACCTTACCGCTTTTATCATCAATATCACCGCGCTGGATACCCATTTGCAGAAGCTGCACGCGACCGCTGATCGCCGTTGCGACATTATTCAGATAATGCGATAACGTGGCAATCGCGATATTCTTGGAACGAATCATCCCGGCCAGTCTTTCTTCCGCCAACAGTTTGCCGGAAAGCTCCTGCCGCGCTTTGAATAAGCCTTCGATCATCAGATAAGACTTGCACAACTCCCGATTTGCCCGACTCAACAACTCATTCTGATTGCCAATATCAATACCGATGTGGCCGGCCACAGTAATCGTGTCGTCAAGAAGCTCGAATGCCAGACCGTCAAGAAATTCTCGAGTTAGCCCCAGCCTTGTAGCGAGCTCGTGGACGTATAGTGCATTGCGCTCGATGACCTTAAGATTCGGCGTCTGGATGTTTCTTGCCAGGATATTGGCAAGTTTGATCACCGTCAAGAGCATGTCCTCGCGGTTTTCCTGCTGCAATTGATGATGACTGCGTATAACCCGCTGCAAATCTTCAGGCAGGTGCCAGCGATTGGCAATCACGCTGCCAAGTTCTGCATGGTCGACGTCAAAGATTCTCCGTTCCGCTTCGAGAATATCTTCACCGGCTTCTTCGGACTGCGCCACTCTGGCGTATAATTCCGGATAGCCGTTCATAATGTACAACTTGCCAATGTCATGAAGCAGACCCGCTACAAACGCTTCCTCCGGGTTTTTTTGTCCCAATTCTTGAGCAATCCTTCGCGCCAATAACCCAACACCGATGCAGTGAAAATAGAAGTGCCGCAAAGTCTCTTCACTCAAAGCTGCGCCCTTTTTCGGCGGCGTAAACACCGATACTGATAAAGCAATGCACTTAATAGCATTGGCGCCCATGACTCGGATTCCCTGATGTACCGTCTTGATTCCGGCCGTGCGGCAGTAGTAGCTCGAGTTCGCCATCTTTAAGACTTTCGCAGTCAATGACGGATCCTTGAGAATGATATTCGCGATCTGGTCCGGAGAAGTATCTTCAGAGGAAACGGCTTCCAGAACCCTTACGAGCGTGTCAGGGATGGAGAGTAAGTCCTTGGATGAGTCTACATTATCGAGAAGGCGAATTTTGTCCATTGCACCACCACCAAGAGAAAGGCTGTTACACTGCTTTCTCTATTTATCGGCTGCGCAGCAATGAACTGAAGTACAATTGTCAGGCGGTAATCATTTGGCAGGCAGCGCCGATAACCTTGCCCAATTGTTCCATTTTGAAGGGTTTCGTGAGAACGAAGTCGGCATGTCCGGCATGAGCTTTTTCGAGGTCTGCCATATTATCCCAACCTGACAAAATGATAACCGGAGTTCGCGGCGAGTGCTTCTTGACCTGTTCTGAAATCGACCAACCGCTGATATCGGGAAGTCCGGCTTCGGCAATCACCAAGTCGAAGGATTCTTGTCGAAACAGCCGCAAAGCTTCTTGGCCCGTCTCAACGGTAGTTATCTTGTGCCCCATACGCGTTATGATATTCGAAAGCAACTCGCGGATGACTTCTTGATCATCGATTCCGAGGATGCTCAAGCTGCGCTGCTTCTCTCTCTTGCGAAATTCCCTCGGTACACGCCACACAATCGACTCTATTTGGCCATTTGGACTTGACACTGAATATTCTCCGGCGACGTTACGGAAACTCTCGGGAAAGTCCATCGCCAGCCCGGTTGATTGCCAATTTTGCGCCTCCAGAATTCGATCACGGAATCTGCGCATCTCAATTTCGCTTGTAGTTACTTGGAAGTTGCGATGTTGGGAGTCTTCAAATGCTGACAGGTATAGTCTGGCTTCCGGCGAGCTTCCGAAAAGATGCTCGACAAGAGACTCTATCGCGCGAAGCGTCTCGGGAGTTTCGACGCCAAGCTTGGTTGTGTCAATATTGCTTTCGATGCGATGCCAAGTTACAAAATCAACAGGGGAAGCTCCATTGCTGGGCACAATAACGCTACTGCTTTCAGTCGAAGAGTTTGGCGGTACGCTCAAACCTGCAGGTTCTGGCACGGCGCCTGGTTTTTCAAGGCGGCTCAGCGCATCTAATCTAAGAGCGGCCAGGTCGGCAATGCGGCGGTAGAGCTCAATACCCTCACGGGAAGCACTTAGCTCTGTACCGCTATACAGCAACACGGCCCCGTACATCCGATCACCTGCTCGAAGTGGCACTGTGATTTGGTGCAATGATTCGGGAAGCTCGGATGCTGCCTTCAAGAGCTGTGGCTGTTGTTCCACCGCAACGCGCTCGACCAACAGAGTCTTGGTTATAAGACACTCTTGCTCTTCGCCTGGAACTGAATTGGCTGACAATGCGACGATCAGAGCTTGCTGACGGTTCTTTGAGAGGTCCGATGAGAATCTGAATCCGAAGCTCTCCGTCTTGAATGTACCGGACTTCGCCGGTATTTCAATCGAGATCAGCCGCGCTTTCTGCGCAGGCACAAGTTTTGTCGAGATCTCCGCTAAAGCATCAACTACATGATCTGGAGTTGATGACTCGAGTACTCTTCGCAGATGCGATTCCAATTGTTGAACCGAGTTGCGATAGTTGTCGCCATCTCGTTTTGCCATGAAAAGGAAGTGAAGGTCAGCTAGATAAACCGACGCAACCCTGACGGCAGATAGCTTCTCTTCGGAAAATTCAAGTGATGCGCTCTCGCTCTCAAGAAGCAGAACCAGATCCTCGCGTTCAGGATAAGGAATCGGGACAAACAGCGTCTGTCGCGGGACAGAGTCGAACCCCTTCCCCGCCGGGGTGGATTTTGGCGACGTCAGCAAAAGCAATTTGCGTTCACTTACCGAACGACTAATACCGTCCAATTTTCGACGGTCCAAGAGCAGTCCCGTCTCGGCGCCTCCCGAAGAGGCCTGAATTCGGAACTCTCCATCTTGATCGCGCAACACCAACTTGATGCAGTCGGCATCAAAAAACTTCCTTACGCGCTCAAACTCAACGGCCTCGCGCAGCTCGAGATTGCTTCCCATGCCGCGCCGGAAAAACAGCTCTTCAGTGATTCGCTTTGCCTCTTCCGACGGTTTGAGTCTGTCCTTCAGACGAAGTATTTCCTTTTCGTTGCGCACTGATTCCAAAAGCGAGGCAAGGTGATTGCTCGCGACATTGATGGCTGTGACTCGTCTCTGATTGAAGTGAAATGGCTTGTTCGAAAGCAATGCGATTGAGCCGAGAATCCGATCTCGCGCCCGTAGCGGGAAGACCGATATTGACAGAAATTCCGATCCCGAGAATAGATTTGCTGTTGCATGGTCGGCATCTGAAAGATTGACAACGTTCTGAACTCGTCCCAACTTCTGCACCCTCCCAAAAATGTCCCCGCCGACGCCCAGGCGCTCAAGTCGCTTGGTGATCTCCGGCGAAATATTGGAAAAGGCCGCCAATATCAATTCTTCACTATTCTCTTTAAAGAGAACTACGGCAGTACCGTCCGCTTCAGCTTTTTTCAGAAGTTGATTAATGCTCAAATTGAGGATCTCGACAAATGAGAACGGCTGCTGTGAGAGATCTTGGATATTGAGGTATAGAGAGCGCCATTCCTCATCGTCGCTCTTTTGCACCTCACTTTGGTGCATCGAAGAAGCGATATTGCCCACGCCCCAGATCAGACAAAGTAGACCGGCGGCAATCAGTAATTGCGACACCGCTATCATCCAATAGCTCACCGAAGGAAGAAATTGATTCACAATAGCCGGTAAGCCAAGTAACAACTGCAGCAATCCGGCAAACAAAAACAGAAGCAGTCCGGTCGTTATCTTCTGCCAACCGCTGTCAGCAACTCCCTTCAGTCGCCGCCGAAAGCGCGGTACGAAAAACAGAAGCACACCAGCTGACACGATTATGAAAATGCCGTAAAGATCAAACTTCATTGTAAACCCTCCCACCAAGGGACACCCGACTGCATCATTCGACCGCAGACGACTCTGCTAAGGTAAGTATGTTGAAGCGTTTCAGTGACGCTTCTTGAATAGTATCGAGATTCCGAGTGCGATAATTGCGATTGGCCACAGAAAATCCCAGATGTCGCCGCGAACGACTCCAAGATTCCGAAGAAGGAACAAAACACCTAACGCAAGTATAACAAACCCGAAAACCATTGCCCACTTCCCAGTTTTGTTCGCTAAGATTAAAGGGATTTTTTGTCGCCTGCAAGGTCTTTTTCCGCGAAAAGGCGGATAAACCGGTACGAATCAGTGAAAGTCTAAAAGAAAGGGTTACGGGAGGCTTCTCCCATAACCCTTATGAGGTGTCAACGCTGTGAGGCTAGTACAGGCAAGGTTCCGGACCACCCAGATAGATCCAATTGATTAGATAAACCACGTCGGCAACATTCGTTTCCCGATCGCAATTCACGTCGCCTGTAATAAACAAGGGTACCGGCGCAGGCCCACCTGCGAAAATATAGTTGATCAAGTAGGTTACGTCGGACACGTTTACTATTCCATTACCGTTGGCGTCGCCAAAAGTGTAGATCCATACGACAACCGGCATGCTAAACGGTACGTTGGTCGCCGTCGACGAATTGATAATCAGGTTGCCCGTGTGCCGGCCCAGACTCAAGCCGACCGGATCTGTTCGCACTGCAATGCTGTCGAGGGTCGTTCCCGACGTCGGAATCGGCGTTAACCAGGGAACGTCTCCCGACGCAGACCAGTCAACACAGCCACCAAAAATGTTGAAAATGGCTACGGACTGAAGGGCGCTACCCAATTGAGTATACTTGTAAAGATAGAGTAACGAATCTTGCGACAAGTATAGTTCAGCAATGCCGGGTGTCGGGCTTACGGTAAATGTTACCGGAATCCGACGCGGTGGCTCAAGAGAGACGTCTGATGACACAACAATTGTATCGCGATAAATGCCTGGCGACAGTCCAGCGACCAATGCACGCACCGTAACTATGGACGGGTTTGCCGCCGCAACCGGTGTGACTACCAACCAAGGCTGTGTATAGGTCAACGACCAATTGAGCGGCGGGAATGATACCGCCTGATTCACATTAAATGTCTGTGCGGGGATACCCGGATAGCTGCCGCATTCTACTTCAACGAATGAAAGCGAAGACCTGCTGACCGTAAGATTCTGTGGTACTTCCATCTTCCAGAAGGTCACAGCAACTCTCCTCGGCGAATTGACTGCATTATTTGAGCTAATCGTAATGGTATCGTAATTCTTGCCAAAATCCACCAAGTTGCGGTTGAATGTCAGGGTTACGGGTTCCGGCGTCCCTTGGACAGCCGTCCCAGAATTAGTGCTCAAACTCAGCCAATTTGTCTTCTTGGTGAGCGTCCAGTTCATCACACCGCCGCCGTTATTCTCAATGTACAAAATCCGACTTGCAGGATCCTGTGTGTCTGAACCAACTACGAAAATGGAATCAGGTGAGAACTCGATAACCGGAAACGCCGAGAACAATTCAAAGACAACCTTTACCCGGCGTGGACTATTGGTCGCCGTAGGGTCGCTTATCAATATTGAGTCGACATAGACTCCGGCTGTCAGGCCGGTATTGTCGATGTTGACCGTAACATTGGAAGGCGCGGTTCCGTTATAAGCGGAAAGCGAGAACCAACCTGCGGTCTCGGTTGCCGTCCAGTTTAGTACGCCTTGACCAACATTGTTGATCGCAAAAGCTTGACTGGCTGGATTTGTGCCGTTCTCCAGCCCCTGGAACCGCAGACTATCGGGCACAAGTTGAATCGTCGGCGGTGGAATTGTCATGTTAAGTGTGACAACAAACTTTTGTGGACTATTACTCGCGTTCGCGGCGGAGACGCTTACCGTATCGTAATACGTACCCGCACCAAGCGCGGCCGTATTTACAGATACAACCATCGCGGTCGGCGCAGTTCCCGCAGCTGGCGTCAACACCAGCCAAGAGCTTAGCTTTGTAGCCGTCCAGTTCAAAGTCTGGCCGCCAATATTGGTGATGTTCTGAATCTGTGACGGTGGATTCCCCTGGCCAACCTGCCCGTTGAAAGTGAACGACGGTTGGCTTAGCTGAATAATCGCCGGCGGCTGCGGATTTCCTATCTTGATTTCACCAGCCCTGAATTGCGGCCTGAAGCCGTTTCCGACTTGAGGCGACATTTCGAAGTCACCGGCCGGTGGTACGAATGTACTGTCAAAGATTACGAATTGATCGGCTGCAGCACCGCTGACCGTATACCAGATGGTGTAAAGGAGACCATCGCCCGGTGTCAGTGGATTTTCTGCACTGAAATCGGCAAATCCAACTAATATTCGTCTATTAACATTGTCTACGTTGGGATTGATTCTTGAGCCGGGAGGTAGTCTCGTCCCGACATAAGAAACCGAATCATAGGTAATAGCACTTGAGTTCCATGTTAGCCCGATAGAGTACCCGGCAATCGGATTGTCGGTATATGCCGTAACCGGCATTCCCACTTTCAATCCGGCATTTGTGGTTACTTTGCCAGCCCGCACTGTATCCGGTGTTCCGGCATCCTGTCCCAGTGCAGTTCCTGCCAAAAGAAACAGAGCCAGCAGAAAAGAGGATACTGCTCCTGCTCGTCTCATAACGAACCTCCCTCATCCAATAAGGTTGTGTATCGATTTGTCTTATCAAGCAGATTTATACGCATTCAATCCTACGACCTGAAATGTCGAAGTAAATAGACTTGACCTTGAGTGTTAGTTCTGAATAGAAATAGTATTACCCAACCACCCATGATAATCAACGATTTTGACCGCAAACTGTCAAGAGTTAATTACGGTAAGAGAGATAGTCAATGCAAGTTTGCTCCTTCGGTAGATTCTGCAAACCGAATCCAAACGAAAAAGGGCGACTTGTGGTCGCCCTGAATTCTTGAATCAAGTGACAGTTAGGCTTATTTTAAGAGCGTCATTTTCCGAGTCACCGACTCGTGTCCGACAGAAAGGCGGTAGAAGTAGACCCCCGATGCGGCAGAATGTCCGCTTAACGCCGAATTCCAAGTAACCTCGTGGCTTCCTGCCTGCTGATACTCGTCAACGAGGCGGCAAACCTCTTGGCCAAGAAGATTGTAAAGCGTGAGCTTGACAATACCCGCGTGCTGCAGGGAGTAGCTAATTGCTGTTTCAGGATTGAAAGGATTCGGATAGTTCTGCTGTAATTCAATTCCCAGCGGCAGAACGGCGTCAACTTCGTCTTCCGACTCTGTTCCGGTATACTGCATCGAATTGATGTAAATGTCGAAACCGGCGTTGGCATTGCGATTATCAGCCCAAACGCTGTAATAATAGCCGCCGATCATCGTCCCGGCCGGCGCACACTCGACGCGATTTACCACACTCACACTGATTGACTGATTGCTGCCCAAAGCAAATCCATCATTTCTCATGATTTGCATCTGACCGCGATTGCCCGTCGAACTGGATTTCAACCAGTGAATCAGAATTCCGTCGTCGACATCAGTCGCGATTCTGACCTCCGAATATGAGCCGGGCACATCGGTAACGGTCACTGCACCGGTAAGCGGGACTCCGACTGCATCGTAGCCGTACATTTTAACGTTGATCTGGCCATTTTCGTTTTCAATAGTTGATATGTAGAATCTATGGTCGGCATAGTTCGCGCAGATGTCGACATCAAGAATCTGAACGTTAGCTGTGTCAACTTCCAGCATATGCACAGATCCTGAGGGCACATTTGGGCCAGAATACCGCTGAAAGTAAGCCACCTTCCTGCCGCCAATGATCGACAACCAAGCGACCACAAATGATCCATCGTTTCGCGCCGCAATATGCGGCTCAAGATTCTCGGTCATGCTCGATGGATTTGAGATTCTGAAGTTGGTGCCAAGCGCTGCACCATTGGTGGAATACCCCTGGGCATAAATCTGGCGCGAATTGTCGCGCTCGTCGATCCAGACACAGAATGCTCTTCCGTCCGGAATCACATCGAGATCAGGAAAGCTCTTCGGGTGCGAAGTACCGTCATCGTTTACTAGAGCATTTATCCCCTGTGCGACACCGGTTCCGCTGAATCTTTGCACCAGAATGTTCTGTCCCTGTAGACCGCCGTCGGTTCGGGCATCTTCCCAGACTGCCCAAATATTGCCGGAACTAGCGCCGACTTGAGGGTTCTTCTGAATTGCCGTGCTGATATCGTCATTGACCCTGGCCGCTGGACCCAACGGAGTTCCGGCAGAATTTAGAATCTGCAGCATAATGTCACCTTGGTCGGCTCGACGATCATGCCAAATTACTGCCAAACTGTTGGATGTAACTCCGGCGATGCCGGGAGTCAGCTGCTGTGCTCCACTGACATCGTCGTTGATTATGTAATTGCTATTCGTCTTTTCCAAACTGGACGAGAGACGTTGTCCGAAGAGATCGAGATTCCCATCTCGTTGGTCGATCCAAACTGCCGTGAATCCTGACGCTCCTCTGGCAATAGCCGGAAAACCGCGCTCGCGGAGCAAGCCGCTATCTTCAAGCTTGATGTTTCCGCCTGTCGTTGCACCGTTCTTATCAATCTTCTGAAGTTCAATTGAGGCGGTCGTCGAATATTCCGCCCACACACAAACGACTCCAGAATCAGCAGTTCCTTCAGTATTAAGATCCCAGCACACGTCTGCGTCCGAATCGTTAACTCGGAATGAGCTTCCAATCGGCGCCGACGACGTTGACACCAATTGACCATATACCGACTGTCCGTCGTTGCGATCCGAAATCCAAACGGCGAAGTAACCGCTGCCCTTTATGAAAGTCACCTTAGGCATGAACTGGAAGTCCGATGCGAATGCCGCGTCGAGCAACAATTCAGGAAATAGGGGCGTACCGACATCAGTGAATATTCGAAAGTACACATCGCCATTCCCGGATCGACCATCTTCCCAAACCACACCAAAATCACCAGCAAGGGTTGATACTACGGCAGGGGCAATTCGATAAGGAGAGTCGAGATCTGCGTTGATTTGAAAATTGCCTCCGGATAGCGTGCCGTTGGAATTCAATATCTGCGCGAAAATATTCGATCCCTCGCGCGAGTCTTCCCAGACTACGACGAAGCGATTGCCGGAGAGTAACGCAATATCGGGCTGATTAATGAAATTACCAGGTGTCGCATCATCAATTCGAAATTCCGCCCCACCAGATCCTAAGCTATAGTCGTAGGTTCTGCCATAAAGGCCATTGTCGCTTCCCTTCGCATAGATGATAACCACAATTCCGGCAGCATTGGCAGCCACGCGTGGCTGCTGAAGTGTAACTGGAGGAATGCCACCGTCGAGAAATCTATTTGTCCCGACGGCTGTACCCGAAAGATTAATCGGTTGGGCAGCTACGCGCCAGATACCATTGCGCTCGTCTTCCCATACAATTACACCTTTGCCATCGGCAAAGTGCGCAATGTCGCAGTTACGTTGGTCAAATGTTGATGAAAGAACGTCAGAGTTGACCTTTAGATCGCTAAATAGCCCTTCGGCACGCCGCTGCAATGTGGGCGCCGAATGATCAAATTCTGCATATCCGTTTTCGAGTCGCGCGTTCACCATTTGCTGCCGGCGGCTCATTCGCTGCTCGAACAAAGTGTTTCCGCTTGCGAACAACTCGCCCGCAATTAGAAGCTCAATTGACGCCAAAACAACGATGATAATACTTTGGTATCTCATCGACCCTCCAAATTCTATTCCGTTCCAATCCTTGCAAGTAACGTGCCACGCGAGGGGTAATGCGCGCAATCACCTGTTTGGACATTCTTCGCACAAAACTAATTGTACGCCAGCACCGAGATTGCGTTAAGCTTCCATAAATCATCAACTTACGCGCATGCTCCCCATTGGGCGATCTCCAAACGGCTGACGTATTCGCATTCCGGCTAATGATACAAAACTGACCGTGACAAGGCTTAGCAATTTCTTGCAGCTTCTTGATACCCGTAGATGAAATACTCTTCTGAATGTCAAAATTGACAAACTGAATCCTGGTTCGAAGTCAGCCGCTATCAAGTAAACCGAAGACGTTGAAACATCGGTAGTTGCCAAATCAGATCGCGCATTTTTTATTGTCTATCTTGAGTGGTCAAGTAGTATAAGAAGTAACAAATGGGAATGGAATGAATCAGACACGGTTATACAAATTCTACACAATAACAATATTGGTTTTGCTGGCAGTTGGAGGCGTCGGAGTTGCGCTTGCTTATAGCTATCAAGATGAACTTCCCTCCATTGAGGAAATCTACAACATCGAACCAGCCGTTGTGACCCGAATCTTCGACATTCATGGAGACGTGCTCCAAAAATACCATTATGAAAACCGGACTCTTGTGCCCTACAGCAAAATCCCGGCCCATCTTGTCCAAGCCTTAGTCGCCACTGAAGATGATCACTTCTTCAAGCATTGGGGAGTTGATTGGCGCGGAGTCATGCGGGCAGTATTCCGAAATCTCTTCTCCGGTTTCGGCTCCGGCGGCGGAGGGTCGACTATCACACAGCAGCTGTCTCGGATGTTGTTCTATGATCGCGAGATTTCGCTCGAGCGCAAGATCAAGGAAGCGTTAACCGCCATTAAGATCGAACGCACCTATTCCAAGAACGAAATTATCGAGATGTATCTAAACACCTACTACTACGGCCACGGCGCGTACGGTATTGAGACGGCATCTCGAACGTACTTCAACAAGAGTACTGAAGCACTTAAGATCGAAGAATCGGCACTATTGATTGCGATAGTCAATGCACCCGCCAGATACTCCCCCGTCAATCACGCTGATCGCGCATTAAACCGCCGAAACTATGTGCTCTCCCGAATGGAAAGTGAAGGCTACCTAAACTCGGCGATGACCGACAGTTTGAAGAAATTGCCAATTACGCTCGATTTCTCGCTCGATAATTCCGGCGAGGCTCCCTATTTCACAGAAATGGTCCGTCAATATCTAGTCGAAAAATACGGCGAGGATGAATTTTACGGGGGCGGACTCGCAGTATATACCACTCTCGATGCCGGACTGCAGAGAATTGTCGAAACGTCGCTCGTTGCCCAGGTCGATTCCCTCCAGACCCGAATGGAAAGGCGCAAGCACTTGAGAGATCCCGAGTACAGTGTTGCCGAGTATGATTCGGCGGGTAAAATTACCGGATATCGGTACAAGGACGTGCAGGGAGCTTTTGTCGCCATCGACAATCGCACCGGCGACATCATGGCTCTTGTCGGTGGCAAAGACTTCCGCAAATGGAAGTTTAACCGCGCCGTGCAAGCCCAGCGCCAGCCCGGCTCGACCTTTAAGCCGTTTGTTTACATGGCAGCTATCAGAAGCGGTATGCATGCATGTGATATTCTCTATGACACGCCGATTGCTTTGACAATCCCTGGATCGGACGTGTGGAGTCCGCGAAATTACGATGACGAATACTTGGGCGCAATGACGATGCGCAAGGGACTGGCAATGTCGCGAAACCTCATTGCAATTAAACTGCTCCAGCAGGTTGGAGTTGACAGAGTCATTGAAACTGCGAAGAAGTTGGGTATCACCAGCCCGCTAACTCCAAATGCCGCCCTGGCGATTGGAACGTCGGAGACTTCATTGTTGGAAATCGTGAGTGCCTACACAAGCTTTGCAAATCTCGGAATTCATGTGGAGCCACGGTTCATCCTTAAGATCGTCGATCGCTATGGTAACGTGCTTGAACAAAGCAATGCCGCTACCCGCAAATCAGTAGCCGATCCGGCAGAGACCTATATCGCGGTAAGTATGATGCAATCCGTCATGGACGACGGCCAGGGTACGGCCGTCTCGGCGCGTTCGCGTGGTTTTCAACGTCCTGCCGGAGGCAAGACCGGCACCTCCGACAATTTCTGCGACAACTGGTTTATCGGATACACGCCGCAAATCACTGCCGGCGTATGGATCGGATACGACGACAAGACTTCCATCGGATACAATCAGGCAGGATCAACAAACGCTCTTCCGATCTGGACCGACTTTATGATCGCAGCGCACGAGAACCTGCCCGTTGAAAACTTCGTCGAACCGGCTGGAATCGTTCACGAGACTGTCTGTCTTGATTCAGGAAAAAAGGCAACTTCGGGATGTCCTCATATCGCGGACGAGGTCTTCCTTCAAAATCAGCGGTTGGAAGATTGGTGTTCAATTCATAAGGGGCGAAAAGGGATCTAGTCACGCAGCCCGAAGCGGCTGTACGGCTTCAATTTGACTAACGCTTGATCCGTGTCAGCTTTTCCAGAAATTCGCGCGCTTCACCTTTTGAGAGTCCAGCGTCTACGAGGGCGTCTTCACTCTGATCAAAGTCCTTGAGGTTTTTGAACAAGAGCTTCAATTCCACGGCGGAGAACTGCTGTGCATTGAGTTGATAGTCTTCAAATGCCTCCCACGCAACGGGAACCACTTGCTTTACAAAGTGCGACATTGCTTTCGCATACTCGCGAATTTCAGCTTGGGCATGCTCATCTAAGCGCAGCTTCAGGAAGTGGAAAAGATTATGGAGATCAATCTTCCAGTACCATTGGGTATAAAGTGATAACGGCAGATTGATGCGCGCCAACTCTCTTGCTACTCCTGCATCGATCGCTTTGAGATATTCATCATAGAGATGGCGATTGCTGGTGTTGAGAAAAGCCAGAAATGATTCACGCACCGCCGGATCAACTTCTGCTTCTTCCCTGCCTTGGCGATTGGTCGTGGACTGTTGCTTGATGTCTTCCGGCCTCGGAACATAAAAATCGTCTTCCATCACGGAATATCGGCCGGAATATTCATTAACGTTGGCCGTCCGGTGGCGGATCCACTGCCGGGCGATGAAGATGGGAAGCTTGACATGAAACTTGAATTCAACCATCTCAAACGGTGTCGTGTGCTGATGACGCATCAAGTAGCGAATAAGCCCCCGGTCCTCGCGGCGCTTTTTGGTTCCGTGTCCATAGGAAACACGCGCAGCCTCAACGATTGAGTCATCCGAACCCATGAAATCAACGAGTCGGACGAATCCCCGGTCGAGGACTTTAATCTCTTGATCGATCAGGCTGTTGTTGTCATCCATAACGTGGGGAGATATAAGGGATTTTCGCAGTCGAGTCAACCATTTCGTTGGAATTCAAAAATCGCAAATCTTTCGCCGCTAAGATCGGGTCAGATTTCGGGACCCCGAGACATGGCGAGCGCCCGCGCCGTTAACATCCGCAGGTTTCCATGCCAGAATTCGATCTTATCAAGGTCGTCATCCTTGCTGACCCAGCCGTATGCGGTGTGTTCATCACTGATAGTCACATCAGTAGCACCAGTGCGGCAGAGAAAGTAGACACCGTACATCAAGGCACCACGAAACTCCCAGTTGTCAACCATCATGATGGACAGGATTTCGACATCAGTGATGCCCGTCTCTTCGCAAATCTCCCTGCGTAAGCCTCTATCCCATGACTCGCCTTCGTTGAGCCGTCCACCCGGCAACTGCCATTTGCCTTCTGGAGTTCGAAGGATCAGCGCCTTCCCGTCCGGACGGAGCAGCACGGTGGTTTGGACTATTTGTGAAACGAAGTAATTCGTCATCGCATTTCTTTGTCACTTTGAAGTCACTGTGTCGATCGGCTGCCCGTCATTGTCGTCCGGCTCGCGCACACAGCGGAATCCATGTCTTGGATTCCCCCACCATTTGTTCTGATGTGTCACTGCCCTACCATTGTAACCAACGAAGTAGGCCTGGGCTGTGTCATATTCATCGGCTGTCCACATATAAATCGGCCAGTAATCAGTCGCCCATAGCGGCGACTCCTTATCCGGTATCTCTTCGCAGACGGCAAACGACGATTTTCCATCCCAGGTACATCCGGCGTGTTTTCCGTGACGAACCAACGAGCGCACAACTTCTTCCGTGGTCGGCATTCGCCACACGTTTTGAGGTGAGTCCATCAAAATCGAGCCATCGGCCGAGAGGTAACGGCAAAGGCAGAGAGTATCCATCTCCGCCTGACTCGCGTGTCGATACGCATCTTTGGCCTTCAAGTCTGTGCCTACCGGCGGCAAACCATATAGTGCAATCTGATTCCAGGCCAGGTTTGATCCGGCCCCTTCCGCGCCTTTTGCCCAGCCCGGACCCTCCGGCGCCCAAATCAATCTGACCCCATTGCCCTCTATTAGTCGCTCGGTGCGGATTCCGTCATCTTGTCGCGTCAGCAAGATTGGTGCGTTACCTACAGTCGCGCCAACAGCGATGCCGATTGGAATTCCGGTGGCGATCAACCAGCGGAGATTCCGTCTAAACCAATTGTGATGAATCTGCGGTGCCGGCTCGATGTTCTTGCGCATATTCCAGTCAAACCAGAACATTCCTCCGATCAGCGCCAAACCGGCGCTAAGAAAAAATGTCAGCGCGAGCCCGACCGGGTCTGTTTGACCGCGCGAAATCTGCAACTGCATCCACCATATGCCAAACCACACCCCAACCACAATCAGAATGGACCCACCGACTCGCGGCCAGATTAAGCAGATGATGGTCAAGGAGAAGCAGATAGCAGCAGGTAACACATAGCGAATTGCCAAGTGGAAGGGCAACCCCCAAGCTTCATAGTACAACTCACCGAAACTCCACATCATCCAAAACGAAGTGATGATGGTCAAGAGGATTACGGCTATCCAGCCGGGGAGTTGTTGACGATCGAATTTCACAATGCAAGGATAAATGATCGACAGACTAATTGCAAATAATGAGGAAAGCTTAGTTTCTCTTGATCGAGAACTTCTTTATCCGTTTTTCGTGCCGTCCGGCCTCGAAAGTCGTCTCCAGCCAAACCTTGACAATTTTCTCCGCCAGACTACCGTCTACCCATTTCGAGCCAATTGTCAAGACATTGGAGTCGTTGTGTTGCCTGGAAAGCACCGCCATTTCTTCGGTCATTGCGTATGCCCCCCGAATCTCCGGCAGCTTGTTGACAACCATATTCATGCCATTGCCGGTCCAACAAACCGTGATCCCGCGCTCAACTTCGCGATTGGCAACAGCATGTGCGACGCGCATTCCGTAGTCAGGGTAATCGGTCGATTCCTCGGAATCCGTACCAAAATCGGTGACCGTGTGACCAAGCGATTGAAGATATTGCTTGAGAAGTTCCTTCAGTTGAAATCCTTTATGATCGGCGCCGATTGCAATCTTCATGGCAATGATTATACCGCGTGTAAACGTCCCACGCAAGCGCAACATTTCTGTGAACAGATTCTAAGGTACAAAATAAAAGGGCGGCCATTTTCGGCCGCCCAGACTAGTCAGAGAATGTACTTGATTACGCGCCGACAGTCTCGTGCGAATAGACTCTTGTCAGCCATCCGCGCTTATCATTGCCGTTTTCAATGATGTCGGCAAAAGCAGCTTGCAGCTTCTTGGCAATTGGACCCGCCTTGCCGGTCCCAACAACGATCTTGTCGACCGAACGAATGGGCGTGATTTCGGCGGCAGATCCGCTGAAGAAGACTTCGTCGGCGACATAGAGCAACTCACGCGGAAGATTGCGCTCCAGCACTTTCATGCCCATCTCCTTGGCAAGTTGGATGACGGTGTGTCGCGTAATACCTGGTAGAATAGAAGCATTGTACGGCGGTGTAATCAGATTGCCTTCATGATACACAAAGATATTCTCACCAGAACCCTCGGAGACCAGACCATGCACGTCAAGTGCGATTCCCTCAACATATCCGTGTTCTAAGGCTTCCATCTTGATGAGTTGACTATTCATGTAGTTCGCGCCACTCTTGGCAAATGCCGGAAATGTATCCGGTGCCATTCTGCGCCAGGATGAGACGCACACATCGACGCCATTTTCCATCGCGCCGCCGCCAAGATAGCTGCCCCAGTCCCAGACCGCGATTGCGACATCTATCGGGCATCCGGCCGGATCAACGCCCAGCTGTTTGTACCCGCGATAAGCAACGGGGCGAATGTAGCAGGACTCTTTCTTGTTCAAGCGAATCAATTCGATTTGCGCTTCGTTCAATTGCGCTTCGGTAAAAGGAATTTTCATGCGGTAAATCTTTGCAGAATTGAAGAGGCGCTTGGTATGATCTTCCAACCGGAAGATTGCCGAGCCTCTCTTTGTCTTATAGCAGCGCAGGCCTTCAAAGACACTGCTGCCGTAATGGACCACATGCGAGAGGACGTGAATCTTGGCATCCTTCCAGTCGACGAACTCCCCGTTCATCCAAATCTTGCCGCCTTCATCAAATGCCATGCGTCCTCCTCCAAACCTATTAATTCAATACAATCGATTTTAGAATAGCGCGGGAGATAACGATTCTCTGAATCTCCGATGTTCCCTCGCCAATTTCAGTCAATTTCATATCGCGCCACATGCGTTCAACCGGATATTTGGAAGTCGCGGCATCCGCACCAATAATACTAATAGCCTCATAGGTGCAGAAGTTACAGACCTCCGAAGCATATAGTTTTGCCATCGCCGACTGCTGGGAGTAGTTCTGGCCCTTGTCCTTCATGACACTGGCGCCATATATCAATCCGCGAGCAGCCTCGATCCGGCACGCCATGTCGGCAAGTTTGAACTGCACCCATTGCTGGTCTGCCATGGGCTCTCCATACTGCGAGTTAGTGGCCGCATATCTTGCAGCCGACTCGAACGCTCCAACAGCCAACCCTAACGCCATGGCGGCAATCGAAATGCGGCCTCCGTCAAGTGTCTTCATGAACTGCTTGAAGCCATCCCCCTCGCCGCCTATCAAGTTAGCCTTCGGCACTTTGACATCATCAAAATGCAGAAATGCCGTATCCGACCCGCGGCAACCCATCTTATTCTCTTTTTTGCCTACGGAGAAGCCTTCCAGGCCCTTCTCCAACACAAAAGAGGATATGCCCTTTACGCCGCCGCTGCGGTCGGTTCGGGCAGTGACAATGGCGTACTTACACAGATTCGCTGAAGTGATCCAGCATTTGGTGCCGTTGAGAATATAGTGATCGTCCTTGGGATCGGCAACTGATTTGGTTGCTCCGGCGTCTGAACCAGCCTGGGGCTCGGTAAGGCCAAATGCGATCAGATACGGTTCGCTGTCACCAAAATGCAGAAAACGCTTCTGCTGCTCTTTCGTTCCGAAACTGTAAATCGGTCCGGCGCCGAGAGAATTGTGCGCCGCAACTGTTAGTCCCGTGGACCCGCACACCCGACAAAGCTCTTCAACGATGATCGAATATTGAACTGTGTTAGCGCCCATTCCGCCGAATTCTTGCGGTATCTGAACCGCCCACCATCCCTGTTCATGGATCTTCTTGACCGCTGCGCTGGGAAAAACCTGGTTTTCGTCAGCCCCGATCGATAGTGGAGCGATCTCTTTTTCACAGAAGTCCCGGACCTGTAAGCGAAAATCAAGGTAATCAGTATCTGCGAACATTATTGCCCTTCATTGATGATAGCGCGTGAAATGACCATCTTTTGAGCTTCTGTTGTTCCTTCATAGATTTCCGTCACGCGGGCATCGCGGAAGTAACGCTCGACCGGATACTCCTTGACGTAGCCGTACCCCCCGTGAATTTGTACAGCTTCATTGGCGACGAAGTTTGCTGTTTGCGATGCGAATAATTTCGCCATTGAGATCTCTTTGAGACAAGAGACGCCGGAATCAAACATCACGGCAGCGCGATACGTCAACAAGCGAGCTGCATCGATGCGGGTCGCCATCTCAGCAATCTTGAACTGCGTAGCCTGGAAATTGATTAGCGGCTGATTGAATTGCTTGCGTTCCCGGGCATAGGAAACGGCCTCATCATAGGCAGCCTGGGCTATTCCCAATGCTTGCGCAGCGACACCGATGCGACCGGCGTCAAGAAGCGAGAATGCTACCCGAAGACCGCGATTCTCTTCGCCAAGCAACTGCCCGACCGGAATCTTGCAGTCTATGAAGGATAGTTCGCGCGTATCTGATGCGCGCAGACCCATCTTCTTTTCTGACTGTCCTAATGACATCCCAGCGGCGCCCTTCTCAACAATCAGGCAAGAGACACCGTGCTTTCCTTGATCGGGATTAGTCAATACGAATACAATAAACACCGACGCATATCCTGCAGAACTGACCCAACTCTTGGTGCCGTTGAGTACGTAGTTTTCTCCGCTTCTGATTGCCCGACATTGAAGCGAGCCTGCATCGGTTCCGGCACCCGGCTCCGAGAGCGAATACGCGCCGATAATCTCGCCAGCCGCCAGCTTGGGAAGATATTTCTTCTTCTGCTCCTCGGTGCCAAAACCTTTGATGGCTTTGATGACCAGAGAATTGTGCACCGACAGCGTAATGGCATGAGCTGCGCATGCCTTGGAGATTTCTTCAATCGTCAACGCATAGCTTAAGCTGTCGACTCCAAGCCCGCCGTATTCTTCCGGCGCCAGCAGACCGAAGTAGCCCAACTCCGCAGTTTCTTTAAGGAGTTCGGCAGGCATTTCGGCCTTCGCGTCGAGTTCTTCAGCGATCGGCTTCAACCGCTTCTCGGCAAAATCGCGCGCTGTATCGCGCATCATGATGTGGTCTTCGCTTAAATTAAAATCCATAAACCGGGAATCTCCTCATCCGACCATTATCCTCATTCATGCACTATTTCGCCACAGCGCCAGCGTTTTCTGATCTAATTTGTGGCACTTCCATAAATATAGAATCCACGACCGCTCTTTCTGCCCAACCAACCCGCCTGAACCATCTTTTTCAACAACGGGCAGGGACGATATTTCGGGTCGCCGAGACCGCTGTGCATTGTCTCCAGAATTGCCAGGCATACATCCAAGCCAATAAAATCCGCAAGCGTGAGTGGTCCCATTGGATGGTTCATCCCAAGCTTCATGACCGTATCGATCTCTTCCTTACCAGAGACGCCCTCCATCAAAGCATAGATGGACTCATTGATCATCGGCAGAAGAATTCGGTTGGCAATGAATCCCGGATAGTCATTGACCTCAACCGGTGTCTTATCCAGCTTTGTTGCCAAGTCCTTGATGATCGCACAAGTCTCGTTACTGGTCGGAAAACCGCGAATGATCTCCACCAGCTTCATCACCGGTACCGGGTTCATGAAATGCATCCCGATGAATTGCTCCGGTCTTTGGGTTGCCGCCGCCAGTTGTGTTATCGGTAAAGATGACGTGTTCGACGCAAAAATGGTGTCCTTCGGGCAAATGGTATCCATTTGCCTCCAGAACATGCTCTTGACTCCGAAATCCTCGTAAATTGCCTCTACCACCAATTGAGCCGAGGCAGCTTCATTCAGATTCCCGGTAGCGTTAACCCGGCTCAACGTGGCGTCCGCATCGGCTTTCGAAATCAATTCGCGCTTGACCTGGCGTGCTAGATTAAGTTTGATCATTTCGACGCCTCGAATCAGAGAATCGGGCGTCGCATCCATCAACGTAACACTATAACCCTTCTGCGCAAAGACATGAGCGATACCATTTCCCATGGTGCCGGCGCCAGCCACCGCGACAGTCTTGATCTCCATCTTGTTTCCTCTTTCAGCCGCTTAGACTAATTCAATCGCCAGAGCAACGGCATTTCCGCCGCCCAAACACAGGGTCGCCATTCCGGTCTTCTTACCACGATCCTTCAAAGCATAAATCAGAGTCGTCAAAATCCGCGCTCCCGAGGCACCGATCGGGTGGCCAAGTGCAACAGCTCCGCCATTGACATTGACGCGGTTCCAATCCCAGCCAAGGGCTTTGCCGTCGGCAAGGGCCTGAATGCTGAAGGCCTCATTTGCTTCGATTAGGTCGAAGTAGTTGATATCCACATTCATTTTCTTCATGAGTTTCTGAACAGCGTAAATTGGTGCAAAGAACAAATCCTGCGGAGGCGTTCCGGCAACAGCATACCCGGTAACTCGCGCAATCGGTTTGAGACCATTGGCATCAGCATAACCCGACGAACTGACGACCAGTGCGGAACCGCCATCATTTAACCCCGGAGCATTTCCCGCCGTCACCGTCCCGTCCTTTTGAAACGCCGGCTTCAGTTTGGCAAGCATATCGACAGAGATGTCCTTACGGGGTGACTCGTCAATGTTGAAAGGAGTCGGGTCACCTTTGCGCTGCGGAATCAATACATCGAAAATCTCATCTTTGAATTTGCCAGAATCCATCGCAGCACAGGCTTTGCGATGTGAATTATAAGCATATTCGTCCTGCTCTTCGCGAGGAATACCGGTCTTCTGCTGTGTATACTCTGCAGCACCGCCCATGTGGTAGTTATTGAATGAATCCCAGAGACCATCTTTTATCATTAGATCTTCGGCCTGTTGATTACCCAAACGAAATCCGGTACGCGCGTTTGGAAGCGCATAGGGTGCATTGGACATCGATTCCATGCCGCCTGCAACAATAAGGTCGGAGTCACCCGCCTTAATCGCCTGTGTAGCCAGCATGACAGACTTCAATCCGGACCCGCAAACCTTATTTATCGTGATGCAGGCTACTTCCGGCGGCAACCCACCATGAATTGCCGCTTGCCGCGCAGGCGCCTGCCCTGCTCCCGCCTGAACGACATGGCCCATGATGCACTCCTGGACATCCTTTGGATCAACGCCCGAGCGTCTAATGGCCTCCTTGATGGCGAATGCACCAATCTGCGGAGCCGAAAAACCAGCCAACGATCCCTGAAATTTGCCAATTGCCGTCCGACAAGCAGACAAGATTACAGCTGTGGGTTGATTGCTCATTCTATATTCTCTCCTATTTATCTAATAGCAAACAGTTTGCATCCACATAGCGATATTCGGCCATCTTCCAAATTCGAGAGCAAAGGTAAGAAAAGACTTGATATGAGGCAATGGAAATATGGTATCCCTTGTGAAAAATGGAACAAGAATTCTCTACCCGGAATTGGGCCGCCAGATCATTTTCTCTGGCGGACCGGAAGTCTTGTTTAATGTGGGCTATTGAGGCTTAGCGGCTTGGGCCTTGGTTTCTGCAAAGCGAGTCTTCAAATCAAAGATTGGAGACTCCTTATTCTGAAACTGCGGGAGCGTCGCTGCGTAGGCTCGTGCATTTGCCTCGGTTGTGAACAAGTTGTTCGTCCCGCAAGTCCCCCCTTCAAACAACTTGGCGGATTCCGGCGCTATCGATATAATCTCACCGTCTTTGAACACAACGTCGATAGCTTCCAGACTAATCGGGTCGTAAGTTCGGTACTCTACCTGATTATTCGGAAACTCGGTCGCCACTACGAAGAACGCCTCCTTGGCACAACCGACATTGATCGGCAAACCACCGTCAACGACGAAAATATGCTGGCGTATACCCAAGTCGAATGTGAAGTCCCCTATCTTATGACCGAAACTGAATCCGAGTTTGTTGTATTCGTCTGGACCGCCCAAATCAAAGAACATCTCGACTGCTGACAAGAACAATAGACGTTCCTTGATATGCTCGGGTGACAACTTCAGGTCGGTTGCGACTTGCTCAAGAGACGGGAATTCCTGATTCTGCTTTTCTCTTCGAATGATATACTCCGCAATGTGCTTCTCTTCATTGGTCAGTACAAAAACCCCGGCACGGTAGCGGCCGAGCCGTTCGTGAATATTCAGATTCTCACTGAATTTGCGCATCAGACTTATGCGAACACTGTCCGCCACTTCGATTCCCAGAGCAGCCGCCGCCTGATCAATCGATGCGACATGACCCTTATGTGACCACATATCGAAAAGCTTACCAACCAGCTGCCTCTCAACACCGGTGAACTTCTCCGGCACATTTGCCGTAGATTGTTGAGATTGCGCACTCTCATCTTTCTGACCACATGACACCATCATTGGAAGAAGTAACAGGATGACGGCTATGAATAACACCAGGCGGTTCCAAATCATGATTCTACCCTCGTTCAATTGACGTTCACTCCTAAAATCGGTCGAATCTTAAGTATTGTCGATACTCGCTAAGTCCGCAAGTGAAAAGCTGAAACCGGCATCCGTTGCAGTGAAGATGCAAGACTTTTCACCACTTTAGCAGGTGGTTATCGAATCACGCCATGGGGCCGAACCTCTTGCCTACAACCCTAAACCCCTTCTCTTCAAGGCGTTGCGGTTTCGAGAAAAAATACCAGTCACTCTGCAAAGAATCGCCGGTTGCGCACACTTTTTGCGTAATCACACCTCAAATGGTTTATGGAATCTTTCGGAGGTGCAAGTTTATGAACCGTCAGCTCAAGTTGATGTTGTTGACACTAATGGCGATATGTTTGATATCGATCATTTCTCCACCCGAACTTTTCGCCGCAAACATCATCCGATTGGGCTGTCCAATTGACAAGCCGATCGTTGACGGCGATTCAGTCGGAATCCCGGTTTACATCACCAATGACATCCCGGTTGGCGGATTCTCGCTCGGATTTTCTTACTCCTCCAACGATGTCGAAGTCACCTCGGTCCAAGCCGGACCTGCTCTTGCGACCGGAGGATCGGGAAACTTCCTTAGACAGTTCAAGCCAGCCGAAAACAAAGTACTCACTGGGTGGATCAATTTCACGCCCGAACTGCCATTAGAAATTCACGCGACTGAAGCACTATTAATGACCCTTTGGGTCCGAGTCCCAATCGGGACCCCGGCTCAATGTGTCAATTTTGACTCGTCGTTTGTTCCTCCCGCTGGTTCGTTTGTTCTCGCACCACAGGAAGGCGGTACAATTGATGTTGATTATGTCGACTGCGGTACCGCCGAGTTGAATATCATGGGTGGCTGCTCGGGTCCCGTCAACACTCCGCCGATTGTGGCTGATATACCAGATCAGACTATTGAAGAAGGCGGAGCCTTTGCCACAATCATCCTGGACAATTTCGTTTCCGACGGCGAAGACGCCGACAATGAGATCATCTGGTCGGCTGTCTCAGCCAGTCCTAATGGTTTTGGTGTCAGCATCAACGCGAGTCGCATCGCCACTATTTCTTATTCTGGCGGTGAATTCGCCGGAAGTGCGACATTTACATTCACTGCGACCGATCCAGGCGCACTTTTTGCCAGCAATAACGCCACGTTCACTGTTACCGCTGTAAATGACCCGCCTGTTGTCGCTGATATTCCCAATCAGACTGTCGCATATGGTGCAAACTTCGCAACGATCACACTCGATAATTATGTCAGCGATCCCGATAATGCCGACAACCAGATTACTTGGAGCTTCACGGGAAATTCTGCGCTGACCGTCTCGATCGACGCCGGTCGAGTAGCAACGATTTCAAAACCGTCCGTCGACTGGTTCGGAAACGAGACAATCACTTTCCGCGCGACTGATCCGGGAACTTTGTTTAGTGAAAACGCCGCAACTTTTACCGTTCAATCGCCGGTGGCAGTCATCGTTCTCAACGATGATTCGCTGTTCTTCAGCGGCTATCAGAATGGCCCGAATCCTGCCGGCAAGCCGGTGCTCATCAGCAATGGTGGAAATGGCCCCCTCAACTGGAGTGCGTCGGAAAGCGTCGATTGGTTGAGCATTACTTCGAATTCCGGCACGGCGCCTGGTGGATTCACAGCCAATGTCGACATTTCGACGCTCGCAATCGGCCGTCATGCAGCACCAATTTCGATTACTTCGCCCGAAGCATCGAATTCACCGCAGGCCATTGTGATGGTCGTCGATATCGCCGATGACGTCGATATCCTTCTGACTCCCGATCAACTGACCTTCACCGCGCCCGTCGGTATCAATCCCCCGAGCCAACAGGTCGGCATCAGCAATGCCAGTCCTTCCGGGATTCAGTTTGATTGGGGTGCCGTGGAAACAACTCCCTGGCTCACCGTCAATCCCAGCAGCGGAACCGCGCCATCGACCATCGAATGCTTTATCGATGTCACAGGATTGCTGCCGGGCAGTTACAACGCAAAGGTAGTCGTTAAGCAGATTGCTGGACTCGCCACGGATATCGATGATGATGAAGACACCCTAGATATCAGCCTGACGGTGGACTCTCCCACCGACGTTGACGACATCAGCGGAACGCTTCCGACAATCTTCAGTCTTGAACAGAACTATCCGAATCCGTTTAATCCGGCCACAACGATTGAGTTCAATCTTCCCAAGACCAGCTACGTTTCGCTGACCGTGTTCAATATCCTCGGACAGAAAGTCACCGAGCTCGTAAACTCAACTCTGTCTGCTGGAAATAAGCGCATTGATTGGGAAGGCACGGATGAAAGTGGAAGAACAATGGAAAGCGGCGTTTATTTCTACAAGATAACCGCTGGTGAGTTTTCAATGACCAGAAAGATGATGTTGCTTAAGTAAGATCACCTCTGCATCTCTCCACCAAAGGCTTCCGTTCTTGACGGGAGCCTTTTTATTTGGCACCCGAGTGGCAATTCGAACAATCCGTTGATTCAAAAAGCCCCCGCGTTAGCGAGGGCTTTTCGATTTCCCCTTGTGATCCCCTTGGAGAAAGGTATTTCGCGCAATTTCGTCGGTTTCTTTCTGTTGTAGATTATCAAGTTCGCGATTGTACCTTTCCTGCTGACGTTCCTTGAGCTTTTCAAAGACTTTCTCTTCGCGAGCGGCGCCAATCAGCTTCTCTCGCTTGAGATCTTCCTGCTTCTCTGCGTTGGCAATGACCTGCTTCTGCGTCGCCATGTTTCCAATAAGACGCTGTTGATAGAAGGCTGACTGTGATAATCGTCGGCAGTCTATCTTCTCGACCTTGTGGGTCTGCAAATCAGCAATTTCCTGCGTCATGCGACTCTGCAATAGTTCTAAGTGCGCCTCCTCCATCCTGCGAACCCGCTCCGCTTTGGCAAGTTCCTTTTGGCGCTCCATCTTCTTATAAGTTCTGATCTGCAGCAGCTTCTGAAGCCGGAATTGGAATCTTCTCATTTCCTACTATTCCCTGTAGTCTTTCAATGTCCGCATCGAAGTCTGGACTTGCTGAAGCGATATCCTGCTGCAAAAACTCATTTATTTTCGGAACCTTGCTGATTGCCGTGTCGATCTCACTTGAAGAACCCTTGACATATGCGCCAATGTTGATCAAGTCTTCGTTTTCGGAGTAGACCGCCAGCAGTTTGCGGGCTTCACCTGACAGGTCGCGATGTTGCGGCGTCACGATATTGACCATCACACGCGACACCGACTGCAATATGTCGACCGCCGGATAGTGTTTTCGGTGCGCCAGCTTGCGCGATAGCGTGACGTGGCCATCCAATATGGAGCGCACTTGATCTGATATCGGTTCGTTGAAGTCATCGCCTTCGACCAGTATCGTGTACAATCCTGTAATTGATCCGCTCTCGCCCGCACCGGCGCGTTCGAGCAGTTTAGGTAGCATCGCAAATACTGACGGTGTGTATCCCTTGGTCGCCGGAGGCTCACCAACTGCCAGACCGATTTCGCGCTGCGCCATCGCGACGCGTGTCACTGAGTCGACCATCAGTATGACATCATGTCCGAGATCGCGGAAGTGCTCGGCAATCGCGGTTGCCGTCATCACACCTTTAACTTTCATGAGAGCCGGCTCGTCTGAAGTTACTGCCACAACCACTGAACGTTTAAGGCCTTCTGGTCCGAGATCCTGTTCGATGAATTCGCGTACTTCTCGCCCGCGCTCTCCAATTAAGCCGATTACGTTTATTGATGCTTGCGATTGGCGCGCAATCATACCCAGGAGAACAGACTTGCCGACTCCCGAACCGGCGAAGATTCCCAGTCGCTGTCCCCTGCCGCAACTGGCAAAGACATCAATCGCTCTTATTCCGGTTATCATCTGTTGAGAGATTCGCTGGCGCTTGAGCGGATGTGGCGAGCGTGAAGTGATCGGGCGTTCAAAGCCTTGAGCAAGTGAGGGTCCGTCGTCAATCGGCTGGCCAAGACCGTTGAGGATTCGCCCCTTCAGTTGGTCGCCGACGTTGATTTTCAACACCGAACCGGTAGCCTCGACGACTGAACCGGGATTGATACCTTCCATGTCGCCATACGGCATTAGCAGTACGAAATTGTCGCGAAAACCAACCACCTCGGCGAGCACTGCCTCGCTGTCGGCTTTGCGATAGATTCGGCATAACTCGCCCAATGACGCTTGCGGTCCAAGTGATTCGATTACCAAGCCGATCACTCTCCGGACCTTACCGTCGAGTTTTATCGTGGAAGCTCGAGTGATGGCCTCGCGATACTCCGAAAAATCAATCAACTTGCTCATGAGAGTTGATTCTCAAGTAACTTGCTTTTCAACACTTGAAGTTGATTCTCTATTCTGCCGTCGGTGTTGCCGGAATCGGTTTCGATGATGCAACCGCCGGCACTGATGCGAGCATCCGGTTCGACTACAATGTGACTGACCGTGTCATTGACGCCGCCGAGGGCGTCAATTTGCGACTTCACGAAATTGGCTTGGGCAGGATTGACACGTACTGTTAATTTCGTCTTGTCGAGTACTTCGCGAAGGCATGCATTGATTGTGTCGAGCACAACCTTACCTTCTGCTTCGCCGCGGGCCGTAGTGATCCTGTTCGCCAAAGCAAACGCGAGATCGAACAATTGTGTTTCTGCCTGTTTGTAAACGGTCTGTCGATAGTTAACGAGGGCTGTAATAGCCTGCCGAAGTTCATTTTCCAATTGCCTGGATGCCGCCAGCCCGCGCTGCAAACCTGCACTTTCGCCCTCGGAAAACGCGCGTCTATAAGTTTGTTGCAGTTCGATTTGATGGCGCTCTTCAATCTGCTTGATGCGCTGCCCGATTGTCGAGTTCTCTTCCAATTCGCGATGATATCGCTCGACAAATTCCGTGCTGCCGATCGGTACCCTGCTTGACGTGAGAGCAACAGACGAAAGAACCCTAGACGACGACATCTTCCTTGCCTCCGCGTCCCGAGATGACAATTTGTCCTTCTTCTTCCAACTTGCGGATGGACTCGACGATTCGTTGTTGCGCCGCTTCAACATCGGAGAGACGCATCGGCCCCATGAACTCGATCTCTTCCTTGATCATCATCGACACGCGCTCCGAGACATTCGTGAAGATCTTGCTCTTGACATCTTCGGACGCCGCCTTGAGTGCGATTGCGATGTCCTTCGTCTCGATTTCCTTGAGCATCCGCTGGATTGAGCGGTCGTCGAGCAGGATCACGTCTTCGAACACGAACATCATATTCTTGATTTCGGCAGCCAGATCCGGATTGTCGGCTTCCAGCGTTTGGAGAATGTGCTTCTCCGCAGAAGTTTCCACGAGGTTCAGAATGTCGGCGAGCGCCTTGGCGCCGCCGGACTGTTTGCTTTCGCGGAATACCGAACCGGAGAAATGCATATCGAGCGTTTGTTCAATTTCTTTCAGAATTTCTGGTGAAATTTTCTCCATTGTGGCAACGCGCATCGCGACTTCAGCCTGCAGTTCCGGCGCCAGTTCGGTCACGACTCCGGCGGCCTGTTGCGGCGTGAGCTGCGTGAGAATCAAAGCAATCGTCTGCGGATGTTCGTTCTGGATGTAGTTAACCAGTTGTTTGGGATCAATGCCCTTGAGGAGATTGAATCCGGAAGTGACGAGCGAAGACTCAAGCCGTTTGATGATATCAACGGCTCGATTTGACCCGACTGCGCGCTCGAGCAATGATCGCGCGTAATCAATACCACCCGTCGAAATGTATTCACGTGCCAGGAATATCTCATAACAATCCTGAATAACACGTTCTTCGACTTCACCCGGAACATCGCGCATGTTGGCGATTTCAATCGTGATTTTTTCGAGTTCCTGGTCAGATAGTGATTTGAGGACCTCGGCCGAGACTTCGGTTCCGAAAGCTATCAGCGCGATGGCGGCCTTCTGCGTGTTGGTCAGTTCCCCGTACGTAATCGGCATACTATTGCGGCTCTGCCATAATGGTTCTGATTACTTTGGCAATCTCATCCGGTTTGCCTTTAGTCTGCACCTTCATGGTGTCGATCAGCTTTGGCTTCTGCGGCTTCTGCTGAATAGTCTCCTCCGATGGTGGCGGTGCCGGCGGCGGCGCCGGTACATATTTGGCTATGGCGGTAAAGACCTTCTTCAGTTGGCGCTTTACATACAAGAATCCAAGAATTCCGAGAAGAACGAATCCGACTTTCTTGCCATAATATATGTAGTTTTCCCATTGGCCGGTGGAGTCGAGCTGCTTGCGCGAAACTTCGAGAATGCTGTTATCGAACGGCAAGTCGACAATCGTGAACAAATCACTTCTCGCCTCACTGTACCCGACTGCATTCTTGATAATTCCGGCAAATCGTTCCAGTTCCTCTGGCGATCGGTTTAGAAACTTCTGTTCAACTTCGCCTTCAGGACTCTTGACCTCTTCATAGTTTCCGTCGACCATGACGGCAACTGTCAGTCTCTTGATAGATCCAACTTCACCGATGATGCTCTTGATGGTCTTTGAAACTTCATAATTCGTAATGATATCGTTGGCGTCATTACTATTAGAGGACGTCGTCACCGGCGGAACTCCGGGAATTGACTCCTGTTCGTTTCCTTTGCTGGCAGTACGTTGTTCGCTGCGAACAGCAACCATGTCCGGATTATACTCTTCAATCTGTGTGCTATTCTGTTCGAAATTTAGTTCGGCACTTACCCGAACCACTGCGCGACCGCCGCCAATGACTCCTGACAGCATTGACTGCGCCTTCTGTTCAAGATAGCTTTCGACGTTCTTGCGCATTTCAAATTGCGTAGCTGACATCATGGCAGAAGGATCGTTGGATTGCGGTCCCGTAAGTAGATTCCCGTCATAATCGATGATCGTCACATTTTCCGGCTTCATGCCTTCAACAGAAGACGCGACGATATATGCGATTCCCTGTAGCTGTCTCTTGGCAAGACTTGTCGATCCGTTGAGTTTAAGGACTACCGATGCGCTGGGCGCATTCTGGTCTTCGCGGAATAACTTGTCCTCCGGAATTGTCATATGAACACGCGCAGCCGTCACTTCGGAGAGACTGCCGATGGTTCGCGCTAGTTCACCCTCAAGTGCCCGCTTATAATTCAGCTTCTGGACAAAATCCGTCATGCCGAGGTTCGTTTGATCGAACAACGCGTAGCCAATATTCTGTGGACTGGGAAGACCGTTGCTGGCGAGCTTCATACGGGTTTCGTAGACATCGTCGGAAGGGACGCTAATCGCGGAACCCCCGTCGCCGATCTCATACTTGACGCGCATTTCATTGAGTTTCTCAATGATCTTGCCCGCGTCTTCACTCGACAAGTTCGAGTAGAGCGGCACAAAGTATTGACTCTTTGCGACGTTAAAAATGATGACCGTGCCGGCGATTACACCGACTACCACTAACGCGGCCAGTAGTATCTGGCTCGGCGTCATCCGGCCGACTAACTGATAAAAGTGATCAAAGATCCTCTTCATGCATCCATGCTCCGAGGTTTATGCCGGTTAAATCGGCATTCGCTGGATCGTCTGATAGGCTTCCAGCAATTTATTGCGAATTTCCATCAGCAACTCAAAAGCCACTGATGCCTCTTCTACGGCAATCATAACTTGGTGTACGTCCGAGATATCCCCCTGGAGAAATGCTTTCTCGGTATCCACCGCCCGACCTTGCAGGTCGTTTACGGAATTGACGAACTGCGACAAAGTATCCTTGAATGACCCCAGGCTCGGATCGGTCTTGGTAAAGACTTGAGCCTTTGGAAACGCTAATTCCTGCGGCTGCGTGTTGATCGTAATTGGGTTCATGCGCGAATGTCAATTGCCTTCCCGAGATGCGATTCCGGTTTACGCGGAGCCGACTCGGACTTGAAGTTCTGAACGATGAATTTCTTTTCTTGTGCTGACAACAGATCAGCAAACCGGGCGTGCGCTAACTGTGTCGGCTCTGATGGTTTGCTTTCAGTTGGAATTGTTGCTGGCTGGCGTTGATTCACGCCTTGATTGTAAACCTGCAGATTGGCGCTGTTGACCTTCATATCCATACCCTGTTAAATCTCCAGAGCTTTCTTGGTGATTTCTTTGACAGTTTTGATCGCCGAAAGATTTGCTTCGTAGGCGCGCGCCGCTGTCATCATTTCCACCATTTCAATCAGCGGATCGACATTGGGCATCGCCACAAAGCCCTCTTCATTTGCATCGGGATGCGCAGGATCGTAAATCATTCGGACTTCCTGCGCCGGGTCGACATACTCGCGCCCTTGTGCATGCAGAATGTTATTTGTATTCAGCAGGGCGACTGGCTTGCCGCCGACATGCTTAGTGTCTGTTTGTGTAAGCTCGACGGCTGCAGCATTGAGTTGACGCGAGAAAACATCTTTCACTTTCTTGGCGCCGATGTTCAATATCTTCTTCTTGTAAGGACCACCTTCAGGAGTTTTCGTCGTTTCAGCATTGGCCAGATTTTCGGCCGCGACATTCATCTTGCGACGAAATACCGAAAGACCGGAACCCGAGATTTTTAGCGATGAAAACAGGTCACTCATAAACTTCCTACTGACTTCCGCGAATAGCTGATTTCAATGACTTAAACTTGCGCGCCAGCATGTCAGCGCCGAACTCAAATGTGATCTGATTCTGCGCCAGGTTCGACATTTCTTCGTCAATGTCGACCGAGTTCACGCCGGTATCATTGTCCGACTTCTTTACGCGTTCGATCTTTGGCGCACCTTCGGGAGAATTTCCCAATGGAATGTGGCTGGGGTGCGTCGTTACGCCCGGAACTGACGGCTTATCGATGGCTTTACGCAGTTCCTTGTCAAAATCGAACTGCCGTTTCTCGTAACCTTCGGTATTGACATTGGCAATGTTCGAGGCTACCACCTTGTGGCGCGTCGCAGATAGATCCGCTAAACGCGAGTAGATGGGAATCATTCCCTTCCCGAACAGCGATTTGTGCAAAATATTGTCCATCAAAGACCTTTCTCCGATGACCATATATTCAAATGCTGTGCCAAAATGGATTGGATGCGCCAAGTAGTTGAACAGAAGAGATTTGCTGGCGATGCTGATGATTAAGGCAAATCAATAAGGAGAAAGTTCATCCACTGCCGACTGAAAATTATTCCCATTGGCAACTTCGGTCGGCAAACTCGCAGGATTGACCTGCGGTTCATACCGGGATAGAGCATCAGTCAGTATAACGATGTCAACCCGGCGATTCCGGGCGCGATTTTCCGGAGTATCGTTTGGCGCCAATGGCCGAAACTCGCCGAAACCCAGTGCGGAAATCCGTGCCGGAGTGAATCCATGACTGTCAACAAAGTACCGCACCACCGCCGTTGCCCGCGCCGCCGAAAGTTCCCAATTAGAGGGAAACTTGAAACTGCTGATCGGCAGCGAATCAGTGTGCCCTTCGATGCGAATCTGATTTGGAAGATCAGCAATCTCGTTGGCAATCTTATCCAGCAGTATGCGTGCCTGTGGCTGCATCTCCGCCTGCCCCGACTTAAATAGTGCCGACTCCACAACATGAATGATGAGCCCGCGTTCGTTCATTTCTACCGAGAACTCGTGGAGAGAACTGTCAGCTGATCCGGCATCGTCGAAGCCGCTTGACAGCGGAATGTTGGTGGCCGGGCCGATATTCACGCGGTGTTTTAGCTGGCCAAACGACGGACTTGCTAGTCTTTGTGCAACAAGTTTAAGCCTGCCAATCTTTAGAACTCCGGCGCCAAGGTCTGTCGTCGCAGCCTGCGGGACCAACGAACTGGAGTTGAATTCGCCTTGAAGTTTCTCCGACATCTGTTCAAACTTCTTGGCATCCACCTTCGACATCGCGTACATGATTACGAAAAACGCCAGGAGCAGGGTTATCAGGTCAGCATAGGTCATCAACCAGCGATCAGAGTTATCCCCCTCAAACTCACCGCGACGACGCATATTGATCCTCATAACGCTCATGCGGATTTAGGAATGACAACAGCTTTGTCCGCAGCACGCGTGGGTTGTCACCCGATTGAATAGCAATGACACCCTCCAAGACCAACTCATGATTCGCCATTTCTTCGAGGTGCCGGTGCCTTAGCTTGTCGCTGACCGGCAGGAAAAACAAATTCGCCGAGCACACTCCCCACAGAGTTGCAATGAATGCCGACGCGATACCGGACGCCATGCGTGTCGTGTCCATGGTATTCGCCAGCGTGTGTATCAAGCCGAGGACGGTGCCAATAATCCCTAATGTGGGAGCAAAGCCGCCCATCTTTCGGAACAATTCGATTCCGCGACGATGGCGTTCTTCCATGTATGCAAGTTCAGTCTCAAGAATCCCGCGGAGAACTACGACTTCCGTACCGTCGATCAGCAGCTGGAGCGACTTTCGGAAAAACGAATTGTGCGCTTCTGGCAAGTAAGATTCCAGCCCAAGTATGCCTTCGCGTCTCGCGCGCTCTGCCAACGAGACCATCCGCTCGATTGTCTCGCGGACATCGATAGATTCTCCGCGAAATGCGATGCGCAGGTAATCTGGAATCAATCTCACTGTACCGATTGAGGTCGTAATCATACCGGCGCCGAAGGTGCCGAATATGACCAACATCACCGCAGGCAGTTGGAAAATTGAAGCGAGCGAGCCACCTTCCATCAGGTAGGCCACAATGATCGCGCCGACTCCGAGAATCATGCCGGCAACTGTTGCTAAGTCCATAATCTCCTGTACTCGGTCCTTGCACGGCTTTCTGCCGTTTCTCATTAGCACAACGGAGCAGAGTGCAATTGGTCCGATTCCCTGAAAGTATCGGCTCGGCAACGAATTCCCTGAAGCTGTACTTTTGGTGAACATTTGAAATCCTCACATACCAAACCTGCGGTTGCTTATGATAATGGTGTTTTGTCGTGTAGAAGTCGGCGTCTCGTTCTGTCGACAAACTGCTTCAGTTCGAAACATCATTTGTCTACTGTCGCCACAGCGGGCTTAAGTGCCTCTCCTTATTGTCAAATATTGCAGAAAGCAATTCGACTTTCTGCAAAATGTGTCGAATAAGTAACAAGAGCGCACAGGTGTGCAAATCTTGTGGGACTTCTAGGCTTAAGGATAAGCTCGTACTATGTTTGCAATTATCGGATTGATTGTCGTTTTCGGCGGAGTTATCGGCGGATTTGTCATGGAAGGCGGCGCCGTCATGGTGCTATTTCAGCCCGCCGAATTCGTCGTCATTGGTGGAGCGGCCATCGGTTCCCTCCTGGTGATGACTCCGCTTAAAACAATCAAGCAGATGGTCCCGCAAATGGTAAAAGTCTTCGGTGCCGGTCCCACAAAGAAGCACTTCCTTGATCTGCTCGTGATGATGTACGAGATATTCAACGTCGCCCGCAAAGATGGATTGGTTGGCCTCGAAAGTCATATCGAGAAGCCACATGAATCGGCTATCCTGAAAAAGTACCCTGCATTCTTGAAGGATCACCATGCCGTCCATTTCTTTTCAGATACCATGCGCGTGATTATCACGGGAGCGATCTCGGCTCAAGATCTGGAAACGCTGATGGACCTTGATCTGGATACTCACCACGAAGAAGTTGCCAAACCTGCTGAATCGATTCAGACCGCCGGCGATTCGCTCCCCGGCTTTGGTATTGTCGCTGCAGTACTTGGTATCATTATCACCATGGGTGCCGTTGGTGGCCCACCAGAAGAGATCGGACACAAAGTTGCCGCGGCTCTCGTGGGAACCTTCCTTGGTATTTTGCTTTGCTACGGCATGTTTCAACCAATCGCTAAAAACATTCAGACTCTCAACGACGAGTCCGGCAAGTACTATACTTGCTTGAAGCAAGGTATGCTCGGTTTCCAAAAGGGCTTCGCCGCATCTATCGCGGTGGAATTTGCCCGGCGTGCTATCTACGCTTCGACCCGTCCTTCGTTCGAAGAAGTGGAAAATGCCTGTCGCCAAACCAAGCAGAAATAGGTTGAACCGGCATGCCAGAAGATAATCTCCAAGATCCCATAATCATCGTCAAGAAGAAGGCCGGCCACGGTGGCGGTCATCATGGCGGTTCCTGGAAAGTCGCTTATGCAGACTTTGTAACCTCCATGATGGCGTTCTTCCTCGTACTCTGGCTCGTCGCCCAGTCGGAAAGCGTCAAAGAGAACGTCGCCGGCTACTTTCAGAATCCGACCGGTTTCAAGAAAGGCGGCAGTGTCTCTGTTCTTCCCAACAAGGGCCAGACAATGATCGAGATGAAAAGCAAAGCGATGATGACGGAAGAACAGTTCCGCAAAATGCGCGAGCGCGAAGTTCGCAAAAAACTTCAGGAGGCCGGCGCCGAAATCATGAAGAAAATGCGATCTAATCCCAGCTTTGAACGCCTCAAGAATCAGATTGAAGTCAAGATGACAGCGGAAGGACTGCGCATTCAACTGCTGGAAACGTCCGGCGAGTCATTCTTCGAACGCGGTTCAGCTGAGCTCAAGCCCTTCACTCAACAGCTGCTGGCAATGGTCGCAGAGGAAATCAGCCTGCTGCCCAATCGCGTGATTATAGAAGGCCACACTGATGCCTTCCAATATGCGGATGGCGCTGCTTACACCAATTGGGAACTTTCAGTCGACCGGTGTAACTCGGCTCGGCGCTGGATGAAAGCCAATGGGCTCCGCCAAAACCAGGTCGCCGAAATTCGCGGCTTTGCGGATACCGAGCCTAAGATCGCCTCCAATCCCGGCGACCCCAGCAATCGCCGCATTGCGATTATTGTCGCTAACGATTTCTCTGGTATGAATTTCACTGACAAAAATGTGGAGATTTCGGAGAAGGATATTGCGCGACAAGACTCGCTGCAAATTCCCGAAGAAGCAATCATCAATCCGGCTCCGGCTTCAGACACTGCTTTGGTCGAGTCCGAACAGTAGTCCCGGCACACCCTCTTCACTTACCGATCGCAGACAAGTTAATGCCCTCGGCGTGATTCGAACACGCGGCCAAGAGTTTAGGAAACTCCTGCTCTGTCCATCTGAGCTACGAGGGCAAAAGGGGAATCTCGTTGGCGAGATTATTTCTCGGAGTCGTAGTCTATCAGCGTGAGCACATCGTAATCGCCAAGTTTCTTGCGGCCGCCCAGGAAGGAAAGTTCGATCAGAAACCCCAACCCCGTCACCTTTGCGCCTAATTTTTCAATCAACTTGGTCGAGGCGCGTGCTGTACCGCCTGTCGCCAACAAATCATCAATGATCAGGACTCGATCGCGCTTGTTGACGGCATCCTTGTGAACTTCAAGGCTGTCCGTGCCATATTCAAGTTTGTAGCTTTGGCGCACCGTGTCCCAGGGCAGCTTTCCCTTCTTTCTAATCGGCACCAGTCCGACTCCCAGGGCCATTGCGATCGGTCCGCCGAAAATGAATCCTCGGGACTCAATCACACCAACCTTAGTAATCTTGTGTTTGGCGAAATGCAGGCAGAAGAGGTCGATCGCATGCTCATAAGCACGCGGGTCTTGCAACAGCGTCGTGATGTCGCGGAAAACAATTCCCTTCTTGGGGAAGTCGGGAATACTGCGAATTTTGGTTTTTAGATCCATACCTAATACTTTACAAAGAATCGGTCATATGTCATCTTAAAAGGTTTCCACTCCAGCTGAAATTCGAAGACTTCGGAATGGCGCGGACCTTTGCGAATTTCATTCAGGAAGTCCATAACAATCTGCTTTTCACCTTCCACTTCAATTTCCAGCGCGCCGGTTTCGAGATTGCGCACAAACCCGAAAATGGGGTAGCCTTCAGCTTTGGTGGTAACAAAGAAGCGGAATCCGACGCCTTGGACTCGCCCCGTGATCAGCGCTCTGGCGCATGCCATTTCCGTCATCGACGTATCTCCTGAAGAATTTTCGTTACCGCTTCCTGCGGACTATCGACTTTCACTACGATGGGTGACACATCCCACGATCCCAACGAGACTACCGGTTTCTGCTCCAGAAGAGCAAACGCCATTTCGGAAAGAGTTCCAAACTTTCCCGGAAATGCAATCACGCCATCAGCTGTCATCACGATGACCGTATTGCGCGCCTCGCCGATTCCCGTGCAAATTGCGTGATCGACGAAGGGATTGGCTTCATGATAATCCGACGATGGCAGAATCCCGATCGTCATGCCACCGGCGCGCTTGGCGCCCTTGCAGGCAGCTTCGCTGATACCGCGGCGCCCGCCGGTGACCACGATTGCACCATTTCGCGCCAGCAATTCCCCCACTTCTTCCGCAAGCTGTGCTTGCTCCCCCGAACACTCGTAACCACCAATAACGGCTACATAGGGCGAAATTCGCTGTGACATCAGCCGGAACAATAATGAATGTTTAATGCGGATGCAAGAATCGATTAGCCGCGAACGCGGCAAACAAACGACTTGAGATAGCGGGATTCAGGAAAATACACAGACCACGGATGATCCGGCGATTGCGTGATATAGTGAAGGATTTCCAGATGCCGACCTGTCTGCACCGACGCTCGGCGCAACATGAACAAGAAGTCTTCCTCGCGGAAATATGTCGAACAACTGGATGTCACCAATATGCCGTTTGGCTTGATCATTCGTAAAGCAGCACGATTCAGAAAATGATACGCCTTTCTTCCCGACTCCAGATCGTTTTGCGACTTAACCAACGCCGGCGGGTCAAGCATCACCATATCAAACGGCTCTTGCGGAATGTCCCCAAGCCACTGAAATACATCTGCGGTCTCCCACGAGATCCGATCAATCGGCAAATTGTTCAGTTCGGCAATGTGCGAACAAAGATCGAGGGCTTGCCCAGAACTGTCAATATTGAGCACGGTCTCGGCACCGCCAAGCAATGCTGCAATTGAAAAACTTCCGGAATGAGAGAATAGGTTCAACACCCGGCAATTCTGGGAAAGTAAGCGAATTGCCTTGCGAAGATCCTTCTGGTCGAGAAAGAACCCGGTCTTCTGACCAGCCAACACATCCGCCACAAATCTAATTCCATTCTCGAAAAACTCGACTTCCTCGACATCGGCTCCGAAGAGCAGCCCGTCGATTTCAGCGATCCCCTCTTCACTGCGAACCGGTATGTCGCTGCGTTCAACGACTGCTTTGGGGGCAAATTCCTCGATCAGGACGGCAACAATGAGTTCCTTGAGTCGATCAATTCCTGCAGTCGAAGACTGAATCACGAAAACATCATTATATCGGTCAATAATCAATCCGGGGATTCCATCGGCTTCTCCAAAGATCAATCGATACCCGGTCGTGTCGGTTTCTGGGCCATAGCCCAACAACAGGCGCTGATTCTGTGCCGCCAAGATTCTTTCGCGAATCCAATTAGGGTCTATTTCGACTTTGGCAAAATCAAAGACCCTGATAGCGATCTGCGAATGACTTGAATAAGTGCCCGTACCGATGATTTGTCCGGCCGAATCGGCCACGTGAACGAACTCACCATTGTCGAGTTCGTCTAAAGACGAAGCAACCGCACCAGAGAATACCCAAGGATGACGGAAGATGACGTTGTTTTCTTTTCCGGGTTTCAATTTGAGGATAGGATACAAATTCGTGCTCTGACAGTTACAAGTTAACGGCTGGACAGCAAGCCGCGAAAAATATGGTCGGGGTGAAAGGATTTGAACCTTCGGCCCCTTAGTCCCGAACCAAGTGCTCTACCAGGCTGAGCTACACCCCGACTAAGAGACGCACAGTTTATGTGAATTCTGGGAAATGTCAACGGAATTTTTGGCCGGACTCACCAAACAATAAACCCGCAAACCAACTGCAGTTCACGGGTTAAATTTGGAGGCGGCTTCCGGATTCGAACCGGAGAATGGAGGTTTTGCAGACCTCTGCCTTACCACTTGGCTAAGCCGCCAGAATACTCTGAATTTCTGCAGACGCCAGCCCGCATTCATAGTCATCGGAATTATTCGCCATGGCTGGATAAGAAAAAAGCGGGAGACGGGACTCGAACCCGCGACAACCACCTTGGCAAGGTGGAGCTCTACCAACTGAGCTACTCCCGCATAGCAAACATCTGCGTCGTCAAATATATCGGCAAATGCTTCTGTGTCAACAGATTTTTCGAAAACTGTGCCATCTTCGTCGCGATTGGCTCAATCAGCTTCCGGTAAACCGCGCCGAAGCGGAGGGAACGGCGAGCGATAACTCTCATCGAACAGCCAGGGCGCTCTTGTGGAGAGCTGCTCGGCGATACGCTGTACAGTCTCTGTGTCTCCGCGTTCGGAGGCGGCCCGGATCTGTCGTATCCGCGCTTCAAATGCATTTGTGTCGGCAGCGGCCGCCTTGTCAAAATAGTATGCCGCACTATCCATCTGTTTAAGTTTACTGAAGCAATCCCCTATCGAAAAATCGAGAACTGCAAAGTCCTCTCCGAGTAATGTCTGTGTTTCGCGCAGTGACTTCAAGGCGACGGCGGGGGCGGAATTATTGTTGTGATAGAATGAATCGCTAAGCTTCTGCACAAAGTTGATATCGGGATGGACAACATCCTTGCTCATGTCGATTTCACCGGTGCGCCACCAAATTACTTTGTATTGCCTTTCGCGAAGGAAACCTGTCGGTGTGTATTTATTGCGGAACTCCGAATGCAGCATCAGTGCCCTCTCCGCCGGCGCCGACGGCTTGTAACCCGTGGAGAATAGTATGAAATCAGGATTCTGATTTAAGAGGTACGTGTTGTTGAATCGGCGTTCTTTCCACGTCGATGCGATACCTTCGATCTTCTCCGGATTGCGGGCGATGTAAGCGTCGGTCAGCCCCAACAAGTCAATGACACGGTGCCCCATCAGCTGGTAACTGATCATTCCAATCGTGCTCGTCGCCAGCGAGAAGTCTTTGCCCATATGTTTCTTGAGCATCGTTCCCATAAAGTGCATCTTGCGAACAATATTCTGTTCAAAGTACCAGAACGTCTCGATATGATCGCGGGAGAGTGTCATCGAGCCGAATGAGAAGAGCACACACGCTGCCCCGACCGCTAAAACCGCAGCTTTCACCTGCTTAAATAGAGTCTCGGCAAGAGCAAGTATCGATGCAACAAACAAAAAATAGAGCACTGGAACGATCGGCACAAAGAATCGATAAACCTTAAGGACATCGCCTCCCACCCAGACGATATAGGCGATGTAAATTGCAGCATAGAGATAAAGCAGTGAGAACCTCTCCCACAACTTTTTGATTGCGAGAATTGGCAATAAGAACACGATGCCGAAAAGCCCGACCGTCTTGGTGAAATACCACAGATACTCCAATCCGCTGTATGTGTATTCAAGCCCGACTCCGCTCTTGGCGTAGTATGGATTCGGAAACAACGATCCGTAATAAGTCAGCTTGAACACGGCAAATGGGAGTAATGGCACGACATAAAGCAGGAAACATTCCAACGGAAATCTCCGCTCGCGCAAAATGCGATTGATAAAAATGACCCCGAATACGACCACTCCCTCGGGCCGCAGAAGACTGGCGATAATTAACAACGCCGGCGTCACGCGCGGTCGCAAATACTCCGTTACCACTGCCGCCGTAACCATGCAGGTAAAGGCGGCCGTCTCCAGACTAGCAATCGCCCAATACGCCATCGCCAGATTACTAAGCATTGTCAACGACAATCCGGCATAGAGCATCCCGGTGCGTCCTTCATAGTGATGCTGCACCAGTAACAACAACAGCACAAACAAAGCGGCACCAGACGCAACCCCCAGTACTTGCGAAACTGGCAAATAGTCAATTCCCAGAAGTCCCTTGGCTAAGGCCAAAATCATTACCCAGAGAAAGTTGGTGTAACCTTCGACTCGTTCGCCAACGTTGAATACCAGTCCATGGCCATTGAGAAAATTCTCGGCGTAGCGAAACGAAATGTAGGCATCATCCTGTGTCAGCTCAAAATAAACGCAAGTATATATGAAGACACCTATGGCAACAGCCATTAGTGCAAACAGCGGGAACGATCCGGTTTGGGTGGATTCAATTTTTCTGGACGTAGTCGTTTGCTTTTCGCGCTTCTTTACCATAATTGATCCGAATATAAAACGTAGACGCAGAAAAGCAACGATTGTTAATGCGACGCGTAAGTGCGGCAAGAAAGGATGGCGCGAAAATGGATTTACCGCAAAAGAGTCTTCTCGTAAAGTTCAGCGTAGCGCTTAGCCGATTTCTTCCACGAGAAGTCCTTCTTCATTCCTCTCTTTACCAGAGCCTGCCAGGATTTTTTCTTCTCGAACAAGGCCAGAGCGCGCTTGACAACTGCCAGTAACGCCTCGCCAGTGTACTCCTCAAACAGGAATCCGGTTGCCTTTCCCTTCGCTTCGTTGTAATCGACTATTGTATCAGCCAAGCCGCCGGTCTTGCGAGCTACCGGAGCTGTGCCGTAACGAAGGCTATAAAGCTGGTTCAATCCACAGGGTTCAAAACGTGAAGGCATCAAGAACATATCCGCACCCGCTTCAATGAGGTGTGCCAGTCGCTCATCAAACTTGAAATTCACGCTGATCCGTTCTGGGTACTTCTTTGCCAGCTCTTCGAACAGAGTGTGATACTTCTCCTGCCCGGTACCGAGTAAGACTAATGTGAAGTCGAGCTCGAACAACTCCTCGGCAACTTCCTCGATGAGATCAAACCCCTTCTGGTCAGCTAACCGGCTGATTACACCAATCAGCGGCTTGTCCTTGCGGTCAGTGTGCAGCCCGGTCAATTTAAGAAGTTCCGTCTTGTTAGCGGCCTTGTCCGAAAGAGTCTCAACATCATATTTCTTGACTATCAGCTTATCAGCCTCTGGAGACCAAGTCTCATAATCAACACCGTTGACAATTCCAAATAGAGAAGCCCTCCTATCTCGGAGTACTCCTTCAAGTCCGTAGCCAAATTCGTTGGCCGATTGAATTTCCTTGGCGTAGGTCTCGCTCACAGTGTTAATCACATCAGCGAAAACGATCCCAGCCTTAAGAAAATTAACCTCACCCCAGAACTCAAATGGCGACGTTGGATAGTAGTACGATTGGCTGATTCCTAAGTCTGCGAATGTCTCGGCCTCAAACAGTCCCTGATAAGCAACATTGTGAATGGTCAAGACTGTGCGGGTATCCTGAAAGAACGGATGATTGCGCTCTGCTGTTTTGAGATATGCTGGAATGAGAGCCGACTGCCAGTCATTGGCGTTGATAATGTCCGGCTTGAACTCAAGACGCTCCATCGCCAAAAGCACTGCCCGCGCAAAGAACGCAAATCGAATATGATTGTCGATGTAGTCTTTACCCGTGGCAGGATCAACATAAAGAGACTCGCGGTCAAACAACTCATCGCACTCGATGAAGTAGGTCTCAAGTTTGCTTCTCTTGCCTAGATCCCGCTGTAGGAGATTGAAATGCCACTCACGACCGCCAATCCAGACGCTTAAGTCGCTAAACCGTCCCACACGAAAAATGTCGTAACGATCAACATTGACACTGCGATACAGCGGCGTAAACAGCGCCACCCGATGCCTAAGGTCGGCAAGTTGCTGCGGTAATGCTCCGGCAACATCGGCTAATCCCCCGGTTTTCGAATATGGCATCACCTCGCTGGCGACGTAAGCAATGTTTAACTTTCCCATGTCCTGAACCCCTCCAATCCGTGGTCGGGCAGTTTACGACACAGTGATCTCTCGCAGATAGAGCGCGGCGTCCTCGGGAGCCACCGGATTGATGTAAAATCCGCTGCCCCACTCAAAGCCGGCAATCTTTGTCAGCTTGGGAATCACTTCCATGTGCCAATGATAATATTCTTTTCCGGAATTACTGAACGCATCGGTATGCACGACATAATTGTACGGCGGATCCGCCAGGGCAACCCGCAATTTCGCCAAAGTGATCTTGACAATGCCGGCCAGATCCAGCGCCATGCTGTCGCTCAACTTGCTGTAATCAGATTCGTGCGACTTCGGCAAAATCCATGTCTCAAAGGGAAATCGCGGAGCAAATGGTTCGATTGCAATGAAACCGTCGGTTTCGTACACCACGCGCTTGCCGGAACTGACTTCCTGCCGAATAATATCACAAAAAATGCAGCGTTCCTTATACGTGAAATAACGCTCGCTACCTTCGAGTTCGGATTGAACTCGAATCGGCACAACCGGCGTTGCAATCAATTGCGAATGGGCGTGCTCCAGCGACGCGCCGGCAGCCTCACCTTGATTCTTGAAGGCCAGTAGATACTTGAACCGAATGTCCTTTTTCAAATCGATCATCCGGGACTTGTAGGCCAAAAAAACCTGCTTGGCTTGTTCAATCGGCAGGTCGACCAGGTCCAATTGATGATCCGGTGTCTCAATTACAACCTCATGCGCCCCAATTCCGTTCATACGGTCGTAGATGCCCTCACCTTCGCGGTTGAGATCACCCTCAATCTTCAGGGCCGGGTATTTATTGGAAATCACGCGCATTTCCCAACCGGGACTATTCGCCCCGCTGCTATTGTTCCGCAGCGAGAAAATCTCCGGCGGTGTCATGGCTTCATTGCCGGGGCAGAACGGACAACTTTTCGGTTCCTTGCTTTTTACGGCAGGCTCAAAGTCGCTGGGACGTTTTCCCCGTTCGGTGGAGATGATCACCCATCGACCGACGATGGGGTCTTTTCGCAGTTCAGGCATGAAGTACTTCCTTGCTCAAATGCCAATCGACAAATTCCAACATACGGCGTCACGCGCAGTCGGTCAACGCCTTTGTTTTCTGGATCACCTCTGTGTGGGAAGAAAACTCGGGGGAGCTTCGCTATTCGCGCGCTTTCCACCCCGTACGGTGCACCGCTGTCGCCTGTGAGATATATCGGATTAATTCGGCATCCGCGTTAGTCATCTCCCGGCCGCGTCGACTCATAACAATCTTGGCAGTAGCGATCGCTTTGTTGACATCGTACTCGACAAATCCATCTTTACCGCCCCATTGGAACGACGGTATATAACGCCCTCCGGCAAGCCCACCGCCGAAAATATTCACCGAGTGACCGATCACCATCCCGGTAGTCAACAGCGTTCCAATACCAGTCTTGGCATGATCACCGACAAAACTTCCAACCTTGTTCAGTCCGGTACTGATTAGTCCGCTCGGCAACTCTACCTTTATTTCGCCATAATTGTTCTTCAGGTCGGAGTTGGTGGTCATCGCCCCGAAATTGACCCATTCGCCGACGTAGGCGTGGCCGATGAAACCGTCATGGTATTTGTTGGAATAACCTAGAAATATCGACTCCTCCACCTCACCACCAACCCGGCAATATGGACCAAATGAGCAACCGGCCCGGATCTTCCCACCTACCAACTGGCAGTTATCGCCAACGTAGCAGGGACCCTCAATTCGCGTGTGAGGTGCGACAATTACCTTTTCGCCAAAATAGACTGGGCCGCCGCGGGCATCAATGACGACCTGCCCGTCGATCCGGCACCCCTTCCCCATGTAGACATCATCGACATTGTAGATCAGACAATCATCGTCAACTTCCGAGTCGCTAAATATATCGCTAAGATTGAGTTCTGGAATGAGCAGCTCAAAGTCACGAACGATTTCTTCGCCATTGTGGTGCACAATATCCCAAAGGTAACGAACACCTTTCAGGCTTGTCTCTATTATCTCAACGGCAGCTGCGGCTGCCAAGATCGCGCCATAGTAACTGTCGCGTCGGCATTCCAGTAACGCTCGCTCCAATACCCGGTAGGTATCGTCCTGAATTCCAAGTCGCAGCAAAGCCAAGGTCCCGGAGACCATTACGGCGCAGTTGCTGCTGCGCTCTAAAATATCATCAATTAACTTCTCTTCAGGAAAGTATCTCGGGTTAATGAAAATCGCTTCGTCAAATCCTGAAGCATTAGTGTCATTAACTTGGCGATGCAGTGACTCGCCGAGAGCCGAAGCAAGATACTTCCGCGTCAGCAATCGGAATTCGTCATGTTCGATTCGTGCCGTCCACTTATCTCCCAGCGACAGTATTCCGCACAACAGTTCGGCCGGAGTGTGCGACAAGCTAAGCGGATAGAAGTCATCTACCTGCTCATCTTCGAAGAAGAATATTACTCTTTTCATGTGAATTGCCTAAGCGGCACCCTCTTCAATCCTTGAATAAGCTGTCCCAAGCCGCTCTGTCCTTATCCTTCTTGCTGGTAAAGGTTCGAGCTTTGGCTTGACGCGACAGAGAAAACGCCTCTGATTCCTTGACTTCCGGATCCTTCTTGCTGACGGGTACTTCCTGTCCCCGTGGCGTAAAGTACTCGCAGAAGTTGGCCTTCTCCTTGTACCGCACCCATTCGGCTTGATTCTCAAGGCACTGGTGGTGTGCATCGCGGTCGTAGAATCGACAGTTGTAGCAACACTTTAGGGGCTGATCACACTTCTGACAGTGATCGTTACGGTTTGCTCTGCCTTCAAGCCGATTCTCGGTCTTGCAGGACCAGCAAATAACAATGTTTGTGGGACTCATAAAAACTATACCGATGTAACTAGTAAATTCCCTGACTCTAAGGATTATTGTGTAAAGAAATTGAAAATCATTTGATCCAGTAGCTGGACCCGCAAAAGCATTCAGGAGGCATGATATCAATGTATCCTATAATGTCAACAAAAACTAATTGGGAAAGTTCACGCCTTTGCCAGGAATATCGGCAGAAAAATTCATTGCATTAGTACCGGTAGACGCTTAATATTTGAGGCTTCAATGGATACGAAAGGTGTTAACTAGGTGCGAATATTAGTTGTCGGCTCCGGCGGCCGCGAACATGCAATGTGCTGGAAGCTCTCGAAGAGCCCCTTGGTTGAGAAGCTGTACTGCGCTCCCGGCAATGCCGGGATTTTTCGAGTCGCTGAAATAGTCAACATCAGTGCAGAAGACATCGACAATCTGGTGCGATTCGCAAAAGAAAAACAAATCGATCTAACGATCGTTGGACCCGAACTTCCCCTCTCCCTCGGCATCGTCGATCGCTTTGAAAACGAGAAGCTGCGAATCTTCGGCCCCACCAAAGCCGCCGCTGAGATCGAATATTCCAAAGCGTACGCAAAGCAATTCATGCGTAAGCATCATATTCCGACTGCAAGTTTCATGGTGTTCGACGATATGAAGGAAGCCATAACATTTGTGCGCAGCGCCGGAATGCCGATCGTGATCAAAGCCGACGGCTTGGCCGCCGGTAAGGGCGTCACTATTGCGCGAACGTCCGAAGAAGCCGAACACACCATTCGCGAGATGATGCAGAAGCGCCAGTTTGGCGAAGCCGGCGCGCGTGTTGTAGTCGAACACTTTATGACCGGTGAAGAAGCCTCGGTGTTTGCATTCACTGACGGAAAGAACATTCTCACAACAATTGCCTCGCAAGACCACAAACGTGTAGGCAACGGCGACACCGGTCCCAATACCGGCGGGATGGGAGCTTATGCGCCAGTGCCTTTTGTCTCCGAGAAAATTCTCAAAGACATTCACGACCTTGTCCTCGAGCCCGCTGTGCATGGAATGGCCGAGGAAGGCCGTCCATACAAGGGCGTCCTGTACGCCGGTTTGATGATGACCGAGCGTGGCCCAAAGGTCATAGAATTTAATTGCCGGCTCGGCGACCCGGAAACGCAGGTGATCTTGCCGCTGATGAAAAACGACTTTGCCCAGCTCGTCAGTTCGGCGGTGGACGGTACACTTGATAGCGAAACGCTTGAGTGGGAAGATGCATATGCCGTTTGCGTCGTCATGACCTCGGGCGGATACCCGGGCGACTACGAAAAGGGACGGGAGATTACCGGTCTGCGTGAAATCAAGGATCAGGACGCCTTGGTTTTTCACGCCGGAACGAGATTTGAAAATCGCCGATTTCTTACCAACGGCGGACGTGTTCTCGGAGTTACAGCGGTGGATGAGCACATCGATAATGCCGTCGCCAAAGCTTACGAAACCGTTGAACGAATTCGATTTGAGGGCCGTCATTATCGCAATGATATTGCGTACAAGGCGGGCAGTAAGAAGTTCAAGTTCTCGTATTAGGGGAACAACGAACATTTTTAGATGTATTAGATGTATTAGATGTAGTAACGTGGACGGCTTGCCACCACGATAAGGTTTAAGTTGGAATTAGAGTCTAATTTATCGAGGAGATGAGAATTGATGAAAGCAAAGGCAATCATCGCCATACTGCTGACGTTGTCGCTAACGTCCCTGGGCATAGCCCAGAGCAACGATGCCAAAGCAAAGTTCAACGCCGGTCTTACTGCAAACCAGGCCGGAAAGTACGCCGAGGCGGAGAAGGACCTTCTTGAGGCTGTCAAGCTGGAACCTACTTACAAACAGGCGTGGGTCGAGTTGGGTACTGCCCAGCTTCATCTCAAGAAACTCCCGCAATCAGAGGAAGCTTTTAAGAAGGTTGTTTCTCTGGACGGAAGTGACGTCGTCGGTCACAAAAACCTTGGATTGGTGCAACTCGAAGCCAAGAAGTACCAATTGGCTGAAGCTTCTCTGACGAAGGCACTCCAACTCAAAAACAGCGACGGGGAGACGCAGAAAGCCCTTGGACAGCTCTACTATCAACAGGAGAAATGGGATAAGGCGATCGAGTACTACAAGATGTACAACTCGGCAAATTCTGTCGATGCCAAGAGTCACTTCTTCCTCGCAAAAGCTTACAAGGAGAAGGGTGACCTGACAACATCGGAAGCAGAGTACCAACAAGCTGTCAAAATCGATCCGAAATTCGTCGACGCTCACATCAATCTGGGAAATCTCTACATCGCCCAAGAGAAGTTTGGTCCTGCCATTGGAGCATTTAAAGCAGCACTTGCCGCTGACAAGAATATGATCAAGGCACATTATGCCCTGGCCGGTGCCTATCAGGGGAATCAGAACTTTGAAGCAGCGCTTACGTCATACAAAGAGTTTGTGCGGCTGGCAGAAGGCAAAGCGGCTATGAAAACCTTGGTCACAAATGCCAAGTCGCTGATCACGCAAATTGAGGCTCATCTAGAGCAAGCCGGTGAATAAGTTCAGACAATAAACGGGCAAATTATTACGGAGAATCTCGCTTTGGTAGTACAGAGGTTCTCCGTTTTCATATATTACGCGATACCAATTGAATAGTGACTCTACCTGATGATTAAACACGCAGAATCGATTTTAGATTTAGTTGGCAACACGCCACTGATAAAGATACCGTCGAGTGTCACCGGCTGTCGTGCCACTGTCCTGGCCAAGCTCGAAACCGCTAATCCAGCTGGTTCCGTCAAAGACCGCATGGCATACTACGTCATAGACGCCGAAGAACAATGCGGCAACCTCAAAAAAGGCGATACAATTGTCGATGCTACTTCAGGAAATACAGGAGTCGCCGTCGCGATGGTCGCAGCCGCAAAGGGATATAAGGCGATCTTTGTAGTCCCGACCTCGACATCAGACGAAAAGGTCAATCTGATAAAATCGTATGGGGCACAGGTAATCCTAACGCCGAGTGATGTCAGTTCCGATGACCCCCGTTGCCACTATGCAGTTGCGCAACGATTAGCCAAGGAACACGGGTACTATTGGCTCAATCAGTTTGACAATCAGCTTAACCCGGAGGCCCACTACCAAACCACCGGGCCAGAAATCTGGCGTCAAACAAACGGCCAGGTAACCCATCTTTTCGCAGGCATCGGTACTGGCGGTACGATCTCCGGCACTGGTCGCTTCCTCAAGGAACAAAATTCTTCCATTAAGGTATATGGTGTGGAGCCGCTTGGGTCGATGTTCAAGAATATTCATGAAAATCGCCCATTAGCGACAGCGTTGGCTCACAAAGTTGAAGGAATTGGAACCGATCGACCGGTGTCGGCATTTCACCCGCAGTGGGTTAATGAGGTAATACAGATCGATGACGCCGCAGCCTTCTGCGAAACCAGACACTTGAGCCGCGTGCTCGGACTGTCAGTCGGTGGTTCAACCGGCGCTATCTTTGCGGCTATTAAAAAGCAAGCTGCAGACCTGGACGAGAGCGCAGTTGTTGTCTTTTTTGTGTGCGATGGTGGCATCCGCTACATGACTAAAGTCTTCTGCGACGAATGGATGAAACGGAATCAGTTTAACATCGATGTGGAGTCAAATATCAATGCGCAATGCGAATAACATCTCCCGCCTCTTGCTGCTAACAATGGCGCTGGCCCTGCCGGCAACTGCAGCGGTTTCAGCCCAAGTATCAAAAGGTCAACAGCCTCGGATCGAAGTGTCCAGTGACTATTTCTACTTCGGCTACATGCCTACAAACGCTATTGTTCAGCACTTGTACTGGATTCGCAATACTGGCTCCGATACTTTACGAATCGTTTCCGTCAAGCCCGGATGCGGCTGCACTACTGCCCCACTTTCTAAAGACGCGATAGCGCCCGGTGACTCGGCGCAACTCAAAGTCGTTTTTGACTCCAAGAACATGGTTGGCAAAATGGTGAAGGACATTGACATCTTCTCCAATGATCCCAATAAACCTTCGACGGTCGTGAAGTTCTTTGCCGTCGTCAACCGCGAGCATGACAAGGTTCGTGCCGAACCAAATGTCCTGCGATTTTCTAAGTTTGGGTCGAAAGACGGCAAATTGGTAAAAAGCGTCGAGATCGTCAATAATTACGACTCTGATATCGACATATCTCTAATCGACCTTCCGGCTGGCAATTTCAAGATCGACAAGAGGACTGCCAAAGTGCGTCCGGGCGCCATAGCAACCTTCATCATCGAGCAACTTACGTCTGTAACCGACGAGGTAGACGTCATGACGTCTGCCACTTTCGAATTTGCCGGCAACGAGACCGATCGCATAACCATTCCACTGGTTGCGCATCTTCAGCGCTAAAAAGGCCGTTTCGAACTTGCACCTGATCTTCTTGTTTTGATAGTCTTGTCGTGGCCCAGCAGATTTGCCGGTGGAAAATGTTATTCCCCAGTCCCCCGGTAGCGCCCAAACCCATTGTTATCTAATGGAGCTAACCCCTCTTTTTTATTGCCCTGTTTTGTCTTGAATGTTCATCACTAATCGCTTACATTTACCAATCGTTGCCCCCATGGTGTAATGGATAACGCGTCGGCCTCCGGAGCCGGAGATCCAGGTTCGATCCCTGGTGGGGGTATTTTAGGATTCTGATTCGCCCTTAATTGTCGCCAACACCGGTCAACCAACCAATCTAAAAGCTTAACAACTGCGACTATTCCGAGGTAATTCTTGACAAAACAATCCGACTTGTTAACTTTCACTCGCAATATGACCAAAGGAGCAAAGTCAATCTGATTAGATTTGTGTCCATCACTACTTACCTAAGTTCTGCGCTCACAGTCATTTTGACGATTCTTCTGCTTTCACGATCTGCAGGGGCTTTTCACAGCGCGGGCGTCGCATCCTGCAGCGGTTGTCATACTATGCACAATTCAGAGGACGGAACGAACGTTTTAACCACGAACCGGGCTGGAAATAACTGGCTCCTCAAATCCGCCGATCCCAGCGACGTCTGCCTATCCTGCCATGCTACTCAATTTGGGTCGGTCTTGGGTAGCGATCCGCTATCTCCACCAAACGAGCTGGGCGCAGGAAACTTTGTTCACCTGCTGGAAAATAATTTGAACGATGCTCCGGACGGTGTCATTAATCCCATTCCCGGTTCTGCGGCCGGTCACAATATAATTTCCGCCGTGTATGGAATCAGCCGAGACAGCCGCTTTCTGCATGCTCCGGGGGGCACTTATCCATCCAACCATCTTGCTTGTACAAGCTGTCACGACCCCCACGGTAACTCGAATTTCCGAATGCTCCACGGTTCAGGTCCAGTGCAAGGTAATATCGGCGCATTCTTCTATGCTGCGCCAGTAGCCGTCGGCCTCAACGTAACCAGCGGAAGTGCGGAATCAAATTCCAGTCATACGGCATATGTCTCCGGTATGTCAGATTGGTGCGCAAACTGCCACGGGAATTACCATGACGAAGCTGGAAGTGGCTCTTTCGAACATCCTGCTAATGAATTCCTCGATGGCGAGATCACCGACCAATACAATCGGTATAATGGAACTGACTTCCCTACTTCTGGTGTTCAGACCTACGCATATTTGGCGGTGGTTCCGTTTGAAGATCCATCAGCAGGAGTAAATTCGACTCTTGGACCCGGTCCACAGAGTCGGGTGATGTGTCTGACCTGCCACCGGGCGCACGCATCATCTGCACTGAGTTCCGGCCGTTGGGATTTCAATGTGACCCTGCTAAGCCTGGATGGTCTTCAATCAGGATCGTATCCGATTCCCGACCCTTACAACAGCCCCAACCAAACGGGACTGTGTTATAAGTGTCATCCGTCCGGCAGTGATTGATTCTAGTCTATCAGCCTCGCCACCCACGATTCATTTCGACGATTATATTTGGGGTTGAGCTTGTTGGCCAAAACGTCAACTATTGACGGTTCGCCGTGAAAAACAACTTCATACTTTCCCAGCTTATTTCGCAAGAATTCCAAATGCTGATCTAATTGGCTGTCGGTAAATATCACCGCATACCGCGGCGGATCTTTCGAGTCGAGCCTTCCCAGTGCGATTGCCGAATCAATTTCGGCGGCATCGAATATTGGCACGGCCCCGGACCTATCGTAATTCCAATAGCTGTATGGTATAAATAACCGTCGCTCGGTTGCGTCGATCAGTACTTTGCCGGCATCCGGTTGTCGAGATAGATACACCATCGGTTCAATCGCTCCCCGCTTGCCGAAGTTGAAAGTGAACACCGCAAGACCGATCAAATTGAGGCAGATGAACCACGTCCATAGTCCAACTCGCAGCTTCTTCGCATTGGCAAACCATAGGCTCCGCTTCGTAAGGGCATGCATCCCGACCATCCCCGTCACGATCAGCATGGGTAAGATCGTCGCCATGAAGCGCTCCTGCTTCTCGGCAATAATACTGTGTATGATGACAAAACTGACCAGAGCGCCGATCAATACGAGATGCTTCTTAAGCACCTGCATCCTGAAAATGCTACCGATGAAAACAAGCGAGAATGGCGGAATCATGATACCCAACAACAGCAGAATGTAACGATACCAGGGCCCCGGTATCGTCGGCTCGCCAAGATTGCCAACCATATTTCGGAAGCTACCCCAGAAGTATCCGTGAGTAAAGATATCAAGACACGCCTGTACCATCAGCATCACGCCAAGTGTCGCACAGAATACGAACGGAACTTTCCATCGTCTATTCGTCAGGTACATCGCCACAGGTACGACGATAACCGCTGCCGCCGCCTGATAACGAATCATAATCGCCAATCCGCACAGCGCTCCGGCTACCAAGGCATCTCGACTTGAAGTAGAGATTGTCCGGAGAGATCGATGCGCAAAGTACAATCCCGGCAGAAGCAGATTCCCCGCAACCATCTCCGTTAAGTTGCGCACACCTAAGTACGGCATGAGAAAATGCCCAGCCAACAATAACCCACCCATCAACGCCGTGGGCTCATCGGTCTCTTCCTTGAGATAGCGATATCCGAAGACCACTGGCAGTAGCGAGAGCAGCGCATGCACGAGCCGATTGAAATACATTTGAGTGTTAAGTTGTTCGACGCCAAAACGGGCCGTAGCCTTCATTAGTCCGAGATTGAACATATTGTAGACAGCACTACGCAACACTCCAAAGCCCGGCTTACCTTCCCACCGCAGCGTGCCATCGTCAAGAAACATCCCCTCATGATGCCAGCTCCAGGCAATCTCGACCGTTTCGAAATGATCGTCGTGCGCCATATAGCCTTGCGCAAAGAGCACTGCGAGCAAGCGCAGTACAATCGCAGCGACCAGGACAATGGCAAACGGATTTCGGAAGACAAATTGCGGAACTCTCATCAGAAGTGAAGATAGCCTCAAAATCCCGATGTGCAAGACTGTAGTCAAATTGAGATGCGCTTGAATCACTCCAACTGCGAGAGTCTACGGCGCTGCAATTGATTTCTCTTGATTCTCTGCTTAATCGGTGCAAGAAGTGGTTTGCGGGGCAGTTCGTTCCGGGACTTCGCCCTATTGGATCTTGTTCTGTACTCTTGCAGCCATCACTGTGTTGGTCAAGAGCATAGCAATCGTCATCGGACCAACTCCTCCCGGCACAGGAGTAATCCATGATGCTTTGGCAGCACACGATTCAAAATGACAGTCGCCTACAACTCGATAGCCCTTCTCGACCGCGGTGTCCTCAACCCGATTGATCCCGACATCAATCACAACAGCGCCGTCCTTGATGTTCTCGCCCCGTAGGAATTCCGGCTTACCGAGTGCAGTGATGACAACGTCGGCACGTTTGGTGTGTGCGAAAATGTCGCGCGTTGCTGAATGACATATCGTCACTGTTGCGTTGGTCGTCGGCCATTTCTGCATCATCATTGCCGCCAGTGGTTTTCCGACGATGTTCGAACGGCCTACGATAACTACCTCTTTGCCCTTCAATTCGATCTTGTATCGTTTGATCAATTCGATAACGCCAAATGGTGTACACGATTGATAGCGGGGTTCGCCTATCAGCAGGCGACCGACATTGTCCGGATGAAACCCATCCACGTCCTTAATCGGATCGATGCGCAAGCACGCAGCGAACTCATCAAGGTGCTTTGGAATTGGCGATTGGAGTAGTAATCCAGAGATTTTCGGATTTTGATTGAGCGAGTCGAGAAGATCGTAAAGCTCTTGCTGGGAGGTATCGGCTGGTCGCTTAATGACTTCGGAGTATATCCCAACCTTCTTGCAGTTCTTGGCCTTTGAGGTTACGTAAATCTCTGACGCCGGGTCATTCCCCACCAAAACAGCAGCTAATCCGGGCACGATGCCTTTTTTTGCCAGAGTCTCTACTTGTAGCTTGAGTTCTTCCTTGATCTGCTTGGCGATCTCGTTGCCGTCGATTATTTGCGCGCTCATGGTTCCTTGTCATCAGAAAGCGAGGCGTTGGTTCCGTCCGGAGCGTTCAGTGAATATCGCTCAATGCTGATCGCTTTGCCTGTTTGGTCATCAACCTCGACAATCACACCCTGCATCTTGACATCATCGATTGCCACCGAGAACTTGTACGGCATTCCCGTCAGGAATCGCTTAATCGCCGCATCGTGCTTCATCCCGATGATCGAATCATGCGGTCCGGTCATCCCGCCATCGGTGATGTAGGCTGTGCCGTTCGGCAGGATCTTCTCATCTGCTGTTTGGATATGCGTATGCGTTCCGACGACCACCGACACTCGACCATCAAGATAGTAGGCCAATGCCTGCTTTTCGGAAGTCGTTTCCGCATGGAAATCGACAAAAATGATATTCGTCTGTTTGTTGAGAACGGCAAGTTCACCGTCGGCCGTCTTGAATGGGCAATCGATATCCTTCATGTAGACACGCCCCTGCAGATTGATCGTCGCAATCGTGCGGCCATCTTGCAGCTTGTCTATGTAGAGTCCGCTGCCAGGTGCTCCAGAAGGAAAATTCGCCGGCCGCAGAAGTTTCGGCCCATTATTGAGGTATTCGCGAATTTCTTCGCGGTCCCAAATGTGATTTCCGGAAGTCTGCATGTCGATACCGTAAGAAAACATCTTCCTCGACATTTCCCGCGTGACACCGAATCCCCCGGCAGCGTTTTCGACATTGCAGATGGTGTAATCGATTTGCTTTTCAGCCTTGAAGTCACGAAGCATCTGGGAGATGATCCATCTCCCAGGTTTGCCCATAACATCGCTAATGAACAGTATCCGCAATCGACCCGCCTATTTCGCGTACTCGATGGAACGCGATTCGCGGATAACCGTGACCTTGATTTGGCCCGGATACTCCATCTCCGATTCGATCTTGCGCGCGATATCGCTGGCAAGAACTGAAGCGCCGATATCGTCGATTTCGTTGTTCTCGACAATAACCCGCACCTCGCGTCCTGCCTGGATTGCATACGCCTTCGCCACACCCTTGAAGCCGTCAGCAAGTTCTTCCAACTTCTCAAGACGTTTGATGTAGCCTTCCAGCGGTTCGCGGCGCGCGCCCGGACGCGCACCAGAAATTGCATCCGCGGCCTGGACAAGCACGTCGTATGGCGAGATGTGCGGAATATCATTGTGATGTGAACCAACCGCGTTGATCACATACTCGTGTTCATTGTATTTGCGCAGAAACGCCATGCCGATTTGCGTATGTGTCCCCTCGGTTTCGCGATCGATCGCCTTGCCGATGTCGTGCAAGAATCCTGCACGCTTCGCCAATTCGGGGTCGAGTCCAAGCTCGGAAGCCATCAACGCACAAAGCATCGCGACTTCTTTAACGTGTCCAAGTACGTTTTGCCCGTAACTCGTTCGGTAATTGAGTTTGCCCATGAGGTTAATGACGTCATCATGGAGGCCGTGAAGCCCAAGCTCGAAGCAAGCCTGTTCGCCGGCTTCGCGCACCATAATCGCCATCTCTTTTTGAGCCTTTTCGACTACTTCTTCGATGCGCGTCGGATGGATGCGGCCGTCCGTGACCAGCTTCTCAAGCGCCATGCGGGCGATCTCGCGGCGTACCGGGTCGTAGGCGGAGAGAATGACGGCTTCCGGCGTATCGTCCACTATTACATCCACTCCCGTAAGCGTCTCAAATGAACGAATATTCCGGCCTTCGCGCCCGATGATTCGGCCCTTCATTTCGTCGGTTGGAAGTGGCACGACCGAGACTGTTGATTCGACCGTATGCTCGGCGGCGCAGCGATAAATGGCCTGGATAATGAACTCCTTAGCCTCCTTCTCTGCCTGCATTTCCGCGCGTTCCTTGATCTCTTTGACCAATGCCGCAGATTCCATCTTGGCCTGACCAATGAGATTGTCCATCAACACTTTCTTGGCTTCCTCGGCAGACATCTGCGCGATTCGCTCCAACTGCTTATTCTGGTCTGCGACCAGTTGCTCAAGCTCCTTCTCGCGCTTTCCGATTCCGGTTTCGCGATGCAGAAGGACCTTTTCTTTGTTGATGTAGTCTTTTTCTTTCTTATCGAGAATGTCCACTTTCCTGTCGAGATTGAGTTCCCGTTCCGAAAGCTTCTTCTCTTGCTTTTGAAATTCTGTCTTTTTGTTTTGGAGTTCTCGTTCAAAAGAGACTTTGGCCTTGTACCATTCGTCTTTGGCTTCGAGCAATGCCTCTTTCTTCTTGATCTCTGCGTCTCTGAGAGCGTCCTCGACAATCTTCTTCGCCTCGTTTTCGGCGCGCTTGATTCTGCCGAAGGATGCCTTACTCGCCAACAGATAGGTGACGCCGGTTGCCACTATGGCAGCGCCAACTATCCCAATGATGAGAAGGTAGTATTCCGACATGTTACTCTCCCGCCCGGTAACCAAAGGATGATCCCGGACACGTTATATATTAAAAGAACGATTTTGGGAGAAGCTGACGTAGGGTGGGAGTTGGACGAGAAATCAACGCGACGGCTCGGAGGGCAATTTCGCCTCCAGCCACTCAAGAATAGTCTGCGTCTTTTCCTCAATAGTCTTCACTTCTGCAGAAGAGGCGCGACGCGCCCGAAACAACTCGTCGGTAATGTTCATGGCTGCCAATATGGCAACCTTCGACGCGGACTTACTGCCGTTACGCTGTGCGACTTCGCGCATTTTCGCGTCGAGATAGGATGCAACCTGTACAATATATGCAGAATCAGCATCCCCCCGGATCGGATAATCCTCGCCGTAAATGTTAACCGTCACAGTCTGTTTTTTATCTTCCATAATAGTGAATCAAGATTTCCAAACTTAGCTACGTTTTATTGCTAACCCAAAATCTATGTTCGTGTTACAATCAGGTTAAGATGTTTTACAAGATGTGTCAAGAAATTTTCAGGTCTGTCTGAAACTGATCAATCTTGTCAACAATGCGGGAAATCCGCTTCAGCGCCACTTCGTTGGTCGATTGAAGCGATTTGGATAGCTTTGCATTCTCCGAGTTCAAGACACGAATCTCCTGCTCCAGAGCGGTTATACGCTTGCGCAACTGCTGACACTCTACCTCTGTGGTAGTCTTCTCCGCCTCTAATTGCTCAAACTTCGAAACAAGATCTGCAACTTTCGACTGTAGCTTTTCCAACGGATTCATATTGTACTTCCTATGAACGAAGCTCCGCACCCAGCTCGCCTTTTAGCGAGTCTACTATCTTATTAAATACGTTATCAATCTCACCATCGGTTAAAGTTTTACTTTCATTTTGAAAGATCAAGCGGTATGCAATTGACTTCTTGCCAACCGGGACCTGCTTACCACGATAAACATCCCAAACGATTACCTTTCTTAGGTTTTCGTCCGCCGCTTGATTAATCACTTTAACAATCGATCCGCTCTGAACCGCTTCATCGATTACGACAGCTATGTCTCGCTCGATCGCTGGGAATCGAGGCAAACTGACATAAGTGCCATACCCGCTGCCTCTTTCCATCAATTGGTCGAAGTCCATTTCAATTACATATACATCGGATTTGATGCTAAATGCCTTCAATATTGTCGCGGCTACCTTGCCGCAACGCCCAACGATAACTCCGTCAGTCATAATGTCGAATGAGCACGACTTATCAAAAATCGATACACTGGTTGGAACAATCTGGAGCTTGTAGCGAAGTAACTCCTCAACGGTGTCAAGTACTCCCTGGAGATCCTGCAATCCGAATTCTTGGGGATGAAAGGCCCAGTTTTCACCACTATCGGTTCCCGAAATTGCGAGCCCGATTCGCTGGCTTTCTAACGGAGCTGCATCCGCTCGGGCCGTCATTACAGTCCCCACTTCGAAGACTTTGACAGTGCGGACTTGATGACTGACATTCTGCGATACAACCCCGAGTAATCCAGGCAGAAGGCTTGGACGCATCCACTTGAGATCCTCGGAAATCGGATTAACAATCTCGACAGCTTTTGCTTCAGGATCAACCAGACTGATAAGCTTGGGATCTCCAATACTGTTTGTTACGACTTCGTAATACCCTTGCCCTATCATGACTTGCTTCAGACGCCGAGTAAAAATCTCGGTTACGCTTCGGGCAACCACTAAGTTTCCCCCGGCGCGCATGACCACAGGGATCTTATCGTATCCGAATACTCGAGCAATCTCCTCAATGAGGTCAATCTCGCGAGTGATATCGGGTCGAAATGTCGGAATCTCCACTGTCACATTCTTGCCCGGAGTGACTTTGAATTCAAGTCCCTTCAGGATATCAATCATCGTCGGCGAACTCATTTCAGTTTTGAGCAGCTGGTTTACCCGCGACGGTCTTAATTCGAGCTTGAGCGGCTCAATCTTATTCGGGTAACAGTCGACCGTGCCGGTAGCCACTTTCCCTCCTGCGTACTTCTCCATAAGTGATGCAGCCCGATCCAGTGCGAATAGAACGATATTCGGGTCAGCACCCCGCTCGAATCGCATCTGTGCCTCGGACGTTAATTCGAGATGCTTGCGGCCGCGGCGAATTATTGACGAATTAAAGTGGGCGCTTTCGAGAAGTATGTTCACTGTCTTGTCGGAGACTTCTGAAAACTGCCCACCCATGATTCCCCCGATCGCAACCGGTCCGTTGCCGTCGGTAATCAAGAGCACATCATCGCTCAACTTACGCTGGACACCATCCAGGGTCGTAAACATATCGCCGGCTCGGGCGCGTTTAACGACAACCTTCGGCTGCGAGAAATTGTCGAAGTCAAACGCATGCAATGGTTGTCCACACTCCAGCATAACAAAGTTGGTGATGTCCACAATGTTGTTTATGCAGCGAATGCCTGACGCCAATAGGCGCTGTTGAATCCACCAAGGCGACCGGCCAACCTTAACGCCGCGGATAAGGCGAGCGGCATAGCGGGGACAACCTTCTGTGTCTTCAATATTAATCTCTACCTGGGTGGCGGCTTGTTCTGATGTCTCTTTGATCTCTATCGACGGCCGTTTAATCGGTGAACCAGTGAGCGCGGAAATCTCGCGGGCGATCCCAATTGCCGACAAACAGTCGGCGCGGTTGGGAGTCAAATCAAAACTAAGAATGTGATCCTCAAGATTCAATGCTGCTTTCAGGTCGGCGCCTGATTTGATTGACGGATCGATCTCCATCAGACCGGAATGGTCATCGGAAAGTCCGAGTTCCGACTGACTACACAGGACGCCTTCCGACATGATCCCGAATTTTTCAATGCTCTGAACTGTTACATTTCCCGAGAGGACTGCACCAGGTAGTGCCAGCGGTGCCTTCATACCGATACGAACATTGGGAGCACCGCACACGACCGTCATCTGAATGTCGCGACCCAGTTCAATCTTGCACACTTTGAGATTGTCCTTACCGGGGTGCGGATCACACGCAACAACTTTTCCGACGACGACATTGTCAAGGTTGGCCGCCAATGACTCAACGCTCTCAACCGCAGTTCCAATTGAAGTGAGCTTGGTTGCCAGTTGCTCCGGATCTAAGTCAAATTCGACAAGTTCTTTTAGCCAGTTGTATGATACTTGCATGATTAAGCCTTATTAGAACTGGTTGAGGAAACGCAGGTCGTTCTCAAAGAATAAGCGGATATCATCAATCTGGTGGCGAAGCATAGCTATGCGCTCGATACCCATCCCAAAGGCGTATCCGGAATATTCCTCCGGGTCATAATTGACCGCGGCAAAGACATTTGGGTCAATCATCCCGCAACCGAGAATCTCCAACCAACCTTCGTGCTTGCAGATGCGACATCCTTTGCCACCGCACAGAAAGCAGGAAATGTCGACTTCTGCCGATGGTTCCGTGAAAGGAAAGAAACTGGGACGCCAGCGCATTTTGACGTCGCTGCCGAAGTACGTTTGCGCGAACGCATTGAGCACACCCTTGAGATCGGCGAACGTTACATCGCGATCGACGTAGAATCCTTCGACTTGGTGAAACACGCAATATGAACGGGCACTGATCGCTTCTTGACGGTAAGTTCTTCCCGGCGCGATGATGCGTATCGGCGGCTTCTTCTTCTCGAATTCACGAACCTGAATAGGAGAGGTGTGCGTTCGCAACAACAGATCTTTGGAGATGTAAAAAGTATCCTGCATGTCCCGCGCCGGATGATCCGGCGGAAAATTGAGTGATCCGAAATTGTAGTATTCTGTCTCAACTTCTGGTCCCAGTGCGATTTCGAAGCCCATACCGTGAAAGATATCGGCGATCTCGTTGAGCGTTTGGGTAATTGGATGGAGCTTGCCGTTAGGATAGCGCTTGCCCGGAAGCGTGTAGTCTAATGTAAGTGGTGATTTTGAGCGGGCGCCGCCAAGTGCCGATTGCCTGTCTGAAAGCAGGGATTCAATCTGATTGCGCAATTCGTTTGCTTGTTGACCAACGACCTTGCGCTGCTCGGGAGCCACATCGGCCAGTCCCTTAAGCATACCCGTGACAATACCCTTCTTCCCAAGGTACTTGACACGGAACGCTTCGACCTGCTCCGGAGTCTGGCAGGCAACAATCTCATTCTTGGCCTGAGCCAGTATGTCCGTGGCCGAAGATTCGGACATGGTTAAGCGCTTTTTGCGAGTTCAGTCAACTTAACAAAGGTGGCGTTATCGCGAACTGCCATATCAGCAAGAACCTTGCGGTCAAGATCAATCCCGGCTCGCTTTAGCCCGTTCATGAACACTGAATAACTAACGCCCGCCATGCGACAACCGGCCGAAATGCGGGTAATCCAGAGGCGACGAAAGTCGCGTTTGCGATTGCGACGATCACGATAGGCATAGGTAAGACCCTTTTGTACGGTCTCCTTTGCGGTTCTTAGCAGCTTGCTGCGGCCGTGGAAGCCTCCCCTGGCCCGTTTCAGTACTTTCTTGCGGCGGGCACGGGATGCTACATTGTTTGTTGCGCGTGGCATACTATCTCAACTCCTTATCCAAGTTCCAATCAGATTAACCATACGGAAGCAGGTATTTCAGCTTCCTCTGGTCTGCACTGCTTACGTAAGCTGACTTGCGCAATTGTCTCTTGCGCTTCGCCGACTTCTTGCTAAGGATATGCCGTGCAAATCCCTGCTTATGTTTGATCTTGCCGCTGGCCGTTTTCTTAAAACGCTTCGCTGCGGCTCTATTCGTTTTCACCTTCGGCATCGTCTGTTCCTTTATGCTTCTGAGGCTCGTTCTTCGGATTTACAACCATCGAGAGCGTTGAACCTTCCATTCTCGCCGGGATTTCGATTACGGCATACTCCGCCAAATCGGCCGCCAGACGGTCCATTACCCTCTCACCAAACTCTTTATGCGCCATTTCGCGTCCGCGGAATTGCACCAACACCTTCACCTTATGACCCTCTTTCAAGAAGTCAATTACGTGGCGTGTTTTGAACTGATAATCGTGCTCATCGATCTTCGGCCGATACTGCATTTCTTTCATCGTAATCGCATGCTGCTTCTTCTTGGTAACACGCGTCTTTTTCTGCAGTTCGTATTTATATTTACCGAAGTCGAGGACTTTGCAAACCGGCGGTCTCGCCGTCGGCGAAATCTCGACCAGGTCAAGTCCGCGACTCATCGCCAGCTCAAGAGCATCTCTGGTCTGCATCACACCTACCTGCTGGCCATCATGGTCAATTACCCTAACTTCGGGGATGCGAATCATCGCGTTTACTCTGATTTCTGGCTTTCTCTTGCTTATTTCCTTACCTCCGACGCAAATTATTACTTCCTGCTACCTTAGCAGAAAGTCTGTAATTATACAAAACGACACACCGTCTGCCAAGCAAAAAATGAAGCTATTGACTATCAATCGAATAGAAGAGATTAACCGATCCGCTGCTCCGGAAGTTCCCGCGAACGAATTTCATCGTTTAGACGCTTAATAACGTCCTCTAACGCAAAAACGCCTACATCTCCCTCGCCATGATGGCGCAAACTGACCTGCCCGCTCTCGGCCTCTTTGGCTCCAAGAACCAACATATAAGGGATCTTTGCGGTCTCGGCTTCCCGTATCTTGTAACCGATCTTCTCGGACCGATCATCCAATTCCGAACGGATACCCGCTTCCCGAAGCTGCTTTTGAACCGTGATGGCATAATCCATCTGTTTGTCGGTAATGGGAATAACCTTCGCCTGTACTGGCGCTATCCACATTGGGAAGAACCCGCCATAGTGTTCAATCAGAACTCCAAAGAATCGCTCCAGAGAGCCCAGAATGGCTCTATGGACCATGTACGGCTGTTTGGCCTGACCGTCCGAGTCAATGTAAGTCATGTCAAAGCGCTGCGGCAGATTGAAGTCGAACTGGACCGTAGTACATTGCCATTCGCGCTGCATCGCATCACGAATCTTGATATCGATCTTCGGGCCATAAAATGCACCGCCACCTGCGTCGACATCGTATTTCATGTTCCGCTTATCAAGCGCCTTGCGCAACGAGGTTTCCGCCGTCTCCCAAAGTGCCGGCTCACCGATAGCTTTTTCCGGTCGCGTCGACAGATAGATATGATAATCGTGAAAACCAAACGCGCCAAGTATGAGAACGGTCAGGTCAAGCACACCCAACACTTCTGCCTCGAGTTGTTCGGGAGTGCAGAAGATATGTGCGTCATCTTGCGTAAATCCGCGCACACGGAACAATCCATGCAGCACACCGCCGCGTTCATAGCGATAAACAGTGCCCAGTTCTGCCCAACGCAGAGGCAGCTCGCGGTACGAGTGCAGATTCTGCTTGTACATCATTATATGGAACGGACAATTCATCGGTTTGATCTGATACTTCTCGTTGTCTACGTCCATGGGTGAATACATATTCTCACGATAGAAACCAGTATGTCCCGAGGTTTCCCAGAGATGGAGACGCGCGATGTGCGGAGAGATTACGAGATCGTAACCATGGGCAAGATGCGTGTTCTTCCAGAAGTCCTCGATCAAGTGCCGCATCAGTGCGCCCTTAGGCATCCACAAGGGTAGCCCTCCGCCAGTTTCTTCGGCGATCGTAAACAGACCCAGCTCTTTGCCCAACTTGCGGTGGTCGCGCTTCTTGGCTTCTTCAAGGCGCTTGATGTATTCATCAAGCATCGCCTTTTTCGGATATGAAACGCCGTAGATCCGCTGCAGCATCTTGTTCTTTTCGTCGCCGCGCCAATAAGCCCCGGCCACAGAAAGCAGCTTAAACGCTTTGATCTTCTCGGTGGTCGGCAAGTGCGGTCCGCGGCAAAGGTCAATGAAATGATCGTGCTTATAATAAGAAATGGTCTGGTCCTGCAATCCGTCGATCAGTTCGATCTTGAACGGCTCACTCTCGTTATTGGCGCGCCGGATGGCCTCTTCGCGAGTAACTTCCTCGCGCTCAAACTTGTGATTTCCCGCGACAATCTCGGCCATACGTTTTTCAATGCGAACTAAGTCCTCGTCGGTAAATGGCTTTTCCGCATCGAAATCATAATAGAAACCTTCGTCGATCGGCGGACCAATCGCGAGCTTCGTACCGGGGAACAAGTCTTGGACGGCTTCAGCCATGACATGAGCAGACGAGTGCCAAAACACCCACTTCCCTTGCGGAGTATCAAACGTGTGAACCTTGAATTCGCCGCCCTTCGGTAAGGACCGCCCCAGGTCATAAATCACGTCATCGATTGTCACCGCCAGCGCTTCTTGCGCCAAACGCGGTGAAATCGAACTGGCTACCTCGTAGCCGGTGGTACCATCGGGAAAAGTCTTAACCGTTCCGTCGGGAAATTTCAGTTCCAGAGCCATGTTTCCATCAGTCCTTGTAACAAAAATAGCCTCACGATCGAGGCATTAAATGGTGGGCGATATCGGGATCGAACCAATGACCTCCTGCGTGTCGAGCAGGCGCTCTAACCAGCTGAGCTAATCGCCCACAATACTAGGGCATCTATCTTATACCCCAACCTCGTATTTGTCAAGAAGTTTCATCAATTTGTCCTGTGCGCCAGTCATCTGTTTGGTCGAATCTGTTCAGACGCTGGACGAACAATTGCCATGATCGTTTCTCCAATTATTCCAAGATCGCTGCCAATGTTGCGACTGCGTTGGTATTCGAGGGAAAGGGCAATCTTGTCCGGCAAAATGACCGACTTGTACGCCTCCACCGGGTCGCTGTATTGTGCTAAAATCTGCTCCTCGTGCCGGTATTTGATCGAGGCTGGATCGGTCAGCCCGGGACGATACTTCAGTACTTCACTTTGAGCCTGATCGTAGAGCGCCACATACTCCGGTGTCTCCGGACGCGGTCCAACGATGCTCATCGAACCGACCAAGACGTTGACCAATTGTGGAAGTTCATCAATTTTAAAACGCCGCAAGATTCCCCCAATAGGAGTAACTCGCTTGTCTCCGGAAACGGTCAGATTTGATCCGGCCGAAGCATTCTTACTCATAGTCCGAAATTTGACCAAGCGAAAGATCTTCCCTCCCCTGCCAACTCGATTCTGTACGAACAACGGACTCCCAAAGTCCGACAATGATACGCCGACCAATACAACAAGCCATATTGGTGTCGTCAGCAGAAGTATCGCTACTGCGAACACAATATCAGTGAATCGCTGCACGAGCCATTAACCGGACGATGCGTGTGTTCATTTCTGTCGACTATGAGAGAAGATTCTCTTGAAGCAATCAGCAACGTACTTGATTTCTTCCTCGGTTATATCAACAAATAACGGGAGGGTAATCGCGCTGCAATAGTGATTGTAGCTGTTAGGGAAATCGCGCCGCGTATAGCTGTAATTCTTCTTATAATAGGGATGGAGGTACAGCGGGATAAAATGCACCGAAGTGCCCACACCCATTGACTTCAATTCTTCAATGACTCGATCCCTCTTCGACTCACCGCCTTTATGCAGTTTGACAATATAAAGGTGCCATGCGTGCTTTCCGTTTTCTGGTTCGTTTGGAATTACGAGTTCGTCGATGCCTCCAAGATACTTGGCATAAAGTTCAGCTGCCCGTCTGCGCGACTTCTGCATTTTTTCGAAGTTCTGCAACTGGACCAGCCCAATGGAGCTTGCCATGTCGGACAAGTTATATTTGTAACCCAGTTCACGGATTTGGTACTTCCACGACCCGGAGCCTGTGTAGCGCTTCCATGCGTCTCGCGACATGCCATGTAATGAGATCACCCGCAACAGCTCCATCTGCTTCTTGCTGTCCGTTGTAATCATGCCCCCTTCACCGGTCGTCAAGTTCTTTGTCGAGTAGAACGAGAAACAGGTCAGGTCCGGAGTTGCGCCGACCATTGTCTTGCCCGACATCGTTCCGAGAGCATGTGCTGCATCATGAATCACGCGAATCTTGTGCCGGCGACGCAGCATATCAATCGCCTTGAGATCCGATGGATACCCGGCAATGTAAACCGGTACGATTGCTTTGGTGCGCGGTGAAACAGCAGCTTCAATTTGGTTGAGATCAATGTTGAAGGAGTCCTCTTCAGTATCTACGAACACGACTCGCGCGCCGCACTGGATGATCGTTTCCGTTGTCGCCACGAATGTGTACGGGGTGGTTATCACTTCATCACCCGGCTTGACACCGGCGACTATCAGAGAGAGATGCAGCGCAGCCGTGCATGAGTTCACTGCGACCGCATACTTAGCGCCTACATATTCCGCGAATTCTGATTCGAATTGATGGGTCACCTTGCCTGTGGTCAGCCAACCACTGCGCATGGTTTCGTTTACTTTCTCGATTTCTTGCCTCGAAATCCTAAGTCGATAAAACGGTACTGAAGTGACTCTCACGTATCGACAATCCTATTCTCAACTGGGATTAAATAGCAACGAGAGCCGGGCCCTCACCGTCGGTTAGGATACGTCTGCCCACAGTGGTTGTAAAGTTAAAATTGAAATGGGAGTCTGATGGAGTACAAGGAATCTACGAAGCCATCGCCAACTGCATGAATGTGCTGCTGGCCGCATATTCTTCCCGCAGCTTGCTGCAAAACGCTTCAATTACCTCGTCGGTCAACTCCAAGTCAGCGTGCACTTCTGGAAGCAGGTCTATCCAACCTTCATATTGTGGCACTTTTGTCCCGAAGGTACGCTTAGCAAGGTAATTGGCGAAGTGTATGATAATCGAATAAACGCGGCTATCTTCCTCATCTTGCATCGGAAAGTGATGGAACTCGATTGCACGCTGGATAGCAACAGGAAGCTTCCAGTTGGCTGCAAGCATTCGACCGATTTGCGTATGAGCATGCCCGACCGCCGCCATTTCAGCTTGATAGTCTGATACTGGCCGGCCGGCACGGTACTCGGTGATAAGCTTGTGCTCGTCCGGAAGAAAACAACAGGTAATCAATTTGCCGATGTCGTGAAGCAAGCCTGCCGAAAAAGCAACTTCTGCATCCAGACCGCGTGCCACGCGATGGTATTGAGCGACGATGCGGGCGGCAATAGCTGTCGAGAGCGAGTGTCGCCAATAAGACTCCTGAAACTCCGGATCCAGCTTATGCGACTTGAACATGTCAAATACTGAAGAAGACAAAACTAATGACTTAATGGCTTCCAATCCCAATACTAACACCGCCTGGCGGATGCCCGTAATCTCGCTGCGCGCGCCATAAAATGCGGAATTCGACAGTCTCAACACCTTGGCGCTCATCGCGGCATCTTCCGACATGATCGCGGCGACATCGCGCACCGAAGTGCGTGGATTATTGATGATTTTTGTGATCTGATTAAACACCAACGGCGGGGATGGCAGGTTCGTGATGCTGCTTAGCTTCCGCCGCAGTTTTTCTTCCGGGTTGATTGTCTGTTGTTCCGAAATCATATCTATCTGCTATTCCTTTAGCGCAAACACGAGTCTGTCAATTATCGCCGCAACGACCTGCGGATCATCATAGCCCTTGCTTTGAATCATCGCCTTTGCGTGCTCAATCTTCTCGCTCCGCAAAGGCACTTCCGCCCCCGGTCTTCCCTTTTGATAGCTTTCGGCCGGCTTGCTCGTCGGTGCCGCTGCAACCTGCTTGGACTCGGCAGACCTGCTCCGACCAACTTTCTTTGCCGTCTCCAATCCATGCTTCTTTAGAGCTTCAGAAGACAGCTCTACTGAATCACTTTTGGCCGGATTGCTCTTTTCCTTTTTCTTATCCATTCGCTCCCCGCGCAGCACTGATTCGCTGCTTAGGACTCGGTTGATCTTCATCGATTGCCCCTAGTTCTTCTTATCGACATAGATCGGGGAATTTTGCGGAACTGTTAAATAATCAGTCACTTTCCTACCCTGCTGCAATTGAAGCAGTTGGTTCTTTATGGAATCGTATTTGGCCGCGGCGATTTCCTCGTTTTCCTGCACCAACTTAAGAGTCTTGGAAATCAGTGTGGTAATCGAGTTCACGAGCCTTCGTACTTCCGGTGCTGAAGCCGCCAGACTGAAGAGGTTCTTGTTTTCGTTCTTCAGTTGATTAATGGTCGCTTCCGATTCATTAATGCGGGTTACGATCCGTTCCACCTCGCCGTAAAGATCGACGATTTTCTGCTCTTTGTCGTATTTGATGTAATCTCGCTGTTTGTCAATTATGATGAACAGCGACTGATAAAAAGAGTACTCTTCCTTCAGCCCTGCGATGATGCGGGCTTCCAGCTTGGTGACATCACTATATTCCATCACACCCTCATATCTGAACTGAAACCGCCTGTTGCGCCGGTGTTTCCTGCGCTACGCTGCCTGCAACTCCCCCTTGCAGTGTCCGGACATCGATACCCTCCCAGCCCTCTTTGAGCGTCGTCATGACCTTGATGATACCGTCAAATAGCTCGATGCTCTTTGTCGCATTCAACAAGTAGATCTGATTGATGAGAAAGGCGTACAGCTCCGCGAGCTTCTCCGCAATCTCTCCTCCCTTTTCCATATCAAGCGTCGTATAGAGATGAACAATGACGCGGTGCGCCTTTTCGATTAATTCGCTGAACCCGTTAATGTCTCCTGCTTCCAGTTTTTGGCGGGACTCAATGAGATACTTGATTCCGCCCTTGTAACACATCACAATCAAGTCCCTTTGACTGGCGCCGTTGACTTGAGCTCTTTGATAGGTCGCAAGCTGTTTGTTCATTCGACTACTTTCGGTTATTTGCCACTATCTGACTGAAATTCTGTGATATCTGATCTAATTGAGTCGATAAGTACGAGGACTGCTGATTGAGTTGACCAATCAGGCTCTCCATCTCAAGGAACTTGTCAGTCAACCGCTGCCGCTTCAGTTCCATGCGTGAATTCAGGTCAGCAACACGCTCCTCAATATCCTTTACCTGATTCTCCAGCGCCTTCGTCCGGCGCGCAATCGTCCCATCGACACTTTTGGATATTGAATCGGCAAAGTCTTGAGCTAATGAAGCGATTCCCCTGAATACTTTTATCGTCCCTTCGCTTTCTGCGCGAACGTCCGACTGCGATAACTCAATCAGTAATTTTAGCCCTGCGGTATTGCTGTTTCCCTCATTTCCAGTCAGGACCTGTCCGGATCCGGTCGCCTTTTCGCCATTAATAGTGCCGGCAACGTCGATTCCGGCAAACGCCTGCCCGATTGCCAGACCCAGTACTGCCGCCGCCGATGAGCCGGTCGAGGTCTGAAATTCGATCAGCGATTTCTTTCCATAACTGCCCGAGGTCAACGTGAGATAACCATCTGTGCCGTTGTCAAAGGAACTGACCTCAATCCCCATCTTCCCAACCTTTGTGTCGGCATTGATTTTCTGCTGGATCTCCGTAGTCAATTCGTCCCAGGACGAGTAGGTCTTCTCGGTGAGGGTAATAGTGTTTGATAACACGCCATCGACCCTAAGCGCCAAAGTCTTATTTGCGGATGTAATCACAATCGGAGTGCTCTCCGGATCAGCGATGCTTGCTCCCCGCAGGTAGCCCCGCGCAGCCGCTTGTGTGATGTTGACCGTATAGCCGTCGGCGGACGTCTTTGTCTTGTCGGTCATCGCGACAAATGAAACCTTGCCGTTACTGGAGTCACCGGAAGCCGCAAAGAGCTTCTGGACATCTTCGATGTTGTTCTCGATTGCTGCAGTAAGTTTGCCGCGATCAACTACCGACAGTTTTCCGGTCGTGCCGATACGAATTCCCAGTGATGCCAACATATTGAATTCGGAATCAAGCCCGGCAATTCGCGATGTAATCCGGCTCCGCATTGAGTCCTGTAACATCATTAAAGTACGGTCACCGAACAAAATTCCGGATTCTTCTTCCGACTCGGGATCGTATTTGAATTGCTCGTCGATCGAACCGAGAACGTCATTGAACTTGGTGATGAAGGTGTTGATGCTGTCCTCGATACTTGAGGTGTCCCGCTCAACAGTGATATTAACGGCTGTATCTTCAGATATTTTTTTCAGATTTAGGGTAATTCCACCAATCACGTCCTTGATGATATTGCTTTCGCTGTTGATCGTGATTGGCGAACCGCCGCCGTCGGTTGATCCCATTGTTATCTTGGAGTCTTGTGCCTTTTGCAGCAGCGGTGCAAAGGTTTGAACGCGGAACGTATCTCCGGCAACCAACTGCCCGGCCGAGAAATTCAGTTTCAGGCCATCACTGCCCGCACCGTTGAGTTCAACTTCGGTATCAGCCGAGCTGACCACGATCGAGCCGCTGTTGGTACCGTCGCTCCAGTTGAGTGTAATATCGCCCGAGCCTACTGTCTGGGAACCGTTCCCACCCACGGTGAATGTGTAGACCTTGTTCTGACTTCCCGTGTAGGCTGCAGTTGTGCCAAGTGTCGGATTTGACGTTGCTGTCGTCGAAAACGACTGTTTTTCAATCAGGTCAAATGACGACGAGCTGAAGTTCAGGTCCTTAGTCCCTGTCAGGTTTGCGCTAAACGCGATTTTGTTCTTCTCGCCTGTCTTGTCAGCAGACAGCATCAGGCGGTAGTTGTTTGAACTGCTGCCATCGTTCACGATTGTCGCAGTCACGCCGATCTTGGCATTGTTGATCGCGCGTTTGATGCCGTCAAGGCTGGAATTAGCCGAATCAATTGTAATCGTCCTCGTTGAACCATCACCCACTGCAATTGAGAGTGTCCCAGTGCCGAGGCTGGCCGCCTCCTGCTCACTATATCCTTGCGACGCGATCTGATGGTTTTGTGCCAGAGCCGCCACGCGCAACGAATAGTTGCCGAGTGCGGCATCATCGCCGGCAATCGCAGTCAAGTATTCCTCGCCGCTCACCGAGACTTTGGTCGCCGAAAATGTCGAAGCCCGCGCCAGAAGACCTGCCTGCGTTTGAAATGCCAACATCTTGGTATTGATCGCTTGGTAAGTCGACATCTGATTGGTCTTGACGGTTTGGTCGTACTGCAGGAGTAGCACGTTCTGCTTTTCGAATGTCAGCAAGGCATCGATAATTGCAGCTGTATCGAGATTTGAATTGATGCCTGAAATGGCTCCTGATAGTCCGGCCATACGAATCTCCTTCGAATTAATCGCGGTCGGGCGGTAATTGCCGCCCGACCACTACGTGTCGTCACGCCTCTGCGTCGAAGATATCTCCGAGCAGGACGCTCATTCTGCGGCGAAGCGCGAGGATTGATTCCGGCGGAATCTGCCGAATAATCTTCTCGTTCGCCGTGTCCAAAACCTTGATGATCAAAGATCCGCTTTCATCATCGATCGAGAACTTCAACGAAATCTTGCGCATTGAGTATTCCCGATTGATCTCCTGGACCATTTCTTCCAAATCGTCCCTTTGAATCTTTTGATCCGCCTCCAACGCCGGCTTCTGAGCTGCCTGGGCAGCTTGTTCCGGAGCCAAAGGTTGAGTCATTTCCCGATCTTCCATGTTCGGTGGCGTAGTCTCCGGCAATGCTCTACTGGCTTGAGGACGGAGATCCTCCAGTCGAACATCAGTCAGTCCTGCGCTTGGATTCATAATTCACCTCACATGTCGACGGGTGTGAGGTAAAGCTACCTCACACCCGCTTAGACTCTAAGAGACTATTGGAACAGCGACAGCACGACCTGCGGCAACTGGTTGCCTTGGGCGAGCATCGAAGTACCAGCCTGCATCAGGATCTGATACTTGACGAATTCGGACATCGTCGACGCCATATCGGTGTCGCGAATACCGGATTCGGAAGCCGTAAGGTTCTGAGCAGCAACGCGCAAGTTGCGCATGTTCGATTCCAGAGTGTTCTTCTGGAACGATCCGAGCGTGCCTCTGGCGTTGGAAACTTCATCGATGGCGGCGTCAATGACGGCCTGGGCATCTTGGGCGCCCTGGACGGTTTCGACGTTGATTCCGGCCAGGCTGCTGAAGCTATTGCCGGCCAGATTCTTGCCCAACGATGAGGTGGTCATGCTTCTCAAACCAATCGATGCCGTCTGACCGACGTTGGAGCCGATCTGGAAAACAAGCGACTGATCAGTATTGGTGATGCTTTCCGAGCCACCCGTTGAAGTCAGCGAATATCTGATCTTCAGCGACTGGGAACGATCTGACGTGTAAACAGTGGCTTCCTTACCGGCAGTCACTGAAGTGGCCGGACCACCGTCCAGACGAACGTCAAACTTGGCAGCTTTGACATCGAGCAAGAGGTTGCCAACGTTGATACCGTTGGAAGCCTTGTCGAGAGTCAACGCAATGCTGCCGCGACCGGCTGCGCCGGAGGCTTTGTTATAGAGCGTCGTTTCAGAGGTCGAACCGTACTTCACCGAGGAAACCGCGGTGGTGTAGCCGTCGAATGAAATCAAAGCATCCGTACCCGATACGGACAGGGTATCCGCGGTCAGGCCAAGTGCATTAAACAGTCTTTCGGATTCAGTACCGGTTGAATTGTGCTGAATCTTGTAGTCTGAACCTTCATCGTATGTGAAGAACTTCAACTGGTTCGTGCCTTCGACAGCAACATCGACATCATTGGTTGTCGAGGTGACGCCGGTGGCAGTCGAAACCGTACCGAACGCGGTCTGGAGAGCAGACTTCATGGCCGTTGCCAGCGTTGACATCGAAGTGTATGTCGCGGCGCCGACGGTCACGGCTGCGGTTGTGTTGTTGTTCTTCGCAGTGGTTACGCTGAAGTTAAGGACGTTCAAGCTGACGCCACGGCTGGAGCGGCTCGCACCCATGCTCATGTAGTTAGCAGTGGCAGTGGTGCTGGCCGAAGTCAGCTTAACGCTATACTGGGCGCCCATGTTCACTGAACGGAACTGAATACCGTTACCCGTACCGGAGGTCGTAGTAGCAACAGTCAGCTTGCCGGCCAATGCGGCGTTATTAGCGATTGCAGTATTCCACTTGGTGATAACATTCGCGCGGGTGTCACCGGACGCGATGCTGATCTGCAGAGTCTGGTCGCCGCTAACGGCTTCATTGTTTTCCTGATAGTTCAGGACCACAGTGTAGGTACCAGCTTGGGATGCGGTCGCGGTCGCGAGCACGGAGGCCGCGCTCATGACGGTAGCGTTGGCAGCGGTGGCACCGATGGTAAGACCCTTACCAAAAGCGTCCGTGATGGCCATTGCATTCGAGACCTTCTCGGCGCCTTCAGAAGCCTGAAGAACGTCAAGATTGTGAATCTTCTCTTCAAGATTCGCCGGCGAACCGGTGCTGGTGAGCGAAATACCCAGCGAGGTTGTATTGATGGTAGCCGTTGAATCAGCGGTCTTGGTGGCCGTGATTGAGTGGCTGCCCGAACCCAGGAAGCTCTTCAGGACCGTAAGTCCGGATGAATTCGCGGTCGTGATGGTAGCAATGTTGTCCTTGCTGCCGTCGAGAAGCTTCTTGGTACCGAATTGCGTGTTGGCGGCAATACGGTCGATGGTGCGGATGGCGTTTTCAATTTCAGCCTGGTCAGCAGCGAGCTGGTTGGCATCATTGAAGCCTTCGTTCGCGGCGTGAATCGCGAGTTCTCTCATCGATACCAGCAGCGAGTTGATTTCGTTGAGCGATCCTTCTGCCGTCTGGATCATGTTGATTGATCCTTCGGAGTTTTGAATCGCGCGGTTCAATCCGGCAATTTGAGCACGGAACTGCTCGGAAATTACCAGACCGGCCGGATCATCGGATGCCTTGTTGATGCGGTAACCGGATGACAGCTTCTCCATAACTTGGCTGATGGAGCTTGTTGTCATCGCAAGGTTGCGCTGTGCATCGAGTGCAGCAATGTTGTGGTTAATGCGGAGTGCCATTACACTATCCTCCTTGAATGTCCCTGTCGGCCTATTCCTTTACCGACATTCTTTCATTCTGCTCGCATTGTTCAGCCACATCCCATGTCCGCTAAGGTCTGAGCAACTACGACCTTCTAACCGCTTGTCGCCCCCCGGCCAGTGGGGGTAAACGAAATAAAGGTGAGCCAATCCTCCTTATCTTCTTACCTACAGGTTGACCCGCTTACTTGGAAGCGTATTAATCAACTCTTCTAACATTATCGGTTTCAACCGATTAATGCTGAAGTGCCATTCGTTTCCTATTCGTTACTTTCTCTTTCGACCGTGTCGAGCGCTAACTTAACTACAATAATCGAGATTTTTGCCCACGTCTTTCGACCAATCGCGCTCGCAATTCATTGTACCACAATAATCTACAATGACAGATTAGGTAGCTGCGCCATTCGCCCAAAGATTTCGCAGATACCGACCGGTATTGATCGATTCTTCTTCGCACTGTCCCGAAATCGGACACGCAAACCATAATTCTCTTGGATTGGCTACCTATCTTCTACCAGTACAGCACGATCGGCGATTTCAACGACAACTGACCTGCAAATGTTGCGTACTGCACTGATTACGTAGGCGATCTCGCGATCGGTCAACAACGGATGAAGCGGTAATGCGATCGATTGGTTCATCGCGCAATAAGCAATCGGCGCGGACCACTCCGAAATTCCATACTTTCGACGGTAGTAGTCCAGAGCGTGTACCGCGTGCGTGCCGGGACGGCTCGCTACACCCGCCTTCTTCAGCTCAAGCATTATGTCGTTTCTTGTTTCATGTGCTCGCATCGCCGTACTGCGATCAAGCCCGCAATGACCAACCAAAACAACGTAGGATTGATAGGTGTGGCGAAACCCCACTGGCTCACTTGGCAAGGTAAGAAGATCCAGGTTTGCGAGTCCCTGATTGTACGCCTCCGCAATTTCCCTGCGACGCTGTATGATCGTGTCGAGTTTGCGCAGTTGTGCCACCCCGACTGCAGCCTGGAGATCCGTAAGGCGATAGTTGTAACCCAGCTTGTCAAAATCACCAAGGTCAAATGGTTGAGGTGAGGCCGCTGTGCCGCGAGCAGTCATTTTCACACCGTGGGATCGCAACGACCGCAACAGGATTTCATCCTCGTGCGAGTTGCCAACGATCATTCCGCCTTCACCAGTCGTAATCGATTTGCGCGGGTGAAACGAAAAACATCCGAGTCCTCCAAAACTACCGCTCGCTCTGCCATTGATTGTCGCACCCAACGAGCAAGCTGCGTCTTCAATGAGTGGAACGTCATTTGACATCGCCAGGTCCCGCAGCCTCGGCAGATCAGCAGCCAAGCCAAAGAGGTTGACGGCTATTATGGCCTTGGTCCTCGGCGTGATTAGCTCTGCTGCGCGAAACGTGTCGATATTGAACGTTGCCGGATCAATGTCACAGAAGACTGGTCGGCCGCCACACTCCTCAACGGCCGCAGCCGTGGCAATCCAGGTCAGAGCCGGAACGATTACTTCATCTCTCGGACCAATGCCAATCGCTTTCATCGCCAGATGCAGTGCCGTGGAACATGAAGAGACTGCTACAGCCCATTCGCTTCCAACTACTGCGGCAAATGCTCGCTCAAATTCCTCGACCTTCGGTCCCTGCATCACCCAGCCCGAATTCAGAACTTTCTGAACTTCTGCCAGTTCGTCTTCGTCAAACAGCGGTTTCGATAATGCGATATTCATAATGACTCGTTGTTGATAATTGTGTAACCAACTTAAGGTAGTCCTCGAAGCTCTGAACCTTGCCGGGACCGACGTTAAAGACGGTCTTCATCATTTCGATTTCCGGCACTCGAATTCTGCTGAAGTTGAAAACGTGAACGCTGGATTGCTGGTTCTCGATCAAGTATCGAATGGTCGGCTCGAGCAATGCAGCATCGAATATGTTAACAACTGTGACGGGAGTCCGGCGCATTAGCGTCTCAAATTCATCCTGTGATTTACAGACATGATTGCAGACCTCAATTTCAGCTTTGCCTTCCCGGTGAATTGAGTAGGACGGCTTATTTAGCCACTCTGGCGCTCCCAAACTGGCGCAGTCCATCGCAACAAATTTAGACAAGTTGTTGAATGCTTTGTTGGCAAACCAAGGCAATGCGCGATACACGTCGGGGAGATTTGCATGCGTTCGGGGGTCGAATGCAGCGGGATCAATAACATCGTGAATTCGACTCTCAAGCTCTCGACTGGCGCTTTCCGGATAGCCGTATCGATGCGCCATCTTCATCCAGTGAAATGCGTTGAAGTAGTACAACCAATGCAGGTTATCTGACTCTCGGTAGGTCACTCCAGTATACATCTGTCCGGACATGCGGCGCTTGCCGTGCTCAAGCAGGACATTTGCGATGCTGATGTAGGCTTCGGCGATCTGCTGTTGCATCGTTCGATCGCTTGGAATGTTCATGACTCTTCCCGGCGCATACATGAAGAGTGCTGCATTAACATAGTTTTGAGTCGACTTGCTGCGGTCAAGCAGACCGGTAACATTTCCGAAAGTGCTTCCGGTATGCACAGCATAACGACACAGCAGTTTCGGCAAGTGTATCATCTTGAGGTTTCGCAAATGCGGTAGATAGTAGGTGTTTAGGAATCGACGCGTGTAAGTTTGCGTATAGACCTTCTCGTAAAGCTCGCGCCTGCAGAAGAACACTTCGGGAATCTTGTTGCCGTCTGCCAACACCAACTCATTCAACAGCTCGTAGTTGCTGTAATAATTTCGATACTTCCACTGCGCAGTCTCGTTCCCTTGCGCATCGGTAACAGCTAGGTCGCTATATATGATATCCGATTTCTTGCGTCTCCAATAGCTGACAAACTCTTCCAGCGCCCGTACGTCAAGATCGTCATCATCACTAAACGACAATACGAAGTCGCCGCTTGCCTTCGCCGCCGCTGCCGCCATCGAACCGGCATTGCCCAGATTCACTTCGTTGCGATGATATACAATATCGGAGCGCTTCTTTTGCGCAGCCAATACAACTTCCTCGGTGTCATCGCTGGAGCAATCGTTGATCACCACGATCTCGCGATTGGTGTAGGTTTGTTGCTCTAATCTGGCCAGTGCGTTTTTCAACATTGCCGAGCGATTGTAGGTCGGAAGCAGAACACTGACCTTGGGTTGGAATTCTAAGTCGGGACCATTGAGCACAGCCTCGAACTGCCCGCGGTACAGATGGACATTTCCGGCATTCAGCGCCATCTGCCGAAGTTGCGTTGGCTCGTCAGGTTCTTGAAGTAGTCTCGACACGCAACCATTCACACCGTTTGCCAGAAACTTCGTATCCGCTATATAATCAGCACCGAAATAATTCACGATAACCGGCTGAACACCAAGTGACATTGCCGTCACCAACTCGGCTTCATTGCCGGCAACGAGAGTTGTTGATAATACATAGGACTTATCTTGAAGCCAGGCAGCGAGATTGTCCGGACGAGATTGGAATTCAATGTTGTCGGACAATTGCATCGCTGCAATCATGTGCTCGAAGTGCACACGCAGTGAAGTGGTGGCAAACTCACCGATGAGAAATAGCTTGTATTCGTCGTCAATCTTGGTCAGTTCCGACAAAATGTCCAGCACTGCCAGAGCATTTGTCTCCAATCCGATTCCGCAGACATACGCGATGTTCTTGGTTCTCCGCTTATCTTTAACCGAAATCGGTGTAACCGCCGTTGCCGGCGGCAGGAGCGAGCATTGCGCCATTGACTCGATTCTATCGACGCAATCGAATAGGACGGCTTCACTCGCCCGATTACTCGTTACGATCGCGTCAAACGCCTCCCAGCGGCAGCGCTGATCGTCAAGGTCGAGAATCTCCGTCCCTTGCACCCGGCAAGTCAATTTCGTCTTTCCATTTGACTCAAGCGCAGAAGCCCAAATTGCGAACTCATCGAAGTGGTCCAGCCAAATCGTGCAGTCTTTACCGAAGTATTCGAGGAATCGGTCCTGTCGTTGCTCTCGTTCGATGATAAAACGATAGCGTTCGTCCCTTGCGTATGAATCGATATAGGGCTTCAGAAAGCCATAGTAACCGACCTTATCGCAGAAAATGACGATCTCGCGCATTCTACACTTCCACCGGGTGTTGGATATTTAACTCGGGCAAATGCTTCTCCATTGGTCTAGCTTCGAATAAACGATCGATGACGGTGCGATAGTCGTAATCCCACTTGAGTCCAAACCAGTCGGTGCAATTTTTGCAGATCGAGATCTTCGAAAATTCCTTGTCGAGATGGATACGCCGCAACTGGTCGTAGTAGGGCGACTGCCAGATTTCGCTGATGCTCATTTGCGCGAGATCGAAATCTTTCATCACCGACTGCTCGCGCCAATCAGCGACACAAAACCTGGGTCGTCCGTGTGAGCTGATGGCAATACGGTTCCACAACAATGAACAAGGCCAGCGGTACTGATCCTTCTCCATCTTCATGACTGAAGAGTTAACCATTCCCTTGACAGTCAGGTACGTTCTGACCACCACGTCATCCGCAATTGGCCCCCAGAACTGCTTGAATGCTTCTAGCTCGCCGGGCACCAGCGTATCCTGGTCAATCATGTTGACGATGATTCTCAAGTTGGGATTGTTCTTCTTATTCTTGAGTAGAAACAGCACATTGCTGTAGACCTCCACGAAATTTCCCTGCAACCGGATCTTCTCGTAGGTGGGCTTGTAAAGACTGTCCAGGCTAAAATCGATGATCAGCTTCGTATCGGACGGCCGTAAAATCGCCTCAGCAATCGGCCGTGTCAGCGAACTGCCATTCGTCACGATCGTCGCGATCTTAACGCCGCGATCCTTGATGTAGTTGATCGCCTTGACGATGTGCTTGTATAGAAACGGCTCGCCGTCGCAGGTGATGCGCAGCGTAGCACCATGCTCGGCGACCTCGTCGATAATGCGTGTGAAAATATCATAGTCAAGTTGATTCGGTTCATAGTCCGGAACGAATTTCTTGATGTCGTTCTGCGGACAATGTATGCACCGGAAATTGCAGATGTTGATCAGGTCCAGATGGACCATATTCGGGAACACGCGATCCTGTTCGTTCGCAAATCCATAGAACTCGCGCCATGGTGTCCCGACGGGAGTCTTGCTTTCAGACATGGGCGTACTTCTCCTTGAATTTCAACATAGCCGGCTGTGGCGTCGTGCTTTTGCGCATCTTCTCCCGATACCAATCAATTGTCCGCAGCAGCCCTTCTTCCAACTCGACCTTTGGTTCGAAGTTGAGAATCTCGCGCGCCTTGTTAATATCTGGAATGCGGACCTCAACATCAGGCGAGCTGGCTTCCTTGAACACGATTTTTGACTTGGACTCCGATAACCGAATGATCTCGCGCGCCAAATGGTAAATGGTCAAAGTGCTCTGCGGATTCCCGATGTTGAAGGCTTGCCCGCTCGAGCGATTGTTCTGCAGTATCTCCAATAATGCATCAAGGATGTCGTCGATATAGCACCAGGCGCGAATCTGACTTCCATCGGAGTAAATTGTAATGTCCTTGTTCTGAATCGCGTTCACAACGAAGTGATGGATCGCCCCCTCTCCAACTTGCCCAGGCCCGAAAATATTGAATGGACGAACGCAACAAATCGGCAGACCATATTTGATGTAGAAGCTGTTCGCAAAGAACTCGCCGGTGAGTTTACTGATTGCGTACGACCACCGCGCTTCGCCGACGGTCAATGCCGGCTTGAGGTTCGCCTCGGTCACTTTGTAAGCGTAGGCGCCGAAAACCTCACTGGTTGAAAAGTCAACCACTCGCTCGAGCGATTTGCCTGCTTCCAGACAAGTCGTATAGACATTGTACGTGCCGATGACATTGACTTCCATCGTCATCACCGGGTCGCGTAAGACCGAGTCGACACCCGCAACAGCGGCAGCATGAACTACGATATTGGCGCTGTCGATTGAGGCGGCTAATGCCGCGCGATCACGAACATCGCCCCGAATCAGCTCGACATTTGGATGGTTAGCGAGAATCGGCTTATCCTGCAGTGAATTTCTCTTAAAGTTGTCAAAGATGATAATGTGGTTCTCGTCGGCTAAACGCTCGGCAAGTGCTGAACCGATAAATCCTGCACCGCCGGTAATGAAGATAGTCTTGCCCTTTATCATAGAATAGCTCCGTTGAGTGTTGAGGTGTTCCTTCTGTTAGCCATTTGACCTTCCTTTACACGAGTGCCGGCTCCGAATTGAGTGCGCCAAAGGGCACGAGAAAGTGAAATGGATACTTCTCGCTGATCTCCGTGCTGGTCTGCCCCAGGATTGCCGTTTTGTTATTAAGAATCCTGACCAGGTATTGATGACGAAACGGAATTGCGCCCCACGATTCTTTGAAGCGAATCAGATCCGTCTGACTCCGCGGCGAAGATTGCAGGTTCATCAACCGGATTCCTTGTCGCTTTGCGTAGTTCATGACAAAATGAAACGCTGCCGTCGAGGCCTGGGTGTCGTCTTCATCGCGGTCAAACATGCTAAGGTAATAGTCGAGGCAATGATTGTTCTGAACGGTTAAAATTCCGCCCAGGAACTTGCCTCGTGCCTTCGCGGTGAACAGGCTGCAGTGACCGGCTGCCTGTAGATGCCTGAACAACTTTTCAAAATATTCGTACGGCAACTGCGCGCCGTGCAATTCAAGGATACGTTTCTCGTAACAGCGGTACCATTGTCCCAAATTCTCGGTGTCCGTCTCAATGTTGATTTCCACACCAGTTGTCACCGCCTTCCGCAGATTGCGCTGGAGATTATTCCGAAACTTGGAAGTAGTTCGCGACAACGGATCACTCTCGAGGTCAATTACGTGTACGACACTTTCGAGCTTGTGGTCCCAGTCGGCGGCGCCGCCTTGATTGTCCGCAAAACACGGGCTGGAGCAGACTGAAAGAACATCGCAGTGCTTAGAATAGTGGTCAAACAGCAGTTCATATGCATTACGCACTTCTGTAAGGCCCAACGCCTGATTGAATTGCAGCCCGGAGTAGCTTGCGGGATAAGGAAGTGACTGTATCAGATTACGAAACTGAAGTGCACAGGAAAATGCGACTGCTTCTCCATCACGATAGAGAGTCACCGACCTGTCCTCTTCACGGGAGAAGTCCGCGATGAAGTCAAACCACTGAAGCGAAGACTGCAGATGGTGCGCCTTGTTTCGCAACAAGCCGCTCGCAAAGTCGCGATCCAACGATTTGACCTTCCATTTGCTCATACTACCTTTGTGCCAGTCTTTCCGCTCATCTGTGTCGCACGTTGAATCTCTTCCAACATCTGCTGGGCGGGGGCGAAGTTCGGATCAATTTGCAGTGCACGCTCGTAACCAAGCTTTGCGCTTTCGACGTGCCCCAATTTTAGGTAGCAATCGGCCAAAAACCCCGTCAGTTCCGGTGATCGCGGATGCGTTTGCAGGCATCTTTCAACGTAGCGCAGTGCATCTGAATAGTTGGAGGAGTCGAAACACAATCTCGCGACCAGGTAAGTCACGTCGAAGTCTTCCGATGCATAGTCAAGGTAATTCGAGAGCTTAACTGCCGCATTGGCGTTGTCACCAGTTTTGAAATAAGCAAGTCCGATGTTCCGCAATGCTGGCACTAGTTGCGGGTCGATCGCCAGAGCATTAGCATAGTGTCGAATCGCCTGCTGATAATCAGCCATGCGGAAATAACAGTTTCCTGCATTATTCAGAAGCTCTGCGTCGTTGCTGTCGTTCTCTATGAGTCTTGTATAGATCTCCAAAGCACGGTCAAATTGGCCCTGGCCAATAAGCACCTCTGCTCTTTGATTGAGCGCATTGAAATTCGTTGGCTCGATGGCCAGTAATTGGTCGATTCGAATCAGCGCCTCTTTGACATTTCCCGCTTCACGTTCCAGAGCAATCAAGGTTTCCAGTGCCTTGATGTGCGAAGCATCCACCGCCAATATCTCCAAGCAGTGTTTCCGGCTCACCACCGGTTGACCTTGCTGCTGGCTGATCTTCGCAAGCAAAAAGTGCGCAGTTAAGTCCGTCCGATCAGACTGCAATCGCTTCTCGGCATAGTCCCTGGCACCATCACAGTCGCCCTGCCGGTAACGCAGGACTGCCAGATGTGTGTAAACGTCCAGATGTTCCTTCTTGTACTCGAAGACTCGTTTAAAGTACTCTTCCGCTCGCTCGTCCATCTTCATCTCTTCATGGATCAACCCGAGGCTGAAGTACGCTGCTGCCTGATCATGCGAATGGATGAGAATGAAGCTGGTAGTCTCTCCGCCCGGCTTGTAGGCGTCGGCGGCGGCGATATACTTTTCATAAGTCTTGATCGCGCGATCAAAGTCCCGCGCAGCCGCATAGACATGTCCGAGTTGGAACAACGGATCCAGGTAGTTCGGGTCAATTTCAAGCGCGCGCAGGGCAACTTCTTCGGCACGTTTATAGTCACCCAGATGAAAATATGCCGACACGATTTGATCCAGTGCCATCAGGTGAATGTGACGCTGTCCCGGAACTTCAGAACTGGAATTGCGCACAGCGCGGCCGGCGTGTTCGATAATCTCTTGGCAGACTTCCGGCGGCGGCATTTTGTGCTCGCCACGGAGAATTTGTGCCAAGTTGAAATTCGCAAAGTAATTATTGGGATTCTCTTCCAATTGCTGGTGAAGTAGTGTTTTGCTGCGAGCAATCTTCTTCTTCATCTGCTCCCAATCGAGCCCGTAACCGTAGTGGATGATACTGGCATCAACCCGGAGAATTGCTTCTTCGGCCGGCAGACGTAATTCGTTGTGCACGATCCCTTCATAGCGGGCGTTGAGTTTGCGCCTCCACATCCGCACTGATGGAAGGAACGAAGTGATTTCCCCGCTTGCGATATGTTTGTTGTGCACCGACAGCGATAGCACATTAATGTCCGGAACTCGAGTCGCCTGCTTGAGCTTCTCAACATCTTGCTGTTTCAATTCTTCGTCGGCGTCAAGTATCAGAATCCAGTCGCCGGTAGCGTATTCAAGTGACTGGTTGCGATGAAGTGAAAAGTTGTTTTGCCACGGATGATGATACACCCGTGCTCCAAATTGCTTCGCAATCGCAACCGTCCCGTCGGTTGAGCCGGTATCCACGATGATGATCTCGTTGACCAGGCTATGGACGCTTTTCAGGCATTGCGCCAACATCGCCTCTTCGTTCTTCACGATCATGCAGAGCGAGATTTTCTCCTCACCGACCATTTCGCGTGCGAGCTTGTCGAGATCACGCTTGTTTCCGCAGCGTACTAGTCCATCGCTGATTACTTTGCGGTGTCCCGCTTTATCTCCGGTTCGTGCCTTAATCGTAGCCAAATTGATGTAAAACTCGTCATAGTCATCGCGGGCACGGATAGCTTCTTCCAACACGTTCGCAGCAGAATCAAACTCGCCGAGATTGTAGTAAGACATCGCCAGACACGAAATCAAATCAAGCTGTGCTTTGGCGGTCAGATTGCTTCCATCACTTCGAGCTGTCTCTGATAGCGGCATTAAGATTGGTTCGGCGGTGCGAATACAATCATCAAATTCACGAAACTCATAGTGAAGCAGACTCTTCAGCAACGTCTCGTGCTCGTTCAAGCCGGTGGCATTCCCGAGGTCTACCAGAAACTTGTCTGCCTCGGCGAAGTTGCCGACGCGATATGCGCTCCATGCACCAATCTGGGCAACTTCCGGAACCACGCTGCGTGCGTCAGTCGACTGTTGGCTCTGCACTTTCCGCACAACCTTCAAGGCTGCCGCGTAATCGCCGTCGGCGAAGTAGATTCGCGATTGCTCAAGTGACGCACTGTTATCCAGAACTCCCTTTGCTGAAGGTCGATTGGATTTCGCTATGTTGCTCGTCTTCTTTTTAGCCATTTGCACCTTCGCGGTTTTCACCCGACAGTATGGTCGTAATGAGAGTTTCTATCTTCTGTAGTTGTTTGCTGTTGTCGTAACGTTCCGAGATGAACTTTCGGCACTCCTGCTGCAGAGCAGGTCGACTACTTACCTCAAGTTCCTTCAAGAGCCGCACGCTGTCGGCAGGGATCGTGAATACATAACGCTTGGGATACAATTGGTCTGCACCAAGCCAATCGTGAATCAGCGGCAATACGCCCGAAGCCATTCCTTCGGCGATGGAGTAGTGGAACGACTCGAAAAGCGAGGTTGACATAACGAAGTCTTTATCGCGCAAATATGCCGGCACGTCCTTCACCCAGCCGTCGAATGACACCGGTATGTTCAGGCGCGGAAGCAGGTGCGCGAAATATACTTGGATGCGTGCATCTTGATGTTCTCCGGCCAGATGAAATGTGTAACCGGGATCGTAATCGTGAATCGCCTTGAAGCAGTACAACAGCAGTGCCGGATTCTTCTTGTAGTTGATGTAACCAATTGAGCAGATCTTTTTCCCGGGAACCTTGGTCTTGGGTATGGCAAAGCGCTCGAGATCGACACCGTTATGGATGACTGTTATTGGACACGGTACTTGGAAATTGTAGCTCAATAATTCCTTCACCGCATCACTCACCAGGACCAGATGATCAATCTTGTTCCAGTCAACTTGCCTCGGCATATCCGAGAACACCTCGTAGCTGTGCAATCTGCAGACCATCTTGCACTTCTTGGGCAACTTCGAGGCTGTAATCACCAACTGATCGCACCACTCAAACCAAGCCAAATCACACCATTCCAACAGCGACTTCATCTCGGCTTCGGTGCCCTTCTCGAAAACGCGCAAGTCGTGCTGGGCTTTTAGGTTGTCAATCACCGGATCAATGAATGTGCGGTAGGAAGCAAACACCGCGATCTTGGCGCGCTTGGTCTGCGGCGCAATGACAATTTTCGATGTCGCGTCGTTACTCTGTGCACAGCCGGTACCTCCATTGCGCTGTTCCCACTCCAGCAACACTGAATCAGCGCCCCAGCGTTCGAGATACTGTGTCCGAACCGACTGAAAGTCGGCGAACTTTTCATGGCGCTTGCAGAAGTCAAGGTAATTGGTGAACAGCTTCTTGCTGGCTGATTTCAGTTTTGCACCGCGCTGAAACGTGTTTAACGCTCCCGTCAGATTACCGCTCTCTTCTTCGAGAATTGCCAAGTCGTTGTAGGCCGCCGGCTCCAACGGTGCAAGCATAATGAGTCGGTGGAGACACTCTGCCGCAGCTTCGAATTTCCCCAATGCCGTTCGCACCAGGGCAAGATTGTGCAGAATGTCGGCATTGTTCGGAACGAAACGAAGCGCCCTCGAGAAGTATTCCTCTGCTCTTGCCGGTTCCCCGGCTTGAAGCCATGTCATAGCGGTAGAGTTAAGTAAGTCGATTGAACGGGGCTGCAGCAGGCACGCCTTGTCCAGAATGGTGGCGGCTCCACGGAAGTCCTTTTTCTCTATCTTGGTGGAAGCTTCTTCGACGAGTGCAGCGGCTTTGTCAGCTGCAGTCGCAACCTGTTCGGTTGATTCCTGCGGACCGGCGTCCTTGGGGTTGACCATGGCATCTCCTATTTGCTTTGCAACTACGACTCACTGTCGCTCCCATATTCCAATCGGGAATTCTATTACGAAATCTGAACTGTCGTTATCTTCTGCGTATCGACGTTGCGCCGGCGCTCCATCTGCTTCACCACCGAGTGAGCTACCGAGTACTGACTGTCAGTCAGAACAAGTTGCTTCACGCGATTGTTGCGCTTATTGACCAGGATCGGTCCTTGCAAGTTGGCAGTCATGTCTTCCAACCGCTCGGGAATGGTGACAACGACAAAGATTTCCACATCGTGCGGATCGGTAACTTCGATGTCAGCCACTTCCTTAGCGTGAACCGCAACACGGTAATCGGGAAAAAATACAATCGGGCTGACCACAACGAATGCCAGGTCAGGAGCATCAATGCACTGCAGCCAACGGAATGGCAGACACTCCATGCTCTCCATCAGAACGAAATGCTCCAGCCCTTCAAATCCCAACAGCCCTTTCGGGATCTGCAGGATGTCCGCTTCGTTGACTTCTATTGTTCCAAATTGACGGGTTTGAACTTCCATTATCCCCTCGTTATCTGATAAAATCCAAAAGCGATGGTTGGAGAATTTTGGCGGCGGAATTGAGCGCCGCATTATAAGCGTTTTCTTGCATTGCTAAGTCCGTAATCAGTTTGGTGAGATCAGCATCTTCGACATCAGAGAGTAGCTTCGTATAGTACACCTCGTATTCCTGCAAACGGTTCAGCGTGGTTTCCATATGAATACCCTTGGCGCCGGTCGCAGCGCGTTCGTTCAGAACCATCGTCAGGGAATCGCTTAGTGTCCCCACCATTTGCTGAATCGTCTCGCCATCGTCTTCGCGAAGTGCCTTTGTCAGCAGCATCATCGAACCCATAACATCAGCTGCACCGGATACTCCCAACGCCGACGCCGTGCGATTTTCATCGCCGTTCGTCACCATCAATGTCCGCGTCGGATCATCATTTACAATCTGGATCCCGGTCCCGGCACTGTTGATGGAAGCTGTTATGGCAAAGCCTGAATTGTTGATTCGATCCATCAAATCTTGCACAGTTACGATGGACGTGTCCGCCAGATCAATTTCGTATGACGAATCGCCGTGAGCTATGCGAATGACTCCGGGTGCGAAGCCGTTGTTATTGTTGAATTGTGAAAGTAAATCGCCCGCTGTTAACTGGGGCTGTAGTGATTGACCGACTTGTGTGTAATTGAACAGCCCGACCAACCCCACATCGGCGGCTGTTGTCTCGCCAGGCGCCGTCTCAGCGACACTGAAAGCAGGACGTGGATTAAGAGCTGTCCCGTTAAGAACGGGACTGATCTGCCCGAGGATTCCCAGATTCGACGCTGTGTTCTCGAGCGCCGCGAACTCTTCGACGCGCAAATCAAGCGGCGTTCCGTTAGTGTCAGTAATGCTTATCCCGTTTCCTGCACCGTTTATCGCCGCTGTCACATTTGTCACACCGGCCGAAGCCAACTGGGTGTTGATGGCAGTGATCACGTCGCCTACGGTCACCGCCGCTGATACGTCGATCGCGACACTGGTCGTTCCGGCGCCGTTTCGGATCGTGAATTTGCCGGGTGATGTATCTATGCCCAATCCGGCATTGAGATTAGCCAATGGAGTTGAGTTGGTTATAGTCGGATCATCGACTGCGACCAGGCGGAGGTTGTTTCCCTCAAGACCGATTGACGCAGTCAGATTCGTAATGCCGCCGGCAATGAGTTGAGTATTAATAGCGCTAATTGCGCCTTGAATGTCCGTCGCTGCGGAAATGTCCACGTTAACCGTGATATTCTTGTTCTGGTCCGTTATGGCAAACGTGCCCGGAGTCAGATCGACTCCTTGATTGAGGTGAAGGCTGGCAAGTGTCGTCGCCCCGGCCACACCCAGTTTCACATCGGCGCTTGCTCCGATTGCCTGGAACGGCTTGGTCAGTAGATTTGATCCGATCGTGTTGATCTGCACTTTCGATCGGGTATCAACTGTGTATTCCATGATGCCGCTGTCACCTCGATAGACGACGCCATTGGAGTTCGTTTCGAACGGTTGTGTGCGTGTGCGGTATCCCGAGAACAGATAGTTGTTCTGCAGTTGCGAATTGCCTGCGCCGATGATTTGATCGAACAACGATTGCACTTCGTTTGCGGCCGCTTCGCGGGCGTTGGCATCATTGGTGTCATTTGACATTTCGACAGAGATCGATTGGGCATCCTTGATCGCCGAGTTCATGTCGGCAATCGCGCGATCCGAGGAGGCCAGCCAAGTGCTGCCGATTGAAATATTCGACTTGAATTGCGTAATCTCCGTGAGACGTTCGCGGTATGACAAATCCTTGACCGTGCCGATTGGATCATCCGACACCTTGTTGATGCGCCGGTTGGTCGACATCTGGTTTTGCAGCTTAAAAAACCGCGAAATGTTGTTCTGCAGGTTAAATACAACCTGATTGGAAATCATCTCATGGGTTACGCGCATTGTTTTATCTAATCCTCGTAATACACAAAGCCCTCATCCATCGGATTCGGGGTTCGTGGTTCATTGCTCTTGTCAACGTCCTTGAGTTTTGGATCGTTTCCACCAGCCGTGGCCTTGCCGTTATTCGCATCCTTGCTGTCCCGCATTGTCACCCGCCTAATGTTTGCCTTCCGGTCTTATGTCGTCATCTTGATTCTTCTTCTTGGACTCGCGATACTCAAGTTCTGACCTCTGTTCGACATCCGGCTTGATGTCACCCTTGAACTTGTTCTTGAGCATTGTCACTACCGACATCAGGTCCTTCTTACCCGCTTGTGCCGCCTTGCGGTTCTCGTTCTGGATCTTTACATAGACCTCTTCGCGATGAACGACGACCTTCAGCGGGGCATCGATACCGAGACGAACTTGCCGGCCATAAATGCCCAGCACGGTCACCTTGATATTGTCGCCAATAGTGATGGACTCGCCTAACTTCCTTGTTAGTATTAACAATCCACCCTCCGTGGTTCGTTATCTGGTGACGCCCATACCGCTAATCACGGTCTCCAGCGCTGAATCAACGAACGTGATCACCCGCGCGGCCGCTTCATAGGCGCGCTGGTACTTGATCATATTCGTGACTTCCTCGTCAATCGACACTCCCTGCACCGCTTGACGTGCATTGTCCAATTGAGTCACCAGAAGATTGTAGTTGTCTTTTAAGGTCTCGGCTTCTTGCGTTCTGATGCCGAGCGTACCCACCATTGATGCATAAAATTCGTTGATTGTTGCGGTACCCGACTGCAGAACACGCTGGTAGCGTAACTCCGAAATCGCCTGCGCGTTGCGGGTATCTCCCGGTTCGCCGATCAAAGATGCCGCAATCAGGTTCGGATCGGTTTCGACATCGATATTAATTGCCATTGTCCCGGCCGTCATGCGGTACGGATCAAAGAAGTTAACACCGGTCGATCCCTGTGCGCCGGTACCCGCCGCATGGACAGTATTGACCTGACTCATAATCGTGGAAGCCAGCAAGTCGAGATTCTTCTGCATATCCGGAATGGTCGAGTCCCGCATCTGTTGCAGCGCTTGAATCTCCCCACCCGCGAAGTCTATCTCGAAATTGGTATTCTGCCAGACAGCAACGGTGGCGGTAGAACTGCCGCGCTGCACTACGTTCGTCTCGATCTGTAAGTAGTCCACACCATCAACCAGACTCATCGAACCGATCATTACTGCTGCCGTCCCGTTAGGCCGGTCTATGGTGCGCACGTTTGCATAGCTGGAGAGTGTATCAACCAACAGTTCCCGCTTGTCGCGAAGATCATTGGCCTTGTCGCCGCCCAACTCGGCGGTTGAAATCTGCCGATTCAGACTGGCAATTTGTACTGCAAGTTGATTGATTTCGCCAACTCGCCCGTTCAGATCAGCGTCAACACTTTCACGCAAGTCAGCCAGTTGGTTTGCCTGCTCATGGAATGCATTAACCAGCACTTTTGCCTTTTCAAGCACCGTGACCCGCGCATTCGGATTGGTCGCAAGGTTCTCCCAGCTGTTGAAGAAGTCCGTGATCAGTTGATTGAGCCCCTTATCAGTCGGCTCATTGAAGAACAATTCAACTTGCGAAAGTGCCTTGTGCGACGTTTGCCACTTCGCCAACTTCCCATTGTCGGCTCGCAATTGCGTGCTAAGAAACAAGTCGCGAATCTGCCGAATTCCACTGGACGCAACACCGGTCCCGATACTGCCCTCGGTGGTCGTGAGCGGATTCGTCTGCGTGATCTGTACGCGTTGGCGCGAAAACCCGGGTGTCGCCGCGTTGGCGATGTTGTGACCGGAAGTCGTCAGCGCCAATTGCTGTGTCAGCAATGCACGCTTGCCCATTTCGAGTCCAAGAAACAATCCTGGCATCGCTACACCCTCCGATCGACTAGCGCCGTCTTGGGCGCCGTGTTTGACCGCGTATTATCGGGAGAGTATGTTTTCTTTTCCGGTTCTTCCGCCAATCCCAACTGCGACATTGTCGTGTTGATGTACTCCATCGACTTGCGAATCAGGAAGTCATTACGCGCTTTTATCGTCGAAATCTGGTCGTGTAGTCCGAGTAGTGTATTCTGCAGCGAATGAATCTGGTTCGATTCCGGTTCGGAGACTAATTTGGTGAGTTCTGTCAAGGTCAAATCGTGCTGGTCACGTTGAAGTTCAACCGACAGTTCAGCAACGAGTGCTCGGCGTTCCTGCTCAACCTGCGTGGTGCGGACGGCAAGCAGCTCCTGATCGCGTGTCACCGTTTGCAGTGCCTCGAGATTGTTGTTAACGAGCGCTTCCTGCTGGCGATTCAGATATTGAAGGAAAGTCTCAAATATGAGTACTTCTTCGCCGATCAGTTTTATCAGTCTAATGATTTTAGCTTCCAAAATGGCTCCTCTTATTTCTTTATGTCGGTAGCAGGCAGGGTTTTATTAACCTGCTTGCCTTCAGAAAGTTGAGATAGGATGCGCTTAACGTAATTCTGTGTTTCCGCAAACGGCGGGATGCCCTCGTGCTTCTCTACGTTGCCCGGTCCCGCGTTGTAAGCCGCAAGCGCTGACTCGAGATTGCCAAATCGATCGATCATCTGTCGCAGGTAACGTGCGCCACCCCTGATGTTTTCGCTGGCATCGTAAGGATCGCTCACTCCCAACGAGCGAGCCGTATCCGGCATGAGCTGCATCAATCCGGCTGCCCCCCTGCTTGAAGTCGCCCTTTCATTTCCCGAGGACTCTTGCATAATGACCGCTCGGATGAGATCCTCCGGAAGCCTTGTCTCAATCGATGCATCCCTGATGTCATCGATGTAGCGGCTAAGTCTGTCCCGTGCCGCATTTTGCCTGACTGAAGGAACAGGTTCGTGCTCGCTGGCTGGTTCCTCGACGGCTTCAGGCGCCACAAGCGTTGGAGTTGCAGGAATATCCACGATCCGCGGCGGTATGTTTGGCGGTACCGGTCTCTTCGACTCAGGCAAAACGTCAGCTGCCGATCGTGGCGGCGCTATTCCATCAATGTGTCGTTCGGAGGTAATTTGAAGGCCGGTACTCGCGGGAGCATCATCGTCAAGTCGTTTTAGCAGATGATTATAAAGCACTTCGCCAACGCCGATCATGCCTGTCTTGGCCAGCTGTTTCGCCACGCTTTCATCCGCCATCGAGAGCATGATGTCTTTACCGAAACCGCTCTCCTCTTTGTTCTTGTCTTCAAGGGAGCTTGAACGCATACTTTTGAGTAGCTGCGCGATGAAAATCGCCTCGAATGCCTCTGTCGCCTGTTTGAGTTTGATTTGCCGCTGTAACTTGCTGTCAAGCGGCGTCTTGGCTGGAGCAATCTCCACCGGAGTCGGGAGATTGTTGATCTTGATCATAACACGACAAGTTCAGCGCGCAATGCGCCGGCTTGCTTTATTGCTTGAAAAATCGCAATGATGTCGCGCGGTGATGCCCCAATTGCATTTAGTGCCGAAGCGATTTCCGAAATATTGGTGCGCTCTTCAAAGTATACAACACGCGCCTCATCCTCTCGGACTTCTACTTTAGTGTCCTGTGTCGACACTGTCTCACCCTTACCAAAGGGCTCGGGTTGGCTTATCACTGGAGTAGCCTTGATTTCGATCGTAATATTGCCGTGTGCAAGCGCAACCGGAGCAATACTGACGTTGCCTCCCGCCACGATTGTGCCAGTCTTCTCGTTGATAACAACCCGGGCACGCGTATCAGGTGCTACGAGCAAATTCTCAATCGAAGCAATGAATTGCGCCTTGCCATCCTCGCTTGCTTGCGCGGCAGGAAGTGTCATCGTGATTCCGGCATCGCCAACTATAGTCGCGGCGCCTGGATACTTCTCATTGATCATCGCCTTGACGCGCTCGGCAGTCGTATAGTCAGGGTTGTGCAGCGATAACTTCACCTGATTGGGTACCAGATTCTCGCGGATTGGCTCACGCTCAACCTGCAAACCATTGGGAATCCTCCCGACAAGTGTATAGTTGCTGACTATTTTGTTGTCCCCTACCTGAACGTTAAACCCTCCAATTGAAACCGAACCCTGGGCATAGCCATAGAGTACTCCGCTGCGATCAGACAGTGGCGTCAAGACAAGCGTCCCGCCCTCCAAGGTCGAGGCATCCCCCAACGATGACACCGTCACATCGAGCTTGTCGCCGACCATGGCGTTTGGCGACAACTTTGCCGTCACCAGCACCGCGGCAACATTCTTCGTTTTTATTGAACCAGCGTCGACGGTCACACCCATCCGCTGCAGCATATTCGAAATAGATTGCACCGTAAACAGTGCACCCTTGCCATCACCGGTGCCGTTGAGACCAATGACCAAACCGTAACCGACGAGATCAGTCTCGCCGGTTTGGTTGATTCGGGCTATATCCTTGATTCGTACATCCGCGCGCACTTCAAGCAAAGTCAGGATATTGACCAAGACGAAGATTACAGCGGCGACGATCAACAGTCTCAATAGCTTCATAGCGTCCATGCTCCTTAGAAAACCCAATTGAGAATTCTGGTGATGAGGCCAGGTTTGGAACCATCGGCGGCTGGTCCCTTGCCGGTATAGTTAATTTTGGCATTCGCGATGTTATAGGAGTTGATCGTGTTGTCCGGATTGACGTCGGCGCGGCGCACGATCCCGCTAAGCACCATCGTCTCTTGTTCTGAATTGATCTCGATATTGCGCGATCCCTGGATGACCAGGTCGCCATTATTCCGTTCAGCGATTACTTCCACTGTCATCCGCGCACGGATGCTTCCGCGCCGGCTGTTGGTGCCCTTGCCGTCATAAGCATTGTCGCTGGCGTGGTCTGCGGAAAAGAGCGGAATGAAGTTCAGCGGACCGACGCCGCCGGAACTGCTGGTTGATCCATCGGTCTTCTCTTCCGTCTTCACGGCGGATTCATTTGACGCTTCAGTATTTTCGTAGATCACTACCGTCAGCAAATCGCCGACGCGATGCGCCTTGATGTCGGTGAAAAAAGATCCGTCAGTCCCGACCCGCTGCGCTTGCAACGCCGGAGCGGAGAGTACGGCAATCGCCAGTATCAGGGCGGCGATACTAACGTACGACTTTAACGAGCTGTTCATCCTGAACCTCTGCCATAATGATCTTATTCGTTAATAGATTTTTGACCTTGATTGATTCCCCGCGAGAACCGGCTTGGCGTGCTTCACCGGTTGCGGTGATCTGCACACTGCCCGACAAGAACATGATTGTCACATGGTCGCCGCGCTTGATGACTTCTTCGGGCTTGACCATCGTGTAGGTCAATGCCTTGCCCTGCGGAATGGTGCGGGAGGCTTCCATGCCCTCGATATCATCGACAATTGTAATGAAGGGGTCGCTAAGCGAGTTGATTTCACGGCGCGTTAATGTGAACATATCCGCAGACAGTGCTTCGCCGCGCGGCACATTGCGCGTCGTGACTAAGGCTTCTTGGTACCAGTGCACCTGCGCATTGAGTGTGGCGTCGGACGCAATGATTTGGTTCGCAAAGAAGAAGACCTTGAACCAACAGTTGCCGAAGGGCTGCGATTCGCCGATCATCTCGACCCGCAGGCTGTCATAAGTAGCCGGAACGGTAAGCGGCATCGTCGAAAGCGTTATCAGATACTCATAGTCTGGATCGTTAAGTAGTCCGCGCAGCGCTTTCTCAATTTCGAGCGCCGGATTGTTTCCCGCCCGGGCTTGACCGGCCGCCAGTAGCATCAACAGCGTGGCGATTGTAGTTAACAGCTTCTTAATCACTGTTATCTCTTCAGGTTGTTAACCAGGCTGCTCATATCGTCGGCGGTCTGGATAGCTTTGGAGTTAATTTCGTAGGCACGCTGGGCGACAATCATGTTCACCATTTCGCTCACCACATCGACGTTGGACATTTCCAGATAACCTTGGTTGATTTTTCCAAATCCGTCTTCAGAAGCCACACCGGTTATTGGTGCTCCCGAGGCCGGCGTTTCTTCGAATAGGTTGTGGCCAATAGCCGAGAGCCCTGCCGGATTGATGAAGCGCGCCAGCTCAATCTGTCCGACTTCCTGCGGATCGTTTGACCCGGCTTGGTTGACCGATACCCGGCCATCGAACCCGATCGCAATCGAAATTGCGTCTTCGGGAATAGTGATATCGGGAGTCAGATAGAAACCGTCTGAAGTCGCTATTCTGCCGTCGGCAGTTAACTTCAGGCTTCCGTCACGAGTGTAAGCTGTCGTGCCGTCCGGTTTTTGAATCTGGTAGAATCCATCGCCATCGATCGCGAGATCCAGCGGATTGCCCGTCTGCGACAGCTCACCGACTGAAAATTGGCGAGTCGTGGCAACCGGCCGCGTGCCGTAGCCAATGTCAAGCGAAGTCGGAGTCACAGCACCGGTAGACGCAGTGACACCGGGCTTGCGCAGCGATTGGTACATGATGTCTTGAAACTCGACCTTGGATTTCTTGAAGCCGGTTGTATTCACGTTCGCGAGGTTGTTCGCAATGTTGTCGACGTTCATTTGTTGGGCGGACATTCCTGATGCGGCAGTTCTAAGAGATCTAATCATCTTTCCTTACTCCCTTAAACTCGCGGCAATTCATTCACCGCTTTGGACAAAGTGTCATCCTGGATTTGGATCATCTTTTGCCCGGTTTCAAACATGCGATAGGAGTCGATCATATCGACCATCTCGCGCATGATGTTTACATTGGATTTTTCTAAGTATCCTTGACGTACATTGATCGCAGTCGGTGCTGTGGGGGCGACGTTAACAGGCGCCGTGAACAGCGTACCTGTTGTCTTGACAAGCTCACCGGCATCTTCGAAGCTGACGATGCGCAGGCGACCAACATTAGAGTTTCCCAGAGTAACAACACCATCAGTGCCGATTGTGACCTTTTCGTCGGTCAACGTAAGCGGACCGCCCTCGGAGAGGATCGGAAAGCCATCAGAATTGATCAACGTTCCGTCTGGGCCCAACGTGAATGTACCGTTGCGAGTGTAGGCCTCACCAGTCGGCGTTTGCACGACGAAGAATCCATCGCCTTGAATTGCAACATCAAGGTCGCGGCCGGTCGCTTCCAGAGCGCCTTCCGTATGGTCAACATAAAGTTTGTCGATCATCCGGGTTTCCCAGGAAGGCCCTTGGAGATTCTTTAAGCCTTTGAGATTCTGTTGGTTCTTGAAGACCCGGAGAAACAGCGAGTCCTGCTTATAGCCAGCCGTCTCGGCATTGGCCATGTTGTTCGCGATCACCTCTTGCTTGCGAACGCGAGGGACCATGGAAGCTGCAGTGTTGTAAATACCTTTAATCATAGCATTGCCTAGCCACAGCTATTGCAATAGCCCTGCCAAACTCTGCGAGTAATCTGTTAAGCTGTTGAAGTTGGTTCAGTTAGAACCAGAGCGGTCTGGAGGATTGGAGCGGAGGTGATTCCTAAAAGAGAAATAATTTCCGTGGCGAGATTGATATTTTTCTCATCGCGGTACTGACTTCTGTGTCTTGCTCTTGTCGATTAGTTCGTTGACGGCTTTGTGAAAGTCCTCTTCGGTTACAGCACCCCCATTCGTCTTTGTATAGAGAACGCAATCCATTTTGTAGCCGTAACACTGTAGTGATTCGGCTAGATAGCAGACGTCGGTGTATTGACACTTGGTGATGACCCGATTTTCGCGCATACTCGTCCTGTCTCTCAAGTCCTGTCTATTCCGTTTATCGGAGCGACGGCAAAGAAACCTTAGACAATTCAAGAAACGCAATGAATTCAGATAATGTGGAGTAGTGCGAGCCCTTTGAATATATCTCGTTCGAAGTGAACGACTGCGGTAATGGTTAACTACTCGAGTTTTGCCAACTCGATTAGCACTTTTTCCGAATCAACCAATTCACCTTCAGCGCAACTAACGGTCTTGACCTCCGCGGCGAAGGGAGCAACCAGCGGATTTTCCATCTTCATTGCCTCAACAATAATCAGCTTTTGTTTCGGCTCGACCTTGTCGCCCGCCTTCACCAAAACCTTGACGACCTTACCCGGCATCGGTGCGGAAATCTTTGACTTATCCCCATGATCACCCTGGTCTGATCCAAACGAATCCGCATCCTTCGCAGCCGGCAGATCGAAGACATACGATTCGTTGTCAGTCAGTACATAAACCTTGTTGCGCGCCTTGATTGCTGTTATGCGCATTACTTTATGAGCGTTTCGAAGCAAGTATTGATTTTCGCCGCACAAGGTAACTTCATATCGATGATTCTTGCCATCGCGTATAACCTGTAACTTTTCGCCTTCGCGTTCAGCGCGAATTTCCACCACCGCTTCGTTTCGAATGAGCCTTAAGTCCATTACAACTCCCAGGAACCCAGAGCCTGCCAAGGCGAGTTTTCCAGATCTGGCAATGCATCAGTCGATGACGCTTGACGGCCTGACATTGCGAGTGCCGCACCTGCATATGCGGCGTCCAACTCCTTGTCAGATTCCGATTCAGCCCACTCCGGCAGATGTTTATCAATAAAGCCGGTAAACAGATTCCCGGCGCGATACTCGGGGTGATTCAAACAATCGATGAGGAACCGGACGTTGTTCTTAATCCCGACGATTCGATAATCTTTCAATGCCAGCACCATGCGATCAATTGACTCGTCGCGTGTTCGGCCCAGTGTGATCACTTTGGAAAGAATTGGATCATAATAAATCGGCACTTCAAACCCGGAATAGACGCCGCTGTCAACCCGGACATTACCTCCCACTGGTTCCTTCAGATGCAGAATCTTGCCCGGTGACGGCAGGAATCCGGTCGCCGGATCCTCCGCATAGATACGGCATTCAGTCGCGTGCCCGCGCATCTTGACATCTGCTTGCGAAAATGACAGCTGCTCGCCGGATGCAATGCGGATCTGCTCCTTCACAAGATCAATTCCGGTCACCATCTCTGTGATCGGATGCTCCACCTGAATGCGCGTGTTAACTTCGAGGAAGTAGAAATTGCCACTGTCATATAAGAACTCAACCGTACCTGCAGAAATATACGATGCTGCTTTGGCTGCAGCGACTGCCGCATCGCCCATCTTGGTGCGCAGTTCGGGAGTCAGCGCTAACGACGGAGTCTCTTCAATAATCTTCTGATGGCGTCTTTGAATCGAACACTCGCGTTCGAATAAGTGCACGGTGTGGCCGAAACTGTCTGCGATAACTTGAACTTCAATGTGTCGGGGCTGACTAAGATACTTCTCCAAATATACCGTTGCATCGCCAAACGATGACTTCGCTTCGCGTTGTGAAGCTTCCACAGCTTCTTGCAACTGGACTTCATCCGTTACAATCCGCATTCCCTTCCCGCCGCCGCCGGCAGCAGCTTTGACGATAATCGGATAACCAATCTTGATCGCCAGCGACTTGAAATCGTCAATGCTACCCGACTTAACTTCGCCGCCCGGAACGGTCGGAACGTTTGCTTTCGACATCATCGAGCGCGCGCCAAGCTTGTTGCCCAGAGCGCGAATTGCCCGCGGTTGCGGGCCGATAAACGTCAATTTTGCATCTTGAACGGCTTGGGCGAACTCCGCGTTCTCGGCAAGAAAGCCGTAGCCAGGATGTACTGAATCACATCCCGTTTTCTTGGCAGCATCGATTAGCTTAGAAATGACGAGATAACTTTCGTTCGCCGGCGCCGGTCCGAGCAGAACAGCTTCAGTCGCGAGACGAACGTGCAGGGCTTCGCGATCGGCCTCGGAATAAACCGAAACCGTAGGAATCCCCATTTCGCGGGCGGCACGCATGATGCGAACCGCAATTTCTCCGCGGTTGGCGATTAGGATCTTTTTGAGCATCTATCACAATCTATTGAGCGGCCAAGTTCTTCGTGGGCCGCGCACAGCTTATTCACATTTTGATTAGGGCAACCTGTTGTTGCAACGCCCAAGGCTTCTATTCGTCCTCGATCACCCAATTGGGTTTGCGTTTGTTCAAAAAGGCATCCATACCTTCTTGCCCCTCTGGTGACTGCCGCAAATCCGCGATGACCCGGGCAGTGTATTCCTTGAAGTCATCGACAGATTGCTGCGGTACAGTCTGCAGTAATTGCTTGCAAACCTTGATTGCTTCCGGCCCTGAAGATAACAGCGATTGCACGAGGCCATTCACCGTTGCATCGAGCAGGTCGTCTGGAACGGCACGATTCACCAATCCGGCTGTCAATGCCCGCTCGGCAGTCAATCTTTCTCCCGTGAGGAAGAACTCGCGTGCCCTTCCCTCGCCGACTCTCTTAATCACATATGGCGAAATGCACGCCGGCACCACGCCAATCTTGACTTCACTGAACGAAAACACGGCACTTTGTGCAGCGACTGCAATATCCGTTACGGCAACAAATCCCGTTCCGCCGCCGATTGCCGCCCCATTGATGCGGCCGATCACTGGTTTTGGAAACGAGTAGATGTCGTAAAACAGGTCAGCTAATCGACGTGCTTCATCAAGGTTATCTTCGTAAGCCGCACTACGCACATCGCTCATCCAGTTCAGATCAGCACCGGCGCAAAACGATTTGCCCTCGCCAGTGAGAACGACGACGCGCACGTCTTGATCAGTTTTCAGCCGCTTGAACGCAAATGTCATCTCATCGATCACTTGCGCATTGAAGGCGTTGTGGACTTCCGGGCGGCAGAAGATCACTCTCCCGATCGCTCCGGCTGTCTCTACTCTGACTGTCTTGCTACCGTTCATTATCTACATCCTAAACACGCCGAATTGCGGCTCTGGTATCGGCGTATTGAGCGACATCGATATCGCCAACGCCAATAAATCACGCGTCTTCTTCGGATCCACGATCCCGTCGTCCCACAGCCGCGCTGTCGAATAATATGCCGAAGACTCCTGCTCGTATTTCGCCAGAGTCGGCTTCTTGAATTCAGCTTCCATTTCAGGTGTCAACTTCACACCCTGCTTGTTGAGCTGCGCTTTCTTCACAGTCCAAAGTACATCGGCAGCTTGTTCGCCGCCCATGACACAGATTTTTCCATTCGGCCACATCCACAAGAAGTTCGGATCGTATCCGCGCCCACACATGGCATAATTGCCTGCTCCGTAAGAACCGCCGACAATGACCGTAAACTTCGGCACCTGCGCATTCGCGACAGCATGCACGAGTTTTGCCCCATCACGGGCAATTCCGCCATGCTCATATTTCTTGCCGACAATGAAGCCGGTGATGTTCTGTAGGAAAATCAGCGGTATCTTTCGCTTGGCACAAAGCTCAATAAAGTGTGCACCTTTAAGCGAGGATTCACTGAACAACACACCATTGTTCCCTAATATGCCAACCGGATATCCATGTATTCGCGCGAATCCGCAAACTAAGGTCAGTCCGTAAAGCGCTTTGAATTCCTGGAATCGGCTTCCGTCGACAATTCGTGCAATGACTTCCCTGACATCAAATGGCTGTTTCAAATCAGTCGGAACGACGCCGTAAAGTTCATTCGGGTCGTAGTATGGATCTTCAGTCTTGGCGCGATCAAGCTCGAACTTCTTCGAGCGGTCTAAAGTCTCTACGATATTGCGGCAAATCTGTATGGCGTGGTCGTCATTCTGTGCATAGTGGTCGGCCGTTCCGGAGATTCGACAATGCACATCGGCGCCGCCTAAATCCTCATCCGTGACCTCTTCCCCTGTCGCAGCCTTTACAAGCGGCGGTCCGCCTATGAAAATCGTCCCCTGCTTGCGCACGATAATCGCTTCATCCGACATCGCCGGTACATAGGCGCCACCCGCAGTGCACGAACCCATTACACAGGCAATCTGCGGAATACCCAACGCTGACAGTGTCGCCTGATTATAGAAAATCTTCCCGAAATGATCCCTGTCTGGAAACGTACCCGACTGCTCCGGCAGGAATATCCCGCCCGAATCTACCAGATAGATGCAGGGAAGATGATTCTTGCGCGCTACTTCTTGTGCACGCACATGCTTCTTGATTGTTATAGGAAAGTATGTCCCGCCCTTAACAGTCGCGTCGTTGGCGACAACGACGACTTCACGACCATGCACAACGCCAACACCTGTCACCATTCCGGCACCGGGAGCATCATTGTCATACATGTCCCAAGCCGCCAGCGGCGACAACTCTACAAAAGGAGTGTTGTCGTCGAACAGCTTGGCGAGTCGTTCGCGTGCGGTTAGTTTGCCGCGTGATTTGTGGCGCTCGACAGCCTGCGGCGGTCCGCCCTTGCGCACTGTCTCTAAGCGGTCACGGAGCTGCTCCATTAACCGCTTGTTGTCTTCTTGATTCTGTATGTACTCGGGCGATTTTGTGTCGATCTTCGATTCTATTCGATACATCGACCGCTACATCACCGGCACAAGTTTATAGCCGTACGCCAGAACGCCTTCGTGTCCGTCGGTCTGAACGCGACGGAACTCGATCTGCAATTCCATTCCAGTCTTGATCTGGTCGGCTGGCATGTCGACGATTTGCGCCGTCAACTTCGCGCCTTCCTTGGTCTCAAGGATACCCAGCGCATAGGGCGAGATGTCCTTGAATTGGCTCGCCGGCGTATGAATTACGGTGAAGCTCAACAGCTTCCCGCGCTCGGACAACACGATCGTCTCGAATTCCCTACCTTGACATTCGCGGCAAATCAGCCGCGGCGGAAAATACACATGCCCGCACTTCTTGCACTTGCCTGCTTCCATCCGATAGCGTTGCGCCATCTCACGATGATATCTTGCCGGATTCATTATGCCACCTCCATCACATGCACGACGGAGCTGCCACCGGAGCCGCCCATATTTTGTGTCATGCCGACTTTTGCATTCTTGACCTGACGCTTACCTGCTTCACCGCGAAGCTGGTATGCAATTTCGATGGCCTGCGCCACACCTGTCGCTCCCACCGGATGACCTTTTGATTTCAGTCCACCGGACGGGTTAATCGGAAACTTGCCGTCAATGCGAGTCTCGCCGTTGGCAGCAGCTTCCGCTCCCTTGCCACAAGCAAAGAATCCAAGCGACTCGGAAACGATGATCTCGGCAATCGAGAAGCAGTCATGAACTTCGGTGACATTGATGTCATGAACATTCTTCCCTGCCATCTTCAAAGCCGCCATCGATGACACCTTCACTGCATCGAGCGAGGTGAAATCGCGGCGATCATGCAAGGCAATCGTATCCGTCGCCATTGCCGATCCGAGAATCTTAATCGCCGGCTTGTCCGAAAGTTTTTTCGCCATCTCCAGCGGACAGAGAATCAGCGCCGCCGCACCATCGGTGATCGGCGAACAGTCCAGAATTCGCAGTGGATCAGCCACCATCACCGAGTTGTTCACTTCGTTGATGCTTAGCTTCATCTGATACTGCGCATTCGGATTGAGCAGACCGTTGTCGTGATTCTTCACCGGAACTGCCGAAAGTTGATCGCGGGTTGCGCCAAACTTTTCCATATATGCACGCGCCATCAAGGCATACAAACCCGGGAACGTCGCGCCATTATATACTTCATACTCCTGATCGGCTGCGGTCGCCAGCGCATACGTCGCGCCGTCGCCGGATACATCGGTCATCTTCTCAACACCGCCGACGAGCACGATATCACTCATGCCGGAGGCTACATCAATGAATCCCGCACGCAAAGCAGCACCGCCGGATGCGCACGCCGACTCAACTCTGGTCGCACCCAAATAGCGCTGGCCAAGATAATCGGCCATGATCGAACCGATATGCTCCTGCCCGACAAACAAACCGCCGGACATACAGCCAATATACATGTGGTCGATCTTGTCGACCTTCGTTTCTCCAAGGGCGTTCAGCGCCGCTTCGACAAAGAGATTGCGGAAGGATTTCTCCCACAACTCTCCCCATTTCTGCAGACCTACGCCGATTATTGCTACATCTCTCATTATCTTAACTCCTAAGCATTCTTCAAGATTTTGCGACGGAACTTGGCGTAGGTGCCATAGTCGATATAGTACTTCTTGTCGTCGAGCAGCGTGAAGGTCTTGGTCGTGATATCCTGCACCTCTTTGATGCGATCAGTCACCGTCCAAATGAAACCATCCGAGCCCGCGCCCGAACCGTACGACACCATGAAAATCTTGTCGCCCGGTTTAGCGTGGTCGAGGATTGCCGTCAAACCCAGCGGCGAAGCACCCGAATAGGTGTTGCCCAAACGCGGGGTCAAACGACCGGTTTCCATCTGCTCTTTCTTGAAGCCAAGCATCTGCCCCACGCGATGCGGGAACTTGCCGTTCGGCTGGTGGAAAACTGCCCACTGGAAGTCGCCCGGCTTGGTGCCGGATTTCTTCAGCAGTTCGTTTGCCGCGCCAAGTGTATGCTTGAAATATGCCGGCTCGCCAGTGAACCGGCCGCCGTGCTGCGGATAAAATTCGTGTTCGCGACGCCAGAAGTCCGGCGTGTCGGTCATATATGAGGTCGTGAAATCGCATTCCGCAACGAGATTTTTGTCTCCCATCACAAAAGCCGCCGCTCCAGCGCCGGCGGAATACTCCAGCGCATCGCCCGGGGCGCCTTGCGAAGTGTCCGCCGCGATGCCCATTCCATATTCGATTTCGCCGGCTTTGACCAAAGTCATCGCCACGAACATGCCTTCGGTACCTGCCTTGCAAGCGAATTCAAAATCCGCCACTCGGCAAAACGGCACCGCACCGATCGCTTCGGCGACAACCGTTCCGGAGGGCTTTACGGCATATGGATGCGACTCCGAACCGATATACATGCAACCGATCTTCTTTCCCGGGATACCGGCACGCTTGAGGGCGCGCTTGGCGGCTTCGACCGAGAGAGTAATCGTATCCTGATCCGGCGGCGGAACCGACTTTTCGGTCAGTTCGAGGCCTTTCTTGTAGGACGGAGCATCCGCGCCCCAGGTCTTGGCAATTTCCTCGACCTTGATACGATATCGCGGGATGTGGGCTCCGTAACCGACAATACCAACTTTCTTGGACATAGGTTACCTCATAGCTCTATTATAATAAGTTCTCAAATTCACAATTTCGGGCGCTTTCGGGCGCATAATAACAACAAAATGGTACGTCAGTTAGACGTGAAGTTTGTAATCTTATGTTTTCTGGGGTAAATGTCAACCGGAATTGCGGGGAGGAAGTTTGCAGGTCCAAACCCTGACGTTAAGACGGATCTTCGTTTGTGTGTCATTCCGACGAAAGTCGGAATCCTGCTTTGTCACCCAGACCCTATACACGAACTGGATACCGGCCTCCGCCGGTATGACCGACCTGTGAAACCGTCATCCCAACGAAAGTCGACTGTGTCATTCCGACGAAAGTCGGATCCAGCTTCAAAGTTCGTCATACAAATCCCGCCAACCCGGTTTAAAATCCTCGATCAACTTCAACTTCCACTCCCTTTTCCATTCCTTTAACTGCTTTTCCCGAACAATTGCTCCTCGCATGTCCCCAGCCACCTCATAATACACAAGACTGTGCACGTTATACTTCGCCGTAAATCCAGCAAGCAGATTATTCTTGTGTTTCCAGACTCGTCCCTTTAAGTCCGAGGTACAAGCCTATGTACAGCGTTCCGTTCCGATTGCTCGCAAAAATGTAAACATAACCCTGTGCCACGACTTATTCCGCTTACTCTTCGCCTAATGCTACCTCCAAAACTCTTCATACCCCGCCTTTGCTTCATCCCACCAATCCGGTGCTGTCATTGTCCCGTCCGCCAGGTAGTTGCCGACATATTCGATACTATCGCCATCTATGCGAAAGTACCACAAGTTGCTGTAAGCGCATCCCGCCAGACAGTCTCCCCAAGCATCGTCAAACAGCAACGTGAGCCGGCCGTCCGGAAGCCGCCATGGATAGACGGTCGGCCAACCGCCAAATCTCCAGTAGTGGTTTATCGCCGGGACTGATGCGAGTTCCAGGTACATGTTCCCCACAGTGTCAATATTCAGGCATCCGGGAAACTTAATCGTCACGATAAATGACCCGTTCCACGTGCGGCAGGTCGTGTCTAAAACCTCTCCATTCAGAAGCTCTGTCAGCGAATCGATCTCGAGGTGATTGCCCATCCGATAATTGGCTATACCGATTGAGTCCAAGTATGGAAGAATGAGTTTTTCAGACCAGGGATGGTCAAACACGATTCTCGAAAGTTCTGGTATCGAATCCTTGTACTGCCTTCTGACCGATTTGAGCGCATCTCGGATTTCGACGTAGAGTGATTCCGGCGCTACCAATTCCTGGCTTAACCACAATGCCGCCATTTCCGCTTCTTCGTCGGCTCGAGGCGTTTGCGCAATCAGTTCGCGCAATCTTTCGGTTGGATCGGAGGGTTCTGTCGGCGAATCCGAATCGCCGCAATTGGCAATCGCCAGTCCGCACAAGCAAACCGCGACGGAGAGCCATCTTTTCATATTCAGCCTCCATATTGAATTGGACTTACATGAATATATACTTGTAAGTAGACTTATTGTGCAATGGAATTCTGTCCCGCCCGCGTTTCAAAATGTGCTATATCGATTTCACGCTAATTCAAAGGAGTCCCCATGCCCTTTTGTCCCAAATGCCGCTCCGATTTTTAAGACTAGCCCTCTGCCAATCGGCCATCCCCCCTACCCAATTTCCCCTTCTCTGTAACAATTCGTATAATCCCCTGCTTCAAACCCGTCGTAATGCCAACGATTCTCAAACATCTCATCTTGAAGGAAAAAGAGGCAGAGTTTCACGTCAATGATCAGTCGCAAACACGCAACCCGACAAGATTCATCTTCGGCAGGGTTAGCCGGAGTCAAACTGAACCGGATTGCTCGACCACCAAACACTTCGTATGAAGCTTGCACCCTGCTTGTGGAAGACCTTACTGGTTTGGGTATCCCACTCATCATCTTGTCAACTTCCTCATTCGACACCGGCGAGTACTTCATCCTCGAACGTGGCCATTTTCGGAAGACAACATCAATCGCCTGATACAAAACTAGAAGTACTATTGCGAGGACAAAGAATTCCCCGCCTGCTGTTAAGTGATTGGCCATAGTAGCACCCTTTGCATGAAGAAACCTCTTATCTGCGCCGCACTTTTCGACCTCGAAGTTGCCGTCAAAAATCCAATCGCACCAAATGCCTATCTGTCGCCCTGCAAAATCTGATAATAGAATTTATGGTCTACCAATGCCCTTGTAAAGCACATTTCACCGCAGTCTTTGGCGACCTAACTCTGACGTCGAACAATTTCTACCACAACACCAACCACAGATTTTCCTGAAACATAGTCATCCCTACCCATGTCTAATCTACTGGAGTGACACGTTTTGAAAGCGCACCCTAAATTCACATTCTTTCGAACGGGAGAACTTAAATGAACGATTTTGAGAACCACCGCCGCCTGCTCGGTATTCTTCACCTCGTCTGGGCCGGATTTGCCGTCATCGGTGCCGGTGCCGGAACTATATTGATCGCATCAGTCGGTCTCTTGCCGGGCTTGATCGATGAAACCTGGCTTCCCCTGGCAATCACCTCCACCATCGCGGTCCTGATCGCCGCTATGATCATGCTGTTTTTCTTCCCGAGCCTCATCGGTGGATACGGCATCCTCCGTGGTCGGTCCTGGGCACGCCCGTGGCTGATGATCGCAGCCGTACTGAACCTGGTCGTCTTCCCGCTTGGCACCGCACTCGGGGTGTACACGCTCTGGGTCACGTGGCCAAGACAAGAAACCGGAGTTCCGATCTCGGGGACTACGTCTTAGGTCCAAGTCCATCGGTCTCGGCCACTATACGAGGCAATCGAAACACCCGGCTTCAGCACATTTTATCCGCCTTTCTGCCCCAATTCCATTATCTTGCCGTTACGCCATTCACAAGGAGTCCCTATGCCCTTCTGTCCCAAATGCCGCGCCGAGTACGAACCCGGCATCACTCGCTGCAGCGACTGCGACGAAGCACTCGTTGCCGAATTGCCGCCGCTTGAAACTGAATTCTCTGACACCAACTTCGAGAACTGGAAATGTGTCGCCAATCTGACTTCGACCTCATATGCCGAGATGATCATGGAAGGTCTTCGCGAGGCCGGAATTCCCGTAGTGGTGCTCTCCCAGTCCGGCTATTTCGGCACCAGCGGCATGATGGGAACCGCTCTCTTCAATCCAGCCGGCGCCGGCTATTCCGTCATGATCCCCGAGGACCACATCGCTGAAGCCGACATTATCGCCACCGAAATGTTCGGCGAAATCTGGACCAAGGCAAAAGTCGAACCGTACAGCCAATAACCCTGCTTTACAAACAGCTCAAGCCCGAATCCTCGCCGGCACTTAGTCTATCCTACCACCATTTTCTCTGCTATCGATTGCATCCCCGTCTGCCGATAACTATTGAAGTACAGCAAAGTCATCAATAAAGGACGGCACTGTGTCTGAAGAGAAAATCAAAAGTTGCCCCTACTGCAAAGCCTCGCTCACCATCGAGGATCTGATCAGCAACCCGGATCTGAAACTGATCGGTATGTCGTTTGCCGATGATTCCATCGAGTGGGCTTACTACTTCTATCAGCACGAAGTCCCCAACTGCGGCACCAGCTTTGTCGTTCGCGTCGACAAGTTCACTGCCTACATCACAGAACAAATTCCTACGGAAAAACTGGCGCTCCGCGAATGCTGTAAAGAACACTGTGTCAGCGTCAATGATCTATCCGAATGCCACAATGAATGCTACTTCGCCCCCTTCCGTCGTCTGCTGATAAGGATGATGGCCGCCAAATCACAGACCGCAACGACGCGAACGCCATAGATATTCACGCTGCTTGATTCGCCAAAAGTCCTTCATTATCAAGAACATCAACCTACATTATCGATTATTTTTAGTACTGTCTGTACGAACCGCTCGAAGTAACTCCTCTAAGTTGTGACATAAAACTATCCTTCACTCCTTTCGAGGTAGGCTCATGAACACAAGACTTCTCCCCCTCTTGTTGCTGGTGCTTGTGGCGGTGTTGACGGGCTGCAGCGACGACAAAGGTCCCAACAACAACGGCGGCGGCGGTAACACCCGCGAATTCGCCTCTGGTGATCTCGGCGCCGGTGAATCATATTCGCACACCTTTAACACATCCAAAGTCGTGCGCTACTACTGCCGCTATCATGGTGGTCCCAACGGCCAGGGCATGTCCGGAACGATTACTGTGACTGCCGGTGGAACTGCAGCGCAATTCCAGAGCAACATCACCGCGAGTTCGTTGCAGAATCTGACAATTCCTGTTGGTTCAACTGTTCAGTGGACGAATAATCACATCATGGTCCATACTGTTGAGTCGGACAATTAGTCCGCGAATCAGCGCCCACTTTACAATGCTGGCATAATCAGATCTTTAACCGGAGTGATTATGCCATTCCGTGCCGTGCTTCTTGACCTCCGTCAGTTCCCCCAACCATTTTGCCTTGCACTCACTGCAAATCAAGTTAGTGATGCGGCCGGAATAACAACTGTCGGTGCAGGAATGAACCTTCTTGCAATAGGGACAATTGTGAGAGTGGGTCAGTTCTTTCAAATCTATACTTCCCTTCGATATTGCCTTGAGTTTGGTCACAATTGACGTCGTGATCTACCAGGATCATATTTATCCAGTCAGCCAATGGTACGTAGAAAGCCGGTAAGAATGGAGCTTTGACGGCGAGATATGCCTTGCTCTCGTCCTTCGGCTGACGATATTAGTGCTTCATTAGAGGAGTACTATGAGACACTTCATGATTTTAGTCAACTACACTGCTGCGTTTTCGGAAATCGAGCACATCGTTCCCGAACACCGCAATCACCTTCAGCGCGCAGTCGATGCCGGCGTCATTCTCTTTTCTGGACCACGCATTCCCCGCACCGGCGGAATAGTCATCGCTCGCGCCGAGTCGGAAACGACAATCCAGGACTTGATCGACAAAGACCCCTACAAGCTTGCCGGAGTCGCCGAGTATCAAGTGGTCGAGTTCAAACCCGGACGCCACCAGCCGTTCCTTGACGACTGGACTCAATCATAGCCGCCGAATCTACTACGCATTTTTACTTGCAACCGAACCTCTGAACTTACATTGTTTGTAGGAAGAATTCATTGAGTATCGGGAGGAATACCGACGTGTACAAACTTGTATTGCTGCGCCACGGAGAATCAACTTGGAACAAAGAGAACCGCTTCACCGGGTGGACCGATGTCGATCTCTCTGAAAAAGGAGTAGCAGAAGCCAAAGAAGCCGCAGTCACTCTAAAGACCGCTGGCTACAGTTTCGATATCGCCTACACATCCGTGCTCAAACGCGCCATCCGCACACTTTGGCTTACACTCGATGGCATGGATCTGATGTGGATTCCCGTGATCCGCAGTTGGCGCTTGAATGAACGCCACTATGGCGCCTTGCAAGGACTCGACAAAGCTGAAACTGCCTCCAAGTTTAGCGAAAAACAAGTTCTCATCTGGCGTCGCAGCTATGACGTTCCGCCTCCGGCTTTAGAACCGAGCGATCCGCGTTTCCCCGGCAACGACCCAAGATATAAATCACTTGCCATGGACCAACTTCCGTTGACTGAATGCCTCAAGGACACTGTCGCCCGCGTCCTCCCCTTCTGGCACGAAACCATCGCACCAAGTATCCAGTCCGGTCAGAGAATTCTTGTAGCTGCCCACGGCAATAGCATCCGTGCAATGGTCAAGTATCTCGACAACATGTCGGAAGATGACATACTCGGTCTAAATATTCCCACCGCGTTGCCGCTGGTCTACGAACTTGACCAGAACCTTAAACCCATAAAGCACTACTACCTCGGCGATCCAGAAAAGGTAAAGCAGGCAATCGAATCGGTTGCCAATCAGGGCAAAGCGAAGAAATAGCTTTTCGAAAGGAACCAATATGGCAACATCAAAATTCAGCCTAAGCGAATCCCTGCGCCTGCAGCAGGGCGATTGCTTGATTCTTCCCTTTCTTGATGATAAGAGAGGCCTCTTTCTTAAGACATCCCTGCCCAAGGAAGTCCAGGCCGCTGCACGAACAAACCCAACCGCAGGTGGTACGCTCACAACATTTCGCGGTTCGATCAACAAAGTCGAAGTCATGATTCGGACTGTCCGTCTTGATGCTAAGCACTCGGACACCATACGCGAGATGAAGAAGGCGATTGCCGCCGCAATTGCCGCTGCTCCAAAGGAAGACTGTAAGAGAATCGTCGTCGCGTTGAGTGATCGGCACATCGACTGGATGGTCGCCGCTCATGAAGGCGCGATTCTCGGTAGCTATTCCTTTGACAAGTATCTGTCGAACAAAGCAAAACCGATTCCTGTAGTCGTAGCCGGAATCAAGTCGACTTCAGCAATCAGCAGGCGCCTCAAGGAACGCCAAGTTATATATGAACTGGTGAATAATGCTCGTGACCTTTTGAGTGAGCCGCCGAATGTCATGAATCCGCCGGCACTGGCCCGCGAATTCCAGAAATTAGGTCGTAAGTCGGGCTTGAAGGTTACAGTCTGGGACGAGAAACGACTTCTCAAAGAAGGCTGTGGCGGCACCTATGGGGTCGGTGTCGGCGCCAAAGCCAAACCGCGGATGGTCATTGCCGAGTACAATCCGCGTGGAGCGCGAAAACACCTCTGCCTGGTCGGCAAGGGTGTCACTTATGATACTGGCGGCTACGGACTCAAGCCTGCCGCATCGCAAATTGGCATGAAATACGACATGGGTGGCGCCGCTATGATGTTCGCCGCCGCGTGCGCCATTTCTCGTTTGAAGCTGCCAATGAGAGTTACTGTCATCACACCGCTGGCTGAAAACGACATCTCCGGCGAGTCTATGCATACTACAGCAGTTCTAACGACCCGATCCGGCAAAACTATTGAGGTCGAACACACCGACGCTGAAGGACGTCTCCTCTTGGCAGATGGACTGGCACTTGCCGGTGAACGCAAGCCTGACTGGATCATTGATTCTGCCACCCTTACTGGGGCATGCGTAGTTGCACTGGGCGAGGAGATTGCCGGCATTTTCTCCAATGAGCCGAAGCTGGCACAGGAGATTATTTCAACTGGTCGTGACGAAGGCGAGCTCTATTGGGAATTGCCACTCTTTATGCCGCACTCGTCGAAAATCAAGACGACGATCGCTGATGTCAAGAATCGCGGCGATGCCTGGGGTGGAGCAATTACTGCTGCAGTCTTCCTCAAAGAATGGGTCAGCGACGATGCCAAGTGGGCGCATATCGACATTGCCGGTCCCGGCGGCAAAGAACAACCGCTCGACCACCTCGGCAAAGGTGCCAAAGGATTCGGTGTGAAAACGATAGTCCAGTTGGCAAAGAAGCTCGCATAGCTTCAGCAAGTGCGGGGGCTTGGCCAATAAAAAAGAGACGGTCCAACAGGAATCCGTCTCTTTCCTTTTTTGACTGATCGAATCTAATGCGTTGAAGACTGCGCTGTTGGTTTGCCGAGAACCACTGGCACAGTGTACCTCGGAGAATCGGATGCGGTCCCAGTTGTGAACGTGAACGACTTCTCGAACTCATTGTCCTTGCAGCCGGGAGCGACTTTTACCTTGAGCGTGCCGGTGCTTCCCGGATTGATGGCGCCATTCGGCAATGTCACGTTTATGAACTCAAATGGATAACTCACCAGCGCCAATTGCAGCGGCTCCTGCGAAACGTTCTTCACCAACACATCAAACTCTTTCGCACGAGATGTAGAACTAATGTCAACATTCCAGGGCGTTAATTGCGCCGGCTTGGCAGAATCGGGATGCGTATTTATCGTTGCCTTGAACCGAAGTGAGAATGTCCCGCGGGCATCGTCATTGCATGTGACAGTAGCAGTCTTCTGGACAACTCCCCTATAAGATTCAATGGACGTAAAGATGAGTTCCACCGCCGTTGAATCTCCGGGCGCTACGACTTCCTTCTTGACCGGCGCCTTGGTACAACCGCAGCCTGGCTTGACATTCAATATTTTGAGTGAGTCGGAACCGCCGGCACGCATGACATAGGAATGCGCAACTTTGCAGACTTGCGGAATATAGCCGAAATTGAAGGTCGTCTCGTCAATTTCCAGACGCGCCTGTGCATTTGCCAGACTCGCGGTCAAGAGCCCAATGAATACTATCTTTGCGAGTCCTGTAAAACTCATATCAGTTTCCTCCGTTTGTCGAATCTGCACCGCCTTGAAGAGCGCGATGACTACACCAAGCTGAATAGTCGTCAGTATAAATACAATTCTTAGTTCGTCCAGTTCCCGTATCTTGGCCAGACTTAACGGAAGTTGGCGAATTCAAGATGGAACGGTAAGTTGCGATCCTTGAGTTGCTTCATTACTTCCTGCAGATCATCCTTCTTGGCACCCGTCACTCGAACCTGGTTTTCCTGAATACTTGCTTGGACTTTTAGCTTCAGCTCTTTGATGATCTTGACGATTTCCTTGCACTTCTCCGTCTCGATCCCGGATTGCAGTTTGATCTCCTGACGCAGAGTCCCCGCAAAAGCGTCCTCGATCTTCCCGTAGACGAGCGCTTTGTGCGGCACATTGCGCTTGGCGAGTCGCGCATGAAGAATGTCAGTAATATTCTGCAGCTGAATATTGCTCTCCGCTATCAGTACCATAACCTGGTCCTTCTGATTAAACGTTATTTCCGCTTTGGTGCCGCGGAAATCAAATCGCTGCGAAATCTCCTTCATCGCCTGATTGATGGCGTTGGCCACCTCATGAAGTTCTATCTTTGAAACGATATCGAACGAAAAATTCTGTGCCATGACAGCTATTATCCACTCCCTTCGCGATTTCAGATTAATCCTCTCGAACATAGGTACGAAGAATTCCAAAGTCAAGAGAACTAGTTTCCGCGGTTATTCATTGACCCCGCCAGAAGGAAGCGATATACTCTACTTCGAAGTATAGCGTATGAACATCATTCCCTTCTCCGAACAGCATATCATCCCCTGGCAGGAAGCGATTGACCGTACTCCCGAATCACCCGGTCCGACAAGTGGACCGGAATACGGTTCGAGCATGGATGTGTCATGGAAAAATACCTACATCTTTGAAGCCGGCGACTTGTTCCTCCCTTTCTCTCTGCGAAACTCAAACCAACTGAAGGTCATTCCTACCGCCAATTATGCCGGTGCACAAATAAACAGTCTGCTCGGTGTGCGCGAACTAGACAGCAGTGTATTTGATCGATTGGCTATGTTGCCACGAAACTGTGTAATCACACTGCAGCTGCCGCGCAGAATCTATGATGAGCAAAAGAAGAATTTCTCTTTGCTGAATTATGAAATACAGAATGTGTTCGACTACCACATGATTCCGCTGCGGGACTCGTACGACGAATGGTTCAACCGCAAGGTCATTGAACGGCGCTTCATCCGGAAAGCCGAGCGGGAAAACGTCGAAGTTCGATTTGGCGCCGGTGAACTGCTCCCGACCTTTTACGATATCTATCAACATTCTGTCCAACGATGGCAAAAGCAAGATCCGCGCGCATCATTCCACCGCCTGGACCGTATGCAACGCCTCTTCACTTTTCCGAATGGCCGGGTGGAAATCGCACTTGGTTACTTTCAAGACAGGCCGATAGCCGGAGTGATCTTTGCGCAATATCAACAGACCGCTGCATACCTCTTTGGAGGCTTCGATTACGAGTATCAGCATCTGCGGGCCATGTTTCTTGTGCATGCAACGATAGTAAAACGACTTACCGAGGCACGCGTTCGTCTTTATAGCCACGGTCTAAGCCTGGGACGAAAGACGCTTGAGCACTTCAAGGAATCGTTGGGCGCAGAGCGGAATCATGCTGTCGTCATCGTTCGACACCGCTTTCCGAAAATCAAACGTGTTCTGATGTTATTGAAGAACTCCTCCGCACCTGCCCAAGCAGTACCTGAATCAGGGGGACACGAATTGTGAGCCGGACTATCTACCCAAGACTTTTGAATCGCCGAAACGCCCTTCGCAAGTTCTCAATGAGTCGACACACGAAATGCCGCTAATATATCCTCCTTCGTCACCGTATAGAAGTCGGCTGCCTAATCAGGAGGAACATGCGGAATAATCTTCACGGCATACATCATATCACGGCCATTTCAAGTGACCCACAAGCCAACGTCGACTTCTACAGCCGGACCTTGGGATTGCGAATGGTCAAGCAAACCGTCAATTACGATGATCCAAGCGTGTATCACCTTTATTTCGGCGACGCTGTCGGTTCCCCCGGATCAATCCTAACTTTCTTTCCCTTCCCTGACGCGCAGTCGGGCAAGGTAGGTAATGGGCAAGTTGGAGCAATTAGCTATTCGATATCGCCGGAATCAATTGAGTTCTGGGTGGATCGTTTCTCGCGTCAAGGAATAGAATTCACCGGACCATTTGCGCGATTTGGCGAAGAAGTAATAACCTTCAGCGATTCTGATGGCTTGCCCTCGGAATTAGTTGCCGATTCTAACCGCGCCGGCAAAACTTGGCCAGACTCGCCTGTGCCGGCGGCCCATGCGATTAAGCGATTTAGCTCCGCAACACTTCTTGTGAGCGATAGCAGCTCAACCGCAAGACTGCTTACGGATACTCTCGGATTTGCGAGAGTCGCCGAAGAAGGAAACCGCCACCGTTTTGCCTTGGGCAACGGCGAAGGCCTGCAACTGGTTGATATTGTCGATGATTCACAAGCCAGACGTGGTATTCCCGGACCCGGAACGGTACACCATATTGCCTGGCGCTGTTTCGATAAAGATCAGGAAAATTGGCGCAAGGCCGTTGCCAAACAAGGTTTCAACGTGACCTCCATCATTGACCGCAACTATTTCCACTCGATATATTTCCGTGAAAATAGCGGCATCCTCTTTGAAATCGCCACAGACGAGCCCGGATTTACTGTTGACCAGTCCGAGTTGGAACTTGGTTCACGGTTGTCGTTGCCGCCCTGGCTGGAATCAAAGCGGGAAGACATCGTACGGAAATTACCATCATTGTCCATCGGCAAATCGCCCGTTTCAAAAATCGAATGACAGACTCTCCCCTTGCTCTCGTCCACGAATTCTTGCCTGCGCGAGAAAGCACTAATGTTCATACCTTGCTTCTCTTGCACGGCACCGGCGGCAGTCAATTAGACCTGATTCCTGTTGGAGAGCGTCTCCTTCCCACTGCCGCTTTGCTTAGCCCGTTGGGAAATGTCTCCGAGAACGGCATGGCACGTTTCTTTCGCCGCTTGGCCCCCGGTGTCTTTGATCTCGACGACCTGCGTTTTCGCACACACGAACTGGTCCAATTTGTTGAGGCTGCAGCAGCAAAGTATGAACTTGACAAAACTCGAATTATCGCGGCCGGGTATTCCAACGGCGCTAATATTGCCGCCAGTTTGTTGTTGCTTGCGCCAGGCACTTTGCACGCTGCCGTTCTGTTCCGCCCGATGGTGCCGCTGGTGCCAACAACAAAGCCCTATCTTGACGGCGTCAATGTCCTGATCTGTGGCGGTCGTCATGATGAAGTGGTCGCTCCGGAAGAGGCCGTTCGCCTGGCTGAACTTCTGCACGACTCAAATGCCGCCGTCAGCATACACTGGTCGGATGCCGGTCATGGACTGACGTCGCAGGAAATTGCCTATGCCCGTGATTGGTTGAGCGGAAAGTTGGGAATCAAGAATTGACGGCTCGTCGTAGGTCGATTCTGGCCGGTCAAGGCTTAAGATGCCAGGAATTCAATTCGTCGCGAAAACCGTAATCGGTCATATCCATTTTGAGTGGAGTTATCGAAACATATCCCGCCTTAGTCGCCGAAAAATCTGACTGATCAAACTCCTGCCAATCTGGCTCACCGGCAATCCAGTAGTACTTCTTACCCCGCGGATCAATATTCTCCACGACAATGTCTCGGTAAACGCGTTTTCCGAGCCGCGTAATCTGCACTCCCTTATAGCCGTTCTTCGGCGGATTCGGCATGTTAACGTTTAATAACGTAAATCCCGGTAATCCGCGCTCGAGTACCCGTTTTGCCAGTTTTCTTGAGAATCGCGCCATCGCCGAATAATCGATATTCTCTGTGGCCACGGATGAAACCGCAATGGATGGAATTCCAAGTATGGCCCCTTCAAATGCTGCTGAAACGGTGCCCGAATAAGTCACATCGTCGCCCATATTTGGGCCGCGGTTGATGCCGCTAATCAGAATGTCGGGGCGGCGCTTATTTTCGAGGATACCATACATCGCCACCATTACCGCGTCAGTCGGTGTGCCGTCGACGGAGTAGAAGTTGCTCTTGAGCTTGTTAATCCGCAGCGGCCTCTGCAGAGTCAGTGAATGGCCCGATGCCGACTGGTCAACATGCGGCGCTACCACGAGTACATCGCAGACGCGGGAAATCTCGCGCGCAAGTTTCGCCAGTCCCTCCGCCTCGTAACCATCGTCATTTGTCAATAGCGCAAGCATAAGTCTACCATAATAGTGATTTAGCCAGCAGTTTCAAGAATCTTAACGTATCGCGAGCTGGTTTGATTGAACTGCTGCTGTTGTTATAGATCGTCTTGATCGGTATATCCCGCAAGCGGTAACCCGCGCGTGCGGCTCTGATTATCAACTCGGGCTCAAGATCATAATGCCTGGAAACGAGTTCCAGCGAACGCAGAATTCGCGTCGGAATCAAGCGAAATCCGCACTGGCTGTCGTGGATTCGTACTCCGGCGAATACGGAAGCCACAAACGTGGAAAGCGTATTAGATATCTTTCGAGAAAATGGCATTCCAGGTCCCAAGTGGCGTACGCCGAGTAGAATGGTCGCGTCGTCCACAAACTCCTCTAGAAAGAGCTGCACCTCCATCGGATCATGTTGAAGATCAGCATCCATTGTCACCACGGCATCGAATTCGTTTTCCATTGCAAAGTTAAATGCCGTGCGCAAGGCCATCCCCTTGCCCAAGTTTTGGTCGTGGTTTATGATCGTTGCGCCGTGCACGCGAACTACCTCGTCGGTGGCATCAGTCGAACCATCATCCACAACTAAAATGGCGATATGCGGATACAATTTCTCCAGTTGGTCCACGAGTGTTGAAATCGTATTGGCGGCATTATATGCGGGAATGGCGACAAGGATCCGATGCAGCATGCCGCAAATATACAATAATTGCCCAAGACCATACAGCACTATTGCGAAGATGTTCGACTATTGCGTACAATATTACTATCTGTATCGCGGCGATTGCTGAATTAAGCAACTGGAGACTGGAAAAGTAATGAAACGAGCGATTCTCTTCGACTTCTGGCAAACTCTCTTTCACGACATGAAGGAACGCGAGACTTTTGAATCGCGGAAGGAACTAGTGCGGAATTTTCTCCGGGGACACGGCTATCATCACGCAGGCGACATCGATGCCGCGTTTGAAGCTTCGCGGCCCTGGTTCCTTGACGTTTATCATCGGGAACAACGGACTCCGGTGGTCCGCGAGCGCCTGACTTGGGTATTTGCCCATTTGGGCATTGCCGTTGATCAACCTGTTCTGCAAGATCTGTGCCGTGAGTTCGAGGAAATGGGGCTGATGTTGAATCCACGCCTGACCGACAATCTCGCACCGGTTCTTGAAAAACTTAGTCGCGACTATTCTCTGGGAATAGTCTCGGATACCGGATATACCCCCGGACGAGTCCTGCGCAAACACATGGAACAACACGGCGTGTTAGAATACTTCTCCGCTTTCTCCTTCTCGGACGAAACTGGTCGTGCCAAACCGCACGCCCATCAATTCGAGAACGTACTGACCAAGCTAGGCGTCGAGACGGCGCATGCGATCCACTGCGGAGATCTGCCGTCCCACGATGTTCGTGGCGCAAAGGCGCTCGGCATCACAGCGATTCTCTACACGGGGTGCCATACCGAAGCCACTAATGGATACGAACCAGATTTCGTTATCGGCGACTGGAGAGAGTTGAAACCAATTGTCGACAAAGTTTTTGCTTGAAACACCCGAACAAACAGATGATGTTCGAGCGGTGGGGCAACCGGCACTGGCCGTGAACCGGCAGTAGAGCAGAATTTCGCAAACCAAGCCGAGATGATAGGCTACAAGTAGATGTCCGAACAATTCCGTTTCCCCAAAGAGAGTTTTGAATGGCAATCCTTTGCTAGGCAACCATGGCGATTGCGCTGGCGGCTCCGCTCAATCCCGTCCCACTTTGGCCCGGAATTTCAAGAGTACTATGCCCTGCTTGGTAAATCCCTGTATTGGAACACTGAAGAGATTGCGAACTACCAATGGCGGAAAGTAACTGGACTGATCGCACACGCCGCCAAGACTGTCCCGTTTTACCAGCGGTGGTTTGCCGAGCAGAAGATCTCGGCAGAAGATATTCGCAGTTGGGCCGACTTCCAAAAACTGCCGGTAATCTACCGATCAGACATCGATCAGAACCTTGCGGACTTCACCTCGGGCGAATTCAAGCTCCATCGTGGTTCTCCGGCATCAACCTCTGGCTCAAGCGGTCGAGTCCTAAGATTCTATCGCAGCTGGAATACCGAGAGCTTTCGCCGCGCTGTGCTTTGGCGGCACTTTAATCAAATCGGGTACCGCTTTAAGCAACCGCGCGTGTCTCTAAATGTCGCGTTTGTCGATGCCGAAGCCGATCTGCTGTATAAGTACGATCCGATTGACAATCTCGTGATGATCAACGGCAGATTTCTCCATGCCTCTTCGGCAAAGGCGATCCACGATCTGATTACACGATTCAAGCCCGTTATGTTCTATGCCCATCCGGTCGCCCTGGCAACATTAGGTAAGGCGATGGAAGAAGTCAATGTGCCGCCCCTCAATCTTCCGGTTATTTATGTTTACTCTGAAGTACTTAGCCAGGCTACGCTCAAGATTCTCCGTCGCCAAATCGGAGTGAACATCTTTGATCACTTTGGCAATCGTGAAAACTCAATCAGTGCTTCGCAGCTTACCTGTGGCAACTACCATATCAACTCTGAATTCGTATTCATGGAATTGACGCCTTCACCAAGTCAGTTCGAGGGACAACCTCTCCACCGCGTCCTTGGCACCAATCTGGTAAATTACGCTATGCCTACCATTCGCTATGATTGCGGCGACCTAGCCTCCGAAATCAGCCAATGCGGTAAGTGCAAGATCGCACACCCGACCATTCGGTTCATCGGCGGCCGCGACAAGAACTTCTTGGTTTCGAAACACGGTCTTCTGCACTGCCAGTTTGACGATTTCCTGCATAAACACGGAATCGAGATGCCGGACGATATCCAGGTTGAACAGGTCGACATCGAGACGCTGATCTTGCGGATGGTCACTGGACACGATTACGTGCCTGAAAGAGATGAACCGATTTTGGTCGGTCACCTGCGTGACGCTACCAAGGGTTGGTTTAACATCCGAGTCGAATACGTGGACGCTATCCCGCAGACACCAGGATTCAAGAAGTCAAAAGTTGTATCGCGACTTGGCGCTGAACATCTCGAGTCAACCAAACAATGAAGACCCTGGACCGCCTCAAGAGCTCAATTCGCTGGCGCTACCGACTGATCCCGATACCACTTAGTTACGGCCGTGAGTTTCGTAACAAGTATCGCTTTGTGAAGCATTCGCTTGCTTTCACTGATGAACAACTTTGCGAATATACATGGGACCGCCTTTCTGCACTGGTCCACTTTGCTTATCACAATACCGAGTACTACCGCCGGCTCTTTGATGAATTGGATTGCCGGCCGGAAGACATCAGAACTCCAGTCGACTATCTTCGGTTGCCAACCACCAACCGGCTCATTGTGCGCCAGAATCTCGAGCGCATGAAACCGCGCAACTTCGGCAACACGCGCCCAATCAAGACCGTCACCTCCGGCACAACTGGTCAACCCCTCAAACTCTATCGCAGTCAATCACACGAGGCATTGCGCAAGGCGATTGTCTGGAGGCACTACAACGCCTGCGGCTACTTCTTCAAGGACGCCAGGGCCACGCTGGGGCGACCTCTTGATTTTCCGCAAAAACACCAATACACACACGAGGACTTGCTGGAGAATAATCTATGGCTCAATTCGTATCATCTCAATCCCCATGATTTCATGCACATCTATGGCGCGCTGGCGGACAGAAGACCAAAAATGCTGGTCGGTCACCCATCTGCAATCTACACATTTTGCCTTCAGTCCGAGCGAGCCGGCGTGAGAGCTATTCCAATTCCGATAGTTTATAGCTATTCCGAGAAACTCTATCCACACCACATCGAAAAATTCAAGGAGTACTTCGGAGCCCGGATCTTTGATTACTATGGAAATCGAGAGAATACGCTGGCTGTCACACAACTGAATTGCGGCAATTACCATATCAACCCGGAATTCGGCTATGTTGAGTTCGTTACCGGATCTCAACACTCCAATATCGGTGAAACCGGTTCGATTATCTCAACACCGCTCGAAAACTACTCTGTCCCGCTTCTGCGCTACGATACCGGTGATCTCGGCAAGCCGCTCGGCAAATGCCCGATTTGCCAAATCCCTCACCCGACAATGGATATTCTTGGTGGACGCGGAAAAGACATCCTCGTTACCCGCGACGGCTTCGTCAATTGCCATCTCGATACGTTTCTGGCTCGAAATGGCTTCATTGGGGCAGACTATATTCAGGTCGTACAACGCGAAATGGACAGGATAATTGTCCGGATTTTTCCCAACCAAAACTATGTCCGGGAACGAGACGAAGAGCACCTCCGTCGCCTGGCAAAAGATTGCCTTAGCGGATACTTTGAAGTCGACATTGAGCAGTTGGACAAGCCGCCGTTTACGGAATCTGGCAAAATGCCCTACGTCATCAGCGAACTCGCCGCACATCGTCCGAATCAGCATTCCAAGTAACGGCGACACAAGATTCTCAGTATTAATCCATTGCAATAGAATTATTTACATAACATGCATGAGGCTATAGTTTAAAGGAGTCGGGCAGCCCAATCTTTGCACAGCCGTAAAAAACCCCTTTACTATTAAGGGGAACACCTTATATTCTCGCGGGGTGAATACTTGTCCGGGGCTTAAACCGTTTACTTCACGGAGTGATATGTTGACAAATGCCGGTCGTCTGGGTGTGACAGGAATCCTGCTGTTTTTCGCTGTCCTCGTGCTTCCGCTGAATGCCGAGCCACTTGCTCCTTTTGAAGTCTCCATCGAAAATCATCCGGCAGCCAAAGTCGGAGACAATATCGAATTGTCGGTAAATTACCTTTCCGGTTCCGAGACCTTCGGAAAGTTCAAGTTTATCATCGCCTTTGACCCGGAACAATTGAGTTTAGTTGACGTCCAGCCTGGTGTGATTCCCACCTTTTGTAACTGGGATTCGTTCAGTTATGGCGAAACTCTCTGTGGCGGTTGCCTCCTGCAGACCGTTGAAATCAACGGATGGGCCGACGATCCGAATGTGCCGGGAGCGCCAACTTGTCTCTCCCCTACTGGTGACCTCGCGAGGATTCGCCTCCACATTCTGCCTGATACACTGTTGGCTGGGACCCGATCTGATGTCATGTTCTATTGGATTGATTGCACCAGCAACACCATGGAGTCGGCTGCGCTGGACACCGTTTGGCACGGGCGGTTTGCGTACGATTACCAGGCTAACGAGATAACCGGCACCGATCCCAATCTTGGCGGAACAATCGCCGGCTGTATTGTTCCCGGATTGACCGTTCCGATTCGCGCCATCAACACCCAGAATGGCGGTGTCGAAATCAGCACGTTGTATGGCATTTACGGTGACGTCAATGGTGATAATCGCCTCAATATATCCGACATTTTGTACATGATCAATTATATGTTCGCTGATGGCAGTGCCCCCAAGGACTATCGCCACGGCGAGTACGATGGCGACGACCGGGTCACAATCGGCGATGTCGTTTTTCTTATGAACTATCTATTCCTGTTATTACAAGGGCACGAGTAAGACACTACGTTCACTTCCTTGCACTTGGAGGCCGCGTTTAAACGACGCGGCTTTTTTATTTGACGCAGGGAGAAATCAGTCGGTGACGGGCTCGCGTTCGACTTCTTTGAGAGAGAGGTGCTCTTGTTTAAGGTGATAGAGACCGGCTATCGTAATCGTAAAATACTGTGTCGCCCACATCACGATACTGCAGGCAGCGGCTGTGTCCTTATCCACGCCGTAAAGGCTCAAGCTCAGCACCGTCAGATATTGGTACGGACCGATAAAACCCGGCGCATTCGGGAGCATTATTCCGACTGACACTACCGCCAATACCACAAACGATGCATCGAGCGGCAGAAAGCTCATGTCAAATGCCAGAAAAATGAAATAGTTGGACAGCGCCATAATGACCCACAGAAGGGCGGATTGTGCTGAGATCAACAGCACCGACCGGGGGTCAGAAAGCACTTCCAAACCGGAAGCGAATTTGACCAATAAGTCACTCCCGACTTCCTTGATGCGTTGTGGAAAGATATGCAGCACTCTATTCAAGACATTTAAGGTCGCCTGCGTGTGGAACTTCAATAGCGTGAGAACTGCTACTGCAACAAGGGTTACAGCCAAGAACAGCCAGCCTGCCGTCTCTAAATGGCTAAGATCCTCCGACACGGAAGCTGGAAATTCCTTGAAGAGGATTATCAGTGTGAACAATGCCAACAAGGTCAGTAGGTCAAACACGCGCTCAATCAGCGTTGTTGCCATTGCCGCCGACCGCGAAACATTCTCGATCTTCCCAAGCGACAACGGTCGCGCCAGTTCGCCAAGCCGGGCCGGCAGTATGTTGGAGGCCATAAAACCGATCATCGTAGCAGCATAAAGACCGCGAAACGAACACTTTTTTAGCGGATTCACCATAATACCCCAACGCCATGCTCGCAACGCCATCGAGGCAAAAATCATTATGATATTGGGAATCAGCCACCAGTAATTAGCTTGGCGAATGGCCGAAAGCACACGGTCCCATTCAATCTTCTCGAAGAACAGATACAGAAAGAACGCTGCTATGAGAATTCCGAACGTGATCAGCAGTTTCTTACCCATGACTCTTCGACTCCGATACCGTTCGCTCCATCGCGGCAAATGATCGGCGTGCGCAATCATCCCACGTGAATCGCTGCGCCCAGCCAATCGCCGAATGACACATGCGGTCATACGCGGATTTGTCGCTCAACAACCGGACAATTTGCGCCGCAAGACCTTCAATGTTGCCGTACTCGTAAAGCAAACCCGACTTCTCCGGACTAACTGAATCTCGCAGGCCCGGGGAGTCGGCGGCGACGACCGGTGTCCCACAAGCATTGGCCTCTATGTTCGTAATACCCCAACCCTCCTTAGGTGAAGGATACACCGAAACATGCGAGCGGCGCAAGTATTCAAGTTTCTGTTCTTCGGTGACAAAGCCGGCAAATTCAACGCAATCATTCAGACCCAGCCTTTGTGTCTGCGACTTGAGATCATCTAAAAAGTCACCCCCTCCGACAACCAGGACTCGTGCATTGGCAATCGAGCGTCGAATAACTGGCAGCGCCGAAAGCAAGTGATGAACAGACTTATACTTTTTGAGACGTCCCAGATAAAGAATCGTCGGTTGCGCAAACCGTTCACTGGAAGCATCTACCTTGTAGATCGAGTGATCGACGCCGCATTCCGCAACGTCAATCTTCTCTCGATGAATACCCCTCACGGTCAAATCGTCGCGTGTCGAGTCGCTGATCGCCAGAAAATGCGACCGGCTATAGACGCGCGGGATCGGTCTCTCTGCCAAATAGACATAACTTGCCACGATTGGATTGGCTTCTTGATAGATGTTCTTTCCAAATAAGTGCGGGATTACGGCAAGATGTGGCAAGCTGTACCAGAGTGGCAAATAGAACGGAATCTTATTGATGTCTTCGACAATCAAATCGAATTGCGATTCATCGAGAATATTCTTGACTAGGAAGGGCGCGACGAAATTGAAGTTTTGGCGTGAACCGCGGCGGCGAATCAGCAGCCCGTCGCGTTCTTCTCTCTCGCTGCCTCCAGGGTAGTTCGAGCAAGCGAATGTCACATGGTGCCCCCATGTTGCTACCCTTTTAAGAATCTCCTCGATGTGGACTTCTGCTCCACCGCTAAGAGGATTTGTAATATCCTGCCAATTGACCGCCAAAATCCGCAAGTTCAGTCCGCAACCTACTTGGAGGTGTCCGGGACATCCAGTTGCCGCAGTTTGACGCCGGATTCCGCCTGCTTCAACTCTTGCACATCTTTCATGGCGCTGATCGCTTCAGTGTCGGAAGGATTGTTTGCAATCCAACGATCAAGTAACTTCTCCATGCTGTCGGTCATTGACTCCTTGAAGTAGATACTTAACAACTGCTTGTAGGCACCCTCAAAGTGTGGGTCTTCTTGAAGCCGTTCATTCAGCATGTCTATTGCCCTGTCACGCTGTCCACGGCGATAAAGATCGCTGGCGAGCGTCTGCCACATCGACTTCGGGTCGAGCTCCGGCGGAGCAGTCTTCAGCATCTCGGCCACCCGGTCTAACGAATCCATGTCGGCGTAGATTTGCATCAGATACGCTTGGCTCCGCCATTCGCCGGGCACGGTCTTGATTGCCAGATTAACCATGTCGATAGCCTTCTGGTTGTCACCGCGCTTTCGCAACTCCTCTGCCGTGTATAGGAATCCCGCCGAGTAATTGTTCGTCAAGCGCGCAGCATTCTCATCTTTATAAACGGTCGAGTCCGCAACGCCGCGATACTTGAAGACATTCGAGTAGAGGTCAATTGTTGCATCAAGATCGATCATGTTCGTTCCGGTTTCGCGCTTCAGGCGGAACATCATGCCCTTCATTTCCAGATGATCTTCAATCGGCTGCATTCTGTAAATGCGATTGTCCTGCGAGACCGTCACGGCGAAATGAATCGGCGTCTGGAATTTCGCAGTCTCGATGATGTTGTCTATCAACTGATCCTGAACGCGGCGAATGCGGCCATCCGGATATCGCTCATGGCGCAGCGTCGTAATCTGCGCATCGGTCAGACTGATCGGTACGCCCATCTCATTCTTCAGTTGCTTGATATACCAATCGGTGTTCAAAAGCGACAGGTTGGCAATCTTGACATCCTTGCGAACGCCATAAACCTCCTGCAGCGCCCAGACCGGAAATGTATCGTTGTCACCATTGGTGAACACCACCGCGTTTGGGTCTGCCGACATCAGCAGGTTATATGCATAGTCGTATGAAATGTAGTTATTGGAACGATTGTTCTCCCTGTAACTCGCGCGAATTGCATTAACTGGCAAGATTAGAAGTATCAACAGAACAAGGGTGGCTTTCTCCAATCCGCGCTTGCTGAAGAATGTGTAAGCCAAGTCCCACAACGCAACAATACCCATACCTATAGCCATGGCGAACAAGATAAACCCAGGCTGCCAGAAATAGTCTCGATCTCGCACTTCAAGTGCAGCATCGTCGCCCGGAATGACATTTGGCAATGTGCCGTCGGCGAAGTTCATATAAATCACCAGCCCGACCGTTGCCGCCAACACCATGAGGAAGAATGGCAAGCCCTTCTGCCACTTTCGCATGATCGGTTCCAATAGACCCAGAAGTCCTATCGGGAAAAGGAATAGCAGGAACCCCTTGCCGGAAACTCCGTATTGGTCCTGGAAGAATCCCCAGAATCCCATGCGCGGATGAGTGCCGAACTGATTCGCCCAGGTTCCGCGACGGGTGAACATGCGCTCAGTCATCGACATCTGACCGTATTGCTTGCGTTCCAGGAAATCCTCAAAAGTCTGCCAGGTGTGCGGTGCGTTCTCGTTAATCGAAGGCTTTTCCGCCGCACGAATCGGGATATAGAATTGACAGCTGAATGCAATCCCGGCCGCAACCATAACCATCAGCGGCAGTGTCGAAAGCCGGCGATCTTTCCCGAACAGATAGATTAACGCCACAATGACAGCCCACACGCCTCCAACATACATGAATTCAACCAACGACTTGACCGGCCAAAGCATCACCAGCGCGGTAATCAAAAACAGCCAGTTTTTTCGTAATGATTCGTCGAGTAGTAGTATCATCAGCATGATGAAGGGCATGATCAAGTAAACTGTGAGATGGATAGCCGTTGATAGAACAGCCAGGAAAAATATCAAGACAAGGTATTTCGTTGCCTCGGCGGTTCCGCGCTTGTCGGACCAAACCAACGTCAGCCAGATCATAACCGTAATCAACAGCATCGAAGGACCATAAACTTCCGCTTCAACCGCGGAATTCCAGTTGGTCGTCGAGAAAGACATCAACAAGGCACCGATGACCGCGCCGGTATACATTCCAACCTCGCGCAGGCCCTCGACCTTCTCTCCAAACCACTCGCGAACCAACTTCACGATAGCGAAATAGCCGAACATTGAGGCTAACGCCGTGCTGACAACGGAGAGTATGTTGATGCGAAATCCTATATCGGTGGAAAATGGGATCAGCGAAAAGATGCGGCCGATGAGCACAAACAACGGCGCTCCCGGCGGATGCGGCACGCCAAGGATGTATGAACAGGCGACAAATTCACCGCAGTCCCAAAACGAGAACGTGCGCTGAACCGTCATCATGTACACAATGAATGACAGAAAGAAAACTAATAGCCCCAGACCAAGGTTCAGTCGATCGACTTTTCTGATATCAAAATCCCCGGCGGAAATGGACAATGTAACCTCCTCAACGTCACAGCCTTATTTACTAAGGGGATATACCCGCGACGCGCCAATGTGGACGAAATAATTTGGCGCCGAATATACACAGAAAGCTGCTGGACACCAAAGGAAAAATCCGCCCCTCTTCCACCATCTTCCGCCAATGTTTTGCTATCAGCCCCCAATTCATCTTATATCCACAAGACTATTTCTTCGGCAACGGCTCCTTTTCCAAATGCTTGTTAACCGCATCGAGAAGTCCGTTCACAAACCGCGAGGACTCCTGCGAAGAATATTTCTTTGCCAGCTCAACACCCTCGTTGATCGCCACGCGCGCCGGTATATCCGGGAAACAGGTCAGCTCGCAGATGGCTATCCGCAATATGTTCTTGTCGACCATAGCAATCCGCTCCAGTCGCCAGTTTTGCGAGAAGCGTTCAATGTGGCCATCTAACTCCGTCAACATTTCCGCGACCTTTCGAAACAACCGATTCGCATATTCGGTTGAGTCTTCACCAAGGTCTGCGCCAACTAGTAGCGACTCGCAGACTGCATCGACCTCTTGGCCCGTCGATTCGTAAGCATAGAGGCATTTCAACGCCAGTTCACGGGCTCTCTTTCTCTGTCCCATACCTAAACGATCGACCGATAGAGGTTGACCATCTCAATCGCCGTCATCGCGGCATCCCAGCCCTTGTTGCCCGCCTTCGTGCCTGCACGTTCAATCCCCTGCTCAATGTTGTCGCAGGTAATTACGCCATAAATTACCGGCACACCCGACTGCAGCGAAATCGAAGCGATTCCTTTGGTGACCTCGGCAGCAATATACTCGAAATGCGGTGTGTCACCGCGAACTACAGCTCCAACACAAATGACAGCATCATACTTCTTTTGTTCGACAATCTTGGCCGCAATGTACGGCAGTTCGAAAGATCCCGGCACCCAGAACTCATCGATGCTCTCAATCACGGCCCCGTGTCGCGTCAGGCAATCCTTGGTGCCTTCAAGCAGTCTTTCGGTCAGCAGCGAATTAAAGCGAGCAACGCAGATCGCAAACTTCTTGTCGCGAACGATTAGTTCGCCCTTGTACACCTTACCCATTTTGCACCTCATGAAACATACCCAGTAAATGTCCCAACTTGTCGCGCTTCGTCTCCAGATAGCGGGCATTGTGTTTGGTCGGCGGAATTATTGAAGATACTCGTTGAGTAACCTTCAGTCCGTACCCTTCGAGACCGATAATCTTGCGCGGATTGTTGGTTATCAATCGAATTGTCGAGAGCCCCAGGTCCGACAAGATCTGCGCCCCGATACCGTAGTCACGCAGATCATCCTTAAAGCCGAGATCATTGTTTGCTTCAACGGTGTCGCGGCCCTTATCCTGCAGGCTGTACGCCAAAATCTTATTGGCCAATCCAATGCCGCGGCCTTCTTGGCGCATATACAACAAGACACCGCTCCCCTCCTTTTCGATCATCAGCATCGCCGCTCGGAGTTGATCTCCGCAGTCGCACCGCGCCGAAGAAAAGACATCGCCCGTTAAGCACTGTGAATGCACGCGTACGAGCACATTCTCCTGATTCTTGATATCGCCTTTTGACAGGGCGATATGGTGATGATCGTCAATGTCCGAGCGATACAGATGTAAACGGAAATTCCCGTATTCGGTCGGAAAATCCACGTCGACAATCTTGTGAACCAGATTTTCGTGTTTGTGACGATAGGCAATCAGATCCTTGATCGTAATCAACTTTAAATCAAACCGATCCGCGATCCCGCGCAGTTCATTGACCCGCGCCATCGAACCATCACCGGACATGATCTCACACAGGATCGCTCCTGAATTGAGTCCCGCCAGACGCGCAAGGTCAACCGACGCCTCGCTGTGTCCCGCCCGGGCAAGGACTCCTCCCGGCAAGGCTTCGATTGGAAAGACATGCCCGGGTCTGGCCAGGTCTTCCGGACGGCAATCGCTGGACATAATCTGCTTGATTGTCTCGGCCCGGTCGAATGCCGAAATTCCAGTCGTCGTGTTCTTGACTGCATCAACACTCACCGTAAAGCGGGTTCCCAGAAGGGCAGTATTCTCGCTGGTCATCGGACCCAGCTTCAACTTCTTGATGTATTCGCGGGTCAGCGAAACGCACAACAGCCCCCGTCCGTGCGTGATCATGAAGTTGATCGCATCCGGTGTGGCTTTGTCGGCGGCCATAATGAAATCGCCTTCGTTCTCGCGGTCTTCGTCATCGACGACGATCACAACTTTGCCGTTGCGAATGTCCTCGATTGCGGCTGCCACATCATCGAAGAGATTTTGCTCATCGCGTTTCAATGTGACATTAGGCATAGTTTTTACTCCCGTTTATCAGATTTGAATTAAAATCCATAGTTTTTGAGCCGCTCAAGACTCAATCCGTTGTCCGGCGATTTCTGCAGCATTCTCTGCACATACTTGCCTAGAATATCGAACTCGAGATTGACAAGATCGCCGGCTTTGAGGTGCTTCAAGGTCGTAGTTGTCAGCGTGTGCGGAATAATGCTCACCCTGAAGCTCGCTTTCGATACTCCGTAGGCAGTCAAACTCACGCCATCAATTGCAATCGAGCCTTTTTCCACAACCAGTTCCTGAAACTCGGCCGGAAAACTGATCGTGACCACCGAACTTCCGTCTCTGACTTCGATGCTCTCGCACTTTCCTGCTGCATCAACATGCCCCTGCACAAAGTGACCTCCCATTCGGTCAGTCGGACGAAGTGCCATTTCGAGATTGACCAGCGAGTTCGCACGCATTCTGCCGATAGTTGTCCGACGCAGAGTCTCTTCAACCGCCGTCACAGTCAAAGTGCGTGAGGCAGTATTCAATGATGTCGCAGTCAAACAAACCCCCGAAATTGCAATAGAATCCCCAGCCTTCACCGATTCATCGACAAGTTGGCTTTGAATTGTGATCAGCATATTGTCACCCTGGTTTTTCATTGAAGCAATCTTGCCGACATCTTGAATTATTCCCGTAAACATAATATGCCTAATTCGGATATGCCTCTATCCAAAGATCCCCGCCAACTGCTTCCGTATTGCTGAAATCAAGTTCGAGAACGTCCGTGATCTTACGTTGCTGCGGACTTCGGTAAGCCGGAACACCCGAGCCGAGGAGCTTCGGTGCAACAACGAAAATGAACCTGTCGACCAGCTTCGCATCGATGAATTGCGTAAAGATGTCGCTGCCGCCTTCGACAAGAATGTGCCCTATTCCTTCAGACCCCGCTCGCCGGAGAACCGACTTCAAATCGGAATCAACTTGCCAACAATCACCTTGTGAATCTTCCGACTCTGCACCTGAACTAACGATAACGGTTCGTCCGCCGGTGCTCGGATCGCATAGTTTCAGGTTGTCTGGAACCTGCCCAGTTCTCGTCAGTACCAATCTTACCGGATCATTGCCAATGCCGTGAGTAGACAGAATGGGATCATCCACTCGCGCCGTTGTCGCGCCAATCAGTACGGCATCGACAGTCGACCGCAACTGATGCACTTTGTGCCGTGCTTCTTCAGAAGTTATCCAACGCGAACCATTACTGGAGTCGGCAATAAACCCATCAATTGTTTGAGCAATCTTCAAAGTCACAAATGGAAGCCCGGTCGTAATGTATTTCCGGTATGCTTCATTGAGGCGTTTCGCTTCGCCTTCGCACACACCGGTAACAACCTCGATACCGGCATCATCAAGGGCTTGGATTCCGGCTCCATTGACAATTGGATTGGGATCGATTGTGGCAACAATCACCCGCCGGATTCCCGCCGCTTTGATCGCCTCCACACATGGCGGTGTCTTGCCGAAGTGAACACATGGTTCCAGCGTGACATACATCTCCGCGCCAGCGGCACGACTGCCTGCCCGATTAAGTGCGTCTACTTCGGCATGATCGGACCCGAAACTACGGTGCAGTCCCTCCGCGATTTTCTCGCCATCTTTGACAATGACAGCACCCACAAGCGGGTTCGTTCTCGTCTTTCCGAGCGCCGATGCCGCAAGATCCAGTGCGCGTCTCATGTGTTCTTCAACTACCATAAAAAAACCCGAAGTCGCCTTCGGGGGATTTACAAGTATCACTCAAAACAGGCACATGCCCATTCGGCGCACTTGAGTCGGCATAACACTTCATACGGAACCATTCCGCGAGCGCGATGTCGATCGTCTTCTACCATCCGGACTATACCGTCGGCGCCGGAATCAAACCGGCTCTGTCTCTATCGAGACTCGCGGGCTAAACCGCCGATCGAGGAATTACACCTCACCCCGAAGACATACCTAATCTCCTCTTTATACGGATTTAGTCAAGACAATTTTGTCGATTTCTGTTGCGTCGTATCCACTTGCGGGTACCATTTTAGATGATTAGCTTCAAGTAATGTAATGTCAAGCACTTGGAGGAATTAAATGGCGCGGATAATGTCGTGGGCAAATCGGGTTACCATCGCTCGAATTGGCATCGTGTTTTGGCTCGTCCTGTTAGTTTATGACAATAACATGTGGTCGCGCTTGTTGGCCGCTTTTCTCGCGATCCTGGTCATTGTCGGCGATTGGCTCGATGGTTTCCTCGCCCGCAAGTTGCATGAACAATCACAGCTTGGCAGTGTGCTCGACATAGCGGGCGACAGAATCCTTGAGACGGTACTCTGGATCGTCCTGGCTGATCTTGAGCTGGTCCCAGTCTGGATTCCAATCGCGGTTACCTCGCGCGCGATCCTGACCGACAGTATTCGAAACTACCTTCTGCAATTCGGCTTTACTGCGTTTGGCAAGACCACGATGATGCAGAGTTCCATCGGCAAGTTCCTCACCGGTTCACCAATCATGCGCACCGGATATGCCGTGCTCAAGGCCTTTACTTTCGGCTGGCTACTGCTCATTTCCGCGCTGGACCGACTCTGGCATGAATTTCCATTTTTGACAGAAGAATTCGTTACCGTCGGGTATGAGATCGGCTATATCAGCGCCATCGTCACTGCGATAGTCTGCATTGCCCGCGGGATCCCTCCTATCGTTGAGGGTTCGAATATGATCCGACAAATGGACACTAAGGCCGTCTAAGAAGTGTGAAGATCACCTGAAGTGCAAGAGTTCGAGTTCCTGGCAAATCAAATACAAAAGCGGCAAGTGCCTGCGCTCTTGCCGCTCTGTTTGAAAAATCCGATTGAGATCAACAGCAGTCGCTTTTCTCGTCCGCCGTTCGTTTGACAGCGATTGAGAAACCCTTGCCTCCATGCCTGTCGACTATGAAGTCTATGTAGATATTACCGCGTTGGCTGACCAGCTCATGTAATCCGCTCTCAATATAGGCGTCAATACCGTTGGACTCGAGTTTTTCCAGACCGTCCACCGACTCTTCCAGAGTCATCCCCATCCGGGGACCGCTTCAACCGGCACCCTGCAAGTAAATCACAAGGCTCTTGCCTTTGGCGTGTTGCGACGCCAAGACGGTTCTGATGTTGTCTCTGGCAGTATCACTTACAATGATCATCGCTTGATGTCTCCTCTATTACATTGATCGGTAGAAACGCGCCTAAATGCAACTATTTCGTGACCAATCCGTCAAGAATCTACCACATTGTAAATGTCAGCCCAACACCCATCGTCTGCTTCACACGCCCCTTCTTCGATGTCTCCTTGTCGTACAAGACCTGATTGTAGAGTATTACCGTCATAATCTTGCTGACCGAGACTTTCAGGGAATTCTCGAAATTTACGTCAACCGCCTTCCAGAAACCCTCAAACTCCGTACCTTTGACCTCGTCGGATTGCGACGAAAAGAGCGCTTTGTACAAGGACAATTTCCCGATGTACTTTACCCGCTTACTCAACGTCAGTTGGGCATCGGAGACAGACTCAATACCACCGTCAGTTTGGGTTGAGTCGGTCGTCGCCAGAGTCTCCATATCGGTGATCACATTGCGCCGAATTTGCCTAATTGCCAGACCGAGTCGGCTTGATACTTCGTCTTTTTCGTGACGGTAGAAGATTCGGGCAATACCAGCGGAGAATGTAAATTTCATCGGATTTAGATATCGTTTTTTGGCCGCAACTGATGCGTCAAGGAATTGACTTTCGAATCGGAAGGCCGCATACGGGTCCACAAACACCTGTAGCGGAAATGTCGCAATGTTTTCCCAATCGATCAAATCTGTGGACTTTTTGGGCTTACTCCAGCTCTTGGTCTCTTCGTCTTGTACGGTAGTTTGACCAAAAGCCAGTCGCAGATTCGACTTGAAGTTGAACTTCTGGCTGATACGACGCTCAACTTTTGCATTGAGATTGCTCACCCAGGCAAATGTACCGGCCTCACCTCCAACCCAGGAATCAGAATAGGCCGTCTGCGCGGCGGTGATGTCGAGCACCATTGTCTTTTGCCAGCGGAGTGCAATCAACGAGTCAACATTGATGTTTTCGGCAAAGCCGGTAGAAAACATTGCCAAAGCAAACAGGACTGTGAGATAAAGAGATCTTTGCATTTTATCACTCCTTCTGTTAAGGGATAGCCTAGAAGTAATCTTGCCGTTAGTCGCAATCGAATGGAAATCGCCCAAGGTCACGCTTTATTCCAGATCAGTAAATCTCTGTCTAACTAAGCTCGTATTGAAGCTTCTCAATAGACTTGGTCTCACCCAATAACACGAGCACCTCGTCCGGTTGAAACACCCGGTCCCCGGCAGGGAGAAGTGTCGTCTTTGCCGGCATAGTCTGTCGAATGAGCACAACCAGCACGTTGTAGTTCTGCCGCAGATTCAGATCCGAAAGTGACTTTCCTACGAAGCGATCTGGCACGGCGAGTTCGACGAGCTGCAAGTCTTCACCCAGCGTCATCTGTTCAATGACATTGGGATAGCGCAGTTGGTTGGCAACTCTCATCGCCATGTCGCGTTCAGGGAAAATGACATTGTCTGCGCCAATCAACTCTACGATGCGCCCCTGATCGACAGTAATCGCCTTGACCATGATCTGCTTGACACCCATTTCGCGCAGGTAGAGCGTCGCCAAGATGCTGACGTCAATACTGGTGCCGAGACTCACAACGACTACATCACATGAACTAAGATCTAATTCCTGCAACGTCTTGCGATCGGATGCGTCGCCTACAACAGCCTTGGCAACATAATCCTTTACGTCTTCAATTTTCTCGCTGTCATTGTCAATCACCGTCACGTCGTGGCCGTGCTTCGCAAGCTCAAGCGCCAAGTAGTGTCCGAAGCTGGACAACCCGATAATCCCAAATACTCGTTTCTTCATTATTATTCCATTCTCCCGGACCGAATCCTAACTGACCCGGAATCACACCTTCTTCGAAAGTTACCCGATGATTACCCTGCCTTCAGGATAGACCACCTTGCTCGGCTGCCGATAACGACTGATCGCCAGCGCCAAAGTTAACGGGCCAACTCGCCCTGCGAACATCAGTACAATCAACACGACTTTGCTCAACGGTGCAAGCTTCGGTGTAACACCTGTCGAAAGACCAACTGTACCGAATGCGGAAACAGCTTCAAACAACAACTCAACAAATTTCTCGCCGCTGGCCCGATGCCCTTGTCCGCCTGTCTCGAAAATCTGCAGGAGCAGCGCACCCCCAATAACAACTGCACTTGCGATAATTGTAAAGGTAACCGCCTCGGATTGCAGGAAAGAGCCGATTCGCCGCTCAAAAAACACGACATGATTCTGTCGCTTCAATCGTGACCGCACCATTCCCAACAGCACTGCAAATGTCGATGTCTTGATGCCGCCACCGGTCGATCCCGGCGATGCGCCGATAAACATCAGAATCATAATTACAAACAGCGTAGCACCGGACAACGCTCCGATATCAACTGTGTTAAATCCTGCTGTTCGTGGTGTCACCGATTGGAACAACGAACTAAGAACACGAGTCGACCATGGCATTCCCTGCTGAACGTTGTTGAATTCCAGAAAACCGATAATCACTGCTCCGATCACCACCAGCCACAACGACATTGAAATCACGATCTTGGAGTGGACGGAAAATCTGAACGGGGCTTCCTGCCAATAGCTCGACCCCTTCAAGAAACCAATTCTCTCAAGAAACAGTCGAGAGCGGGAAATGAAAAATCTCTCCAACTCCAAGAAAGCAACAAATCCAATCCCCCCAAGCATGATTAACAACATGACGGTGACATTGACTGTTGGATTACCCACATATTTCATGAGATTGTCAGGAAGTAGTCCAAAGCCGGCGTTGCAAAATGCGGACACCGAATGAAATATCGAATACCAAATAGCATCATTCGTACCCAAGTCGCGCTCAAATCGCGAATACAGCAAGACTGCTCCGATCGTCTCGATGATCACTGTAATGATCACGACTGTTAACAGCAGTCCGCGCGGCGTCGTGCCGTTTGTCTTGCCCAGACTGGTTGAAAGCAGATCCGAATCGTTAGCCGTCAGCCGACGACCAAATATATAGAGCAGAAACGTCGAAAAGGTCATGATGCCGATTCCGCCCAGCTGAATAGCCAGCAGAATCACCCCTTGACCAAACGGCGTGAAGTAAGTGCCGGTATCGACGACCGTCAAACCGGTCACACAGGTTGCAGAGGTTATCGTAAACAGCGCATCGATGAATCCGATTGATCCACTAGTTGTGCACTTGGGCAGCATCAGCACAAATGTCATGACCAGGATGAAGCCACCAAAGCTCAACGCCAGAATCTTCTCCGGCGGCAATCGTTTGATCGGTTTAAACCCCAACTCAATCGGACGCATGAAATCTATTCGTGCCATAGTCAGGAGTGAGATAATGTGTTGGAAGCTGGAAAGGCAAACTGAATGTTTCGGCAGTTTTGCCTTTGGGGGACGCCTTCACGTCCCCCAAAAGCATCAAATGGCTAATTTCGGCAGATTAATCAGCAAATCCCGGCACAAATTTGCCGTCCTTATAAATCAATTCATCATCGCCAAAGATCTCCCCGCCTTTGCGTAACTCGCAGACCATATCCCAATGAAGCGCTGATTGGTTGGTGCCACCTGACTCGTAAATTGAATTGCCAACCGCCAAATGACACGTTCCGCCGATCTTTTCGTCAAACAACGTGTTCTTCGAGAAAGTCTGAACATGATAGTTCGTGCCGATCGCAAACTCTCCGACCCGCTTGGCACCCTCATCCATTTCCAGCATCTTCTTAAGAAAGTCATAGTTCTTTGCCGCACTAAAATCTGTGACGACGCCATCTTTGAATGTCAGTCGGACATTTTCGACTTCTCGACCTCCGTAACACGCCGGATAGGTGTACGTAATAACGCCGTTAGTGGAATCTTCCAATGGTGACGTGAATACCTCACCATCGGGGAAATTCTCTTTCCCATCGCAATTGATCCATTTCCGGCCGGCCACCTTCATTCTCAAATCTGTGTCGCTTGATTTGACATGAATCGTGGAAAGTTTGTTCAGCCGTTCGCACAGCTTTGCCTGGGTCGCTGAAATCTTCTTCCACTGTGAGACTGGGTCGGCCGTATCGCAATAACCGGCGGAGTATACGAAGTCCTCAAACTCGGTCAGTGACTTCTCAGCTTCTTGCGCATCCGCCTGCGCTGGAAACATTGTTCCGCACCAACGCAACGACCCATCGGCTACCCGCCGGAAGAAAATCTCCAAGTACTCCTTGCGCGATTTTTGGTTCATTGCTTGCCGCGCCGAATCAGCATTGGAAAGGAACTTAGTGTTCTCGGAACTCCAGACATGAAGATAGGCGTCCATCATCTTTGCTTCTTCGATGTCAAGTGGGTGCATATACGTCAGCTGATCGTCGTTCGCTTCCTTAATGAGAATCTCACCCAGCGGCTCGCAGTTGAACTCGACGTAAGGATACGCGCCCCGCTTCAATGCCAAGGAGTAAACCGCCTTGATCAAAGGCAATGCGTGATATGGTCCGCGGATTTTGAACGAATCGCCTTTCTTGATGCTGAGCGAATAGTCGACCATTACCTCTGCCAGTTTTCCAATTCTTGGATCCATAACTTCCTCTATGTCGTCAAATGGTTTATTCTCGATATTGCGCGTGCTCGAGATCAAGCAGCATCTTTTTCACCTTCAGGCCGCCGCCGAATCCACCCAGTCTTCCGTCAGATTTCAGAACCCGGTGGCAGGGAATCACGATTGGGAGTGGATTCCCGGAGCAGGCCGTTCCTGCTGCCCGAAACGCATTCGCTGAACCGGCCATCTTGGCAAGTTCCTTGTAGCTTATCGTCCGGCCATATTCGACAGTCCGGAGAGCTGTCAACGCCTTCTGCTGGAACCCGTCAGCTTTCAGCTTGACTGCAAAAGAAAACTCCCGTCTGTCTCCGGCGAAGAACTCCTGAAGTTGTTTGACAGCTTCCGGAAACGCGTCGTCACTTTCTTGAGTACAGCCTTCATACTGTTTGGGTAGCTTGCCTGCCCCAAACTGGATGTATTCAACGCAATCGGTATCACCAACGAGTATGAGCTTCCCAATCACGGTCTCAATTGTGCGCTTCTTGAACAATTCTGGTTTCCGGCTTCTTTTGCTAAGAGTATTCCCAAACAGTGTTGCAATATATGTCTTCTTCCTTGCAAGTCAAATCACTGCGAAATCACGATCTCTCCGAACTGCTATAATGTTACTTCGAGATTACGCCAGTCAAGCCACAATGTTTCATGGGCTTACCGTAAATGTTAACAATAACCTCAACTCTGGCACGATTCTCACTATGTTATGTGTGGGAGAGTGCCGCCAACCGAAATTTGGGCGGCGAAAGTCGTATGTTCTTGAAAGTGAGAACTTTGAAACAAAAAGAGTTGTATAAACGTTGTAATTGAGGAAGATAGCGGCCGATATTGTGGCATAAGGCACGAAGCGGCAACTTGATTTGACAACGAACTCCAGTGAATTAGCATTTTCAGCCCGGAGGAAGAATCTGATGAAAAACGAATTTAGAGTTAAGCTCTACGCCTTGATGCTGGCGATCGTGGCGCTAAGCGTCATCTGGATTGTCGGCTCCGGCGACGCCGCGCAATCGACGCTTCAAAGCGCCGTGTACGGCAAGGACCTCTTCGCGCAGGCAACTTCAAACCCCGCCGAAGTACAACAGCCTCCGGTCGATTCGCGCAATCATTCCATTGCGTACTACACCAAGATGATGGCTGATATTGCCTATAAGATTCACTCGCGCTACATGGAAGACGTTGATCCCGAGAGCCTAATTGAAGCCGGTATTGAAGGAATGCTTTCCAACCTCGATCCATACAGCGTTGTCCTCAAACCAAAGTCATATGAATCCCTGATGGAGAGCACGCACGGCAAGTACGAAGGCGTTGGCATGCAGATTGACCTTCGCGACGACCGCGTCACCATCGTCTCGCCGATGGAAGGCACCCCTGCTTGGCGGATGGGCTTCAAAGCCGGCGACAAGATAATGAAAATTGACACTGTCTCGACAGAAGGCATGAAAACCGATGAGGCGGCAAACCTGATGCGTGGACCAGCCGGTACGAAAGTGAAACTGACGATTCAGCGCCCCGGCATCGATTACCCGATGGAATACGATGTTGAGCGCGCTGTCATCGAACTCAACTCTGTCCGTTACTACGGACTGGTCGAACCGGGCATCGGCTACGTTAGAATCGACAAGTTCGCCGAAACGACCACTGAAGAGCTTGAAAAAGCAATTACCGACATGAAAACCAACATGGGTGTTAAGTCCCTGATCTTTGACCTTCGCTCAAACGGTGGCGGTTTACTTGACCAGGCGATTAGCGTCGCCAATCTCTTCCTTCCCAAGGAGAAGTTGGTCGTTTATACACAGGGCAAGTACCCGACCTCGCAAAAGAAGTATTTCTCGCAGAGCGAGCCGCTATTCCCCGAAGGTGATCTCGTAGTTCTCGTCAACGGCGGCACTGCTTCGGCATCCGAAATCGTTTCGGGAGCCCTTCAAGATTGGGACCGTGGAGTGATCGTCGGCAACACGACCTTCGGCAAAGGACTTGTTCAGCAAGTATTTGGCGGACAGAATGGCGAAGCTGCTCTTAAGTTAACGACCGCCAAGTATTACATCCCCTCTGGTCGCTGTATTCAAAAGCCCGAGCGCGCCAAAAAGCACATGGAAGCAATGACTGAAGAAGAAGTCATTCTCGAGGAAAAGAACTCCGAACTCGGCGATAGCCGCGAAGTTTTCTTTACCAACGCCGGTCGCAAAGTCTACGGTGGCGGTGGCGTCGTTCCGGACGTCGTCGTTGAAGATGAACTGTGGAAGCCGATTGAATACAATCTGGTCCGCAAGAATATGTTCTCGGAGTATGCCATCGAGTATGCAACGAAGCATAAAGACACTCCCAAAGACTTCGAAGTAACTGATGCGATTGTAAACGACTTCCGCAAATACCTGAAAGAAAAAGCGTTTGATTACAAGACCGGTCTTGAGTTGGATCTGGAAAAATTCGAAGCTACTGCCAAAGAGATGGAGAAAAATGATCTCTTCGCAGCCGACATCGCCGAGATGAAGCAGCTCATTGAAAAAGAGAAAGTGAAAGACTTCGACGCTTCGATCGACTACATCCGCCAATCCATCAAACGCGAAATCCTTCGCAGCGAATACGGCGAACGCGGTATCTATGAACAGATCACCATGAAAGAAGATAAGCACGTCAAACAGGCTCTTGAACTTCTGAAGAACAAGGCGAAGTACGGCACACTGCTTAAGCCAAGCAAGAAGGACGAAGACAAGGGTTAGTCAACCTGAAATTGAGGCTACAAGGCGGTCGCAAGTTGCGGCCGCCTTTTTTGTTGCGAACTGACTGCCCAATCAAACGACAGGAAACGGGTATCTGTTTTGTATAGGTTTACTTGACACTGCGGATTGAACTCATAGATTCGCAAGTACTCGACTTCACGGAGGTATGGATTGAAGCGCACAGGGAAGATTTATAGCGCCGTCATCGTCATTCTAATGGCCGGTATATTCACGACTGTCGCACTGTCGCAAAACAGCGACAAATCGACACCCGCCAAGGGTGGCCGCTCAATCGCCTATTACACCAAGATCATTTCCGACATCGCCCTGTCAATTCGCGAGAATTACATGGACGACGTCAATCTTGACGAGCTCTTCAACTCGAGTTTTGAAGGAATGCTCGCGAATCTCGACCCTTACAGCGTGCTGTTACGCCGCGATGACTATGAAGCGTTGCGCGAAGCGGCTTCCGGCCGCTACGAGGGCATCGGCATCGACATCGACTATCGCGATGGCGAGGTCACAATCATCACACCGCTTGAAGGCGCACCAGCCTCAAAACTCGGTTTGCGTCCGGGTGACAAGATCGTCAAAATCGAAGGTCGGGTCGTCTCAAGACTGACCAATTCCGAATTCAATGCCCTGGCGCGCGGGAAGGCCGGAACGAAAGTTCGAATCACGGTTGAGCGTCCCGGTGTTGCCAATCCGATGGACTACGTTGTTGAGCGAGCTGTCGTTGAATTGCATCCGGTCAAATACTCGGGTATGCTGGACCAGTCGCTCGGCTACGTGCGAATCTCCAAATTCGCGGAAAAGGCCGGCGACGAGTTCCAAACCGCTTTGCGCGACCTAAAGAGCCGGGGTTGCCAGTCGCTCATTCTCGACTTGCGCTCTAATGGCGGCGGCTTAATGGATCAGGCAATCGCTGTCGTGAGTCAGTTCATTCCCAAAGAGAAGCTCGTCGTTTACACGAAGGGCCAGTCACAGTCAACCCAGCGGCGTTATCTCTCGACTGGCGACCCGATCTTCCCCGATGGAAACCTTGTTGTCTTGGTAGATAGCGGAACCGCATCGGCTGCTGAAATCGTCTCTGGCGCCGTTCAGGACTGGGACCGCGGTGTTATCATGGGTACTGTAACCTACGGCAAAGGTCTGGTCCAAAACGTCTTTGAATGGGAGAATTCGGATTACGCGCTGAAATTGACGACATCGAAATATTACATTCCTTCAGGCCGTTCGATTCAGAGACCCGAGCGCTCACACAAGAACGGAGCTCTCGACAAGGAGCTGGACCAAGCGAATAATCAGGAATCAAAGGCCTTCAAAACCAGCAATGGCCGCAAGGTCTTTGGCGGCGGCGGAATAACTCCCGATGTACCTGTTTCGAGAAAAGGTCTTCTTCCTCTCGAACACAATCTCTCGCGTGAGAATCTCTTCTTCCAATTCGCCATCGATTACACTTCAAAAGTAAAGTCGATTCCGCGCGACTTCGCTGTCACTGATGAGATGATTCGCGATTTCCGGGCTTTCGTGAAATCCAAAGGTTTTGTTTACAAGAGCAGTTCTGAAGAACTGCTGGCCAATTTCGAAACGGCCGTGGCTGCCGAAGGCAAAGGGAAGTCGTTCACTTCCGAAATCGAGGCCCTGCGCAAGGCGATTGAGCGGGAAAAGGACCAGGATTTCGAGCGGGGCCGGGATTTCATACGTTCAGCGCTGCGACGGGAAATCCTCTATATCAAATTTGGCGACTCGGCGGTCTACGAAGAGATAATCACCAAGGAAGACCCTGCTGTGCGCCAGGCAATGGAATTACTTAAGGACCGCGGCAAATATAACGCGCTGTTGAAGGGCTAGGCCCAAGCTGTATAAAAGCATCGCTAAATACTACGATCTGCTCGGCTGGAACGAGTTCCATGACATCGCTCTGCCGCGTCTCAAACCCCTACTGGTCAAACACCGGGTTAAATCCTACCTCGACCTTGCTTGCGGCACCGGATCTCTTGCCTTCACGGTGGCCCGCATGGGAATCGAAGTCGTCGGCCTCGATCGTTCGCAAGAAATGCTGGCAATGGCAAACGCCCGCCTGCGGCACTTCAGTGCCAAGAAGAAACCGCAATTCATTAAGCGGGATATGGCACGCTATAATCTGCATCGACAGTTTGACTCCGTCGGCTGCTTCTTTGATGCTGCAAATCATATCGTCGATCCAGCTCAATTCGCCGAGTTTATACGGATGGCTTCCCTGCACACCAAACCGGGTGGATTCTTCATCTTTGACGTCAATACTGCCATCGGACTTGGACGCTGGGACGCCGTACTCTTCACCAAGCAAGGTGAACACGCGGTCCTTATGAAGGGCAAATATGACCGCAGTGAGCGACTTGCCGCAATTACGATTCACGGTTATGTGCGTTCAACTGGAGGCATCGATCGTTTCAAAGAAACGTTTTACGAACGTGGATATCCCCACAAGGATATCGTCGCCTTATTGCGCAAGAACGGCTTTTCTAAAATCACTGCGACTCCGCAAAAAAGCGAACAGACTCTAAAGACAGCCTTGCGGGTGTTCTACCTCGCGTACAAGTCTTAACCAGAGGGGTATTCGGCAATGAAGAATTTCACTGAACAAGAATTGGTACTTAGCAGTCAAGCTGTATTGGCTCACTCATACTCTCCCTATTCGAAATTCAAAGTCGGCTCGGCATTGGAGACCGCCCGGTTCATCTATGTTGGAAGCAACATCGAAAACCGCTCCTATGGCCTCACTGTTTGCGCCGAACGCGTTGCCGTCTTTTCAGCGGTTGCCAATCGCGACTGCAAGTTCCGTCGCATGGCGTTATCTTCGGCTACCAAGGACTTCATTACACCCTGCGGAGCCTGCCTGCAGGTTTTATCAGAATTTTGCGAAGATCTGCCCATCCTCCTGGTAAACTGTGATGGCAAGATCAAGAAGACCTCACTCAAGAAGCTCTACCCTTCTCCCTTTGTCCTAAAAAAGTGATACCATTCCGCCAATAAACGCATAGCTTTCGTCAAGGGTGGCTCATGAGGTAACTAATGTCTGAACGCGACAACAACCGCGACTTTCGCAACCGCATTCGCAGCGATATTGATCTCGCCAGCTACATCGATGCCGCCGTACTCAAAACCGAATCTTCCGCCGGCGATATCGAAAAATTGTGCGCTGAATCAATTGAGTATCATTACAAGGCGATCTTCGTTAATCCCAGTTTCACAGCTATGTGTGCGCGTCTACTGAAAGGATCAGGAGTAAGACTCGGCTCTGTCGCCGGGTTTCCGCTCGGAGCAACAACCACTGAAGTGAAGATCTTCGAGGGCCAGGAAGGCGAAAATCACGGCGCCGACGAAATCGACATGGTTGCCAATGTCGGTGCCATCAAGTCGGGAAACTGGGCACTCTACGAGAAAGACGTCAGTGGCGTCCGCAAGGCTCTCTCACGTCAGACTACTTTGAAAGTGATTCTCGAATGCACACTTCTCTCTCGTGAAGAAAAAATCACCGCCGCCACCATCGCCGCCGACTGCGGTGTCGATTTCGTCAAGACTTCAACCGGTATGTTCGGCCAGGCAACTGTCGAAGACGTTGCTCTCCTTTTCGAGACAGTCGGTAACCGAATCGCCGTCAAGGCTTCCGGCGGTATCCGCACCTTGGCGCAGGCTTTGGCAATGATCGAGGCCGGTGCCTCTCGCATTGGCACATCTTCCGGGGTGGCAATCATCAGTGAACTTCGCAATCGCTCATGAAGTCAATCTATGAAATAATCGCAGCAAAGCGCGATGGCCTGGAGCTTAGTGCCTCTGATATCAAGCGAATGGTCGATCTGTACACGTCTGGTAAGGTCGCAGATTATCAGATGTCTTCCCTCCTCATGGCGTCATTTATCAACGGGCTAAGCACAACGGAAACATCAGCTCTGACCCAAGCCATGCTCTCTTCCGGCAAAACAGTAGCAGTTAAGGGTCTTGATCGCCCGCTCATTGACAAGCACTCCACCGGCGGAGTCGGAGACAAGCTCTCTTTGACGCTCTCGCCCCTGTTGGCTCAATGCGGCATCGCTGTCGGCATGTTTTCTGGTCGCGGTCTTGGACATACCGGAGGCACTCTCGACAAGCTTGAAGCCATACCGGGAATGCAGGTCTTTCATTCTACCGCGAGTTTTGGGAAGCTTCTCAAAACACACCATTGGGCGATCACCGGCCAGACCGCACAGATTGCCCCCGCTGACAAGAAAATCTATGCCCTACGCGACGCCAGCGGCACTGTAGAGTCGATTCCCTTGATTGTCGCAAGTATCATGTCCAAAAAACTAGCTCTCAAGTCAGACGGCATTGTATTTGACGTCAAGAGCGGATCCGGTGCTTTCATGAAATCAACTCGCCATGCACAGCACCTGGCAAAGACCTTGCTCGATGTCTCAAATGAATACAAACTGTCGGCCCGTGCTCTGATCACAAACATGAATGAACCGACCGGCCGGATGATTGGTAACTTTCTTGAAATCATGGAGACTGTTGAAGTCCTGCAAGGCTCCGGCCCGGCAGACACCATCGAACTAACGCTTGAATTGGGTGCTTCAATGCTTGCGGTTTCCGGTGTTGAATCTTCTCGAACCAATGCAATGCGCTTGATGAAGACCTCACTGCGTTCCGGCTCCGCTTACGAGTCCTGGTGCCGATATATATCGGCTTGTGGTGGCAAAATCAAGACTCTCGAACACCCGGAACGAATGATGAAGCCGGCTCATAAGGCAATTGTCAAATCACCAAAGTCCGGCTATATTAGCGCCATCGATACCGGTAGACTCGGTTTCCTCGCAGTCCGCTTAGGTGCGGGCCGTCAGAATGTCAGCGACAAGATCGACCACCTTGCGGGAATCGAATTGCTCGCGAAGCTGGGAATCAAAGTTAGTGCCAGCGAGCCAATCGCAGTAGGCTATGCGCGACAGAAATCAAAACTGGCTGGATTCACCGCAGATTTCTTGGATTGTGTGACTATCAGCGATCAACGCCCCGGCCAACAACGGCTGGTATTGAAGCGGTTATGATATGGAGAAGAAAGGCAATCAGCGTCCCTACCTCGGTGTGATGTTCAAGTGCTGCAAAGTCTATAGCCGCATTTACATCAATAAGCAACAGACGGCATTTGTCGGTTGGTGCCCGAAGTGCGCCCGACAGATGAGAGTCAACATTTCACCGGATGGAAGTACTTCGCAATTTTTTGAAATGACATGAAAAGATATAGAGCCAAAATTGTCATCGTCCCACTTGGCGATGTAGATTATTTCCAAATCAACAAACTGTCCACAGCCCTGTCCAGTCGATTTGGACACAGCGTTGATATCCTTCAGGGTATCAAGGTGCCTAATGAAGCCTACGATGTCATTAAGGGCCAATATTTCTCGACCATGATCCTCCAAAAACTCGAATTGCTTAAGGCGAGCGAAAAGGAGAAGATTCTCGGTATCATTGAGGACGATATCTACAGCACCCGTCACCATTCCTTGGTGAGCGATGCCGACGCCGTCGGCGGCACTGCCTTGGTCTCCCTGTTTCAACTCAAGCAGCAGTTTTACGGTCTCCCTGATGACGAGAAAATGATCTATCAGCGCCTGGTCAAAGAGGCAACCCGCGTCGTCGGCGCCCTTTTCTCAATCCCCTATTGTCGTAATCCGAAGTGCGTCATGTACAACTCCAGCGAGATGTTTGACATCGACCAGAAAACCGAAAAATTCTGCGACATCTGTAAACGCACCTACATGAAAGTAATGTAGTATGCTTACGGTAACCCAAGTACTCGACCAACTACGCAACGACGCATCCTTCATGGAAAACGTGACCCGCTGGCACATTCAGCCGCCGCGCGATGCCCAATATGTCGACTTCCCGGAAGCGGTTCCGCAGATCCTCAAGGACGCGCTGCTCAAACGCCGGATTCACCGGCTGTACACGCATCAGGCAGAAGTCTTCAACCATGTAATGAATGGCAAAAACGTCACTGTCGTTACACCGACTGCATCGGGCAAAACTCTTTGCTACAATCTGCCGGTACTGTCGAGAATGATCGCCGAACCTGAAGCCCGCGCGCTCTATCTGTTTCCGACCAAGGCACTCTCCCAGGACCAGATGGTCGAGCTGCACGAAGTAATCAACGTTCTTGGTTTGGATATCAATACCTACACCTTCGATGGTGACACACCTGCCGAAACGCGGCGAAAGATTCGTAAAGCCGGCCACATCGTGGTAACAAATCCCGATATGCTGCACTCGGGTGTGCTTCCCCATCATACCAAGTGGATCAAGCTCTTCGAAAATCTGAAATACATCGTCATCGATGAAGTTCATACCTACCGCGGTGTCTTTGGCTCCCATCTTGCCAACGTCCTGCGCCGGCTCGAACGCATCTGCAAGTTCTATGGCTCTAAGCCGCAATTCATCTGCTGCTCAGCCACAATTCGTAACCCCAAGGAACTTGCCGAGCAGCTGACACAGCAACCAATGGAGCTGGTCGATAATAATGGCGCCCCTTCCGGCGAGAAGCACTTCGTGTTCTACAATCCACCCGTCATCAATGAACAGCTGGGCATTCGCAAATCCTCGCTGTTTGAAACGAGCCGCATCGCCAAACGCTTTATCAACAACAAGGTCCAAAGCATTGTCTTTGTGCCGTATCGGCTAAACGTCGAACTCTTGTTGACCTATCTTCGCCGCGACAGCACTGGTGCTCGGATCGAAGGCTATCGCGGTGGATACCTCCCCAACGAGCGCCGCGAAATCGAGCGTGATCTCCGCTCGGGTGACATTACGGCTGTCGTCTCGACTAATGCGCTGGAGCTTGGTATCGATATTGGCTCACTAGATGTGTCCATCATCTGCGGCTACCCCGGCACCATCGCCTCAACGCGCCAACAAGCCGGCCGTGCTGGACGCAAGAATACCGTTAGCATCTCGATCATGGTCGCTTCAAGCTCCGCAATCAACCAGTACGTCGTATCGCATCCGGAGTACTTCTTCGAATCACCTGCAGAAATGGGAGTCATCGATCCGAACAATTTCGTCATCCTGACATCGCACCTGAAATGCGCCGCTTTTGAACTGCCCTTCCACAAAGACGAAGTTATGGGCGTAGATACCACCGCCGAAGTACTGGAATACCTGCAAAGTCGTGGCGTTCTTCGCTTCTCCGCCGATCGCTGGCACTGGTCCTCGGAAATCTATCCGGCTTCCGAGGTGTCCTTGCGTTCGGCATCGCCCGACAATTTCGTTATCCTGAATACTTCCAACGGCAATCGCGTAATCGGCGAAGTCGACTATTTTTCCGCTCCCATGCTCCTCCATCCGGAAGCCATCTACATTCATCTCGGCAATCAATACCAGGTGCAAGAGTTGGACTGGGAAGGCAAGAAGGCCTATGTCAAAGAAGACAAGGTCGACTACTACACCGATGCCGAGACCAAGGCAGATTTAAAGGTACTGGAAATCAATCAGGACGCGGGCTCTATTAGCTGGGGCGAAATCTCAATTACCAACGTGACTGTCCTCTTTAAAAAGATCAAGTTCGAAACGCACGAGAATGTCGGCTCCGGAAAACTCGCAATGCCAGAAATCGAGATGCATACTACTTCGTTCTGGCAGGAATTCCACGAAGACATCGGCGAAGAACTCGGTTTTGGGCGCGCCAACCTTGGCGCCGGCCTGCGCGGTATGGCCAATGTTCTGCAAATCGTCGCACCGATTTACCTGATGTGCGACCCGCGCGACCTGCGCGCCGTCTCGCAGGTGAAATCCGCCTTCACCGAGAAACCGACGATCTACATTTATGAGTCAGTTCCCGGCGGTGTCGGCTATGCCCAGAAGCTTTTCCGGGTGGCTGCCGAGATTTTCACAGCCGCCAAACAACTTGTCCGCGATTGCGACTGCGAATTCGGATGCCCTTCCTGTGTCGGTCCAGAAATCGAGGTCGGTAAGTCCGGCAAAAAGAACGTCTTGAGTCTTCTTGAATATTCGTTGCAACAACTCAAAGTTGGCGTAGCTTAAAGACAGTCTTGATTTCAAGCAGTTCAGTATTCAGGGCAATAAACAGGAGGAACCAATGTCTAGCAAACTACGACTTTTCGCAGTTTCATTTCTCGTTTTACTCTTTACTGCTGCCGCCCAAGCCGAACTCAAACCCGCGACCCATTCCGGGTTCTACATTGGCTTTGGTCTTGGATGGGGCAGTCTCAAAGTTGAATTGGATGATGACAACGAGGATGTCTCTTTCATCTCCGACGCCGAAAGCGGCGGTGCGGGCAACTTCCGTATTGGCGCAGCGCTTAGCAACAAGCTCTTGCTCGGTGTTGAAGCTAATTCGTGGGTCAAAGACTACGATGTTACCTCTGCCGATGAAATCTTTGACGCCAGAATCACGGTCAGCAATCTGGCTGTTACACTTACCTACTACCCGGCCGAGCAGTTTTTTATCAAGGGCGGCCCAGCCATTGCCACATCGGAGCTGGAATTTGATATTCCGGGAACGATTTTTTCCGGCACAGTTGAGGACGAAGGCGCCGGCCTGATGCTCGGCGCCGGCGGCGAATTCCGGCTGACGCGCAAATTTGCCATTGTGCCTTCAGCCCAGTGGATGTACCAGAAGTTCGACGACTACAAAATCACCTTCTTCTCCGCAACCATCGGAGTCGGCTGGTTCTGGTAGAATCGCCGCATCAATCGCGTGAAGGTGGCCAGCCGCCGGGTGTTGGCCACCCTCTTACAACTTCATCTTGACAAATCCGCCCGATAAGTTTATATAGGTCCATATATTCCACTTTAGACACGGTTACTTGCGGACCGCACTGATTTGCGGCCAGGAAAGGTCACTTATGCCCAAATACGTAATTGAACGCAATCTGCCGGGTGCCGGCAAGCTGTCGCCGAGCGAGCTTCAGGCTGTCGCACAAAAATCCTGTGGCGTATTGAGTAAGCTGGGTACTGAAATTCAGTGGATTCACAGCTACGTGACGGATGATAAGATCTTCTGTATCTATCGTGCTCCGAATCCGGAAATGATCCGCGAACACGCACGCTTGGGCGGTTTCCCTGCCGACGCGGTATTAGCTATTCGGGCGGTGATCGAACCAACGACTGCCGAATAGTGCTAGGTGCGAGGAGTCCAGTGGACAGGTATCTAAATCGTTAGTTTGAGTCAATAAAAGAAGAAGCGCCTCGTCTCCCGACGGGGCGCTTTCTTGTCTTCACTAAGCTGTGCTTCAGCTAGTTTCTTGCTTCTTTCAAAACAAGTCGGGTTACTTCAGCATCATCATCTTCTTCGTCTGGCTGAATTCATTGGCATTCAGCTTATAGAAGTAGACGCCCGATGCCACAGTGCGACCGGTTACATCAGTACCGTCCCAGGAGACAGTCTGTTGTCCGGCGCGCATGTAATCGTCAACCAGAGTCTTCACATGCTGACCGAGAACATTGTAAATCTCAAGACTTACTTTGGAGTCTTTCGGCAGTGCAAAGGAAATGTCGGTTGTCGGATTGAACGGGTTCGGGACGTTCTGCGACAAAGCAAAATCTGTCGGCAGAGCGGCATTCGGAGCACGGGAGTTAAGTGATACACTGCCACCCGAGAATTCCGGCGCGAGGTCGCGCACATGCGGAACACCATCAACAACTTCGTTGTACACGAACATCAGTTCGTGTGCGGGAAATTCAGATGTGAAGGTGCCGATTTCCAGAGTCTGGAGATTGACATCATCGAGTCTGAAATGGAGCACGGCGATGTTGTTAACACCGGAGGCTGACGGCTTCAGGAAAGCGTCTTCCTTCGGAGCGTTAACCATATCGACGAGTCCGATAGACACGCGATTATTCTGCGGATCGAGATTGGCGATCTTCACGTCAAAGCCCGCCACGGTTGTGTTCTCAAAGGAGACTGACAAAAGTGTCACGCCTTTGGAATACGTGAGCGGAATATCCATTGCCGCAAGAGCCTCATCGTGAGAAATCGAGACCGGAACCGTAAATTCCGATTCCGAAATGAACGATGCCTCACCAACACGGAACGTGTCGCGATTGCCTAAATCCTTGGCCAGCACCGCCGGCACAACGAGCATTAAAAGAGCGATTGCTAAAGCGATATAACGCTTCATTCAGAATCACCCCCTCACAGGGATAGGGTTTAAGGGTTGACTAGACATTACTCTCATATAAAAACACTCTGGCTTCAACGTTTAGTAATCCGTCAAGAACCCGGACAAATGCCCGGTACGTCTTTTTAAATGTTCGTAAGCTGCTATTTGCGATGCTAATAGTTGGGTTGGAGAGGTAACCCTCACTATGTAAATCTACGGGCGAACCCGTTCTTTGTCAAGTTGTTTTATCCGAACCCCAACGCCTTCTTGGCGTCCTCGGACATCTTGTCAGGGGTCCAAAGTGGATCCCAGACAATGTTGACTACGGCGTCAGCAACTCCTTCAATTGCCAATACCTTGGAATGAATGTCATCCTTGATCGACATCGCCATTCCGCATCCCGGAGCCGTCAACGTAAAATCAACTTCTACCTTATCACCGTCAATAATTCGAACCTGGTAAACTAACCCCAGATCCACAATGTTCACCGGAATCTCGGGGTCATAACATTCACGGAGTGCTTCAATAACGGTTTCTTCAGTAATCAAACAGTCTCCAGCAATCGGTTTTGGACTACAGAGCTCCAATAAGCCATTCTCGTACATCATACGCGAACATTCACAATTTGCTCAACAGCAAATCAGATGTTCCTGCCTAAACTGTACAAATACCTCGATTTGAATTAAGTTGTTTCCAACTCTAGTACAAAGTCTGACCCGAACAAGTTCCCATGAGCGAAAAAAATACAAAAATGCACGATCCAGGCAAAACACCATTAATCTCTAAGGGGCCAGCTCTTCTTTGGACGTCTCACTGGTAACTCCCCCAAGAACCTCGCAATTTCGTACTTATCGCCTCCCCGCATATCAAATCTTGTCAGAGTTAGTAAGTCGATGCCGGCTAATGGATAATCGATAAAACCGAATTGGGTCGTAAACCCGACTTTGTAGCCCGCTCCAGAAGCAATTCGCGCTACCGTCTCGTCGAAAGAACCAGCAGGGTAACATACCGCAAAAATCTCACTGCCCAACTCTCTCTCCAGTAAAGACTTACTGTCGCGGAGCTCTCTTGTAATTGACTCCTCGTCCAGTCTGGCAAGTTTGCGATGTGAGGCCGAATGCGACTCAACCGAGATCCCGGCACTTCGAACTTGCTTGAGTTGCTTCCAGGTCATTGTAGCAACACCCAATTCATATTCTTTGCCGGTAATCATCTCCAGACTTTCCACGAATTTCTCAATCTCCTCCTCCGACATTCGATCCAACGCAATGTTGAATCGCCAACAAGCCGTCGCTAAATCCTCACGAGCCCGATAATCGAGGTTGTTCAGCCAATCCCGCTTGTCTTCCGGAAACTGCCGCGCCAGCGCTTGTACCTTCGGCCATGTTGTCTCGTCAATACGATGAAAGGCGTTAGAAACCCGCAGATGCCAGAATCGCTTCTTGGTCTCTATAAAATCCGTTGGCGCAAAAACCACCCCGGTACAACCGTGCTTCAAAAGTACCGGCAGCGCCCGGGTGATAAACTCCGAGTCGGCGTCATCAAAAGTAATCAGCGCCGAATTGCGCTGAATCGTGCGATTTCCAGTTACGATCTCCGAGAATTCTTCGAGCGAAATCGTCTCATAGAATCTTCTTATTTGTGCGATTTGAACATCAAAGAGTTCCTGTGGTGTCCCCTTGTCGTATGTCACGAGGTGAACGTCACTCGACTTCTCGTCTGTGATCCGATGAAACGTGAAGACCGTCAATAGCGGCTTTCTCCCCGAGAGCTTTCTTAACGCATATATAGCTGGCCAGATCCCCAGGTAATAGGAAACAATGGCGTACACTCGCGACCAGAACCGTCGAAACGGCGGAGGCATTTTCTTGACAGGTGGTTTTAGAATCTTGTTCTCCTGTGAGGCTCAATCAGTCCGTCGTGAGCCGGTATCAAGGCACTTCAAAGACATGATCTTGCATGACTCGATTATATGCCCCATAGTGGGTGAAAGTCAATGCATTTGCGAAGCTCGATCTTGTGAGTACCCACGGGATCGGATTTGAAGACCGAAACGAACGAAAGCGTCAATAATGAAGGGGGAAATCGCAATGAAGGTGAAGATTGCAGCAAAATCAACTATCCGGAAATACGCGGTTTGAAAACCTTTCTACACAAACCTTGACAAAAGCCCCATATCTCATTTCATATAGTTTCAGACCACACTAGGAGGACGCCGAATATGAAACACCAGACAACCCACACGCCGTACATCGCTCCGACGCAATCGATGTCGGAAATGACCATCCGCGGAATTGTCCTCGGATCAGTACTGGGGATATTATTCGCAGCGTCATCGGTTTACTTGGGCCTCAAGGTCGGGTTAACCGTATCGGCATCGATCCCGATCGCCGTACTTTCGGTAACGATTTTCCGGGCTTTCGGCAAGGCGACAATACTCGAGAACAACATCGTGCAGACAGTGGGTTCTGCCGGCGAGTCGATTGCCGCCGGTGTGGCTTTTACTTTGCCGTCATTGCTCCTGATGGGGCAGGATTTGGAGTTGTTCCGTATCCTTCTGGTCGCGCTGCTCGGTGGCACGCTCGGCGTACTCATGATGATCCCGTTGCGCCATGGATTGATTGTGGAAGAGCACGGCAAGATCACATATCCGGAGGGAACTGCGTGCGCGGAAGTCTTGATCGCCGGCGACAAGGGAGGAACATCGGCAAAGACCGTTTTTCTGGGAGGCGGCATCGGATTTGTATTCGGGTTCCTAAACCTGATCGTGCGCTGGTGGAAAGAGACTTCTGATTGGACAATCAGCTTCTTTAAAGGAGCCTCGATTTCTGCAGAAGTCGCACCGACCATGCTCGGCGTCGGATATATCATCGGAATCAAAACTGCGTCCAATATGATGGCGGGTGGCTGTCTGGCGTTCATTGTCATAATTCCGTTGATTAAGGCATTCGGCGAAGGGTTGACTGGCGCTGTGTTTCCTGAATCGACGACTCTAATCAAGGACATGAGTCCGGGTGCCATTAGGAATGCCTATGTACTTTACATCGGAGCGGGAGCAGTGGCAACTGGTGGAATCATCAGCCTGGTCCGTTCAATTCCCTCGATTATCGGTGCGTTCAAGCGCGGTCTGGGAGCACTGGGGTCAAGGCAGCGGGCGGCACAGTCGACGATCCTCCGCACAGAACGCGACATTCCGATGCCCTACGTCCTTGGTGGCTGCATAGTTTTGGTCGCGGCAATATGGGCGGCTCCGATGCTGAACATCAAGTTTATTCCTTCAGTCTTGATTGTCGTTTTCGGCTTCTTTTTTGTAACCGTTTCAAGTCGCATTACCGGTGAAATCGGTTCTTCTTCGAACCCTATTTCCGGTATGACTGTGGCTACACTGCTGATAACGTGTCTGCTCTTCTTGGTTGTAGACTGGACAACGATCGACTATCGAGTTATGGCTTTGACCACTGCCGCCATAGTCTGCGTGGCTGCTTCTAATGGCGGGACCATCTCGCAAGACTTGAAAACCGGCTTTCTCCTCGGGGCTACCCCGTCGCGGCAGCAGATCGGCATTATCATCGGTGTCGTTACGAGTTCGTTGGCCATTGGCTGGACACTGTTGTCGTTGAATCAGGCGATGACGACATACTCGGCACGAAACTATCCTGATTTCACAGCATCAATCCCTGTTGATGCCAGTCATGTCGAATATGATGGCAAGACCTACAGACAAATCTCAATTGCGGAGTTGACCAATGGTGTCCCGACCGGACGCTACTTGGTAAATAATGAAGGCAAGATCGTGTATTTAATCGATCCCGGAGTCTGCGGTTCAGACCTCTTGCGGGCGGAACGTGTAAATGATACCCCGTATCGCAGTTTCCAGAGTGGGATCCTACCCGACACCACTGCGACCTTCCTGACAGCGGACGGACCGCAAAAGATTCTGACACTAAATGAAGAGCGAACTGGGGTTCCGGCAGGTACGTACTTGGTCGATTCAACTGGGGCCCTGTCGCATCGCCTGGTGCCAATTACAAAATATGATGCTCCCAAAGCGCGTCTGTTTAGCCTGATCATCGACGGGATCTTGACCCATAAGTTGCCGTGGGCACTGGTACTCATCGGAATTGCGCTCGCACTAATCATGGAGTTGGTCGGTGTCTCGGCGCTGCCTTTTGCTGTCGGGCTTTACTTGCCGATTTCGACCTCGACACCCATCTTTATTGGAGGCATTGTCCGTTGGTTAGCCGATCGCAAGAGCAAGAATGCTGGCGGCACTGAAGCTGAATTCTCGCCGGGCGTTTTAATGGCCAGCGGGTTGATCGCAGGTGGAGCGATTGCCGGGTTAACGCAAGCGATCTTCTACATCCTTGGATGGAATACGATATTCGATAAATCGCACTGGCTTGGGTCCTGGGCTGAAAGTGACTTGTGGGCGCTTGTACCGTTTGCGGCTTTGGTTGCTTATCTCTTCTATGTCGCCGCCAAGAAACGTAGCGGCAGGACTGAAGTAAATGGATGAGCGAAATAAGTACGCCCAGACTTAGCGCGAGATAAACATTCCAATGCCGGCTCAAGCGAAGCCATCACCGCGGCGCCCCGATAGTGGCAAATGGTCATTGATCATCTTTGCCGTTGCGCTTTTCGTGCGGGTCGTAAATCTGATCTTCCTTTCACAAAACGACCCCGCGTTTTACTTCCCGCAAGTCGACTCGCTCTGGCACCACCTGTGGGCGCTGGACATCTTGAACAAGAGTTTCTGGGGCACGGAAGTCTTCTTCCGTGGTCCCCTCTATCCCTATTTTCTTGCATTGCTGTATGTAATCTCCGGTGCCAGTATTTTCTTCGCCAAAGTCATTCAAGCTGTAGGCGGAGCCGTGATTTGCGTCTTGATCTACCAGATCGGCAAGTCCGTATTTTCTGAGAACACTGCGCGGATATCGTCCGTACTGGCGGTCTTCTATGGTCCATTGATTTATTATGAATCCGAACTTCTGCTCGAATGGCTGGCAATCCTTCTCGCTCTCGCAATGTTGTTGGTTCTTGTTCGTTCCGATGGAGTGGTCTCACCGCGTACCGCAGCTATTGCTGGGATTCTTGGGGGCCTCTCCACCGTGACGCGCCCCAACATTCTCGTCGTCTTCCCTCTAATCGCCTTGTGGCTCTTACTCTCTTATCGATCGACCTCAACGATACGCCATCGGATCACTAACGCAATTGCCTTCACGCTGGGCGTTGTCATCTGTATCCTGCCGGTGACACTTCGCAACTATATCGTCGCCGACGACTTCGTACTCATCTCATCACAAGGTGGTGTGAATTTCCATCTGGCAAATAATCCTGAAGCCGACGGATTGACGATGGTTATGCCGGAGATCAATCTCGATCTCTCGGTGCCCTGGTCGCAGTTCGTAGACACAACCACAGCCTACGCCGAGTCAAGCCTTGGACGTTCGCTGAAGGCCTCCGAAGTCTCTGGCTTCTGGAGCGATCGTGCGTGGAACTTCATCAAACAGAACCCGGGCAGTTTTCTGGCGCTAACCGGCAAACGCCTGATCTACTTGTTCTCCGGGTTTGAGAACCCAGACCAATCGGATTTGTACCGCTTTGGCGACAACTCACCCATCCTTGCTGCAACGGTCTTCAACAAAGTTGTCAAATTCCCCTTCGGACTTGTTGCGCCACTTGCCTTGATCGCCCTCGTCTTGGCATGGAAGGAGCGTCAACGAATCTCGCTCTTGTACCTTTTTCTGCTCGGCTACATTCCGACTATCATACTGTTTCTCGTGACCGCGCGTCACCGTCTCGCCGTTGTAGTCATCCTATTGCTCTTTGCCGGGTACGCTGTCGAACGCGCGTGGCATGTCTGGCGCGACCGCAAAACCAAGGAACTTATCGGTCTCGTTCTGTCCTTCATAGCGCTGGCAATCCTGCTCAATCACAATTGGTTTGATCTCGGCTATGACAACCCCGCCCAGTTCCATTATCAACGCGGTCTCGTACTCGAAAAACAGGGTGACATCAATGCCGCGATCTCCGAATATCGAGAAGCCACCAAGTATCAACCGCTCCCCGAGGCGCTCAACAACCTCGGCTTCGCCCTTTCGAAAACCGGCGACCACAACGGCGCCTATCTGACTTTGCATCAGGCAATTCGCTCAAGGCCGAACTACGCCGATGCCATCACAAATCTGGGATTGTTATTTCTTAACCGCAATGAACTCGATAGTGCCAAATACTACTTCAGCCTGGCGCTGCGTGCCGATTCGAACCTGCCGCAAGTATACTTGAATCTCGGCGAGTTGCGTCAGAGACGCGGAGATTCCGCGGAAGCCGAATCGTTTTGGCGTGCCGGTTTACTTGCTTCTCCGCGTTTTGTGCCACTTTACAATGCGTTGGCAAACCTCTGCCTCAAGCAGGGTCGTTCCTCCGAAGCCCGTACACTCCTTGAACAGGCTCTTGTCGTAGACGACAACTATGCTATCGGCCACGTCAACCTCGCCAATATCCTCTTTAACGATCGCGACTTTGTTGGCGCCCGGAAGCACTACCATAGCGCTATCGAAATCAACCCCACACTGAAGTCGGCACATATGAATCTCGCGATTCTATTCCTGCAGACGAACCAGCCGGATTCGGCCAGGATGAGTTTTGAAGCTGTCTTGAGGATTGATCCGGGGGACCGGCAGGCGCAGGAAGCGCTCGCCAAATTGCCGCACTAACGTCAGTCAGTACTTCTTTCGGCGTTCGATCACATAGTTGGAACCGGTCAGCGACTTGATATAGCTCTTGAGGTCCGCCAGCATGTGGGACATCTCACCAAGGTGGGTGAATGAGTCATTTGCGATCAAGACTGCAATCGAAATCGTCATCAGTCCGAAAACTTCCTTCTCGCCGCGCCGATTGGTCGAGATAATCTGCCTGCGATTTCGGTCATCTTCATCATAACGAGCAGGAATTATACGGTCAAAAATCTTGATGATATTCGAGCATACCGGATCGACCTGATTGGTCGGCAGCAAGAACATGAAATCATCCCCGCCGATATGTCCGACAAAACTGCTCGGCGTCAAATCCGAAACCACGTCGCGAATTATGTGCGCTACCAACCGAATTGTCCGATCTCCATAAACGTAGCCGCGATAGTCATTGTAAGCTTTGAAGTTGTCAATGTCGAGATAGCAGACCGCGAACTCCTCGCGGGCCGCCAGCCGATTATTGATTTCCTGCTCAATTAATATCGGCCCCGGAAGTTGCGATGTCGGATTGACTCCGATGTCCCGCTGCGTACGGTCGCGGATCATCTTGACCCGCAATTGAAAAAGCTCTCCGTCCCAGTCTCCCCACAGGTAGTCGTCGGCAGCCGAAGCAAGACCCAATTTGATCTGCTCTCGGGTTGGATTCTTGTGGTAGATAATCGTCGGTGCTGTCGCTAGCGCCATGTGCGATTCAATCTGACGGACGAGTTTGACGGCTTGATCAAGACTCTTGTCAACGCTGATCAATATGAAGTCAATCTGGTGGCGATGCGTAATCTTGAAGAGGTCGTTCATCTCCTGAAACTTGAAGATGATCGTGTCCTGCCATCCGGGAACGCCAAGAATCAGCGAAGCCGCGCTTCCGACCTCGTCGAAAAGCGCGATACAGTTTTGTGCGGGGTGATGTAATCGCGGTTTGGGTGGTTGTACAAAGAGATTTTGCTTGTCAGCTGCCGTGGTCACGATTTTTCCTCTCGCGCGGATGGAACTCCAGATGCACAGACTTTAAGTACGACCGATTTAGCTGAGTGTAAATCTGCGTAGTACTTATATCGGCATGCCCGAGCATTTCCTGTACAGCGCGCAAAGAGGCGCCACCGTCGACCAAATGGCTGGCGAAACTGTGGCGAAACGTATGTGGCGTAACGTGTTTTGTGATTCCCGCTTCCTTTACCCTCTTCTTGACCAGATTGAACATCCCCATACTCGAGAACTTCCGGCCAAAGCGATTCAGAATCAATACATCCTTTGAATTATCCGTCGCTAAACCGGGGCGCTCCTCTTCCAAATACCGTCGGATAAAGTGCACAGCCTCTTCCCCAATCGGCACAATTCGCTCCTTGCCTCCCTTACCGGACACCCGCAAGTGACCGACTTCGAGAAATAGATTCGCCGTCGTCAGGCCAATCAACTCCGATATGCGTAGACCCGAACTGTAAAGTATCTCCAATGCTGCCCGATCCCGCAGTCCGTTTCGAGAATCCAGCTTGATCGCATTCAATATCCGCTCGACCTCATCAATCGACATCACGACTGGCAGATTCCGGTATAGGCGTGGCGACTCGATATGTGATGATGGATTCGCGGACAAGATTCGCTCACGAACCAGAAACCGAAAGAACCCGCGCAAGGAGGACATCCGCCGAGCGATTGAAGAAGCCGACAAACCAATCTTGCCTGCGTACCCTAGATAGGCGATGATTGCCCCCTTGTGGAACTCTTGCCATGATTTGATTCCGAGGCTCGCGGCGAATTCAGCCAGCTGTTCAAGATCATGCCGGTAAGAGATTATGCTATTGGGCTTGAGATTTTGTTCCAGTGCGATGTGATTCAGGAATAGGTCGATCTCTTCACGCATATTAAAACTCTTCGCTCATCAGGGCATACAGTGCGCTTGGCTCAAGTCCATCTTCCAATGCCATTGCCAAGGTTGCTGCCGCCACACTCGCCGCTCCAGAACTGATCAAGGTGACCGCCGCGGAGTTGAGCGTTGCTCCTGAAGTTGTCACATCATCCACCAGCAAGATCCGCCTACCCTTGACCAACGTGGCGCCATCGCTCGCTACTTCAAAGACTCCCCTGACATTCCGATATCGCCCTTCCACAGTCAAACCGATTTGATCTTTGTTCGGCCGCAACTGCATCAATAGATGAGCTTGATAGGTTCTGCCGATAACAGCCGCAATCTCTTTGGCAACGATCGCAGTCTGGTCGAATCCGCGACTGCGCTCTTTCCGGTGATGCATGGGAACTGAACACACCAAGTCAATCCCGTTGATGTGCGGCATTGCGACCAGTTGCTCGCCAAGCATCCGCCCAAGCATCTTTCCGAGACCGATCTTGCTCTCGTACTTATAGGCTTTGATCAAGTGTGAGAAATGATCGTCGTAAATACCGAGCGAATAAACCCACAAGAGTGGTGAGACGCGATGGCAATTTGAACAATGGGTATTCGGGTCAGGAAGAAAACTGCGGCAAATGGCGCAATGCGGTTGCGGCAATACTGAAAGAGTAGAATTGCACGAAGCGCATAGCCAGATATTGTCCTTTTCTCGCTCGAAGCTCTTGCGACACACTTGACATACTGGGGGATAGACAAAATCGAGCAGATCACGAATGAGGTGCTTCGCCCGGAAATCGTGCGCGGTATTCAACTCTCTTACATAGTTTGAAGTTGCTTGCGAAGCGTCTCTGCCTGTGGGCTGTTCGGCGCCATCTCCAGATACTTGCCCCACCACAACTTCGCTCCAGCGGTATCTGCCACTCCCAGAGCAACAACTCCCATGTTGAAGGTGGCAATCAGATGATTGGGTTCCAATGCCAGCGCGCGCTTGAAATGAAAAACAGCTTCCTCATCTTCGCCGATTCCGTGATAACACGCACCCAAGTCAACCATGATATCCGGGTGCAGCGAGTCAATTGCCAGAGCCCGCTCATACTGCTGAATTGCCATCGGGTACTGCCCGTTATCCATAAACGAGTGGCCGCTCTTCACTACTTCATCAAATGTGTTTCCAACCGGAGCAGTCGTCGACTGCAGTGATTGATCTACCGGCGGCGGTGTGTTGACTGGCACAGTGTTCTTCTTGGCGGCGATATAGACGTTATAAGCGACCGCGACAATAATCACAACTCCAATGATCGCCGCGTACTCCCAGCGTCTCCGTTGTACAGACTCTTTCTTTGGTCGTGCTTGCTTGACACGCATCAAGGCATCGTAGTTGGCTCCGCATTGTGGACAAAACTTGTGTTCGCCGCTGCGTGGAGCGGAACAGCGTGGACACTTATCAGTTGGAACTTGATTCATTACCTTCACCTTGATCGGATTCGCCGCCGAATACGCGGTCGATCTTTATGACTCGCGGTATCTTCTTGCGGATCGCCGCAATCACCCGGTTCAAATGGTTAATATTCTTGATTTCAATGACGAAATGCCCGATGGCGATTGCCTCTTTCGACGACAGTTCGGCTCCGCGCACCTCGGCGTCGCTATTCGCAACGACTTCCGTGATATCGTACAAAATGTTCTTTCGATATTCAACAACAATCGCCAATCGTACGAGGAAACTCGCCTCGCCACCAACATCCCAGGAGACTTCTACCTTTCGTTCCGGTTCTTGCGCGGCAATGATCGCATTAACACAATCAGCGCGATGAATCGAAAGACCGCGCCCGCGTGTTATGAATCCCACAATCCTTTCCCCCGGAACCGGTTGACAACAATTGGCAAACCGGAACATCATGTTCCCCATGCCTTCAACTCGGATTCCTTTGCCGCCGCGCGCCTTGTCGACGAACTTCTTGATGATTGACGGCTTCTCTTGTGTCTCTTCCTCTTGAGGGTAGAGCTTCGACATTAAGCCGCCAAGGGCAAGATCGCCGGAACCGAGTTTCGCCAACATCTGCTCCGAAGACGTATAAGATAAAGCCATCGCCGCATCGACGAGCTGATCTTCCGAAGGGTACTTCAACTTGCGCTTTTTGACTGCGCGCTCGAACATTTCCTTACCCAAAGCAAAGGACTCGTCGAACCCCTTTTGCTTCATGTATTTTCGTATCTTGGCTCGTGCCGAAGTCGTCTTGCAGACCTTTAGCCAATCGCGCGAAGGTTCCGCATGCGGCGAGGTCATTACTTCAACTTCATCGCCGGACTTAAGCACCGTCTCAAATGGCACTAACCGGCCATTCACTTTCGTGCCGACGCAATGCACTCCCACATTGGTGTGAACCGCAAACGCAAAGTCGAGCGCAGTCGCGCCCAACGGTAGGTGCTTCAACTCCCCATTCGGCGTAAAAACAAAGACTTCATCATGAAACAGGTCAATCTTCAGGAATTCCATGAATTCCTCTGGATTGGTCATGTCCTTTTGCCAATCGAGGACCTCACGCAACCACGAAAGCTGGCGATCCGACTCCTCTAATACATGCTTCCCTTCCTTGTACAGCCAATGCGCCGCAATTCCGTACTCGGCAACATAGTGCATGGAAGGAGTGCGAATCTGAATTTCCACCATTCGTCCGTTGGGTCCGACAACAGTCGTGTGCAGGGACTGGTACATATTCTGTTTTGGTGTCGCGATGTAATCGTGGAAACGATCAGCCACCGGCGTCCACATATTGTGAATCACGCCGAGCGCGTGATAGCAGTCCTTGACAGTCGGCGTGACGACGCGAATGGCAATCAAATCATATATCTCTTCGAACGGCTTCTGCCGCTTGACCATCTTCCGGTAGATCGAGTCAAAGTGCTTCGCCCGTCCGGTAATCTCGACCGGGACGCCGTCATCCGTCAGCGCCTTGGTGAGAGTCTGGCATATGTCCTGAATATAAGTTTCGCGTTCGGACCGCGTCAGGTCAATCCGTTCCATCAGGTAACGATAGACATCGGCCTTAATATACTTCAGCGACAGGTCTTCGAGCTCCCACTTAATCTTTGCCATTCCGAAACGGTGTGCCAGCGGAGCATAAACATCGCGCGTCTCGGTCGCGATCACTAACTGTTTCTCGTGCGGGAGATACTCGAGCGTCCGCATGTTGTGCAAACGATCAGCCAGCTTGATCAAGATCACTCTGATGTCATTAGCCATTGAAATCAACATCTTGCGGAAATAATCTGACTGATTCTCGGCGCGGCTTTTGATCTGGTAGGCGCCTAGTTTGGTCACGCCATCAACGAGAGCCGCAATTTCCGGGGAAAATTCGCGTGCAAGTTCATTAACTCCGATGTTGCAGTCTTCAACGATGTCATGCAAAAGCCCCGCCGCAACAGTGTCTCCGTCAAGATGCTGTTCGGCAAGTATGAATGCGACATTCAGGCAGTGCTCAATGTATGGTTCCCCGGATGCCCGCTTTTGACCCTTGTGCGCCCAATTCGAAAATTCATATGCCTTGCGCACAACCGGAATGCTGATATTAGCATTCATCGACTCGACGTGGATAATGAACTCCGCCAGATTCATCATCCCGATCGGAAGGCGATAGCGCGTCAGGTTATCAGAGACATTTGGAAATACGAATCGTTCCACACTTACTCACTGTTTGCTCTTGATTTGATATCGGCGGAAAGCCGCGATATAATGAATTCGGCTACGGACTCCACCGGTATGCTTGCCATCAAGTCCCTTGCATTGCCCTTACTATCATCTACACTTGGCACAAACAGTTTGTTTGCACTTCCTCGCGGTCCCCACCGGACAGGGGATAAAGTCGACTCTGGTGGATAAATGCCTACCGCAAATGTGCCAACCGCGCCGGCAATATGTATCGGCCCGGTGCTGCCGCTAACGACCAAGCGCGCCCGTTTTATCATTCCCTTAAGCTGCGGTAGATCGGTCTTTCCCGCCAAATTCACGATGCCCTCGCCCAATCTACCGAAGTGGGCTGCAATGTCGTCGGATTCCAGTGCCGAACCCGTAATGACGACCCTATGGCCCTTCAAGGTAATTCTACTCGCGAGTTCCACGTATCGCTCAATCGGCCAGTTTGGCGCCGACCCATGTGAAAGCGGGTGGATCAATACAAATGTCTCCCTCTCGCCCATGTCAGATTGAGCCAAAAGTCGGTCGCTGCTCTTGCTTTCGTCGGGCAAGACCGTGATCATCGGCTCAAAGCGCTTTAGTTCGCCAAACCCCTGTTCTGCCAACTCGTAATTCAGATCCAATTCGTGCTTGCCAGAATCACGCCGATGTAACTTGACTCGTCGATTGAAGAATATGCTGTACGCCCTTCGGCTCGTCCCGATACGGATCGGAATCTTGGCAAGATACATCGCTAAGGCCAAAGAGAGTCGCGGATAAAACAGGACCGCTGCATCAAAACTCATTCGCTTCAAGTCGCGCGCCAGCGCGTTGACTTCGCTGAAGCTGTCCAGCGACCTCTTTGAGATGGCAATAACGTTGTCAAGATAACTCTCGCCGGCCAACAGTGGCGCCGTGTATTTAGCGGCCAAGAGAGATATCTGAAAATCCGGGTGCGCCGCTTTCAACGAACGCGCGACCGGCAAGGTCAGGATCAAATCGCCGACGGCGTCCGTTCGACACAGGAGTACTCGTTTCATTGCTTCCGCAATTCCCACAACTTGGCATACTTGCAGAAGACGTGAAAAGACGAGAGCGATGCCAAAATGAATCCCGGCAACCCGTCGAGAAATCCTCGCTTGAGGATGTACATCTTCACCCAAATTGCGAACGGCTTGACAATCAAGTAGTGCCAGTGAAATGACTTTCCGGCTTCGAGGAGCATTTTTGCCGACAAAGCCGTGTATCGATCAAGCTTCATCAGGTAGTGAGAAATGTCGGGGTCAGTGTAGTGCAATATATGTCCCGGTAATGTCCCAACTTGCCCATCAATTTCAACTTTTTCATGCACTTGACTCGTAGTGAATTTCGCCTTTTCACGCCTAAACAAACGCAGGATGTAATCCGGATACCATCCCGAATGCGTCATCCATCGCCCCAGAAACTGCGACTTTCGATTCAGCCGCCAGCCGTCACTTCCACTTTTGTTTACTGCTCCAATGATTGCATCGCGCAGCGAAACATCAATTTCTTCATCTGCATCAATCGAAAGTACCCAATCGCCGGTTGCCTCCTCCAAAGCCAACTGCTTGGCAGCTCCAAAACCCGTAAATGTTGTCGAGATCATCCTGCAGCCGAACTCTCGCGCGATTTCGAGAGTCTTGTCGTTTGAGCCGGAATCATTGACGATGAATTCATCAGCGAACTTTACCGATTCCAAACAACGCCGGAGATTCTTCTCTTCGTTGTGCGTGATGATAATTACCGACAGTTTTGCCACTACTGGGCCTGCTTCAGCATGGATTGATCCGATAAATCGGCAATGAAACTATCGACAGCCTTTGCCAGTTGTTCATAAGTAATCCCGTCAACGCTCTTCCAGTCGGGAGATCTGACAATCCATACCCGATTGGAATAAGGATACCAACGGGAAAAATTGAAATTGTTGCCGTTATACATCGCCAGCAGCGGAATATTCAGATTCGCCGCAATGTGACAGATCGATGTGTCGACCGAGACAATCGCCTGCAAATGACCCATCAGTGCAATCAGTTCCATGATGGACACCCCTGAAGGCAGCAGCGTCACATTTTCGCCGCCGGCCTCAAGTGCTGTTCGTGCGAGTCGCTGCTCATTCGGTGCGTACGAGATCAGAAATTGAAGTCTGGGATACTGGCGAGATAACTCGCCTACAAGCCTGACAAATTTCTCGAAACTCAAGGTGCGGTCCAGCTTCCCGGCCGATACATTGAGCATAATCAGCGCATCAAAGCGAGGGTTCTGAATCTGCTCCAGCAATTGTCGGCCGCGCTCGCGTTGCTCTTTGCTTAAAGCAACTTTGCACTCCTCTACCCCGTCGGCCAATCTGATCCCCAACGGTTCTAATGTCGCGCGAAACATCTCGGTTATGTGCAATTTGTGCGCATGATTCATTTTTTCGAGTGTGTAGTAGTCATAGTACTTACGAAATGACTCCTTGGCGATCCCGATCCGGTAAGCCCGCGGCGCACACATCATCGCAATCACCAGCGAAGTCACCGACGTCCCCGTCATCAAGTCGATCACCACATTATAATTGCACTTGCGAATTTCTCGCACGGTCTTGATGATCTCGCCGAGCGACTTGCGCCAGATGTGCACTCGCTCGACCGCCGCATCGTGTTCGATAATACGATGATTTACAGCGGAGGCCAGCACGCCGATCTTGATGTCACGCCGATGGTGCTTAAGCGTATGAATCGTCGGCAGTGTGACAACCATGTCGCCAATCTTGTCCTGCCGCAAGATTAGCACGCTCTTGACGGTTTCCGGATTCAGCGGCTTGGTTCGTCTTCGGCTCGGGCCGGTCAGCAGTTTGAGAAAGAGCCAGATGAACAGCCACTTGAACTGGATTTCAATCTCTTTTAGGAAGCGCGCCAGTCGCGGCGCCTTGCGCTCCAGCTTCTGTTGCATTATTCCTCTCAAATTGCAGATCGTACAAGTGACGATAAACTCCGTTCATCCGGAGCAGTTCCTCGTGGCGCCCGCGTTCGACAATGTGTCCGTCCTGCATCACTAGTATCTGGTCCGCATGCAGTATCGTCGACAAGCGGTGGGCAATGACAATAGCCGTCCGGCCCTTCATCAAATGGTCGATCGCTTCCTGCACCAGCCGTTCCGAGTGAGTATCCAGGGCCGACGTTGCTTCGTCGAATATCAGAATCTCGGGGTCTTTCATCAGCGCTCTGGCGATCGCCAGTCGCTGCCTCTCACCGCCGGAGACCATCATACCGCGATTGCCGATGACCGTGTCAAATCCCTTCGGCATCTCCATCACAAAGTCATAGGCATTGGCCGCTTTGGCCGCCTGCAGCAATCGTGTTTCATCAATGGCCACCGCAGGATAGGCTATGTTGTTCTTCACGCTGTCGTTGAACAGAATCGTCTCCTGTGTGACGATACCCAATAGACCGCGCAGCGATGTAAAAGAAATCTCGGTGAGACTATGTCCATCCACCGAAATTGACCCCTTGTTCGGATCATGAAATCGGCAAAGCAGATCAACCAGCGTCGACTTGCCGCTACCAGATGCGCCGACCAGTGCGACAATCTGGCCCTTGCTTACCTTGAAGCTGATATCGTGCAGCACCGGTTCGCCGGGATTGTATTCAAAGGATACCTTATCAAAAACTATCTCGCGTTCGAACGACTCGATTTGCACCGGCTTGCTCGCCTCCACGACTTTTGGCTCTGTATCGAGCAAATCGAAGATCCGCTGCGCCGCCGCCAGCCCTTCGTTAATCTTAACGTGAACACTCGAGACCGACTTCGCCGGCGCAATGATCGAAAACATTGCCAGTACATAGAGCATCAGGTCATTCGCCTGCAGGAGTCCCTGCGCAAATACTTCGCGCCCTCCCCACCACAATACTATGACCACGGCCGCCACGCCCAGCAGTTCGTTGATCGGACCAGACACAAGTCGGACACGATTGATCTTCAGCATCGTGCGGAAGTAATACTGCGTCCGCTCCCTGAATCTGCTGATCTCGCGCTTCTCCGCTGCATAGGCTCGCACAATACGTATCGCATTGATCGTCTCCTCAAGAGTACTCGATACGTCCGAAATCGCCTCTTGCGCGCGCTTGCTGTAACGACGAATCAATTTTCCAACCTGATATATCGATAAGAATATGAGCGTCAGCACCACGATCGTCACCAAAGTCAACTTCCAGCTAACGGCAACCATGATGCTCAAGAACACCAGAATTTGCAGCGGATCGCGGAACAGATTATTGATCGTGTTGTTCAGCGTTTCATGGATCTTGGAAACATCATTAATTGTCACCGACATCAGATTGCCCGTGCGGCTACGGTGGAAGTACGATAGAGACAGTTTCTGCAGATGCTCGTAAATCTGGTCGCGAAAACGCTTGGTGATCCCCTGCTCCACATATGCTGTAAAGAACCCCTGCAGGAACAAGAACAGATTCTTCGCCAACGTAATAATCACCAGTGCAAAGCAAAGATTGCGCAAATTGGCTTCATGATCGTCGCTCATGAGCAATTCTGCAGTAACTCGATTGAGCTCTGCCCGCCACTCGTCGAACACGCTCAAGCTGGCTGCCGGATCAACCGCAGGCGCAGCCGCAATTGCTGAACCGAAAAGTAACCCCGGTAACGCGCTCGCCAAATACACGAGAGCGCCCGACGTCAGGCTGTAGAGCAGGATGCATGCCAGCGAAATTGCCAGGTGCTTGCGGTAGGGAAGGAAATATGAATAAAGTCGGCGAATCATCCGGTCATTATACTCAATTCTTGTCTAAGAAAGCAAGTTAACGGGACAGCAGGATAATGTCAATTCAAGGCGGAGTTCACTGTGCCAGATTTGTCAGAAGTTCAGCCAGGTCATCTCGAGTCAGTACAACCGCAGCATCGGGTATTTCCAGTGCAAATTTCTCTTCGGGTATCGTGCGGTTGAAGCTGCTGCTCTGTATCGCTATATTCGCCATAAACGACCGATCGCGCGATTCTAATTTAATGTTCTCCGCCCGCAAATAAGGAAACTCCTCTTGCGATCGCAACTTCGAATCAAAATGCAGCGCATGTAAAGTGTCCACCATCTTCAGCCGGAAGTTTTTGCCGCCCTTCTTCATCTGAATTCGCCAAACTCCGTCTTCCCTCACTTCATAGCTGCCACGATAAAACGCCAAAAGCAGATCAATAATGTGGCGCGATTCCGATAACGAACCCGTTTCCAGATCCGCAACCAGTCCGCGATAAAAGCGCTTTTCCCTCGGGAAAAAACACTCAAATGAATCCCCGCTTACCACTGCCTTCAGAACTGCCGATCCAAGAAATCCGCGAACGTACAGTGACAGTTGATCGTCCTGTCTGCTGAAGATCTCCACCCGAAAGTCATCCACCTTCCGGTCGCGCTTCAGCTTCACGCGCAGCAATGCCGCATAGGTCGACAGCTCTTCTGACTGCCGCACCGAAATCTCGCGGAATTGCTCAATTGGCGAAGCTCCGCTCGACAGCGTAGTCCCAGCCGAGCACCCGACAAGCGTCAGCGCGAGGCAAACCATCATTGTCGGAAGAATTAAGCGTCTCAAAATCTATGCCAGTGGATAGCCGGTGTAGAGCCACACCGCAGTCTTCACGAATGGGCCAATCACTGTCCAAATCGGTGATATCGGGAGAATGAAGCCGAGGAAGATAATTCCGAGAAGCACCATCGGACCGTAGCGCTCAAGGCTAATCGCAAAGTTTTCGTACTGCGGTGGAAGCAAAGCGATCAGAACTTTAGAACCGTCCAATGGAGGTAAGGGGATCATATTGAAAAACGCTAAGGCGCAGTTGATGAAGATCATCATATAGACCATCTGATACGCAAGCGCCGTGTCTTGCTCCCCCATTCCCACATACGGCAACAGCCGAAACAAAACTGCAGCTCCCGTCGCCAGTATGATGTTCGAAATCGGTCCCGCCAAACTAACCCACAACATCCCCTGCCGCCAGTTGCGGAAATTTGCAGGATTCACCGGAACCGGCTTCGCCCAACCAAACCGGAATCCCGATGCCACCATCATTACCACACCCATCAGATCAAGATGAACTATGGGGTTCAAGCTCATTCGGCCCAACATTCGCGCCGTTGGGTCGCCCAATTTATTGGCTGCCCAGGCATGAGAGAATTCATGCACAGTCAAAGAAAGAAACAATATCGGCAGTCCAATGAGTGCCTGTTGCCAGTCGATCAAGTTAACTCCTCCATTTCGCTCTATATAATACGAACTCCGACCCTTTCGTTCCCCATAAAAAATGACGGCCAACGATTAGGTCAGCCGTCAAGATTAACGCAATCAACGCGCTCATGTTACGAATTATGCGTAAACGCCGCGCAGAAGTATCACATCCACTACCCGCTTGATTCCAAGCATAAATGCCGCCACGCGCATATTCACCTTGTATTGTTCAGAAACCGAATAGACATCGTTGAATGCGGCAACCATGGCAATCTCCAGCCGGCGATTGACTTCATCTTCCGTCCAGTAATACCCTATTCGATTCTGCACCCATTCGAAGTACGAAACAGTCACGCCGCCCGCATTGCAAAGAATGTCGGGAATAATGAAAACACCCTTCTTCTCGAGGATCTTATCCGCTTCCGGCATCGTCGGACCATTCGCGCCTTCAGCAATGATGCGAGCCTTGACTTCTCCTGCATTCTCACCCGTAATCAGATTCTCAAGTGCCGCAGGCACGAGAAGCTCAATATCGAGGGCTACGACTTCCTGGTTGCTAATCGGAGTGGTGCCTGGAAATCCAACGACCGAGCCTGTTGTATTCGCGTGCTCGATTAGACGCGGAATATCGAGACCGTTTCTGTTCATCACGCCCCCGAGAACATCAGTGACGGCAATGACCTTCACTCCCATCCCATGTAGCAACTCGGCGGCAATCGAACCAACATTGCCAAAACCAACGACAGCGGCAGTCGCCTTCTTGATATCCAACCCGAGAGCCTTGTATGCTTCGCGCACGGTCAACATCAAACCGCGACCTGTAGCTTCACGCCGCCCGTGAGATCCGCCGATCAAGAACGGTTTGCCAGTCACAACCGCAGCTTCGGTATGCCGAACGTGCATGGAGTATGTGTCCATGATCCACGCCATTGTCTGCTCGTTGGTATTGACATCGGGAGCCGGAACATCCGAGTTAGGACCGAACACGTCGAGAAGATCCGCCGTATACCTTCGCGTCAAACGCTCCAATTCACCCTTGGAGAGCTTCTTGGGATCGACCGTGATGCCGCCCTTGCCGCCGCCAAATGGTATGTTCACAACCGCGCACTTCCACGTCATCCAACTGGCAAGTGCCTGAACTTCATCAAGTGTAACATTGGGATGAAAACGTATTCCACCTTTGGCGGGACCCCGGACAATCGAATGCTGCACGCGATATCCAGTGAACACCTGAAACGTCCCGTCATCCATCTGAATCGGCAGCTTGACAATGACGCTTCGCCGCGGTTGCTTCATTATCTCCACGAGGGCCGGATCGATTTTCAACAGCCCGGCAGCCGTGTCGATTTGATGAAGCACATTCTCAAAGACCGAAAGCGGCACGTCTTTGGACTTGATCTGACCTTGCATTTATCCTCCTACTTGCGGGAGACGAATTTACTTTCACCATCATAAAATCGCCACAACAAATCTCGACCCTGCCGGATTCCGATTCGCGGGCTTGCAACTATCTTTGACGGCACTTCGCCGTCGTCCATCACGAAGAACATTGGACCTGTCACACTTGCGCCCGTATCCGCGACGCGAAGGTCAAGCGCCTGACACAATTTTCCCGGACCCGAGCAAAGGTGACGGATGTCGGAATGACCGCGATTCGCCTGCATTTCTTGAATGCGTTCTAACGGCTCGATTGCACGAATGAGAACTGCAGCCGGAGTACCTTTCTTTTCCGTGACGATATTCAACATGTTGTACATGCCATAAATGAAGTAGACATACAAATACCCGCCGTCGCCATACATCACGCTATTACGCCCGGTCTGCCCAAATCGTGCATGACACGCCGGATCGTCCTCGCCGATGTATGCTTCAACTTCGACGATTCTGCCGGACATTCGCCCGGCATCTCTTTGTACTACGAATCTCTTTCCAATCAGCGCTTGTGCAACTTCGATCGTCGGCTGGCGATAAAAGTCGCGTGATAATTTAGACGCCATACCCTTCTTCAAGGTCGCATGGAAGAATTTCCGGCACCAGTGCAACCGCCGATTCAAAATCCAGCGCCAGTTGATCCGGCGCATGCGCATCCGAACCAAGACCGCTGACAAACACTTCTGCGCGCCGTGCCTCATTGAGAATGGTAACTGAAGGATAGTACTCGTTAATCCCGTGCCGCATCCCAGAGGTGTTCACTTCCAGAGCAAGATCATTCGCCTTCATCTTCGTGAACAAGCTCTCAAGATACGGCTCATGCGCCGTCCGCAACGCGTCACCGTATACTGCAAGTCCGTAGCGTTTGTAGACGTCCAGATGAGCAATCACGTTAAACAAGCCGGAGTCAGCGATTTCCTCCGCCTTCTTGAAGTACTTCCCGATCCAATCGTCAATGGGACGGCTCTGGAAGAATTGTGGTGCATAAGCACGCTCGAGAATCGGCTCATCGTCAATGTCGTGTACTGAACCGATCACGAAATCGAGATCAAACTCGCGCAGTTCCTTGGCCAACCGATCGTAAAGCGTGATATCCCAACCGACTTCCAGACCAACACGCACCTTTAATCCCGCCGGAAAAAAGTGCTCTCCAGCCTCTCGCAGTTCCTCAATCATCCGTTTGACTGCATCAGGCCCGGCTGGTACCTTCTCTCCACCAATCATGAAGTATCCCATTCGGCCTTTGCGCGAAGGCATTATCTCATAATGATTTGTGAACGTGATTTCATAAAGCCCCATTTCGAAGGCCCTTTGGCAAAACTCATGTACCGTGCCTTTGGCATCCACCGAATGATCGGTATGAACGTGGCTGTCGCCTATCGGAAATCTCATTAATTCGTCCTCACAAATGGATTGAACTTCTTCTCAAATCCTACCGAGGTCGGCTCACCGTGCCCCGGATAAATCACGGTCTCGTCATCCAATACATAAATCTTCTTCAGTATCGAATCCTCAATTTCCTCGAACGATCCGCCCGGTAAGTCGGTCCGGCCAATACTCCCGTTAAACAAGAGGTCACCACCAAACACGATCTTCTCCCACCGGAAACAGACACCGCCCGGCGTATGCCCCGGAGTGTGCAGCACCTCCAGTTGTAAAGTTCCAACCGTTATCCGGTCGCCATCTTCCAAAATCTGCTCTGCTGCATCACACTTGATGTTTGCTCCCGTCAGGGCGCTAAGGTTCGCCATCGGATTTGTCAGCGTCTCTTCGTCGGCGACGTGAATCAGCACCGGGCAACCGTACTTCCCTCGCACCTCGTTTAATCCCCCGATATGGTCGTAATGCCCGTGTGTCAGCAGTATCATCTTCACACTCGCGCCGGCTGTCTCAACAGCCTTTATGATTTGCGCTGCGTCTCCGCCCGGATCGATTATTACCGCCTCGTGTGTTTCCGCACAGCCAAACAGGTAGCAGTTCATCTGCAACTCACCAACGACAAGCGTCTCAAGAAAATAGGCTGATTGATTACTGTTCATTGCGTTGCTGTGGGTACCCATTATTCGAGGATAACGGTCTTCTGATTGTCATGGACGCTCGTATTCGCGAACCACCGTCGTCTGAATACCACCGCGATTGTTGAACCGCCCCTCCAGACGCAGCCGGCGAGGTCGAATCGCGGCTACCAAATCGTCGGTCACCTTGTTGACCACGTTCTCGTGGAAAATCCCCTGATTTCGGTAAGCCAGCAGGTACTCTTTGAAACTCTTGAGCTCAATACATAGCTCCGCGGGCACAAATGTCAGGATCAGCGTTGCAAAGTCAGGCAGCCCCGTTTTCGGACACACACAACTGAACTCGGTCGTCTCCATCCTGATTTCGTATTCACGGTCGCTATAGACATTGCGAAATGTCTCAATTTCGGGAGTCTTCCACTCGCGAATGTGATCTTGTCGGCCCTCGTAAGAAGATTCTGTCATGCCCAAAGTATACGTAAAACGGTCGACAATTGCAACAGCGACTCGTTAAGGCTTTGTTTGACTTGCCGTGGCATTTGTCTATATTCTCTGTAATATGACGAAACCAAATATCAATCCGAATTCTGCTGTTGTCTTGCTCTCCGGCGGGATCGACTCAACTACGACGCTCGCCATGGCTAAATCTAACGGCTACCAAGTGCGAACACTCTCCTTTGACTACCACCAACGCCATTTTCAGGAGCTCGCCGCGGCTCGCCTGTTAGCGCAGAAGTTTGGCGTCGAAGACCACCTTGTCTTCCCGCTCGATCTCGGCCCCATTGGCGGGTCTGCGCTCACTGCCAATATCAAAGTACCAAAAAACCGCGTCGAGTCCGAAATGAGTACTCACATTCCAATCACCTACGTTCCGGCGCGCAATACCATCTTTCTCGCCATTGCCCTTGCCTGGGCGGAATCGCTGGGCGCAGGCTCGATTTTTATCGGCGCTAATGCCATCGACTACTCCGGCTACCCCGACTGCCGTCCCGATTTTATCGAGGCTTTTCAAATCATGGCCAACCTCGGCACCCGCTCCGGCATCGAAGGCGCTCGCATTATCGTCAACGCACCTCTGATCCACATGACCAAAGCCCAGATCATTCAAGAAGGCGTCCGTCTCGGCGTCGATTACTCGCTGACTCTAAGTTGCTACGATCCCGATGAGCAAGGTCGCGCCTGCGGCGAATGCGACAGTTGCCTGATTCGTCGCCGCGGCTTTGAGGATGCGCGTATCTCCGACCCAACTATTTATTGCCCAGCCTATCGTGAGACCAAAAGCAAATGAGCTACAAACCGAAAATCGCACCCTGGCCCACCGACTTCGCCGACAAGATTCCCGTCAGCGAGATGTTCCTCTCCATACAGGGAGAAGGTCGTTTCGCCGGTACTCCTGCACTCTTCATAAGAACGAAATACTGCAATCTCGGCTGCGCGTGGTGCGATACCCGATTTACGTGGGATGAAGAAAAGATCGAAGAGGGCGCCCTGCTCACTATTCCCGAGATTGTCGAACGCGCGCTTGAAATCATGTCGAAATCATCCAGCCCAAAACACGAGACTCATGTCGTCATAACCGGCGGCGAACCGATGCTTCACCAGGATCGAATTCCGGCTATGATCGACGCCCTCATCGAATCCGGTTTCTCGTTCTACGAAATCGAAACCAACGGCATGTATGTCCCATCGCCTGCCATGATTTCTCGCATCGGTTGGTGGAATTGCTCGCCCAAGCTCTCGAATAGCGGTCTTTACACGATGAAAACCCGCGTAGCTGCAGCTCTGGCGACAATCATCGCGACCCACAAATGCGACTTCAAATTTGTCATTCAGGCGCCCAAGGATATCGACGAGATGGAGAAGATCTTCATGCCGCCAATCCCGGCTGACCGCGTCATCCTCATGCCCGAAGGCGTCACACCCGAAGACCAGAGCCGGATTATGCCCTGGCTCTCTGAAGAATGTATTCGTCGTGGCTATCGCTTCTCGCCCCGCCTCCACATCCTTGCCTGGGGAAACGAGCGCGCCCGATGAGAGTGCTCGAGCCTAATGATATCCGCAAATTCGCATCGCGCGTAGGGGCGCATGGCAATGCACCCAATTGCACGTGAATTGCTTATATATGATTGTCACCCTCTCCCACCAATTCAATTTCGACGCCTCCCACCGGCTCGACCATCTCCCCCCTAATCATCCGTGCCACAATCTTCACGGACACGGCTACGTCGTCTTCGTTGAAGTCACCGGCGAGGTCGATCCCAAGACCGGCTTCCTGATTGACTACCGCGAAATTTACGACGCCGTCAAGCCGCTCATCGACCAACTTGACCATCACCATCTCAATGACATCAATGACCTCCCCATCGCCTCCACCGAATACATTGCCCGCTGGCTCTGGGATCGCATCAAACCGAAGCTGCCCATCCTTAGCAAGATCACCATCAGCGAAACCCCGCTCACCCGCTGCGAATACCGCGGCGAATAATCGTATTTTAACTCTTCGCTAAAGCCCGGAATTTCCCCTTACAAAAAAACAGGAGCGGGCTGTTCGACCCGCTCCTGTTGAACGATGTATTAGTGAAGTAGGATAAATTACTTCATCAACACCATTTTCTTGGTTTCGGTAAAGCTACCGGCGGTCAACTTATAGAAGTAGATACCGCTGGCGGTGTTCGCCGCATCCCAAGAAACGTCTACATGGCCTATGTTCGTTCCGTTATAGCTCTGAACCAGCTGACCATTTACGTTGTAAATGTCAAGCTTCCAGTCGGCAGAGACTGGCAGGTCGAATCCGATCTTGGTGAGCGGATTGAACGGGTTCGGGGTATTCTGAGACAGCGCAAATTCGGTCGGAAGCGCGGACTTCTCAACACGAACGTTCATGAGGTTACCGAAGTAATCGGCAACTTCAACACTGCTCAGTTCAGCTCCAGTGACAGTCAGAAGCTCATTCGTTCCATATGGAATCGAGTTGGACATGTTGTCCAGACCGGCCCATACTAACACATGAAGCTTGCCGTCTCTCTCGGCATAATCAACCTTCATCGTGGTGTTGCTCGTTACCGAGACAGCGCCTTCGATGTCGTAGGTCAAGTACATAGCGCCGATTGCATCGGAGCTAATTGTCGAGAGGGTGCCGTTCTGGATCGCAACTTCAGCAGTCGCGGAGAAGGCAGCAAGTTTCGGGAACGGAAGAGCGTCACCGACGACCACTCTCAGCAAGTAAACAAGGTCACCGACTGAAAGCGGAGTTCCGTCTTGGTTGGCGTCCGAAGCAGCAATCTGGGCTTCGCGGAATAGCGGATTCGCATCGAGGGCGGCCAGACCATACAGGAAGTAATTCGTGTACAGTACGGCGTCCGCGATTTCGTACGGAATTCCGTTAAGGTTTAGATCGCCGGGAGCGTCAATCGAGTCGGCGCAGACGATGTCGATACCGCCGTTGTAGAAATTCACAACGGTATCCGGGTGATACTTGGCGAGCAAGATGTCCATGCAGTTAACTGCAGGAACGATTCCCTGCCATCCGCCAACATACTGGTCACCTGTGATTTCGCCACCAAGGTCATAAGCATAGACATGGTTCGCGATAAGCAAGGTGTCACCAGTGATTGACGAGAAGGTATTGTCGCCGCAATCCATCCACCAGAACTGGATCGGAATGTACTGGCACTCATAGGTACGATCATTAGTTACAAGGAACTTCAATACCGCGAGATCAGTCTGCGGTCCACCCGGACCCGGCTTATTCTCACCAAAGCATGAAGGATGGTTGGCACCATTGTTCATATCGGCCACAGCCACAATGCGCAGGAGACCGGACGGGCACGAACCCGAGCAATTTCCGTTGGCACTGTAACGATAAGTGAAATATTCGAACCCGCATGAGGTCAGAATGTCACCCGGCGCAGCACTAATGAACGACAACGCGCTCGCATCGTATGCAACCAACAAGTCATAACCGCCGAATCCTTCAGTGAAGTGATTCAGGCTGATCGATACGAATTCATAGTTACCCTGCAGCGTGTTGTGGGTCTTTTCGATCACAACGCCGAATGTCGGGGCAACATGAATCGTGAAGTTACAAGACACGGTCTGGCAACCGTCGGTTACGTCGATGGTGACCGAATGGTCGCCAAGATACGCATCATTACCGAATTCGGTCGGCCAGCTCCAGGCACCCGTAACCGGGTCAACGGTAAATGCACCAGCGGTAACCGGGCCTGAGAAGCTGTTAAGCGAGTAGGCCAACGGTACTGGGCAGTTATCCGGATCAACAGCGGTCACGTCACCGTCAGCGGTCCATCCCCAGTATACCATCAGTTCGGAACCCGGGGTCGGGCATTCGGTGAACATCGGAGCATCGGTAATCAGCGAGACTTCAAATTGACAGTCCGCAGTCGCACCGTACTCGTCCGTGACTCTTACGGTGATCTCATAGAGACCGCAAACGCCGGCGACTGCCGGAGGATCCCAGAAGAAATTACCGCTAGCGTCGATTGAACCTGGACCGGTAACAATCGCCCAGGTCTCATCTGGACCAGGAGCACAATTGATATCCGGATCGGTCTTGTCAAAGTTGTATTGGACGACGGCACAGGCATTGTATACCAGAGCTGCCGGCGGGCAATTCGAAACTACCGGGGGTCTGTTGAAGACGCGATAGGTTCCGGCATTGCTCGTCAAGGTAGCCAGCGTCGCATCAGTCTTTACAAACTGGGTCGAAGCGATAACCGGGTCGATATCGACAACCCAGTCGCCACCATCTTCTACAACAAATAAACCGGTATCACAGGAAGTGGTTACCGTAAACGTAAAGTCATATGAACCCGCCGGCATAATGATCGGCGTGGCGCAGCCAAAACCGTAGATTCGGGTCGAATCTTCGTTGGTGCCGTCTACCTTAGAGGTATTAGCAACAGCGCCGGCTACTGCAGCCACGTTCACAGACGTGATGGTACCGAAAGCGTTGGTAACCGTCGAACGTACATTTGACATCAGGTCAAAAGCAGCGATCGGCTCGGTCGCAACGACACGCGCGGTAATCACGTTGCCAGTGGTATTATACGGAAAACTACCCGGTTGGTAGGTCACCGTTACTGCCGCGTAAATCGAGCTAAACGAGAACAGAAGCATTAATGTCAGTAGCAAATAAAAGAACGAACAGTTTCTTTGCTTCATTCTATGCTCCTTATTGCTCCACAAAAAAGTGTTTCAAAAGTTCGAAGTGCTTCCCGAGGATTTATCTGTTCCACCCTCGCTTACGATCTCGGAAAGATCTTCATGATAATCTCATTTCATCACCGCCCATGTGGGAGGACAAAACGAAGAAAAAGTCAGTAGATATATAATTTTACGGTGGGCTGATGGATAGCTTAGTCTAATAGAACGACTGTCGTATCCAAACTTGGTTACAGTTGAGATTAAGAGAGACTATGACTAATGTGTACGATAAATGACCCTAGACGCACACAAGGTAACGCATCGAACAAAATTGTCAACAACTTTTTGACATTTCCTGCCAAAAAACCTGCCTTTCTAAGAACTACCGGATCCCCGGCGTAGTCCAATCATTGCCCTCCCCAAGGCCCCCGTTCCGGCAAGGATCGGAGCAAAAAGAAACCGCGCTATCCGGAGGTCTTGAATCCAGATTCACGCCGCCGTCAATTCTCCCGATGCTCTCCTTTCCTGCAAACGGCGCTGTTGCGGAAGCCCAAATCGAGGCGAAAGGAACCCTTTCCTTCCGCAAGAGATGTTATCTGGAGCGGTTCCTGACGGTTACCTATCTACACTGACATAGTAACAGAACGACCGTTGGCCGGAATTCAAGTTCGTCTAACCAACCAATCACTTCTTTAATTAATGAATTATACACATATGCAAATATGCATCTACGCATATTATTTAAGCAAGACCACAAAAAAGCCCTGCCGCTTTCAGCTGCAGGGCTCCAATAGATTACTCTGAATTCTACATCTGCGTCGAAGTGTATACATCGAAACGCAGCTTGACCCGGTCATCCAGGCGAAGCAGAGCTTCCTGCGGAATCACAATTCCGAACTCGGAAAGACGGAAATTGATTGAACCGTTGAGATGAAGCAGATCTCCCGGGAGTCGTCCGCGCGTCACGTCGTTGGCCGCAAGATAACGAATCGACAGATCCACGCCAACGGTGTCGCTAACCGACCCGATAGTCAAGACTCCCCGGCCGGATGCCGGCACCGCCTTCTCGTTTTCCAACGCATAGTTCCGGCTGATTGCTAAATCCAACAACCTGAAGTTCGCCGTGCTTGCGCCCTTCCAATCGATAAACCTCGACGAGAACACTTCGATGTCATAAGTGGAATTGCCCGTCGTCAAGGAGCCGAGCTGGACGTTTAATTCCATCGCCGCTCCATCCTGGATCGAGTCGATGCGAATGTCTGCTGAAATGTCAAATGATGAAGTCATGGCCAAAGTCGACTGGAGCTGCCCGTTGTTCTCCATGGTCACGAAATTGCGGTTATTGTCGCCGTTACCGCGAAACATCTTCCGCATTCCCGTTTGAGATATTACCGCAGATGCAAACACGAAAACGAAGGCGACCAGCGCCAATTGTGTGATATTCCTTTTCATTACTTCATTTCCTCCAAAAGCAATTAGTCAAGTCAGCGCCGAATATAGTCGATGTGATTAGGACGAAGCAAGCGATAAACTGACGAAAAGATTCCGGAAGTTAATTCGAATCCGACTCCCTGGCGGAAGATTACATCCCGGACACCGCAATGGACACAGTTGCGGTGGTTATATACTATTATGCGAATATGCCAATGTTTGTATTTAACGCGTGAATTCCCGCTCCAGTGGCAACAATGCGGCGCCTAACATCCCGGCGTTATTGCCTAATCTCGCCGGAACGATTCGAACCCCCTTAACCGATGCTTGCGAAGCGTACTTTGGGATGCTCTTCCGAATGGTCCCGAAGTAGATCTCCCCTCCGGAAGCAACTCCCCCACCGATAACGACAATTTCTGGATTAAGGACTTCCAAAGCCGAACCAAGACCGATTGCCAAGTATTCCGCGGATTTCTTTACCGCCGCAACTGCCAACTTGTCTCCCTGCTTCGCCAAATCGAATATGTGCTTACTCCCGCTTCCGGTAGGAACCGGTCGCCCATAGTACTTCGCAAAAGAGGCAGCATTAACATACATCTCCAAACAACCGCGCTTGCCGCACTGACATGGCACACCATCAAAATTGATGATGCTGTGCCCCAGTTCCGCTCCCGCAAACCACGCACCACGCCAGATCGAGTTGTTGAGGATGATCCCTGAACCGAGACCGGTTCCGACGGTTATGTAGAGACCAGACGACTTCCCCTTTCCGGCGCCAAAACGGTGTTCAGCCAGAGCCATAACATTGGCGTCATTGTCAACACACACTTCAAGACCGCTTGCCCTCTCTATGCTCTTCTTGATATCGGTGCCCCTCCAACCAGGAACATTGGGAGATCCTCCGACGATCTTACCCTTTCCGATGTCAACGATACCAGGACTCCCTACACCAATGGTAAATACTTCGGCATTGGCGTCGACGGTAATTTGCTCCAGTTCGGATGCGATTGACGCAAACTGCTTCAAGATCGCCTGACGACCGGAGCCGGTAGGCTTCGAATTGCTGTAGATGATTTCAGCGTGCCTGTCAACCAGACCGTACTTGATGTTCGTGCCCCCAAGATCGATCCCTGCATAAAGTTGCTTTGCCATGAGCATAAGCTAACCGATCAAGGAATAGATTCAACTAAAACCGGGACTAAGTTGCGGACGTCATTCTCTGAAGGGATGTTCGTCTGAAAACTGCGGCCGGTAATGATCTGGCGACTCCAGCTCTTGCACCCACCCGCGATAGAATCCGAGTCGGTCGAATTCGGTAATAACCTCCTCGTACTCTTCCGCAGTGACCTTGCGACCGAGTTTCGGGTGACCCGCCACTGCCGGTGTCGGCCAGTATTGCGACATCAATGAGACATGAATTCCGACAGACAGCTCCTCTGCGATGAACTGCAGAACACCCTTTGAGTTCTCGACTTCACCCGGCAGTACCAAATGTCGGATTATCAGTCCCGACTCGGCAACCCCATCGTCATCCAGCCACAGATTAGTTCCCTTTTGCCGGAACATCTCCTTGAGCACAAGTTTAGCTACTTCCGGATAATGCGGTGCGTGCGAGTACTTTCGTGCCAGCGACTCATCTGAATACTTGAAGTCCGGCAAATATACCGCAACGGCTCTCTCAAGATCTCGAATCGTCTCTGCCCGGTCATATCCGCCGTTATTGAAAACATACCGCAGCCCTGGACGAATTTCATTCAGTGCCGCCATCATTACCTTCATCTGTGGGATGTAATGTGACGGCGATACGAATCCGACCAACCGAATTCCCTGATCGAGTACAGCCTCTATCCGCTGAAGTATTACTTCAAGACTCTCTGATTCTTGAGCCACAGTCTCGCGATTGCGGCTTATCTCGAAGTTCTGGCAGTAGATGCACTGCATATTACAGTGATTGAAGAAGATATTGCAGATTCCGTTCTTCCCGGAAATCACCGGCTCCTCGCCCCGGTGAGGGAAGATTGACGCGATCGAGAATCCAACCCCGCTTTGGCAAAATCCAAGCTTTGAACTGGCACGATCCGCCTCACATTCGTGCGGGCAAATGGAGCAACTCCGCAATTCATCAAGCGGCTTTAGTATTTGCTTCCAATCAAGATGGGAGTACGGGGAGGACATATTCTTGCCGATTAATCCCCGATTTGGTATGCCTATTTGTTGTAGATTTCGACTGCTCGCACCAGCGCCTGCAATGCCTGCCGCAGATCGGCTTCTTTAAGCACATACGCAATCCGCACTTCCTGCTTTCCCTTGTCGGTGGAAGCATAAAAGCCGTCACCCGGTGCCACCATTACCGTAGAACCATTGTGCGAGAAATCAGTCAACAGCCATTGCGCAAACTTGTCGGCATTATCTACCGGCAGCTTTGGCATAATATAGAACGCACCAGCCGGTTTCGTGAACACTGCGCCGGGAATCTCGGCTAACACCTCGCACACAATATCACGTCTCGTCTGGTACTCCGAAATCATCCTGTCAAGAAACTTGTCTATTACTTGGTATCCGGCAATCGCGCCCATCTGCTCAATCGTGGGCGGACACAGCCGTGCCTGCCCCAATTTCAGCGCACTGGCAATAATGTCGGTGTTCTTGCTGATCAGACAGCCAATCCGGGCTCCGCAAGCGGAGAATCGCTTGGATATCGAATCCAGACATATCGCCCGGTCTGCGACCTCCGGAAAGCTAAGAATGCTGGTGTGAACGCGGCCATCATATGTAAACTCGCGATACACCTCATCGGCCATAATCCACAGATTTCGGTCGACCGCCAACTCCGTTAGCATCTTCAAATCGTTGCGGCTGAAGATTGCGCCGGTCGGATTATTCGGTGAGCAGTACATAATGGCGCGCGTTCGCGGCGTAATCCGCTTTTCGAATTCTTCCCGCGCTGGCATCGAAAAACCATCCTCGATCTTCGTCGGGACCGGAATGAGCTTCATCGCCGCCATCGTCGCGAATCCGTTATAATTCGTATAGAATGGCTCCGGTACGAGCACTTCATCCCCGGCATCGCCAATCGCCATCAACGCAAACAGGATCGCTTCTGAACCGCCCGTCGTAACTACGACTTCATCGACGCCTACATTGATATCGAATCGATGGAAATACTTGCGGATTTCTTCCCGCAGTGCCAGCAGACCTTGTGAAGGCCCGTAGGCGAGCACTTTCTCGTCAAAATGACGCACCGCCTGCATGATTTCATCGGGAGTAATGATGTCGGGCTGTCCGATATTGAGATGATAAACCTTGGTGCCACGCTTCTTTGCCGCATCGGCAAGCGGAACCAGGCGGCGTATCGGCGATGCCTGCATTTCGACTGCGCGTTGCGATAGCTCTGCTATTCTTGCCGCCTTATTAGCCATTTGAGTGCTCATAGTATTCCATTCCCGGATGAATCATTGTGACTTCTCGCCCATCCATACAGAATTGTAACTGTCAAGACCAATGGTGTCAATTGAATTCTCGGTCTCTCTCTTGGAAGCGCTTGACACTGCCGCAGTCATGCTACATACTCTGTCCACACCTTTAACCTGATAACTGAAGATGGCAGATACAAATCAAGTTGTTCAAATATTCCGGGCCTTGTCCGACGAAACGCGAGTCAAGATAGTTCTCATGCTGAATTCGCGGGCACGTTCAGTCGGCGAAATTGTCGACCTTTTCAGCGTCTCGCAGCCGACAATCTCGCGCCACCTTCGCGTTCTCAAGCAAAGCGGCCTGGTTGTTTGCAAACGCCGTGGACAACAGGTTATCTACGCGATTAATGAAGATGGCTTCCGCGATGAACTCGTCGGATTTCTGCGAAATGTGGATTGTGTCAAACCGATGATTGGTCCGGTTCCCGCCAAGAAGAAATAGCCCTTTTCAGTATCATCACTTCTCTGTTATCACCGTATCGTCATGCTCGTATGGCGGTACGCACATGCAAAGAAATACCAAATCCCCAAGCCCGCGATTCCAGATCTTGTGTTTCTCGCCAGGCAGAAGTGCTATCGCATCGCCTTGTCGCACTGGAAATGATTGGCCTTCAACCTGCATTTCACCACTGCCGCTCAAAATGTAGTAGATCTCCTCTGAAGTCGCATGGAAATGCTCTTCAGTCGCACCTCCCACCGGCACAACCGCCACTGCCAACGACTGCTGCTTCAAAAGCGAGTTCCTCGGTGCGAGTATTTCCCGGATCTTTGAAGTATCTTTGGTAACGAATTGCGGACAATCCTCTATATTGACTTTGCGCGGTTTCATAATTAGTCGCGGATTTCGTCGAGTATCAATTTCACTGCGGCCAGAACATCATCGACAATGTGATGCGGACCACCGCCGGAGGGCAGTTGCTTCTCTTCAATCGCCCCATAACCGGTCCGCACGAGTATTCCCGTCGCACCGATATTGTGTGCCAGCCCCATATCGAGCATTCGATCACCCACCACATACGATTCAGACAGGTCGAGATCAAACGTTTCCAGCGCCCGATCGATCATGCCCCGTGCGGGCTTGCGGCACGTACAACGACCCGATATAGTCGGCAAATGGGGACAGAAATAAACTCCATCGAATTTCACTCCCGCCGCCGCAACCAACTCCTCCAGCCGCTCGTTCACACGACTGACTTGAGTCTCCGTCGCCAAACCACGTGCAATCCCCGATTGGTTGCTGATGATGAATATTCTAAATCCTTTTGACTTCGCCAATGACAGCGCCTCCAGAGTACCATCTATCAACTCCACCTGCGCCGGGTCATATATGTATTCCTTCTCAACATTAACAGTTCCGTCACGATCAAAGAAAATTGCCCGCTCACTCATCAACTTCTTCCTTACTGACCAATTCCTTGATCTGCTCTACAATTCTCGTCGCATCCATTTTGGTGAAGCAAAATCGCTGTTCGCGATGACACGGCCTCTTGCCATGTAAGCTACACGGTGAACAATACTCTTTCACCGAATAGAATCCTGCTCGCCTGCCTCTCGGCTCGAATCCGAGTATAGGATGCGTCGGCCCGAACAACGCCAGCATCGGCCTTCCAATCGCCGCTGCAAGATGCGCAGAACCCGAGTCATTCGAAAGCACAAATCGTGATCCCGCCATGGCCGCCGCCGACAACCCGATACTCTCTTTGCAGAGAATTCCCGCACAGTTCTGCCCGAGTTTGGCTCTCAATTCTTCCATCGAAGCCTTCTCGTTCGGAGCCCCGACCAATAATGCCTTCAATCTGTTATCCTCGGCAATAACTCTTGCCACTTGTGCCCACAATTCACCCGGCGCTTGTTTCGTCTCATGAGTGGCACCGGCTGCAATGATGTAGTAATCATCAGGAATACTACTCGTTGCCCTGACTTCGTTCCATCTATTCCGGAATTCACCACCAACTTTGAGCCTCGGTGAATCAAAGTTCAACTTTATCCCCGGCGACTTCAGTGCTCCCCCATATCGTTCGATCGCATGACTTGGCTTGGTATGCAACCACTTCATCCGCACGCTCGCGAATCGCTTAAACCACTCCTTGCGAGTACTTGCCCATTTGACACCAAGCGCTGCCCGTACCTTCTTACTGCGCAGGTTGTCGTGTAAATCGACGACAAAATCAAATCTGATGTCACGCAACTCGGTGATTAGTGCCTTTGCGCCGTCTTCTGATTCCCATAGATGGACACGGTCGATTCCGTCAAACATCGACAGTAATTCGCCAAATCGCGATTTCGTGAGGAAGTGGATCTTGACGTCAGGATGGAGTTGACGAAGTTGCCTAACAATCGGCTCTGTCAGAACGATGTCGCCCAACGAGCCGAACCGCACTACCAGAATTGTCGGCATCTTAGATGTATATTATAGTAAACAGCCCGGCAAGTAAACAATAGAATCCAAAGAGGTAGAACTTGCGTCCGCCGAGTATCTTAAGCAGCCAGTGGATCGCGGCAATTCCAACAATGAAAGATACTAACGCGCCGACCGCAAACGCCGGCAAATCAGTTATCGGTTCGGCGACATTAGTCAAATCAACTGCTTTGAGCAACACCGCTCCGGCGACTGCAGGTAGCGACAACAAAAATGAAAATCGCGCTGCCGCCCGTGCATCTACTCCTTGAAACAACCCGGCAGCAATCGTGGAGCCGGAGCGCGAAATCCCAGGCAATATGGCGCAGAACTGCGCTACGCCGATCAACAACGCGCGCATTGCATTGATCGGCTTGGCCGATGGCTTGACAAAGTGCGTTGCCGTCAGAAAACCCGCCGTGACTAACAGCATGTACCCCGAAAACATTGCGGAATCGAACTTGGCTTCAAACCAGTCCTTGAATAGCAATCCACCAACTGCCGCTGGAATCGATCCAAGAATAATGTACCAGCACATCCGATAGTTGTCGCGATGACGTTCGCGATCTCTTCCGGCTACATAGCTAACGAAAGACGTCAACAAACCTACCACATCTTTCCAGTAGTAAATCAGAACTGCCAAAAGCGTCCCGACATGGAGCGCAACTTCAAGAAATATGCTTGGTTCGTTAACACCGAGCAGTGCCTGGCCAATGACTAAGTGCGCCGAAGAAGATATCGGTAAGAATTCCGAGGCCCCTTGCACAGCTCCAAGGATGATGGCATCAATCATGTTCATTCGCTAATCGACGGTGCTACCACATGAAGAAAGTGATGCCGGCAAGGAATCCGACCTCGTCATCAATTTGAACCTCGCCGGTCAAACTCACTTTGCTGGAAATCGAAAATACCGAGCCCAAGTTTACCCCGATATTGAAATCCGATTCATCCACCGAGTTCGTAGCCTTTGCGGCGAGGAGTTTTGAAAGACTTGGACCCGATGCAGCTTTGGCAACTCCGATCACATCCGGCACTTCAATGTCGGCACTATAATTATCCGACCTGACATTCAATCTACCATATGGTGTAAACGCAAACCCGTTTTCGAGCTTCACCGGCTTGCTCACAATGTAGTTCAGCCCGATAGTCCACGTTGAAGCATCAACATTCCCGTATCCCATCGAGAAGTACTCGAATACCGCTCCACCCGCCATATCGAAAGAATAGCCTAACTTCGATTGCATAAACTGGTACTGAATATCGGCGTTAAGAAGCAGTGACGCATCATCGTTGGCTTCGTGATCCAACAGTGCTAGCGAGCCGGATAAATCTACCTGCGAGGCGACCCCATAACGCACTGTCCCAAAGATGTGCTTAACATTGTCAAATATACCGATTCCTGTCGTCAAGTTGAGACTTCCCCATCCTGACGTCTCGGCGCTGCGCATTTGGCCGATCATCAAAGCGTGTGAAGGAGCCGCGCTAAGTAGCACTACGGCGAAGATGGCGGCTAACATCTTATTCATGGTCAATATCCTTTCAACAGATGCACAACATTCGGACCGCAACTCCAACAGCGGTCAATCACAATACTGGTCTCCAATATACTCCCCACATACTCGGAAAGTTTAGTGCTGTGCCATAAAACTTTAGATGCTGAAGTTGCCCTGCCGTCAGACTATTCCAGATCGGCTCGACTCGAACGCGGATTGAACTTCATGCGCAACGCATTCCCGACAAATCCAAAGCGTTCGCGCAAGCGATTCTCTAAATAGCGGATATAAGTAATATCGATTTGCTCCGGATAATTTGCGAAAAATACGAATGTCGGAGGAGCAATCTCTGTCTGCGTGACATAATAAAATTTTATGTGTACTCCGCGATGTGCCGGCGGATGTCTCTCCTCCACGGCAGCCTCGAGAAAGTTGTTCAGCTCTGCCGTTGGTATCCGCTTCTGCCGGTCATTATAAACCTCAATCACCTTGTCGAGCACCTTGGTCACTCGCTGACCCGTCAAAGCCGACACAAACACCAGCGGAATATAACTCATGGTCCGCGCCTTCTCATGAAACGTGCGCGTGAACTGGTCAACCGTGTATGTATCTTTCTCCACCAAATCCCACTTGTTCACCACCACGATAATCCCCTTGCGCGCTTCTTCGGCCTGTTCGATAATCTTGATATCCTGTCCGGTAATTCCGTTTGGAGCCTCTACCAGAATCAACGCAACATCCGCCCTCTGCAAGGTGCGGATCGATCGCAGCGCCGTATACATTTCCAGATTATCTTTAACCCGAGCCTGACGCCGCAATCCAGCCGTATCAATCATGACGAAGTCCTGATTGTTGTATTCCAGAAACGTATCGACCGAATCGCGTGTCGTACCCGCAATGTCAGTCACGATTAACCGGTCGTCCCCCAACATTTTGTTCACAATCGAAGACTTGCCGACGTTTGGACGCCCGATTACTGCAACGCGTATCGCGTCCGGACGAAATTCCTTTTCTTCCGTGACATCTGGCAAACGCGCGACAATTTCATCAAGAACATTCCCAACGTTGAATCCGTCAGTCGAAGATACCGGAAACGGCTCACCCAATCCGAGCGAGTAAAAGTTGTTGGCCTCCAGTTGCAGCGTCTCGTTGTCCGACTTATTTGCGATCAACAGCGTCGGCTGCTTCATCTTGAGCAACATCTTGGCGATTTCTTTATCAATCTCCATCGGACCGACCTTGCTGTCGACCATGAATAATACCAGATCGGCTTCCTGGATAGCGATCTCCGCCTGTTCGCGGACTCTCTGGTCGAACAGCTCATGCGATCGAGGCAAAAACCCGCCGGTATCGACCGCCACGAAATATCGACCCGCCCATTCCATCGTTCGATACAGTCGGTCTCTTGTAACACCAGGCTGATCATCGGTGACGGCAAGACGATCTTTGATAATGCGATTAAAAAACGTGGACTTGCCGACATTTGGCCGGCCGATTATGGCAACTACTGGTAACGGCATAACTCAATTCGTTAAAGACAAAAAAAACAGCGGGTGAAGGGAGTTGAACCCTCGACATTCAGCTTGGGAAGCTGACGTTCTACCGCTGAACTACACCCGCAATGAATTCCCCAAAACCTACGGCGTAATGCCCCGCTAAGCAAGGGAATTCTTGGCTATTGCTGTCGACTCTGTGGAGAAATGGAAGTGTGTGGATCCGTAATCGGAGATTGCGGAATGTCTTACATCGACTGATTTGCTTTAGACTTTGACTGCTTCGACCGGTGCTCCCTGAACTTGCTGTCCTTCTGGAGCGTCGGCGGTATTCGCCTGATCGCGCTTGCGCCGCTTCTTTTCCTCTTCAAGCATTCGCTCATAGTTGGAGTCAAGCGCCACTTTGATGATAGTGTCACCGGCTTTTTCAAATACGACCGGACCCTTCTCATCTTCAAGCAGTTGCTTGTAAATTGAACCAAAGTGCAGAACCGACCCGGCATATGCCTTTCCTTCAACTATGATTCGCGCTTCGGTCAGTTGTTGCAGCTTCACGCGAAGTTGCTCCTGCTCTTGCTTCAGTTCGCTAATGAGGTTGGGCATATCCTTGATAAATGCCTTGAACTGATCAAGAGCTTCTTTCTTGTCGGCGGGCAGTTTGCCGTTCATTTCCAGCTTGTAAAGAAACACCATTGCGTCTTTGATTCGCTTTTCGTCAGCCTGGAGCCGTTCCAACTCATGACCCACTTCGCGAAGCCGGTCCACGGTCTTCATATCGTAGGCCACATGCACATGCGTCGGCACCGAAGCCTCGTTCCCAATCTGTACGGCGCGCACTAAACTTTTCGCCGCAACACTACCCCCGATAATACTTCCCGGCTTGCCTTGGACGTATACGGAATCGTCAGCGTATATGTCGCTATTTAGGGCTTCTCCGCCAATCATAACGCTGCCGCCTGCCCGAATCTTTTGATTCTCTACATATTTCGCTGTGACGTCTCCGCCCGCAATCATCTTCCCCTTGCCCGCTCCGAAATAGCCGCCATGGATCATTATGCTGCCGCCGGCGTGAACCACCGCATCGGCGACATTGCCGCTCACTTCAATATTGTGACCCGCGATCACGGTGAAGTCTGACGATATATCTCTGCCGATTTTGAGAGAACCGACACAGTCGATGTTGCCGGTCTTCGTATCTACCGATGCCGGTATGTTCTCATTGGGATGAATGCTGATGGTGTTGAACTTAAAGGCAATTGTCCCATCAATCGTTGCCGCTAATGCCAGGCCGTCTGGACTGATCTCCGTATTCGTGCCCTTGCCCAACTGGCGATCGCGACCCGGCTTTGGGGCCACCGGCGTTCCAAACACTGACTTACCCGGTATCCCCGGCGTGGCTGGCGTCTTGCGCGCCAAAATCTGTCCCGCGCGGGCGTTCTGTATAAAATGAAGATTCTTGTAATCGATCCTTCCCCGATCATCGACGCTTGGTTCAGCCTTCGATTGCACTTCGAATAGCAACTCAATCTGCGCATCCTCACCGACTTGAGGGGCTATGCCCCTCGCAACTACGGTTGATTCTATTTCCTCTGTAATGTTGAGTGCATGTGCGATAGCATCTTCGTCAATTCCATACACGACGTCATTCTCTGCCAGTATCTTCTTGATGCTCTCTACGGTGGGAGGCTCACCTTCCAGGTCAGCAGTTACGACTCTAAGCTGCGCGACGGTGCCTTCGCCGTTAACCGTAAGTATCAGCCCCTTGGGTGTCTTGAGATGCTTGATATCACTGGCCACGGCTGCTCCTTTTATGGATTCTGTTTGGGTGCCTGGCTGCGCCCTGCCTGACTGCGCCAGTAAGCCCGTTCCATTACGACCGTTACCTCGTAATGTTTGAAGGGCTTGGTGATATACTCGTCTGCACCGTAAATCAGCGCATCTTTGATCGTATAGGAGTCTGCATAAGCCGTCATCATGATTACAGCAATCTGGGGATAGTTCGACTTGATCTCTTTCAATAATTCAAATCCGTCCATGTCCGGCATCTTTACATCAGAAAGGACAATATCAATCGTCTGTTCGGCTAAAATCGCCCGTGCCGCAAATCCACCACCAACGGTGATCACCTTGTAGCCGGCTTTTTCAAGAATCTTTGTCATGAGACTTCTCATAACTTCTTCATCATCAACAACCAGAACTTTTATCGGATCGAAATCTTCCATTATGGTCCTCTCCCTGGCACGGTATCTTTACAAGTTATCGGCACTTATTGAGTGTCGTTTACTTTCTTGAGGTACTTTCAGTCGTATTTCGGCGGCTGGCCGTTCTCATCGAGACTTCCGAAAGAATAGCGACGATCTTGGCCGCGCCCAGTTCCTTTGCCGAAGGAGCGAATTTCAAGGCACACTGCCCCAACTCGTCCACAACGCTCTCCTTTCGATCCAAGACTAGGACTGGAGAACCACATTGTTCCAGTGCGGAACAAACATGCTTGATCTCTGTCGCGTCGCCGCGACCAGACAGAAAGACAACCGTCATTTCCGAACCCAACAGGCGCGCCAAAGCGCCAACCGTGCCAGGCATGCCCGAATGCTGCGCCCTATCATTTGCTTGCACCAGCGCCAGATGGTTGCGATCAGTCCCCGGCAAATAACCGCATCCCGATTCGGCAAAATAGACTGTACCGGCCTCAAGCTCGTTTTCAGTCTGTATCTTGGCAATCTTCAGTTTCGAAGTGTGTCGCAGTGCCGCAATCGCCGATTCGACCAGGACTTCGCCTGCCGGCTGCATCACGACTATCGGTGCTCCAAAGTCCCGCGGCAGTTCCGAAAGAATATCGTGCAAGGCGACCGGGCCGCCGATGTCAGTCACAATGGTAATCAGTCGCACAGGTAATCTCTTCCTTTCCCGTTGTCAGCCTTCACGAATTACTCGCTGCCCTTTTTTGATCGACATCACCGTCTGAATGATGTTCTCTGCAGCACGTTGAATCTTCTCGAGGTTCTGGTCAAGCTCGCGCTTCATGAAGTCCCGCTCTTCTTCCGTTAGATTCTCTCCCCGCGCTCGCTTGAGTACGATCTCTGCCGCCTCTTGTGTCTCTGTCGTGGTGTCAATCAATTGCCGGAAACTCCCGCCAACTGCCTGAAATGCGTTGTCGGTCAGCCGCAACCGGGCGTTGGCGATGGTGAGATTCAAGTTGACCAACTTGATCTCATCCACCAACAGCGTCACATGCTCCACCAATTGCGCAAAGCTGACCGTTGATTCTGTCTTATTCATTCAGCAGCTTTCCAATCTTGGTTTTGAGTTCGCCGAAGTCGCTGTTCTTTACCAGGTATTCGTTGGCGAGCCAGCTCTTGAAATCTGACTTGTATGTATTGAAGGCGGAATTCAGAACGACCGGCACCTCGGGACGATTCCGCTTGATCTCTTCAAGCAAATCAAGCCCGTTCTCTCGTTCCATCTTGATGTCCAGGACAACTAAGTCGATCGGGAATGACTCGAGCAGTTCCATCGCTTCCTTAATTGTGCGTGCGGACAGAACCTGGTAACCCTCGTCGGTCAACACTTGCTGATATAGTTTGAGCAGATTGATCTCGTCATCGACGCACATTACAGTCTTAGACATTTAGTACCTCCAGTACTGGATAGGCGATGTAGACACAGGCTTGCCCATCGTCGCCGATCTCAATTCCCGGCTCTCCGCCGTTGTATCGAATTGTTTCAAAAGCCAAGGTCATGCGCAGCGACGAGCCCTGCAATTCCGAATCAAACGCTTCTGCCAATGCGCGGCGACATTCCGTTACTTCGCTTGGTTCCGCGCAAATCCAAATATCCAATCGGTGCCTGCCGTCGCGCACGTTTGGCTTCATCACAAGACGTACTGCTGGCGGTAAGGCCGAATCGATATGCTCTAAAATATCGTAGAGCGATTGGACCGCTTGATCCCTGTTGACACAAACGTAGTGGGCCGGCTCGGCGCCAAACGCCAGTTCGACGTGCCTCACCTCATGCTGGCGCGCAAAAACGTCGACAGCCACCCGACCGATATCGACCAGATCGACTGTTTCTTTCTCGAGAGCAAACGACTTCGAGAAATTCAACACATCGGTCATTGCGTTCTCCAGGCGTGCCGTCTCTTCAACTATTATTTGCGCATGCTCACTTAGTTTATCGGCAGGATCAAGCTTGCTTTTTAGCAGCGCCGCAAATCCGCCAATGATTGTCAGCGGATTTCGCAGTTCGTGCGAGATTTTGTGCGAGATTTCCGAAGCCAATGAAATGCGCTCGATCGCATTGATCTGTTGCTGTACCCGCTCTATCGTCTTCTGCGCCTCCTCAAGCGAATGCGCCTTGCGCTCGACTTCTTCAAACAACTGCGCATGTTCAATGGCCGTGGATGCGTGTGAGGCAAACACTTGCAGCAGTCTGACGGCGCTGTCTTCGATTGGTCTGCCGGTAATCAAATTGTCGGCCACGATCACGCCGATACTCTGCCCGCGCGACAAAACCGGCACTATTGAACACCACGATATGTGCAGGCTGCGGAGCGCGCGCGATTCGCTGGCTTCCCGGAATCTCTCGTCACTATCGACATTTGTCCACTGACCCGATTCGACGACTTCCTTAATTAACTTTTCGTCTTCAAGAGCGAATCGCATCGAACGAACCATGTGGTTAACCTCAATGTCGTATTGATCGACATTGCTAAGGTAGCACTGCAACACCTCTGAGAGCGATCGGTGTCCGGCATTCATACCTGCCCATATTCGTCCAGCTTCATCCGCGGTGGAGGGACCAATTGCCATTTTTCCAACCAGGTGGTCGTTGTTCTTCTCGCGCAGGAAGAGAAACGCTCGATTAAATCCAAGTCCCTCTTTACAAGTTGCCGCAGCCAGAATAATCCGCAGGATCTCTTCCGAACGCATGGTTGAGTGCAGCGCTCGCGAAATCTCTTCAATAATTTTCAACTCGCGCAAATGGCGCTCGACCTTGGCAGTTGCCTCACTTGATTCTGTCAGATCATAGATAATGCCAGTCGTCTCTTCAACTCGCGAACGCGACAGCGACATAGACAAGTAGTAGATCCGCCCGCAACGGTTCGTAAATGTGAAGGGTTCAATCTGCGCAACGTTGCGCCCGGCGAAGATTTCCTGCCAGTGCCGCTTCAGGTTGGTGTCAAACAGCGACTCCAAATCCTCTAATTTCGTGCACAAGTCGTGCGAGTAGTGTTCGGGATCAATCAACCGGTGAAAGGCAGGATTTGTGTAGACAATCTGCCCCTTTGTGTCTCCGGCGAATGCCGCCAGCGGCAGATTGTCAAATACCAAATGGCCAGGTTCTGATGATACTCCGCGATATTCGTCCGGCGATGACCCGTCCATACTGGTTATCTTTGACGCGCCAATTCGGCAAATGCGTCCGTTAGTTTGTCGGCGGCTTCCTGTTCAAGGTTGTCGAACATTTCTTTCCGTTCGATGTAAGACAAATACAGACCCGGGTCGGCATCGGTAAAATCGAGATACTGCATTGTCGACGGTCCCTGCTTCTTTACTTTCAGCTTCTCACTGACAACCAGTCTACCGCGCAGGCAATCAACGATCCGGTACTCAATCTCCATGTGCGCTGTTACGCGTCGCTGCTTCGCAAAGAACGGCAACGCGAATCCCTTTTCGACCCGCATCTCTTCGCGCTTGACGTCACACCAGAGTACATATCTGTGTGCCCCGGCGACGCCGTGGTCAATGGCTTGTTGCTTATTGAAGCAACCGCCGCTGACTTCAAGCAGCTCTCGTGCATCCTCCGGCTCGGCAATCTCTATCCCGTTTTGCTCGGCTACTATGCTGTGCAACCGCTCCTGGAAGTTGCCGTCCGGCCAGCTCGAACCGGCCGAATTGACGATGATAATGACCGACTTTTCGGCTTGGGCCAATGCCAATGTCGACATCGCCAGGATTAGCAAGACGGCGACCGGTCCTGACCATCGATTATTCTTCATCAGAACTCTGCTCCATGCGCTCTTGTACCTTGCGGGCAAAAATGTACTTGAGCAGGAAGCGCTTCACCTTGGTGTCAAAACTCGAAATCACGCTGCCAATATTGGCGTTGCCGAAAACGGAATTCAATTCCGTCTCCGAACAGAACTCGATACCCACCAGATAACCGCCTTCGCCGTCGTCGTCGATACGCTTCACCTTGCCGGCGATTCCGGTAATCAAGTCGCTGCCTGCCAACTCAAAACTCATCGTCAGATAGGTGCCTTCGGTGAGGTTCTGATCGACCACCATCAATACTCCACCGCCCGATAAGTTGAGCATCGTGCCGTTGCGTTGGTTTTGCAGCGCCTCATCCAGTGGACGGTCGATGTTCAGCACACCGTAGGTCACCGGCGCTGCAATTTCCAACCGGACGAATCTGCGCTTGCGCTCCTTGTAGAGCTGCAGCGGTTGCTTAATGACGAAGTTCTCGTCCTTCGAATGTGTTTCTTGTCTGCTCATTACTTTCTCCTGTCTGATTAAATCAGCCCTCTTTTTTTAAGGGCTACTTGTTGTGCGAAAATGTAGTTTAGTAGTGCTGTGCGTTGGGTTTCTGTAAATGACTGGAAGCGTTTGGGTACGCGTTGCAGCTGGCTGGTGGAAAGCAGCATTTGTTGCTCTTCCAGAGTGAATAATTCAACTCCATATTGGTGCCATCCGGGCTCCGGCGATTCTTGCCTGCGGATCACGCCCAAGACACAGATGTTGCGATTCATTTCGGTGACGCGCATCAACACAAAGATCTTGTCCTTGGTCTCGGCTTCAAATCGCGTGTGAAAGAACGCGCCATTGCCGGAAAGATTGAGACATTGCGCCTCAAATTCCCGCAGCGAATCCTCCTGAATCTTACCCGCGAGTAAATCATCGGCTGGAATCAGGACCGCCGGTAAATCGACCGCAATTCGATAGTATCTGCGTCTCTGGTTCCGATCAAATGCGCGAGGCTTCGGAATAAGATATGTGTCTCGTCCATGCGGATTCTTGCCGAGAATGGTCCCATTAAATGTGTATGCCGAGTCCGGCTTGTAGAAGTATGCTGTAAAGTCCGTACCTTCGGCAAACAGGGCATCACCTGCGATCAGGTTGGGTCGGTCAATTACCAGGTGTTGGTCGGTGACATCCTCCAGACGAGTACGATATCTGCCCGTCTTTCCCTTCTCCTCAAACACCAACTCCAGTTTGTCCCAGAGTTCAAGCATTCCGCCGACCGTGACCGCGCGCTCTCTCGTTCGTTCCACGATCAATTGCCTCGGCTCGCCTCAAGGTTACTCTTGCCCTGCGCTACCGCCAGATCGATGATCTTGCGCGCCAGCGCAGTACGGGTCTGGTCGCCGCGGTTGTCGAATACAAACTGCTGGCCGGCCTTGATGGTATTGTTGAAGTAAAGCTTGGCCTCGGTATTGCGGCCAATCCGGCGCGACAACTCGGCAATCAAATACGTCGCCTGTATCTGCTGATTCCCTGGTTGGATTTCGTGGCCATCTTCGAGCGCACTCTTGTAAAATTCGATCGCGTACAACAGCGCTTCCTGCTCGTTGACCGGCGCATACTCCCAGCGCGACTTGACTTCGCGGATAAATTCCTCAAAAGAAGCAAACCCGCCATAGGCCACTGCCCCGCGTTCTGACTGTGGAGCGCTGTCCAGGCGCAGCCGCGAGTTCTTTTCGACCGCCTGCGCCATTTCGCCGATTGCTCCATTGAGAGCGCTCTGCAATTCGTTGATGCGAGTTAGTTCGGATTTGAAGTTTTCTTGGACCGTGAGGAATTCAGCATTTCCGGATCCGGATGGGTTGTTCTTGGCGAACGCCTCATCGACCAGTTGTGAAATCGTATTGACGTTGAGGGTCAGATAATCGCGCGCCTGCTTTAGCTTGGCATACGCCTTTTCGATATCGTAAGCAAAGTGCGAAGGATCATCTGCTGCCGCGACCGGAGCCTGCCCGAAATTCTCGCGATACAGCCACGCGATGCGCAGGTAGAACCGTCCCAGGTCCAGCTTGCGCGGGTGTTCCAGCAGCAGTTCATCATATATCCCCAAGAGAAACTTGGTCACGGCCGTTGCAAAGGGATTGAGCTGCGGGTCGCGTGCCTGTCCCAGCATCTTCAGCACCGATCCGTCAACGGCCAGCGCCTCGAGATGGCGCGTCTGTATCGGCTTGAGCCGATAGCTTCGGAACGCGTTGTCGTTTTTCCAGTCCTTGAATGCCTGATTGAATTCCCGCGTATAGAGGCAGTTCTCGCATGTTGCCATGAAGAAGAGCAACGGGTTGTATACTTCGTATTTGGGATTGCGCCATTGGCGCCCGACCGGGCAGAAATCCGTGTCGTGATCTTCCTCTATATATGCACCGACCTTGATGTTCTCGAATTCATTGATCGTTTTGCAGACCGGGCACTCAACCTTGGTCAGAAAAAACGGTGATTCCATGGCCATATTTGCCTACCTTCTCCTTAATCTTCCGTGTCTCTACTTCAGTTGACCCAGCAGTTCCAATTCCATAAACGAAATGCCAAGATTCTTCTCTATGTCTTCACGCCGGCTGCCCTGGCGATACATGCGTACGGCTTCCAGGTACTTTTCTGCCCGCGTTGCTTTTCTGGCCGTCGGTGCCGGAGGCGGCGGCTGTACAAAATTCCGCTGCGATTCATACTGGGCGACCAGGTCAGGTTTGACCATGCGTGGCGACGGCGTGCGTAGGTTGACCGGAGGTTCGTAAATCGGTTCGCGCTGAAGTTCGCGCGTCATCACCGGAGCTTCTTGCTCGGCCGCCTTCATTACGTACTGGGCGATCAGCGATCGAATTCGCTTCTCGCGGCGATAAAAGAAAATGGCGACAAAGCTCACGATGGTGATCGCGAAAGCGCTATCCAATATCAGTCTTGCTACGTTCCATGTATCCATATTTGACTCCTATGTCAGCCGGTCACATCCAGACCGCTCTTCTTTTCCTTGTCCGCGTCTTTCTCTTGCTTCTTTTCTTTGCTTTCTTGCTGCGCGTGCTGCTTATCCCGATGAATGATCGCTTCATCGGTCTTTTCCGTCGGTTGAGCCTCGCGGTGCTTCTGCACTCGCTGTGCTTCGGCAATCTGGGCGGCCTGCCGCTGGTCCGTGTCGGGTGCCGTCTTCTGCAGTTGGTTGACCCGCTCGGCTAACGGCGTTTTCGCCAGATTGTCAGCGAAGGCAATCGGCTTTACCACATCGCATCACCTGCCTACATTGCAAATTTCTCGCGTACTAGATTTCGCAGCTTCATCACTGCCTTGGTGTGAATCTGCGAAACTCGCGATTCGGAAATCGTCATCACTTCCCCGATTTCCTTCAGTGTCAGTTCTTCGTAATAATAAAGTGCGATTACCAGGCGCTCTTGCTCGGTCAAGTTGGCAACCGCCACACCAAGGTAGGCGCGCAGCTCCATCTCTTCGATTTCGCCCAGCACGGAAAACTCCGCCGGACCCTCAACCGTCTCGATGCGCGGAATCTGGCGATTGTCTTCTTCACGGTAAATCATCTCGTCAAGCGACAGCAGTGTTGCACCGCTGACGTCGGAGAGCGTAGCACCGAACTCGTCGATGGTGACATTCATGTACTTCGCCAATTCACGATGCGACGGCTTGCGTCCAAGTCTGCCTTCCAGTTCGTGATGGGCGCGGTCAAGTTCGCGCGACTTGGCACGCGTCGAGCGCGGCACCCAGTCGAGACTGCGCAATTCGTCCAGAATCGCGCCGCGAATACGCGGCACCGCATACGTCTCGAACTTGATTCCGCGGGTCGGATCAAAATTCGCAAATGCTTCAATCAGTCCGATGACGCCGGTGTTAACCAGATCCGGCAGCTCCACAGTCTTGGGAAATCCCATCGCGAGGCGTCCCGCGACATTTCGGACAAGCGGCAGATAGTGCGACAGCAACTGTTGCCGGATCTCCGGGTTTCCCGTGCTGCGGTAGTCCTTCCATGCATCTGCAACGTTCATAAGCTCTTCACGCCTTTCCTGTTAATATCGAAAGAAAAATCCATTTAAATTCGCGCATACGTTTAGTTATGAACCATCACTTGCGTATCGTCAAAGCCGACAACGCGTTTTAACGTCATGGCCTCGCCAAGCCGCTCCCACAGTGATGCTCCGCGCCTTGCCTTATCTATGTGCTGTTCGCGCAAGGTCTTAACCATTCTGTCCAATTTTTTAACAGCCCCGTCAAGTTCAGTCGGAATTGTGGTCAACGACTGGCTCTCTGAATACTTCTGTACCAGCGGATTGAATTCGAGGTAGCCGAGCGCCAGCATCGTTCGCGTTAAGAATTTCTCAACCAGTTCGCTGAACTTCGCTGTCGATTGATCCCCCTCTATCTCTGAATCTGCTTTGTTGACAATAAAAGCCGCCGAGCCCCGGTCGCTGACTTCGCACGCTTGCTTGATCTGTATGTAGGAATCCGCAATCGCCGGGATGTGCGGCGTGGTGACACTGATGCTTAGATCACAAAGTGCGATTAAGTTCAAGATCAGCGGATCAAGCGACGACGGTGTGTCGATGATCACAACATCGAATAACGTGTCGATCTGGGCGCAACTGCTAAGCCCAGTCAATTCCGGTGTCTGACCCGAAAGTCTTGCACCTGCCTCGGTACCGATGAGCCACAACCGCGGTCCAATCTTGACTGTCGCTTCTTCCAAAGTCGCATCGCCAACCAGGACCGCTTCGAAACCTCTCCGGACAATCGAATTGGTCAAAGTCGCCAAGTCGCCCAGCCCGCAGTCGGCATCGACCAACAATGTCCGGTATCCGGCATCAGCCAATCTGGAGGCTAACAAAATCGCGATCGTCGATTTGCCAACGCCGCCTTTTCCGGAACAAACCGTCGCGTAGAAAGCGCGGTTCGCCTGACGCATACCGCTACTCAACACTCTCGCCCCCGATCAACTTGTTGAGACAGAGATTGACGTCGAAGTCATAAATCACCGCATTGGGAAGTCGCGAATCGCTTAGGCACAACAGCGGCGGATATTCACCAACCGCCAGGTTCAGCACCGTCCCGCAACTGTCAGTAGCATCAAGTTGCGTCAATGCGATGGCATCGATCCCCAACGGGCGGGCAAATTCAATGTAGTGGCGGATATTGGTCCAGCCGGTAGTCAGTGCAAGCACCAGAACCGTAAAACGATTCTCGATGTTCGCAAGTTCGTTTCCTAAGGCCTCGCGCCCGCTTTGATCACCAAGCACCAAGCCGGTAGTGTCGATCAAATGATGCGAAATCGGCCGTGGTTTGGATTTGTGACCATTTGTCTCAACGACAAGTTCAAGAATCTCGGTGAGATTCGTAATCTCTTCTTCGGCCCCGGGACGGAAGTTGTCGAGCGTTTGCAGAGTCACTTTCTGTTTGCGATGGAATACAAACTCCGTGGCAAACTTCGCTAGCATCGAGCTCTTCCCCGAACCGCACGGCCCGACAAACACGATGTTCGAACTACCTTCAGGCAGTCCGATCGATTGTGGCGCAATCGCGGTCATGATCTTGGCTAAGCTCTCGCGATTGGCGGTCTCCAAACGCTGGAGTTGGCGGCAAATATCAAGTGCGAGTCGAGACTCCACATCGTGGCAGCGCATCGAAAGGAATAATTGCTTCACTTCGCCGTTAAGCAGTTCGGGAATGACGACGTCCAGAAGCGCCGATTCCAGCCGCATTGAACTTGTAGCCGGCACACTGGCCGCCGGAGCCGTAGTGGCTGCCGGAATTACTTTTGCCGTCGTGACTTGCTTGGCGTCATAGTCGCGCGCCGCAGTCACACTGAAAAGACGCGAGCCGTTGTTGCGCACAACATCCGTCTTGAGAATCACGGCCTCTTTGCCGAATTCTCTGCGGACCAAATCCAAAGCGTCCTGAATCGTGTTTGCTTGAAAATTCTTAATTAGCATCGTATATGCTCACTGCTTCCTTTGAGAAAACTTCGACTTGAGGGAGAATCTCTGAATACGAGACCACTACCAGGTTCGGAATCGCGCCCTGCAGATAGCGATGCAATGCCATTCGCACATTCGGACTTACTAACAGCAGCGGCGTGTGCCCTTCTCTGCTCATCCGCTCGGCGGCCTTGGCTATTCTCTGCGTCAGGATTTCACCGTTCGCCGGCTGAATCACGAGCATCAGTCCTTGCTTGGTCGCTTGGACATTGTCCGACAGGAATTTTTCCGTGCGTGGCTCCAGCGTGAAGACATTCATCGTGCCATCGCTGCTGGCGTAAGAGTGGGTAATCGTGCGTCGCAGCGCCATGCGCACGTACTCTGTCAAGACATCGGCATCCTTAGTTTGCTGCGAGTATTCCGCCAGTGACTCGAGAATTGTCACCATGTCGCGGATGCTGATGCGTTCCGAGAGCAGATTCTGCAGCACTTTCTGCAAAGTCGATATCGGCACAACTTCGCCGACGACATCTTCCACCGCCGCTGGAGAATCCTTTTTGACGCGATCCACTAGGTTCTTGACATCTTGGCGCGTAAATATCTCCGCCGCATGGCTCTTAATTAGTTCGGTAATGTGAGTCGCCATCACCGCTGCCGGTTCGACCACCGTGTAGCCCTTCATCTCGGCCAGCTCTTTGTAGTTTTGGATGATCCACTTGGCGCTCATTCCAAAGGCCGGCTCTTTCGCCGCAAAGCCGTCGATATCGTCGTCGAGGTAACCGGGGTTGATCGCCAGTAGATGGTCGACCATCAATTCGTAACGGGCAATGCTGTTGCCTTTGAGTTTCACTTCATAGAGGTTCGGCTTAAGCTGGACATTGTCGCGAATGCGAATCGGCGGAACGATCACGCCCAGTTCTTGTGCTAACTGACGGCGAATCGTCGAGATGCGTTCCAGCAGATCACCGCCCTGCTGCACGTCCACCAGCGGAATCAGCCCGTAACCGATTTCCAATTCCAGTGTGTCCAGATGAAGCGATTCTTCCGCTTGCTGTGTAGGCGTCTTATGTTCTTCCGGTTCGATTCGCACTTCACCGGTTGCAGCCGCTACTTCCTTTTCCTTCATCGCCTGCGCCGTCAGATAGGCGGCAGCGCCGACAATTATTGAGAAGATGGTAAACGGCAGGAACGGCATGCCGGGAACGATACCGAGCATGAAGACGATTCCTGATGCCACAGCCAGCGCCTTGGGCTGGAGAGTCATCTGCTTCGTCATTTCTGAACCGAGATTCGAGTCGCCCGCCGCGCGCGTAACTAGAATACCCGAGGCTGTTGCCACGATCAGCGCCGGAATCTGCGTAACCAGTCCGTCGCCAACCGAAAGCAGCGTGTACTGGCGAAGCGCTTCAGTAATTGTCAGTCCCTCTTGTGCCATGCCGATAATGAAACCACCGATGACGTTAACCAGCGTAATCAGGATACCGGCAACGGCATCACCGCGGACAAACTTGGATGCACCGTCCATCGCTCCATAGAAGTCTGCTTCTTTCGTGATCTCCGAGCGGCGACGGCGTGCATCATCGTCATTGATCAAACCGGCATTGAGATCGGCGTCGATCGCCATCTGCTTTCCGGGCATGGCATCCAAGGTAAATCTTGCGGCTACTTCGCTGATACGACCGGCGCCCTTCGTAATCACCACGAACTGGATCACTACTAGGATGATGAAAATGATGAACCCGACGACGTAATTACCCTTTACCACGAAATTGCCGAATGACTCGATAACCGCTCCGGCGTAACCTTCGCCGAGAATCAGTCGGGTAGAAGCCACGTTCAGGGAGAGTCGGAACAGCGTGACTACCAATAACAATCCGGGAAATACCGAGAATTCGAGCGGACGCTTCAAATAAAGCGTCGAGAGTAGTATCACCAGCGACAGCGAAATATTCGCCGCCAGCAGCAGGTCGAGAAATCCCGTCGGCACCGGAATGATCAAGACACCGATTATTCCGACAACGGCTACAGCCAGAATCACATCAGAGTATGAGGTGAAATTCTTCATCAGGCTTTCTTCTTACTCTTGCCGTTGAGGTTGTAGACGTAGGCCAGTACTTCCGCGACCGCCTTGTACAAGTCACCCGGAATCTGCATTCCGACTTCAACTGTCTTGAACAGCGCCCGCGCCAACGGCTTGTTCTCGACCACCGGCACACCAGACTCGTATGCAATTTTCTTAATGGCTTCAGCAATCAGGCGCTCGCCTTTAGCCAAGACCGTCGGAGCTTCCATAACACCGGTATCGTATTTCAGCGCGACCGCGATATGCGTCGGGTTGGTAACTACCACATCCGCCTTGGGCACGTCTTGCATCATGCGCTTGCGCGCTTGCTCGCGCTGGATTGCCCGGATACGGCCCTTGATCTGCGGATTACCTTCCGTCTGCTTGAGTTCTTCCTTGATATCTTGTAGCGACATCCGCAATCCCTTGGTGTAGTCCCACTTCTGGTAGACATAGTCCAGAATCGCGATTACTACCAACGCCAACAGAATCTTGAATGAGATCTTGATCGTGATTGCCGTCATTGCTGTCGCAATTTCCCCCACATTCATGTCAACAAACCCGACCATGTTCGGGACTTCTTTTTTGATGGCGTAATAGGCGATGAGGGCAATAATGGTGAGCTTGATCATGTCGCGTGCGGCGGTAACCATCGACTTCATGCTCACCAGCTTTTTCATTCCCGAAATGAAGTTGAGCTTCTCGAACTTCGGCTCCAAAGCCTGTGTCGAAATCACGTTGCCGACCTGCACATAGGAAACTCCGAACGCGATCACCACCATCACGATGACAATCGGCGCGCAGATCTTTACAAAGATGAGGGCGATCTGATACATGAATGCCGGCGCTGTGGCCGCTGACAGATCGAAGGTCGTAACATTGGTAAATATCCACGTCAACATGTCGCGGCTGGTTGAAGACATCAGCGGACCAAGCGCAATCAGCGACGCTGCCGACGCGATCATGATCACGACCGAGCTAAGTTCAGCCGATCGGGCAACCTGTCCCTTTTCCCGCGCTTCCTTTATCCGTTTGGGAGTGGGTTCTTCAGTCCGTTCCTGGAACGATTCGTCGGCCATGACCTATCCTGCGAAACCTTTCGTAATCGTAAAGGCGTCGATACTCAACTGATTGAAAACTTTTGTGAACATGAATTGGAAGAACGGGAGCCCCAGTGCCAGCATGATCAGTCCGGCACCGATCTTAACCTGGAAACCCACGATGAGAATGTTCATCTGCGGCATTGTGCGGGCGACGATGCCCAGGCATATATCTGTTATGAACAGCGTCACCAGCACCGGCGCCGCGATCTTGATTCCCACGACAAACACCGCCGCGGATGCATGCATTACCGCGTCCATCGCCAGCGGGTTGAAAGACACATGGCCTAGCGGCACAACCTTGTATGACTCGAACAGAGCCTGAAGAATCACGTGATGGCCATCAATGATGAAGAATATCAATGTCGAAAGGATCAGCTTCAACTGGCCGATAATCGGCACGCTTTCCGACGTCGACGGATCAATCACGTTCACCATCGCGTAACCGATCTGATAACCGAGAACGCCGCCCCCGAACTGCACGCCGAGGAAGATCAGTTGGAACAAGAATCCGATGATCAATCCGAACATGAACTCCTTGGCTCCAAGCAGAACCAACGGCAGTAAACCCGGATCGAGCTGGAAGGTTTGCGTCCCTACCAACGGAAAAAGGAAATAGCCAAACATCAGGGTCAACATGATCTTGACTTGAACGGGGACCGTGGTTTGACCGAAGACTGGTGCGGCGACAAAAAGCCCGCCGACCCGGAAGGTCGACAGGAGGAAGACGACTATGTTATCAAGTGTGAGTCCGAATATCGCTTCTGTCTGCACGAGTTAGATTTCTCCTCTTCGCACTACCTTTAGCAATGCTTGTGCCGAAGAGGAACGCAGTTCTAACTTGTTGAAATAAATGCAGTTGCAATGAGCCGCTATCGGTGACGGCTCTTACCAGAGGAGTATTTTTCTTCCCGGCGGGGAAAAGAATTCATCCCACCAGGGTTGGAATCGAAGTAAACAGCCTCGTCGTGAAACCGACCATCATGTTGATGATCCAGGGAAAGCAGATCAGCAGCGCCAATCCTACCGCGATAATCTTGGGTACAAAGGTCAGCGTCATTTCATGAATCTGGGTGACCGCCTGAAAGATCGCTATCGCCAAACCGACGATCAGCCCGAGGATCAACATCGGCGCTGAAACCATCAGCGTAAGGATGATCGCTTCTTTTCCTAACGCTATGACATATTGTGAAGTCACTTATCCTCCTGCTATCTTGAAGCTTTCCAACAGCGATTTGACGATGAGATACCAGCCGTCAACCATGACGAACAGCAGTATTTTAAAAGGCAGCGCCACCAGAATCGGCGGCAGCATCATCATTCCCATCGACATCAACACCGATGCCACGACCATATCGATGACCAGGAACGGTATGAATATCACGAATGCAATTTGGAACGAAGTCCGCAGTTCTGAAAGAATGAATCCCGGCACGACCACGTGCGTCGGAATGTCATCACGTGTCGCCGGCTTCTCCATGCCTGCATACTTCACGAACAATGCCAGATCTTTCTCGCGCGTCTGCTTCAGCATGAATTCACGCAGTGGCTTGACGCCAGTCTCGAAAAACTCCGTCTGCGATATTTCGCCCTTGAGATAAGGCTGCAATGCATTGTTGTTAATCTGTGTCGCCACCGGCGTCATGACAAACACCGTCATCACCAGCGAAATCCCCATGATCAACTGCGATGGCGGCAATTGGTTTGTACCCAAGGCCTGTCGCAAGAACGACATCACAATCACAATTCGAATGAACGAGGTCGTCATCACCAGTATCGACGGCGCTAATGCCAGTACCGTCATCAGCAACACGATCTGCAATGTCGTCGACAATCCCTTGCCGTCGGTGGTTTGACCGCCGATTGAAATCGATACCTGCGGCACCGATTGTGCCATCAATTCCGCGCTGCCGATAGCCAGCAGGAAGACAAGTATCGCGATTATGCGCCAAGAGAGCCTCATACATCGACTCCCTTCTGCTCAATCGCAGCCCGTGGCATCAGAGATTCTTTCGCTTGTCTTAGGAATTGTCCAAACTTGGTCGAGTTACGCGCAACTTCGCCGATCTTGGCGGCCGGCGGCGGAGCGATCTCGACGTCACACAGCTTGTTGATGCCGTGCTCCGTTGCACCGAGAAGAACATGCTTCTCCCCTACCTTGATAACGTAAATCGCCTGTTTGGGCGTGAGATGTCGTCTTTCAACGACCTTGATGAGTTCGCCGGTAACCGGCGACTTTCCGGTAGAATAACGCTTCATCACCCAAACCGAGGCGTAGATGATGATGATGATCAGTAGCAGCGCTCCGGCCAACTGAAGCAGGGTCGGGCCCATTTCACTGGCGAAGTCGGGGACTTGCTCTTCCTGAGCAAACAGTTTCACACTGCAGAACTGAATCAGCGATCCGATGCTGAATATAGTCCATTTCATGTTACAAGCTCTTTAGTCTGTCTTCGGGCGAGATCAAACTTGTGACCCGCAATCCAAAATTCTCGTCAACGACGACGACTTCACCTCTCGCTACAATTTTGTTGTTTACCAATAAATCCACCGGCTCGCCGGCAAGCTTGGTCAATTCCACGACCGAGCCCGCGCCTAATTCCAATATGTCGCGGATACTCATTTCGGTTCGGCCAAGCTCGATGGCGACCGGAAGTTTGACGTCCAATAAAATATCAATGTTCTGTGCCTGGCCGGCCGGCTGGGCCCGCTGAAAATGATCGAACTCGACTGGTTGAACAGTGGGTCCTCCCATTGCACCGAGTCGCGTGGCGTCTTCCGCCTCGACACGCGCCAGTTCCGCCAACATTGCCGCTTCAACTTCTTCATCCACTGACGAAGACGAAGACATCTGGTCCGCCGGTATCGATTGCGGCGTCGCCTTAACCGGTGCAGCATCAGTGCCACTGCCCGGTGGCGGTCCGCCTAATATCGAATCATCATCCAGCGGTGTGTTCGGTGTGATCTCATCTGCCATCTATGGTCTCCTATTCCTCGGCGCGGCCGGTAAGCTGAAATCCTGTCTTCCGTCCGACGATGCCGGGGCGAGCAAAAAACTTTTTTCTTCCGCGTACATATATTTCCAGGGGTTCTTCAATCCGCTGATCCAGCTGGACTACATCTCCGACCTTGAGGGAAATGAAGTCGCGCACGGTCAAAGTCGCCGTCCCCAGACTGGCTGTTATTTCTGCCTTGACGTCCTGCAGATTCGTCGCATTGAGAAGGCGATTCTGTTCGATGTCGCCCTTCTTCGATTGATCCGCCCAGGTGTTTCCGACCAGATCCTTCATGATCGGTTCGAGCGTAACGTAAGGATAGCAAATCGTCAGCAATCCGGAGTTGCCCAGCATCTTGATTTGAAATCCGATCACGATCACGGTCTCTCCCGGCGGCACGATCTGCACGAACTGCGGATTGGTCTCAAATGAATGCTGGCGAATCTGTACCTTAACCACCGAAGCCCATGTCCGCTCAAGTTCCTTAAACACATTTCGCGAAATTTTGGCCAAGACAGCCTTCTCGATACCCGTCAATTCGCGCTCGGTCTCCATAATGCGACCGACCCCACCAAACATGCGGTCGATGAATAGAAAAGCTAATGTCGGATTGAAATCGACCAGGCACCGTCCTTCGAGCGGCTCAAGTGTTATCGTGAAAACATTCGATGGATTTACCAGCGACATGATCAGTTCGGAATATGTGATCTGGTCAACGCTAACCAGTTCGATATCCACCATCGCTCGCTGAATCGCCGAGAGGCTGGAACCAAGGTGTCCGGCAAAGTTGTCATGAAGATTTTCCAAAGTACGAATCTGGTCTTTCGATACTCGATTCGGATGCTTGAAATCGTAAGCCACCACCGAACGCATCGAATCGTCCTGCCGGGCCAGCTTGGGATCAACCTCGTCCGAGGTGGATACCGTCGATAACAGGGCATCAATTTCGTCTTGTGAAAGAATCTTCGCCACTTCGCTTCTACCTTCTCAATTAGCTACTGCAACACAAAGTCGGTCAAATACACGGCGGATGCCTGCGCCGGAGTTGTGAATCGGTTTACCACCGCCAGAATCTGGCGCCGCATATCATTGCGAACCTTGATGTCGGCCAATTCGTCAACCGTCTTGGACGACAAGATGGTTATCAACAGGTCCTTGATCTTGACTGCCTTATCTTCGAACGCCTTCAAGTCTTCTGGCGATGCTACCTCAAAACTCACACTGCACGAAAGATACCGCGTTCCCTGCGTCTCCGCCGGATTGACGACAATGCTCTCGACCGTGAAGAATTGATTCGTACCTGCCTGCTCTCCACCACCGCCACCGTGGCCCGAAGGAGCTTCCTCAAGCTTCTCTTCCTTGACCGGCTCGGCCTTCACCGGCTCGGCCGCCTGTTCCGTTGGTGCATCGCTTGCCATCATCGGTTTGAGAACCTTGAGGGTAAGCAGATACGCAGCGGACACAGCCACCAGCCCGATGAGTCCGAACATTGCCACCTTCGTCAGAGTCGCCGCCAGATTTGGAGGCAGCAAGCTCTTCTTTGCAGCGGCTGGTTGTTCAACAACCTCGGTCTTATCTTTGATATCCGGCATAATCCGCTTCCTATGCTTCCCGAATCGGTACTGATTGGTATCCAACCAGTGTCGACCGTTTGTATCGGGTTACCTTATCGATGATCTCTTCCGAGTTTTCTTTCACCATTATCTTCTTGCCGGTCGTCAAGCTGACGATCGTGTCCGGAATCTCTTCGACAAACTCAATGAGATCGGCATTGATGACAATGGCGGTTCCATTCAATCGTGTGACCTTGATCATTTATGCCTCAACTCATTATCTCTTCAAGTTAACCAGATCGTCAAGCATGTTGTCGGATGTCGTGATCACACGGGCATTCGACTGGAAACCACGCTGGGCGATAATCATGTTCGTGAATTCCTGCGCCAAATCGACGTTGGCTGATTCCAGCGCGCCGGAGGAAATCGTCGCCGACACTGTCTCGCCGGCAACTCCTTCGATACCTTCGCCGGAGTTTGCCGAGGTCTGGAACAACGACTCGCCGGACTTCAGCAGACCGGCTTCATTGTTGAAGTCCGCCAGCGTAATCTGGGCAAGGTTTCTCGATACACCGTTTGTGAAAATGCCGATAATCAATCCGGTCGGGTCGATGGAAATCTTGTCAAGAATTCCCATGCCGTAACCATCCTGGTTGATCGCCGCAACGGTCTCCACACCGGAGAATCCAGTCAAACCGTCGTACTGCCCCGACGTACCCGCGAACAAGTCAATCTCTGCCAGCTGTGCGCCATTATTCGGGTCAAAAATGAGTCTGTCGGCACCGCCGTCAAAACTCCATCTCAACAACGAACCATTGGCGTTAAACTCCACAGTTCCAGATCCGCCGGCGGAAATGATTTCACCGCCCTGCAACGATGATTCCCAGTACCACTTATTCGGTTCATGCGACTTGATGAAATTCGTCATCAGCGTGTGAGTACCGCCCAGTGAATCAAAGACCGTGAGCGATGTCGCCTTCGCTGTGTCCTTCGTAGTTATCGAAGCCGTACCTGCCGTTAGGCCAGTGTCAGCCGAACCGACTGTCACACCGCCGCCACCTAAACCGGTTACACCCGTTGCCAAACCGGTCGTCTGGCTCGTGGTAATTCCGAGAATTGTCGATACCGGCGTGCCACCGACCGAAGGCGTAAATACATCGGTCGCGACCAGGTTGTGGTCGGTACCGTTATTTACAGTAAAGGCCGCCGCAGCTGCTGCACCGAAAATGCGGTTGGCAATGTCTCCAAGTACTGCTGCGTTGGTAGCGACTGTGTACGACGCTCCCGCTTTCGTCCGTTCAATACGTACTTCACCGCCATCAATACTGGCATCAATACCGTCGATGATGTCAATCGAATTGACCAGTTCATTGATGGTCGAGGTCGTGGTGAGTCCGGTAATTGTGATCGGAGAACCCGTGTCAACGGTCAACGTCATAGTCGGAGAGGTAACTCCCAATGACCCAAGCGTCTCATTACCTGTCAGGACAGTATTCGGAATATTGTCTCCACGTGCCCAGGCAAACGTCGCATTCAATCCGGTGATGGTTATTGCATGTGTGCCGCCGGCGCCGTCACGCGAAACACCTGATACCAGCGTGATGCCGTTGGTCGGAGTAATGCTGTCGGTGAGTGACGCCTCCGAACGCGTAGCCGAAGCATCAAGGTTATTGCCATAAGACACGCGCGTCGTAACCTTCGCCGGATCCTGTTGACCGAACGGAAGCTGAATACTTCCAACCGTCGACGTTGATGGAATCGCTCCAGATGGATCAGCCATCTTACCCTGCACATAAAGTCCATTCGACGGATTCACGAGATAACTGTTCGCATCAAACCCGAACGCTCCCGCGCGAGTGTAGAATTTTTGATTGCCGTCTGATAGGATGAAGAAGCCGTTGCCCTGAATCGCGAGATCGGAAATCTGGCCGGTCAATTCAAGTCCGCCTTGCGTGAACAGGTTATCGATCGACGCGACGTTCATGCCCAAGCCCAATTGAATCGGGTTGGAACCGCCGGACACCGCTGACGGACGGCCGGCACCGCGCAGAGTCTGAACCAGCGCTTCCTGAAACACCGAACGGCCCGACTTGAAGCCGACCGTATTGATGTTCGAAATGTTGTTGCCAATCACGTTCATGCGAACCTGATGGTTCCTTAGTCCTGCGACACCTGCGAAAAGTGATGCTAACATATATCCTTTACCTCCGAAATCAGGCTTCCTCTATGGAGGTCCGGCCTGTGGTTCTTTGTTTATTTATCCAACTACTACCGCATCGATGTTGGTGAAAACACCGTGCTTCATTTTTTCCGTTTCCATTGCTGTCACAACCGTCCGGCTGGGGACATTCACCAGCAGCGCCAAATTGTCCAGCAGTACCACTGAATCGCGAGCGCCCTTGTCCGAAGCCCTGTCCACCGCATCGGTCAGGCGAGCCAACCGTTCTGGACCCATCTCAAGATGGCGCCGATTAATGCGATCATTGAGATGCTTGGAGAAGGTCAGACCATCGCTCGCCACTCCATTGCCGGAAGACTGCGCCTTGCCAATCGACTTTGGCTCGGGAGTGACTGCTCCAACGCCCTGCAACTGATTAATCAAGTTCATTGCCATTTTTTAGCCTCCGCTCACCGTGCGGACACTGGCCAACGGAATCATTCCGCCTTCGATCAGCAAATACGCCTGACCGTCGATGTAGTCCACTCCCGTTACCGGTCCCTTGTTGAATCCGGCCGCGCTCACCGCATTTCCTTGCGGGTCGCGCAAATCGACCGAATAGCCGTAGTTGCCGGCAGGCAGATCGTTGCCGTTATTATCTTTACCATTCCAGGAAATGCTGTGTTCACCGGACTGCAATTGCGACAACGTTATTGTGCGCACGACACTTCCCTCGGCATCGTAGATGCTTACAACACCGGAAAGCGCGAAGCCGGCCGAGTTGAAGTTGATCGGCGACGTATGGTCACTGCTGACCGCTGTAACGCTCGCATCCGCGGTCACTGTTTTGCCGATTAGCGAAGTGGCCATTGTGTTGTTGATTGTCTGCGACAACAACATGTTCCACTGCGAACTCGTGGTCATTGTTTCATTGAGATTCTGCAGCTGTTCAAGCGACGAGAACTGCGTCATTTGCCCGATGAATTCCTGATCCTTCATCGGCTCCAGCGGATTTTGATACCGCATTTGCGCCGTCAGCATCTTCAGAAAATCATCCTTACCGAGAACATCATTGGCTTTCTTCGTCGTCTCGGTCGTCTGCGGCGATAGTATTGAGCTGATAGGTTGTGATTCCATCTTGTCCTCATGCCACCAGGTTAAGTGCACCGCCATAAACGGTGTTTGGATTCTGTGAAATCTCGGCTACGGCCGGAACGTCAACCACGAATCGGTCTGCAGACGCGTTGGATCGTCCATTGCGTCCTCGCCATTCGTGTTGAAATGCGTGTTGACGGCGCGAGTCGCTATCGTCGTTGACCAGGACCTCAATGCTGTTTAGTTTTAGGCCCGCACGCTCGAAACTCTCCCGCAATTGCGGCAGCGAAAGTTCGACCGCGCGCTTGGCGTCTTCACTGGAAGTTTCCATTCGCGCGCTGACTTCGGTCGGGGTCGTAGTCAACTTGATTTTGAGATGGCCCAAATGCTCTGGCTGAAGTTGAAGCTTGATCTCGCCCTTCTTCAGCAGTGCCTCGATGTGTCCACGCTTGATATCCAACTTGAAGCGCTCGGTCCCGTTAAGCTCAAGGCTTCTGTCTGTAGCTTGCTGTATTTGTTTGTCGGCTGCGACTTTGAAGTCAGTCTTGTCAATAGCGATATTCTCCGCCAGCGGGTCCTTAACTCTACTCTCGGAACTCATCAGCTTCTCGATATCAAATCCTTGCGACTTCAATGCGACCTGTACCGGCTTGCGTATCGCGATTCGGTTCTCCAGCCGGATTGGCGCTTCTCCTTCTATCACTGTTCTTGCCGGGCTCTGCACCGGTGCGTTGCCTACGGATTGTGGTTGGCGAGTGACTCGAGTTGATTTAGTTGGCCTTCCCGAAGTTTGAACAGCGGTTGCTATTTGTGGTGCAACGGCAATTGGCAATCCATTCGTAGCAGCTATCTTTTGATTGCTTATCGGAAGATCGATTCTTGTCCGTGCTTCGGTGCCGGCGTTTGTGAGAATCACCTGAACATTTACTTTGCCCGAAGCTGATTCGATATTCAGGCTCGGAAATGCCTTGCGCAGGTGACTCTTGAGCGAGTGTGATTCCACGGCAATTGCTTTGCCCGTCTGCTTGCTGTCCAGAATCGAACCTTCGTACTTTTCCGTTGCCGATGCTTTGCTTGCTCCGTCGTTGTCGCTGCCCGCGATCGCCTTCGCCGCCTCGTCGGAGAGTTCTACCTGTGCGTTGATTACAACACCGTTCGCCTCTTCTCCGGTGAGTGAAGTCAGTTCGGCCCCAACATGACTCGTCAGCTGGCTCTGTTGATCTCTTAAGGTTTCAGTTGCGATCAGCTGGCTCAACAATTCCATACTTGGCACGCGAGCCATGATTGCACCGATGGAAAGCGGTTGGGTTGCAGCGCCAACTGAAACAGGGACCATCTCGTCGAGAGTTGCCGGAACTGCTTCGTCGCTCATCGCGGATTCAATTTGCTGTTGTGAAAGAACCTGAACTTCGCCGCCAGTTGCGTTCTTGGCTGGAACTTCAGTCAATACTTGACCGAAAATTTCATTGATAACTTGTGCTTCATGCGAAGATGCCGGCAGTCCTTCTACCGCATCCGGTAAGACTGCCTCCGCGGCTTCAGTTTTTCCCATGACCGGTAGTCCGGCAAACGGAAGTGCCGCCAATTGCGGCGTTGCGCCAACTGCATCAGCGAACAATTGCGCAAATTGACTATCCCCGGAGGGCTGGCCGCTGATTCCTGTCCCGCCCGGAGTCGGCAACGCATTAGTTTTTGCAACTGCAAATATGTCAAGTATCGGATTCATTGATTCTGCTTATTCACTCATCGAAATGATGTACTGTGTAATCTTGGCGGCTCGTTCCGGAGTCATCTTGCCAAGCACTTCCGAAGCCTTCTGCTTCTTCATCTTGCTGATCATCACACTGACCTGCGCATCACTAAGGTTGGACAGGATCGGCACCAGCTCTTCCGTGCTCATACCTTCGTAGAGCTTCGCCATTTGCGTGATGTTGCCTTCTTCCATTGCCTTTTTGCGATCCATCAGGGCTTCGACTTGGCTCTTCAGTTGATTCAGTTGGGTCGTCTCTAACTCAAGTTGTGCCATCTTGCGGTCGATCTCTTGTTTCTGCTGTTCATACCAGGTGTTTTTTTCAATTGAGTCGCGGACTGCTGCGGTATCGCTCAAATGGAGATCTTCTTCACCGCCGTCGTAGCCATCGAATAAGGCCTGGTACGGATCTGCATGCTCATCATCTTCCTTAACTTCTTGTTTGGAAGAATCAGCCGCCTGCGCCTGTTTGTCTGGTGCCTCGGCGCTCGGCTTAACATTTGATGAACTGAACACACCAAATTGGAGTGAGAATATGACGACCGCCACCACGAATACAATCGCGCCTGCGGCTATCAGCATGAGGTGAGACTTTCCGCCTGCTTTCGCCTTCGGCGACTCGCTTTGCGGCTGTTGCTCGATGTCTTTTTCGGCCATTACTTATCCTCCAAATGGCGTATTGCGCCTTCTTGCCGTGTAACTGCCTTGCAAGAGTAATGCCAAAATTGCAATCAAGCCTCTAACTTGCTTGCCGGTAGGAGCTTTGAGACTTTGCTAAAATCTGATTCTGTAATGGTGATGAAGCTGGAAGGGAAAAGAATTCCCGCCGTTGTGGAAGATTATGGTTAGAAACGAAAAGTGGTGAGCGCCTATCGCGCAGACAGCGAATTCAGATGTCGAATCAACGCGTCGGGAGTTATCGTACTGTCGCCAAGCATTACGGCGATTTCAATTTCCGACTTGCGCGTGCCATGTTTCCAGAGTCCCTTGAGAAATTCGCCGGTTGCCGACGACGCATACCAATGATCGCCAAATTCCTCGCGCAAATACTCCCGCAACTGCGCCGACAGGAACCAGCCGGTTAGATATTCCGCCGATGCAAATTGATCAAGACGCCGGTACAGCAGTTCGTTATCAGCATCACTCCATCCATGGACTCCAAGAGGTCGCTTGATCTCTTCATAAGCTTTCCGCAAGTCCGCTCCGCCGGCATATACTTCTTGCTCAAACAGCAAGTCGCCGCAATATGAGCGCGTCGCTAACAGTTGAATATAAGCTCGCTGGCGCAATAATTCCCCGGCTTCGCTCTTCGGGATTCCGAACACTTTCTCGACCACTTCCGGCTCGTCAAGCAGCCCTTCAATCAGAAAAGCGTACGCTTCCTTCAGAGCGCCTGCCCCCAATTGCGTAAACTCGAATTCCCGCTCTTCCGTATTTAGCCAGTGCAAGGCATGACCAATTTCATGCAACAGAGCCGATGTCTCCCAATGTCCCGAATCAGCAGGAAGAACGACCCTGATATCATCCGGAATTGTCACTGGATAGGTCGCGACACGCGACATTGACCGGTCGAATTGACGCATCAGTTTTAGCTTCGACGAGTCACCGAGAGCGAGTCCCATGCGTGCCAAGGCGGATTCACATCGCTCCATTTGATTCGCACTGCGGAACTGATCATCAAACGGTGAAGTCCCCATCAAAAACGGAACATCATATCCGCGCAACATGTCGAACTTGAGCCCCGACAATTTCGGAACAACGTCATCTGCCAGGTTGCGAAACAGACTATCTGTACTCTGAATCACACTGCGGGCTTGATCACTCAACACCGCATAGTCGAGCTGCTGCCGCTCCTGACACAATGCTGTCAGATCCCCGTATCCGAGGTCAAACGCAGTCGAGTCTTCGATCCTGACCAACGCCTCAATTACTGCATTTTCTTTCTGCAACTCGGGAATCCAGGCATAGTAAGCCTGCTGTCTCAAATCCCGATCGGTCTCATTTGCCAGTAGCTGCTGGAGCGCATCAAGAGTGATCGTTCGACCATCCATTGCAATGGCGCTCTTTGCTCGCATCTCCGCCAGATAGGCTCTCACATCTTGAGTGTTTTGCTGTAAGATTAAACTGATCAAGAAGTGGCGCAGTCGCAGTACTTTTCGTTCGTCTTCCGAATCAGGTGGATAGCTATCTTCTATCTTCTGCAGAAGTCGGAGATTCTCGCGACGGGTCAACTCGTCGACCAAATCGACGCTTTGGTGGATTTCAACAGAATCAACCGAATTGGAGTCGGCCATCAGGCAGCGATTGTAACTTGCTATCATTGTGCTTCGGCAATACTCGCGGGCTTCGCCGCGGATGGCAATCAGCCGTTCCCATTCGCTCTGCGATACTTCCGAGCTATTTCGCGAACACCCGATGAAAATTGTTGCGCAGATCGCACAAACGGCGAATTTGAGGAAACTCTTATGCATTCAGCTGGTTAGATTACGTAGCGATCATGAAAACGTCCAGACAAAACTGACGAAATATGTCGCGACAGCCGATGTAATACATATTGCTGGACAATCTGACAGAATTCGCTCCGACTGGATGCAGAAAAATCTGCCCGAACAAGTCCGGCGCAATCGACTAAAGTGTTGACAGAATTGAAATTAGTTGATATCTTGGAGATGTAACGTCTACTTCAATATAGGACCACGCACGAGGTGAACATGAAAGTTTTTGGCACTGGGGCGTTGATGGCCCTGCTCTTGGTGGTCGGAATGTCTGTCGCAAAACAGCGTCCCGATTTTCAGGATCCGAGCTACTTTCGGGCAAAGAGCGAAACTCCCATTTCTGACCGCGCTGTTGATTATCTGGCGAAAAGTCAGATGGACGGCAAAGTCAAGATATGGGTCTTTTTCACAGATAAAGGCATCTTCAATAAGTCAGAATTTGCTGCTGCAGCCTTGGCAGCTGACGCTGGATTGACTCCGCGTGCCCGAGCTCGGCGCGAAAAGCACGGAGTGACAGAGGTTCGCTTTACCGATTTGCCGGTGAACGCCCGATATGTCAGTCAGCTTCAGGCGATGGGCGCGAACGTACTAAGCACATCCAAGTGGCTTAATTCTGCCGCCATCGAGATTGATCTCGACCGCGTCGGCATGATTGCCGGAATGGAATTCGTCGCACGAGTTCAGCCCACGGCGACCTTCAAACGTCCCGTCGAAGAAGTCACATACGAAAAATCGACCCCGCAAGGCGATCAGCAGGCGCTGGAGCCAACTGCACTTTCCTATGGCAACTCACTCGGTCAACTGACGCAAATCAATGTCCCGATCTGTCACGACTCCGGTTATGCCGGTCAGGGAATAATGATCTCGGTCTTCGATACCGGTTTCCGCAAAACCCACTTTTCTTTTGGACAAGCGTATCTCGATGGTCGCGTAATTGCTGAACACGACTTCGTGTTCAACGATGGTAATGTCTCAAACGAAGTCGGTGACGATGCCAGCGCCTGGAGTCACGGCACCAGCACTTGGTCAACTTGCGGTGGTGCAAATTCCGGTGTTCATTACGGTCCGGCCTATCTCGCCCAGTTCATTCTCTGTAAGACTGAAGACGTCAGAAGCGAGACCGTTCAGGAAGAATATAACTGGACAGCCGCCGTCGAATGGTGCGACTCAATCGGCACCGATATCATCACGTCGTCGCTCGGATACACCGACTGGTACGTTACAACCAACTACAATGGCGACTTCTGTGTGTCAACAATGGCTGCAGACATTGCTGCTTCCTATGGAATTCTGGTTGTCAATTCCGCCGGCAATTCGGGCTCCGCACCGCAGACGCTCGGCGCACCGGCTGATGCCGACAGCATCATCACCGTCGGTGCCGTCAGCTCCACCGGCACCATCGTCAGCTTCTCATCACGTGGACCAACAGCCGATGGACGCATTAAGCCCGAAGTCTGCGCTCAAGGCTCCAACGTTAGCGTTGCCAGCTCCGGCGGCGATGCTTCCTACGGATTTTCCAGCGGGACTTCGTTCTCGTGCCCGCTAACCGCGGGTGCAGCCGCTATTGTGTGGGGTGCCAACCCGACGTGGACCAACATGCAGGTTCGCGAGGCTCTCATGCTCACCGCCAACAATGCGGTATCGCCAAACAACAACTATGGCTGGGGTATCATCAATACTTGGAACGCGCTGAATTATGTCTTTAACCCGCCAAGTTATATGCCGGGCGATGCCGACGGCAGTGGCAACATAACTATCTCGGATGCTGTGTTCATCATCAATTACATCTTCGCATCTGGAACTGCTCCTTCACCGCTTGCCGCGGCAGACGGCGATTGCACCGGAACAGTCACAATCTCCGACGCCGTGTATATCATCAGCTACATTTTCAACGGCGGACCTGAACCGACACTCTGCTCATAGTATTGTCAACTTTGTCAATTAACGAACAAGGACTTCATACGAAGTCCTTGTTTTTCTTTGGCCGGAAATTCCATGGAAGCCCGCTATTTGATTAAGACCATTTTTCCACTAGCCTTCAAATTGTTGCTTTCGATTTTGTAGAAGTACACCCCGGATGGCAGGACTGCACCCTTTTGATCCATCGCCTCCCAACGAATCCTGTGATTTCCCGCCGGCTGTGCAGGTACAAGAATCTTCCTGACCACTTGTCCCGACAAATTGAATATGCTGATGTTGACATCGCCCGCCCTCGGAATCGAATACTCTATTGACGTTGCCGCATTGAACGGGTTCGGGAAGTTCTGTGTTGTCACGAATTCTCGCGGCAACAGTTCATCGTCCGATTCGACATCCGTGGCTATGTCGTGATTGAGTGGCGCAATATTGTTAAGCCTTTGATTGTATCGCCACATCGGGCACGGTGACTTATTGGCATTCCACTGTGTACCGATGAATGAAGTAAACACCAACTCGTTTGTCGGGGTGATGATGACCATGTCCATCCAGCCGTCTCCGTCAAGATCACCATATGTTGGCACGTTCGACTTGGTTGGGTCGTCCTGTGCATGCGGCGCAGCAAATAGGGGCCAACCGGTCAATAGGTCTCCGGTTGCGCTGAAGGCTTCAACCCTTTGGCGCGGAAACGCGCCGAATAGATCCCGTCCGACTGCTACAACGGCGTCTGCCCCATTGCGATCATTCACGTCAACCAACAAGGGCATTGAGGCAATACCCGGATGCACAATTGCAGCTAACAGACCATCCATTGGCTGATCCGCAAGCACCGAATTGCCCGCAGCATCCCACGCGAAAAGGTACCCATAGTTCGCATCGTGAAACGATACGACTGATTCGGGCTCCCCATCGCCGTTGATATCGCCAAATACTGCCATCGGTGGATCAAGGAATCCGGGAATTCCCAGATATCGTGCTTCCCGCCTCAACACGCGAAAATCTGAATCCAGCACCATGATGTAGTATCCAAAATTCTGGATCTGATTCGATATATATCCCATCACGATAAGATCGTAGTCGCCGTCGCCGTCCGCGTCCGCCGCCGTAAGTCCCGAAGGAGTCAATTGATAATCATTGAAAACAAAACTCATTGTTCTCTGTGTTTCGCCGCAAAGATTGATCTTCCTTAACAAGCCATTGAATCCAATGACATACAGCTCATCCAGCGAGTCGCGATCCAGGTCAGCAGCCTGGACCATGTTGCCTTCAAGCTCAAGTGGGAAACATGAACCAGTAGCTCGCTTCGGACTATTTATTCTAATCTGGCTGGAGCCGGTCAAAGTACCGCCCGACTTGTAGATTATCTCATCGAACCCGTCATGATCGAGATCGCGCGCGAATACCAGCGGAAAGAAAGCTTCGGTCAAAGAACCAAACAATGCCGTTCGCGGCGAGTTATAAACGACATCACGAAAAATCCTCCCGCTCGATGATAGTCCATAAATCAGATTGGATGTTTCCGAGATCACCACCAAATCATCGATCGAGTCGGCGTCAATTGAACAGACAACCGGGACTACCAGAAAATTCTCATCCGGCAGAACCGGCATACCGGCAAGTTTGCGATTCCCTTCAAGGTCAAAAAACACAAGACCTGAATCCGTTCCCACCACAATTTCATTGCTGCCATCGCCGTCAAAATCACCATAGTTCGGCATGATCGTCGCGTTGGCGCCGATTTCGGCGCGCCAGCCACGATTTTCCGTGAAGGGCGAAATGACAGTGATCACCTCTTCAAGAGCATCCTCCATCCCTGCAGAACTGAATACGCGGGCTCGGACAGAATACTCCCCGTTCGGCACAGCCATTAGATCCCAAAAAACTCCTGTTCCGCCTATTGAAGGTGCGGTCAACTCGGCAATGACCATCCAGTCTCCACTGCTTGCAGCCGGTCGAAAATCAACAACCGTCTTTTCAAAATTCTGACAAATCGAATTCAATCCCAAGTCCGCGCCACCTGATGAAAATTCGCGATTCTCCGGCAGATACAGCTCAACGGTGGCCTCGGGAACCAACAAAACGGTCCTGCGCGACTCATTTGATTCACCCACTTGAAGTCGAATTTCGTAGAGCCCGGATAATTGTCCTGTGTCCCATGTGCCAAGCGCACCGGAAGCAACTGTCGCCGGGCTTTCTTGAATCAGATTCCATTGCTTGTCGCCAAGCCGCCGGTAATCGAGTTCGTAATGCTCTTCTCCGTCATCAAAGGCTCGGCCAGTGATCGCGATGATGCCGCTAAGGATGGAACCTTCGTGGGGTAGTTCGATACGAGCCTGCGTCGTCGGAGTCGCTTCAAGCGCCTGCTTGAGATTCACTCGACCAAACCCGCTAAACCGGTCCCAGCCGGCGAGAATTGCTCCCGAACCCTGTGGGTCGATCAGATCATCGCTTGACGCTCTCAATATCTGCCTAATGCTCTCTGACGAAAGCCCCGGTGACTGCGCACGCATTTCAGCAATAACTCCAGCGACATGTGGACAAGCCATACTGGTGCCGGAAGCCTCATAGAACCGGTCGGCCACCACATGTACTAATGGTTCGTTTGAGGGCGAAACTGCATACATATCGGTGCTCCCCGCACGCAGTGATAATATTGACTCACCAGGAGCACAGAGTTCGAGGTGCGAACCGTAAGTCGAAAATTCCGCTACGAAATCCCGGCTATTTGTGGCCCCGACGGCAATGACAAACTCAAAAGCTGCAGGATAGAACACATCTTCAGTCCCTGTGTTGCCAGTACCGGCGCATAAGACAACACCCTTGTCACGCGCATATTGCAGTGCTTCATGCAACAACAGCGACTTGTATGGCATTCCCCACGACATGCTGATTATATCCGCACCATTATCGGCGGCATAAATCACCGCCTTGGCCGCTAACGATACGGACATCGTTGGGTAAATCTTCAAGGGCATCAACTTTGCATGCTTCGACACACCCGCAATTCCAAAGTCGTTATTAGTTTGAGCGGCAATTATGCCTCCGCAATGTGTGCCGTGGCCAAAGGTGTCGTTCGGATCATTGTCGGAGTAAATCGGGATTGACGCTTCATTGGCAGAATAATCCCAACCCCAGGTATCATCGACGTATCCGTTGTGATCGTCGTCGGCATTGTTTGCCGGTACTTCGTCAGTATTGTGCCACACGCTGCCATTTAAGTCCGGATGGAATCGGTCGAGACCCGTATCAATGATCGCAACAATCACGTCAGCGCTGTTGCTCTCGATTGAAGCATCAGTAGTCTTGATGTCAGCCCCCGCACTGCCGGTCTCCATGGTTTGAACGTCATTGTTGTTTCCCTCAAGGCGCAATACCGAGAAGTACTCCTGGCCGACATTTCGCAAGTTCCACTGGTAGGCAAACAAGGCGTCGTTGGGGACTTCGAATAATTCCAGTTGATAGTCTGGCTCGGCATATTCGATAATATCAGCCCCTGCCGTTTGAGCAATAAAATCGTGAGCCTCTGTGGCCGTCGCAAACTCGACAACCCGAATTCTCCCGAAGTCATTGTCCGTTTCATAATTCGGACGAGCTTCGGCAAATTGACTCACTGAAATTGGATTGGATTTACTTAGTATCCCGGCAAGTGCTGACTCGGGTGCCGTTAAGCTCTTGCTCTTGGCATACTCTTCTGATTTGCGGACCTTGACAATGACACGCCGGGCGTCTTGACTATGCCCGGTTTGATTTCCCTTTGAATTATAACTGATTGCACTAGCTGTCGAAGTCAGTACCGAGAAGACGCATAAGTAGATCATTACTGATCTGGTTAGCCGCATAGATTCATCCACCTCCCACGGAATCCCCGCCAAATTCCGAACACTCCACTCCCACAATGACAATATACGCCGCCACCCTATTTTTAGCCACTGTTAACTACTCCGTCAGATGAGATTACTATTTATCACATTCTAATGACGGAATCGACGAATCAGTGTTTACTGGCGAATTAAGTCAGCTTATCCGCTATCTTACGCACTTGATCGGCAAGATCATCCACTTTGCGGCTCAATTCCTCCAAATCCTTCTTCCTGGCAACTTTGAGATTCTCAATCGTAACTTCGACATCCTTGGAGATCCGGTCTTTCAAATCCTTCGTCGAGTTTTCGGCTTTGTCCAGTAGCTCCAAAATCGCTTCTGACCGCTTCGTCTTTGCAATCTCCCCCTCTTTGATCAGCGTGTCGACAATCTCCTCTGCTTTGCTCTTGGTGATTTCAAACACACCGATCGATGCCAGCACTGTTTTCTTCAGAATATCCATTTTGAACTCTCCTCCCAGGGCAATAAAACCCCGCAATGTTTCAATAATCGATCTCTTATTTTCTTTTGCCGCAATCTCGTCCACAAACAGCTGACCCAGCACCGGAACTGTGACATCCTCGCCGGTTCGACTATCGACTATCTGAAAGGCCTCATCTCGCCTGATGTACACACGAAGGTCCGGTCCGGTAACAAATCGGCTAACGGTTGTGTCATAGAGTAGGCGGTTTGGATAACGTTTGATTGTCTTCATATACCCAATTCAATATTGTGCACCGCACAATATTTGTCAAGAAAAAAAGGATGGCTGCCACCACAGCCATCCTACAGCAACCCTGAAGGTATATCGACTATACCTTAGCAAAACTAAGGAGCACAACATTGACTATTTCGAGCAGACGTTCACAGACAAACGGCTTCTTGATGAACATATCGCCGCCGGCTTTGAAGCCTCGTCCCTGATCGTCTGAAGTATCTTTTCCAGTTAGGAAAATTACCGGTACATTCTCGGTCTGCGGATCTTTCTTGAGTTCATTGCATATTTCATAGCCGTCCATTTGCGGCATCATGATGTCGAGAAAGATCATGTCGGGCTTAAAGGTCTTTGCCCGCTCAAGACCCATAATTGCCGAGTTTTCAGCTACGACGGTATGACCGGCATTGCTAAGAAACGCCTCGAGAATATCAGTGATCTCGGGTTCATCATCGACGACAAGAATCTTTGCTTTTCTTAGAGCCATATCCGCACATCCAATTTGAAAACGGTTCCCTTATGTTATCGGAACAGAAGCCATGTTCTTTAGCCCCTTTTTGGTACGGGAAATGGAGTCTATGAGCTTTTTGAAGCGAAAACAGAGGTGAGCTTATTTGAAGTAGAACTCTTCTTTTCGGTCGGAAAGCATGTCGTTCAAAGCATTTACGGACTTGTCCCTGGCGCGGAGCGGGTCAATTTCTACGGTCACTAACACATCTTCTTCGACTCCAGCCCGTGCCAGAACCTCCCCCCGCGACGATGTGATCTGACTTCGCCCCGTGAACCGGATTTCCTCCTCGCCCTGCCGATCGGCGCCCCACCGATTACAGGTAATCGCAAATACCCCATTTTCCAGGCATCTTGTCACCATAGCGTCCTGGCAACTTGGCAATACCAGATTCGATGGGTGACAAATAATATCCGCACCCTTTAGCATTAACGTTCTGGCTGATTCCGGAAAGCGCCAGTCAAAACAAATCATCAACCCGATTCGAATTCCGCGAAACTCGTGTATCGAAAACCCCGAATCTCCCGGGTCAAACCAGTTCTTCTCCAAGTTGAACAAATGAGTTTTTCGATAAAGATGGCATGTTCCATCTGGCAGTACAAGCGCGGCGGAATTGTAGACTTTGTCACCGCTCAACTCCGGAAATCCAAATACAACCGCACCATCGTGACTCTTGGCAATCCCCTTGATGAAATCGAAGCTCGGACTGGTCCCAAAAGTCTCCGCCAACTGGAATGTCACCTCACGTGAAGGCATATAATATCCCGAGAAACAGAGTTCCGGGAGCACCAAAAGATCAAACCGCGTATCACCGATAAGATCAGAAACACGCTGACGATTCGCCTCCGGCTCACCGAAGACAACATTGTATTGAAGAAATCCTACTCGCATAATCGCTTGGTTGAACAATTGGAAAGTATCATATTCGCATTGTGAAGACAAACGAAAAGTTAGAGTGGGTTAGGCGATGATGCGCCGTCGGATTGTCCTTACGCTGACAGTTTTGGTCGGCGTGATCATTCTCATTCTCGCCTACTCTGGCATTCAGTCCAGCCGCGACAATATGCTGCAATTGATCGCTCAAAACGGCGAGTCAATGATGCAGGCACTCGTGACATCCGCCGGAAATAATCTGGCGGCTTCGGCAATCGTCGAAGAATCAAGCGCACAGCGCCTGGTCGAAATCGGCAATCTGCTCGGACGCCTCCTCGACAGCAATCCCCAGCTGGTGGATACGCTCGAGTTTTGGGAACGCCGATATCAACTCGCCCGCATCGATCTGATAGCCGCCGATTCGCTCGTCCTCGCGTCTTCATGGAGCGAGTACGTCGGCAAAACCATCGAGTTCGTGCCCGAACGTATGGCCGTTATGGATTCAGTAATCTCTGACCGCAAGACCACCGCGATCTCGGTTCCTCTGCCCTCGGCTTTGCCACAGGATAATCTCGCCTACCTCGCCACTGCTACTCGACGCGGCATCCTCCTTTTAGAGGCGCCCGTACGCAAGTTGACCGACTTCCAGGAGTCGCTAGGTATCGGCTATGTCATTCGCCAGTTGGGAGGGCAAGACGCTATCAGTTATGCCATCCTTCAGACCGACTCCGGCATCGTCCTCGCATCTCGCGCCATCGCACCAGTGGTGGCGATTCAGGACGATCCTTTCCTCGTGAATGCTCTTGGACATGAACAGACCGTCAACCGCTTGTATGAATTCGAGGATGAACAGGTTCTTGAAGTCGTCCGCTCATTCAAAAGCGACGTTATGCCATCAGGCTTGTTTCGCGTCGGCATGTCACTCAACGTATATCACCAGCTATACATCGACTCGCTCAAACAGTTAGGCATTCTCTCTTTGGTGCTTTTCGCGCTTGGTATTGTCGGCGCTTACGCCACTACCTCAGTTAAGAAGCTCCAAGTCACGGAAGGCAGCCTCGAACAACTGAAATCGATGACCGACGAAATCGTCCAATCCCTTGAAGCCGCTGTCGTCGCAATCGACAAATCTGGTCGCTTGATCATCTTCAATCCACTGGCGGAACGAATCTTCGCTCGCTCATCCCGCGCTATTTTGGGCAAGCAGTATGACGAAATCTTCGGCGAAGACGAATTGTTCCTCAAGCGCACCCGCATTCAGCCGGCACAGGTCTTCCGCGGAGAAGTAGTTCTTAACCTGCCGGATGCTCAACGACTACACTTGCTGATTTCAACCTCTCCGTTGTTCGACCGGGCCGGTTCGGTTAACGGCGGTGTCTCGCTCGTTTATGATCTTACCGAAATGAAGCGTCTGGAGTCAAACGCGCGCGCCGCCGAACGGTTGTCGGAACTGGGCACTCTTGCCGCCGGTGTCGCGCACGAAATCCGCAACCCGCTCAATTCCATCGCTATCGCCGCCCAACGCCTGCAGTTGGAGTTTGCCCCGGCCGGCAATGCCGACGAATACCGGGCTTTTCTCCAGACAATCAGGGAAGAAATCGAACGGCTCAACGCCATTATCAAGGATTTCCTGGCACTCGCCCGAGGCGGCCAACTTGCCAAAGTTTTAGTTGAGTTAAAGCCTTACTTGAACGAGATTGTTTCGTTGGCGCGTTTGGAGAGCGAGAAGAGCGGCATCGCCATCAATATCGACATCGAGCCCGGCTTAGGAGCCGAGATTGACAAGAACGAAATGAAGAAAGTTTTCGTCAATCTCATCCAGAATGCGCTGCAGGCTATCGCTGGTGATGGCGATATAACAATTAAGGCACATAAAGTCCCGAAAGGACAAGTGCAGATCGACGTTCAGAATTCGGGTCCGCCAATTCCCGTTGAGAATCGGAACCGGATTTTTCAACCGTATTTTACGACCCGCCCGGACGGAACTGGATTGGGTCTGGCAATTTGCCGTCGGATCATAGCTGATCACGGCGGGACTATGGAACTACTTGAGAGTGAGCCGACGACCTTTCGTATCGTGTTGTAGGAGGCATGGATGCTGACAAAGATATGGCAATTAAAGGGTGTGTTTGTTCTGTTGGGGCTCTTCGTTGCCTTCGCAGCCTGCGTAAAAGAAAAAGATCCGAATCTTGACCGAAATCAAATCCGCGACGCGTTAGGCGCCATCACAACTGCCATCAACAGCGGCGACCTCGGTGCGTTGAATAAGTACTTCGTACAACCGACTCCTGAAGGTGCCGGGCCCAATCGACTCATCTCGCTTCTCACCGCCAGCGACTCAACCTTTGCCATGCATAATCGGAAGTTCAGCATCGACGGAGAATCGGCTACTGTCAGCTTCACTCCCACCGCCGACCCAGCTGATTCCAATTTCTCATATCTCTATCTGGTCAATGACGGCGGCTGGAAGATCAAGCGTTTCGAAATCAAATAGTCGTTTAGAACTTGATTCCGACTCGCGCGACAAAGTTGTTCGTATCGTAGTCCGAGATCTGCCAAGTAAAATATACTCCAAAATTCAGTATCGATAAGAATGGCGTTAGATTGCCGAGACTAAACCCAACCTCACTATACGGCTTTCTCGCTTCGAAGTATCCACGCCCATCATCCTGCGGGTCATTGTTCTCGAAACTCGTCCAGAGCGCACCGCCGTGCACGCCCAGCGTGAACGGAATCGATTTAATCAGCGGTATTCCGCTCTTCTTAAACAAGTACTGCCCGAACTCGTGGTTCACATAGAAGTAAGCCGCGCGATCACCGGCGACCCGGTCGTCTGACAGGGTCATGAATGCAGCATTTTCGCCGGCTACAACACCGGCATAGTCGACAAGTTGATAATGTGACTGTGGTGGCAATGTTCGCGTCGAAGAACCGGCAAAAAGATTGATGTGTGTGTTTCCCAGTCCCAGCGTACGCTGGCGGCGATAAATTTTAACATAATAACGCCGGTAATCAAAATCGCTTGACAATAAATCTGGTGAACTTAACTCGGCAGTGAAACGCGCGGTCGTATATTGTGGGGACGAGATACGATGATCCCGACCCTTGTTCCGCCACAGCTTGCGCGAATCAAACTCCAGACTGCCGGTCAGCAAGCGCAACTTGCCCTCTTCAATGGACGGATTGACCAGATATTCATCGTCACGATTAAAATAGCTGAAGTCCGTAGCATTCGACAGCGATCTCTGCGTGTAGTCACCCACTCTACCTGTCAGTTTAAAATGCTGAATCGGAACTAACTCCAGCGAAACACTTCCCCCGCGCTGATAGTAGTACGACACCGGATCATACTTAAAGAACAGGCTCTCAAAGGTCGAATTATAGTTTCCCTGATTGAGTGTCTCACGTTGTGCAACTTCACGCCGGTATTCTCCATTAACCGCCAATCTCTGTCTACCCGGAAATTGATAACGTAATCCAACTTTGTATTGATAAAGTTTCGCATCGAAAGCATATCCCGACTTAACTTCCAATTGCAAACCCCGGCGCTCTGCTCCGATAGCCTCACCGAACCCAACATAAGGCCCCTCAACCCTGTTAAACCTGAACCAATCATAAGCACCGAAGGTGAGCAACACCATCGCTCCAACTCCCGCTTTCAACATTTGCTTGTGCAGCGGCTTCGGCGCGCGCTGGATCGAATCGAGTCGAGCATAACCGCGCAATTCTTGCAGCGACAACGGAATACTTTGACGTAACGCCCAAGTGGTCGAATCAAACTTGTCGGCTGTCTCAGCAACCTCAAAAGCATACTCGTCGAACGTGCCCTCCTCGTGACCTGTCTCGAACGAATAGTCATAGATCGAAGCCGCCAGGTCGATGCCGATCAAGTCTGGAATCCCAGGAAACTTGACCTCGATATCCGCGGTAAACCGAAGTTCTACCGGCATCCAGTACAAATTCTCGAACTGCGCAACATGTTGGCGGTAGCGCAGATTCTTCACAAAAGGTAGTCGCACCCCTTCGTTGAATCCGAAGTCGACATCAACAACATCATAGGTCGAGTCGGCAATCAGAAGATTCCCTTCGACCAGCGCATCCGCCTGATTCTTCGGTTCAACTTCGAGCTTGTATATTTTGCGGCTGTCGATATATGTCGAATCGAGCAAGTAATAGTTATAGTAGTCGAGTGCATCCTCGGCGACCGGCGACACGACGGAATAACTTCCGATGTCGATGCGGTTCTTATTGAAATTCAGCAACTCACCGATAGAAACCAGATTGTCAGTCGCACTCATGTTGGCCGACTGACGCCGGGCAGTAATAATCTCCTTGTACTTGTCCGGACGCTCCCAATATGACTGCGCCTGCGTCTCCGTGATCGCCATGACCTTGGAGGAGTCCCCCTTGCTTAGGTCGCGCACCACCATCTTCGTATAGGAATTGTACTTGTAATCCCCGAGCCGGTCGAGAATCTCCTTCTTGCGCTTGATTGCTTCAATAATGATCAATTGTGCCGGATCAAACTGGCGATCATAAACGATCACAGTCTGTCCTATCACGACTGTGCTCAACAGTGATATTTCCCTCATTGCTACTTCGTCGGAGACCTCGACTGTATCCAGGGCCGTATAGTAACCGATGTGGCTGACCTTAAGTATTTGCCTCCCCCGCTCACATACGAGCCTGAACCTGCCGTCATCGTTTGCTGAAGTTGCCTTGCCCGTACCCAGGATTTGTATAGTAGCATAGGGTAGTGTTTGCCCGGTCTCGCGGTCAAATACTCTACCTTCAATCGTAGCGCCAAACGCATTTGCGCCAGTTGCCAACAAAATGGCAATCATCGCATAGACAAGAAACGAAACCCGATTCAACGTCGTTCTCCCATTTAGATAGTCACAGCTACCTTTACTTTAGCAATTGCCGTACCAAACCATTTTCCGAGGAAAAATCCAAAATTCGCATAGTTGATAATACGATTTTGCACACGGATGTTACATTTGAATGTGGAGTTCGACACAATTTTGTGCGAATCTGTCTCTCACATGTTAGACCTTGCTGTGACGCTCCTTTGTTGCGTATCTTAGCACCATGCCATTTTATGGAGACGACATCGTTGAGCGCGTACGGGAAGCCTCTGACATCGTTGATGTCATTTCAGCGTATCTTCCCCTCAAACGCAAAGGACGCAACTACTGGGCACGTTGCCCCTTTCATCAGGAAAAGACCGCCTCGTTCTCGGTCTCGCCTGATAAACAGATCTTTCATTGCTTCGGATGCCACAAAGGCGGCAACGTCTTTACGTTCATTATCGAATACGAAAAGCTCCCTTTCCCCGATGCACTTAAACTCCTCGCCGCTCGTGCCAACGTCCAGCTTCCCGAAAAAGGTGAAGTTCGCGAAACCCGCGAATTCGACCAGATCTACTGGGCGCATGAAGTCGCCATGAAGTTTTTTCAGGAACACCTGCTCGAATCTCGCAAATCACTCGAGTACTTAAAGTCGAGAAAACTGACGGACGCCACCATTGAGAAGTTCAAGATTGGCTATGCACCCGACTCTTGGGACGCCTTTCTGAACTACGCCAAACAAAAATCTCTCTCTGAATCCGACCTTGAAAAGTCCGGACTTGTAATAAAGAAAGAAAACGGCGGCTACTATGACCGCTTTCGCGACCGACTTACGTTTACCATCTTTAATACTGCGCAGAAGCCGATTGCCTTTGGCGCCCGTACATTCGATCCGAAAGATCAGGCCAAGTACATCAATTCGCCGGAAACCCCCCTTTACCACAAGGCCTCGATTCTCTACGGATTGTCACATTCGCGGGGAGACATCCGCCGCGCCGAGGAAGCTATCGTCGTCGAAGGTTACTTCGATTTCTTGTCTCTCTACCAGCAAGGCGTCACTAATGTCGTCGCCAGTTCCGGTACCGCCTTTACACCGGAACAGGCTCGCTTATTGGGCAGGTCCGCCTCAAGTGTCGTCCTCATGTTCGACGCCGACTCGGCCGGCCAACAGGCTGCAATTCGCTCGGTTGACTATCTCTTTGAAGCCGGTCTCGACGTCAAAGTCGTCAAGCTGCCGCCCGGCGAAGACCCTGATTCTATCGCACGTAAAGGCGGCAAAGCGGCAATCGATGAACAGCTATCAAAAGCCAAATCCTATGTTGAATACACGATCTCAACTCTCCCAGACCGCTTTGAGAAATTGAGCCTGAACGACAAGGATCGCGCCATTAAACGCCTTGCAACTCTGGCCGGCCGCATCGAGGACGAAATTCGCCGCGAACTCTTCCTGCAGCAAATATCCCAATGGTACAACATCGGCATCGACCTGGTGCGCCGGGGAGTTCGTATCGAAGAACGCCGCCCTCCAATGACGGCACGCGAAACCACCGGCTCTCCTCTCGATCGCGATTTCGTTGCATTGCTTCTTCAGCGCAGTGAGTATGTCCAATCCGCTGCCGAAAAGGTCGCGCCGACTGACTTCGAGGATGAAGCACTATCGGACATCTACGGTCTGATTCTCTTGCTTCACGAGGACGAACAGCCTCTAAGTCCATCGCAATTGATTGACAAGGTTGCAGAAACGACCAAGAAAGAGCTGATTGCAGCCCTTGCCGCCAAAGATTTCCAAAACACTGACCTAAATCAAGTCTATACCGATTTGGTGATCGCATTTCATCGGCGGCATCGCACCAAGCGTATGACGGAATTGAAAAGACTCTTGAAGGAAGCTGAATTGGAGAACGATGAAGATCGAATCAATTTCTACATGAATGAAATTAAACTGCTGCGCCAGGAACTTTGATCAGTTCGTTAGGATTTAAGCTTCACCACTGTCACGCCCCAACTACCTTCGTTCCATTCCCCCAATTGAAACGACTCGACCATCTTGTTCTTGGCCAGATACTCGCGCACAAAACGCCGCAGTGCACCGGTGCCTTTGCCATGCACGATTCGAACATATGGGACATGAGTCAGAGCTATCTCATCAAAATACTTGTCGAGTCGATCGCGCGCTTCTTCGACCGTCAACCCACGCAATGACAGCTCAACCTGTACGTTGTCCTTGTACGGCTGGTAGTTCACCCCCTGTGGTATTTCCGGCCGGGCCTCGCCCGCTTTGAGTTTGCGCAAATCCCGCAGTTCCATCGTGTACACAATCTTGCCGACACGGACCTTTCCCCGCTTGCCATCCGGGAAAATCTCCAACAATTCGCCGTCCGTGTGCAGTCGCTCGACAAACACCGCCTCGCCTTCGGTCGGTGGCTCACCATCGTACTCCCGCCTCGGCTGCAACTTTTCAGTCTTCTCAGCCAATTCCGTCCGGAGTTCGTCAATCGTCTTGCGCACGCGCTTGACATCGGATTTCGTCACCTGTGGCTCGCGCATCTCCTGCATCAACTCGTCAATCTTCTTCCGCGTTTCTTCCACGAGTTTATTGGCATCATCCAATCCCTCGCGCAGAAGTTGCTTCTCCCGTTCACTCAGCTTTGCCTGTTGTTGTTGGCGAGCCGTCTCTAGTTCCTCCGCCTTCGCGAGCCGCACCCGCAACTGCTCGCGCTCTGCATCGGTCGCCATCAACTCCTGCTCAAGACGCGAAATCAGATCGGCCAGCGATCGCTCCTGCGTTCCAACCAACTCTTGTGCCCTCGACAATATCTCCGCCGGCATTCCCAATCGCGAAGCCACCTCCAGTGCATAACTTGATCCCGGCAGACCGGTGCGGAATCGGTAAGTCGGCTGAAACGTCTCGCGGTTGAATTCCATCGAGGCGTTTTCCACCCGCTTGTTCGTTTCAGCAATCGCCTTAAGTGCCGAATAGTGCGTCGTCACCACGCACTTCGCTCCCGCCGTCGCAACGAATTCAATCACGGATTCACCCAGTGCCGCGCCTTCCTTGGGATCAGTGCCCACGCCCAATTCGTCGAACAACAATAGGCTGTCTTGATCGCACTGCCTGATCGCATGCGTAATGCGCGCAATGTGCGACGAATATGTCGACAACGACAATTCAATCGACTGCTCGTCGCCGATGTCGGCATAGATCTTCTTGAAGATGCCAACCTGCGACTTCTCATCCACCGGAATCAACAATCCCGACTGCGTCATCAATACCAGCAACCCAACTGTCTTTAATGCCACGGTCTTTCCGCCGGTGTTTGGCCCCGTTATGATGATCACATTGTGATCGTACCCCAGTTCGATGTTAAGCGGCACAACATCCGAACGCTTGCGCGCACTCATCAAGAGCAGAGGATGGTATGCCGCCTGCAGTGCCACCACCGCTTCTGTCTTCAATACCGGCATCACCGCCTGCAGATCCAGCGCCAACCGGCCCTTCGCATGAAGAAAATCCAACCGGCCATAAAGTGACCAGTTGCTCGAGATCTCTTCGCCGTGGCTGTGCGCCAGCTCGCTCAACTCCAGCAGTATTCGCTCGATCTCGTGTGCTTCATCGAGCAGTACTTGTTTGAGTTTGTTGTTCAATTCGATTGCTTCGGTTGGTTCAACATAGAGCGTAGCCCCAGTCCGCGACCGGTCATGAATCACTGCGGTCTTTGGATTGAATTCACTGTCGACAATCGCAATTACATACCGTCCGTCACGCATCGTAACAATATCGTCGCTGCGATCGGAGCGATGTGCACGATCACCCAGTGCCTTTTGCAAACGCGTCAATATTTGCGCCCGCGCATGTACCTTCTCGCTGCGGATTCGACGCAGCCGGTCCGATGCTGAATCCTTGATCTCCCCCCCGCGGTCAATGGCTCCGTCGATGCGTTGTATCAAATCCGTCAGCGGCTTCAACTGCAGTAAGTAGCTCACAACACGCGGATACTTCTCTTCCTTGTGCGACCGATACTGAAACAACGCCGAAATCAGTTTCTGGAAATCCGCCAACTTCTTCAATTGCTCGGCATCAAGGATTGACCCGGCAATCCGTACCTTGCCGACTAACTGCTCAATGCGTTCCAGGTGCTCAAGCGGTATAATCTCTTCAAACTCGATGATCTCCTTCATCTCGCGCGTTTCCAACAATGAACTCTCAATGATCAACGGATCGATCACCGGACTTAGTTCACCGACCAGTTCACGCCCGCCGTCGCAGTAACACAACTTGGCGAGTTGCTCTTTAACGCGCGGGAACTCTAGAGATTCCAGGGTATGACGGTCTAATTGTGACATAATTGGAAAATACTCGAATCAGCCTGACTTGCAACGCATTTGCTTTGATCTTGACATTGATTCTATCGGATATTACCATTCTTCGCACAAGCATCGGAGGATCGAAATTCCTTTTGAGGTCGACACGGATGACGGCCGGCATTAACCTCCCACTCGTTCGCGACCCCGACCAGCTGATGAAGAATCCATCTAAAGAGACGATATTATACTGTAAATGTCTTAAGCGAGAATGAATGACTAAAATCGGAACCACTCTCTGCCTGATCCTCTGTCTGATCATTGGCTGTTCAGGCTACGAGATAGAACAAAAACGCTATCAAGTTGAAAAGGCTTACTTCGAAGCCGACAAGCTTGTCGACAACTACTCCGTCAAACCGGAACTGCGAACTCGCGACGACTATTACCTGATGATCAACGCCTATATGCAGGTGTTCAAACGTTTCAAGGAAAACTTCTCGCACTTGACTTCGCTGCAAAGCATGTCCCAGCCTGAAGCGGACGCTTCTAATCTCGCCGGTAAAGCGCTGTTGTCGGCATCCGCTCTCCTGCTAAGCGCAGAGTCAACAGACAGCGCCAGGAGTATCCTGGAATATATTATCAATTCGCCGGTGATGCTGAAACAGCATCGCTTCGACGCGTTTTTTGGCGCCGGCAGCATCGCCGAACAACAGGGGCGCTGGGCTGACGCCGAACAACTCTACCTGCAATTGCTGAAAGAATATTATCCGCCGGTTATCGGCGGCGTCCTGCCCAATTCAAGTGTCATGGAATTGCCCAAGAAGATCGCCCAACATTACGCCGACCTCAATGAGCGCGAAGAGGCTCTCAAGCGCGCCCGCTGGGCTATCGACTACTACGAAGGCATCGTTGATAGTTTCCCCAAAGTCCCGATGACCATGATGGCGACACGCCTCTTGGCCGAAATGTACAGCGCCACCGGCGAATATCAGACCGCTGTTAACTTGCTGGCTACCGTCGTCGATTCCAGCGGCCGACAATTCGATCCGGCCCGCTCGATGATGGCTGATCTCTATCTCACCCGCCTGAATCGCGGTGACGAGGCTACCCGTATTTATAACGAAATTGTCAACGATGGTCAGGACTCGCTCTCAATCGCGACGGCATACATCAAGCTTGCGACTATTTCCTTCAGCAATGAACGCTATCAAGAGGGACGCAATCACCTCGATAATCTTCGCCAGCGTTTCCCCGGCTTAGCCAACATCCAGGCCGAGGCACAGATGCTCAAGGCGCGCAGCTTCGAAAACGAAGGAAACAATGAACGCGCTCGCCAGGAGTATGTGGCTTTAATCAACGAATTCCCGACCAGCGTCCAGACCCTGGAAGTCCTCGCCTATATGCCGGAATACTTCCGCAAGATCGGCCAGCCCGGTCTCGAACAAGAATGGCTGCGCCGCTCGGAACAGGAAATTCGCAGACTTGCCGAGAACAATGTCAATCGCCGCATCGGCCTGCAGGCTGCCAGTTACCTCGGCACATTCCTCCAGCGTAACAACCGCTTTGAGGATGCCATCGTCCAATTTGAAACAGTGATCAAACAATACCCGAAAACTCCGCAAGCAGCGGAAGCTCTCTACAAAATTGGCTATATCTATCGATATGATCTTAAGAATGACGCTAAAGCCCTGGAGACCTTCCAGGAATTCCTGAAACAATACCCCACTTCCGGTGTAAGACCGTCTGTTGAGGCTGAAGTCCGAAAAATCGAAATGAGTTAATTGTCCAAACTACAGGGAGGATATTGATGAACAAAGCTATCGCCTGGAAACTCACCGCGCTATTTATACTGGTAGCTGCAGTGGCGCTGGTCGCCCAGGGTAAACCAAAGGATTCGTTCGGCCGTGTTGACAAAGCCGATGTCGCGATCCGCCAGATAAAAGGCAACCACTTCGCCGTTGACTTGAACTGGGAAAATGATCAGCAGTTGACTGCACTGGCGTTCCCGTTGCTCGTTCGCGGTAACGGTTTCCGTATGCGCTATGATTCGGTCTCCTGGACCCCCAGAACCGATTACTTCGCAGTGAAGTCCGTCCGTCCGCTCGATTCTCTCCAGCAAGTCCTGGTCGGACTCTTCGCGACGCTTGATGGTTCCAAACCGCCACTCGCCGAAGGCAAAGGCAAGCTGGCAACACTCTATTTTACAGCCGATGCCAAGAGTGCCATCGATGGCTGTAATGTCTTAGTCGACACCACCTTCATCCTTCCGTCGAACACGCTTTATGGCGTAACCCCGGAAGCCCAGAACGTCGAACCTGCGTTCTCTGTACTCAAGGCTGGTGCTGACGGCAAGGCACTTCCCTGTAAGTAGTTGCTGCTTATATAATTACGTCAAAACAAAAAGACCCTCGTGTACGAGGGTCTTTTTGTTTGCCTCACCGACATTCTCAAGATTCACGTATTACATTGTTTATCAACGACTTACAACCATTTACCCAATTTCCGCCGGCGAGATTGTCGATATCCCGAACACTTTGGGAAGCACTTTCCCGACTCTCGGGTGCCACTCTAATTGTGCATACACAAAACATTGCACCATAACATCTTAAACAATTCAAATGAGCCTCCGTGTTGGCACATGGATTGCATATTGCAATAGATAGTTTGAATTATGTAATTTTTGGAGGAGATCGATGAAAAAGACTTTGTTACAGCTTCTGGTTACCGCATTGGTGGCTGTGGCTTTCACATCAGCTAATGCCGTGACTTGGAATTTCTATGATTTCGGCGACAATGTGTTCGATGAACACAATAACACTGCCGATATCGACATCCCCGGGTATCCCGGCCAGCCCGATCCATTTCAGCCTAATCCAGGCCAAATGGGCCTTGGCGGCGAGCGCTTCGATACCGAAGGTCTTAATTTCGCTACCGCCAATGACAAGTTCTACGTCTCGTTGACCGCCAGCTATCAATACGGCGCCTATTCGTCAGTATGGAACTACACCTACCGCGAAGGCGACTTGTTCTTCGGTTTTGACGGCAATGACGCTACCTACGCAATCGTTACTCGTGGTGGCGCCTCAAAGCTCTATCAGGTTGACAGCTACCTCACTATTCCTTCCGTTCCCGGTGGCTTCGGCAATAATGCCGCAATCGTCGCCTCGATGGGTCCGTGGAGAATCAATCAGGGTACCGAGCTTGGCGAAGTTCAGAATGCTTACACGTTCTACGATGATCTTGAGCCCAACCCGATTATACCGGCCAATCCGAGCCAGACCAATGGCGACACTTGGGTCAAGGAATATTGCTTCGACCTTAGCGCGTTTGGCGCCAACTTTGACATTCGTCAGTTCCAGACGGTCAACTTCCGCACCACCATCGAGTGCGGTAATGACCTCGTCAAGGAAACCCACAACGTTACGATCACGCCGGAACCGGGAACGATGGTTCTCCTCGGCATGGGTCTCCTTGGTCTCGGCGCTCATCTTCGCCGCAAGAAATAATTCGTTTTTACATCGATCTCTCTAAAGACCTCCGCATCTCGGAGGTCTTTTTTTGTTGCGCCACTCGCCGGCAAGCGGTTAATATCGTGTAATCATGGAGCACTCGGACAAATGAATCTCTCCCCTGCCGCTCTTGGTCGTTTTATTGGCAGAATCCGTGAAGGCAACCGCCGGCTGGCGCATCAACCACGAATTGGACTCCTGCGCCAAATCAGCGAGATTGTCCGCCTATTACATCTAAACGATCTCCAGCCTCATGAGTATTATCGCTACGAATTGTGCCGACCGGAAGTCAACTGGCACGAGAAAACCCGCTATATGAGCCGAGAGCAGGCTTGGATTATGCACCGCACCATCAACCAGCAATTTGATCAGGGTGTCTTACAGAAAATGGTTTTCGACCGTCTGATGGGCACATTGGGAATTCCGGTTCCAAAACAGTACGGATTCTACAACCCGCACTCGGGTCACACCGCCGACAACCGCCCCTTGCACAATCGTGAGGACTTCACTCGCTTCCTTCAAGAAAGCACCTTCTCCGAGTTCGTCCTCAAAGCGATGTCCGCCGACCGCGGCGAAGGACTCCGTCTCTGCCGCAAAATCGGCAATGACCGCGTGCTGTCATTCAACGAGGGCGAATTCACTTACAGCGAACTCTTCGACAAGATCGCTGCCACCAGCTTCGGAATAGTTAAGCACAGCCCCGATTCGTGGTTGATTCAAGAACGCATTATCCAGCACCCCTTTCTCGATCGCTACACCAAAGACTGCACGCAAACCGCGCGCGTTGTGACTTACATCACAACCAAGGGCGACATCCAGATTCTCATGCGTATGCTCAAGATCGCCCGCACCGGCAAACATATCGACAACGTCGGCACCACCGGAATGGCGGCCTGCTTCGATGACAGCGGCATCTTAAGTACCGGCGCCCAACTCACCGATTCCGGAATTGTCTATCACACTCACCATCCGGAAACCAAAGCCGCCATCGCCGGCGAGATTCTCCCATTCCACAAGGAAGTCACTGCCTTGGCGCTCGAGGCCCAATCGCGCCTCCCCTTCTTGCGCAGTCTCGGCTGGGACATTGCCATCACCAAGGACGGCCCCCTTCTCATCGAAGGCAACGCTTATTGGTCGCACGTCCTCCAATTCGCCCTCGGCCACGGCGTCATGACCGACGAACTCTTCACCGAAATCCACCAGGTCGCATAATTCTCGTAGCTGGGTGCCCCGGCGCGAAGCGCTGGGATCCACTACGATGAAGCACGTCCCCGCACGCTTTCCCCTCTCCCTTTTTGGGAGAGGGGTAGGGGTGAGGGCGTCACAGAATTCCGAGTCTTCTTGATCAGGAGCCCCGCGTTTGTCCCCCACCGGAACGGTGGGTCTTATCTGACACTAACGAAATGGATTCACTGGCGCGCGGTCTCCGCACGCTTTCCCCTCTCCCTTTTTGGGAGAGGGGCAGGGGTGAGGGCGTCACAGAATTCCGAGTCTTCTTGGTCAGGAGCCCCGCGCTTGTCCCCCACCGGAACGGTGGGTCTTATCTGACACTAACGAAATAGATTCGTTGGCGCGCGGTCTCCGCACCCTCTTTCCCCTCTCCCTATTTTGGGAGAGGGGCGAGGGGTGAGGGCCTACTTCACCACCACCATCTTCCGACTCTTGACCAACTCCACTCCCGAAACCTTCAACGAGTAAAAATACACTCCCGAAGCCACCGCATTCTCCCCATCATCATTCCCATCCCAATAAGCCACCTGCCTTCCCGGCGACTGCGCCTGATCGACCAAAACTCTCACTTGCTGCCCAATCGAATTGAAGATAACAAGCTTCACCGCCGCCGGCTGCGCCCCAATATTGGGTAGACTATACACAATCGCCGTCTCCGCATTGAACGGATTGGGGTAATTCTGCATTAACTCGAATTGCTGCGGTAGTGGCGTGTCAATCTGATCCTCGACGTCGGTCACGATGAAAGCGAGTTCCGGGGAGACCGGCGAGACATTGTCTCCGTAGTCAGTGACAATCAACGAATAGAAATAGTTAGTATGCAATATGACCGTAGTATCCTCGATAGCATAGAACATCGAGTCAGTTTCGGGGTTGCCAGGTAAAGAACCGATGTCATGCGGGACATAAGCCACGACATGCCCCGAATCCAAGGGAAACCCTGATGAAGTGCCGCGAAAAAGAGTATAGTGGGACAGATCAGATTCGGTGTTGGTCAGCCAGTGCAGAACGATCGAATTTGCGGTAGTCACGCCTTCGAATTTTGCCGGTTGCTTTGGCGGCAAGTCAGGATAAGTATAGTTTTCTCCCCCCGGACCGCCATACGCCCCCATGTCGGACTGCGAGTCGTCAAGATCCAACAAAGTCGGTAGTCCCGCATCTATGCACGGAGAACCATATTGCAGATGCAGGTCGTGATCATCTGTATCGAAGTACATCTGACCAGCAAAGATATTGTCTCCGGCGACCATTCTATTGAGCGGAATCTCCGGTGGCGGCGCAACATACATCGGGTCGGCGATGATATTGCCGGAAAGAGAATCTATCTCGATGAATCCAGAGTGTGCAAAGTACAATTTGTCAAGTCCAAACGACCGATTCGCCCAAATGCAATTGTTGCGAATCTTGATCATCGTCTCAGGAAAGATAGGATCGTTTGTACCAAAGAACCCGATAAAGGCCTGTAGTATGTGTGCCGGATTATCCATATGCGTTTGGATAACGTTGTTACTTATATTGGCGTACTTGAGCCACGGCTGATAAATATGGACAAACTCGCCTAGCCCGTCGGTGAATCTATCAAAGCGATAGAACGAATTATTGACAAGATTCAAAGAATCAGCATTGCACCATATGGCCGCTCCTCCCAGGGCCGCTGTCATAAATGCACAGTTCTCAATATGCATGCTCCCGGGCGAGTTGAAATCGTTGATAAACGTCCACGCCGTCGGATAAAACTCGCAGTTTCGTATGATACGGTGTCCGGCCACTTCTGTGAATTCTATCGCCGCCAAGGGGAATGACAGACTGAAAAAGACACAATTCTCGATCGTGTAAGTGCCGGTAGCATAGCCACCACCCCCGCCGGAGATCTCAATTGCCTCGTTGCCAAATCCAGAGAAATGACAATTACGTACAAGCAGCTCGCGACCTTGGACTAAGTAGATGTAACCAAATCGGCAACGAGTGAAAAAGCAGTTTTCAAAAAACAATGATCTCTGTGGATAGGGGGGCGGGCCGGTAGGAATTGAGGCGAATATGATTCTGTCCGCCGAATCTCCATCGAAGGCAATGTCCTTGATGAATACAGAATCGCCAGGATCTCGGAACATGTAGAGCAGTCCTTCGTAACCGTATAGCCAAGTTGAATCCTGTCCCTGTCCGAGAATAGTCACTCGCTCTTTGAGGTACATCGGAGAACCGACATTGAAATCACCGGCAGCAATACGAATCGTGTCACCGGGTAATGTAACTTCGTTGGCACTCTCGACGAACCACGCCGCCGTCTCCCATGAAGTATAGGGTGGCGTACTGGTCCCCCATTGAGAGACATAGCGCGTTGCAGCAGATGAAGTAGTTGTTACAGCAAAGACTTGAAAACAGAAAGAAACTATGAAGAGGGCTTTCGCCCTTTGCCAGCCCATAGCGGCCCCACTCACTTATAATTCCATAACAAAATAGACACTGACCCTGATTTTGTCAACCACCGAAGCCTTTGTCCCCCACCGGAACGGTGGGTCTTATCTGACACTAACGAAACGGATTCGCTGGCGCGCGGTCCCCGCACGCTTTCCCCTCTCCCTTTTTGGGAGAGGGGCAGGGGTGAGGGCGTCACAGAATTCCGAGTCTTCTTGATCAGGAGCCCCGCGCTTTGTCCCCCACCGGTACGGTGGGTTTCCTTCAATTCCTACTCCTTCTCTCATCCAATCACCCGACAAATTCCGTTTACTGCCCAATGCACTTTCCCCTCTCCCCTTTTTGTGAAAGGGGTAGGTCGGAGATCCCGATACCATCGGGAGGTGAGGGCACAAATCACAACGGCGCCCCGGTGGTGGCCGGGACGCCGTCTCTCATTGCGAAGGTGCCGCAAGTCGCCGCATACGACTCACGACTGTCCGTGAAATGTGCTACTTCATCAAAACCATCTTGCGCGTACTGCTGAATTCGCCCGCGTCAAGACGATACAAATACACTCCGGTGGCAACGGTCGCTCCGGCTTGATCGGTGGCATCCCAGACAACGCTGGTGACGCCCGCCGGCGAGCTGCCCGTCATGCGCTTGACAATCTGTCCGTTGATGTTCAGAATCGTCATCGTCCACTCCGAGGCTTTCGGCAGTGAGAACGATATCGTCGTTTCCGGATTGAACGGATTCGGGAAGTTCTGCACCAGCGTGAACTCCTCCGGAAGAACCATCTTTTCCAGAGTGGACTTCAATTGGTTGCCGTCATAGTCGGCAGCTTCGATATGCTCAATAGTTACTGTTCCGCCAATGGTCAAAATTTGCTGCTCTCCGGCAGAGACCTTCGCCCCGAGTTCGTCGGAGTACATCAGCACATTCAGCATCTCGCCATCGACTGAATAAGCGAGTTCGAGGCTCTGTGCCGCGAGCTCGGCAACGACCGTCGCCGCGTCTGCACCGTTGAGCTTGGCGCGCATGTACACGCCGCCTAAATCGACATTGCAGTTCGACCACAACTTCGTTCTGCCTTCAACTTCTTCAAGGCTAAATGTTACCGAACTGGCGAACGGCGTCAACTTCGGAATCGGCTGAACGTCGCCGATCAGTACCCGCAACAAATACACCAAATCGCCAACCGTCAATGTGTTGCCGTCGGCATTGATGTCGCTCGCCGCAATTTGCGCCGGAACCGAAATCGTGAATGCCGCCAGCCCCTTCAGGAAGTAATTCGTGTACAAGACCGCATCGGCAATCTCATTGGCAATACCGTTGAGATTCATGTCGCCGCGTGCGTCAATCGAATCATTGTCGATGATGCAAATGTAGCCATTGCGCAATTCAACGCAACGCTCCGGCAAGAACTTATCGCCGACAATGCAGGTGTCCGGCACGCCGAGATGGTCATATCGTCCTGATTCCGGGTACAAAGCATTGTCGTCTTCATCCCAAAGCAAGACATCGTACGAATCGTAAATGATCTTATCAACTAACAGCGTGTCGCCGCTTCGACTCGAGAAGGCGTTGTCGCCGCAATCGATCCAGAAGAACTCAACCGGCAACACCTGACCTTCGAACGTGTTGTTGCTCGTCACGCGGAAGGTAACTCGCGCAATTACACCGGTCGGAGTAAACTGCGCCACCGGCGGATGACTCGCACCGTTGTTGGCATCGGCAATTGCAACCAGTTTGACTAATCCCGAAGGACACGAGCCGGTGCAATTTCCGAATGGTCCAAGCCGGTAGGTGAAATATTCCCACCCGCTGATCGCCGGTCCAATGACGGCATTGACGAAACTAAAGGCCGACACATCATACTTGATCAGCATGTCGTATCCGCCGACCGGAAGCCGACCTTCGTAGTTAACTCCTACTGTCACCAGCGAACCAAGCGTGATGCACTCGGTCTTGTCAATCTCGAGTACTACACAGGACGAATCGCATTCGTCGTAGCGGACAGTATAATCCCAGAAAGTCGAAACCTGGACTCCGCATTCATTGGCGCGAACAAACTCAAAGGTGTACGTCTGACTCTGGTCGAGCACTGGATTGAAACACAGCGTCCCCGATCCATTAGCATAGGTGAATGTGTAGCTCACACTCGAATTGGTCGGTGTCGCCGTGATCGTGGTATTCGGCGCATTCGTGTAGGTAATATTAGCGCAAATATTCGTTAACTCTGTGCCGACGCACACGGCAGTATCGCCATCCGGCGCCGCAATCACTGCGGTCGGCGCATCGACAAAGTCAACATTCCAACTTACTTGCCCGGTGTCGGCTTTGCCGCAGCTATCGGATACCAGAACGCTCCAATTAAACGTCCCGTCTACCGTCGGCGTGAAACACACCTGGCCGGTCGTCGGATTAATCGTTCCGGGTCCCGACAGGAGTGCGTAGGTCAGTTTCGTAATAATCGTATCAACTGTCGTCACATTGAAGCACAACTGCGTTGACGTACACAGCTTCTGCGGTGTTGGCGACGGCACCGTCAAAACCGGCACCATGTTCACCTTAACATTGACTGTGAAGAGCGCCGTATCAGCCGCACCGCACGCATCTCTTGCGATTACATTGAAATTGTACACCCGCGATCCCGATGGACCGGAGTTGATACAAACCGTATTGCCGCTGATCGTCCCCATCGTTGTTGTGTAGGTCAACGGATTGCCATCCGGATCAGACGCAACAATCGGAACACAGATCTGTCCCGGCTCGCACAGCGTATAGTTGCCGCCGCCTACCTGAATATCCGGGCGTCGATTAAGCGTCACCACTGCGAATCCGGTATCAAGGTCTGTAGATCCGCAAGCGTCGGTTGCTCTAATTATAAATCTGTATGTTCCGGTCGTATCCGGCGTGAAACAGATGTTAGTGCCATTGTACGTTCCCGGCCCGCCAATCAACTGGCATGAAACCAGATCGCCATCCGGATCACTGCACGATGCCGGAATACAAACCTGCTGGGCAACACAGAATGAAACCGTCGTGTCGCGAACCAGCGCCACCGGCGGGTTCAGAAGCGTGACCGTCACTATCGAAGTGTCGTAATCAAGATTTCCGCAATCGTCGCTCGCCCGCAGCACGAATTGATAGGCGATTCCCGCAGTCGGCGTGAAGCAAATCTGCGAACCATCAAACGTTCCCGGACCTGATACTAATTCGCACGTAGCAAGATCACCGGTTGGGCTCGAGCATCCTGCCGGCCAGCAAATTGGCTGCGGTGCGCATAGGGTGAGTGTCGAATCGCGCCCCGCATTGGCTATCGGAGCCACATCATCTATGATCACTGTAAAATTGACTGTGTCGCGCACAAAACCGCCGCAGTCATCCGCGGCCGCAAAGCAGAACGTGTACGTCCCTGACGTCAATGCATCAAAGCACAATTGTCCATTGCTGATTGTACCAATGCCGCATTCTTGAATCACCGCTACCGGTGCTTCTGAAATGCTCGCGGTAATCGGGAAGCAAAGCGTCGCCGGTTCGTTCTTGCACAGCGTCACCGTCGTGTCCGGAATCGTCGTAATCACCGGACGTTGCTGGTACCGGACAATGACGGTTAGCGTATCGCGCGGACACGGCAACAACTCCCGCGGATCGGCGCCCGGGAAACCGAACGATTTACAGCACGAGTCATACGCCACAATGATAAACTGATACATTGCCGAATCCAGCGCCAACGGCAGGAAGCACACCTCGCCGGTCAGCGTGTCAATATTCGCCGGCGAGCTTTGGAACAAGGTAAACTGAAGCTGATCATTATCCCAATCGAACGCCGTCGCCACGTCGAGACAGATCGAATCCAACACACAGATCGTCGTGTCGAGGTAATCGTCAGTCAGCGTCAACTCCGGATTCGTCCGGAATTCCACGCGTACTTCGAAAGTATCGATGATACTGACGGCAGCCTCGTCGGTAATTCTGAATATAAATCGATGCGTCGAATCAACTGGCCACGGAAGGAAGCATGACTGATAGCTTAATGGTGCAACCCCGGTAGCCACCGTCGAGAAGCTATTTCCGACTTTCTGCTCAAGCGTGAGATCGCCAACACCGCCTTCACCGTTGACATCGAAGCAGATATTCTGTTCAGTACAGAACAGGTAACTTGTCTGGCCGACAAATGACAACGACAACGCATCCGGATCGATGAATCGTAGATCAATGATCACGTCTTCAAAATCCTGATCTCCGCCATCGGCCAAATCTTCAAAAGCGATCACATAATGACCGGTCGCACCCGCCGAAAACACCTTGGCATGGTCGAAAGCGTCCCAGTTGAGATTCGTCTGACTGTACCAAATGTCATCATAAAGTGTCGGTCCCACAAAGAAACCGACGGAATCACTCAAGGCGGGAACGGTCACGATCGTACCGGCAGGAGCATTTCCCGCAAACAGCGTCGACCGACTTGCTGGAATCCCTTGCGGATACCAGCCCACCTGCGAGTTAGATGCCGAACCTCGATGCATGATCGTGATCTCGGCTTGTGTCGCAAACATTTGTGGCTTAAATATCGATGCACCGATGTCGTCGGTGGCCACATTGATTGAATAACCTAAAGTGCTAAGTAGCTCCTGAAGTGCAGGTCCGTCGAGAGCCGTCTTGGCTCGCAATGAATCGCTCCAGGGATACTCGCCGCCTGCTGCATAGGACTTGCTCCCAAACAGCGCCAGACAGAGTACAAGAATCGCAATGAGACGTGGGAATTTCACAATGGCTCTCCGGTTTCGAGGGAAGAACTCATTCTCGCGTTTTGATCCAGCTATGCGGTTACAGCCGGTACCTTTCTTCAAAAGTATAATAAAACTTGCTCGGCTCTTGAATGTATAGAGCACCGCGAGAAGTACACATACGCAGACAGCGAAAATATAAGAGAATGCACCACAAAGTCAAGAGGAAAGGGGCTCCGGAGACTGTACGATTTAGGGACAGAAGGAGAAGCACGGCAAAGATTTAGGCCGACGGCAAGCCGACTAACGGGACATTAACTCGTTAGTCGTTAATACATTAGGAAACCTATCCTTCGAAATTCTCATCGTAGTCCTTTGTCGAGCCGGGCCGTACCTGCTTGACGACATGAGGAATAAGATACTTCGATAGCCCGGTTTGAAGCTTCGCTTGAAGCGTACCTGCCTCAAAAAGACTGACCAACCGTGCCGGTGTCAGTTGGGACACATCCTGCCAGATTCCCGCATTCTTCAGATATGCCTCAAGCTGCTCCCGAAGTGGGCGCTCCGACTTTATGCTGTTTGTCGGAAGACGAAACGTCTCCTCAATCTTGACGTTCAGGTACCGGCTCGACCCGTAAACTCGCGTCATTCCGAATTGCTGGGCATAACGGACAAGCTCTTCCTCGATCACCGCCATCTCCTCTTCGATTTCCGCGATCTGCTTCTTGAGTTCATATCGCCTTGCGTGAGCCTCGCTGTAGCGATCCGCCAGTTTCACCCCTTCGTCTTCTTTGAATTCTTTGGGTGCTAACGGAAGAATCAACGCCAGGTGTTTCTTGGCTGGACAGATATCAAAGAAATCACACCAGTCACACAACGCCGATTCGCGATAAGGAAAATTGTCCGTCTTGATTGCCTCTTCGGCTTGTTGGATGGTGTGAATCGTGTCGATCTTCAGCGTTTCAAGGTCCTTCTTGCTCCTGACCGATTTCACTTCCTCGTCAAAAAGCAGATAGTGCCAGATTAGTTCGACCTTCTCGGTGTTGTCCCACATCTTCTGTATCCCAATCTGATACAGTGCCAGTTGCCGATCCTTGTCCGCTTCATCTTTGGTGGGTAATTTCCGTTTGGTCTTGTAGTCCCGAATTTGCCAGACACCGGCCGGCGTTTTGGAGAGACGGTCAATGAATCCCTGGATGCGATAACGGTCACCGTCGTCGAGTGACAAATACACCCTCTGCTCGAGAGCTATCGTCTTCTCTGATTCAAACGGGAAGTACCGTTCCCAGTACTTCGATAATGCTTCCAACCCCTGCCGGTAGTAGTCTTCAATCGTGTACTGCTTCTTGACGATGAAAATCTCGTCGTGTTTCTCTTTCTCCCACAGATCAAAATAGTACTTCAGGAACTCGTCCTTGGTCCACGACTTCCCCATCAACTTGTGTTTGTACAGCTCTTCGAGAACATCGTGCACCCGCGATCCTAGAAACGCTTCAATTGAATCCCTCTTCGGGATTTCAACCTTGTCGATGTACTGGTATTTGAATTTCAGCGCGCAAGACTCGAATGTCTCGAGCCGCGAATGCGAGAAGACCATCGGCTTTGTCGACACGTTACAACTTCCCCGATCGCAGAATGGCAATCACCAGCCAGATCCCCAGGACTCCAGCTGTTATGAAGCCGACCAGGCCCAACACCGGGAATCCGTAAATCATCATCCCGGTATCACGAGTCATCACCAGCGACGAGCCGACAATGATCGCCGCGATAATCATCGAAAACGCGAGGCGATTGGAAGCTTTCTCCAGTTCAATGATTAATCTCTCCAGCCCTTTATGCTGAAGCGAAATCGACAACTCGCCGTTGCGCAAATTGCGCGTTATCCGCTTCAATTCAAAGGGTATGTCGAGTACTAAATCGCGCATCTCGCCGAAATATTGTCCCAACTCCGAGACAATGTTACGCGGGTTAAACTTGCGAGTCGAGAGCTTCTTGATCGCCGGCATCAGTGCGGTGATGAACTCATATTGTGGATTCAAAGCCCGCGCCAATTCCTCGTAAGTTCCCAGCGTCTTGCCCAACATCATCAGTTCCGGAGGGAACTTGATGTGGTGAGTCGTAATGATCCGGAATGCCTCGGTGATCATCCTGCGCATGTTCAGCTTCGACAACTGAACGCCGTGATACCGGTGCAGGAACAAAGACAACTCTGTCTCCAGTGCCGCCGGTCGAATATTGTCGCTTAACAATTCATGATTCTGGAAAACCCGCACCAGTCGCCTGGTATCGTCGCTCCCCGCAGCAATCAGTAAATCCGAAATCAACTCCATCGATCCGCGTGACAACCGTCCCATCATCCCGAAATCCACCAGCGCAATCCGGTTCCCCGGCAAGGCAAAGAGGTTACCCGGATGCGGATCCGCGTGAAAATACCCATGCTCAAAAATCTGCCTGGCCGCAATTTCGCCCCCAATCCGCGTCAATTCTACCGGGTCAATTCCCGCTTCGATGATCTTCTCTTTGTCGGAAATCTTGATACCGTCAATGTAACTCAACGTGAGTACCTTGCTCGTCGTCAAGTCCCAGAATATTGTCGGCAGGACAAGGCGGTCATAATCGGCAAAGTTGCGCGCAAAGATTTCCAGATTTCTTGCTTCAAAAGTAAAATCTGTCTCCTGCTTCGCCGATTTCCACACCTCATCAACGATCGCCACCGGATCAAACGCCTTCGTCTCCGGTACATAACGCTCCAAAAGACCGGCAAGATCACGCAGGATCGACAGATCCTTCTCCATGATCTCCTGCACATTGGGGCGCTGTACCTTGACCGCAACAATCTCCCCATTGATCGTCGTCGCGCGGTGAACCTGCGAAAGCGATGCCGACGCACAAGCCGTCTGCTCGAATGTGGGGAATACCTCGGCTAACGGCCGGCCAAACTCCTTTTCGATAATCTGCACGACTTCGCCGTAAGAGAAACCGGTCACTTGGTCTTGGAGTTTGGTCAGTTCCAAAGCCAATTCCGGCGGAATTAAGAATGGTCGCGTGGAAAGTATCTGCCCGATTTTGACGAAGGTCGGCCCCAGCTCTTCGAGCGCCAACCGGATTCGTTCCGCCCAGCTATAAGCCGCCAACTCCTGTTGTCGCGCAAACAACTTTCGGCTCCCGATCTTCAAGAGACCGGCAATGTTCATCCGATCAAGTACTTCCCCGAATCCGTACTTGATCAGAACCGCTACCACTTGGCGGTAGCGTCCCAAATTTCGATATGCCCTATGAAAATCCAGTTGCGGCATGCATCCCCAATCCGGTTTCTGACTTGATTACCGTCAAGCTAATCAAGTTAGCTCCGCTGGACAATCAGAATTCGAAGGCAGACTCCAGGGGCCGATGTAATTCTTGCTTAAAAGAAGCTAAATATCACCCCGCCCGAGATGACTGTAATATCGGTCGACGGATTACTATTGACCTTGGAAATCTTCCCCTCAACGAATGGCTGAAACGGCAATGCACCCAACTGCAGCTTGGCGCCGACGACAAGGTGATAGCCGAAGTATGTTTCATCCGACGGTATCTCAATTTTAATGTCCTCAAACTCGCCCAATTCACCGGAATACGAATAGGAGAATTTGTGCGCGGCTATGCCTCCGCCGATAAACGGCCGCAATACCGGAAATTGAAACACAAACTTGGCCGTCGTGTGAAAGGACACGTTCTTTGCCTCGGCTTCAACCTCTTCTCCGAATAACACTTTCGTTTGACTGTCCTTTGACCAATCGATGCCGAATTCCAGATCAATTGACTTATTACCGATTTTTCCAAACACACCATAGGCAGCGAAATCCGAGAACTTCAGGTCCGACAACTTCACGTTTGGATTGTCGTAGTTCGTCACCTGTCCGAGTTTTGCGCCGAAACCAATGCCGGTAATTGCTTCGGCTCTATTGTGGGAACTGATGACCAAAACCGCCATCAATAGCAGTTCCAGAGTAAGGATAGTAATTCTTTGCATACCATTATCTCCTTTCATCTTTGCCATACTTTGTTACAACCGAGACGGCGATACGCGCCCGACGACTTGCTTTCTCACCCACGTCCATTAATAGACTCGGAGAATAACGCACTCATCATCATGGGAGACAAGCTCGTACTGTGCCAGATAGGCGTCGATATCAATTTCCGCATCCCGGTGCTCTTTCCGGTGGATTACAATGTACTTGACTCGAGCCATCGATAACTGTTGCTGTTGCTGCCCGAGATCGGTATACGACAATCGATCCTCCAGACTCTCACCGATCTTGCGCGTCGCGGCTCCGTCCACTATTGGTATCCGGTGAAAGGTCTGGTGCATCATATATCGCATCGAGCTTTTATAGCTGCGTGGAATGTTCAACAACCCGAATTCCTTGCCTTCTGCTGTTAGCCCGTTCATCGCCGCCGGAAGCTCGATCTTGGTGTTGTCCCGATTGATGGAGAAGTAGTCGAAGAAGAGTAACAGCGCCACGATCGTCGCGATCAACGCGCGCTTGGCGCCCGCCCACTTGGTTTCCAGTAATTTCTGCAGACTCAAAGCTACGATAATCGCCCAGAACAAGTATGCGATCACCATAAACCTCCCGCTGGCCCGGACATTGGAAAGAAACGGCAGGTAGGCAATGACCGTATAAGGCAGCCCGATTGGCAGCGACTTCCCCAGCAGGTGTAGTTGCGGTCCTAGCGCCATCACGACAAAAGCAATGAATCCCAACCACCATTTCGCAGCGGCTCGTCGGGTTAACGAAAACGCTATCGCCACCAATGCGAGTGCCGCAATCCCCAGATAGCTTGCCGCCTCCCACGCGTTGCCGGTATATGACGCGTTAATCTCCCTAATACCTGGCCACTGCCCCGCCCAATGCAATGTGCCCGGTACAAATAACCCCGCAAAATCGGCAACAAATGTATTTAGGCCGCTCCCCTCAACATCCTTGGTGACCAATCCCAGCTTGATCATCTCCCACAACCATGGTGATGCGATCACAAGTGTCGCACCGACGACAACTCCTGCTTTAACAATGTAGTCGCCGGCAAGCCACTTGCGGCGCCGCAGCGCGACATAGACATATCCGAATAAGATGAAATAGCCCGCTATCACCATGTAGTTCCAGTCGCACATGCTGTTCAGAAAAAAGAAGAGCGCCGCCAGCGCAAGATTGCGTGCTCCACCCTCGCGAATCGATCTAATGAAGTAGAGAACAAAGAATGGTATAAACTGAATCGCATTGAGATTGCCGTGATGAAGCGACCGCGCGAAATGATGCGGACTGAATGCGAATATGAACCCGCCGACAATCGCTACCAGCGAGCTTCCAGTTATGTACCGCAACAGTAGAAAGGCGCCCAGCCCCGCCAGCGGATAGGAATGCAGTATAATCAGATTAAACACCGCCGCCGGACTCATGATCATCCACAACAGTATCGATATCGAGAAGTTGTAAAACGACCACGCGAAGTAGTACATCGACGTGCCTTCCGGAAAGTACAGCATGTCGGTGTGCGTCAGCGATTCGTCGCCCCGCAATACAAGCTCGTTCGAGTACCAGAGATTCCAGTACCCGCCCATGTTGTCCTCGGGCGGACCGATAATCTCCGAACCAAAGTTGATGAGCGATGGGCCAAAGTAGACCATCGTCAGCAAACAATAGATTGCCAATGCCGCCAAGGTATCGTGCTTTAGCCGAGATCGCCGAAGAGACACGTCCCCTGGCGGTTCCTCCGACCACACTACTCGTTTGAAGACCTTAAAGACACCAATCCAAAAAAGCAGTGTTAGCGGAATGCCGAAGAACATGTATTGCCAGAATATCAAATCGGCACGTTTGTGGTAATAGTCGAGATCGTGCCGCTCGTGATCTATGAACGGCACCGAGGGCGTTCCATCGAGACTGGCCTGAAAAGCCGCTTCGACAAAGTCATGTACCCATAGTGTATGGAAAACCGCTGCTGCTCCCAACAGCAGACACAGTACGATGAAGAAGCGCGTGAGCTTCCCCTGGGTCAGTGCCTTTAATCGATTCATCGTGTAACTTTTATTATCAGCTTCCGCGCGCTCATATCCCTATTTGCAAAAGTTAGACAAACCCAGGTGGATCAGGCGTCGAGTTTGAGGCCAGCCGCACCGGCAGTTTTGCGATAGTAATCCTCGTGGCTTCGCACCATGGCCGACAAGGTGAACTTGTCCTCAATCAATTTTCGCCCGGCAGCGCCCATTGCTGTTGCCCTTTGCGGATTGCGCAACAACTCCAAAATACGCTCCGCCAACTTTAGATGATCGCCCGCCTCTATCAAATATCCAGTCTCGCCCTCTCGCACAACTTCGCTATTGCCGCCGACCCTGGTGGCAATGACCGGCAAACCCGCCCGCATATATTCCAAAAGTGAATTTGAAAACCCCTCCGAGGTCGAAGTCAGCACTCCCATCGTCGCATTCGCAATCCCCGCATGAACGTCAATGGTACTGCCCGGCAATTCGAAATTGCTGTGCATCCCAGCTTCTGTGATCTGTGCCTGCAACGCATGTCTGTCAGGTCCCTCTCCGATAATGCGAAACCGCGCCTGTGGAAATTCCTTTACTACTTCACCTGCCGCCTGAATCAACGTTGGAATTGACTTGACCGGCCGCAAATTTGCCACCATGACAATAGTCTGCTTCAAGTGTTGGTCCGCGGGAAGTGCTGCTTTTAACTCCACTCCGTTGTAAATCACATCGAATAGCTCTCTCTTGATGCCTTCGATCTTTGCGATCTTTTCCGCAACCGCTTCCGAATTTGCCAACCAGCGTTTCGGATATCGGTTGCCGATCTTGAGAAACAGCCTTTCCTTGAACCCGTACGAATAGCCAAGATTGCGTCGCGACGAGATAACCGACTGCACTCCCGCCATGCGCGCCGCTCCTCCTCCCACCAAATGCCCTTCGACAAAAAACGTCTGAACAACGTCTACTGCGCGCTCTCGAATATACTCCGCGAGCTTCTTCCGCTTTGCAAACATATCAATTGTGAACATCCGCTCGAGATGCCAGCAGTGTGTTTCGCAGACAAACTTGCCGGAACGGAAGTAGTCGCAGTCTTGCAGCGTAATCAGAAGCGGTTCAAAGGTCGATTTGTCGAGGTGTGTGATGATTGTTAACAGATTCTTCTCGGTTCCGGCGCGGCCATCCCCCATCGAACCAATGACGTATAGAACTCGCAGCTTCTTCATCAGTGCCGTCCGAGTCCCAAATCACGATCGATGACGTATGATTCCGACCAGAAAACCGTAACCAAGAGCAAAGTGAATGGTAAAGAAAATGATCGGTAGGAAGAAAAACATGATCCGTTGTGCCGGACGCTTTGCGATGGTAAACGATGCGCCGATTACCGCCGCAATGTATAGCAATACGACGACACTTGCCGCGAGCGCCAGCTTGTGCGAAATCAGCCAGAGTATCGGATAGATAACCGCTCCAACTGCAAAAGCCGTGGTTATCAGTGTTCCCGAGCCCAGCGTCGATGGATGTTTGCGGAACAGCTTCCAACGTCCGACACCGTAACGATAGAGTTGCACAAATAGTGCCCCCAGACTCTGGCGCGCGGCATACTCCACTGTCAGCTTTGGTGAAATGAACGATTTGAGGCCGGCCTTGTCTACCCGAGTGTTGAATTCAACATCCTCACAAGCGTCAAAGGTCTCGTCAAAATATCCCACTCGTTCAAAAACTTCCCGCCGGTAACTGGCCGCCGAGGATGCCGCCTTTACAAACCGCTCCCGGTTCGTGTAAATCGTCGAGTCAAGCGCGTGGCCCAGCCCGGAAGCGCGCGCCAGCGATACGGCGCGCTGGAATAATGTCTGCGGACTTAGGGTCAGCGGCTGTGGGCGACACAAGGCATCGGCGCCCGACTTCTCAAACAACGCCACAATGTCGGAGATCAGCTTCGAAGACGGCAGATGACAATGTCCGTCGATGTAGACAATGTACTTACCCTTAGCGGCTTTGGCGCCCAGGTTGCGGGCCCGTGAAGATAGCTTCCCGGGATTCTCCACAATGCTGAAATTGGGGAAGGCGCTCTCAAAAGACGAGGCAATTTCTTCGGTGTTGTCGTCCGAGTCGCCGTCAACTACGATTACTTCCATCTGCTCGTGTGGAAAATCTTGTAAACGCAGGTCTTCCAGCACTTTCCCAATGAAGCTTCCCTCATTGCGGACCGGCATCACAATCGTTACAACGATATTGCGGCTACCAGCAAATTCCATGATAATTGGCACCCTGTGCAGACGGGTTTTCGGTTATCCTGGCCAGATCAACTATCTGCCTGTCCTTGATCCCCTTCAACGCCCCAACATATTCTGGATCGTCATTCCCGATGACAATCACCTCGGAACTATGTACGACTTCGGCCACCGAAATCGCAAACAACTTTTCAATGTGCGGGATCTCTTTATCAATGTACGCCTTGTTAGAGCCAAAGATGCGGGCGAGGTTCACGTTGCGATCATATATCAACAACTCATAGCCCTTGCCCAAAAGTCTTTCAGCCAACAGCACCAATGCGGATTCACGCAGATCATCAGTGCCGCCCTTGAAAGCCAATCCCAGGAAGCCAATCTTCTTCTTCTTGAAGGAAGTGATGAGCTTGAATCCTTCATTGAGCTGCTGTTCATTTGAGAGAGGAATCGCCGTCAGCAAAGCCGCACCAAAATCCTGCTTCTTCGCCTGGTATATCAAACCGCGCACATCTTTCGGCAAACACGAACCGCCATAGGAGAATCCCGGCCAGAGGTACATCGGTGAGATGTTTTGTTTGCTGTCGATCATAAACAACCGCATCACCTCATACCCGTCGATCCCCATCTTGCGCGCAATCGTCCCGATCTCATTCCCGAAACATACCTTGAGTGCGTGCCAGACATTACAGACGTACTTTACAAACTCCGCCGTACGGATAGTCGTTACTTCAAACGGAGCGTCCAAAAACGAAAACATCTTCTTTACCACTTCGGCCGCCGCTTCCGACTGCACCCCAACCACCGTAAACGGAGGATTGTAAAAATCGTCTACTGACGAGGCTTCTCGCAGGAATTCGGGATTGAAGCAAACGTCAAAGTCGATGTAAACCTTCTTGCCGGAGGCTTCTTCCAGGATAGGAATCACGACATCTTCCGTCGTCCCCGGAGGTATAGTCGATCGGTATATAAGTGTATGGAATTCCTTCTTGTTCTTCAGCACCTGCCCGATCTTCTCGGTCACTCGAGTCACGTAGGTCAGATCGACATCGCCGTTCTCCCGCGACGGCGTCCCAACACAGATCATCGAGACCTCGGTGTCATTGATTGCTGCCTTGGCATCAAGTGTCGCTCTTAAAGCGCCCCGTTTTACGACATCCTCCAGGATCTCACCGATCTTGGCTTCCACAATTGGGCTTTTTCCTGCGCCAACCTGCTCAATTTTGTCCTTACTGATGTCAACGCCAATGACTTCATGTCCCTCTTTTGCCAGACAAGCCGCCGTAACCGCGCCGACATATCCCATTCCGAATATTGAAATCTTCATTCCCGCCTCAAGACCTTGTCAAAGTAGCCTGCAGAGCACCATGGAGTATCTCGGCAGCTCTGGCCCAGCCGTAGTTTTCGGTCACCATTCGGTAACCGGATTCAGCAATTCTATTGCGTTTGTTGGCGTCATGCAACAATTCCTTTACTCGATCGGCAAAATCCTCTTCAGAGTCCGCGATGACGATGTGCTCTCCATCGACAACCGGCAAACCTTCAGCTCCCACAGAAGTTGCAACCACGCATTTCTTCATGGCCATTGCCTCGTAAATCTTGATCCTGGTCCCTCCACCGACGCGCAGTGGTACGATATATAATTGTGCGGAAGCGACGTATGGTCTGACATCCTCAACAGTACCACTCACCAGCACACTCTGGTCCAACTTCGTTATGGCCACAATGTCTTCACCGGGCCGGCGCCCGACCACCGAAAACGACACGCCCGCAAGTCCTTTGCATACTTGAGGATAGACTGATCGATAGAACCACCAGAATCCGTCAATATTAGGCATCCAATCCATCGAGCCGCAGAAGACCAGCCTCTTTTGGATCTCCCCTTGCCGTGGTGCGAAATACTCGATGTCAACACCTGTCGGCAAAACAGTAAATTCCCCCAATCCAAATTCCTGGGTCAGTTTTTCACCGTCATGTTCTGAAACTGTAAGCACGTGATCGAACTTCCTGCAGGCGGTTGCCTCATACTCTGCCATTCTCTTTTTTTCGTATCCGAAATAGAGTTTCTTAATTGGGTTACTCTCGACCTCGTGATACCGCCGCCAAATCATCGTCTCGACATTGTGTTCAAACAGAACTGTCGGCACACCACTCACATAGTCGCGGCACCAGGCCATCTCGAGAAAATCACAGATTACGACATCACATCGGTCCGGTGTCGAAAGCTCCCGAACACGTGCGATCATCTCATCAGAAATGTACTTGTTAACAATGTATGGCCGTGGCGAAAACAGTTTGGACAAGACGCGAAGCTGAAAACCAATCCCTTGCTTGTTTTCTTCATCTCTGACAACCGCCTCAACCGCGATCCCGTAGCCACGCATCTCCGCGATAAGTCTCTGATCCTGGTCGGGCGTCACATAGCAGAGAAATGTCACCTCCGCCTGCTTCGCCAACTCAACGAGCATATGTCTCGTGCGAATCTTACCTCCGGTATCGGCCGGTAGTGGAAAGTCCGACTTTATCCACAGTACCTTCATACCGCGATCTTGACCTTGTCCCACGTCTCCCCCTTGATATAGATCGTATGCCACAGCTCCAGATTCAACAACGTCCAAATCTGGTCGGAGTAATTGTATTTACCGTCGCGATGTAGATCGAATAATGCGGCGATCAATTTACGATTGAAATTCGCTCCGCAAAAAGAATCATCGTCGAGGATGATTCTCCGTGCCACATCATGGTACTCATTGGCAAGCCAGCGTTTGATGGGAACGGGAAATCCGGCTTTTGGTCTCGTCAGGATTTCCTTCGGAATGTCCTCGGCAAAAGCCGCTCGCAGGATTCGCTTCGTGTCGAAACCCCTGATCTTCATCTCGTCCGGCAATGAAAATGCAAACTCTACCAGATGATGATCCAAAAACGGCACCCTCGATTCAATCGAAGCCGCCATCGACATTTGATCCTGCTTCATCAGCAGTTCAACTAAGTAAGTTTTGATATCTGCGTAAAGCAACTTGCTCAACAAGGTCGAATTGTTCGATCGATTGAAGTGTTCAAAATACCCTTCGTACACATTGGCTGCTTCCAACTCCCGCCAGTTATCCCCGGTGAGCAGTTGGGCAAGTTGCGCCCGTGAAAACGTCGAGTAATTATCCAGAAAGATCGACTCTAGATCTGGCTCCAGATAGACTGTCGTGCGAACCGCCTTGTTGCGAAATGGGAACTTATAGGGCAACGCATCAAGGAGCGGACGAAAAACACGGCTTCGCAAAGACCGCGGCAAAATGGAAAACAACAGCCTGTCCGTTTTGATATTTGCCAGCGTCTGATAATACCGTTCGTAACCGCCAAACAACTCATCCGCACCTTCGCCGGTAAGCACAACTTTCACGTGATTGGCCGCTAATTCAGATACCTTATACAGCGCAACCGAAGAAGGATGCGCAATTGGCTCATCTTCATGATAAATCATTCGCGGCAGTAGTTGGAAGAATTCCTTCGTTGTCATGGTAACTTCATGCTGATCGGCGTTAGCGTGCTTCGCTGCAATTCGCGCATAGTGCAATTCATTGGCTTCGCGTTCACCGAAGGCGACCGAGAATGTCGCAATCCTACGATCTACCATCTTCGACATCCGCTCGCTGATAATTGTCGAATCGATTCCGCCCGACAGAAACATCCCTAACGGCACATCTGCCATTAGACGCAAATTGATCGATGTATCCATCAACTGCCGCATTTGCTTTACGGCGTCCGCTTCTGTGATATTCTCATCAACCTTAATATGGGCACAGTCCCAATAACGGACGATACTCACCGTGCCGCGATCGTATTCCAGGTAATGCCCCGGCTCCAGTTTCCTGATTCCCGCAAATAGCGTCGAATCATCGCAGGTGTACTTCAAGGCCAGAATCTGCATCAGTGCCTTGTAGTCGACTATGCGTTTGACTTGCGGAATTTGCAGCAGGCTCTTTATCTCCGATGCAAAAGCAAAGAACTCCGGCGTATCAATGTAATAGAGTGGCTTGACGCCTAACCGATCTCGCGCGATCAACATCTTTCCCGTCCGTTGATCGTGCAGGGCAAAAGCAAACATTCCACGCAATTTGTGCAGCCCCGCCGCTCCATGTGCGTCGATGCAGTAGATGATAGACTCGGTGTCGCAGTGCGTTCGGTATGAATAACCGCGCCCCTCCATCTCCCGGCGCACCTCCAGATGATTGTAGATCTCGCCGTTAAAGACTATCCACATCGATTCGTCAGGATTGGCCATCGGCTGGTGTCCGTGGCTAAGGTCGACAATTGACAAACGCCGGTGGCCAAACCCGGTGTTCTGCCGGAGATAATATCCCTCATCATCTGGTCCGCGATGGGCAATCACATCATTCATTGCCCTTAACAACTCGCGCTCAACTGGACGATCAGGATTCTTGTAACTAATTCCGCAGATTCCGCACATGGTTCACCGGTAAGAGTGGTTTTAGTTCAGTCTTGTCGATTTTTAGGTCAACCAATGGCTTCAATATCGTACCAGCCGGCACTGCAGTTTTGACGAGGTCACCTGTTAAGTGAATGTCAGCAAATGGCAGTTCAGCCTCTGTTTCGAAAATCGTCCGGCCCTCGACAACCAATTTAGAGACTCCGCACAGCAGTGCATGAGTCCCGCCGCTTTTGTAGAAGGAAATTATCCCAAACGCCGCATCGGTGAGCCAACCATCAGTTTCTTGACCCATTCGCGACTCAATGTACGCAACGAATCCGCCATCCGAAAACTGGAGGCGTCCAAAATCTGCAAACTTCTCCTCGCCGAATATTGACCGATCCAAATGCGAAAATGCCGTAATCGTGAAATTCTGCGTAGTTCCAGTCACCGGAGCACTCAAAAACCGCAACGCCCGGCCAATTCCAGCACTGTCGTAATCATTGGAGATCGGACTCTCTGCGAAAACACCTTTCGCAAGTGCCGGGTGAACTCGAATTCGCAAGTGATTTGACCTTCCGACTATCGCAACAAAAGTCTCGTGTTCCTCCAATACACCCGGAGTAACGTAATCCCAGGCAACTGCGTGCGGTCTATTCGTCACTACCTGGTCGTTCACCATCCAACCGTGATCGTTTAGGTGAAGCACCCTCCGGCAGAATCGGCTTTCCAGTCCGTCGCGAAATCGCAATCGATATTCCCCTGTGATAACACTCGCGTGCCGGCTGGCAAAACAGTCAGCCACTTGGCAATCTGGCCGGACCTGCCAGCCAAATGGATCATCCAGCGCGTAGTACTCCCGATCAACCAGCCGCGGTCCATTGTGCGACTGGGAGCCCCTTAGCAGGTTTCGTAGCCGCAGATCTCCCGTATAGCAAAGCGTACCGGGATCGACCAATAGCGACTCGCCGTTGACGCTCAAGTCCAGTTGCAGATGGTCCGCATGTGAATGTGGACAATCTCGAAAACCAAATGGTCCCGCCTGAAAAACACTGTGCATCTGTTGACTTCGCGAGACGATGATCCCGCTCGACTGCAGCACCGTCAACACGTATCGTTCGGGACCCTTTTCGGTAGATTCTATTTCGCGATTGCCGGTTAGCCAGAAGGATTCCGGGCTTCGGTCAGTCTGACTTGTCTCTATTCCCAGATACCTTTGCGTCGCCTCAAGAATCGGGCTGAAGTTGTGAGAAAATGGTCGGCTCAAGAAGTACAACCTGCCTCCGTCTTCGTCGCCGATATGCGGCCAAAGACCATCTGGCAATTGCAGATGATGAAGCACTTCTGACATGCTGCGAAGGACACGACGAGTCTCCGTAGGCGCGCCACCTTCGCTCTGTTCGGTTAAAATCAGGAACGAGAGAATAAACTCAACTGCATAGGCGTGATAACAAGTCGACAACTCGACATGCATCCCGTCGCCATTAATCTGACGGCGAATCTCATCGGCAAGTATCTTATGTCCGGTCGCACGCCACTGTTCCGCCTCCCGAAATTCCGGAAAGAGCAGGCCGATCAAATAAAGACCGTACGCCTCGCCAAGCAAATGTGTATTCGGAGAAAAATAGCGAGAAAGGTGATCCGCCATAAAGCGTGCGGAGATATGAAGCAGTCTGTACACATCCCGCGCAGCTTGTTGACCAAAACCCTCCGACTTCCGGAAGAAATGCAGTCCCCAAACTACTGAATTCGCTCTAAACGCAAACTCAAGTGCCGAACAGAAGCTGATCCCGTGATAATCTCGATTGCGCCTGTTCCAGTGATTGAGCAAATCAAAGAAATGCGCGGCATACTTGTCGTCGCCGGTTAAGACATAGGCCTGCCCGAGGTCGTAGACAAACTGAAGCCGCGATGGCTCCCACGTGATCTTGGAATCGCCCACCTCTTCAGGATTGAGATATTCGATGTCTCCGTAAAACCTGTCCGGAGCCACCTTCTTTGTTCGCGCTTCCTCGTTCCATACCGGTGGATCTCCAAGTCTCACCCGGCTGTTGTTGAATATCGTGAACTCGTTATTCAGTACATTGTTTGCCGCGGTTATGATGCGGTTCTGCTCTCGCGGGCAGAACTTCGAAATGAAGTCACCGAATTCAGCCACGCGCTCGAAGCCCGGAAAGAATACTTTAGGCGATTTGTCTCGCAGCGCCGCAGCCAGATCAGTCGAACCATCCGTTTGCACACGTGCCTTCAGGAACTCGGGGCTAAATATTTTGACCCAGTACTGCGGTTCAAAATAGTCGCCGTCTTGTTCGTAGTGTCGCCGCTCTTGCCTGCGAATAAGCTCTTCGCGGGCGCGGGAGCCGAGTTCCCGGAATTGACCGGTGGCAAGTTTCTGCAACAATTTAGCTGCCTTACCCACGCGTACCCGCCAATTCCAGATACTTGTCGACCCAATGATGCTTCACTTGGTCCCAGGTATACTGCTTCGCACTAGTCAGGGCACTGGAGACAATCTTCTTCCGAAGTTGTGCATCCGTGTACACTTCTTCCAGCGCCTCCGCGACTGCTTCAATGTCTTTCATCGGCACGAGCCTCCCGTTTTCCCGGTCACGGACGATGTAAGGTATCCCGCCCGGATTTGTCGTCACCACCGGAAGTCCGCAGTGAAAGGCTTCAACAATTGCAACCGGCATATTATCGATGATCGAAGTGTTCAGGAAGATATCGGCTTGATCATACAATCGCGCAATTTCAGTTCTCTCGACTCGCCCCGTGAAGACGACATTATTGACCCCTTCCAAAGAAACCACTTTCTTGAGACGCTTCTCGTCCGAGCCACTGCCGACGATCGTAATTTTCGCGTCGCTGTACTTCTTGCGAAAAATACAGAAAGCCCGGATCGCCGTCTCAATATCGTAGAGTGGTTCAAGATTTCGCGGAACCAGAATATTCGGTGCTATCGCGGTACGTTCGCGGAATTGAAACGCTTCCCAATCGGCGATATTGTAGATGTACTCCGCTGCGAAACCGTGCTTTGCGAACACGTCGACAAGATAGCCGGACGGCACAACGATCTTGTCTGCCGACCGAATGATTCGGAATACCCTCTTGCCCGATCTGGCAAGATGATCATCCGCCTCCCCCGACCGATAATTCAGTATGCACTTCTTCCCATACATCCGGGAAATCAAAATCGCCGGCGCCGGCGCAAGAAGGAACGAACGATACGAGGCCGAGAAAATATGTATTACATCATACTGGGGTATTCGTCTTAGCAATCCTGCGATATAAAAAAGCGACACAATCGCTGTTCTTACATACTTGATCTTCGTTAAGTAATTCAGCGGCCACCACGGCACCGGATTATGCGGCTGAAACCCGACATCAACACCTTCGACTCGGAAATTGCGCAACAGCAAATCTGCCTGCACTGCTTGACCACCCATGATCGCCAGCGAAGGCGCCACAATCAATATTCGTACACCGGCTAAACGATTAGCGATCTGCTCCACCGGTTTCCTTCCCGCATTCACTGGTGACATACCGGTACTTCCCCGATTTATCGTATGGCAGTTCCGCCACACCCGCGTACTCAATCGTTACTTCCCCGCCAAGTATCTCGTTAATCTTCTCTTGAAACGCCGCCTGTACTTCCGGCAGAATAGCTTCGCTATACAAGTGTTTGACAGTCAGCAATTGCGGCGAGTTCTGAACAACCTGTACCTTGTTTCTAACTCCGGCAGTTCGCAACGACATGATTATCGCCTCTCCCGCAATTCGCGAGCCGTCTAAGCGATGCACCAGATCTACAACTCTACCGCCGACTGCGGTGATCCTCCGCCAGCAGGTGCCGGAGCGGACCGACGCTTCTTCTATCCGGACCATATCCCCCGTTCGATATCGTATTAGCGGCATGGCACGATTGTAGAGATCTGTCACGACCAACTCGCCCATTTGCCCGTACTGTGTCGGCGATCCGTTTTCGTCGATGACTTCCAGATAATATGTCGGCTCAAAAATATGCATCCCGACATGATCATAACCTTCCGAGGCTACCGTCCCGATTTCTCGTGAGCCGTAACGCTCATATGTCTTCGCTCCGAAAACTTCTGCAAACAGCTTTCTCTGCCAATCATACAACGGCTCGGCAGTCACTACGACGTTGCCGACTTTTCGTACCTTGATGTTGCTGTCACGCGCCAGCTCGGCCATCGCCGCCAACATGTTCGGGTAAGCAAAAATTGCCTTCGGCTTGAAGAGATTAATCGCTTCGAGAAACTGCTTTGAAGTTTCCTGCGTTGCATCGAAACTGTAAAAATAAATGGCCCGATCACCGAGGAAGTTTGCGACGCGAGCCTTGAACTTCTCCAGATTGAATGTATCCAGTGGCGACCCCCATACCCAGGCTCTCTTCATTCCAGGATAAATCCCCAATCGCGCATTGAAGAAATAATCCTGCGAACGCCGCACCGCTGTCACTTCCCGGTCCCGATAAAACGTCAGCGGCACACCCGAGGATCCACCTGTGGAAGATTCAATGAGTTCGACTCTTTTGTACCGCGAGGACAGTATCTCTGCCATCGAACTATTGAGATCGCCCTTCGTGAGAAACGGCAACGCCGAAATGTCCTGCAAAGACTTTACCTCCGCCGCCAGGAAGCCCGCTTCCTGAAATCGTTTCTTGTAGAATTCCGACGAGTTTGCCGCGTGAAGCAGCAGTTTCTTCAATCGAGACAACTGATGTGCTTCAAGCAGCTCTCGTGAGGCCCACCACATCAGCCGGAACTTCCGAAAATTGGATAGTATCGCCGACTCGCCTCGATATGCCAGTAATAACGGATGTCCGAAATGCCGTATCAGCCGTTCCGTCAGTCCCACTGCTACCTGCCCTCCACGGTGAGTTCGCAAATGGAGAAGCGATACTTGCCGGATGCTTCTTTGGGAATCTCATTAACCAGACTGTAGTCGACGCCCATTGTTGCACCGAAGAAATGTCTTACTCTCTCTTCGATCATCGCTTTCGAATTGGCATCAAATTGCGAGTCGGTCACCAGCTTGAATATCAGCCGCTCTCGCTCACGCTGAATAATCTGTGCCTGCCGTACCCCGGGGACCTTCGCCGCTAAGTATATCGTCAACGCCGCGCCAGAGACTTTCCTGCCGTCTGGTGCAAGTAGAAAGTCCGTTGTGCGTCCTGCCACCATTTGCATCTTTGGCAAGGTGACCCCGCAGCTGCATGTTGACTGCGGAGAAGCGGCACCGACGTCGCCAATGCTGTAGCGAATAAACGGAAATGCGTGATTGCCCAATACTGTCACAAGAATGTCGCCTGACTCACCCGGTGAAACTGCGCGACTGCCGTCGACAAATTCCAAGTGCAGATACTCCGCTCCGATATGCATGCCATCATGGGCCGAACACTCGGACGCAATCACCGAGGTCTCTCTTGATCCGTATCGATCAAATACTTTGACGCCAAAGTAATTTTCAATCTTCTCGCGATTTTCTTCAGTAAGTACTTCAGCCGAAGTAATGATCGAAACCGGCGGAGGCAATTCAATGTTGTTCGCCTTCATGAAATCGACAACTAACGCCAGCGAGTTGGCATAGGCGAGTATTCCCTCCGGCTGAAAACGCTGGTAGTCGAGCGCGAATTGCCGCAACGATGCTTCGGAAAAACTCGAACTGTCGCAAATCAGCAAACGGTCGATGAAAATATTCCGCAATTTTGCTTTCAGCGATTTGAACCCCGCGAGATCAGATTGATGCCCCCACAGTACCGCCACTTTCTGCCCGATCTTGTGTCCGGCCCATAAATTGTGTCGGATCGTCGCCGCCTGCCTCACATCCCAACGCTGCTTGTCATGAAAAAACTGCAGCGGCGACCCCGTCGATCCACCCGTTCGGTTCGCAATTAAATCCTGTCGCTTGAATGCCGTCGAAATCAGCGAGTCGCGATTTTCCTGAATATCTTTCTTGGCCAGTACGGGGATCTTCTGTAGGTCGGAAAAGTCGGTCACGGTCGCCGGATTGAATCCTGCGGCCGCGAATCTTTCGCGATAGAAAGGCACGAACTCGTCGGCATGTTGTAGGATATCCCGCAACCGCTCCAGCCGGATCGCCTGCAACTCGTCAGAACTCATTTTTTCGCAGCGCTGCAACTCGGCGAGTATAGCTAACTCTTTGCTGCCCTGCTTTTTAACGAGCACGGGGTAAAGTAAACTTTCAACAATCCGTTGATACACAGTCCTAAGTCTTCCTTAACTTAAGGTACACGCAAGAACGGCCGCCCACTGCAGGCGCGAGTCCGCTATTCTTCTTATCGGCCGTTGATATATAGCAGGTTACAAAGGACTTCGCAACGCTTTGAGCTATTTCTTAAGGTTGGAAACTGATTCCCGAAGCCAGCCATACCACGCCTCAAGTCCGGTGCCCGAGCGAGTCGACATCTCAAAGAATTTCAGATTGCCGTTGATCTTACTTGCGTTGCTCCGTGCAGCAGTCAAGTCGAAATCTGATGTCCCCAACAAATCAATCTTGTTGATTACTGCCACGCTGGAGCGGCGGTACATTGCCGGATACTTCAACGGTTTGTCATCCCCTTCGGTCGTACTCATGATGACGACTTTCATTGCCTCGCCCAAATCGTAGCTTGCCGGGCAAACCAGATTTCCGACATTCTCGATGATCAGTAAGTCGACATTGTCCATTTCGATCTGTTCAAGTGCCTTGCCTACCATTTTTGCATCAAGGTGGCACGCCCCGCCCGTCACAATCGGACGCACCAGCTTTCCGCCCGCCTTGATAATCCGGTTGGCATCATTCTCGGTTTGCACATCACCGGCGACTACCGCAATCTTCATCTCTTTTCCAAGGGCACCAATTGTCTTTTCGATCAAGCTGGTCTTTCCCGACCCCGGCGAGCTTACCAAATTAATCGCAAAAATCTTGCGCTTCGCCAAATCCGCACGTATCGCCGCCGCAAGTTGATCATTCTCCGACAACACCTTCTTCTCTATCGAAACTCTCTCCGTCATAACACCTCTACGTCGCTCCAGTAACCTATCACTTGGTCTATTCTGTCAGATATCCCCCCGGTCTATTCTGTAACCCATCCGCCCGGTCAGTACCCCGTTTGGTTCCCCTCTCGAGAGGGGTGCCTCGAACGACCGAGGCACGAGGGCGGTCGAGGCGGGGTGTGTTATTCCCCCTTAACAAAGGGGGTTAGGGGGTTGTATTCGAACCCTGTCCTCACTCCCCCTCATAATACGCAATCTCCAACTCCTGTCCACTCACCAAATCGCACTGTGAACTTGCACACCGCGGGCAAACAAACACGAAATCTTCGACTTCGAATTCATGCGAGCACTTGTTGCACCGCGCCGATGTCTTGACAAACTCAATTGCCAATTCGCAATCCATCATTCCCTGATCGCGCTTAAGCACATCAAACCCGAAAGTCAGCGCATCCGGATCGACACTGCTCAAAGACCCGATGCGCACACCGATCTTGCTTACTGTCAGCATCCCTCTGGACTGTGCGGAGTCCTTGACCGCATTGATGATATTATCCGCAATCGACAGCTCGTGCATCCTTAACCTCGCGGATCAACATAACTCAAAACCCCAAGAAAACAGTTGCTAAAAAACGAGTCCCGTCGATAAATTGTATTGGAACATTGACTCGGGGGTGGATTTTGCGAGCGATTTTACTTGATCGCGGGAGGCTGTTATGTTGATAAGGGGTTTAGTAGCAATTGGTTTCATTCTATCTACGTTTGTGTCTACGTCACTAGCTCAAGATATAGGTGTGCCTGATACCATAAGACACGGTTGTCACGAAGTGTACTTCTATGATCACCAAACTTTGGACACCTTCTCATTTCCTCTCTACATTTTTAGCGACGATTCCTTGGAAGGAGTCGTGCTTTCCATCTGCTACACAGGTAGCGGTGTCGAATTTCTATTTGCCGAGGCCGGTCAAGTGTTCAACGATGTTCCATCTTCATCGTTCATCGCAACCGCCAAACCTGACCAACGCGGCTTTGCCCTATTTTGGATCGGGTCGCCGGAAACTCCTTTGCTGCCCCTGAACCGCATCGAGGTCTTTGCAACGCTATACTTCACTTCCAGCTTTGGCTGCCCTGAAGATCTTGAGATAGACACCTGCTGGCTCCCATTCGTCGGAAGCACAGAATTTGTGCCGCACGGACGTGATCGGTACACACCGCGCTGTTTTGAAGGGTGGTTTGGCACACAATGCGGACTTATTGCCTGCGTTGGTGTTGATGACGACTCCGTCTCGATCTACGCCGAACGCGCGTTCCCTGTGGCACGAACTTTCCCCAACCCCTTCAACTCCGGCACCACTATCGAACTCGACATACCATCCTCCGATCATCTGTCCATCGTCATCTACGACATCCTCGGACGTCGCGTCCGCACCACCGTTGATGACTTCGTAACTCGCGGCGTCCACCAATTCCCCTGGGACGGCAAAAACGATTCCGGCCAATCCGCCGCCTCCGGCGTCTACTTTGCCCGCATAACCATTGGATCCGACCATGCCGTCAGAAAGTTGGTATTGCTCCGATGAAAAAACTCGTCTTCATAGTGATTCTCGCGATCTCCTTTGTGACCGCCGCACAACCCGCCGTCGCCCAGGATCCGAGCAGGTTCTGTGGCGGAATCGTTGTATTTGCTGACGGCCTCGACAGCGCGCGTCTGCATTCCGGCGACGTCATGCTCCTTCCAGTTTACTTGATACTGGCAAATCCGATTTCGCGATTTGACCTTCATTTCAAAGTTAATGAAAGCAGCTTGGCCCCCGCCTTTTTCGTACCTTGCGCCGACTTGTTTAGCGAAAGCGAGGCGTTACGCTTCGAGATGACCACCCAGGATCGAGGACTCTACGTTAGTTGGGTAGCGCCGAGTCAGAATGCCTACACTCTTGACGGCGCCTTCCTCAAAGTCGGCGACGTCGCTCTGCAAGTTGAAAATTCTGATCAGGGCCCGCTTGGTGATTCGCAGTTTACACTCGTCAGTTCCGGAAGAACTTTGACTTCCGTCGATTCCGCAACCGGACATTCGCCGGATCCGCTCGACCATCTCCTGCTCTGGCCTGATAACACTGACCTAAACGTCACTCTCCTAAGCAAACCTTTTGGACCGACTTATAGCATTTCTTTCGAAATGCCACAGCGCCGGAGCGTCAAACTCGATATCCTGGACGTCGACCACAATCTGGCCCGCGTTCTTCTCAACGGCATCATTCCCGCTGGTCGATGGAGCATTTACTGGAATACCAAGGATGATGATGGTGCTTCACTCAAAAGCGGCATTTATTATTATAGATTCGAATCAGGCTCGATCACAGAAACGAAACAGATAGTGGTAATGAAATAATCTGATTTTGGAATCGATGCAATTTCTGACGAAATCCGCCTGCTGAATTTTCGGGTCCGCCTTTTGATTCCATCCGCCGCAATGCACTCTGCGGACAAATATATCATTCATAACCAGAGAAAAAGGGCTTTCCCACACCCTTCTCAATAGTTGACTTATTAAACCATTTACATTATACTGCCCGTGAAGCAAGTCCACGTTAGGGCGACAGGATATAGCGAATGATCTATCTTGATAATGGTGCGACAACATTTCCCAAACCCGAAATGGTCTACCAACAAATGGACACCTTCTACCGCAACTATGGTGTCAATCCCGGCCGCTCCGGTTATGACATGTGCCTGGTTGCCGGCTCGATGGTCGAAGAAACCCGCAAGCATCTGACTACCTTCTTCAATGGCACTGATCCCAATCGGCTCATCTTCGCCTACAATGCCACCGATGCGCTGAATCTCGCCATCCACGGCACGCTTCAACCCGGCGATCACGCCATTACGACCAATCTCGAGCACAACTCGGTACTTCGCCCGCTCTTTCATCTTTCGCGCGACAATCAGGTCGAGGTCGACCATTTGCCCTTCGATCAAAAGGGTTTTGTCTCACCTGATGACATCGCCCGCCGATTCAAGAAGAACACCCGTCTGGTCGCCATCAATCATGGCTCCAACGTCATCGGCACCGTGCAGGATATCTCCGCAATCGGTAAACTCTGCCGTGAACGCGGCATCCTGTTGCTCGTCGACGCATCACAATCCGCCGGCAAGATACCAGTCGACCTGCAGGCAATGAATCTTGACATCATCGCGTTTACCGGCCACAAGTCGCTAATGGGCCCGATGGGAATCGGCGGTCTTTACGTACGCGAAGGCGTTGAGATTCGCCACACGCGCGCCGGCGGTACCGGAGTCCGCTCTGCCCATCGTGCGCACCTTGACGAGTACCCCTACCGCCTCGAATATGGGACTCCGAACCTTCCGGGTATTGCCGGTTTGAACGCGGGCGTAAAGTGGCTTCAGGAGCAGGGCATGGAAACCATCGAGCGTCGGGAGATGCGGCTGCTTAAGTTGCTCCGCAACGGTCTTAGTCAGATCGAGCATGTTATCCTATATTGTCAGGAGGACTTGACCGACCACATCGGCGTCTTGGCGTTTAATATCGAGGGAATTGAAGCTGCCGAAGTCGGCACGATGCTTGACGTCGATCACGATATCGCCTCGCGCACCGGACTTCACTGCGCCCCGCTCGTACATGAACAACTCGGCACCGACAAGATCCACGGCACAGTGCGCTTTGGCATTGGCCCGTTCACGACCGAGGACGACATCCTGAAGGCCGTAGCTGCTGTTACGGAGATAGCCGTTCTAAGTGAGACTATGGCTTTGGCGAAGCAGCGGTAGTCGGGTTCACCGGCAAGAGCACAATCGCGTCCGCAACAATTTCGGTGACCGTTTTGACTTCTGTATTCAACTTATAGTGTTTATTTAATTCCGAGAGTTGATCGATACAATTGTGGCACGGAGTGACAACCACTTGCGCCCCGGTCGTCCGTATCTGATCCGCTTTCACTTTGCCCGCCTCAATCCGCCGATCAGCGAATCGAGTCATCGAAAGCTGTCCTCCGCCGCCGCCACAGCAGAAATTGTTCTCGCGATTCGGCGACATCTCAACAAAATCTGATACTGTTTCTCTTAGCAGGTAACGCTGCGGCTCGCTGACACCGCCGAGCCTGACGAGATTGCAGGGATCGTGAAGAGTACATCGATTACGATTCTTTGCCGGGTCGACCTTGATTCTGCCTTCCTTGAGATACCCCTCCATCAGTTCAAGGATGCTGGTCATTGGCAAGTCGTCTTCGCCCTGCCGCCACTCCACACCCTCCCATCGATTGGCATTGAAGCCATGGCCGCATTCACCCAAGATTATCCGCTTCGCGCCAAGTCGTCTTGCAGTCTCTTGCAGCCGCCGCGCAATCAATGCGCCAGCCTCATCATCTCCGCTGAAGAGTGCATAATTGGTGACGTCGTAGGCGTCGGAAGCAAATGTCCAACTTGCCTTCGCTGCATAAAACACCTTGCCCGCCGCTAAGAGAGAGAGCGGGTAAAACTTCGCCTCGCGCGGATTAATCGCATAGAGAATGTCTACCTGCTCTCGATCAATCGGCATTTCAGCTGCGTTATCACCAGTCTCACCGCGAAGCTCATCCTGAAGCCAATCGATCGTCTCCAGCCACTCTTCCTCGGTAATACCCATGTTGTTGCCGGTGTTGACAGCTTTATCAACTGTCGATTGCAGTTCGCTTGGTACCATACCGACTGATGCGATGGCAGACCTTCCGGCACGAATGATCCGCTCAAGACTAATACCCATCGTGCAGTTGATCGTGCACCTGCCGCAAAGCGAACATCGTCCATAAAGCGCATCGATCCATTCGCGAACAAGCTCGGCATCAAGCGCTTTCGCCTTGTTCAGAAATGGCAAATACCTGCCCGACAAAGTGTGATAGCGCGCAAATACAGATGTAACCAAACTTGCCTTATAGGCGGGGATGTCTTTTGCTCCACCGGTCGTCACAAAGTAATGACAGGTTTCTGCGCAGAGTCCGCAATGGACACAGGTCTGCATTTGGGTAGCGAGATCCGCATCAATTGTCTCCGCCAAAGCCGTGAGCATACACTCCAGATCGGAGCTTGACGCCGGTCTGGCGCAAGTCAGGCGTACTTTTTCATCATCAGCCGACATTCAAATCCTTTGCGTTGAGTGTCTGACGCGGTAGTACCCCGCGACGTCCGAAAAATCTTCCAAACGTGATGCGGCTGCAAAAGAACAGAAAGCAGTGCCTGATCTTGCCCAACGGAATGTAAACCAGCAACAAAATCGTGATTATCAAAAATGCATACGTGGCCATCGGAACCCACAAGGTAGTTGCCGCTGCAATCAGGAAAATCGTCACCAGGCCGTTCGAAATAACATCATCCGGTGTACTGATGGCGCGAAGCGATGACGTGACCGCCCGCTTCACGAGTAGGCCGATACCGGCCACGGCTCCAAGCAATGTCAATATCAAAAGCGTGACCTTTAGTGTATCTGTAAACTGCCACGAAAGCGTGGCGGCGACCAATACGACAAATCCACACGCGATGCCCAGGTGGTAGATAATGCCCGTGAAGTATGTCAGCAGATGTTGTCTGGCGCTCTCCTTTGCCCACGGCATCATTCCTGCAAACAGCGCGTATTGCGTGCCCCGCCATTGGCTACCGTTGGAAGGTGCCAATTCGCTTCGACGTCCGAACTTCGTGCTCGACACAATCGTGAAGATTAGACCGAGCACTGCAAACAATGCGGCGGCGATTACCAGCACTATGAGCCAGATTGGAATCAAGCTGTTACCTACACACAACCATCGGGTTTTGGTAGTCCCGCGAGTTTGCAGGCTCCCTTGGCAGGACCGGATGGGAAAAGCTCGTATATGCGCTTAAGCGGTAAACCCGTGTGCTTGCAAATAGCGCGAACCATCGGCGCCATGTTGCTTTCGAGAAAATGAGCCCGGATAAACTCGATCACGGCCCAATGTTCGGTTGTCAATTCCTCAAGCCCTTCCTGAGTCATTGCCAATGCGCTGGCGACCTCTTTGTCCCACGCGGAAGGGTCGGTGAGAAATCCTTCTTCGTTTAAGGTAAGCTTCTGCCCTTTAACTTCAAGATGCGTGCTCGTATAAACCTCCAGTTCCTAACATCTCGGATAATATAATAGTCTTTTTGTCGGAAAAGCAACCAGTTCATCCACAATCACTGCAAAAACACACATAATCAAGCAGTTTGAACCGGGTGCGTCGCCCGCTCGACAAAAGACGCCCAAAGACCCAACAGATTATGGTTTGTCATTCTGCTGCTCGCATCTATATTCCGGATCACACTGAATTGGAGATAACTATGAAACGCTTGATAGCAATTGCTGTACTTCTCGCGATGCCCACGCTATTGAATGCGCAGGACTTCCGCCTATTTGATTCCGCTATGGCGCAGGTCGGCATGACCAGCGAAGACATCCGTTTCGATCAGGACGAAATGGCAACCTGGGGCGGGGATACCTGGCGCCTCACGTATTTCACGATGTTCCACCAGAATCCACTCAAACTGCCCAAATACGGGCAAATGAACCTCGAATCGTTCACGACGGACTGCGGCAACATTACTGCCCTCATCGCCAACGCCGGACGCAAGATCGACTGCCCGGTGCGCCGTGGGCTCATCGGCGATCCTCTCGAATCATATAAGAAACTCCTAGATTCCCTGCCGCAGACTTCCTTCACGGCAATGAATAATCTGCTGGACGAATCGCAGTATGCCACTCTGCGCGCCAAGATTGATCTCATCTACGCCCTGCTTGACGACGATGAGGCGATATTTACGAAAGCATTCGAAAGAATGGACATCAATGATTCCCGCCGCCAGATTTATGACTACTTCGTCGCCGACAGCCAACGACACAACGACATGGTCGAGGAGTTTGCGACTACCATCGACTTTAATCGCATGGTCGGAGGCGCCGAAGACATCGCCGAAGCACTCAAGAGGACGGCCGACTCCCTTGAGTTTTGCGCCTTCCCTGTTTCCCGTTTGGAGATCAAATCGCCGCGTGGTCTAATCGTAGTCGGCACGACGGGCAAGGATGAGTATTCATTCGCGGCACCACCGCTGTTAATTCTCGATCCTGGGGGTGATGACAGCTACCGCATCTCCGGATACCCCACTGCTTACCCGCTCTGCGCCATTATCGACGTTGCAGGCAATGACAGTTACATCTCCGCGGATTCGACCTCGCCCGGAATCGGCGGTGCCATTCTGGGAATGGCGGTCGTGATCGACAAATCCGGAAACGACCTCTACGAAGCCAAAAATGTCGCGCAGGGCTGCGGCATCTTCGGTGTTGGTGCCGTCATCGACAACAATGGTCGAGACAAATACCTCGCCAAATCCTACGCCCAGGGCAGTGCGGCCTTTGGCATCGGCGTTTTGAGCGACAGCACCGGTAATGACTCCCTCTACTGCTGGTCAAACTCTCAAGGTTATGGCTACACCAAGGGCTGCGGACTCTGTATCAACTATTCCGGCGATGACGCCTATGTCGCCGAAGACAGCATTCTCTTCAGTCCCGGCCAACAAACACAGGAGCACAACTCCTCGCTCGCACAGGGAGTTGGTTTTGGGAAGCGAGCAGATTATCTGGACGGTCACAGCTGGGCTGGTGGAGTTGGTATCTTGTGCGATATTTCCGGTGATGACAAGTATTCAGCCGGGCTATTTGCACAAGGATGTGGCTACTGGTTTGCCTTGGGTATGCTCCTCGATGGAGCCGGCGACGACAATTACCACAGCGTCTGGTACACCATTGGATCGGGAGCACACTTTGCCATTGGTTACCTTGATGACTTCGCCGGCAATGACATCTACAACGCGACAATGAATATGTCAATCGGCTCGGGACATGATTTCAATATCGGTTATTTCAATGAACGTGCCGGTAATGACACTTACTTTGCACCGGGCCTCTCGCTGGGAGGCGGCAATTTCCAAGGGATCGGCATATTCCACGACTGGAGCGGCGACGACGCCTACAACTCCAGCGGCGGATTCAATCTCGGCGGCGCCAGAGGACTCACCCAGGGTGCACGCGCCTATTTGCACACCTTTGGCATCTTCGTTGATGGTGGCGGCAACGACACTTACTCGGATACACGGGTCAAGAACGGCTTGCTCTGGATCAGTCCCAAGTCTGACTCAACCAAGGCGGATCCTTTTGAAGTCGGCGTAGGCATTGACAAGTAATTTCGAGTTGCCAGCTAACGCAACGATTTGAAAGACAAAGCCGTCAATTCAAAATCTGTCGATTGGTCAACAAATATTGGTGGGGAAAACTAATTTGCCGAAGGGGGGACTCGAACCCCCACATCCTTGCGGATACTGCGCCCTGAACGCAGCGCGTCTACCAATTCCACCACTTCGGCATTGGCTTGGGATTGCCAATATAGATTCTGTCAACCTAAATGCAAGCGAAAATTGGACCGGCCATTACTGCCGCGCCTCGGTCGTCAATTGATACCGGATTATGCGATTATTGCCGGCGTCCGCTATATAGAGAATTCCCTCGAAATGGCAGATGCCCTGCGGGCTGTTGAATTGCCGTTCTCCGGAACCCAATTCTCCAAACGCCAACAGAGTCTCGCCGCGCCGGTCAAACTTATAGAAATAGTAATCCCCCTGCAACAGTGGATCGGGCGCATCCAGCAATAAGTAGAAATTCGACTGATCGTCCACCGCGATATCCTTGTAAGCCCGCGCTTGGAACGTTATCATCGGCGGCAATGTGTCGCCTTCCATATACGGCGAGATCCAGTTCGGCAGACTAAATATCTGCACAGCAATATTGCCGGCCGCTTGCGCCATTGCAATGTAGTCCTGCCCACCGATCTGATATGTGTACAGATCCGAAGGGTATCTTGTCAATCCCAGTCCGACTCCTTCACTTAAGAATTCTTGGGTCGGAAAGTCAAACGCATTGAATCCGAGCACACGCCCAACCCAGAAATCAGTCAGATAATAATTCTTGAGTGGCGTGTTCGAGGCTGCAACCGACCAATACTCTGCATGTACTTCTCTTCCGTTGACAATCGCATACGGAAATTGCGCCTGGAATACCCGCTCGAACGGCGCGTTTCCGCGGAAACGCTTGCGAAACACTGAATCGCCGTACCAAATCACAGTGTCTCTGCCATCTACCTGCTCTGTGCGTGAATAGTCACCGCACACAACCAACAAGTCCAAGCCGCGATCCTGCGAAACCGCCACAGGATGCACCACCGGATACTCTTCCAGGAAACTTCCGTCGACATCAAGTTTCAGAACGCGGTCGTTACCTGTATCACAGATATAAATCTGTTGATCATACCCGACATACACATCATTTGGTCGGTTTAGTGTCCGCCCGTTGACTTCGGTCCAAACCGGATTGACTACCACATAGTTCGTATCGATTCCGCCATACACCGGAGCCGGCAAATCAGACGGCAATGGCGTCTTGTCGGCACAACCAACCATCATCGCGATTATTGTCACAATCAGCGCAACACCACATACGACTCTCTGCTTCATCAGAAACTCACCCCCAATCCGAACTTGATCTGCCGTGGCGCCAGGTACTTCGTCGGATTATTCCACAGCGGCAGTTCGTATGACAGAGGTGGCAACTCAAACAGATTTCCGCCGGTGGGTATCGTATCGCCTTCACGGTATTCTTCGCCCGTGAGAGGGTTGATCAGTGTCACATTTTTGTGGTCAAGAATATTCGTTCCCTCGAGATAAAACGTAATCGTGTACTTTCCCGAGCGGAAGTACTTTTGGAATGACAGATCGAGGGAATTCCACCACGGTCCGATCTTCGAATTAGTTTCGCCATCCGGAACATACTTAATGAATCCGAATTCATCAGTCGTCTGGCGGTACGGTGTGTATCGCTTTCCGGCCTGTCCCCACGCTTTGATATTCAGATTCCAGTCGCTCGGTAAATTCATCCCCAGAAACTGCGGCTTCTTATCGGCCGGCACATTGAAATTTGCCTTCAGTACGAACTGCCACGGCTTATCCCAATCAAAGGCCACGTCGTTGTAAATCTCTCCTTCTGATCTGGCTTGAAGCCCGCGCAGAATATCCGCCGGCAGCGAGCGTTCTCCCCGCGCTTTACTGAAAGCGCAATTAGCGGACAGACTGAATATATCTGTGTATTCGTGGAGATACTCCAACTCCACACCCTGGCTCGTCGCATAATCAAGATTGAAATACAGGAAATATGTCTCATCCGGGAATCTTGGATCAGGCGCCACCGCCGTCGCAGCAATGTAGTCGCCGATATACTTGATGTATCCGGAAATTCCGATGGCGCTCTTGTCATTGGGAAGATACTTCAATCCGACTTCGATATTCGTGACCTTCTCGTAATCCAATGCAGGATTGCCGTAGAGTTGATAGCTCGCCTGTGAAGGCGTGTACAGCTTGGCATACAGGTACTGCGGCGCCGGCTTTCTGGCAAATCGCGAATACGATCCAAACAGCGTCAGATTCCGGCTTAACAAGTTGGCGATTCCAAATCGCGGCGAAAATGTCCCGCGGGCCCGCCTGCCGAGAACTTCGCTGGTCTGTTCGTTAAACTGCTGCCGCAAAACTTCGCTCAACACCGAGATGCTGTCATTCGCCAGCGCATCTTCGGCATACTTGCCGACAAACCACAAATCGTAGCGGAATCCAAAATCAAAAACCATGCCCTGCAAATTCAAGTTGTTCTGAACGAACGCCCCATATGTCGATGGTTTCGCACGGTAGGCATCGTAATTCAGCCCAAATCCGGAATCGCCGAGCCACGGCTTGTAGATATCAAGCACTTGGACTGTCTGATGCTCGCTCTCGATTCCGACCTTGACCTTGTAGTTGGACTCAATCTCCGTTTCGTATGTCGTCTTGAATCCGTAATTCTCGATGTAGTGGTCGTACCATGTATCGCCATCTCCGACATCCCAAAATCCATCGCCTTTGATTACCGTATACACCGAGCTGTCCGGCGATGCGATAATCGTATCCGGCCAATTGTCGCTCGGCTGAACATAATCCGTCCAGCGTTTTCCGCGAACATCAGAACGCAAGGTCGTGAAGAATCGTGAAGCTATCAGCCGCAGTTGCTTTGCCAGTGAGAGCCGGTAGTCGAGGCTGATCACCTGCTGATTCGACTTCTGCGTGAAGGTGTTGTAATTGTCAAGATTCTCGCCATAGTCAAACGCATAACCATACGAGTAGTCAATCGTTCGAATGCGCGTCTCGATGATACTGCGGTCTTGATTTATATTCGCCGCCGCCGAGTGCGACAGCGACAGCTTCACCAATGGCGAAATCTTCCATGTCAGTTTCATCAACGTCGAATATTGATTGTCCGCCCGCGGAGCAAACGAAGTCCCGCCCAGTGTCGAAGAATACAGATTGCTCGAGTATGGCAGATACGTATCACTCAGCGAAAAATTCCCCGACCAGAAGAAAAACGTCCGCCCCGGCAATCCTGCTGATTTCAACAACTGCGAACTCAACGGCTCCGGTCCCGAAAAACTGCCTTCGACCAGATCCGTGTTGAATCCTGATTTGCCCATGAAGTGGTCATTACGATAGTTGACCGTCCCGGAAAGCTTTTCCGATCCTTCTTTTGTTGTCACTTCGACAATCCCCGAAGTCGCTTGCGAAAACTCCGCATTCGCCCCTCCGGAATAAAGATTCAATTCCTTAATCGAATTCGCGTTCAGCGAAAGACCATAGCCCCTTCGAATCAGCGGATCGCTGACCGATACTCCGTCGATCATGTACTGTGTTTCGTAGGTCCGTCCACCCCGGATATGAAGTTCCTTGTCAATCTCAACCACTCCGGGAAGTTCTTTAAGTATCTCGCCCAAGTCGCGGACTGCTCCGTGTGCAATTTCCTTCGGTTGGATTGTCCGTATTGCTGCCGGCACAGTCGGATCCATCATCGGCCGCTCGCCATAAACAATGACCTCGCTTCCAAGCGGCAGAACCGTCTCCTCCATCGCAAAGTCGAGCGGGGAATCTTCTCCCGCATAAACTTCTATCGCATAGTTCCTGACCTGCTTGAATCCAATAATCACCGCATCAATTGTGTACCGCCCCGGCTTAATCTTATCGATGACATACTGCCCGTTGACATCGCTTTGCGCACCCTGCGCGAGTTCCTGAACCCTAATCACTGCTCCCGGCAAAGTCTCATTCGTGCCGGCTCGGGTCACAGTTCCCTTAATCCTGCCCAGTCGAAATACCGGATTCGGATTCTTCGCCCGCTCCTCTGCAGTAATCGGCTTGATCCGGATCTCAACTTCCGCATCCTGTCGCGACCCCAATCGCACTCGGCGCAAATTCCCGGTATGGTAATCAGCCAATGAAACTTCGATATCGTAAAGCCCGCCTTCAAGGTTCATAAACTGGAAGTATCCAGTGGAATCAGAAATCGTCGACTGTCTGGACTCAACGAGAGTAACCGAAGCGCCGGCCAGTGGCTTGTCGGTGGCACGGTCGTAGACAAACCCGGAAAGCGTCGCCCCGACCGCCAGAGATGTAAAACAGAAAGTCAGCCAGCAGACCAGCAGTATTCGGGTGCAAATGTTCATCTCTCTCCTAAGACGCAGCATTACGTTGACTTGTCAAATCGGTGAACGATATAGCTATCGCGCTATCTGGTCAAGGTAAAGTTAATCCCCCGGCTTTCCCCAAAACTCATTGCGGTTTAGCGCGTTGAATCGTATCATCTGCGTCATGGATGATGCCAGCATCAAGAATATCGCTCAAAACCGTAAAGCCCGGCATGAGTACGAAATCCTCGACACTTTCGAGGTCGGTATCGTATTGGCCGGGACCGAGGTCAAATCGCTGCGGGCTAACAAAGTCCAATTCGCCGACAGCTACGCCACTATCGACAACGGCGAACTCTGGATCCACAGCATGAACATCACACCCTACGAACATGGCAACGTCCACAATCATGAACCGGTTCGCAAACGCAAGCTGCTAATGCACAAGCAAGAACTGCGCAAACTTTACGTACGCGCGGTCGAACGTGGATTAAGCTTGGTGCCGCTGCGAATTTACTTCAGAAACAAGGTTGCCAAAATTGAGCTGGCCCTCGTCCGCGGCAAAAAACTTCACGACAAGCGTACCTCGATTGCCGACCGTGATGCCCGCCGCGAAATCGACCGTAAAATGAAGGAACATGGCCGTTAAGGGTCTGGTATAACAGCGGATATGAAACTTGTCCTGATCTTCTTGGTAGCCTTGACCGCGTTTGCCTCGGCGGCTGAAAATACAGTCTATTTAAGCGGACTGGGTAAACAATCCCCGATACGCAAGATGTCAATGGAGCAGGTCGACTATGTCTCGGCTACCGACCTTTTTGGTGCTCTACAGGCGCGCGGTCGTTGGGATGACAAATCGTCGCGCTTCACTGCCACTCTTTCGGGCCGCGCCGTTGAATTCACGATGGGCAATATCTTCTGCACCGTCGATGGTCATCCTTACAATCTCGTTCATCCACCGGTGTTCTATGTGGATGACCTTTACCTGCCTGTTAATCAGCTCTCATATTTGCTCTCGGATGTTCTGGAACGCGTAATTGTCTTTGATAAAAAGCGCGGCGCGCTGACCGCCAGCGGCAAAGGTTACAATGTCGTCGGCGCCAGTATCCAGGAGAAGGTTAATGGCGACTTGCTCGAAATCATGCTGACGCGGAAGCTCGATTTTGAAGTTTTCGTCAGCGAAGGGAATTGGATCAATGTGACCATCCCCGGCGGTCTGGTCAATGCCCTTGATTTCGGAATCGACCGGCGTTCGGAAAAAATCATCGCCAGTAGGGCTTTTCAATTCGACAATACGGCCCAGGTCTCGATCCAGATGCGCCAGACTGTGACCCGTTTCCACACCAACTATGCTTCCGACCCGCATCGAATCCAGATTTCTCTCGAAAACTCCAATTTTCTGAATTCTGACTCCGATACTGCCATTGTCGCCCGTCACGACAACTTCAATCCAATTGACATTATTGTCATCGACGCTGGCCACGGCGGTGAGCACGATGGCGCAATCGGTCGCAACGGCCTGCGTGAAAAAGAGGTAACTCTGGATATCGCCCTGCGACTTGAGAAGCTTCTACTCAACGGCAAAAAGATCAAACCTGTTCTCACTCGCCGCGATGACGTCACTGTCGGCCTGGAAGATCGCGCCAAAATGGCCAATGATGCCAATGGCGATCTGTTCGTCTCGATCCACGCAAATTCCTCCGAAGAGAAAAACGCTTCCGGCTCCGAGACATATTTTCTTGCCGCCGCAAAGAGCGACGAAGCCCGCATCACCGAACTGCTGGAGAATTCCGACTTTGATATCCAGTTGCCCGATACACCCCGCAAGGGCAAGGAAGAACTCGACTTCATCATCATGGACTTGCTCCAGACCGAGTACCTGTCGCAGTCGCAACAACTGGCCGAGGTCGTTCAAGATGAAATGAAGAAGAATCTCAATATTCGCTCTCGCGGCATCAATCAGGCCGGTTTCCGCGTCCTGAACCACGTGAGAATGCCGTCAGTGTTAGTCGAGGTCGCGTTCATATCGAATAGGATCGAAGAACGCCTTCTCGGCCAGGGAGACTTCCGCCAACTCGCCGCCGAGAGCATTTTCGCCGGTTTGATGCGCTTCATCGAACGCTATGAAAGAGAGGCACGCGCCAATGCCGGATCGCAATAGTCCAATTGGCATTTTTGATTCTGGCCTTGGTGGTCTCACCGTCGCCCGCGAAGTATTCCAACTGCTCCCTTCCGAAGATGTCGTCTATTTCGGCGATGTCGGGCGCACCCCTTATGGCGGCCGGTCAAAAGAGATCATCACGCAGTTTACCCGCCAGGATATTAGCTTCCTCATCGAACAAGGGGTCAAAGTGGTCGTCGCGGCCTGCAACACCGCATCAGCCCTCGCCCTTGATACCCTGACGAGTGAATTCTCGATTGAGACAATTGGCGTGATTGAACCCGGTGCCGTTAGCGCCGCCGGTGCAACCAAGAACGGCAACATCGGTGTAATCGGTACCTCGGGTACTATTCACTCCAACGCTTATGCCCGCGCATTGGAGAAAATCGATGCTAAGTTGCGCGTCTTCAGCATGGCATGTCCCCTCTTCGTGCCGCTGGTCGAAGAAGGCTACGTCGACAAACGTGCGACCTATCTGATCGCCGAGGAGTATCTTGCACCATTCAAGAACAATGGTATCGACACCCTGATCCTCGGCTGTACTCACTATCCTCTGCTCAAACCAATAATCCGGCAGGTTCTCGGTGAGACAGTGCAGCTCATTGACTCCGCCCGTGAGACTGCCCGCGTCGTGGCGCAACGTTTGGCCGCCGGAAACCACCTGAATCCCAAAGGCACTGACGGCGAACACAAATTCTACGTTTCTGATGTTCCCGATCAGTTCGCTCAAACGGCGCGACACTTTCTCGGCGATACAGTGCGCAATGCCATGAGAATCGACATCACCAAATACTAATCTGGAAAAAGTATGAAATTCGATAAATTGATTCTGGCCACCAATAACAAACACAAGATTGCTGAAATGACCGCGATGTTGAGAGAAACCGGCGTCAAAATACTGACCCGCGACGATCTTGAAGACTTCCCCGATATCGAAGAAACCGGCACGACACTCGAAGAAAATGCCTTGCTGAAATCACGCCTGATCTACTCCCAGTATCAAATCCCGGCAGTTGGTGATGATACTGGACTTGAAGTCGAGTTCCTCAATGGCGCCCCCGGTGTCTTTTCCGCACGCTACGCCGGCCCACATAGCAGCTTTGAAGACAACAACCGGAGGTTGCTGAAGGAACTGGCAGGCCTCCCTTTCGACAAACGCACCGCCAGATTCGCGACGGTTATTGGCGTCTCCTGCGCTGAAGGTGATTTCTGCCACCGGGGCGAGGTCAATGGCGTGATCGCCGAATCGATGCAGGGCGTTAACGGCTTCGGTTATGATCCGGTCTTTTTCTACCCGCCCGCTCAAAAGACCTATGCACAAATGACACCGGAAGAGAAGAATCAAATCTCTCATCGCGGCCGGGCCCTGGCAAAATTCAAAGAATGGCTTCTGTCGACTTAGTCCCGGCCACTGTCTGAATTGCTATTGTCCAATCTCCGAACGATCCGTTTATTAAAAGAATGGTTGATCCGAAAAAGTCTGAATCTACCTATAGTGTCACGCCACCGGCTCCGACACTGGTTACACCCCGTGGCATCGGTATCGCCCTCTACATTGCGACCGCCGTTGCCTTAGGGTTGGTTACCCTGCTCGTCCCGCCATTGATCATCACCGGAATAATCCTGGTGCTCTTTGCCGGCGTCTTGATCGCCCTCTATCCCTACTTTGGTCTCATCCTCTATTACATCGTCATCATCGTCAAGCCCGAGGTTCTCTGGACACAGATCGAAGCTCTGCGCCCCCCTCGTTTGATCCTGGCGGCGCTCATCATTTCGCTGATCATCCATCGCAAGTACCACGGAGAGCACTTTGTGATCTTCCGCGAGCAGATGACCAAGCACATGGGCTTCTTTGCCGCCGCGCTCTTTGCCTCCGTGCCATTCGCCTTCTGGCAGGATAAGTCCTTCTGGTTTGCCGTCGATTTCCTGTGGGTATTCGTCTATTACGTTGCCTTGCTCAATGTTCTGACCACGGAATTGCGTCTCAAGGGCTTTATCTGGCTCTTCATGCTCGCGGGCGGCTATAACGCCATTAGTTCCGCGATCGCTTATTTTTCCGGGACATTGGTAGTTGCGCAGGGAATCGAGCGGGCCGAAGGATTAGCGGGCACCGATCCCAATACACTTGCCGTATCAATCATGCTCGCTCTCCCGTTCATGCTCTTTTCAGTCCAATGGATAAAGAACAGCTTCTTGAAACTCGTTCCGCTCATCTTTCTCGTCGCCGGTATCTTTACCATCGCGATTACCGGCTCCCGGGCCGGCGTCATTGGCTTAGTGAGTGTTGCCTTCACTGTCTGGTTGGTTTCAAAAAAGAAAATGATCACCGCGGTCGTCGCAATCCTCGTCCTGATCATTGGCTGGTTCGCTCTTCCCCCACAATATCAGATGCGATACGCTTCGATATTCAACGAAGAACGCGACCCGTCTTCCGAAGGCCGCATCGACGCCTGGAAAGCCGGCTGGGGCATGTTCAAAGCTAATCCGATCACCGGTATTGGCGTCGACTGTTTCCCCTTGGCGTACGGATCAGGGAGTTATTCCGATACCCACGTATTCCTCCGGCCGCACAATATGTACATCCAAATCATCTCCGAATTGGGTGTAGTTGGATTGATAGCCTTCGGCGCCCTGATCTGGTATATCATGCGATCTAACTTTCGGCTGCGAAAACGTCTTAAAGCCGCCGGCAAAAGCGACCACGCGTTTATGTGGATTTCCTATGCGATCACCTGTTCAATCGGAGCACTGTTCGTCACCTCCGTGTTCGGCCACTCCCTCTTTCGCGCACACTGGTATGTCTGCGGCGCCCTGACCGCTGTCATGATGACATTGACCGAACAGATGCTTAATTCCGGCACCGCGGAAAAATCATATCCTCAACCACTAAAGCTTCCACTTCGCTTGGTTCAATTTCGTAAGAAAAATAGCTAATTACACTTTCGCGGATATTTTCCTCGATGTTTTTCTTGACAGACCGACATTTCCGTCGTATCGTGGATTTATGTTTCGTGGATCAATCGCTCGACTTCTCGGTTTGCTCCTCTTGAGCCTCACGCTGACCGTTTCCCTTCAAGCCCAATCGAGCGATAGCGCCATCGTCCACGATCATTCTGACTCCGCCACCGTTACTGCCGCTGATTCGACTTCATCAGCTTTATTAACTGAAGAAAACCACGTAGCCGATCAAGCCGAAACCCAGCGCGAGCCCACTTTATGGGAAATGCTCACTCGCACCAAGCATCTTGTGATGCTCCTCCTGATGGCCGTTGGCATCGGCGTGCTGTTCTTCGTCAAAGTCAATCGCTGGATTCGCCTGCTCGGAGTCGTCATCATCTTCTTCATCTTCGGCAGCGAACTGATACTCCCCGTTCATCCGAGCCCAATGTGCGGTGTCACCAAGCTATTTATGTTCCGTTTCACTTGGGGCCAATGGTTTGTCGGATTCTTAGCGCTGACACTCGTGATCTTCATTCCCAGCCTGATCTATCGCAAAGCTTTCTGCGGTTGGGTCTGCCCTCTTGGTGCGTTTCAGGAAATCGTCAACAAGATCCCCTTCAAGTGGCGCGTCAAGCAGTTCAGCTTCACCGCCTTCAATTCCGTGAGAATGGGACTGTTGGCGATGTTCTTCATCACTTTCTTTTATGTCAAAGAATCAATGGATGCTCTTGGTGGCGAACTTGGCCATCTTGAACTGCCGATTTGGAAAGCCTACAGCGCCTACAATATCTACGACCCGATCAATTACTTCGAGTACTTGCACTGGGGTGTTGGAACGCAATGGATCATCATGATGACCATCCTGGTCATAGCCAGCCTGATCATTTACCGCCCCTTCTGCTATCTGATCTGCCCGATTGGCGCCATTAGTTGGTTGCTTGAAAAAGTTGCACCCGGCAAAATCCGTATCGACCGCACCAAATGCAACGAATGCGGTGTCTGCGTCATCAAATCCCCTTGCCCCACAATCAAACCACTCATCAAGGGCGACTCATTCGGCCTTCCGGATTGTACTTCCTGTGGCGAATGCCTCTCCACCTGCAACCGCGACGCCATCAAATTCTCGTTTAAGAACTAGTATATCGAATCCAGTTTGATCTCGCCCCAATTTACTCTAGGTTCGACGTCAGTCGAACTTTCAAAACTTTGTAGGGTAGGTCTCCTTACCGAAATCTCGCGCCAATTAGAAGCACTCGCCCGGAGACCTGCCATTTAGTGGCAATTCTGCAATCCGACTAGATTGGTTACTTTGTTATTCCCCCTTAACAAAGGGGGTTAGGGGGTTGTACTGACATTCAGAATCTCCCCTCTCCCCGTGGGAGAGGGGTAGGGGTGAGGGCATTCCTACCCCGCCACCTTCTCCACCTGCGCCACCAACTGCCCACAGGCCGCCGCAATCCTTCTCCCCTTCGGCGTCCGCAATGTCACAGCCGGACAGCGCGGATACAAATACTCGCGGAACTGGTCAATCGCATCCTGCGACGGAGTCCGGAAATCATAAGGCGTATACTGCTTCGGTCCATCGGACGTTCTTGACGTCGCCCCGCGCATCGCCGCTACTCTGCCCTTTTTCACTTCCTTGATCGGCGCCAGCGGTACCCCTTTCGGATCAACAATTGGATTGTATGGAATCAAGTTGATCTTGCACGGAATCTTGCGCGTCAACAGCGCCAGTTCCTTTGCGCATAACATCGTATCGGTGATTCCCGCAATCAAGATATATTCAAGTGTAATCCGATCACCCGACTGCAACGCATATTCCCGGCACGCCGGAATCAGTTTATCCAGCGGATTGTCTTTTGCAGAAGGTATCAACCGCTCGCGCAGACTCTGAATCGGCGCGTGCAGCGACAACGCGAGTCCCAACTTCAATCGCATCTCCGTCAGTTTGCGAATTTCATTGACCAAACCCACTGTCGAGATTGTAAACTTGCGCGCCGAAAATCCCAGCCCCTGCTCCGAGCTGATCGTTCGAATCGCTTCCACGACATTCTCGAGATTGAGCAGCGGCTCGCCCATTCCCATCATCACCACATTCGCCAGTTCTTTGTCGCCGGTGAGATTGCGCGCCAGCATAAACTGCCCGATCATCTCGCCCGCACTCAAGTTGCGCTTAAACCCGACTAATCCGGTCGCGCAGAACTTACACCCAATCGAACACCCCACCTGACTAGACATGCATAGTGCCAGCCGTTCCCGCACCGGAATCAGCACCATTTCCACCATCGCCCCGTCGGAGAATTTCACCAGATACTTGGCTGTGGTATCCTCCGGATCGCGCTGCTTGCGCACGACCTCCGGAAGGCGAACATCATGCTTGGCATCCAGAAGGTCCCGCAACTCCTTGTTGAAGTTGCTCATCTGCGTGAAGTCAGTCGACTCCTTTTGGTATATCCACTGAAACAGCTGGCGGCCGCGAAACGGCTTCTCGCCGTGCGCCACCATCAGGTCTTCCATCCCTTTAAGGGAGAGCCCGAAAACGTTGATTTTTCTTGCAGTTGACATTGTCATAATAACAACTATAATTACGCCGATTGGCAACGTGTATTTGGAGGAGATTTGACGGAAACAGCCAGCATACAAGAATTAGCCGAACGCTTCAAACGGCTGAAGGAGTTTCTTTGACCTTGATAAGAAGGCGGCGAAACTCAAGGAACTCGAACAGCTAACGCTGGCAGAGAATTTTTGGGGCAATCAGGCAAAAGCACAGGGCATTCTCAAGGAAATTTCCCTCGAAAAGAAATGGTTGGAAGAGTCCGCCCGACTCGAGAAGTCGCTCGGCGACCTCGAAACGCTTGAGGAACTTTCCTCCGACGACGCCGATCTCAAGCGCGAACTCGAGCAACAACACACCGAGCTCGATCGCCACCTGGCCGACTTCGAACTTCGGACATTACTCTCCGATCGCGACGATCCCAACGACGCCATCATCTCGATTCATCCCGGCGCCGGCGGAACCGAGTCGCAGGACTGGGCACAGATGCTGCTCCGCCTCTACACCCGCTGGTGCGAACGCCACGGCTATCAGGCCGATTTGATCGACTACTCCGACGGCGACGAGGCCGGTATTAAATCAGCGACTCTCGAAGTTCGCGGTGACTATGCTTACGGCTATCTCAAATCGGAATCCGGCGTGCATCGTCTGGTGCGAATCTCACCATTCGATGCCAATCAACGCCGTCACACTTCCTTTGCGTCCGTTTTCGTTCTGCCCGAAGTCGGCGAAGAAATTCTCATCGAAATCAATCCTGATGATATTCGCATCGACACGTTCCGCGCCTCCGGAGCCGGCGGCCAGCACGTCAACAAAACATCGTCGGCGATTCGCATTACGCACATCCCGACCAACATCGTTGTACAGTGCCAGACCGAGCGCTCACAATTGAAAAACAAGGAATCTGCCCTCAAGGTACTGAAAGCCCGCCTGTATCAGCGCGCCCGGGAAGAGGAAGAGAAGAAGCTCGAAGAGTACGTCAAAAACAAGAAGAAGATCGAATGGGGCAGCCAGATCCGCTCATACGTTTTTCATCCATACAACATGGTTAAGGATCATCGCACCTCCTGTGAAACGTCGAATACTTCGGCGGTCATGGATGGCGCGATTGATGAATTTATCACTGCTTATCTAAACTGGAAAGATAAGTAGTCGGGAGGTTATATGTCTGTGCTCCAGCAATTTCGCGATAAAGCCAAGTCTCTTAAACGTCGAGTGGTGTACCCAGAAGGCGAGGAACCGCGCTCGATCATCGCCGCCAAGACAGTAATCGCCGAGGGGATCGCGCAAGTTACTCTCGTCGGTGACGCTGCAAAAATCACCGCGCTCGCCAAAGAGCACCAACTCGATCTAAGCAAGTGCACCGTGAGCGATCCGGCAACTTCGCCGCTCCACAAAGAGTTTGCCCAGGAATTGTTCGAGTTGCGTAGAGCCAAAGGTCTTACTCTTGAAGAAGCCGAGAAGACCATTCGCCAGCCGCTCTACTGGGGCGCAATGATGGTCCGCAAAAATCTCGCCGACGGCTCTGTCGCCGGTGCATTGAACACTACCGGCGATGTTCTTCGCGCGGGCATTCAGGTCATTGGACTTGGCAAAGGCATCACCGCCGTTTCCAGCTTTTTCATGATGGTACTGCCGGAGTTTCTTGGCGAGAAGGAAAAGGTCATCTTCTTTGCCGACTCTGCTGTCATCCCGCAACCGAATGTCGAACAGCTCGCCGCGATTGCCGTCTCGACTTCCCGTTCGTATCGCGCACTCATGAATGAAGAACCGCGCGTGGCAATGCTCTCCTTCTCTACCAAGGGTTCGGCTAAACATTCTGATTGCACCAAGGTCATTGAAGCTCTGAAACTCGTCAAGCAGATTGAGCCGAATCTCATCGTCGACGGCGAACTTCAGGTCGACGCCGCTGTCATCCCCAAGGTGCAACAATCCAAAGCGCCCGACTCGCCGGTCGAAGGTAGAGCAAATGTGTTGATTTTTCCTGATTTGGATGCCGGCAACATTGCGTATAAGTTGGTACAACGTATGGCGAAAGCCGAAGCCATCGGCCCGATCGTCCAGGGCATGGCCAAACCGGTCAATGACTTGTCACGCGGCTGTTCGCCCGAAGATATCGTCAACGTCACCGCCATCGCGATGACCATGGGCGGCCTATAGAATTAAGAGTCCTATTACTTCCTCCCCTCTCCCGCTTGAGGGAGAGGGGCTGGGGGTGAGGGCTCCAGGGAGAGGGGTTGGGTCGAAGGTCCCGCGTATAGCGGGAGGTGAGGGCCAGAACTTAGAAAGGATCACGAATGCCGACATATTGGTACCGCTGTCAAACCTGCCATCACGAATTTGAGGAATTCCAGAAAATGTCTGACCCTCCCGTCCGCGATTGCCCGAAATGCGGAGGCGTCGTCATGCGTGTCATCACTGGCGGAACCGGTCTGATCTTCAAGGGATCCGGCTTCTATATCACCGACTATCGCAAAGAGTCCTACAAGAAGGATTCCAATTCCGATTCAAGCTCGTCTTCGACTTCGACCCCGCCTGCCGATTCCAAGCCCAAACCCAAGAGCGAATAATGATCCAATCCCGATTATCAACTGCTGATCAGCTCTTCGCCGATTTGGCGGCTATCGTCGGGAAAGAAAATATTCATCTCGAGGGTGCTACCTACGACGACTGCTCTCACGACGCCACCGACATTGTCCATCCGCCGCTGGCAGCAATTGCAGTTACTTCCTCTGAACAGATACCGCTTCTTCTGAAAGCGGCGCGCAAACACCACGTTCCAGTCATTCCCCGTGGCGCCGGAACTGGCTACACTGGCGGAGCTGCCGCAGAATTCGGTGGAATCGTTCTCGCTCTCATCGGCCTTAACAAGATTCTCGAAATTGACACGACAAACAAAACCGCCACTGTCGAGCCCGGTGTTATTACACAAGTCCTGGCTGACCAGGCGGCATCGGTCGGTTTGTTCTATCCTCCTGATCCCGCCAGCGTGAAGGAATCCTCCATCGGTGGTAATGTCGCCGAATGTGCGGGCGGATTACGCTGCAAGAAATACGGGCTAACCAAAGACTATGTTATTGGACTTGAGGGCTACGACGTCGACGGCGAGTTGATTCAGACCGGAGTACTGGCAAAGAACCAGACCTACGATCTCGGCTCGATCCTCATCGGATCAGAGGGCACCCTCGCAGTCATCACCAGGATTGCACTGCAGCTCATCGACCCGCCCCAATACCGGCGCACTTTCTTCGCTACTTTTTCGAAGCAGTCCGATGCCGCCGAAGTTGTTGCCGGAATCATGGCCAGCGGCGTCATCCCGGCAGTCCTCGAGTTCATGGACGGCGACGCAATCGCCTGTACCCTCGATTATCTCAAATGGACTGACGTCATCCCTGCCGCCGCGGCTCTCGTCATCGAATTAGACGGCGACCAAGCTGCCGTTGATAAAGAGACCACGGAAATCCTGCCGATTATCAATGGACATCAACCGATACAATTCGAACAGACCGAAGACGACGCTCGCCGCGATTATCTCTGGACTCTCCGTCGCTCAATCTCCCGAGCCATCACCGCCGCCGCGAAGCTCCGAGTTTCAGAAGATGTGTGCGTACCGCCGTCACAACTGCCCGCACTTGTTGATTCTTTGCCGGAAATAGCAAAGAGATTCGGTCTGCGCGTCAATTCTTTCGGCCACGCCGGTGATGGCAATCTCCACGTGAACTTCCTCGCCACCGAGGACACGCCTGACGTCAAGGAGCGTATACACGCCGCCGTTCTCGACCTGTTCAAGATCACCATCGCGATGGACGGCACGATTTCCGGCGAGCACGGCATCGGTACAACGAAAAAGCCCTATCTCCCAATCGAAGTCTCCGAACCCACTCTTGAATTATTCAGAAAACTAAAGGGCGCCTTCGATCCGCCGAATTTGATCAACCCCGGCAAGATACTTTAGCCACTCGCACGACATAACTTCGATTTCCCAGATAATACAATGCCCGACTCCCCTCTCCCATTCATGGAAGAGGGGCTGGGTCAACGATCCCGATTCTATCGGGAGGTGAGGGCATCGTGCCAACTCTCCCGTTTAGGGAGAGGGGCCGGGTCAACGATCCCGATTCTATCGGGTGGCGAGGGCATCACCCCAACTTTCCCCTTGTCTCACTTCATTTCGTTTACATATCTTTGGTTTTAGATAGACCATTATCCGCGAGGGCAACTGTGAAAAAACTGGCAATAATCCCTATTCTGATAATCATTTCAATAGTCCTGGTCTTCCTGATCTATCAACGCCAGCAATCCAACCTCCTTCCTCCAAACGTGATCTACTCCTCCGGCACCGTCGAAGCTTCTGCCGTCTCTGTCGCCGCGCAGACGGCTGGTAAAGTCATCGATAAGCGCTTCAGTCGTGGCGATCAGATAATCGCCGGCGATACGTTGTTACTGATCGAAAGCGACCTGCTCGACGCCAAACAGCAGGAGTTGGATGCCAACATTGCAGCTACTCGCGATGAAATCTCCGCCGCCCGCATCGACCTTGCCAATGTCAAAACCAACCTCGACCGGCTCAAAGAAGCCTACGATGTCGGGTCGATCCCCAAGCGCGACTTTGATAATCTGAAAGCCTCCTATGACTCCGGCAATCGCCGCCTGGCTGCTCTGGAATCGCGCCTACAGACCATCACGGTACAGCAACAAACGCTCGACATTCAGAGAGGTTACACCGCCATCACCAGCCCAACCAGCGGCTTCGTGCAGGCTGATCCAGTCGAGGTTGGCGAAATCGCGATGATCGGCGCCACCCTGCTCGAGATTGTCGATTTGTCAGATACTTGGGTGGAAATCTATGTCAACGAAGCTGACCTGCCACACTTGCATCTCAATGATACTGCAGACATCTTCCTCGATGCCCAACCGGACAGCGCTATCAAGGGCAATATTTCGTTCATCTCACAGAAGGCGGAATTTACTCCCAAGAACGTCCAGACCAAGAAAGAGCGTGTCAAACAAGTATTCGCCGTCCGCATCAAGGTCGACAATTCCTCTGGTGCCTTCAAGCCGGGGCTGCCCGTTGATGTGTATCTGAAGAAGTCATGACCGCTGCAATCTCCGCCCATTCCCTGCACCGGGCATTCGGCGAAACCGTTGCTCTGAATAATCTCACATTTAATGTTCCTGAAGCTTCCATCCTCGCCGTCGTAGGTCCCGATGGCGCCGGAAAAACAACACTGCTGCGCATTTTGGCCGGTATCCTAAACGCCGACTCCGGGACTATCCAAATCTCCGGTGATGACTACCGCCACAACTTCGAATCAAAGAAGGCTGACATCGGCTATATGCCGCAGCGTTTTGGCCTTTATGAAGATCTGACCGTGCAGGAGAACATCGACTTCTTTGCTGACCTTTTCTCTGTCAAAGGCGAACAACGGCGTACACGAGTTCAGCGCCTGCTGCAATTTTCCCGCATGGACCCCTTCGTCGACCGCCTCGCCGGCAAACTCTCCGGCGGCATGAAACAGAAGCTCGGTTTAGCATGTGCGCTCATCCACAACCCGAGAATCCTGTTGCTCGACGAACCGACGAATGGCGTCGACCCGGTTTCGCGTCGCGAGTTCTGGAGACTTCTCTACGACCTCAATCGCGACGGAACGACTATTATCATCAGTTCCTCCTATATGGACGAAGCTGAACGAGCAAGCCGTTTCCTGCTCCTGCACAAGGGCAACATCATTACCGAAGGCGAACCCGCACAGATTCGCGCCAACTTCCATCAGGCCGTGTACGAATTGACTCCCGAAGACGCACGCATCGCCAAGGAGAGACTGAATTCCGACTCGCCATTTCTCTCGATATCGCTATTCGGCAAGTCGCTTCATATCGCTACGAGCCGGGAGATGCAATTGGAACGAGTCACTGAAGCCATTAGCAGCAAGGGTATTTCTATTGACTCATTGCGCGAGATCATTCCGTCCTTCGAAGACATCTACATTGGATTATCACAGGAGCTTTGATGCCGGAATATGCTGTTGACGTAACCAACCTTCGCCGTGACTTCGGAAAGTTCACTGCGGTCAATAACATCACTTTCCAAGTCAATCGCGGTGAAGTATTCGGGTTCCTCGGCCCCAATGGTGCAGGTAAATCCACCACGATTCGAATGCTGTGTGGACTACTTAAGCCAAGCTCCGGCAGCGGCACCGTCGCCGGATTTGACATCATGAAAGAATCCGAGAGGATCAAGTCGCGCATCGGCTACATGTCGCAGAAGTTTTCCCTTTATCAGACTTTGACCGTCGAAGAGAACCTTAACTTCTACGCCGGTGTCTATCTGATGGATAACGCTCTCCACGCCGAAAAAAAGCGAACCTACTTCGCCGAGACCGTCCTGGGACAAGTGCGTGATTCTCTGGTCGCCGACCTCCCTGCCGGTACCAGACAATTGCTCGCGCTATTTTGCGCCATCCAGCACGAACCGGAGATCATCTTTCTCGATGAACCGACTGCCGGTGTCGACCCGCTCTCGCGCCGCTATTTCTGGGAGCAAATCAATAAACTATCTGACCACGGAGTCACGATCTTTGTCACCACTCACTATCTCGATGAGGCCGAAGAATGCAACCGCATCGGCATGATCTTCAACGGGACACTTTCGGCAATTGGCGAACCGGACGAACTAAAACAGAAGCGCTTCACCGGGCGAATCTACAAATTCGATTCACGCAACCCCTGGGAGTCTGCCGACCATTTGCGCGGCCGCGCCGATATCGATGACGTTGTGCTCTTCGGATCGGAACTTCACGTCACGCTTAAGCCGGACGCCGACTTCGACAAGATCGCCACCACTATCAGCGCCATCGACCCCACGGCTCAAGACATCACCGCGATTGACCCGACACTCGAAGACCTCTTCATCGCCCTGATTAACGAGGGCAAACGATGAATGCCAATCGCATTTGGGCCATCGCCCGCAAGGAGACTCTGCAGATTCTCCGCGATCATCGCTCACTCATCCTGGCATTTCTGCTGCCCATTACCTTGATCTTTCTCTTCGGCTACGCCATCACTCTCGATATCCGTCAGATTCCCGCCGTGGTCGCCGACCACTCGAATTCGACACACTCGCGTGCGTTGATCCGCAAATTTACGAATAGCGGCTATTTCGTCGAGATCGAGCGGACAGCCAAACAGGACCTTGTTACGGAGTTGATTGATCGCGGCAAAGCAAAAGTTGCCATTGTCATCCCGGTCGATTTCGCCAATCAACTCGCCATTGGAACTGCAGAGATACAGCTGCTGACCGACGGGTCCGATGCCAACACGACACAATCCGTCGTCGGCTATGCCTCTTTGATCGTTGCCGAGTATAATTCCGCGAGCATCGCTCGTCAATCGGGCGGCCGCATCTCACTAAGCCCGGTGACGCTAGAAACCCGCTTCTGGTTTAATCCCGATTTGGATTCCCAGAACTTCCTCGTTCCCGGTCTTATCTCTCTCATCATGACGATTCTTGGTTCGCTCTTGATATCATTGACCATCGCCCGCGAATGGGAACGCGGCACCATGGAATTGCTGATCTCGACTCCGATCAAGCCGCTGGAGTTGGCAATCGGTAAGGTAATCCCCTATTACATCATTGGCATCGTTGATCTCTTCCTTGCTGCCTATGTCGGCATCGTGATTTTTGAGGTTCCTTTTCACGGCAGTCTTTGGCTGCTGTTTCTCTTCTCAAGTCTTTTCTTGCTGGCCGTACTTGCCAACGGTTATCTTATCAGCGTTGTTGCCAAGTCGCAGCAACTGGCATTTCAACTGTCGATGCTCACTTCATTTTTGCCGGGCTTTCTTCTTTCCGGTTTCCTCTTTCCGATCAGTTCCATGCCGGTACCGATTCAGATTGTCAGTTATGTCATCCCTGGCCGCTATTTCATCGAAGTCTTGCGCAGTCTGTTTCTGAAAGGTTCTGGGCTCGAGCTTCTTTATCTTCAAGGGCTCGCCTTGCTCTTCTTCGCAGTTGTCTTTTCATTGCTCGCCACCCGTAAATTCAGAAAGACCATCCAATGAACTGGCGGCGCACCTATACACTACTGGTTAAGGAGTTTCAGGAGCTCTTCCGGGATCGCAAAATGCTCGCGATTATTTTCGTATCGCCGATAGTTCAGCTCATCATCTTCGGGTACGCCGCTACCTATGACGTCAAGTCCATCCCGCTCGGTATCCTGGATCACGATCGCTCGGCCATGAGCCGCAAGCTCGTGCAGTCACTGCAAGCTTCTAGTATGTTTACCATCAACTACTATCTCGATTCGGAGCATCAGGTCGACAGCCTTCTGCAGTCCAGCGCAGTATGGTGCGTTCTGCAAATTCCAGGCACATTCTCCGACGATGTCGCTACCGGCCGCCCGGTTGAACTCGGTGCCGCTATAGACGCTGCAAATTCGAACAGCGCCTCGATTACCGCCAGCTATCTCCAGGGCGCCATCATGCGCTTCAATGAGGACATTCTTGTTCAGCGTGCTTCTGCATCCGTTGGGGCTCCTTTTAGGGCGACCGGCATCATCACCAACAAGCTGCGGATCTGGTACAACCCGGATCTCGAAAGCCGCAACTTCAACGTTCCGGCAATGGTCGTGCAAATACTTGTGCTGGTCACGTTGATGCTGACCTCGATGGCGATTGTGCGCGAGAAAGAGTTCGGCACCATGGAACAACTAATCGTTACTCCGATCCGGCCAAGTGAGTTAATCGTCGGTAAAGCATTGCCCTATGCCTTTATCGGTATGGTCGACATCGCACTCATCTGTACCGTTGCCGTGTTCTACTTCAAGGTCCCCCTGGTCGGTAGCTTAACTTTACTGTTCTTCACTTCGTTGATCTTCATGGTCTCGACACTGGCCATCGGCCTGCTGATCTCGACCATTTCCGCCACCCAGCAACAGGCTATGATCAGCGCGTTCTTCTTCATGATGCCTGCCATTCTGCTCTCCGGCTTCGCCTTTCCTTTGGAAAATATGCCTGTTTCAATTCAGTACTTAACCTACTTAAATCCACTCCGCTATTTCATCGTAATCATCCGTTCGATCTTCCTGAAAGGCGGCGGCTTCTTCAGCCTTCTTGACCAAATCATCCCCCTGTTTGTGCTCGGAATTGCTGTCCTGACGATCGCTGCCCTGCGCTTCAAGAAACGCTCTGCTTAACCCTGCACCTCCAGTCAATTATCCCGATTTCCTGACGATACTGTAGATGACCGGTGTTCTAATGCCGGATGACATGAACTGGCGAGATATTCAAACCAGGACGCTCTTGATATCGGTAATTGGGCAGGAATTGCTAATTGGGGATTGCGAGGAACTGATGCACCGCATTTTTGTCGTCGATGATGAGCCGGAAATCGTCGAAATCATGGTGGAATATTTCCGAGGCGAAGAATTTGAGATCACCGGAATCTCCGATCCTTCAAGAGCCCCGGAATCGATTGCTTCAAACCAGCCGGAAGTCGTCTTGCTCGACATCATGATGCCGGAAATGGATGGCTACGAGGTTGCTTCCCGTCTAAAAGCCGATGCTCGCACCGCGGCAATCCCGATCATCTTTCTCACTGGCAAGGAACGCCAGGATGACGACTTGCGCTTTTCACAGTCTGCCGGAGATCTCTATGTGCATAAACCGGTACCGCTTCCGGAACTCAAAGAATCCGTGCTTTTTATGATTAACAACATTACGCCGATGGGTTCGAAGTAGATGGACGCAAAACTTATCAGTAAATATGGGAATCCAAAGCCCGTTAGATACTTTGTCAAATCCCTCGAAGACCTTCTTGATGTAGTAGAGACCGTCTATAAGCACATCAGTCAGAAGACCGAGTCTGCAGATCTGATCGAACTTCTGCGCGAAATCGAGTGCTCGGCAGTGCCAATACCCCGTACACTTAGTAGCCACATCTTCGGTTTTGAAATACCGAGGCATTTGCTCGAAACTGATACTCGTCCAACCAATCTGTCCGGTCGTCAACTTGAACTGAAATCGGGGATCGACGCACTGCCGCAAGTGGTTCATCTCAACGGGCGAACTAAGATCACCAAGAACGTCCGTTCCCTCTATGATATATTGGTATTTCAGCGATATTTCAAATCCCTGATGAACCAAAACTCCGACGGCATAAAAATGTTTACCAAAAAACGCAGCGCCGAAATCAGCGCCGTCACTCTGTCAACTGACAGTGCCGGCTTTCAGTTGAGCGTGTCCTTTCCCGGCATTTTCTTCAAGGGCGCAGTCCTCCCCGTGCTTTAGAAACACGCGAACACGCATCTCTTGTCAGAGCGAACTTCTAATCGATTAAGGGTGGATTACAAATTGTAGCGATTAGCTACGGCTGGGTCGAAATTGCAGATTGATTTCGGGCCAGGTTTTCAGACAACTCCGAGAACTGATCCGGTTCTTCAGGGAACGAGGCATCCTTAATTGACACTTCGGGATCAAAAGGCAGCCGCAAGGCGGCACGAAGATAATCGCGGAGAAATCCGTCGATCCGGCGTTTGACTACCTCAAGACCGCTCCGGGAGGTCTCCATCAGCAGCATGCCGATGCGGTGTCGCTCGCAAGTCGAGACGATATCTGAAGCACGCAATGAACCGCGCAAGTTCTTCTCAACTTCACGGCAAACATCCTCAAGGTTTATCTTTTCACCGAGGTTGCGATTGGCAACCGCCCGGCTAAGATCATTCATGTCGATGAGTATTACCGAGAGAAACAGACAGTATCGTTCGGCCCGGCTCAACTCCTGGCGCGTACGATCAACAAAACTATAATCGCTTGTCAGTGTCATTTTGCTGTTTACTCCGTTGCTTTTGCCATGAGGTGTCTCGGCGGCACTCGGTCGATTCACTTGTTCCACAGTCGCATACAAGAGCAATTACGATGCCAAGAGCTGACTCCGTCGCGCGACACCGTGACTGCCGGCTTCAATTCGGCCCGATCGCCATTCTCCATCGTCCTGTCTACAAGTTTGGTTGGTACAAAGTTTTTGAAATATTTGCAAGCAAACTCTGGGAGTACAGAAGTCCACGACCAGCCTATGCACTACTGTTCACATTTCGTGCACTTGCCTACAGGTATAACGCTGAATTACTCGACTTCGTTTAGCCGATATTCCTTGATTTTATAAAGAAGGGAACGATAGGAGATTTCCAGAATCTGCGCCGCTTTGCGTCGGTTCCAATTGGTCTTCCTTAGGACTTCCGCAATCAGCTTCTTTTCTTCACTTTCAATAGTTCTGCTCAAGCGGTCCTTCAGCGAGAAGTTCTTGTCATCCCCGACGGCTACTGCCGACTGGGCCGAAGTCGGTGGTGCCGAATACCCCTGGGAGGCTCTGGCCATTCGGGCTGGACGTTCGGCAGTCGGCGCATCCGGACTATTGCGAATCGACTCAAAAACGACCGCTTCATCCTGTCGAACCACCAGCTGCTTGATAAGATTTTCAAGCTGGCGCACATTTCCCGGCCAGCTGTATTCGCTCATAGCCGCCATACAGGCCGCGCTGACATGGGCATGCTCGCGGTGATAAACCTCGCCATACTTGCGCAGGAAGTGATCGACCAGCAGCGGCACATCCTCGAGCCGATCTCGCAGTGATGGCAGCGAAACCGTGATTTCATTCAATCGATAGAACAGGTCATCGCGGAATTGCCGATCATATATTGCCTGCTCCAGGTCGCGGTTGGTGGCGCAAATAATTCTGACATCAACCTTGATGCTGACGATTCCCCCGACTCTTACGAACTCTTGTTGCTCCAGCACCTGGAGTAGCTTTGCTTGCAGTTCAAACGACATATCGCCAATTTCATCAAGGAAGATCGTCCCTTTGTTTGCGGTCTCGAAGCGTCCCGGCTTGTTCTTATGCGCACCGGTGAATGCGCCTTTTTCGTAGCCGAAGAGTTCGGCTTCCAGAAGCTCCCGTGGTATCGCTGCACAATTCACCTTGATAAAAGGGTGCGACCGCCGCGAAGACAACTGGTGCAGCATCCTCGCTACGATTTCCTTGCCGGTCCCCGACTCACCGCGAATCAGTACCGAAAGCTCGCTGTCCGCAACCTGTTCAATGAGGTTTTTGATCTCGATCATCCGGCCGGAATCGCCGATGAAACCGTCCCACGCCGTCTTGGCAACGAGGGCCTGTTCCATGACGTCGATCTTCATGATCAATCCGCGGCGTTCAAGCGCTTTCTGCAGTTGCAGGTCAACTTCGCGAACGTCGAAGGGTTTGTTGATGAAATAAAACGCACCCAATTGGACAGCTTCCACTACGGTCTCGGTCTCCCCTTGACCGGAAAGCATGATCACGTCTGAAGGCAAACCGGCTTTCTTGAGTTTCTTAAGGACTTCAAGGCCGCTCATTCCGGGCATCTTGATATCTAGTAGTATTAGCGGCGGCTTCTCTTTTGAGGCAATCTGGATCCCCTCAATGCCGTCGCTGGCTGTCATTATATCGTACTCGGACTTGAGGCCCTCGCGCAATATCCAAGAAACCTTGGGGTCGTCGTCTATGATTAGTAGCTTCGTCTTTTCGTCTGCCATTGGTACTCCCTGTACTGTGCATTGTCGGCAGAATTTCTGGATTGTTTAGCAACCTCGTGCTGATTTCATGCAAGAAATTGCACGGGCAAAGAAGTGAGAAACTCCGATTTGCACAAGGTGTTTCTTCAGGAAGAACTTGGAATTCAAGGAGATACAGTGAAGTATCAATCAAGGCAATCGAATTAATCCGTTGTTAATGAAAGAGATAGGTAACTTCAGCTATGTGATGATCCTCGCCAACCAAGACAACCACATCCCCCACTTGAAATACTGTCATGGCGTCCGGATTGGCAATGCTGGTCCCGTCTCGCTTGATCAGCAGGACCGTCACCCCATGTTCGGATCGCAATTTCAAGCCCGCTAGGCTCTTTCCAACTACTTTGGCATCGGCCGCCACTTTGAGGGTCGTCATATGCATGTGCGACAGTTCGCTTTCAATTCTCTGCAGTGCGGATTCTGAATCCTTTGTCCGGAAAATCTCATAGTTGTCGGAGCGAACTTCCTGGACGATCTGGTTGATTTCCGCCTCCGGTATCAAATAGTAGCGCAACACCCGTGTGAAGATTTCAACCGATGTCTCAAATTCTTCCGGTATCACTTCGTCGGCGCCGAGGCGCGTGAGCGTGTCGATCTCATTGAGATATCGCGTCCGGGCAACGAGACGCACCGATTGATTCAGCGTGCGCACCAGCGTTACTGCCCGGCGCGTAGCCTCCGGATCCGAGATTGCGATTACCACCATCCGCGCCTTGGCAATATTGATCGATTCCCAAATCGAAGCCTGTGTGGCGTCGCCGTAATAAATTCGTTCCCCTGCCGCTCTCGCCTCCTTGACGGTTTCCGGATTCATCTCAAGCACCACATAAGGAATCGAAACCGCCTGCGATGCCCGGGCGAGATTATTGCCGTTGACTCCAAAGCCAACAATTATGAGATGGTCCGCCAACTGCTCTCGGCTCGACTCCGCGGCGAACGATTCTTTGCGTCCAAATCGGACATTCGCAAATCGACCTGTGCAAATTGACAACCGCGGCGCCAGTCGAAGGAGAAACGGTGCCGAAGCCAGCGTCACAGCCGAGACCGCCAGAAATATCTGATAATTTTCCTGCTGCAATAGACCGGCGGCCAACCCTGCATTGGCCAGAATGAACGCGAACTCCCCGACATTGCTTAATCCGACTCCGGTCAGTACAGCAATCCGCAACGGATAGCCGATCAGCAAGCATATGGGAACAACGATGGCCGCTTTGAGCAGCACAATTCCGCACGCCAAAGCCAAAATCAGCAGCGGTTGAGCGAGAACAACCCGGAAGTCCAACAACATACCGACCGATACGAAAAATAAACTGATGAACAAATCGCGAAACGGCGTGATATTTCCCAGTGCATGATGGCTGTAATCGGATTCCGAGATGATCAGTCCGGCAAGGAACGCACCGAGTGCTAACGACAGGCCGACGACGGAAGAAAACCACGCAACTCCAAGGCAGATGAGAACAATGCTTATGAGGAACAGCTCCCGGTTTCGGGTCATTGCGACAGCTTCCAGCACATACGGAACGACCCAGCGTGAAGCTACGAATACGAAAACGATCATCCCGAGTCCATAGATCAGCAGATTTGAGATTTCCCCGCTTCCTCCCGCCGTACTTCCCATCAGAACCGGGATCGAAAGCAACATCGGAATTGCGGCAATATCTTGAAAGATGCAGACAGTGACGACCGCACGGGCGTGCGGGCTATCACCCTCCCCCTGCTCCTGATACGACTTCATTGAAATCGCCGTACTGCTCATCGCGGCCATCATGCCGACCATGATCGCTTCAGTCGATGACAGCCCCAAAAAGTATGCGAGCGGTGCAACGATGGCAGTCGTCACCACAACCTGTAACGGGCCGCCAATAAAGATCACCCGTTTCATGCGCAGCATATCCTTGAGGGACATCTCGACGCCGATCGAGAAAAGCAGCAGGACGACGCCGATATCCGCAATTCTCGAGACTTCTTCGGCGCTGCCCACCAACCGGAAACCGTGAGGACCGGCAAGAATTCCCGTAATCAGAAATCCGACAACTACAGGAATGCGAAACCGACTGCAAATGAGCACGACGGTCACCGCGACCACCATGATTATCAGGAAATCCTGAAGTACCGATCCGCTCATGAACTATGTCCGTGGAGGTTTTGCATATATCGCTATCATCTTACGACGATTGGCGTTTTCGCGCAAATTACAAATGAAGTAGTTAAAAGAGTGAATTGAAACTACGCTGACGGTAGTTTGATAATGAGGGTCGTACCCTTGCCCGGTGAGCTCTCGACTTTGATTTCGCCATTGTGTGCCATGATTATTCGCTCGCAAATCGCCAATCCCAGTCCGGTGCCCGACTCCTTGGTCGTGAAATACCGGTCGAAAATCCGGTCCAGATGTTCCGGCGCGATTCCGCTCCCGGAGTCCTTAATGGTCAGCACGACGAGATGCCGACCGGAATCAGCCTTGATTTCGTTGAAAATTCGGATTGCGAGATGGCCGCCTTCAGGCATTGCGTCGATGGCATTGATGATCAAATTCAGCAGGACTTCGACAATCTCGTTTTCGTTGACGAGAACGCCCGGTACATCGTCTTCAAACTCATGCGTGAACTCGATCTTGTGCTTCTTGAGATCATTCTCGACCAAGCGAATAACACGCTTGATCAAATCGTCGATCTTCTTCTGTTCAAGCTGGTACTTCGTCGGATTGGAAAAATTGAGCAGTTCCTTGAGCAATTCATCGAGACGGCGAATCTCCTGCTGGGCTGTCTGGAAGAAGTCATCCGACTGGGCTATTTCCGGCCAGCGCTCACGCATAATCTGCAGCGCTCCCGAGATATTGGTCAATGGCTTTTTCAAATCATGCGAAATCTCCGACATCATCTTGCCCATAGTCATCAATCTGGTGGCGCTAAGCACAGCCCGCTGTTGTTCATAAATCGAGGTCGCCTGCGATGCGACGATCGATGCAATGTACTCATCGTTTTCCGAAAACGCATCCGCCTGCCGCGAGCCAAGGCAGAATAATCCGTGAAGCGCACCCTTTGTTATGATCGGGACCGAAGCGAAGGTTTTAATCGCGTCTCGCAGTGATGGAATCTCATTAATCAGTCCCTTTAACGCTACTGTCCGCACGGCTGCCGAATACACAGTCTTGTCTTTCAGTTGGACTTCCCGGCTCCGCAAGGCACCGGCATCCTTCTTACCGTAGCCTTCCCAGTAGTTGACGACGAGCGTCTCGGAACGCTCATTCCACGACAACCACATCGCAAAATCGATATCAATAATCTGTTTCAGGGAGCGATAAATCAAATCCGTCATATCTTGCGAGTTGTCGACGGTAGTAATTTCGGTCGCGAGCTGGTAGAGCACCGCAAATTCGTTGAGCTTCTTGCTTAGCTGTTCAAAGTTCTCCGCATCATCGATTGCGATGGCCGCCTGCGAGGCGAATGTTGCGAGCAGCCGCAGATCGTTGTCCTCAAACACCGTCCCGTGCTGCGGATCCGATAAATTCAGAACGCCAAGCACGCGATCCTTGATCTTCAGCGGTACCGAGATTAACGACTTGGTCTCATAATTTCCCTTACTGAATTTGGCAAATCGCGGATCGGAACTGATGTCCGGAATCAGCAGCGCTTCACCACTCTTGGCAACATAACCAGCAATGGAATCACCGACCTTGACGCGCGTCTTCTGGCGAACTTCCTCTGACATGCCTACCGAAGCGGAAACCGTCAGTTCTCCGCGCATTTCGTCGAGAAGCATCACAGAGCCGACCGAAGCCCCGATTACGTCCAGTGCCAGCCGGATGATTCGCGTCAACAGTGGTTTGAGTTCCTGCGACTGCGACAACACAACGCCCGCCTGGTACAGCGCGTCGACTTCCGCAATGCGGCGGTTTAACAAGTCGTTCTTTACCTGAAGCTCCGCCATCAGTTTCTGTCTCGCTATTTCCAAGTCGCGTTTCTCAAGGGCCCGCTTGGCCGCCAGTTTCAATTGCGTGAACTCGATCGGCTTCATCAGGTAATCATAGGCGCCCATGTTAATCGCCGCCAATGCGGTATCCAGCGAAGCATAGGCTGTCATCAGAATAACCATCGCATTAGGATCGCCCTTACGGATGGCCTGAAGCAGTTCGATTCCCGTCATCTCTGGAAGTTTGATATCGCTGATTACGAGATCGAAGTTGTCCTTGCCGTAAAGTTCAAGTGCCTTCTTGCCGTCACCGGCAGTCTGCACCGAATAGCCCGCTTTGGTCAACAGTGTATCCAGCGAATCGCACATTCGCTGTTCATCATCGACTACCAGAACTCTAGGGATTTCTGAAAGACTCATACTCTATCTCTTCGTCGGCAGCGTGATCGTGAAGCGCGCTCCGGCGCCGGCGACGTTAGTGGCTTCGATATCACCGCCATGCGCCTTGACGATGCTGTAACACACGCTCAGTCCTAATCCCGTGCCTTTGCCGGCTGATTTGGTAGTGAAGAACGGCTCCCAAATCTTCTCCATGTTTTCCGGCGCAATTCCGGGACCCCAGTCGGTGAAATGAAGCCGGAGCACATGATCATCGACATCACCGCCGATATCTATTCTACCGCCTGAAGGCATGAAATCGCAGGAATTTATCATCAGATTTAGGAACACCTGCTTGAGCTGTTCTGCCGAGCCATAAACATGCGGAAACGGGTCCGGAAGCTGCTTGTTAATCGTGACCCGGCCCTTCTGTGCGTGAAGCGACAGCAACAACAGCGTTTCATCAATCACCGACTCAACATCGGTATCCGAGAAACTGTCCTGACGCGGCTTGAACATGTCCAGCAACTGCCGTACAATGTTGGCAATCCGGTCTACCTCTTCTGTCACAATCTGAACATATTCGACCGACTGCTTATCCTGCGACTCCTGTTCACGAATCATCAACAGGTAGTTCTTGATGATCCCCAGCGGGTTGTTGACTTCGTGAGCAACGCGCGCCGATAGCTGACCCAGGGCGGCGAGTTTCTCTGCCTGCAACAATTGCAGCTGGGCAGTACGGAGGCGATCCAGTGCCTCTTTTTCAGAATCAAACAGACGGGCATTTTCCACGGCCACCGAAAGCTGGTTCGCAAGAATCGCCAAAAATTCCAGATCATCTTCAAAGAACTCGGTGCCGCTTATCTTGCGCGTCACGGACAACAAGCCGCGCACCCGGTTCTGCAACGACATCGGAATCAGAAATTCGCATTCCAATGCCTCAAGAAGTTTGACTTCCTCAATGTCGCCGAGTCGTTGGCGAATTTCTGAATATGACATCGGTTTGCCATGCATGCTTTGTATCAACCGCAAAACCGGACTGTCTTCTTTGATTAACAACTGCTTAGTCGGCTCGACCGCGAGACCTTTGGTCTTGGCAAGCGACAGATCATCGTTTTCGTGACTGCGAACAATAAATATCGCCGCGCCGTTAACCCCCATCTGACCTATACAGGTGAGAATAATTCCGTCAAGCAGCGTCTCGGTATTCAGTACCGAGTTGAGGTGCTTCGATATCTCGAAGATCGTATAGAGATCGAAGATCTTACGCTTGAGCCGCTTGTTGGCCTCGGTCAGCTCGGCGAGCTGGGAGGGCGGAGTGGGCCGCTCTGGTGCTTCGTCACTGCTTTTGCGAACTTGTCTAGCCATTCAATAATGTAATATCGGCAGTTAAGAGGTTTATCTGCTTCTTGTCGCGCAGCCTGTGGAGGCGCTTGATCGCCTCGCCCAAGGTATAGTGCGAGCCGCTCATCAAGACGATGTCGTCTTTGCCGGCAATCTGCAGTATCCGATCGACTGCTTCAGCGATGTTGAGTTTCACGTCAAAGTCAATCCCGGCACCAACCGCCGCCCAGACGACACCTTCAATTTCGGCCGCTCGTGTTGAATCGGGACGCGTCAGAACCGCCCGTTTCGTGATCGGGGCGTATTCTTTCATGATCACATCCAGATCCGGCCGTTCCAGGAATCCACACAACAGGAGTGCTTTTCGGGCCGGATAGGCCTTCTTGAACGTCGCTACCAGCGCCCGCGTCCCGTCAGCATTATGAGCCGCATCGAGAATGATCGTCGGTTTCGCGGCAACCTTTTGGAAGCGCGCCGGCCAATGACAATTCTTCAGCCCGCTGCGAATCGCTTTGTCGCTCACCGGCAAGCTGTCACGGTTCAATAGTTCTACGCACTTCAGAACGACGCCGATGTTGTCAATCTGGTGTGCGCCGGCCAATGAACTGCTCAATTTTTCATCGCTGCCATTCAACTTGTGGCTAAAGCTCATACCGGCGGCGCTGTACTCAAAGTCACGAGCGATCTTCACCGACCGAAACAACTTTGTCCCGCGCTCCTTGCAGGTTTCCTTAAATAAGTTCAGCAATTCGGGGCGCCTTTCGCCAGTGACCAGCGGTACATCAGCTTTAATGATTCCCGCCTTCTCCCGGGCAATGAGGTCAAGTGTGGGGCCAAGATTCTTCGTGTGGTCAAAGTCAATATGAGTGATCACCGAGACCTTCGGTTTGATAACGTTGGTTGCGTCCAGGCGCCCGCCCAGTCCGACCTCAACGACGGCAACTTCCACGCCCATCTTCCGAAAATACCAGAACGCCAGCGCCGTCGAGATCTCGAAAAACGTTATCCGAGCATCGATGATAAACTGCTTGTTCCGCCCGACGAATTCCGCGAGAGAACGCTTGTCTATATTCCCGGCATCCGTGCGAAACCGCTCGCGAAAATCCACCAGATGCGGGGACGTGAAAACGCCCGTCTTATAGCCGGCTTTGCAGAGTACTGAAAACAATAAAGACGAAACCGAACCCTTGCCGTTCGTACCTGCAACATGAATCGATTGAAAGCTGTCCTGGGGATTGCCGAGATGGTCGAGAAATCGGGTAATATTATCCAAGCCCATCTTAATGCCGAACAGCTCAAGATTGTAGATAAACTTGATCGCGTCTTCGTAGCGCATAGCTTACTGGCTTAAGTAGTCCAGAAGTAGTGCCACTGTCTTGCGCAGTTCGTGACGATGCACAATCTTGTCCAGGAATCCGTGATCTTTGAAAAATTCCGAAGTCTGGAAATTTTCCGGTAGTTTCTGGCCGATGGTTTGTTCGATAACCCGGCGACCGGCAAAACCGAGCAAGGCGCCCGGCTCCGCGATGATCACATCTCCCAACGAGGCATAGCTCGCCATCACACCCGCAGTGGTCGGATTTGTCAATATGGAGATATAAGGCACTTTCGTGTCCGACAGTCGCGCCAGCAATCCAGACGTCTTGGCCATCTGCAGCAGAGAGAGAATTCCCTCCTGCATGCGTGCACCACCTGAACAAGAGACTATAATCAGTGGCACCTGTCGATCCAGCGACCGCTCTATGGCGCGGGCAATCTTTTCGCCGACCACACTGCCCATACTGCCCCCGACGAACGAGAAGTCCATAATTGCAAACGATACTTGCCGGCCGTCGATCGCGCCGATTCCGGCAATCACCGCATCATTGCGGCCGGTCTTTTTGCGTGCTTCGGCAATGCGGTCAGGGTATTTCTTTGAATCCTTGAACTGTAGCGGGTCAAGCGACAACAATCCTACGTCGTATTCTGTGAAGGAATCGGCGTCCAGAAGGATGTCCATATAATCGGTGGAGCGGATGCGGAAATGAAATGAACAGGTACGGCAAACCCAGAGATCCTTCTCTAATTCGCGAACATAGATAATCTCGCCGCACGAGTTACACTTCGTCCACAACCCATCCGGGATTTCTTTGCGTTCAGTCGGCGGGGGCGCCGGTTTACGTTTAAACCATTCCATAGTCATTCTTCCAAACTCTTCAACATGGTGAATGAGTCCTCCGGCGGTGTCGAATAGAAGCCTTTGCGCCGCGTAATGACGCCAAAGCCGTACTTTTCATAGAACCCGATGGCGCGTGAATTCGAAACCCGAACATCCAGAACAATATCGCGAATTCCGCGTTTAACCAGGCGTTTGCTCAACTCGTCCATCAGCGCCTTTCCTACTCCTTTAGAGCGGTACTCGCCGTCGACGGCAACATTGGCAACATAACCATAATCATCAAGAGCAATGCAGCTCAAATAACCGACGCAGACGTTGGACTCGCGAGCTGCCAGGACGATCACGTGATCGTTCTCAATATCTGCTGCAAAGTTCTGCTCGTCCCACGGATCAGAGAAAGCCTCCCTCTCGATCCGGATCACATCGGATAAATCCTCGTGCTTGAGGTCGCCTACCACTATCGTTTCGCGAACTAAATCGCGCTTCTGCTCCGGCTGCGACTTCAACACATAGTTGACATCAAGATTCGCCGGATCAAGTGCTTTGAAATGCTCCGGGTTGCGCGCAACCATCAGGGCAAAATCTCCACCACTCCAGGTTATCGGATCAGCCATAGATATGGTCTGCGCGCGCTTCTCGGCGAGTGCGGCAAGTCTCTCCGCGCCATATCCGCCAAAGAGCCGGTTGCCATAGTTTGCGACAGCCGCCTGGCTGGAAATAATCTCCACACTTTCGCCGGACTTCGACAGATAAAACTCCTCACCGCGGCAATGCGTAACCACGACTGGATCAAGATTGCGTCCGGAAAAAAACAGCCTGGCCAGCTGCATGTTACCGGCCGAGAGAATCGGTTTATGCCACGCCTGCGCCAATCCCAAGACTGTGGCAATTCCCACTCGCAGACCGGTAAAGGACCCCGGTCCGACAGCAACCGCCAAAGCGTCGAGTTCGGATGGGGCAATATCAGCCTTCTTGAGCAGGCTGTCAAGGGTCGCAATTACCCTCTCGGAGTGCGACCGATCGGGAGGACCGTAAAAGTCGCCCAGTATTTCTTTGTCGTTGGCGATCCCTGCCAGCAGGCGGTCGCTGGCGGTATCAAGTGCCAGGACTATCATCTTCAACCCGGCTAATTGTAATCGTTCTTGTCGTCTCGCCCTCGATCTCCAAAGTCACACTGTATCCCGTTGCGGGTCTAAAACGGCCGCATTTATCCGCCCATTCGACCAGTACGATGCCGCCGGAATCAAGATACTCGTCGAACCCCAAATCGAGCAAATCGTTTTCGTCGCGAAGTCGATAAAGATCAAAATGGAATATTTGTGGTTCTGTTGGATAAACGTTGACTAACGTGTATGTTGGCGAAGTAACCTCGACCTTGGCGTCAAAGTACCCGAGTACACCCCGAATAAACGCTGTCTTGCCCGCCCCCAGCGATCCGTAAAACAACACAACATCGCTCGCCTTCAATCGCGCGGCCAGGTCCCGCGCAACGGATGTTGTCTCACCTTCAGACTTCGTTACGTAGCTCTGTTTGGCCATCTACTTTTTCGGTCGAAGGGTCGCCACCGGCACGATCATCTCTTCCAGCGTAATACCTCCATGTTGGAAGCTGTTCTGGAATTGACGATTGTATTCGTTGTAGTTGGTTGGGTAAACAAAGTAGAAATCTTCGCTCGCGATCAGGTAGGTCGTCGCCAGATTGAATCGCGGCAGGCGATACATATCGGGATTCTTTATTAGCATCGCTTCTTTCGGATCGCAATTGAGATTGTCGCCGTACTTGTATCGCAAGTTCGTCGAAGTATCCTTCTTTCCATAGGCGACTGTACCGCGCGTTCCGAGAATCGAACCGTGGTCGGACGTGATTACGCAGGTCGCTCCCGTTGCGGCAACATGCTTGATAATATCAAACAGCGTCGAATGGCTGAACCAAGAAAGAATCAATGACCGGAATGCAGCCTCATCAGGAGAGATCTGTTGCAGTGCGCGCGACTGCGATCGGCCATGAACGAGGATGTCAAGGAAATTGAAGACGACTGCCAATACTGGAGCATTTTGATGGCTCGAGAGGCGCTTGATAAAACCTTCATCTTCTTTCATGTCGCTCATTTTGAAGTACTTTGGTTCTCCCGGCGCTTTTAGTTTGAGCCGCTTGTACTGGTCAACCAACAGTGCGTCCTCAAAACGATTGAGGCTTCTTTCGTCGGCTGTCCCGCCTTCCCAGATTTCCGGCTTCACTTTTGCCAATTCATCAGGATACATTCCGGAGAAAATCGAGTTTCGCGCAAACGGTGTGGCAGTTGGTATGATTGAATAATAGTAATCCAGACTGATGTCCAAGTATTCCGCGATGATGGGTTCCAGCACCATCCACTGATCAAGTCGCATGCAGTCGACGATGATGAAAAACGTCGTCTTCTTGTCATTCACATGTGGTGCTACAAAGGTCTTGAATACTGCCGGAGACAACACCGGACCGTTCCCGCTCTTCAGCCACCGCGGGTATTCTCGTTCGATGTAGCGATAGAATTCAATATTATATTCGCGCTTCTGCGAGAGATGACTTTGGCGCAGGCCATCGTCATTGATCTTGTCGAAATCGACATCCCACTGCGACAACTGGCGATGAACTTCCACCCAGTCTTCCGGCGCCATTGGACCATAAAGTCTGCTTCTCAACTGATTGAGTTTCTGCACATAGTCACGAGTTACGGCGTCGCCCTGCAATCGCTTTGCATCCAGTATCTTCTTCGCGACCGCCAGCACCTGCGATGGATTGACCGGTTTCACTAAGTATTCTGCAATGTTCTTGCCGATCGCCTGGTTCATCAAGTGCTCTTCTTCGGACTTCGTCACCATCACTACCGGGATATGTGGCTTGACCTTTTTGATCTCCTCCAGCGTGGTTAATCCGTCCATGCCGGGCATCATCTCGTCAAGGAGAATCAGGTCGAAGGTATGCTTGCCAACCTCGACCAGCGCGTCCTCTCCGGAAGCAACCGGTGTGATCTGAAAGCCCTTGCCTTCGAGAATGATTCGATGCGATTCCAGCAGATCGATTTCGTCATCGACCCACAGGACTCTCTTGACGTCGTTACTCACTAAGCTTGTCCTTTCTCATGGTTGTCGGGCGCGGCGGAGGCCAGGGTTACCTGGAAAGTAGTTCGTTGATTCGGTATCGACTCTTTCAGCTCGATCCGGCCGTTGTGGTACTCCTGAATTATACGTCGCGCCAGCGTCAATCCGAGACCCCAGCCGCGTTTTTTCGTCGTAAACCCCGTTTCGAATATCTTCTTTTGAGCCTTCTGGGGTATTCCTGCCCCATTGTCGGTCACAGTAATAATGATCTTCTGGTTCGTCGGTTCAGACATCGCGCGCAGGACGATCTCCCCGCTCTTCTGGTCGCACGATTGTAGGCTATTTTTGATCAGATTCTCGATAACCCATGTGAAGAGTTCCGGGTTAACTTTTGCTTGCAGGTCCACTTCCGGATCAAATCGAAGTGTGATTCCCTTTCCGGCGTGCGGCAATCGCTGGCAATAGTAATTAACTACTTCTTGAATCAGCGGATTGATACGGTGCAATGTCGTTTCCGGTATCGACCCGATCTGCCCGAATCGATTTGCAACGCGGTCGAGACGCTGAATATCATTTCGCATCTTGGCAACGACATTGTCGAGTTGGCTGGCAGAATTGTCCGCCGACTTCAGCCTGCCCTCCTTCATGTCAGTTTCGATTACCTCAAGCCAACCCATCAGTGAGGTCAATGGCGTGCCGAGTTGGTGCGCCGTCTCCTTCGCCATCCCGACCCAGATATTTCGCTGTTCGGCGCGCTGGATATTCCGGAATCCAACGAATCCAACGATCAAGAAGACACCGACAACTGAAATCTCGATGATCGGCATCAACTGCAATTGCCGCACCAGCGGCGGGTAATCATAGAGAATGTATTGTATAATCTGGCCATTCCAAGCAACCGGAGTTTCGCCGTTTTCCCGTAACATCCGTTCGCGATACTCCTCGATCGTTTTCAGCGCCGCCTGTGAAGTATCGGTATCTTCGATTCCCGGTATGCGCGCCCATAGCACGGGATTGCGATGGTGGTCGGTAACGATAATCGGAAAATAGGCCTTCTGAATAATCTCTTCAAAGACGACAGCGTTGACGCGCGGCGAGGAATCCTCCGCCCCCGCCAACTCCCATAGCTTGGCCCACATGCGCACATCGCGCTTGATATTCTCCTGCAGTCCGTTGATCAAAAACTGCGTGTAAATCATAAACAAGGCGGCAATGGCAATCGTCCCGAAGAAGATGAACGCCTTGAAGACGCCCGGCATGGATGTGAATCCGCCTTGATTTTTCAGGGTTGTCAACCTCATCCGATAACTTCAAGCCCTCTCATATAGGGCCGCAGTACTTCTGGCACAACTATTCTACCATCAGCCGTCTGATAGTTCTCAATTATTGCAATGACTGTTCGCGGTAGCGCCAAGCCGGAACCATTCAGCGTATGCGGAAATACCGGTTTTTCCCCCTCTGCTGGCCGGAATCGCAGATTCATCCGGCGCGCCTGGAAATCACCGAAATTGGAGCAGGAGGACACTTCCAGGTACTTTCCAACTCCCGGCGCCCAGACCTCCAAGTCATAGCACTTGGTTGCGGCAAATGATATATCTCCGGAAGCTAACTCCACTACGCGATAGTGCAGGCCAAGCAATTGCAGGATACTTTCGGCGTGACCGGTGATCGTATCCAGCTCGTGGTAGGAAACTTCAGGACGAACAATTCGCACCATCTCAACCTTGTCAAACTGATGCACGCGGATCAGCCCGCGCGTATCCTTGCCGGCTGCGCCAGCTTCGCGGCGGAAGCAAGGTGTGTATGCAACCATATACTTCGGCACATCTGCCGGGCCGAGAATCTCGTTCGCGTAGATGTTTGTTACTGGCACTTCGGCAGTCGGCACCAACCACATCGTTTGGTCGTTGAGCTGATACATATCTTCTGCCATCTTCGGCAGTTGCCCAGTCCCGGTCATCGTCTGGGTGTTGACCATGAACGGCGGAAACACTTCAGTGTAGCCGTGTCGCGTGACATGGATATCGACGAAAAAGTTAATCAAGGCGCGCTCGAGCAATGCACCGGCATTAGTGTACAGGATGAATCCCGAACCGGAGATCTTGGCGCCGCGTTCGAAATCGAACATTCCCAGTTTCGCGCCAATATCCCAGTGTGCCTGCGGTGTGAAGTCAAACTTTGGTTTGCTGCCCCACTCCCGAACCTCCACGTTTGCCGACTCGTCGCGTCCGACTGGAGTTGTTTCGTGCGGAAGATTCGGTACCATCAGCAACATCTGGTTCAGTTCTTCTTCAACCGCACGCAACCGTTCTTCGTCAGCGCTGATTTGATCACCGACCGCCTTCATTGCGGCAATTTGCGCGGTAGCGTCCTGCTTGTTCTTTTTCATCACGGCGATTTCGCCGGAGGCCTTATTGCGCTGTTCGCGCAGAGCCTCCATGCCGGTCACGATATCGCGGCGTTCGCGATCGAGATCGATAATCTTGTCGATGTCGATCTTGCTGTTCTTGTTCGCGACTCCCTGCTTCACGCTGTCAGGATTTTCCCTGATGTACTTGATATCGAGCATTCCCTCGTCCTTCTATGATTACAGATTAATTCTCTTGGCTTCAGACTGGTAGCTGGGGACGATTTCCTGGAAGAGCTGAAGGATCTGCTCACGGTCTTGATTTTGCGCCGCGCGAGCGAGCTTGACCAGTTCGCCTTTAATCGTTTCCCACTCGTAGTCGGTTGCCCGTGCTACCAGGATATTCTCGTGTTCAGATGTCACCAACCCCTCTTCGTCAAATAACTCTTCGGTCAGTTTTTCTCCGGGCCTTAGGCCGGTAAACTCAATCGCAATCTCCTCATCCGGAACACGTCCGGTGAGCGTGATCATTGCGCGTGCCAGATCGACTATTCGCACGGGCTCGCCCATATTCAGCACCAGAATGTCGCCCGACTTCCCGATCGTCGCTGCTTGCATTACGAGCAATGAAGCTTCCTTGATCGTCATAAAGTAGCGAGTCATTTCCGGATGCGTCACCGTAACCGGTCCACCCTGCTCGATTTGCCGCTTAAAAATCGGTACAACCGAACCGTCGGAACCCAACACGTTGCCGAAACGCACTGTTATAAACGACGTGCGCGATCGTTTGGCAAAACACTGAACCAGGATTTCCGCAATGCGCTTGCTTGCACCCATGACGCTTGAGGGGCGCACCGCCTTGTCGGTCGAAATCATGACGACTACTGCGACACCATGCTTGTCGGCTAGCTCGACCAGCGTTTTGGTGCCGAAGATATTATTCTGCGTCGCCTCTTCCGGAAACAGCTCCATCAGCGGCACCTGTTTATAAGCAGCAGCGTGAAACACAATTTCCGGTTTTATCTGTTCGAAGAGACGGTCCATCTTTTCGACATCGGTTATATCCGCAATCTGCGGATCGACAACGGCGCTTTCCGGGTTTCCTCGCATCTCCAGGAGCATTTCATACAGCCGGTTTTCTGCGCGATCAATTACTACCAACCGTTCCGGATGATAACGCATCACTTGCCGACAGATTTCCGAGCCAATCGAACCGGCGCCGCCGGTGACCAGGATGCGTTTACCCTGAATGAAATTCGCCAGGCGGTTGCTATCGAGTCGCACGGGATTACGACCAAGCAGATCATCCACACTAATATTGCGAACCTGGCTAAGCACCACCTGTCCGCCAATGATTTCCCGCAATGGCGGCAGTGATTTAAAGCTGACGTGGGCTTTGCGGCAGGAGTCAATCAGACCGCGCATTTGCGGGCCAGTTGCCGATGGTATAGCTATGATTGCGTCGGTCACCTTGTACTTGAGGGCAAGTCGGTCAAGATCGTCGCTCTTGCCTACGACCGTGATTCCGTGAATGCGCATGCCGTGCTTTTCAACATTGTCATCGATAATGCCGACTGGCTTGAGCCCCATCGGAGTCTTGCGCAATTCGCGCAGCACCATTTCTCCAGCCGATCCGGCGCCGACAATGAACGTCCGGCGTCCGTGGCGCCACATCTGTGGCATCAGTTCGCGTGCCGCACGCAGCAAGAATCGAGAGCCGCCCAAAAGAACAACCAGCAATAACCACTCGATGACAAAAACGCCGCGCGGAATATTGCCGTAGCCAAAAAAGTAAGTCGGAATCGCGATCAAGATACTGCCGGCTGTAACTGCTTTGAGGATTTGCGTCAGGTCGCTGATGGAGGCGTAACGATAGTACCCCGAGTAGAGCCGGAAATAAAGCAGCATGGAGAAGCGCAGGATGATTACGACTGGAAGACTGGACTGGAAACTGGTGAAATAGTCCGGCCGTATCTCGCCTTCAAACCGGATTAAGAAGCTTACGTAATACCCGGCGGCGATGATAACCAGATCGAGCATGACGATAATCAGTCGTCTCGGCAGAAATAGCGGCGACACGACTCCTTCGCTCGAGTCAGCTCCGCTCGCTTCGTTCGCTTGATACAACACTAATCGATTGACGCACAGGGCCAGAATCAGCGAAGCCCAATACGCGAATATGAGAATTTTGGAGCTTGAGAAGAATGATGTCGGGTCGGAGAAATCAACCATGGCAAATATCATCAGCACGACACCGAGCGACACCACATTGAAAATCCGCAGGAACTCGCCATACAGGCCCTGGGGAAAGAACGTCTTCAACAGGCGCGAGAGGTAAAGCAACCCCAGCCAGTAGACCGTTATTACCAGATTGGGCAGACCATAGAAGTACTTCAGGGTGACACTAAAATCACCCCGGATTTCACGCAGGTTGTGAAATAACACCAGCGCGATCAGAAAGCAGAGCTGAATCATCACGAGGTCGGCCAAAAGAAGTATGACCTCGCGCCTGAACAGGCTGCCTGGTTTCTGGTTTGAATTGTCCATAGATAATCAGTTTACGCGTGCATTAGCATGCAGTCAATTCCAATTTATGGCAGCAACCTGCTCGGGAAAGTCATCAACCGGCAAATTCTGCCAACCGGCTGGCGATTCGGCGAGATGCTCCCGTCCGGCAAAAGCTGCGATCTGCAAAACGGAAGTCCGTACTCTCAAGCCCGCGGGCAAATTTGGTGCGGTCGAAACCGACTATTTCACTGCCGCCACCGCGATTAATCTCGACCCACTCCGTAACCGACCGCAACAGCAGTGTCGGTGTTTTAAGGAAATACGCTTCACGCTGCAGACCACCCGAATCCGTCAGCACCATGCGACACGCTGACACCGCGGCCAGCGTATCGCTGTATCCAAGCGGCTCAACCAAGCGCACAAAGCGGGACTTGCGTAATCCTGCCAGAAGTCCGAACTCGGAAAGGCGCTTGTGCGTTCGTGGATGAAGCGGAAAGAGAGTCGGCATCTTTACCGACAGCAGCATTTTCGTCAACACCGACAGATTTTCTTTCACATCAACCGAGTCGGCACGGTGGATGGTCGCCAACAAGAACTCTCCGGCCGTCAGTTTGTGGCGTAGTAGAAATCCCTTAACTTCGGTGCTATTAGGCTTGGCCGTTGCGAGTACATCATAGAGCAGATCACCGGTGTTATAGACTCCGTGCGCTATTCCTTCACTTTTCAAGTTCTTGACTGATTGCACGGTCGGACATAACAGCAACTGCGCAATCCGGTCGGTAACTACGCGATTCAATTCTTCCGGAACATTCATGTCGAAACAACGCAAACCCGCCTCGATGTGCGCTACCGGCAGCTTGAGTTGTGCCGCTGCAATCGCGCCTCCGAGCGTGCTGTTGGTATCTCCAATGACGGCCACCCAGTCCGGCGCTATTTTCTTCAGCGCGGCAGCAGTTTTTTCAATAATTCGCGCCGTCATCGCGCCGGCAGAGCCGGAACCGACGGCCAGATTTGCCGCTGGCCTAGGCAGGCCCAGCTCTCTAAAGAATACACCCGCCATCGAATAGTCATAGTGCTGGCCGGTATTGATGATACGATGATCAATCTTGAGCGCTTCAAGTTCTCGATGAAGCGGCGACAGCTTGATGAATTGCGGACGCGCCCCCGCAACTGTTACAATGCGTATTTTACGAGACATACTGGAGGACCGTGTCCGCCACAAACTCGCGTTCTTGTTCAGTCAGCATCGGATAAATCGGCAGCGAAATTACGCGCTTGGCGCATGACTCCGAGACCGGCAAATCCCCCTCGTGGTAACCCAGATGTCGGAAACACGCCTGCAAATGAAGTGGCAACGGGTAGTAAATCTCGAAGCCGATTCCTTCCCCCTTCAATCGGTCGCGGAGACCGTCGCGGTCCGTGACACAAATGCTGTATTGATTGTAGATGTGATAGGCATACGACTTTTCAGTTGGCATTGTCAGCTTCGCGCCGGTGAAGCGGCGGTTGTAGTAATCGGCATTCTCGCGCCGCTTGGTTGACCACGCATCCAGATGCGGCAGTTTCGCCAGTAGCACGGCCGCATGCAGAGTGTCCAGCCGTGAGTTGTATCCAACGATGTCGTGAAAATATTTTGTTTTTGCGCCATGCGACTTCAACATCCGAATCTTCTCATTGATTTCATCTGAATTCGTCACAATCATGCCGCCATCGCCCGGACAACCGAGATTCTTGGTTGGATAGAAAGAGTAGATACCCAGATGTCCAATAGTTCCGGACATCTGATTCTTATACTGGGATGACAACGACTGCGCGGCATCTTCGATCACGGTGATGTTGTGTTTCAGCGCCAAGGCCATGATCGGATCCATATCAGCCGATTGTCCGAACAAGTGCACCGGCACAATCGCCTTCGTCTTGCCCGTAATCTTCGCTGCTATCTTGCTGGCGTCGATATTGAACGTGTCTGCCTCAATGTCCACATAAACCGGCGTCGCACCAAGATTCGCTATAGTGCCGGCGGTCGCAAAGAAGCTGAAGCTGGTTGTAATCACTTCCGTGCCAGGACCGACACCGGCCGCACGCAAGGCGATTAGCAAGGCGTCCGTTCCCGAGGCCACGCCGATAGCATGCTTGCACCCAAGGTACTTTGCAGCAGCATCTTCAAACTGCTTCACCTGCGGGCCATTGATGTATTTTGTGTCCGCCATGGCATTTGCGACAGCGGAATCGATTTCAGATTTTATCGAGGCGTATTCGCGCTTGAGGTCAAGAAGGGGAACCTGCAACGGGCATTCCTTTCAGTGCTTATTGATTTTCGAGGAGTTGTTCCGGCGGCACCCGCTTGAGTGATTTGGCCGGAGAACCCATGACGATAGTCTGCGCGGGAGCGTCTTTGGTCAACACGGCCCCGGCCGCAACCAACGCGTCAGCACCGACGGTTTTGCCCGGCAAGATCGTGGCGTTCAGTCCGACGCGACCGCCGCGTTTCACCGTTATACCTTTGAAATGCTTGAAGCGTTCCTGTGTGCGACCAACGAAGTTGTCGTTGGAGGTCGCAACACAGGGCGCCATAAAGACGCGGTCTTCCAGCTCGGAGTAAGCGGTAAGGTAGACGTTCGTTTCAAGTTTGCAGTAACTTCCGACCTTGCAGAAGTTCTCGATCGCGACACCGCGGCCGACGATCGTGAAATCTCCGATCGAAACATTTTCGCGTACTGTAGAGAGATCCGCGATTAGCACTTTCTGGCCGATAACCGCGCCGGCATAGATGACGACGTTTGACCCAATAATGCAATTGTCGCCGATGCTGGTCGGAGCAAGTTCCTGCTCTTTGGTGACTGCCGAATTGGCCGCGCGCATCGGCTGTTTTCCGATACTTGCGCCGTCATCAATTCGGACATTAGCGCCGATCTTTGTACCGGGATAGACGACGATGTTTGATCCAAGCACACTGCCCAAACCGATCTCAACGTCGTCGCCAACTACGCAAAAGTGACCGATCCTGACATCTGCCGCCACACGCGACTTGGGCGAAATTACACTGGTGCTCATCATTTCTCCTTCAGAACATTGGGCGATTGTCGAGTCATAGAATCAGAACGCTAATTGACTGCCTGGTCAACAACGATATAGATCGTCGCAATGTTGGCCAGGAATATTCCGGCATCCTTGACGATTCCCCAGAAATTTATCGACTTCTTTTGCGGCACCATGATTCTGTCGCCCATTGCAACTTCAGCGCCGCGTTCCGATTTTACAACAGCGCCGGTATTGGCTTTGATGATTCGAATGTCACCCTTGTTGGCTTTGTAGCCATAGCCGCCGGCAGCCATTATGTAATACTCAACTGCTTCGTTTTCCTTGAATGGGACAAGTCCCGGGTTAACCACGCGACCCATTACAGTTACCGCAAAACTCTTCTGTGGTATCTTGATGAAATCTCCATCCACCAGCCGGATATCGAGTTCCTTGCGCCCGTCTTCGAACAAACCGCTGAAATCGACTGCTACCTTACCGGTTCGTCCTGCAGACATCTCTTTGAAGTACTGCAATTCAAAATCGGAGAGCTTATCGGTTGACAGCTGCAGGAGCTGCTCGAAACTTGTGCGATCCTCCTGAAAGAATCTTAACGACCGATACATTTCCGCCTCGGAAAGCGATGCCCTGTCCAGCATCCCCCCCGCTTGATTAATCAACTCGAGTAAAGTTTCGCAGCCGGGTTGAATGGGATAGGTGCCGGGGTGTTTGACCTCTCCAGCAATTACGACCTTCTCTTTATTGCGGTAACCGGAAACAGCCCTGACAAACATCCGGTCATCAGGTTGAAGCTCAATATTCGCTTGCGATTCTACGTCTACTTGGATGGAGTTCAGGTCAATCGTGATCGATTGCTTGCCTTTGCCGTCCGCAATAAACCGTACTAGTTCGGCGCCGCTAAGGTCGGCGTCATTTGAAAGTCCGAAGCCCAGCGCAATCAGGTCGCTCACGCGGTCACCCTGGCGATACTCAAATACGCCCGGAGAATTGACGGCACCATAGATTTCAATCTTGTTGAACGAATCCGACACCACCGGTACAAAGACAACATGACCTTCGTTCAAATACGGATTCAGTGCCACATTTCCCGATGCATTGAAATAATCCAAATCGGCGGTTGTTGTATCAGCATCCTTTACTAACATGATGTTCCGCCGCGAGGCCTTCCGCTGCAGTCCGCCTGCCAGCACGATCGCTTCCGATACCCGGTCAGCTGCCGAGACGGCTACTACGCCCGGCTTTTCGACTCCACCGGTGACACTAACCTTGAAGGTGCGTATCTGGGCAAGGCTAACGTCAATTGCCCGGTCCCTGACGCGGGTCATCATCGCATCGCGGATCCGGGTCTTGGCATTCGCCAGCGTAATTTGCCCGAGTTTGACAATGCCCACCTGCGGAATTGAGACCACGCCTTCAGGTAGAACCTCCACCATTAGCGGCTGTTCGATCATGCCGTACAGTTGAATCAGAAACACGTCGCCCGGACCGACGATATAGAGACTGTCGACAATCGCCTTGTCCAGCAATTTAGGTGTCACGATCGGTTGGACCGGAGTTTTCTTTTCCGCTTCCTGCGTCTCTTGCTTCATCATTGGATAGTCCAACCCAAACGAAGTTCCGGTGAAGACCAGAAGCGCCAACAGAAAGGCGATTGGAGTCTGTTTACAGAATATATCTTCGGAGATCTTCATCTTCGATGATTTCCTTTAACGTCGCTTGCACTTTCGACTTGGTTATTTTGACTTTTCCCATTTTCTCATCCGGCACATTGAACATGATATCTTCCAGAAGATTCGACATCAATGTGTGCAGTCGGCGCGCTCCGATGTTTTCAGTCGATTCATTTACCTGCGCTGCCAGACGAGCAATCTCTTCGACGGCAGCAGCGTCGAAACTGATGCTAACTCCTTCAGTCTCCATCAATGCCACGTACTGCTTGAGCAACGCATTTTTCGGTTCTTTCAAGATTCGCACAAAATCCTTTTCATTCAAGGAATCCAGCTCGACGCGGATCGGAAACCGTCCCTGCAATTCGGGAATCAAATCAGAAGGTTTGCTGGAATGGAATGCTCCCGCCGCTATGAATAGTATGTGATCGGTCTTGACCATGCCATATTTCGTGCTGACATTGGAGCCTTCTACTATCGGCAATATGTCGCGCTGGACTCCCTCGCGGGAAACGTCTGGTCCCGTTGTCTGACCTTCGGGCCCGGCGATTTTGTCGATCTCATCGATAAATACGATTCCGGAATTTTCCACTCGATCCATTGCCTCGACGACTACCTCGTCCATATCCACCAGTTTCGTGGCTTCTTCCTGAATCAAGTATTTCTTGGCTTCCGCGATGGTCAATTTCCGAATCTTCTTTTTCTTAGGCATCATCCCCGCGAACATCTCCTGAAAATTGACGCCAAGTTCTTCCATTCCCTGCGGCGTGAATATTTCCATTACCGGGAAACGGTTCGATGGAATTTCAATATCGACGGTCCGCGTGTCGAGCAGCCCGTCATGGAGTTGCTTGCGCAATTTCTCCAGCGTGCGTTGATACTTCTCTTCAACAAGCGACTCATCCACCGGCGGATCTGTCGCGCGCGTGCGTTTTGCTCTCGGAAGCAGAAGCTCGATAATGCGCTCCTCGGCCAACTCTTCCGCTTTCGCCTGAACCGCTTCTGCTTTCTCCTTCCTGACCATCTGTACGGAGAGTTCGACGAGGTCACGGATCATCGACTCAACATCGCGGCCAACATATCCGACCTCGGTGAACTTTGACGCCTCAACCTTGACAAACGGCGCACCGGCGAGATTTGCCAATCTGCGGGCAATTTCGGTCTTGCCGACGCCGGTCGGTCCGATCAGGATGATGTTGTTCGGCATGATTTCGGCGCGCAACTCATCCGACACTGCCTGTCGACGCCAGCGATTGCGTAACGCTATGGCGACCATCTTCTTAGCCTGATCCTGGCCGATGATATATTTGTCTAACTCTTGAACGATCTGTCTGGGGGTCAGATGCTTATCCACGTATCCTCCGCAAGCACAGGCACTTCCTGAAGCTGGTTAGTATAATGCTCGCAAGGTTCGAAATCAAACCTATTTTAGCGTCTCAATTGTGATGTGTTTGTTGGAGAATATGCAGATATCCCCGGAAATCTCAAGTGAACGTCGCACAATTTGCTCGGCGGACATTTTGGTTTCCGCAACCAGAGCCCGGCAGGCCGCCAAGGCATAGGGCCCGCCCGAGCCAATGGCGATAATCCCGTCGTCCGGCTCAACCACGTCTCCTGCACCCGAAATGACAAAGGCGTGCTCCTGATCGAGTACCGCCAACAATGCCTCCAGTTGACGCAAGTACTTGTCGCGGCGCCAGTCCTTGGCGAGCTCCACCGCAGCCCTCGGCAGATTGTCGCCGTGCTCTTCGAGTTTAGCTTCAAAGCGTTCGAACAACGTGAAGGCGTCCGCCGACGATCCAGCGAAACCGGCAAGAATCCGGCCATTGTTGAGTGTCCGAATCTTGCGTGCCGTGGCCTTCATGATCGTATCTTCAAATGTAACTTGTCCATCGCCGCCGATCGCGACCTTTCCTTTATGTCTCAACCCCAATATTGTCGTAGCCTTGAACATCAAATTCTCCTCGTTATCAGTTAATACGGCGCGAGCGCTATTTTGACTTGCTCGCCTTGCGCTGGGCACGCGGATGCGCCTGGAGATACTCCTTCTTAAGCGTCGCCGTCGAAACATGCGTGTAGATTTGTGTACTGCTGATCGAAGCATGCCCAAGCAATTCCGAAATTGCCAACAAATCGGCGCCATTGTCGAGCAAGTGAGTCGCAAACGAGTGCCGCAGTTTGTGCGGTGAAACGCGATTGCCTTCCCGAAGTTTTTTCGTGTATTTCTCGACTACCCGCGCAATCGAGCGCTCCGAAATTGGTTCTCCGGACTTGCTGACAAACAGCCGTTCCATGCCTTTGCCGAACTTCTCGGTTCGCGCGAGAGCATATTCGTGCAGTCGCTGTGCGGCGATCTCACCAAAAGGCACAAGCCGCATCTTTTTGCGCTTGCCCATCACTCGAATCAACCACGCGTTGGTATCGATGGAAGCATCGGTCAGGGCAGTCAATTCTGCGAGTCGCAATCCGCACTGATAAAACAATTCCAAAATCGCGCGATCGCGGACTTCCTGAAAGTCGTTGCCCTGCGGCAGATCCATCAGTTCTGCCGCTTCGTCTTGCGTCAGGTACTGCGGGAGCGTGCGGTCAATTTTGAAGCCAATCAGCTCCAAATCGATTTCCTGGCTAATCAGTCCTTCGCGCAGCAAAAAAGCTAAGTACTTCCTAATTGCCGACAACCGACGGACAATGGTGCGATTCTTCTTCTCTTGCGCTTTGAGCTGGTAGAGATAAGTCCGGACAACAGGATAAAAGGACACGTTAAGCGAGTCTGTCCCAGCTGCGTTCTTCGTCAGGAATTCGCTGAAGTGTGTCAGATCAGAATGGTATGCGCGCAGAGTGTGCGTCGAGTATTTGCGCACGTTTCGCAAATATTCAAGATACCGATCAATATTGCCGGTCAGGGCATTGGACATGGTGAAATTGTAGGGGGATTTTAGCGAATCGGCAAGTTAAACTGGAGCGGTCTCCGGTTCTTCCTGCTTGATCGACTTGTGGTGACACTCTGGACAGTACAGGTGCTGACCATCCTTTTTGGTGTCCTTCTCGACCATATATCCCGAACCGCATTGCGGGCATTTCTTAGCCACTGGCTTATACCAAGAGGCGAAATCACATTTGGGATACTTGCCGCAGCCCCAGAACGGTTTGCCGCGTTTGGTACGTCTCTCGACGACATCGCCGCCGCAGCCTTCCTTGGGACACTTCATTCCAGCGGAAAGCGGCTTGGTATTTTTGCATTCCGGATAGGCGGAGCAGGCGGTAAACTTACCGAAGCGTCCCTGCTTGATCACCATTGGTGAGCCGCAGAGATCGCATTTTTCGTCGGTTGTCAGGTCTTCCTTGCCTTCGAGCGGCTGGGTGCTTTTGCATTCGGGATAACCCGTGCATGCCAGGAACCGGCCGTTGCGTCCCCACTTCTCGATCATCGGTAATCCGCACTTGCTGCAGACAACGTCAGATGCTTTCTGGGTGGAGGCCTTTATCTCTTGCTGGTTGCCTTCAACTTCGGTCAGCCGTTTGGAGAACGGTTCATAGAATTCCTCGAGCACACCCTTCCACGTCATTTCGCCATCCTCGACGCGGTCGAGTTCGGTTTCCATCAAGGCAGTGAACTGCACCGAGAAGATTTCCGGGAATTCGTTGACTAATATTCCATTCACAGTTTTACCCAAGTCTGTCGGGAAGAGACGGCGCTGGTTTATTTCGACATAAGTTCTGTTCTTCAAAGTCGAGATGATCTGCGCATAGGTAGACGGCCGGCCAATTCCGTTGGCTTCCAGTTCTTTCACCAATGAAGCCTCGCTGAATCGCGGCGGCGCCTTGGTAAAATGCTGTGTTGGGAGAACCTCTTCCAAGGTTACCTTGTCGTCTTTTTCCAGCTTCGGCAGTTTCTTTACTTCGCCATTGCCGTTACCATTGGCGTCTTCTTCCGCAGTCATCGAATAGACCTTGAGGAATCCCTCAAACGTCACTTTCGAACTGGTGACGCGGAACTGGTACTTGCCGCCAGTAATATCTACGGTCAATTGATCGAACTGCGCCGGCGACATTTGCGAAGCCAGGAAGCGGTTCCAAATCAACTCATAAAGCCGGAATTGGTCACGGGTGAGGTTTTTTTTGATCTTGTCCGGCGAATGATCGAGATAGGTTGGACGAATAGCTTCGTGCGCGTCCTGCGCATTCTTTTTCGTTTTATATTGATTCGGTGTTTCCGGATAGAAGTCCGGTCCGAATGTTTCAACAATGTATGACTTTGCAGCAGCGACGGCTTCGTCTGCAATACGCACCGAATCGGTTCTCATGTAAGTTATGAGACCAACTTGTCCTTCATCTCCGATTTCAACGCCTTCATATAATGATTGCGCGATCGCCATTGTTTTCGATGAAGCATAGCCCAAGCGAATCGAAGCATCTTGCTGTAATGTCGACGTTATATAAGGAGGCAGCGCCTTGCGGCTTTTCTTGTCGATTTCAACGCTTGAGACTTTATAGGACTGCTTTACGATGTCATTCTTGAGCGCTTCGGCTTCTTCGCCGGTAGCGACTTTGAAATCTTGCCCGTCGACTTTGAAGAGTCTCGCGGAAAAGCGTGCTTTCTTCGCGGTTTCAAATTCGGCGGTAAACTTCCAGTATTCATCCGGTTTGAAGGCATCAATTTCGGCCTCGCGTTCGCAGATGATGCGCAGCGCGACTGATTGCACACGACCGGCAGACAATCCGCGGTACACTGTGCGCCATAAGATCGGGCTGATCTTGTAGCCAACCAACCGATCAAGGATTCTGCGCGCCTGCTGGGCATCGACAAGATTCTGATTGATCTCGGTTGCATTTTCGATTCCAGCCAATACTGCTTTCTTTGTGATTTCGTTAAAAGTCACGCGGTAGATCGGAATGTCAAGCTTGTCAAGTTTGGAAGCGATGTGAAATGCAATCGCCTCGCCTTCGCGGTCAGGGTCCGGTGCCAGATAGATAGCTTTCGATTTCTTCGCCGCGTCCTTGAGCTCCTTGATTATGGGAGCCTTACCCTTAATGACGGTATACTCTGGTTGGAAGCCGTTCTCCAGATCAATACCCAATTTCGACTTGGGCAGATCAATGACATGACCCACCGAAGCCTTAATCGTAAAGTTCTTGCCCAGAAACTTGGCAAGAGTCTTCGATTTGGTTGGAGACTCGACTATAACCAGATTTTTCGCCATTAATTATGCTTCCTCGGTTTTGTAAGCAAACTTGATTTTATTCGTCAACAGATCTTCGAGCGCTACGGTGGTGACTTTACGGTAATCGATGTTGTATTCGCTGTCTTCGTTCATCATTTCCAACTGCTGAAGGCGCTTGACATTTACCAGCCGTGCGCGACGAGACGCAATCAACACTGCTTCGTAATGATTCAGCGTGATGTCGTCAAGATTGCTCATCAGGAGGGTTTGGTCTTTCATTCTGTTCATCGCTTACTCCGTAAAGTTGATTGTTCCGCTTCGACTAACTCGCTGTGACTCGGCCGTGATGATGTTCTCAATCAGAGCCGTTGCCCTCTCAAGGTCATCGTTACAGACAACGTAGTCATATTTCGTCCAAACTTTCATTTCCTTTAGCGCTCTTCCGAGCCTGACTTTGACCTGCGACTCGGATTCGGTCCTGCGACCGACTAATCTTTTACGCAAGACGTTCAAACTAGGCGGCATGATGAATATCAAAACCGCGTCCCGGCGCCATTTTTTGATCGCCTGCCCACCCACGATATCGATGTCAAACAACACCGTTCGATTGCGTTCAAGCGCTTCCAGCACCGGTATTTTCGGGGTTCCGTAGAATTCTCCGAAAATCTCTGCCGTCTCTATGAACTCGCGCTTCTTCTTTTTGTTCCGGAACTCCGCTGGGGAGAGGAAGAAGTAATCGCGGCCATCGCGCTCACCTGTGCGTCTTTTACGCGTGGTTGCCGATACCGACTCAACAAAATCACGGTGTGAAGCCAACAATCGTTCGACAATTGATGATTTCCCCACTCCCGACGGACCAGACATTACGACGATCAAAGGCTTGCGGGAGTTGAGCTTGTCTAATTGGTTCGCGCTAATCTGCCTCATTCAATATTTTGCACCTGTTCGCGCATTTTTTCTATTTCTTCGCGAATTTTGATGACTTCGGCAGAAATCTCATATAATGACGCCTTGGCGCCGATAGTATTCGCTTCGCGGTTCATCTCCTGTAAAATGAAATTTAACCGCTTGCCGGTATCGCCTTCGGCTTTGATTGCGGCATTGAAGGCATCACAATGGCTGCGCAGGCGCACGCATTCTTCCGTGATGTCCGCCTTGTCGACCAGAATCGCCAATTCCATATCGAGCCGCAGTCTCATTTCGTCGCTGCCGTGAAGATTAATGCCTTCGCCTTCAATCTTCTTGACGGTTTCGTGGAGACGCTGTTTGTAGCGGTCAATGCTCCGCGGGTGGAGTTTTTCGACATTCTCCAGCGCCTTGGCGATCAGTTTCACTCGACTCATCATGTCATCGCCGAGAGTCTTGCCTTCGCGTTGGCGCATCTTATTTAATGAATCCGCTGCTTTGCGGACGGCTTCAAGCAGTCTCTCGACTTCACCTTTAGGCAAAGGCGCTGCGGTGACGACGCTGAAGAGTTCTGGCAGCCCCGTGAAGTCGGCCAGGCTGATTTCCCCGGCAAGCTTGAACTTCTTTTTCAGATCGCAGAACATCTTGTAGTAGAGTTCCGCGGTATCTTCATTGAGCACCAGTGTTTGCGGTGTTGCACCGTTGTCTTCGATGTTCATTGTCAATGTAAGCTTGCCGCGCGAGACTAGCGAAGCTACTGCTTCGCGAATTTCGCTTTCGTATTCGCCGAACACTTTTGGCAAACGCACCGACAGTTCGAGGAAACGGTTGTTGACCGAACTGATTTCGATGGCAACTTTCTTGCGATTGATAGTGGCTGTGGCTTTGCCATAGCCCGTCATACTGCGGATCATACGCCCTCGTGGTTTAACAAACTTGCCATAAAACACGTCGCGAGGTCTTTTGTCAACCTAAAAGTGACATGGTTGACTTTGTGCTTGTGATACAATAGCTTCCCCCACGATGATACCAAAGACCGCAATCGCAACATTCTTCATGGCGAGAGAACTTGACCACCTCTTGCGTGAAGCAACATTGGTGAAGGTCGAGTACGACAAGCTGTCGAAGACGTTTCGATTTCTATTCGCCGGCGACACGAAGATGCACATCGTCTTCTCGTTTTCGCCGGTCACTTTCCTATGTTTGTCCGGCTGGCCCGGCCAGGGGGATTCATTTGCGATCTGGCAAGAATTGACTCCGACTATTGTTCGAGAGTGCGTCGGTCGTCGCGACAATCGAATTGTTTCATTCAGCTGCGAGCAACCGCGCGAAGGATTTGACTCGATCAGATTTAAGATTGTATTCGAGTTGTTCGGCGCACAGAGCAACGCTTACCTGCTTGATGCTGAAGGCGCCATTGTGCAAGCTGCACGTGTCGTAAACGATGTGCGTGCACTGCGCCCGCGTTCGCAGTATGTGGCGTCAATGGGATTGACCGATGTTCCCAAAGCAGGCACAGGGCTCGTGGCGGAATTTGGCGATCGACGTTTTGAAATCGAGTACGATGGCGATCGCTATTCGCTCAAGGGCGAATCAACCAAAGGAACGACTGCAACTCCGATCGTGTCGTTGTTGCAGAACATTCAGAGCCAGTTCCATGAACGGATGCGGTTTGAGGCAGCGCTTAAGGATCACCGGGGACGGCTGAAGCGACTGATTGGCAAACAGCGTCAGTTGATAGCACAACTGCAGAAGCAACTCGATGAGTGTAATCAAGCGGTGCAATTCGCCAAGTTCGGCGACCTATTGATGGCGCATCCGCATACGAAGCCGGTGAATGATACGCTAACCGTGAATGACTTCTACACCAATCATGAAGTGATTATTCCGCTCGAACCGGGCAAAAGCGTAATTGAAACGGCTGGCATTTACTACAAGCGCTCCAAGAAACTACAGCGCTCGATCCAACCACTGAAGGACCGCATCAGCCAGTCCGAGGTACAGATTTCGCAGTTCGAGGAAATTCTCGCTAAGCTGGAAAGTGTCGAAAACGAGTTGGCGCTTGAGGAAATTCTCGCGCGGTACAAGATGAAGGCGCTTACAGTCGCGCTCGCGAAAGCAGAGCAGCCGACTTCGCGCTACTATCGGATATTTGAGTCGTCTGCGGGAGAGAAAATTTTGGTCGGGAAATCTTCCGAGGGCAATGATGTGCTGACTTTCAAGACCGCGCGCTCGTGGGACTTGTGGTTTCATGTGGGACAGAATATTCCCGGATCTCATGTCATACTGGTTTTGCCGGATAAGAATCGCGCGCCGTCGAGGGCGTCGATTGAGGAGGCCGCGCGCATTGCCGCGTATTATTCCGACATGCGCCGCGTGACCAATGTGCCGATTATCTACACCGAGCGGCGGTATGTGCGCAAGATGAAGAAGGGCGGACCAGGACAAGTGATTTATCAGAACGTCAAATCGCTGTTCGTCGATCCGGCGCTTCCGGCAACCGCGACAGAGCAGGATTGACATAGGCTGAACAAATGAGCATCTTGAACTAATGCGCCCCATCGTCACCATCACACTACTGATTGCAATCGTCGCGGTTGTAGCCTATTTCGTGCTGAAGCAACCGGAGCGTAATCCACGAGAGGACCTGTTTGTCAACTCTTATGCCGAGTTGATGCTATTGTGGTCGCAGAGCGATACGGCGAGCCAAGCTTATCTCGTCAAGCGCGATTCGATTTTAACGCAATTTGGTTTGACCGATTCTTCACTATTGGCACTCAAGCGCGAACTTAACAGCGACCCGGAGCGACTCATCGATATCTGGGATGCGGTCGAGCAAAGGCTCAAAGTCAGGCGAGATTCGTTGGGATTGCCTTCCGGAGTTGATTCGACTAAAGAGTAAATGCCCCTTCACAGTGTTCAATTGACAGCTTCCCTTTATTGTCCGTCACCACGATTACGTCAAAGCGGTATGACTCATATTCGACATTTGAATTTTGAATGAACCCCTGCGCTACTGCGATGATCGATTGCTGTTTCGTGAGATTCACCTTGTATGACGCGTCGCCGAAAGTCTCTGAAGCCGACCCTTTGACTTCCACAAACACAAGCTGATTGTCTTTGCGGCAGATGAGGTCGATTTCCTGTCGACCGGAGCGGTAGTTTTGTGTCACGATGTCGTAGCCGAGTTTGATTAAAAAGTCTTTAGCGGCGTTTTCGTAGCGCGCGCCTGACTCGCGATTGTTGCGCATACTATTTGTGTTAATTGTCGGTTGTCGCGGCGAATCGCAGTTCGTATTGCCCCGCCAGAAGCGTGAAGCTCCGCCGATGAATTTCGATAGCGCCGTGTTGTTGAATCATAGCGCGGTGCTCCGGGGTCGGGTAACCCTTGTGGCGGTCGAAACCGTACTGCGGATACTGGCGATGGTATTCGCACATGATGCGGTCGCGGGTGACCTTTGCCAGAATGGACGCACACGCGATGGCGAGGACGATTTGGTCGCCTTTGACAATCGCCCGCTGTGAAATATCCAAGCGCGGGACACGCATATTGCCATCCACCAGCACATAGTCGGGTTGCTGGCGAAGCTGTCTCACTGCATTGCGCATGGCGCTGAAAGTTGCCTGCAGGATGTTGATGCGGTCGATCATCGCGGGCGACGAAGATGCTATCGCGTAATCGCGCGCATTTTCGATGATGTAGTCGTAGAGCTCTTCCCTTTGTTTGGCGGTGAGCCGCTTGGAGTCGTCGATGTCGCGCGCTGCAAACCCGGGAAGTAATATAACAGCCGCCGCGATGACTGGCCCGGCAAGCGGACCGCGACCGGCTTCATCGACGCCGCAGATCATAGTACACCCGCTTCGGCGCAGATTCGATTCGATGTCACCCCAGCGTTTCATGTCCTGATTTTTGCGACATTCAACGGATGCGGCAAGGGATTTCTGTTGATTCGTGAACGACGATTCCGAGAAATTGCTTGTCGAATCGGCTCTGCTCTATGATTTTCACCGGATGATACTCGAAAGCCGAAGCCGTTATGCTATCTGACGGCAATAGAGTCTTTTTGGCGGTTCTGCTAATGGGATTGGCCATGTTGGCTGTCTCAATATTATTGCCGACGGTACTGTGGTCGCTTGCCGGTCTCGACGCTACGCCGCTTAGCATCAAAATCGTCGCAGGAATGCTACTCATATTCAGCGCAACCCAGGTTGCCGGGCGCGGCTCCGAGCAAGTTGCCAGGGCAATTCAAGCACGTCCGAAGGCTGGCAGAGTATTCGGGTTTGCCACCGGTGCTGTCATACTTGTTTTGATGTACCTTTTCTCTTCAGAAAACCACGCGTTGGGAGACGGCTATCAAATACTGGGTAGAACGGACTCCGGCATAGGCGGGTCATCATTTGCCACACCGGATTTCTATTTCCACCACTTGATCAGTACAGCATTATCTGGCATGGTTGAGAATTCGGCACTCTGGTCGTACCGGCTCGTCGCATTCGTTACTGGAATTGCCTGCTGGGTCGGCATCTGGTGCGTCACGCGAAAGTGGCAAAGCACGCTGTTGGCCATGCTGCTGTTTGCCTGTTGCAGTATAGTGCAATTCTATTTCGGCTATGTCGAGCACTACACAATCGCCTTCACTTTTCTGGTGCTCTATATGCTCTCAGCCTTTTCGGACTTTGAGAGCGATACGCTTTCCATCAAGACGCCGCTGTTGTTGTTGGCGGCATGTGGTTTTCACCTGTTGTCGATTGTGTACCTGCCGTCGCTCGTGTATCTGGCATACTCCCGTCTCAAAAAGAAATCACAGAGACTGCTGACATTGGCCGGCTCCATATCAGTGATTCTGGTCGGTGCGATTTACGTTTCGACGCAAACCGCTATGGCATCGATCTTCGTTCCACTCTTTGCGGTCACTGACAACCCCTATTCGCTTTTTTCCGGACAGCATCTCAAAGATCTCGTTAGTGTCTTGATGCTGAATATATCGCTGTTGCCGGTGCTACTGCTTCACAAGGCGACGTGGTTTGGCAAACAGCGAAACTTGATTCTGGTCGCAATAACGTTTCCGCTTTTATTTACAGTCGTTTTCGATCCCAAGCTTGGCGCAATGCGCGATTGGGATATCTTGTGCCTGGCGGTGCCTGCTGTGTTCGCGGCAATGTTGGCGGTACTGCGCGAGTTCGAGTCGGCTCTGAAGTACCGGCTCATTCCCCTGTTGTTCGTTTTCGCATTGATGCACACCGGTACCTGGATTTATCACAATGCATCCAAGCAGGAAAGCTATGAGAGCGTTAAGAGGGAGATTCAGAGAGACGTTCATTACTCTGCAAACTACCTCAAGGGCGAACGCCTGTTGTCGTGGGCATTCATTGCGGGAGAATGTTATAATGACGACGCGGAGATCTTTCGGGCTCAAAGTCTTCGTGTGATGGCAGATCCAGCGGACGATCTTACGCGCTACAACCTGGCAAGGAATTATGCGATCGAAGGTGACACTGCAAGCGCAGCCGACATACTGGCGGGAAAATGGCGCCCTGCAGTCGAACGACCGGAATACACAATCGCTGCCAGCCGTATCCTGGAGGCTGCCCACAGATATGCTGCGCAGGAAGCGCTGTTGGAGGGCGCACCGAAGAATCCGCCATACAGCTATAAGATCTACGCAGATTTGGCTGCGTTGAAAGACAGACGCGGAGTTGTCGACACTGCATGCCTGTACTACAACTATGCGCTGGGTGCAAATCCCAATGCACCGCTAACGGACAAGATTGGCATTGCCCGTTACTGGCTTAAGAACGGGTACGAATATGAAGCGGGTGCGCTTCTCGATGATACGCGAACGTTACTGACACCGGATGCCCTGCCTCTTCTTGACCAAGTCAGATCAGCAATGAATAAGGGTCGAATCTCTGAATCCGATTCGTTGCTGCGTGTGCTTCAAGATCGAATAGCTAGGAATTGAACTGATCCTTGATCTTGTTCTGAATCACACATTCATAGTTACTCCATTCATATCGCAATAAATAGAAGGCTGATCGCGATCATGATGCGTCTTGCGGCGCATAACGCCATTGCCGAGCCTTGACGGGGGCAACCATCGCCAGTGGAGCCGGAGATGGGTTCGAGCGGGAGTCGCTTCAGCTACGTGGTTTCGGTATTGTTTTACCGCAAGGGCCCTTGCGAACATAGCCGGTCGCATCTGCAACCTAAAACTCGACGGAGCAACGCCCCGTTTTCGGAGGCAACGGCGGCCTCTACTATTCCATTAGGGTATTAATCTCTACAGGGGAGCTACAGGATTTGCCCTCACCCTTCCCTCTCCCGCAGGGAGAAGGTGGGCGGGCAGACGAGGACGTCTGCTCCGCACGGAATTGCTGCCGGGTACGACTCTAGTCTTTCGTTTCTCCTTCACCGGGCTGGCTTGATTCACTTCCTGTTTGCTGGACCGTGCTTGAAGGCGGGATTCCACCACTCACCGTGCCATACGAGCTCGGAAGATAAATCAGGCTCAACATCATTTCGCTGACGTTCACTTCGCCGGGCCAGTCTTCGCTCAACTGCCCCACAAGGTAGAAAGTGTGGCTTCCCGAAGTGACCGCGAAGATTCTCTGCGTCGAAACGGGAATCATCCCAGAGAATTCTGATAGCGCTCCCTTGGAGATGACGGCGGTGACATCAGAGGGCAAAGACTCTGACACCTCCGAAACAGCCAACAAAGGCCGGCGACTGTTACCCCAATCGAGGAAGACGTTGCAGGAAGCAATGGCCAGAACGTAGCCGCCGGCAGGACAATTGATCGAACGCGTAAGTAGATTCACTGGACTGGTATCGACAAGATCGACTCCCGCGACTGCGCCGTTGAGAGCTTGCGCCACGCCCGGCTCATCAATAGTCTCGACGGCGCTCACGGCATCTGTTTGAATTTCGGAAGCTCCGACCGAATTTGCCCCCAAGTCGTTGCTGTTGATCGTGCCGTCGGCAATCTGCAGTGAAGTTATCAAACCATCACTGAGATCGGCAGTGTGGATCGACATGTCTGCAATCTCATCACCGGTCAGGCTGTTCGGTACAATGTCGGCGGCAGCGATCGAGCCGTCGGCAATCTGCGTTCCCGTGATCGAGCCGACGACGAAATCTGCTCCCAGCAGTGAGCCGTTGACGACGTGACTGGTGGTGATTTGCGAGGCGGCAATGTCAACTCCCAGCAACGATCCGTCCAAGATTTTGCTCGAGATGATGGCATTCGCGGCGATCTTCTCGCCAGTGATGGTCGTTCCGGCAATATCGGCGGCCGTGATCGTCAAGTCTTGAATCTTCTGCGAGTTGACTGCCCCATCGACCAAGCTCGTCGCGGTGACACCGTTGGGCGCTACGGTCGCCGCTGAGCCGGCTGAATCCGCTTGCAATGAATAGTAAGCAAATGCCGCGGTAACGATGCGGCGACGCGGGGAGAGTTCGGAACCGGAGCCAATGCTGACCCCCAACCAACGCTGGTTGCCGTCGAAGAGGTTTGCCGGAAAGGGCGTCAACCCACCCAATAGTGTAGAAAACAGGCCATCCTCGACAGTAACGTCTTGGGTTTCACCCCAAAGTTGAACGCCGTTCGTTTCAGAATCGTAGATGCGAAACGTCATGGCATGTACGCCGTTTAGGGGCATTCCGCCGGAGTCCTGTAGCCGCCCCTGATAGTTCAGGTAGGGTGGAACAGCCGCCAACGACAACTGCGCCAAAAGCAAGACGAACCCTGCAACAACGAGCCGGGAAAGGAAGCTCATCGGAATTCTCCTTTCGATATTCTCAATTCTCGATGTTCTCAATGTGGGTTAGATTCGAAGATGACACTATTAATGTACCCACAATAGTAGTAATGTCAACCCAAATTACCATTTTTCAGGGTGGGTGGAAGTCAACTGTCGCAGCAAGTGAATTCATGAACTGAACGGTGAGGGGTTTCGACAGATGATTATCGTGTCGGTGTGGTTGCGAGAGAGGCGTCAGGTCACATCCCGGACGGTTGACTGTCGATTTCTATCAGGCTCTTCGGCGTCCGGGACAAGACCTGACGCAACGGCAAGGTTGTCGAGAGAGACTATGGACAACGTGTTGTGATCTCGAGTTTTCCTCTTCGACAGGCGAGATCGGCAACTACATCTTTGGGACTAACCACATTTTCAATCTTCAGAACGACTGATTCCCGGAGCAACTACAACGTATAAGAAGAAGAATAGAGGAGGAACCTATTGTCGAGAGAATCTACAACACAACATCGGATCGGTCCTAATCGCATCAAGGACTGGCTGATGTCACTCGATCAGTCAACAGTTATAGTAGCCTTCAAGAATCTGTTTCGTCAAAGCAATGACTTGCACTCGGCCCGCGCTGAAGCTGTCAGGCAGACGGCGGTGACGCTTAATCATGAAATCAACAATCCGCTGACGGTTGTGCTGGGTAACGCAGAGATCCTACTGATGAAAGAAGATCAACTTCCGGAGGAAGTGAAGGTCCGCCTCAAGACGATCGTAACAGCCGGATTGAGGATCAGGGACGCAGTCTCCAGATTGAGTACTGTAACGGAAGCTCAAAGCACTAGCTACGACAACAAAATTCAGATGATTGATAGTCGGGACACGTCAGTCTCCGACATGTAATCCGCAACGCCGCACGCACTTTTAATAGACCTGGACAATTTCAAACTTTCGCCCCGAAGGATTGCGTATGCCCGAACTGTTAGAACAGATTGTCTCCATTGACCCAAGCGGATTGCTTGGGAGTGGACTGCAATATGTGCGATCGCAATTCGGTACGCCGGGAGTGATTGCGGCGGCAGTTCTAAGCTTGAGTATTCTTGGACTTGTCGCCGCAAAGATTCTCAAGATTGTCTTCGACGTATTGCGGTATGTCGTGTTGCCTTCAGTGGTCGTGACATTCATTGCCACCTTCTTTCTCCCCTATTCATTCGTCAATATCCTGCCGGCTGCAGTAGCAGTCTTCTCAGTGGTACTGATAGTGAGGGGATGAACGACAGCGTAAGAATTCAGAGAATTTTCTAATACACTCAAAAACAATGGAGAACTCAGTCATGACCCAAATTGATGACAAACAGAAAAACACGGAGGATTCGACTATGTCACAACAAGACGGTAAGCGCTTCAACACGGAGGATTCAAAAACGAGTCACTTCGATGATAGAAGAATTGATCAGGCGCTGGAATTGCTGGAGGAAGCTGCACGCGACAGGAAGCACGAGCTTCAGTCCGCGATGGAAAACAAGTACTCCAATCTCACTTCGATGCTCGGATCGATCACCGGACAGATCAGACATCGAGTTTCGGAAAGGTACGAAGCGGGCAAACAGAAGGCGGTTGACGTAGCGGTCGGTGTCGACAAGAGTGTACACAACAGTCCGTGGGCATACATTGGCGGCGCTGCGGCCGGTGCTATGCTGGTCGGTTTCTTATTAGGCAGATCACGTAGAAATAGCCAGTGAACTAAGCAAGAGCTTTGAACCGGATCGCGCGTGCGACCGATTTACTCTACGAGCTTGAGGATAAGTTCCTTTTCATATCCAAGGAAAAACCGGCCGCAAGGCCGGTTTTGTTTTGCTGATTAATCGAGGAAGTCGCTGAAGGTTTCAACTTCTATTTGCCAATAAACAAGAGATACCGGGAGACGCTCGGCTCCCGGTATCTTTCTGGTCCTTCTTTGGTCGTTTGCGAGCAGACTATAATGACTCTCTCCAAATCAAATAGTCGAACGACTCAAAGGGACTGGGCTGAGGTACTCCGAAGTGAACGGTGGTTCCTCATGCAGGTCTAGTGTGTTGTGTTAACAGCCGCAATCTTCGCTGTTCGTGCGATCAACTTCCTCTTCCCGAGAATCGTTGAACTGTATGTTTTTGGCAGTGTTGCCATCATACTTGAGACAAGCTTCGACTTCGCGATTGTTCTCGGAGGTCATCTTAATCCAGAGTTTGTCCACAAATCGGACATCTTCCGGCAGAAGCGACTTCGGATCAGTCCGCGGATTGATTGCGCGCCAGACGCGATGACTTTTTTCATCGCCGGCTCTGCCGATTTCGATCGAGACATTGTCGTCCATTGTTTCACCGGTACAGAAATGGATAGACCAGCCCTTGGTCAATTCGACGCTTGTTGGCGCCGGTACGACGGACTTCTGTGCCGCCGGTACGTTGCGGCTGTTGGCCGAACAATTCATTAGTCCGAAAGCCATCGCCGCGATGGCAACACCCTTAAGACTGGTTTTCAAAGTTAACACTCTTCCTCCTTGCAGGTTAAACGAACGGGCGGGTGGCCCCGCCCAGTCCGTTGGGTCAATAGCACATACTTGGCCAGCATTGACAGTGAACCACAATGTTCGCATTCGTACAATCGCCCGAAGGATTGAAAAGGGAGTTAGTCCAAATGGTTGAAGGAGCGTTGATAGCCGGAGTTGGGGGAGGCAAGTGAATTGTTGGAATACCGGGAAACGGACAGACGAGGACGTCGGCCGCGCACGGAACGAAACGGCAAGCTGGACGCCTTCGGCAGCCGCCTTCGCGGGGATGACGCAATTGATTGATTGGCGTGACAAATTCGCGGAAGGCGACAACGTCTACCGCGCGCTGCATTAGCAAAGCAGAACGTCCGAACCACAGGGGTTCGGACCTACTCAACTCCGCAGAAGCAGTGAGCACAGCCCCGCAAAGACGGGATCGTCGACGTGCTGCGCCCCTACGGAGTTTTGTGTGGTGCGGTTTCGGTCCAGCAACAGAAAAGGCCGTGGGGGCACGGCCTTTGTTAATTCAAATGTGATATGTAAGTGCGATGGTGTTATTCGCCGGTGAGGTCTTGCTTTCTTTCGTCGATACGAGCGGCCTTACCGGAAAGATTGCGCAAGTAATTCAGCTTGGCGCGGCGGACTCGGCCGGTGCGAATTCTTTCGATCTTGGCGATATTCGGCGAATGCAAAGGGTAGACTTTTTCAACGGCGATGCCCTGCGTGACTTTACGGACGGTGAATGATGCGCCGGTAGCGCTGCCGCCGCCGCGACGTCCCATGACCACACCCTGGAAGATCTGGATGCGTTCCTTGTCGCCTTCCATGATTTTCTGATGGACGGCGATGGTGTCACCGGGAGCGAAATCGACTTTCTGCTCGCGGAGGTATTTCGCCTCGATTTTTTGCACGATGTTCATATTTATCCTCCAATCAAATTAATTATCAAATTCATTTCCGGCGGCGATCCGCTCGATCATAGCGCGGTCGTCATCGGAGAGGTCCGCGCTACGCAATAGATCGGGACGATTGTCCATGGTGCGCTTAAGCGCGGCCCAACGACGAAACTCGTCCATGCGGGCATGGTCCCCGCCCAATAGAGTCGCGGGCGCTTTTTCGCCCAGGAACTCGGCGGGACGAGTCCATACCGGAGCACCGAGAATATCATCACTGAACGAATCTGTCAAGGCCGAATCTATGTCGTGCATACTTCCGGGCAATAAACGGAAGACAGATTCCAGAATAACGAGGGCGGCTGTTTCGCCGCCATTGATTATATAATCACCAATCGACACTTCATCAAGGTCGAAAAACTTCATTATTCGCTCGTCCACGCCCTTGTAGCGACCACAGATGATGATCAGATGGTCGAGCAGGGAGTACTTGACCGCCGCCGGCTGGTCGTACTTGCGGCCTGCGGCAGAGGTCAGGACGATGCGGCGGTTCTTGCTTTCGTCATTATAGAGCACCGAAGAGAGCGCATCATAGAGCGGTTCAATCTTCATCACCATCCCGCCGCCGCCGCCAAAAGGGGCGTCATCGACGGTGTTGTGCTTATTATTCGAGAACTTGCGGATGTCCACTATCTCGACCTCAAGGGTCTTGTTTTCGACTGCTTTTTGCAGAAGCGACTGTTCAAGCGGACTTGCGAAGAACTCCGGGAAGATAGTGAGTATCGTGACTTTCATTTTCTACAGATCGAGCAGGCCTTCAAGGAGCCTGACGGTGACTTTGCGCTCTTCCTTATCGACATTCAATATTACGCTCTCGGCGGCCGGGAGGAGAATCGAGCGTTCGCCCTCGACGCGCCAGAGATCGTTGGCCGGCATTTCGATGATTTCGGCGATTTCGCCGAGGTATTCGCCGGTTTCCGTGTACACCTTCATGCCGATTACATCGAACTGGAAGAAGGTTTGTTCGGGCAGGTCCACCATTTCGTCTTTGGTGACGCTGACAAAATCGCCGATGTGTTCTTCAGCGAGATTGCGCGTATCGATGCCTTCAAACAGAATCAGCAGTTGTCGTTTGTGGAAGCGAATTTCGCGGATTTTGAAACGCGCCGTCGCTCGTCCTTCGAGGATTACTGATTCGAGATCTTCAAATCGGTCGACAAAATCGGTGAGCGGCATGACAGCCACTTCGCCCTTGATTCCGTGGGCACGAACAATTTTGCCGATCGCAATCAATTCATCCGTTATTCGAGAATCTCCAATACCGCGCGTTTACCTTGTTTGGCAGATACTGCCAGCATAATTGTGCGGATCGCTTTGGCGGTGTTCCCCGCCTTACCAATTACCTTGCCCAAATCGCCCTGACCGACGCGAAGTTCGAAAACCGTGGTACGTTCCCCTTCGATCTCCTTGAGTACTACCGCATCGGGATTATCCACTAAGGCCTTAACAATGGTCTCAACGAACTCCTTCACTTGCACTCTCCATTACTATTAGACACAGATTTCGGATTCTTGCTGAAGTCGCAACTATCAGCGGGCTGTTCTCCGCCTATCCGGTCTGTCGAGAGTGAAGCGTTATTGCTCGCTAACAACAGAGCGTCGCCTAATTAGGCGGACGCTTCCCCGGTCGGAGCCGCCGAAGCTGCTTTGGCTTTTCTGGTTCTCTTCTTGCGCTCGGTGATGGTCGTCTTGATTTCGATACCCGATGCGTCTTTACCTGCCTTGAGGAGTTCCCACTTCTCATTGATTCCGATCTGGGCGAACAGCGTGTGCACCGTATCGGACGGCTCTGCTCCCTGACCCAACCACTTGAGAACCTTTTCCTCGTTGATGGTAATTTTCGCCGGTTTGACCAGCGGATTGTAATTACCCATCATGTCCACAAAACGACCCTGACGCGCACGGCGCGAGTCGATAGCGACGATTCTGTAAATCGGACGTTTTTTGGCGCCCATTCTTCTAAGTCTAAGTTTGACTGACAAGTCAATCCTCCATAATTAAGATACGAATAAGTTAGTTCTATTCCTAATTGAAAAAGTTACCCGGAATCATCCTCTTTAATTTTCCGCCACGCATCTGCTTGATCATCTTCTGCATTTGCTGAAACTGCTTGATCAAGCGATTAACTTCCTGTATTGAGGTTCCGGAGCCATCGGCGATACGCGCCCGGCGAGAACCATTGAGAACCTGCGGGCGATTGCGTTCTTCCATGGTCATAGACAGGATGATTGCCTCCACCCGCTTCATCTGCGATTCGTCGATATCGACATTGCGCAACTGGCTGGAGACACCTGGGATCATTTTCAAAATCGACTCCAGCGAACCCATTTTCTTGAGCTGCTGGAGCTGCTGATAAAAGTCGTCGAAGGTGAAGGCTTCCTTACGGAGCTTCTTCTCAAGCTTGACGGCTTCCTTGACATCGATGGTTTCTTGCGCTTTCTCGACCAGCGAGACGATGTCGCCCATGCCGAGGATGCGGGATGCCATGCGTTCCGGATAGAATAGTTCCAGATCGCTAAGTTTTTCGCCGACACTGACCAGCTTGATCGGTTTGCCGGTGATATGCCGGATTGATAGCGCCGCACCACCGCGGGAGTCGCCATCAAGTTTGGTCAATGCCACGCCGGTAAAATCAAGCGTTTCGTTGAACTGTGCGGCGACATTGACGGCGTCCTGACCGGTCATGGAATCGGCGACCAACAGGATTTCGTCCGGCGAAACCTTCTTCTTGATATCGCTCAATTCCTGCATCAGCTCTTCGTCGATGTGGAGTCGTCCGGCGGTATCGAAGATGATCAGCGTCAGGTTGTTGGCGCGAGCGTATTCAATGGCCTCCGCACAGATTTGCGGCGGCTTTTTATCGACATGGAAAACCGGCACATCAATCTGTTTGCCGAGCACTTGCAGTTGCTTAACGGCGGCAGGACGGTAGATGTCGGCGGCGACCATCAATGGACGCTGGCCCTTCTTCTGGTAGTGAAGGGCAATTTTCCCGGCGAGGGTCGTTTTGCCGGAGCCTTGCAGGCCGCAGAGCAGCAACTTTCCAGGCGTGCCACGGAACTCGATCGGAGCATTTTGACCGCCGAGGATATCGACCAGCTCGTCGTGAATAATCTTGACGATCTGTTCGCTGGGAGCAACCGACCGGAGAGTTTCCTGACCGTAGGCTTTTTCCTCGACGCCCGCGATGAACTGCTTGACGACCTTGAAGTTGACATCGGCGTCAAGGAGCGCGCGCCGGATATCTTTCACCGACTCGCGGACGTTGTCTTCCGTCAGCTTCCCTTGACCCCGGAGGGTCTTAAATGCCTTCTCTAATTTTTCCGAAAGTGAATCAAACATATTACACCGTTAACCAATACAGAACAGTGAGTATACTTTCCGAAGCGTGGAAATGCAAGGAGATATTCACGCGGCTAATAGACTCTGAACCCGACAACTGCCGGTCTTCGGCTCGGTTCCAAAAGCGACAAACTGCCGTCTTCTTTCTCAACACCCAGAATCAGCACCTCGGATTGGAACCCGGCGATGTTTTTGGGTGGAAAGTTCACAACTGCAAGTACTTGCCTGCCCACTAGCTCTTCTTTTGAGTAGACCAGTTTTGCCTGCACGCTTGACCATTTTTCGCCGATGTCAGAGCCAAAATTCACCCTGACCTTGTAGGAGGGATTGCGGGCGCGTTCGAATTCCAGAACTTCGAGTATCTCGCCGACGCGGATGTCGACTTTGCGAAAGTCATCGTAGGTGATCAGCGGTTCCAATGCATGTTCTCTTCCTGCAGAGAGGTTATATAAAAAACCCGCCAGATGTTGCCATCAGGCGGGTCATCACTCTAATCTAATTTCAACAATTTTATCCCGCCAGTTTAGCGGCGATGATCTCGCGTAGTCGATTGCCGTCGGCACGCCCTTTGACCTTGGGCATGACTTCTTTCATTACCTTGCCGAGGTCAGCCGGAGCTTTCGCGTCGCTGGCTTCAATCGCCGCAGTGACGATCCCGACCAGCTCATCATCAGATAATTGCTTGGGCAGATAATGGGAGATTATCACAAGCTCTGATTCTTCCTTGGTGGCCAAATCTTCCCTTCCACCGGCACGAAACTGCTCAATGGAATCACGGCGCTTCTTCGCGGCTGAAGATAGAACGGCAATCACATCCTCCTCGGTGGGAGGATGTTTCAACTCAATCTCTTTATACTTGATGTCTGACTTCAATCCTCGGATAACTTCAAGTTTGGCTTTGTCGCCCGCCCTCATCGCATCCTTGAGATCACTATTCAGGGTGTCTAACACCGACATCTTTAGTCTTCCCGATTGAACCGGCGCGTTTTGCGTTTGGCAGCGTTCATCTTACGCTTGCGTCTGTCTGATGGCTTCTCAAAATGCTGATGCTTTTTGATATCCGACAGAATGCCCGAACGTTCGCACAGCTTGTTGAATCTTCTTAAAGCCTTTTCAAACGACTCGTCGTCGCGGACTTTTACTCCTGTCAAGCTTGGCTCAACCTCCTCTCAAAACGAAAAATTGTTGTCCCCCACATTACACCTGAACTATTGAATATATTGGTGCTGTGGAAGAGTGTCAAGCAGTATATAACCCAATTGAAGCAGTTTCCAAGATATGTGACAATCCGATCGGAGTTATATCAAAATTACGACTTATGGGGCCACGATTGTTGTCGCCAATCGCCGTGTCCGCAAGTATCTTCAAGACGAAATAAATACGCATGATTATTCGGAGGTTTTAACAGTTCTTAACACAACATTTAGGTAAGCGCTTACGTAAATCATTTACATCAGGAAGGATTGTGCTATGACAGGGCCTGGTAAAGACACAATCAAGGAATTGGGGGCGTTAGCCTTCGCCAGCCGTTTGAAGCGGTTGAGCGATCGACTGGCGCGCGACATTTCGCGAGTTTATGAAGAACATCAACTGCAGTTTGAAGCCCGATGGTTTCCGGTGGCATATTTGTTATCGCAGAAGTCGCCTTTGTCGGTGACAGAAATCGCCGAGCGGCTGCAGTTTACGCATCCGGCAGTGAATCAAATCGCCGGCCAGATGGAGCGCAACGGGTTATTGGCTTCGACGCGCGACCGCAACGATGACCGGCGGCGGCTGTTGAGCCTGACCAAGGAAGGAAAGCAGATTGTCCGGCAGTTGCAGCCGGTCTGGGACGTGATCCGGCGGTGTACCGCTGAATTACTGGCGTCGCTGGATGGGAACTTCCTCGGATCAATTCAGCAAATCGAGAATTCTCTCACTGAAAAGGATATGTATGCCCGTGTCACGGAGCAATTGTATCCGGAGAAACTTGCAAAGGTAGAAATTGTCGACTTCAAGTCGCGCTGGGCGGACAGGTTTCGTGAGTTGAATGAAGAGTGGCTCAATGAGTTCTTTCGCGTCGAATCCACGGATAAGACTGTTCTGGAAAATCCCGAACAGGAAATCATCAAGCGCGGCGGTGCGATTTTGTTTGCTCGAACTGAAAACAACATCGTCGGCACAGTCGCTTTGATTCGTCACTCGGAATTAATCTACGAACTGGCCAAGATGGCGGTTTCCCGACCGTATCGAAGTCGCGGGATAGGCGCCCGTTTGTTGGAAACGGCCATTCATCGCTCGCGCATAGCCGGTGCATCGCAGCTTGTTCTCGGGACCAGCACGCAGTTGAAAGCCGCCAATTTGCTTTATCGCAAGTACGGATTCCGTAAACTGTCGGGTAAGCCACAATGGGCAACCCCGTATGCACGCGAGACCATTTACATGAGACTTAATCTTTTACCATAAACGTGTACTTACGTAATCGCTGGAGGTGTTGTCATGAAGATTCACATTCGTCCCGGTATCAGTTTCGCCCGCAGAATATTGGTTGCCATGTTTGCGGTGGGCATTTTTCTGCTTTTGACGAAGACTCTTCATGCCCAGATCATTGTCGGCGGGCCGCCTGCGGACAAAGACACCGATGCACGCATGCAGTCGGCGATAATCGACAGCGTCTCCAAGGCCCTGCTTGATGAATACATTTTCCTCGATAAGGCTCAAGCAATGGGCAAGCATATCCGCGACCAATACAAGAAGGGCGCATACAAGTCGATCACTAGTCGCCGAGAATTCGCACAGCGTATTAGCGAAGACCTTCGTTCAATCAGTCACGACCTGCACTTAGGAGTCCGCTTCATCGGCGATGGAATGATAGAGGATATTCAGAAGAGCCATGACAGCCTCGCGCCCAACCCCTGGTATGAGGAGATGAAGGCGATGAACTATGGGTTCAAGAAGCTCGAAATTCTCGACGGCAATGTTGGCTATCTCGACTTGCGCGGATTTGTGCCAGCCGATATCGCTGGCGGAACGGCGATTGCGGCAATGAACTTCTTGAGCGGCTGTGATGCAGTGATTTTTGACTTGCGTGAGAACGGCGGCGGCGATCCGTCGATGATACAGTTGATCACCAGCTACCTATTTGACCAGCCAGTGCATTTGAACAGTTTCTACATTCGCTCGCTCGACACCATCCAGCAGTTTTGGACGCAGGCATACGTTCCCGGCAAAAAGATTCCGGGAGCTGACGTTTTTGTGCTAACCAGTGACTTCACATTTTCCGGCGGCGAAGAGTTTTCATACAACCTGAAGAATCTCAAACGCGGAACTCTGATCGGCAAGACAACCGGCGGCGGTGCGCACCCGACGAATGAGCACCTGTTCGCTTCGCTCAATATCCAAACAAGTGTCCCCTACGGGCGGGCTATCAATCCGATTACCGGAACGAATTGGGAAGGCGTTGGTGTCACACCGGATGTCGACATCGAGCCTGCCAAAGCGCTGGATGTCGCCCATATGATGGCTTTGCAGGCGATCGCGGAGAAGACCGACAACCTGCAAAAGAAGGAGAGGCTGCAGTGGGCGGCAGAAGCCCTTGCGGCGAGAGTCAATCCGGTTGCATTGGATGAGAATGCGCTGCGGCAGTATGAGGGGACCTACGGACCGCGCAGAGTGTGGGTCGAGAATGGCGCGCTGTACTATCAGCGCGAAAGCAATCCGCAAAATCAGCTTATCCCGCTGGGAAACGACAAGTTCATGCTCAAGGGTGTTGACTATTTCCGCGCGCAGTTTGTTCGTGGCGAAGGCGGAAATGTGACGACCTTTGTGGGAATGTACGACAACGGCACCAGCGATCGGCACGAGCGGAGTAATTAAGCGCGATTTCGCAAGGCTCGAATTTCGCTGGAATGACGTGCTTGGGGCGTAGTCAAGTTCGAAAAACAATTGGCTGCATTAGCTATAAACTGATCAAATAGCGCAGGACGGCGAAACCGAATGTCACGTTGCCGGTGCTGGTGGCGGCTTTGACCATTTTGAGCTCGACCCACATTGCGCTACCGACATTTGCTGCTAAAGATAGATGTCCGGTGAGGGCACGGTTGGATTTTCGCCATTCAGGGAGGTCGGAGAATCCGACACCGACACCACCGGAAATCGTCATCGGAAGTGTTTCTCCAGCAAGGAAATAACCTGTCAAAGAGATGGGGGCGTCAAGGAAGTATGAGGCATCATTGGGAGTCGAACCGGTGAATGCTATATAGTTGGCGGAAACGCTTAATGATAAATGGCCGCCGACACCCAGAGTAATTCCGCTGCCGCCATGTACAGCAGTGCTCCGGTTAGGACCGGTGGCGCTTCCACCGCCGACCATCAGATCCCAGGTCGCGACGCCAAGTTCGGAATTCTTGACGTTGTCAGCCCAGGATTGGCTGATGAAAACTAGCGATATAATCACTGAAAGCAGGATTTTCTTCATAGTCCGATTCCCGCCAAGAACGACATGGCGCGTTTGTTTTCTCCCCTACAAGAATCGGAATCGGAAGGATTTTGCTTAGCCCCGAGCAAGAAAATGATAATGCAGATGAAAGACGATCTGGCCCGAACCGGGGCCATTGTTGATTTGGACGCGGAAGTCTTTTCCCCTATCGCCAAGCATTTCGCTGACCTTCTGCACGGTATCAGCGAGTTTGGAGCGAACTTCGGGAGGCGCGCTGATGAAATCAGTGAAGTGCTGTTTGGGACAGATTAGCAGGTGAATCGGCGCTTTGGGGGCGATATCATGGAAGACGATTACATTGTCATCCTGGTAGAAGATTTTCGAGGGGATTGTTCCGTCGATGATTTGGCAGAAGATGCAGGGCATGGGGAAAAGATAATGTTACTTGAACATTGAGTCAAGTCAAGGAGGTGGATTGCGACCATTGGACTGCCAATCGCGAAATGTGGACGGGGCAGACGGGACGTCTGCAGCCCACGAACGCGCGGATGTGGACATCAGCGAGCACAAAAAGTAGTTGTGAGGACGCGTTGTCGGAGCGGTTTTTTGGCTGGAGTTTTGGCTGAAATAGGCAAAAAATGCGGTCGTTTTAATTGCCCCAATTCCCTGCGGGAATAAAGACGTTATTTCTACCGATTTTATCGAAAATACTCTTGACAACATTGACGTTCAGGCGTATATAATCGGAATAGAATTGTGAATTTATTCACATTTGGCCCGGTGTGGGCGAAGCGTGATGATAGTAAGTTCGTCCTCCGCTCAAGCCGGAATATGGAGGTTCGATTAAATGGCAACCATAGCAAAAGAAGTCAAGATGACAGCAATCAGAGACAAAATGGCGACTGAGCTCCCGAAATGGTCGAAGGAGATTCAGGATCTTGTAAAGCAGTACGGCGATGTAAAGATCTCCGATGTTTCGATCGCGCAAGCCTACGGTGGTATGCGTGGTGTCAAGGGTTTGGTTTGTGACACTTCCGACGTTCCGCCGGATAAGGGTTTGATCATTCGCGGTCGTCCGGTTGCTGACCTTGTCAACAACACCCCGGAAGAAGTCTTCTGGCTGCTGCTGACCGGTGAAATGCCGTCGAAGGAAGAGGTTGCCGATTTAAGCCGCGACCTGAAGTCCCGCGCCAAGGTGCCGGATTACGTTTGGAAGGTTCTTGAAGCCATGCCGAAGGATTCGCATCCGATGGCTATGTTTGACACGGCCATTTTGGTCATGGAAAGAGAATCGAAGTTCCGCGAGCACTATGATGCCGGAATGCCGAAGAGCGAATACTGGATTTGGACGCTCGAAGACGCTCTTGATATCATCGCGAAGCTTCCCGAAATCGCCGCCGGCGTGTATCGGATGAAATTCGACAAGGGACCGCGCATTGCTTTCGATCCGGCGCTTGACTGGTCGCAGAATTATGTCAAGATGCTGGGACTGCCGGATCCGACCGGCAAGTTCGCCGACTGCATGAGACTGTATTTGGTCCTGCATTCCGACCACGAATCTGGAAACGTCAGCGCACACACGACGTTCTGCGTCAACTCCGCGCTTTCCGATCTTTACTATTCCCTCTCTGCCGGACTGAATGGTCTTGCGGGTCCGCTTCACGGCCTTGCCAATCAAGAGTGCCTGCATTGGGTGTTGATGGTAAAGGAAAAGTTCGGCGGTGTTCCGACCGACCAGCAGTTGAAAGAATTCGCCTGGGAAACCCTTAATTCAGGTAAAGTCGTGCCGGGTTACGGCCATGCCGTTCTCCGCATCACCGACCCGCGCTTTGCGGCGTTCCTTGATTGGGGTAAGAAGAATATCGGAAACGATGAAGTGTTCCAACTTGTCGCGAAGGTATTCGATGTCGTCCCGACAGTGCTTCAGCAAGTGCAGAAAATTAAGGATCCGTGGCCGAACGTGGACGCCGGATCGGGCGCACTGCTCTATCACTTTGGCTTGAAGGAATTTGCATATTATACTGTCTTGTTCTCCGTATCGCGCGCCCTGGGCGTGTGCGCACAAGCTGTTGTGGCACGCGGTCTTGGATGGCCGATCGAAAGACCGAAATCCGTTACTACGAAGTGGCTAAAATCACAGATTAAGTAATTGATCTTTGGAACTTTGAAATGATACAGGCGTTAGAACAAGTAGTGAAAATAGTTCAGACAGCATCGCCCGATGCTGATGACATTTGAGTAATCCTACCGGAAGGGCCTGGGGTTGATCGCTTCAGGTTGCTCCCTGGGGACCCTTCCTTATCCTACCCTGTACCCAACGGACTGGGCGGTTCGAAAGAATCGCCCAGTCTTCCTTTTTGGGGTATTTCGATTTGTGGCTGGACTTTTGAGAGTTAGAGTGGCGGCTACTGACAGCACATAAGTTCGCGAATTGGTGCAAAACTGATCAAACTAATCCCCAGTTCTTTGATAAGCGACCGAAATTCAGTCGAGATGAGAATCTGGTAGTCCCATTCACGCACTGACCAGATGTTGCGGTCAGCTCTTCCCTGTTCGCTAAGACGGTGTTCGTAGCGTGGGTCAGCGGGGTGGAAATATATCTCTGTCACACCGGACGGCAGGTTCTGGAGCAGGCGGCACATGTAGTGTTTCTTCTCTGACAGAGCAGCAAAGCCATCTATTGGCAAATAGACAAAGTTATCGGTGAATTGCAGTTGAAGGCGACGTGCCCGTTCGATCCAGCCATCGCCGAGACCAATTTGTTCGAGCAATGCACGTGAACCCATCCGCAAAGGGAGGCGGAATCTGGCGGCAAGACTTAGGTAGAGGTCGGCAAACTCCGGGCGGAGCTGCATGGTGCCTTCGTGGCTGTCTATATGTGTGACATCAATACCATCGGCCATTGCGCGCTCGATTTGGGCGGTGGCTTCGCGCAGGGCTTCCTCGGGATTTGCTTTGAGAAAGAACGAATCGCGGTCGAGGTGGAACTTTCCCGCTGAATCGATCAAGCTTGAAACAACCTTCGGGTCACTGATGGGACCGACAAGCGCTTCCGGCAGTGATGAGGTCATTGTGATATGGACGCCGCAGACTTGTGATTGTGATTTAAGGCGCGTAACGGCGTCACGATACTCTCCGGCGGTAACCATGATCGTTGTCGATGAAATGAGGTTCGCGGCGTAGAGATCGGCGATGGTCCGATTGACACCGGCGGTGAGCCCAAGATCGTCGGCGTTGATAATTAGCAGTCTGTCGGTCGCGGAATAGCCCAAGTGTTCGGCGAGTGTACCCAACTGGCCACGATGGAGGTAAGACTCGGGAGATGAGAAAGGATACATATCTGATTATACCACGAGAAGTGCTTCGTGGCAAGCTGACTCGGCTGCAGCCTGGGGGAAATTAAAGGGAGTGGTGGAGGGGGGATACCCGAAGTCACCTTCGGGCGGCTGGTTGGTCCAGCGCACACCACTCCCAAATCTCATGCGTGGTATGCCAAGGATTATGAATATGCAAAAATTATGCCGACGGCTTGTTCACATACCCCGAGAGCGAAATCAGTGCTGTCAGTACTGTCGATGAGGTGTCAGAAGGCTATTGCGATCAAGAGCGACCCCGGCCCGAGTAGCTGTAACAAGGATGCTTTTGTACCGTTTTTATGCAATTCGTTGCCGAAATCGAATCGACATTTGTTGCCCCGTCGATCACGATCGGGGCACCAAATGTCGATCGAGGACTTTAATCTGCGCAGCCACAGGAACCGGCTCCACCGCCGAAAATGAAGCTGATTACAGCGACAGCGTCAGATATGGTGAGTAGACCGCTGCAGTCCATATCGCCGCTGCCGGCGACAATCGGCGCAGAGCCGCCGGCAAAGATGTGCTCGATTAAAAATACGGCATCGGAGATGTTAATCGAACCGGTGAAATTGGCATCACCCTTCATCGCGAAGCAGGTTGGGAATTTTGCGGCGGCCAAAGGGCCATCGCCAACATCAAAGCGGGCGAGCACTATTCCGGCAGAATCGATTTCGGTGATTGTGTCGTCGGCGAAATTGCAGGTCATGACTGTTGAGTCTGAAATTGCCGTCAACGACGTCACACCCCAATCGGTGTTGAGAGGGTTTGCGGGACCGTGTAGCAACGAAAAGTTGTCGAGATTTATCGTAAAGACCAATCCGCCGGACTTCTCCCCTACTGATGTATCAAAGCTCCGTTCGACAAACTGCAGACCGGAAGGCGTCATTCTTACGGGAGGCGGCCACCCACCTGCGGCGAGAAATGCGACGTCTTGTTTGGTAGTTGCGAGCCCGCCCGGAAATCCGCCGACCGCGAGGCTGTCCACCAGTGTATTGCTTGCTGGATCGAACTTGAATAGCCAGCCCTCAATGGCCGCGTAGTTGCCGGTGCAGAGAATGTACAGGAATCCGTCGTAACCAAACCGCGCTATCTGTGGATTCACGCCCACCGTAACGCGAGCAATTAGTGTGTCGTTGTCGCAGTCGCGAACTTCAAGTTTTCCGGCATCATATTCGAACAGATCGTTGAAGCTCGAAAGGCAGATGTAGGCGCGGCGATCACGAATGAGGATTCCCTGCGGGCTGTCGGAATCGATGCCATCGCCGATCGGAAACTCGCCGATGAGGCTGCGGTCGGAGACCTTGATTTTTGACACTGTTGAAGAGACGAGGTTCGTAACATAAAAGGTATCGGCGTTAAGAAATGCGCCGTTGTAAGGATTGTGGCCATTGCCCAAGAAACACGTCCCGATGCGCGACATGGTTGCCAAGTTGTAGAAGTACAAGTCATTGCTGCCGGAGTTGATGGCGATGCCGGTATTGCCGGAGATGACGAAGTCATTTGGATATAACCCGAGGAGATCGACGAGAGGCGAGACGGTGCTGTCGTCGAGATTGACGACATCGAATGTTTCGCCGAGGCCGTTGACTACTACGAGCTCTCTATGGCCAGCGAAGCTGGTTCCAACGGTGAGCAGGGTGACGATGATGGTGATATATAAATTCTTCATAAAGTCTCCGCAGTGTTAAATCTGAATGTTGAGTGTTAAGGAGGCGCTGCGCGGCGGCATCGGCATCCGCTCAAGCAGTTCGTAGCGCTGGTCGGTGATATTAAACACCGCGACCTGCAGTGTATGCGAGCGCGACCACACAGAAAAAGGCAGTTCAAGGATTATGTCGTGCAGAGCAAATCCCGGAAGGCTTTTGGTATTGGCTTCGCGTATTTGCCGTTCGCCGGTGAAGCTGTAAGAATACTGCGCCGTGAATATGGCGAAATCAATTTGAAGCGCCAGGCGCTCGACCTGATCAGGCTTGAACGGCACCGTCTGTCCATAGTAGCCGCTGGAAGATGAGAGATTGGTGGCCGACAACGATGTTCGATGGTAGGTCAACTCGATTCGACGACTTTTGGGTGACAGCGACAGCGACGTCTCGGTTCCGACATATTGAGATTGATCAATATTAACGGGCTTATACTTCCCATCATATTGGCGGCGCCAGATGATGAGGTCGGTGACATTACTTCTAAACCAGGTCTGACTCGTTTGAAACACAAAGGATCGGTTGTATTTGACGGTGAATCCTGCTTCACGAGAAATTGCCTGCTCGGGACGCAACTGCGGATTGGCTTCGCTGAAGACGTCTCCACGCCAGAAGAGCGCATCGATGGGAGGCAGGCGGTACGATTCAGAATATGAGGCCCGTCCGCCGAGAATGATTGGCAGGTTCAAACTCAAGCCGATGCCGGCGAATGGTGAGCCGTGGGATTTGTCATCTACATGGTCGACGCGATAGCGAGTCTCTGCCGAGAGTTCAATAATGCCGATGTTGCGTAAAGCGGTCAAGCCACCATAGGCAGCTATCGTCCTGCGACTGACTTTCGGAAGCGAACGCTGCGGGGCAACGAGATCATCGTTGAAGAAAGTCTCGGAGGAGTATTCAGAACCCGCGGTGAAGATAAAGTGCCGCATGATCGGTCCTTCAAACTCGCCCTGGATGAGCCGTGCGGTTTGCAGGTACTCCTTGTCGTAGACGATGAAGCCGCCCCGATCGGCGAATTTTTGCCTTAATTCACGAAGAGTCGCGTTAAAACGGAGCCTGGATAATGTGTAACCGAGCGAATAGAAGCGGTTTTCGCGCTTGGCCATTGCCCCGCCGTTGGTCTCTTGAAACACTGCTCCGGGAATTTCGATGTGCGAATTGGAGACGCGCCCTTGCAGATTTAATCCGGGAATCTTCTCGGGTCGAAGTGACAGAAAACCACTGTAGATGCGAGATGAATTATTGACTCGCGTCTGTTGGCCTTCATATGGATGCTCAAAATCAAAGTCGTTGCGTTGTTGCTGATAATCATAGCCGGCGTTAGCGCCAATGCCGCTAAGGTCCTCGACCGCGAGGTTGGCCGCGCCGCGTTGGAGATCAAAACTGCCACGGGTCGCGGCGAGGCTGGCTGTCCGATCAGTTGAAGTTGTCGTGCGGCTGATGATGTTCACTGCGCCGCCAAGCGCATTGGCGCCGAATCGCGATGCTGCGCCAGTCGTATATATGTCCACTCTCTCGACGGACTCAGTTGGAATGGTGCTTAGGTCGGCTGGTGAACCGTCGGGATTGATTGGCACGCCATCAACAAGTACCAAAACGCACTGCGGACTGAATCCGCGCAAAGAGGCGTACTTGGTTCGACCGTCCGACTCGAGGTGGAATCCGTTGCGGTTTAGAAGATCGCCGACAGTGGTTGCATTCGATCGGATTTTTGGTGTCAGCGGTAGTGATGTGATGCCGATACCGGTTTCGCGATCGGCGGAGACCTCGACGGTTTCGCCATGTTGGTCGGTCGGGATCAAAGTGAAATCGAGTACCCGTCGTTCTCCCTCACGAAGAAGAAACGGGCCGATTGTTTGCGGTGCGTGAAATGCCGACTCGATGTGAAGTGTCACGTTCCCGGGGTATATGCGACTGAATTGAAACGAGCCATCTGAAGTGGTTTGCGTAGACCGCCCGTCCGGAAGAATAGTGACCACGACTCCCGCAATCGGTTCGTTGAGCAAGCTGTCAGTGATTGTTCCTTTCAGGGAAGCGAAATCCTGACAATCTGCGTGTGACGGTATCAGCGCAAGAAACAGGAGGATGAAGATTACCGGGATTGTGAATCTCGTACGCATGCTGAAGACATGCAGGAACGAGTTGTGAATTCGACTACGACCTGGAAGTCGTGCCAGCCATTTGGCCCAAACGAGTCGCATGATGCAAGCTCCTTGGGCGGGTAACAAAAAACCGACTTATTGCTAAGTCGGAATCGGTCAGATCCATTGAACTGCCGCGGCTGCTCAATGGTACTTTTCCCGAACCCGCGCCGGAATAAGTTAATGCTGTGATCGTCGGCAGGTCTCCTGACTCGTCAGCTTCCGACCTACTCTCCCGCGCCTTCCCGGTTTCCCAGTGACGTAGTGGGGATTTCGTAGCTGCTTACAGTAGCGGGGCTGTGCGGGATTTAAACCCGCTTCCCTATTAAGCAAAATGCGCCGAAAATCGGTGATTATGTTACTTGCAGTCTATTGCTGCCTGCGGAAGTTGTCAAGATTTTAATCGGACAGCCGAGAATATAGTGATCCGGAGCATCTTGACAGGTTCGCCTTTTGTTGTTGCCCAGCTTTCATGTTAGCAGTATTCTCTTGCGTGCCTCATCGGGCGGTAACCTTGGATTTGCTACTTGGGCGCCAAGTCTATCTTGAACCAGAACTTGAGGCAAATGAAGAAAGAACAACAGGCTAAAATAGATATGACATCGATAGAGACAAAACAATCAGCCCGCGAAAGGCGATTCTCCGCCAGGCAGTTGGAGTACATCAGCGGGCTGTATGATGATTTAAAGCCGATATTCGGCAACTCGGGGCTCGCAGTAGTGATTTATCATCGTATGCGGCTCGAGGTCGAAGTTCATCTGATGACAGGCTCCAAATCGACGATGTTCACAATGAGGGATATCATCCCGGTTGAATTCGAAGCACTGGCGACTGATCTGCCTGCCGATGAAAATCCGATTCTTAAGTACCTTGGTGCGACTCTGGGGGAAGTACCAGAGAAGCGAAAGGCGTTTACCTTTGAGGCGACAACGACGATCCCGGGGCTGTTATTCATATTTGGCGGCAGTGATTTTGAGCGGGTCGTAGATACCATAAGCAAGCGCTTAGGCGAATATACACTCAACATTCAGAACGCGATTTTGATTGATGCGTTGACTCGAATCGAGCTGGAGTTGGAGTTGCTACAGGAGACTGGTACGATTCTCTCGATGTCGATTCAACTTGATGATGTTTTCAAGAGCATTGTCGACGCTTTGGAGAAGTTGATTTCGTTCAATGCCATCGGGATTTACATATTGCGGCAAAAGGGCGAGCGGATAGATGAGCTGTTCTCGTCGGGCTATCAAAATGCCACCTCACCAGAGCTTCTGCGTCTTAAAGCAGGCAAGGGACTGGTTGGTTGGGTCGCCAAGACCGGGGAGCCGGTTATTGTCCCGAATGTTAAGCAAGACCAGCGTTACGTCGCCGCACGCGAAGAAACCATGTCGGAGTTGGTAGTGCCGTTGTTTTTCGGCACTGAAGTAATTGGTGCGTTCAATCTCGAGTCTGATAGGATTGATGCCTATTCCCCTTCCGATTTGGAAATGGTGACGGCGTTTGCGAATCAGGCGGCCTTGTCAATTACGCGTGCACGTCTCATCCAGGAGACGTTTGAGAAGAACAAGATCAAGGAGCAGTTGCAGGTTGCCCGCGAAATTCAGAAGTCGTTTCAGCCCAGCAAACCGCTGAAGTACACGGGTTATGATATTGACGCCGTGAATATCTCCTCGGAAGAGGTCGGGGGCGACTATTTCGACTTCATACCGATTGTAGACAACCAATTGGGCGTTACGATCGCTGACGTATCCGGCAAAGGTCTGCCGGCTTCGCTGATTATGGCGTCATTTCGAGCTTCTTTAATTGCGGAAATTCGCAATAACTACGCGATCCGGACTATTTTGCGCAAGGTCAACAACCTGATTTGCGAATCGGTGGAGAAGGGCAAGTTCGTGACGGCGGTTTACGGTGTACTTGACATGAAGAACCGGATCTTTACATTCGCCAACGCCGGACACAATCCGCCGATTCTATTGCGAGCCAGCGGCGAGGTCGAGTTTTTGTCTACCGGCGGCTGGACGCTTGGAATTATGCCCGAGAGAGAGTATGAAGAGCGGCCGATACATATAAGAGATGGCGACATCCTAGTCCTGTATACCGACGGTGTCACCGAGGCGGAGAGTATAGGCGGCGAATTATTTGGAACTGATCGCTTGGTTGAACTGGTAAAAACAAATAGACAACGGCCGGCAAAAGAAATGCGTGAAATAGTGGTCCAAGAGATTATTAGTTTCCGTGATCCGGCGTCACAACCCGATGACCTGACAATAGTTATCATTAAAGCTATTTAGCGGCACAAAACGTTTTTCTGGGTGTTGAACTATCTTAGATTATGAATAATCTCATTTTCTCAAATGGAGAAGGAATGAACCGGAAATCCTTAGTTTTTCTTTTCGTGGCCTCACTCTTTGCCGGGCTGTTGGTTATTGGCTGCGGTGATGAAGATGGGGGCCCCGTCGGCGGCAACGACAAAGAGGTTATCGTCAAGGCTGTCACAAGCGCGCCGAATTTGGCGGATATCGTCAATGACCCGGTATGGGATGACGTCGATGTCGCTTCGATTCGCGTAGGTGAAGATTCGACCTACACCAATTACTTCGGCGTCGGTGTTGTCCGCGTCCAAGCGATCCAAGATGGCGAAAACGTCTATATGCGATTTAACTGGTCTGACTCGAGCAAGACCGACCAGCCGGCGCGCTGGATTTTTGCGCGGCCGGGCGGATCGGATGCTTTCTCGCAGATTATGGACACAGTCAAGAACAAGTTCGGAAATTTTGCCTATTCAACTGCTGAACGTGAACAGCAGTTGTGGGAAAACGAGGATGTGTTGGCGCTGTTCTTCGATGTCGGCAATGGCAGCGTGAAGGCCAATTGTGCACTGACTTGCCACTCGGATATCGATCGGGAAGTGCTTCCCACGCACTATACGCAAGGCAACGGCAATATCGATTCGTGGGTTTGGCGTGCCGGACGAACGGAACCATTCGGCGTTGCGGAGGATTACTACTGGCGCGATGATGGCAAGGTCGATGGCGACTCGGCAGTCACTTTGTATAGACGCAACGCTATTTCTTCTTCGAATATCAGTGAACCGCGGGTGATGCACACCACCGGACGCAACTTTACCGGCCCTGTGTTGAACTCGACGGATACGACGATCTTCCTGCTTGTCGGCCAGGATTGGCAGGCGTTGGATGGAATCCCCGGATATGTGCATTACAGTGAAGCGTTAACCAACAACAGCTCGCGTTTTGACGTCAAGGCGAAGGCGGAATATGATCCGCAATTGGGTCGCTGGAATCTCGTATTGTGGCGAACGCTTGCGGCGCCGAATCCGGCTGAAGACGTGGCATTTGCGGCTGGACAGTCGTATGAGTCGACACTGGCGATCATGAAGAACACCCTGCAGCGCCACTCCGGGTCGCAACCATTTACGATTAAGTTCTAATAGCGGGCTTCGCAGATTCAAGAACGCCGACGGGAGTTACTCCGGTCGGCGTTTTGCTTTGAGCGGAAATCTAACGAAAAGTTTCGGATCTATTGCAGAATGGGGATTGTTGATATCAAGATAAGCTTGGTATCTCCAGTGTTCTTTATCTGATGTTCCTGATTGGCGGGGATAAAAAGAACGTCATCATTGGTCAGGCGGCATTCCTTTTTGCCATCGGTTATGATGCCCGAACCTTTAGTGACAAAAATCGCCTGTTCGTGTTCTTCAATGTGAAGTGAAGTGAATCCTCCGATTTCGATCTCGATGACACGCATCGCCAATTGAGTGGCACCATCTTCCACTGATATTGCCACGCGAACGCCGACGCCGGAGGATTTTTCACGAATGAAGGCATCTCGTTTTTCGACTTTGTGATAGTTGCGGATCTTCATCGCGACTCCTATTCCCTGCCCGGAAAGTTAAGAGGTCGGAGTCCGAGAGTCAAATTATTCTTGACACTATCCGAAATGGAGGCATTTTCGAGTTGATGGACTTCGCTATACCAGTCAATATCGATGAGACAATCCCTCTTGATGATCTGTTTGCCAAGATTGCCGATTGCGGATTCCCGTACTTGGCTTTGACCGATAATCCCCAGCATTGCGACTACCAACAGCATACCGGGCGGCTACAGTTAATTGCGTATGCACAGAAGCAGAGGCTCGCGTTTGATACGCTTCATGTGCCGGTTGGTAAGGACTTCGACATCACCAGTAAACACGCCGATACGCGGATGGGTGCCGTGTGCAATGTGGCAAATACGATGCATGCGGCGCGAGTATTGGGCGTGCGGACGGTGGTTTTGTCAGCAACTCACGCGCTGCCGAGTTCGCACGGCAGCGACACGAAGTCGTTGATTCACGGACTGGAGGGGTTGATCGAGACAGCCGAGAACATGGGCATCAATTTGGCCCTGCGCAACTTGATTGACCACCGGTCGCTGGAATCGCTGGCGGCAGCGTTGGAAGAGTATGATTCACCGCGATTTGGGCTGTGTTACGATACGGCGCTTGACTTGTTGGCTGACCACGAACCATACGCACTGCTTGATCAATACGGCGATCGTCTCAAAGCGGTGTTGTTCTCTGACACTGACGGCAAAGTGGCACGTAATCTTGCGCCATTCACCGGAATTGTGGACTGGCAGCAAGTATTTGCGATCCTGACTGTGGGAGGCTATCGCGATCCGGTGACACTGAATGTACGGATGCCGAGTTTGATCGCAGAGAAGCTTGCCATCCTACAGAGCATAAGAGACAGATTTGAACAAATGTCGTTAATATGAGATGGTCGATATCAACGAAGCGAATGACTGCACTTATCCTCGTTGCGTGACAATTACTCCGGCAATGACCATAATGCCCCCGACGTAGAATTCCCAGCCGAGGACTTCGCCAAAGAATAGCACAGACAAGATCGTTGCAATGATCGGCTGCAGGTTCTGAAAGATTGAGAGCTTGGAAGCTTCCATCTTCCCGAGCGCCCAAAACCAAATCGAATATGAAATGACGGAAGTGATGATGGCGATGTAGAGCAACGAGAGCCAGCCTTCCGCGGGGACTTGGGAGTAGTCAAATCTGACTGCATAAAACAGGCCGAAAGGCAGGTAAAGAATAGTGCCGATGAGCAGCGCGTAAGCCGTGGTGGTCATCGGGCCGTATTTCGCGATCAAGGGTTTACCAAAAATCGTGTAACCTGCCCAGGCGACGACGGCGAGAATAACCAGAATGTCGCCGAATAAGACATCGGCATCAAATCGGCCGGCGCGAAGAATAAGCGCCACACCGAGAAACGAAATCGCGATGCCGGCGATCTTGGGCAGAGTCACACTCTCTTTTAGGTACCAGATTGCCAGAAGGAAAACAAATGCCGGCGTGGCGCCATAAAATAGTGCCGAGCGACCTGATGTGGTGAATTTAAGCCCGTAGAGAAAGAGTGATTGATTCAACGGCACAGCGAGGAGCCCCAGCCAGATGAACTTTCCCCAATCGATGCGTTCGACTTTTCGCAGGTGGCCGGTGAACTTGACAATGGCAAACATTGCGACCGAAGCGATAACGAAGCGCGTGACGGCGAGCGTGAAGGGTTCGAAGTGTTGCAACGCCAACTTGGCAATCGGGAACGTGCCGCCGGCAATGAGTTGGCCGACGATGATCAGCGGGTAAATCAGTCTCGAGCGATCGTCTGTCAATTGAACTTGGCCTAGATTGCCTTGATGAAGCCGCCGTCAATGTTGATGGCGACGCCGTTGATATAGGCTGCCCTTTCGGAGGCAAGAAACGCAGCCAAGTCGCCAAGCTCTTCCGGTTTACCGAGACGCTTGGCCGGGATCATTTGCTCCCATCCGGCGTAGACCTGTTTGATTGACTTGCCGGTGGCCTTGCGGGTCGCTTCCGCCAATTCCTCCAAACGCTCTGTCCGCGTATAGCCGGGGCAAACGACGTTGACGGTGATGCCAAATTCGGCCAATTCATTTGAGAGCGCCTTGGTCAGGCCATGAACACCGGGGCGCATGACGCTGGAGAGCATCAGTGTCTCGGAGGCCTGGATGGTGGATATGGACGTGATGCTAATGATGCGTCCCCACTTATGCTTTTTCATCGAAGGCACAACTGCGGCAGAAAGCAGAATTGACGATTTGAGATTGAGTCTATAGGCTTTGTCCCAATCGCCGTCCTTGATATCGAGGAATCGACGCATCGGCGGCCCGCCGGCGTTGTTGACGAGAATATCGACGCGTTTGAACTTGCGGAGGATCTTGCCGACGGTGGATTTGATTTCGGCAGCGCGCGAGACATCGCAAGCCATTGGGAATACAGCCTCGCCGGTCGTTCGCATGATGGAATTTGCGGCGGCAGCGAGATTGGCCTTGTTGCGGGACAGGATGATAACCGTGGCGCCTTCGCGAGCGAGTGATGTTGCTATCCCTTTGCCGATGCCTGCCGAGGCACCGGCAACAACCGCAATTTTGCCGACAAGGCCGAGGTCCACTACTTCAGTCCTTCAAATAGATGCGCTACCGTGATGATGCCCTTCTGGAAATCGGCCAACGAAAACTTCTCGTTCGGCGAATGAGCATTGTCATCATTCTGGCCGAAGCCAAGCAATAGCGTTTCCAAGCCGAGCTCTTCTTTGAAGGTATTGACGATCGGAATGGAGCCGCCTTCGCGGATGAACACCGGTTTGCGGCCAAAGCCTTTTTCCAATGCATCGACGCAGGCGGTAACCATGAAATTGTCGCGCTCGACGATGGCTGGTTTGGCGCCGCCGAGTTTCTTGATTTCGACTTTGACTGTCGAAGGCGCAACTTTCTTAACGTACTTTTCGAATTTGTCGAGGATGTCGCCCGGCGTCTGGTTTGGAACGAGGCGCATGGTGACCTTGCAGCCAGCCCAGGATGGAATTATCGTTTTGCTGCCTTCGCCGGCATAGCCACCATAGATGCCGTTGATTTCGCAAGTGGGGCGTGCCCAGACGCGTTCAAGCGTGGAGTAGCCTTTTTCGCCAACGATGCTGGGAGAGCCGGTTTTGCGCAGGTGGTCGGTGTTGTCATATTTGAGAGCTTCGTACATATCGTGCTCCCATTTTTCCAGATCGCGAACATCGTCGTAAAAGCCATCGATCAAAACGTGCTTATCTTCGTTATGGAATTTGGCAATCAAGCGCGCCAGCTCGACAACCGGGTTGGCGACTGAACCGCCAAATGAACCGGAGTGAAGATCCTTGTCGGGGCCGATCATTTTGATCTCGGCGGCAGCAATGCCACGCAATCCGTAGGTGATGGCAGGAATACCGCGACCGTACATAGCTGTGTCGGAGACGATAACGCCGTCGGCCTTGAGTAATTCGTGGTTTTCTTTGATGAAGTTTTCGAGATTGTTCGAGGCGATTTCTTCTTCACCTTCGATGACGAACTTGATATTGACCGGAATATCGAGACCTGATTTCAAGTAGGCTTCGGCGGCAAGGACGTGGATCAGGAATTGGCCCTTGTCGTCGGTGGCGCCGCGCGCAAAGACAGTGTCGCCTTCAATGTTCGGCTCAAACGGCGGTTTGTGCCAGAGTTCGAGCGGATCGACCGGCTGAACGTCGTAGTGACCGTAGATGAGCATCGTGCGCTTGTTCTTAGGGTTGCTGTACTCGGCGTACACAATGGGATGACCTTTGGTCGGATAGATGCGCGATTTGAGGCCGAGCGACTCGAATTTGGACTTGACGAATTCCGCGCACTTCTGGACGTCATCCTTGAAAGCTGAATCCGCAGAAATTGATTTGAATTTCAGTAGTGTGAGCAAGGTATCGACGAAATTCTGACGATTCTTGTCTATATACTCAAGCGCCTGTTTCATAACGATTTCTCCTTATTGTGTGCATAAAATCAAAGTTCCAAGCTATCCAAGGCGGAACGATTGTCAAGTGGATTCAACGTGCCGTGCAAATGCGATTTGAGTCTTGACTCTGTGCGTCGTGGATGCTACGTTTCACCTACGGATACCGGGGCGCCGCAAGAGGAGACTATGATGCAGATCGGGGAAAAGACGCCTTATTTCAAAGGCATGGCAGTCATGCCGGACAAGACCTTCAAAAAAGTGTCGCTCGACGATTTTGCCGGCAAATGGCTGGTGTTCTTCTTTTATCCGCTCGATTTCAGTTATGTCTGTCCGACCGAAGTGCGGGCATTTTCACTTGCATATAATAAGTTCAAGGACATCAACGCCGAACTACTTGGTTGTTCGGTGGATTCGCATTTCGCGCATCAAGTGTGGGTTGAAAAGGAACTCGGGCAAATCAAGTTTCCCCTGCTGTCGGACATTACCAAGAGCATTTCCCGCAGTTACGGAGTGCTGGTGCATAATGCATTCAGCCTGCGCGGGACATTCATTATTGACCCGGAAGGCATTCTAAAATCGATTGTTATTAACGACTCATCAATCGGCCGCTCGATTGATGAGACGCTCCGGACATTGAAAGCCATCCAGACGGGCGAGTTGACCGGTGCAGGTTGGCAACCGGGCGACGAAACACTGGGAATAGGCGGAGAGAAGAAGTATCCGACCGATGTGGAGCCGGAGCAGTAGTCGTGCATTCCAATTCGTCAAAACTACACATTGTATACCGCATAAATCGACAAAAGACTACAAGTTAATCTTGACCACTTGAATCTACGAACATATATTCCCCACCGATACTTAGTTACTTAGACTTTACTGGAGGATATATGCAGATTGGAAAACCGGCGCCGGACTTCAAAGGTACAGCAGTGATGCCGGACATGGAATTCGCCGAAATCAAGCTTGCCGATTACAAGGGCAAATGGGTCGTGTTGTTTTTCTATCCGCTCGATTTCACTTTTGTCTGCCCGACGGAAATTCGCGGATTCAATGAAGCCTACCCCAAGTTCAAAGAGGCGGGAGCGGAAGTAATCGGCTGTTCGATTGACTCGCATTTTTCGCATTTGAGCTGGATTCAGCGCGATTTCAAGAAACTCGGATTCCCGCTGTTGTCGGACATCACAAAAGAGATTTCGAGCGCATATCAAGTGTTGCTTGACGAGGGCTTTGCGCTTCGCGGGACGTTTATCATCGACCCGACTGGTGTGTTGAAATCAGTTGTGGTGAATGATAACGCGATCGGTAGGTCGATCGACGAGACTTTGCGGACGTTGCAGGCGCTTCAGACCGGCAAGCTGACCGGTTGCGGTTGGCAGCCAGGCGACGAGCCAGTCAAGGTACCGGCATTGTCGTAGTCGAACTCTATCCTAGATCAGATTCTGACGTGGAGACTTGCAAGAGTCTCCACGTTTGTTTTTTGGTGGTGGATGATCTTCGTACTAAGTCTTGTTCGATGGCCGTCTGGTGACTACACAAATAGGACGAGGTAGACAAACAGCCCGATCAGTGTAACGGACGCTATCAGATGCATGATCGTGCCGATGAGAAATCCCACGAATGTTCCGAAGCCGGCTTTGAGTGAGTCGCCAAATGACTTGCCGACGAGCAGTTCGAATGCCACGGCGCCGATCAGCGGCCCGATGATTAGACCGACAATCGAGCCGAGGAATAATCCAACAACCATCCCGACAAATGCACCAAAGGTACCCCAGCGGGAAGCACCGTACCGCTGGGCGCCATAGACACTGAAGAGATGTTGCAGGATAGTAATGACCACAACCAAGACTGCGGACGAGAGCAGGAATTCGCGACTGATGCTCTGAAAGTCGGTCAGCATGGCGTAACCAAGCACAGTGAGCCAGATGAGCGGCAGACCGGGGATAATGGGAATGATGACACCGAGCAGGCCGATGCCCATTACCAGCAGCGCCGCAATGAAAAGCATGATCTCACCAAAAGACATCAGCTATTTCGCCTCACTGGAATTATGGACAACGTGGTTCATATGCAGTGGATACTGCAAATTGAAGTAGGCCGTTTGAAAATATGCGAGAGCTTTGTCGCTCATACCGGCACGCAGTCCCGGTTGTTGCGATACCACGTCAAGCTCGGGCATGGCGAGATTATAGAGCGCGTGCTCGTGCCCGGGACGGACAATGGCGAAGAAGTCATTCTCGACGATGCCGATCTTGTAACCTTCGGAAAAGATCGCATAGTCCTGCCGACTTGAGTCTGCCGCCAACAGATCGTGCCCAAAGGTGTAATTGTCATAGTCGAGTCGCAACAGTCCCATGATGGTAGCGAGGATATCTACTTGCGAACCGATGCGATCGACGCAACGCGGCTCCCCTGCCCGCTTTTGCGGGTCAAGAATAAGCAGCGGCACCTGAAAGAGGCTTAGGTCGAGATCATAGATTGGCTTGATCAGTAAACCGTGATCACCGGTTACAAAGACAACTGTGTTGGCAAATGCAGAGTCGGAGGAGATCTGTTCAAGAAATCGCCCGAGTGCCCAATCAGAATACTTAAAGGCATTCAGTCGTTGGGCATCGGGAAGAGAGTTTGGCAGTGCGCCGAACGGGACATCCGGCACGAACCAAGGGCCGTGATTTGAGCCGGATAACAGGGCTGCAAAGAAGGGTCGGTCATTTTTGTCGCGAAGATGCTCGAGGGCGGAATCGAACATGACGTGATCCGGCACACCGAGAGTCGAGAGCTTTTGGGATTCATCGAAATCGAAAAGTGAATAGACTTCTTGCATGCCGTTAGATTTGAGAAAGCCCTGCATATTGTCGAAGTGCGGATCATGAGTCGTGAAGAACATCGTGTGATAGCCATACTTGCCGAGGATGGAGGGCAGTCCCCACATGTTGTCTTGCGAAGTGACCTGCTTCATTGGTGATTTGCCGGGAACACTGGGATAGCCGTAAAGCGAGCCGAGAATGCCGGCATAGGTGTGCATTCCCGCTGAATAGAAGTCAGTGAACAGCACTCCATGATTTGCAAGTGAGTCGAAGCGGGGAGTCACGTGCGGTTCAACTCGTGATTTGAGGCAACCTACACCGGCGGATGCAAACGATTCCATCAATATCAGAATTACGTTGGGACGGTCAGTGGACGGTGACTCAAGGCGCACCGGACGAACGATTCGCGAGGTCAAGGTATCAGCGGATCCAGCGGGGAGTTCGAGAAGCGTTGCTGTTTTGGCGTAGGCGCCGGAGACCGGCAGGTCGGACATCAAACGGTCGACAGAGTGCTTGCTACCGGAGTCGTACAGGAGATCACGCCCAAATGTAAAGACCGGATTAAGGGCGAGGAGATTGGCAAAGGCGTAATCGGAGAAGTAAGCCTGACCCCAGTTGAGAGGCGCTTTTTCCTCGATGCGACCGCGAATTCCGAGGAGCAAGATTGCAGCCAGCACAGGAAATGAGATCAGTGTTGCCAAGAATAACGATGGCGATGATTTGCGCAGAAACTGCTTCTGCAGAAAGCGCACGCAGATCACAAAACCGGCAGTCACTACAGCTAAGAGTAAAATATACCGGGCGACTGGAAAACTCTCCCAAATCATCGTCTGCACAAATTCCCGGGAATCGTTCCACTCCAGCGCCATCGCGTTGAGACGAGTGTTGAAGAACTTGAAAAACTCGATATCGGCAAGGTGAATGAAGAAAGCGATTGAGGCCATCAGGTAGAGCAAGGCTGTGTTGAGAACGAGGGAAGCTCGTGACCGGATAATGTCGACAAAAGGCAGGAAACCAATTACAGCCAGGGGCAGCGTGATATAGCAGGCGATGGCAAAGTCAAAGCGCAGTCCGACGAGGAAACTCCGGGCAATGGTCATTGCCGGGATGGAAGTTGTGCGATCGAACAGGGCGATCAATGTTACTGCGCGCCAAATCTCGAAGAAGCCCGCCAGCAGAGCGGCGACGGCGAGAAAATATACGGCAATCGGACTGACAAAGCGGTTCGTCGATTTCATTCGTGATTTCCGTCTGAATGTGCTGCGATATCTACGGCAATTTTCGTGCAGAGTCAACCGCGAATTGTCGGGTGACGGTTGGTTTGGCGGTTAGCAGGTAGATCGCAAGAGAGAGAATCAATCCGGGGAAGATCGGTTCGATGCCAAGCCAATAGCTGCCATCGACAGTCAATCTTGAACTGGCCAGCCAGAGTGCGGATAATGATCCTGAAGTAATCATCGAGAACATTACTGCACGGGGCGGCATCAGGCGACTGCCAAGAAATGTGGAGACAAGCGGGACTAACATAGTAGGCGTACCGATTGAGCCGAAACTATACCACACCGAGACCACGGATTCGAAGAGAATGGATGCGATGACGGTCAAGAGCGCGCCGCCGACGAGTGCAATTTTGGTGTAGTAATTCGCAAGCCGTTCCGCTTTGCCAATCCAGCCGACCATCAAGTCCTTGCCAATGGTCGAGGCGGCGATGAAGAGATACGAATCTGCGGTAGAGATAACAACAGATAACATGGCAACTGCAAACAGCCCCCACAAGCCGGACGGGAGAACCGCTTCGCCCAAGAGCGGGAACGAGGCAATCGGGTCGATGTTCGCAGGGAGAATGGCGCGGGCATAGAGTCCGCAGGTCGTTGTCAGGAAATCAAAGAAGAACCAACAACAGATGGATACGATGATGCCGCGGCGGGCGGTCTTTTCGTCGCGGGCGGCGTAACAGTTTTGGAAGAACGACGGTTCGACCAGAGTGGCAAGGGCGATCACGTACCAGACAGCAATGAACCAGAAGGTGTTTCCACCGGTGAGAGTGAAATGCGATTCCGGAACATTGGCGCGCAAGAACCCGATTCCGCCCTTGGTGACAAACAGCACAACGACCATTACAATAAAGCCGAGATACATGAAAATGAAATGCCACTTGTCGGCGCGAACAAGTGTCCGGAAGCCGCCGACGAAGGCATAAAATGTCACAAGTGCAGCGCCGAGTAAGACGCCAATCCATTTCGGCCAGCCAAAGAATGACTCGCCAAGGACTCCGAGGATGAGGATGTAGGCGGTCGGCAGGGTCCAAAAGAAGATCACCAAGGCGCCGAGTCCAGCGACATTGCGGCCATAACATTGGCGAAGACGGTCGGGGATAGTGAGAAACTCGGTGCGGCGTGCTTTGCGGGCAAGCAACAAGGCAAAGAGCAAGGCGGCGACATAATAGGGCACGCCAAAAACCATCCAGTTGGAAACGCCGTAACGAAATGAGTACTCCCCTACTCCAAGAATACCGCCATACCAATTGCAGACGAGTGTCGCAACGAAGGCCGGCATGGTCAGTTTGCGACCATCGAGCATGTAGTCGACGGCGGAGTCGCCTGCGGGCCTGCGTTTCGCCATACCGAAGATCACGATGCCGACGAGATAGGCGACAATGATCGCGAGATCGAGGAGAGCCACGGCCTACTGCAATTCCAGCTTGAGACTCGTGAAAATTGACCGACCGGCGGCGGGGATATATTCCGACCAGTATTGATCTGGGACATCGGCAAAGCGGGTGACGCCGCCGTATCCTGATGATTCGAAGCTCTTGTCGAAGATATTGTCAAGACGCACAGACAATTCAAGCTGACCAAGACTCGAGATGCGACCGAGCTTCAATCCGGCAGATAACGATGACGTGAAAAAGGGATCGATGGCGAGATCCTCGACATTGTTGTTCTCAACATAAATTCGTCCGACGAATCGTGCACGATAGACGAAATTGAATCTTTCGGTCGCGTACTCCCCTATCGCATTGCCAATGTAGTCAGGGAAACCGGCGATGGTTTTGTCGTCGTAGTTGAATTGGCGGCTCTCGACGAAATTCCAGTCGCTGTCGTTGTCATAGACCGTCTCGGTGATGGCGAATTTCTTAATGCGATTGTAGTTGTATGAAAAGTTACCGGACAGTCGGAAGCTCTCGGAGAGTTTGTTCGCTACGGCAAGTTCTATACCGGCATGAACGGAGCGATCGACATTGGTGGTGATGGGTAATCCCATTTCATTGATGCCGCCATAGGGCACGATTTCGTTGGAGAATTCCATCCAGAATAGATTTGCGGTAAATGCGCGCTGTTCGGTGCGGTAACTCGCTCCGAGTTCGAAGTTATGGACGCGCTCGGATTTGGCAGTCGGGTCGCCAAAGACGATGATCGAATCACCGGGGCCGTTGCGTTCAATTGATTTCACGCTCAAAGACGGGAACGAGTAGGGATCACCGGCATCGTAGATTTCCCAATCGGCAGGAACGCGCGACGATAATGAGTAACTCGCCAGCAGGCTGACTTTGTCATTGACGCTGTAGGTCACGCCGGCGCGCGGTGAAAGGAAGGTCCAATCGAGATCGTAGTCGTAGCCGGTGAATGCGCCCATGCGGGTCTGGTCAAGGCTGAAGTGCTGGTGGCGCATCTGGAGACTGCCGGTCAGATTGACACGCTCGGTGAGTTGATAACTTTGATTGGCATAGAGAGAAGCGAAGTACTTGGTACCGAAGTATTCGTAATAGCGATGGCGCGGATCAAGTGAATTGGTCACGCCCTCCGCCCAGACAACCTGACCCCAGTGCTCCGACTCGAAATAATAGAATGATCCGCCGAGTGAAAGTGACCCGCGCGGTTGGGTGAACTCGAGGCGAGGATTCCAACCCCATTGATTCTTGGTGACATGTTGTTGGCGGACTAAATCTCCGGAAGTAATCGTACCGACTGAGTCTCCCTCATCGTTGCGGACAATGGTAGTCGGTATGTCGTAATCATAGAAGTCGCGGCCATCTTTGTACTGCTCGTAGAATCCGCTGCCGTGAATGTGAAAGAGCGTGTTCTGTAAGGTGGCGTGATCGGTTAGTTTGATCGTGTTATGCAGTTCATAGTGCGGCTGATTGAAATTGTCAGTTTCGTTGCCGTAGGTCAGCGGGTTGAAGCGGCGATCTGCGGTAAGTTGATCTTTGGAGATGCCGTAGTATGCGAGGTGCATCTTCATTGGCCCGCCGTAGACGTTGACGGTGGTAGTCATTCGCGGGTCGAGGCGTGAAAGTGAGAGGTGATACGCCCAGCCGTTGTACCAGGAATCTTTGCGGTAGCCATCGGAGAGTTGGCGTGAGTAGCGGCCGGAGAAATTCCAGCGGCCGTCGATCAGACCTGACTGGTATTCGAGCGACTGTTTCTGCATATCGCCGACCCATTTGCCGTCATCCCAGAAACCGCCATAGCCGGTGGTGACTGCGACGTTGCGCGGTTGTTCGATGGCGGCAGAGACGATATTGACCGAGCCACCGAATGCGGCATCGCCGTAAAGGGAGCTGCCGATGCCGCGCTGGACCTGGATGTCTTTGACGTTGGAGGCGAAGTCGGGGATATCGACGAAGTAGGTGGATTGATCTTCGGGGTCATTGAGCGGAATACCGTTGATGTAGATTGAGACGCGTTTGTCATCGAAACCGCGAATCTTCAGATAGCTGTATCCGAGACCGCCGCCGGCATCGGAGTACGCGTAGACGTTGGGAGTGGTTTCCAAGAGGAGCGGAAACTCACCGATGGTGTAGTCGCGGGCGATTTCGCGGCTGGTGAAATCGGTGAATGCGACCGGCGATTTGCCGAGTTCGGCACGGTCGGCGGTGATGATGACGCCCTGCATCGGATAGACCGAGGGAGACAGTTCGATTCGCAGTGACGTATCGGAGACGACGCTGATCATTTGCGGTTTGAAGCTGATATGCTTGAAGGTGAGCCGGCGCGGCTGGGACAGGTCGAGATCGAGGCGGAATGTACCGTCAGAAGCCGATGCGACCCCGGCAGAGGAGGTTTCGATTGTGATTGCGACATCGGGGATGGGTTGGCCCTGGTCATCGACGACGACGCCGGTAACGGTGACGGCAAGTGCACAGAGCGGGTTCAATATTACCAGTGCACCGAGTAGAATAAGAGCGATTTTCATGTTAAACGCCTTTCCTTGGTCTTAAAACAAAAATGCCGCCTGAACTCGAAAGAGAATGGCAGCAACGGAAAGGGCGATTGTTTGAAGATGTCGCTACCGTTTCCCTACGCCGGTATTGTCCGGATCAGGTTTTGGGGGTATAATCTCAGACGACCTCTCGATCGCCACTCCCAACGGCTATGTCTAGATATGATACGGATGGAGCGGGAGGATGCAAGGGGAATTTTTGGGACTACCCAAGCCGTGTGGAAAAATCCCTGATTCCTTGGTGAGAAACCTTGAACACTCGGTAACTCCCTATGTCGTCGTAGAGTAGAGATCAAAACAAAAAACCGCGAGCCATGGCTGACTCGCGGTTCAACATTAACTCACTTGAAATTCACAACCTATGGGCACGCCGTACAAAGGTCAGTACCGGCGCCAAAGATGTAACTAATTATGTGTACAGCATCAGAAATATTGACGCTCCCACTGCAGTCGGCATCGCCTGACAAAAGTGGATTAGGTTCGGGCCCGCCTGAGAAGATGTAACTAATCACGAACACGGCATCAGAAATGTTGATCGAGCCGGAGCCGTTGGCGTCGCCGCACAGGTACGTTGTGACGAAAAACGCAAGAGTATCGCCATGACAATAGTCGTTCACCCTAACGGTTAGGAGTTCATGAGTTGCACTTTGTGGTGCTGCACCCACAATGGAGTCGTTTCTTACGGTACACCAAGAAGGAATATCATCATAGGTAATGGCAAGCATGTACAGCGGATCGTCCAGATCAACTACTGTCGGGAAATAGGCAAAGGAAGCACCACTTCGTACCAGCCGTTCAAATGCAGGATCGGTTATCTGCGGAGCCTGATTCGATTTGTCTATGGTCACCATCACCAGTTGTGTGTCAGATAGCGTCCCATCAGTTGCTATTACGATGAAGGACGTATCCACAGCATTGCACGCGACATAACCAACGAGTGTGTCTCCTTGAACAGAGCACCACGAAGGGTAGGAAGTGAATGCGAACGATAGTTCAACTCCGTTACAATTTGCATCAATAGCCCAGGCACCATACTTGAAAGGCGTATAATAAGGAAGAGCAGTAGCCGTTACTGGTGAAGTGATAACTGGTGGAGTGTTGCCAGTCAAAGGATTGCAGCAGTCGTTGGCGGGATGGTTGGGACAGATGTCGCAGCTATCCCCGACCGCGTCCTCATCCGCATCTGTCTGGCCCGGGTTGAACACAGTCGGGCAGTTGTCGAGTACATTTGGAATACTGTCGCTGTCAGAGTCGAATCCTCCCGTCCATTGCGCGAGATAAGCAGCGACTTCGTCGCCCGCCGTGGTGAAAGATCCGCCCGCAATCAAGTTGTTGCCGAAGACATTGAGAGCAGAGACGTGACTATTCATCCCCGAACCAAGTGCCGACCAACTGCTGCCATCCCAGGAAGCAATGTTGCTGGCCGCGGTTCCTCCGGTATAGTTGAACGGCCCACCCGCAGTCAAACTGTTTCCATATACTGTGAGAGCATAAACGGAGCCGTTCATTCCGGAGCCGAGAGAAGACCAGCTGTTGCCATTCCATGAAGCAATGTAGCTCGCCGCAAGCCCGTCCGCTGAGGTGAAATTTCCTCCAGCAATCAACTCGTTATCATATAGCGTGAGAGCATAGACGGGACCACTCATCCCTGACCCGAGCGCTGACCAATCGTTGCCATTCCACGAAGCGATTCTATTGGCTGACACGATTCCCGCAGTGGTAAAAGATCCACCTGCAATCAATATGCTGTCATAGACGGTGAAAGCATAGACGGGATTATTCGTTCCCGAGCCGATTGCTGACCAACTGCTACCATCCCAAGAGGCGACGTTGTTGGTCGTGACCCCTCCCGCCGTGGTGAAATATCCTCCCGCAATCAACTTGTTGTCAAAGACCGTAAGAGCACTGACGGAACCGTTCATTCCCGATCCGAGTGTTGACCAATTGCTGCCATCCCAGGCGGCGATTCTGTTGGCAGCGACGCCTCCTGCCGTAGTGAAATATCCTCCTGCAATCAACTTGTTGTCATAGACCGTGAGAACGTTTATGTAACTATTCAGCCCGGAACCGAGTGCTGACCAGTTGCTGCCGTCCCAGTAAGCAATGTTGCCTGCAGCGACCCATCCAGTAGTGGTGAAAGATCCTCCCGCAATCAACTTGTTGTCATAGACCGTTAGCGCATAGACAGAACGATTCATCCCCAAGCCCAATGCCGTCCAGCTGCTGTCATCCCAAGAGACAATGTTGCTCACCGCGACACCTCCCGCCGCGGTGAAAAGTCCTCCTGCGATCAATTTGCCGTCATAAGCTGTGAGGGCATAGACGGAGCCGTTGGTCCCTGAATCGAATGCTGACCAGTTGCTGCCATCCCAGGAGGCTATTTTGTTGGCCGCACCTCCTCCCGCCGTATCGAAATGTCCCCCCGCAATCAATTTGTTGTCATAGACCGCGAGCGCATAGACGTAGCTACCCATCCCCGAACCGATTGCTGACCAGTTGCCACCGTCCCAGGAAGCGATGTAAGTCGCTGAAATGCCCCCCGCTGTGGTAAAAAACCCGCCTGCAATCAGCTTGTTGTCATAGACCGTGAGAGCATAAACGAGTTCATTCATTCCCGTACCCAATGCCGACCAGTTGCTGCCGTCCCAGGAAGCTACATAAGCCGCCACGATGCCTCCCGCCGTGGTGAAAAATCCTCCCGCAATCAAATTGTTGCCATAGACTGTGAGATCATGGACGACATGATTCGTTCCCAAACCGAGTGCCGACCAGTTACTGCCATCCCAGGAGGCGATTCGGCTTGCCACGACGCTTCCGGCTGTGGTGAAAGATCCCCCCGCAATCAACTTGTTGTCGTATATCGTGAGAGCATGGACGGAACTACTCATCCCCGAGCCGAGGGCTGACCAGGTGCTGCCATCCCAAGAGGCGATTCTATTGGCTGACTGGCCTCCCGCTGCCGTGAAATACCCCCCCGCAATCAACTTGTTGTCATAAACCGTGAGAGCAAGAACGGAATTGTTCATCCCCGACTCGAGTGCTAACCAGTTGTTGCCATCCCAGGAAGCGATGTTGCCCACAAGTATACAGTTTGCAACTGCAAAATCACCGCCCACAACGAGTAAGCCGTTGTAAACGACAATGGCATTGACACCATCACCAACACCGGCAACACAGGGAGACATTGTGTTGTCCCAATAGACATCATCGGGTTCGTTTTGTGAAGACCTGTCTGCAGTCCGACTCACGATCGGCTCGCGAGTCGCTTGGTCGAAACTGAAAATCAGGCCCTTCAGATCAAGTGGGCCTTGGTACCCACTGGCTCGCACTGCTTCAATGTCAACTCTGCCGTCAGGAGTGAGAAATTCAGCGAAATGTCTGCCTTTGGGCGGTTCTGTCCCCGGAGGAGTGTCGATTTCGGCGCTGGCCTGCGAGTGACCCAAGACAATCCCAAGCATCATTGCGAACAGCAATGTGGTTTTCTTCAAGATGGCTCCCGGCGAAGTAGGATTATTGACTCTATGATGATAATCATCTTCGAAAGAACGGTCAACCGAGAAAATGATTCGTGAATCTCCTAAGCTTTATTGTGGCTTCCAGCAAAGCCAGCAACCGACAACCAACGGCGATTACTTAGTAACCGTGAGAAGAAGTACTGCAAAGGTTGATTCGCGGCGGATAGGCACGAATTCTCTTTGTGAAAAGAATCACTTGCTTTTTAAGGAGGATTTGACTACCTATTCAGTTAAGTTTTGGAGTGCTTTGGTTAGTTATTGACTATTCTACCCAGATAGGTGATTACAATGGTTAAGATTAAGGCATTTCAGGGTTTGCGGCCACAGGCAGAATTTGCCGAGAAGTTGTCATCTCCCCCTTACGATGTATTGTCTTCCGAGGAAGCCCGCATTATGGCTGATGGGAATGGCTTATCGTTTCTGCGTGTCACGAAACCTGAAATAACCTACCCGACAGGATCGGAGCCAAGCGGCAACGATCTTTATGAGCGCGCGCGCGTTAATCTGAAGGCGCTGATCGACAACGGGACGATGGCGCAGGACAAGATGCCTTGCATTTACATTTATCGCCTGACGTGGCGGGATGTCGACCAGACGGGATTCATGCTTTTGTCGAGCGTCGATGATTATCTGCTGGGACGAATCAAGCGTCACGAGTTTACGAGACCCGACAAGGAAGCTGATCGCACGAAACTCAATGATGTGACAAACGCGCAGACGGGGCCGGTGTTTTTGTTCTATGCCGAGAGCCATGTTTTGGACGCGATATTGGCAGAGGAATGTGCGAAAGCCCCGACGTACGATTTTGTAGCGGCAGACGTGAGGAATCGGTTCTGGGTGGTGAACGACCCCGAGCGAGTTACTCATATCAAGGTTGGGTTCGCCGGTTTGAGCGCGACCTATATTGCCGACGGTCATCATCGCTGCGCTGCCGCGGCAAACGTATGCAAACAACGACGCGCGCATAATCCGCAGTATACCGGCGAAGAAGCGGATTCTTTCTTCCTGTCGGTCGTGTTTCCAGAAAACCAGTTGAAGATACTTCCCTACAATCGAGTTGTGACTGACCTGATGGGTTTGGAGCCGAGGGACTTTATTACCAAGGTGAAAGAGCGGTTTTCCATAGAGGAATTACCTGAAGGCAAGACGGTAGAACCCGAGATTGATCGGGTGATCGGGATGTACCTTGAAAAGAAATGGTATAAGCTCACTCCCCTGCCGAACAGCTTTAATCAGTTTGATCCAATCGAGTCACTTGATATCAGCATCCTGTCCAGGAATCTGCTTGAGCCGGTGCTGGGAATCACAAAACCGCGCACCGACAAGCGAATCGATTTCGTCGGTGGAATTCGCGGTACGAAGGAATTGATGAAGCTCGTAAATTCGGGAAAATTCAAAGTCGCTTTTGCGGTGCCGCCGGTTTCGTTGAAAGCTCTGCGTTCTGTCGCCGATTCGGGCGGCGTGATGCCGCCGAAGTCAACGTGGTTTGAACCGAAGTTGCGCGACGGCATGGCAGTATATATTCTTAACTCATGAGTATGGACCCAATTCCATAAAGGAACGTGTGAAATGAAGATTCTACTATCGGATGCCTTTGATCCGTCGCTTCCCGACCTGCTGCGGAAGTACGGCGAAGTCACTTCGAATAAGGATGATGCCGCCGAGGCGGATGTCATTCTTGTGCGGTCAAAAACGAAATGCACGAAAGAATATATCGACCAGGCCAAGAAGGTACGTTTGATCATTCGCGGCGGCGTGGGACTGGACAATATCGATGTCAAGTATGCCCAGGAAAAGGGCATCGAAGTGCATAACACGGCGGATGCCTCGAGTATTGCGGTGGCAGAGCTGGCTTTTGCGATGATGATCGCCGTACCGAACCGGTTGGTCGAAGCGGATATTTCGATGAAGGAAGGCAAGTGGCTGAAGAAGGAACTTAAGCGCACAGAGTTGTTCGGCAAGACGCTGGGAGTTATCGGTTGCGGCAAGATCGGCACCGAGGTCGCGAAACGGGCGCAGGCGTTCGGGATGAACGTCATCGGCTACGATCCGACTGTCGACGTACACGATATCATAACGATCAAGGTGACGATTGACGAGGTTTACCGCGATGCGGATTACCTGACGCTGCACACGCCACTCACCGAGAAGACGCTGGGAATGATCAACAAAGAGACAATCGCCAAGATGAAGAACGGCGTGGTGATCATCAACACGGGTCGCGGGAAGTGTGTCATTGAGCAGGACGTGGTGGATGCGCTCAATTCCGGCAAGATCGCGTTTTACTGCAATGACGTGTGGTATTCCGATCCGCCGGAGAGCACGCCCTTCCTCAAGGCAAAGAACACGCTGCTGACTCCGCATATCGGGGCATCGACGAACGAGAATTTACTGCGTATCGGCAAGGCGGTCGATCGCATCATTGGTAAGTTTGTCGGCAACTATAATCAGAGAATCATCTGAAAAGGATAGACAATGAAACGCGTATATAACTTCAATCCCGGACCTTCTGCCCTGCCGCTGGAAGCCTTGAAGACGGCGCAGGAAGAGATGCTGGATTACAAGGGTACCGGCATGTCGGTACTCGAGATGAGTCATCGCAGTAAGGACTTCGAGGCAATTTTAGCAGAGGCCAAGGCGCTGATTAAGAAGCATCTGCAACTGCCGGATGGATATCATATTCTCTTTCTCGGCGGCGGCGCTTCAATGCAGTTTGCCATGCTGCCGATGAACTTTCTCGCGCAGGGACAGTGCGCGGATTATGTGGTCACGGGATCGTGGTCGCAGAAGGCGGTGTCGGAGGCGAAGTTGTTCGGCACGGTGAACACTGCGGCCAGTTCGAGCGAGGCGAATTTCAGCTATATCCCAACGCCCGATCAAATCAAACTCGATCCAACGGCGCAGTATGTTCATATTACGTCCAACAACACAATTTTCGGCTCGCAGTGGAGTTACCTTCCGGACACTGGAAAGGTACCGTTGATAGTGGATATGTCGTCAGACATTCTTTCGCGCCGGATGGATGTGTCGAAAACTTCTTTCATTTATGCAGGTGCGCAGAAGAATCTTGGTCCAGCGGGGGTGACGTTGGTGATCATCAAAGAGGATTTTGCGGCCAAGCAGAAGCAAGGATTGCCGAAGATCTTGAGTTATTCGACTTACATCAAGGAAGACTCGCTGTACAACACGCCGCCGGTGTATCCGATTTACATCACAATGCTAACGATGCGCTGGATTGATTCGATTGGCGGTATGGCGGAAGTTGAAAAGCGCAATAGCCGCAAGAAAGAGCTGATCTACGGCGCGATTGATCATTCGGACGGATACTACAAGGGTACGGTCCGCGCCGACAGCCGTTCGGGGATGAACGTGACGATTCGCATGGCGAATGAAGAGCTGGAAGCCAAGTTCATCGCGGAAGCGAAGTCAGCAGGATTCATCGGACTTAAGGGACATCGCTCGGTCGGCGGCCTACGGGCATCGACCTATAATGCGGTTCCGGTTGAGGCGGTCGAGAAGCTGGTTGAGTTCATGAGGGAATTCAAGAAGAAGAACTAGACGATTCGACAGATTTCGCAGTTAGGACGGGTGCGTGAAGGCGTGCCCGTTTTTTTTTGCCCTCACCTTTACCCCACTCTCACGGGGAGAGGGGTGACTATTAGAAGTCCGAGTGAAGTCGGATCCACGAGAACAAGGCAGGTCTCTGAGGAGACCTGCCCTACAAGTCTACCATCTGCCGACTTTATGCATTAACGACATTGGGCTTGCTGGCAAGCGCCGCAGCTTTGGCGAGGCCAGCATCGAGAGCAGCGATCAAGTCCTCTGCGTCTTCTAAGCCGACAGAGATGCGCACCAGGCCATCGGTGATCCCGATCTTTTGGCGAATGGCGGCAGCGATACCGGCATGGGTCATCGAAGCCGGGTGCTGGATTAACGAATCAACGGAGCCAAGGCTGACAGCGAGTGTGAAGATCTTGATATTGTCCATCAATCGGCGGGCGACCTCGTAACCGTCCTTCATCTCAAATGCAAGCACACCGCCGAATCCGGACATCTGTGATTTTGCGAGCTTGTGCTGCGGATGGCTGGGGAGGCCGGGATAGAATACCTGTTTGATCATCGGATGCTTCTCAAGGTGTTCGGCAACTTTCATGGCATTGGAACAATGACGGTCGACACGCAAGGAAAGGGTCTTGAGACCGAGGTAGATTAGCCAACTATCGAAGGGAGACGGACAGCTCCCGACGTCCTTCATGATGCCGTAGAGTTTGTCCTTGAATTCGGGGTGATTCGTAATGACTGCCCCGCCGATGACGTGTCCGTGCCCAGAAATGTATTTGGTCGTGGAATGCATGACGACGTCGGCGCCCAATTCGAGCGGACGCTGGAGGTAGGGCGTCGCATAGGTGTTATCGACGATAATGAGGCATTCGGGATTGATTTCTTTGGCTATGCGGGAAAGCTCGCGAATGTCGGTGATTGACATGGTCGGATTCGTTGGTGTTTCGAAGTAGACGCCTTTGGCTTTGGGGTTAGCGCGCATCACGACACGAAATTTGTCGAGATCGGACGTGTCGACGCTGACAGACTTAACGCCGAATTTCGGCAAGACGTGTTCGAACAGGCTGTCGGAGCAACCGTAGACGACGTCACCGCGAATCAGCGTGTCGCCCTGGTTCAGCAGTGCGAGGGCAATTCCGGAGACGGCGGCCATGCCGGAGGTAAACAATAATGAGGAGATGCGGACATTTTCGGGATCAACAAGCTTGGCGCCGGACCCTTCGAGCGCATTGAGTTTTGCCTCGGCGGTCAGCGTCGTGGGATTCCCCAAGCGGGTGTAGATAAAGCCACTGTCCTCAGAGGCGAAGAGCTTCTTGCCCTGCTCGGCATTGTCGAATACGAAAGTTGAAGTTTGATAGATCGGGACGGTGTGAGCGTTCGAATGATGTCCGGCGATATGTTCGCCAGCGTGAAGCGCGCGAGTGGCAAAGCCGTGCTTGAGATAAAATTCTTCGACCGCGTTTTTATGTAACGAATCTTCCATTGAGAACTCCTATAGAGGATTAAGGACAAGTATCATCGATGTAATATAGGCAAATAGGGCGAGATTGCCAGAGCGAAAAAGGGCAACCGTTCCTCGATTAGGTTAGACAATTTCGGGGCGATCGGAGAGTTCGTTGGTATCGTCAGAGAGGCGCGGGAAGTGCTCGGCAAGTTTGGCGCCAATTTCACGCACGGCGCTGATGATGCCTTCGCTATGGCGATCTGCTTTGATCGCCTGCTGGATGATTGATTGCGGGTGATTCCAATAAGCAGAGTCGACCTTGGAGGCTATTTGTTTGTCGGCGATGATGACAGCCGATTTCTCTGCGATCGAAACGAGAATGAGAACACCGGTGCTGTTGCGGGTCGGAGTTAAGGTTGAAAACAGCTTGAGAGCGCGCTCCCAGACAATGCGACGGCGACGCGCTGGATTACAGAGTATACCTCCGATGCCAAAGAAACCGGCGGCGAAGCCGACAACAGTCCAGAGCGTGGCTTGAGTGAAATCGTAGTAGACTCCCCAATTTTGGTCGCGGGTGATCCACAATGATATCGCCATCGCAAGTAATGAAGTCAACGAGGCCGCAACAAGGCGGTCGAGCAGCCAGTTATGCGAACGTGCAGTCAAGCGGATAACGATTTCGCCGGAAGTGCGCGACTCGCAGTCGGCGACCGCGTTCTTGATGGCCTCGAAATCAGCTTTGGAGAAATATTTGTTTACATCACTTGGCATATTGTCCCTCTTACCAGCCGCCGGATGCGCCGCCTCCGCCAGATGAACCGCCGCCAAAGGAGAATCCTCCACCGCTGCCGCCTCCGGATGAGCCGCCGCCAAATCCGCCCAAACCACCGAAGCCGCCACCAGTTCCCCAGCCACCGCCCCCGCCGCCAGATGAACTAACTCCGCGAATGGCATCAACGATTTTTCCGATGACAATCATAAGTATGATAATGATGAAGATTATGATTCCGAATGGGATCGGTGTGTCCTGGCTACTACCTTGTGGTTCGGTGTATTCCCCGCCAATTGCTGTGATAATACCGTCAACGACGGCGTTGATACCGCCGCTCCAATCCTGGCTACGGAAATGGTCGGCCATCGGGGAAGTTCGCCCGACGAGGCGGCCGGATTCGGCATCAGTGAGGTCGCCCTCGAGACCATAGCCAACCTCGATACGGGTCTTCTTTTCCTGAAGCGCCATAAGAAAGAGAACGCCGTTGTCCTCGGCGCCTTTGCCAACACCCCACTTATTGAAGACCTTGTGGGCGTAGTCTTCAAGTGCCTCGTCCCCAAGCGTGGGAATGAGCAAGACGGCAATTTCGTGGCCGGATTGAGTACGATATTCGAGGAGTTTTTGATTCAGTGCGCGAAGTTCTTCCGCACTTAACAGGTCAGCGAGATCGGTCGCGGGCGACGTGTAGAGCGGGACGTCGAGTCCGTAAAGACTCGACGCCAGAATAGTCAGTAGCAACGCCAATACGGCGAACAGTCTGCTCATGTTACTTGTTCTGGAAGAGATCCTTCACATTGGGTGCGCTTTGGGCTTCTGCACTTGCGGCAAAGAACTGCTTCTCGTACGGGAAGCCGAAGATTGCGCCGGCAATCATAGCGCCAATGCCCTTTTGTCTAAAGGTGTTGTAGTCGCGCACGACTTCGTTGAAGACGCGACGCTCCTGCGCAATGCGATTCTCGGTACCCTCAAGCTGATTGAGCAGATCGGTATATAGGGCTTCACCCTTGATATCGGGATATTGTTCGACAACGACGTTGATATAGGAACCAAGCTGTTTCGACAGCTGCGTTGACAGTGAGTCGAGCAGCATCGGGTTGGCTTGTTTGAGGGCGCCTTCGGCGGCACCTTTGAGATCAAGTACGCGTTGGCGCATGCTGATGACTTCGACCAGTGTTTCCTGTTGGCGACTCATAAAATTGTCGACGCTGGCCACAAGATTGGGAACCAGATCGAAGCGGCGTTGATAGACATTCTGTACTTGCGACCATTTTTCATCGACTGACTGGGTACGTTCGATCAGACCGCCACGATTACTCCAAACCCAGCCTCCGATGGCCAGAACGATTAACAGCAGCACGACTAGGATTATTCCAAATACTTTCATTTCTCTCTTCTTCCCTCCTGAAAAGTGTTCAGACTTTGGAAATGAATCGCAATCGTATACGATGCGCAATGGAAATTGTTGCGTTTGTTGGATACGCGGCGCGATTCGGCTGCGCCGACAGGCACGTTGCGCACGGGTTGGGTCTTCGACCGTGCGCCCCTACGCGTGTTTATCTATAAAGTGTTGAGCGAATCGACGAGACGGTTAGCGGGAGAGTTTTTCCTTGAGATTCTTGTTTTGCGGGTCGAAAGCGAGCGCGGTTTGCCAGGCATCGCGAGCGTTTTCGAAGTTTCCGAGCGCGTATTGGATATCGCCCAGGTGTTCGATTACAACCGGGTCATTGTTGGTTTTGGTGACGGCTTTCTGTATCTGGATGAGAGCCTCTTGATAGCGCTGCATCTTGTAGAGGACCCAAGCATAACTATCGAGATAAGCGCCGTTTTCCGGTTCGGCTTTGAGCGCGCGTTCGATCATGTCGAGCGCTTCGGGGAGGCGTTCGCCGCGCTCGGCCAGCATATATCCGAGATAGTTGAGTGTGGGATGGTGATCAGGGCTGATTGATAGGAGCAATTCGAACGATTCTACGGACTTGGGAATGTCCTTTAACTTCTCGTATTCGGCACCTACCTGGAATAAGGCACGAATGGTATCACCGCCGTCGGCGATGGCGTTCTTTAGTACGGCAATGGCGGAGTCGGACATTTCCTTCTGTGAGAGAATCTGGGCAAGGTAGAATTGAATATTGTCGCGATCGGTAGTCACGTGGCGTGCGGCGAGTTCAAGAATATCTTCGGCTTTGTCGAGGTCTTTTTTCTGTTGGTAGACATAAGCCAGATTGGTCCAGCCGTCAGGAACGGTCGAGTCAGCGGCGATCAGGCGGTCAAAGTATCCTTTGGCGTTATCATAGCGAGAGCTGTCAACTTCCATCCGGCCGAGGTAGAAGAGGGCATAGCGGTTTTCGGGATCAAAGCGAAGGGTTTTCTGAAAAATTCCTGTCGCTTGTTCACGGAGCCCGGCACGCATCATGACTGCGCCGATGCGCTCGTAGACGATGCGGTCGGTGCCGGACACTTCGCCAAGATTAATCATCTTGTCCGCATAGACCTTGACGGAGTCGAGATTCTCTTCGGAATTGTAAGTTTCAATCAGCTGGGCCAGGAGGCGTGCGTCGTTGGGATGAACAGCGACTGCACGCTGTAAGACCTGTTTGGATTCGTCTTTGTGGCCACCCGAATAAAGATAAACTGCGTGACGGGCGTAGAGCGACGGATCGCTTTGATTGAGACGGAGGGCATGCTCAATAAAGACTGCTGCCGAGTCGAATTGCTGGAAATTGGCGTACATTTCGGCGATTTGGGCGAACAGCTCCCAATTGCCAGAACCTTGCGCGGCGATGCGAAAATATTTTGCTCCCTCATCGATGCGGTTGCCCTGGACAGCATAGACACCCAGCTGATAATTGGTGTTGACGTTGGTTGAATCGGTCGCCCAAGCGCGGCGAAATGACTCCTCGGCTTCGGTATCTTGCCCTTGCGCGCGAAATGCCTCTCCCAACAGCTGATAAATCGCGGCGTCCTTGTCGGAGATTGGCAAGAGGGCATCGATGGCAAGTCCGGGGCGACTTAGGTTCAGATAAAGTGTGCCGAGTGAGAGGCGGATATCGTAAGAGAGTGGTTCATAGGATAGCGCCAACTCGTATTGCTCGATGGCTCGAGCATACTCGCCCTCCTGCTCATAGATCACGGCATTGGTGAAGTGGTGGTAGGCCTCGGCATGCATTTCTTTGCTCGGCGGCGGCTGAAGTTGTGCGGTCAGAGAATCGACAGATTGATTCTTGGCAGCGCAGCCGACGACCATGGCGGCCAATCCCAGGCAGACAATCAATATTGCGTGAAGACGAACTCGCAAGCGATCTACTTCCTCTCTACAGTGCCTATGACTTTGTAAAAACCGCGTTTACCGATCTTGAGCAGGTATTCGCGTTCAACTTCCAATTCGGTATTTTGATCCTGCAGCTTCTCGCCATCGACTGACATCCCGCCCTGCTTGATCAAGCGGACAACTTCGCCGGTACCGGACATCAGTTGTAGATGGACAAGCAATTTGGGCAGCCAGATGTTCGGTTCATTCCAACTGTATGACAGCACCGGAATCTCATCCGGCAAGCCCTTCTGCGCAAAGATGTTTTCGAACTCGGTTTGCGCGTGTTCGCCGGTCGCGGCGTCATAGTACATACGTACGATGGTACGTCCCAGTTCCTTCTTGTATAGAACCGGATTTTCGCCGCCGGCAATCGCGTGCTCGATTGCCGCAATCTGTTCGGTCGCGTAGTCGGTCGCGAGCCGGAAATACGGGATGATCAGTTTATCGGGAATCGACATGATTTTGCCAAACATATCCTTCGGGGCGTCGGTTACGCCGATGTAATTACCGAGCGACTTGCTCATTTTCTGGATTCCGTCGGTACCTTCCAGTAACGGCAGCGTCAGTGCCACCTGTGGTTCGACACCGTAGGCTTCCTGAATCTGGCGGCCGGTGAGTAGATTAAATTTCTGCTCGGTGCCGCCAAGCTCGACATCGGCCTTGATGGCGACCGAATCGTAGGCCTGCATTAGCGGGTAGAACAACTCATGCACCGAGATTGGCGCTTCGGCTTTCCAGCGTTTGGTGAAGTCTTCGCGCTCCATGATGCGTGCCAGAGTGATTTTTCCAGCCAAACGAAGTATGTCGGAAAAGGCCATTTTGGAGAGCCACTCGCCGTTGTGGCGAACCTCGACGTGAGCCGGATCGAGAATACGGAAGAATTGGTCGAGATAAGTCTTGGCGTTGGCGTCGATATCAGCTTCGGAGAGTTGCGGCCTGGTCGCAGAACGGCCGGAAGGGTCGCCGATACGGGCGGTGTAATCGCCGACGATGATGACGACATGGTGTCCGAGATCGGAAAATTGCTTAAGTTTACGCATACCGACGGTGTGACCAAGGTGAATGTCGGGTGCGGTTGGATCGAAGCCTTGTTTAATAACCAGCGGTTTGCCGGATTTGATTGATTTTTCGAGCTTCTTTTCCAGTTCCCCGTCGGGCAGTATCTCGACCGTGTTTTCACGGATGATCTTCATTTGTTCAGCGACAGACTTCATTGGATCTCCAAAAGGGCAATAATCACTTCATCGACCGGCAAGACGTGACAGTTTAGCCGGAAAGTACAGACTATACGCGATTGGAGCGTCTGCGACAAAGGGATAATTTCAGGACGAAGCGGACCAGACGAGCTTCCTTGGGCTGAACAAGAGATATTTGCTAGGAGCGATTGTTCGCGGAGTTACATCGTCGAAGTCGGTCCGAAGATAAAGTCCTTCAGATAGCGATTTTCGACAGCGACGGCGCTGGACTCTTCGCGAACAATGTCTCCGATTGAGATGATTCCGGCAAGTTTGCCCTGATCGATTACCGGCAAGTGGCGGATGCGATTCTCGGTGAAGAGCGATTTGAGATGATCAAGCGGATCATAGGGCAACGCGATGATCAGGTCGCGGGTCATTACCGACCTGACCGGCAATTCCATGATGCGTCCTTCGTGCTCATAGGTAAGCCGGAAGATGTCGCGTTCCGTGATGATGCCGACGACTTCGTCTTCCTGGCCAATGACAATCAGCGAGCTAACGCCGTAACGAATCAAAAGTGCCATAGCCTCACGAATTGAGGCAGAAGGGGAAACGGTATGAACCGTATGGCCCTTGCGGTTGAGAATGGTGCGAGCGTCCATAGTCTCACCTCTGCAGTTTGGACAAGTCTGATTTTAGCCAGTCACACTTTGGCGACTGAATGGATTTAGTTAGTCAATTCTTAGCCAACGGCAGCCCCTGTATATGATAAGGATCAGACTGTAAAAATGATTGAAATTTCTCGCGTTTCGCGACCGGATTTCGATTAGATTCGCTTCTCTTATGGCGTATCTCGGTGAACTTCTCGCACTCGGCACGGCCGTCTTCTGGGCGTTCGGGAGCATATTGTTCAGTTATGCCGGGCGCAGGGTTGGAGCATTTACCGTGAATGCGGTGAGAATACCGATTGCCGCAACCGTGCTTCTGGGGCTGACAGTTCTCATTCAACAGGAGTTCTTTTCGCCTTCAACCACCGGATCACAGTTTGGCTGGCTGGCATTCAGCGCATTTCTGGGGCTGGTTATTGGCGATGGGTGTCACTTTCGCGCGCTGGTCATTCTCGGGCCGAGGATTGCGTCGTTGCTGGCGGCCTCGACGCCGATTTTTGCAGTGTTGCTGTCGTGGGTAGTTCTCGACCAGAGCTTGAGTTGGATTCACTTAGTCGGAATTGCGATCACGTTGGCTGGACTTGGTTGGGTGACACTGGAGAGGAATGCGAATACGTTTGGCGAGGAAAAGGGCGGATCGAAGATTTGGGGCTACATTCTGGCGGGAATTGGGGCGATGGGACAGGCGACGGGATTGATAGCGGCCAAGATTGGGATGCAGGAGAATCTGACGCCGTTAAGCGCTTCGATGATTCGTATGGTCTCCGCGGCAGTGATGATCTGGATCATTGCGGTGGGACAGGGCAAAGTTCGGGAGACGATCGCAGGTTTGCACGACCGCAAGGCACGGCTGGCGATGTTGGCGGCGGCTTTTATCGGGCCGGTATTTGGAATCTGGATGTCGTTGATTTCGATCAAGCTGACCAAGGTGGGAATCGCCGCGACGTTGATGTCGACGACGCCGCTGTGGATCATTCCACTGGTGATGATCATTCACGGAGAACGGCCAAGCGCGCGCGCGATTGTCGGGACGATCATTACAGTTGGCGGAGTTGCGCTTTTGTTTCTACCGGATGTTTAGGCAGGCAGTCATTGACAAAGGGCGGGCACGAATTGTATCATAGAGTCTTCCGGTCTTTTAAGACGATTGAAATCATCATCAGATAAATGGAGTTGAGAAATGAACCTTCCCGCTTCCCTGTTTACCGGCGATCATATTATGTGGATTGCCGGATTGTTTGCTTTGGCGATACCGCTGGCGACATTGCGAGCCAGCTCGTCAGCACTGGATAAGATCAAATTCGGCGACAAGAAATTTGATGAGCGTGCATTGGTTGAAGCGGCGCAGGCGTATCAGGAGGCGTTCGATTTGGCGGCAGATGATACTTCGACACAGATTGAGGCACTCTCACAATTGTCGCGCTGCCGGCTGACGCAGAACGATTTCGAAGGCGCGAAATCGTGGTTGGCTAAGGCGGAGACACTTGCCTCGGAAACATATCCCGCTGGATGGTCGCGGTATCTCGGTGTCAAGGGGCGATTGGAATGGCGGGAGGGCAGGAATGAGGCGGCAACGGGGATATTCAAACAGATGTATGATTATGCGAAGAAGCACGACCTGGCGGAGCGATATCTGGATGCGACGCGGATGATTGCCATAACGGGTACGCCGAGTGAACAGATTGAGTGGGGATCGCTTGGCGTCAAGGAAGCGGAGGCGACGGGGCATCTTGATATGCTGCCGTCAATGTGCAACAATCTGGCGTCAACTTATGCCGACCAGAAGAACTATGAAAAAGCACATGAACTGTATTTGCAGGCGCGCGAGTATCATTGGCGGTTTTCTGGTGAGACGGGAAAATTGTATGCGGACTATCAAGTCGGGTGGATTCTGACGATGCTGAAGCGCTACGATGAAGCGATGACGTGGCTGCGTCCATCATTGGCGTGGGCGGAACGATTGGGCAATGAAGATGTGCAGGGACAGGCGTGTTTTGATATGGGAGAGATTCTCGCCGCCAAGGGTGATAAGCGAGGCGCGACTGCGTTGTTCAAGAGGTCACTTAGCCACTACAAGAATGAAGGTTATATGCAGTCGGCGCCGGAGATCGTTGAGAAAGTGGAGAATCGGATTGCGGAGTTGGGGGAGTAGGCGGCGTTGCGCTTTCATCAATTCGTTCTTGAGTGCGACCGAGAACTTATTGTAGTAGCAAACTCAAAATACACACCCCGTCTCCAGAGGGGAATTGAAACCAGTTTGTAGGGCAGGCCTCCACATTGGAAGCATTCTGCGCTTTTGCACTTCTCGTTAGAGACCCGCCAAGTCCTAATCACAGACCTCATCAATTGGCAGGTCTCCACACACCCACTTCCACCATTGCGAAATTTCGGTAAGGGGACCAGCCCTACTAAACTGCCCTCACCCCCACCCCTCTCCCGTTGGGAGAGGGGAACACGAAGGGGTTCTTGTATGTTCTTGGTAGTTTTCGGTAGGGACTATGTCGTCGACTTCTTGATTGATTTCAAGAGGGTCATGAAGGCTTCGCGCGATTTCTCCGCGTTAGCTTTGGGACCAGTCAACTTGAAGAAGACGTTTCCTTGCGGCGCCGGTGCAATTCCCGCCAAGAGAAAATAATCGGGGCGTTCTTCCTGCGTCTGCATCATTGGTCCGGCGGAGAACATGTAAGTTCCGCCGACCTCCACAGTGGCGATTTCGCAACATTCGGAAGTAACGGTGCCGCGTTGAGCTTTGGCATTGGAGTCGGAACCATCCGGCTGTTTGACTTGGTTTATCCAGCGGCTGATGTTGGCATCGGTGGCGCCACCCTGCCCTTCACCGAAATAATACACGACACATTCGGCCTTGGGATCGGCCGGGTCGATCAAGTAGGTCGCGACGCGCATTGGCTTTTCGCCGGCGGCAGCCCATCCGGCAGGAATTGTCCAATCGATACCGGCGACAGTCGTGACAGCCATGCCTCCGTGTGGATTAGCCTGCGTTTGACCGGTGGGCTGTTGAGCCTGTTGTGTTGCCGGTTGCTGGTTGCCCTGGGTCTGTGGGGGTGTCTTTTCGCCGGAAGAACAGGCAGTTAAAAACAGAGCGACACCAGTCGCGATGGCGGCTTTTGTGAGGTTAATATTCATGATTTGATCGGGACTCCTTTCGAAAGTCGATTTTGGCAATGATACGATAATGGAGTAGTTTAGGGCAAGAAAAAGGTGGAGATTTCCGGCCAAGGTTTCCCAACCCCTGCCATAATCGGATCGGACAATATTGGGCGCAGCCCTGTAAATGCGAGATCTTCGACATGCTGCGCCCCTACGATCCTATAGATTCTCCGCTGCGCTCGGGATGACAATAGGGCAAACGGCGATTGCAACTACAGCGGGATGTTGCCGTGCTTTTTCGGCGGATTGCTGTCGCGTTTGGTTGAGAGCATTCCGAGTGCACGGATCAGGCGCGGTCGCGTTTGCGACGGTTCGATGATGTCATCAATGTAGCCGCGTTCGGCAGCTTTGTAGGGATTTGCGAATTTCTCGGTGTATTCGGCGACTTTTTCGTCGAGTGCTTTTTGAGAGTCGGGGGCGGCGTCGATTTCCTTCTTGAAAATGATCTCGACGGCACCCTTGGGTCCCATGACGGCGATTTCGGCTGTTGGCCAAGCGTAGTTCATGTCGCCGCGAACATGCTTGGAATTCATGACGTCGTAGGCGCCACCGTAGGCTTTGCGCGTGATGACGGTGATCTTGGGAACTGTGGCTTCGCAATAGGCATAGAGCAGTTTGGCGCCGTGTTTGATGATGCCACCGTGTTCCTGCGCGGTTCCGGGAAGGAATCCGGGGACATCCTCGAAGGTGATAATCGGAATGTTGAACGAATCGCAGAAACGGATGAAACGTGCGCCCTTGATCGATGAGTCAACATCGAGGACGCCGGCGAGATGCGCGGGCTGATTTCCGACGATACCGATCGAACGTCCACCCAGTCGGGCAAAGCCGACCGTGATATTGGGCGCATAGTCGGCGTGGATTTCGAAGTAGTCGCCATCGTCGACGATTAACTTGATCACTTCGATCATGTCGTACGGCTTATTAGGCGTATCGGGAATGATGTGGTTGAGCTTGTCTTCGACGCGGTCGTGCGGATCACTCGCCGTGATGTGGGGCGGGTCGTCGAGATTGTTTTGCGGGATGAATGAAACCAATTTGCGAATTTTGAAGATCGCCTCGGCTTCGGAATCGCAGGCAAAATGGGCGACGCCGGATTTTGACGCGTGGGTATCGGCGCCACCGAGGTCCTCCATGGTGACATCTTCGTGCGTGACTGTCTTGACGACGTTAGGTCCGGTGACGAACATATAAGAGGTCTTGCGCACCATGAAGACGAAGTCGGTGATAGCAGGAGAGTACACTGCTCCGCCGGCACAGGGACCAAGAATCGCGGAGATTTGCGGCACCACGCCGGACGCCAGAGTATTGAGCAAGAATATATCCGCATAGCCGCCGAGCGAGACAACACCCTCTTGGATGCGTGCGCCGCCGGAGTCGTTGAGACCGATGATTGGAGCGCCCATCTTCATCGCGGCTTTCATAACTTTGCAGATTTTTTCCGCGTGGGCTTCAGAGAGTGAGCCGCCGAACACAGTGAAATCCTGGCTGAAGACGAAGACAACGCGGTTGTCGATTAAACCACAGCCGGTGACAACACCGTCGCCCGGGATGATTTGCTTGTCGAGTCCAAAATCGGAAGAGCGATGGGTGACAAACATGTCGAATTCTTCGAAAGAGCCGGGATCAAGCAAGAGCTCGAGGCGTTCGCGCGCCGTGAGTTTGCCCTTCTTGTGCTGGGCGGCAATTTTGTCGGCACCGCCGCCGAGTTTGGCTTGCTCTTGTTTTTGTTTCAGAAGTCGCAGTTTGTCTTCGATGGACATTGTCATAGTCTCCGATTTTTCTTCAGGTCACACGCCCTCACCCCTGCCCCTCTCCCAAAGGGAGAGGGGAGGAGTCATTTGATCTGGAGTCCCAACTCGATCAGTCCACTCAAAGCACGATGGGTGGCGCAATGCTCAATTTGTCACTGATCAACTTTCAGATTCTTCGCTACGCTTAGAATGACAGAATCTGATTTCTTCAATTGATTCTTTCGTCGGAATGCCACCAACTGCTCGGCTGGTCTACAACACTTTTTCGCAGGTGTATTTCAGGCCGTCGTACTTGAGTCGGGCAACTTTGCACTCGATGTCGTGATCCATGGCAATCAGCCAACCGCCCTCGAACGCTTTCGGCAGTGTCTCGCGTTTGCAGCGCTGCGTTTCAAGCGGATAGAGGTCGGTTGCCGAAACATAAGGAACTTTCAAGTGATGGCAACTGGGAAAATTGTCGGCATAGTAGATTAACTTCTGCCCCCGCGACTCGATATGGATGCCAAGTTGACCGCGCGTATGGCCACCGATGCGAACGACACTGACTCCTTCGCAAATCTCACTATGCTCTGAATTCACCAATTCGAGTTTGCCTGCCTGCTCCAAAGCTTTCAGACGTTCGGGAAAGTAAACGCTGGCGGTGCGCTCGTCGGGCTGTGAGGCATCCTCCCACTCAAATTGATGGGTGATGTGCCGGGCATTGGGAAAGCACAACTCCGTTTTGCCATCGATATTGTGGACGGAACCACCGGCGTGATCCCAGTGCAGATGCGAAAGAATTACAATGTCGATGTCTTGCAGTGTGAGGCCGATTGCCGAAAGGCCCGCGGTCATTGCCGAGGGTTGCGAGGTGCCATACAGCTTGCGTTGGCGATCCTTGAGGAAGTCGCCGAGTCCGGCATCGAAGATGATGTTGTGGCCGTTGCCGCGCACTACAAAGACGTTGACGTCGAAAGGGATGAGATTGTCGGCGTCGGCTTGTTGGTGCTTGCTCCAAATCGATTTCGGGATGATGCCATAAACAGAACCGGCATCGAGAAAGATGCGATTTTCGACGATACAGTGGATTTGGAAATTGCCAATGGGGAGCATAGTTATTGCCATACGGGACGAAACCCTCTCCCCTACCCCTCTCCCTGAAAGGAAGAGGGGTACGGAAAAGTCGTTTTTTATCCGCGGAGAAGATTGCCGGCGATAACGAGGCGCTGGACTTCCGAGGTGCCTTCGTAAATCTCGCAGACGCGCTGATCGCGATAGAGCTTCTCGATAATTGAGAACTCGCCGATGTAGCCGTAACCGCCGTGAATCTGCATCGTCTTTTGGACGCAGAAATTGGCGGCTTCAGAGGCAAACAGCTTCGCCTGGGCGGCTTCCATGCCGAATTTCTCACCTTTATCCTGCAATTGTGCAGCTTTGTAGGTAAGAAGGCGGGCGGCTTCGGTCTTTGTGCTCATATCGGCAATCATCCACTGGATGGCCTGAAGCTTGGCGATCGGAGCACCAAAGGCAATGCGCTGTTTGGCATACTTGACGGCTTCATCAAGGGCGCGTTGGGCGATACCGGTTGACTGGGCGGCAATGCCGATGCGGGCGCCATCAAGAGTGCTCATGGCATAGCGGAAGCCTTTGCCGACTTCCCCAAGGAGATTAGTCCGTGGTACGCGGACGTTGGTATACCAGAGTCTGCCCGTGGTGGCGTACTTCATTCCCATCTTGAACTTTAGGCATTCTTTGCGCAAGCCGGGAGCGTCGCCGGGAACGATGATGGCGGAAACCTTGCCGCTGTCGCCATCCATGATTTTGCAGAAGGTGACTGCAAAGCTGCAGACGTCGCCGTGCATGATAAAGATCTTCTCGCCGTTGATGACATAGTGGTCGCCGTCGATTGTCGCGGTCGTGCTTTGATTGGCAGCGTCGGAGCCGGCGTTGGGCTCGGTGAGCGCGAATGCCGGGATGGTTTTGCCGACGGCGGCATCAGGGATGTATTTCTTCTTCTGTTCGTCGGAGCCTTGTTTGATAATCGGATCGCAGGCGAGCTGACCGACAGCTGCAAGCAGTGATGACGGCGGATCGATGTAAGCAAGCTCTTCGATCATAGTGGCATATTCGAGCGCCGAGTGCCCGCCGCCGCCATATTCTTTCGGCATGACGTAGCCGCACAATCCTTGTCCGGCGATGAGTTTGTACATGTCGTGGGCGAAACCGTCCGGCTTGCGATCCCATTCGCGGCCGAGAGGTTCGATTTTGGGGCCGAAAGCGCGCATCATATCGCGAATTGGCTGCTGGACTTCTGATACATTGAATGTCATAGGATCTCCCTCAACAGAAAAAGTCAATCAAGGCAAGCAATTAACCAATTGCGGATCGGAAAATCAACGAATTTGTTGGGGGGATATCGATTGACGCTTCGGGTGTCAAGTTGGGCTAGTAAGATCGTCGTTTTGAATCGTCACCACTCGATTCAAGCACGGTGATTGTGGACTTTACACACCCCGTCGCCGCCGCGCGGTCCTCGCGACTGCGCCACCCCTCTCAAGAGACAGTTGAAGCAGTTTGTATTCTTCGCGATGGGGTCTTCCATCAGAGTGGAAAACCTGGATTCCCGCTTTCGCGGGAATGACTTACGGAAAGGGAGCCGATTTGGTTGAGATCATTCCCTATGCGAATTGGCTTTTTCAACTATACCTCGAGAGGGGACTGGGGTTGGTTTCGGATCCTGTACAGTCGCTGATTCGCTGAAATGACGGCTTCCCGGTCCACGCCGACGCGTCTAGACTAAATTATCTTCTCGGATTTTCGTTTGCGAGCGACGACTTCCTTGACGTAGGCGATGATGTCTGGTGTCGGGGTGCCGGGTCCAAAGAGTTTGTCTGTCCCCTGTGAGTGTAGTACGACCATTTCTTCTTCAGTCATGATTCCGCCGCCGAAGAGAATGATATCGGTGCACTTGCGCGCCTCCATTGCCTTGTAGATCAGTGGGAATAGCGTCATATGGGCGCCGGAAAGTATCGAAACGCCGATGGCGTCAACGTCTTCCTGCAAAGCGGCTTCAGCGATCATTTCCGGAGTTTGGCGAAGTCCGGTGTAGATGACCTCGAAACCGGCGTCGCGCATGGCGGCGGCGATGACTTTGATGCCACGGTCGTGGCCATCAAGGCCGGCTTTGGCGAGTAGAACGCGAATTTTGTCAGACATTAGATCTATCCTCATTGACAGTCAAATTTCGTCTTAGGAACGTGCCCTCACCTCTGCCCCTCTCCCATGGGGAGAGGGGAAACCACTGAGGTTCACCCAAAAATCAGATAATCGGCGGTTCGACGTAATCGCCGAAGACGTCCTGCATTGCTGCGCACATTTCGCCGAGCGTGCAATACTCGCGCACACAATTGATTAAGAACGGCATGCGATTCTTATTGTCGCGACAGGCTTGGCGTAGTTCTTCGAGAGTCTCCGCGACGCGTTTGTCATTTCGAATCGACTTGGCTTTCTTGATTGAAGCGCACTGTTTCGCTTCGACTTCGGGATCGATAACCAGAATCGGAATTTCGATTTTCTCGTTCTCGAGCACATAGTCATTGACGCCGACGATAATGCGTTCCTTGCTGTCGATTTCCTGTTGATAGATATAAGCCGCCCGCGCCAATTCACGCTGAAGGTAGCCTTCTTCGATACAAGCCATCACACCGCCACGGCGATCGATCTCGTCGAAGTAGGCTTCGGCTTCGGCTTCGATGCGGCTGGTGAGCGCTTCCACGAAGTAGGAACCACCAAGCGGGTCAATGGTATTAACCACTCCCGTTTCATGCGCCAGAACCTGCTGTGTACGCAATGCCAGTAATGCCGCCTTATCTGACGGCAAAGCAAGAGTTTCGTCCATGGCGTTGGTATGGAGTGACTGGGTGCCGCCGAGCACGGCAGACAGGCCTTCGAGCGCCGTGCGCACCAAATTCAGTTCAGGCTGCTGGGCATTGAGAGAACAGCCGGCAGTTTGTGTGTGGAAGCGGAGCATCCACGAGCGCGGATTTTTGGCGCCGTACTTGTCGCGCATGCGCTTGGCATAGATGCGGCGAGCGGCGCGGTACTTGGCGATTTCCTCGAAGAAGTCCATGTGCGCATTGAAGAAGAAGGAAAGACGCGGTGCGAAGTCATCGACATCGAGTCCTCGTTCAATTGACTTTTCGATGTAGGTGAATCCATCGGCAAGAGTGAATGCGAGTTCCTGCGCGGCTGTGGAGCCGGCCTCGCGGATGTGATAACCGGAGATGGAAATCGTATTCCACAGCGGCATATGCTTAGTGCCGAATTCGATGGTGTCGACAATCAATTGCACCGATGGTTCGGGCGGATAGATCCATTCTTTCTGGGCGATATATTCTTTGAGAATGTCGTTCTGCAGAGTTCCAGAGAGCTTATCCATCGAAACGCCTTGCTTCTCGGCAACGACGATGTACATCGCCAATAGGATTGCGGCCGGGGCGTTGATAGTCATCGAGGTTGAGATCTTGGCGAGATCGATGCCGTCGAAGATTTTTTCCATGTCCAGCAAGGTATCAACGGCAACGCCACACTTGCCGACCTCGCCGAGCGAACGAGGATGGTCGGAGTCGTAGCCCATCAGGGTCGGAAGATCAAAAGCCACCGAGAGACCGTGCTGGCCCTGGCTTAGCAGGTAGTGATAGCGTTCGTTGGTCTGCTCGGGAGTTCCCATGCCGGAGAACTGGCGCATCGTCCAAGGTTTCCCGCGATACATCGAGGCGTGGACGCCGCGCGTGTAGGGAAATTCACCGGGGAAATTAAGATCGCGGAAAAAGTCCATGTCCTTGACGTGTTCCGGCGTGTAGAGCGGATCAATCGGCGCGGAAGAGACGGTGACATATTTCTTCTTGGCATTGGCGCTGCGATCGGCGGCGGCTTTCCACTCACGGTGGGCTTTCTTGAGGGCGTCCTCGAATTGCTGATCGCTGGCGGCGGATTGATTTTTGATTTCAGCCATTTACCAGTCTCCCGCGAAAGTAGTGTTCGTAAATTTCATCAGCGGCAGTGTACGGATCGGTCTCGCCGGAGTTGAGTTTTGACGAGATCGATTCGAACTGTCCGTCGAGATCAATCATGTGGTCGAGATCCTTGACGATCCGGTCCCGGACGCTGGAAAGAATCTCGGTCTTGAGCTGCCGCTTGCGGCGCTGCTCGAACATGCCGTTTCCGACAATATAGTCACGATGCCGTGAAATGGCATCCGACAACTTATCTACACCAAGACCGCTGACCGCGTTTGTACCGACCGCGGGAAATTCCTGGCTGAATTCGCCCAAGCGCTCGTGGATCATGTTGTTGAGATAGCTTACCAGTCGGTCGGCGCCGGGTCGGTCGATCTTATTAACGCAGAAAATGTCGGCAATTTCCATCAGCCCGGCTTTCATGGTCTGGATCATGTCACCAGATTCGGGGACCAAAATGACCACGACGGTGTCGCAGGCTTCGATGATATCAAGCTCAATTTGGCCAATACCCACGGTTTCGATGATGATCAAGTCCATGCCGAAGGCGTCAAGAACGGTGATAACATCGCGGGTGGCAGCAGCGAGTCCGCCGGACTGGCCGCGGGAGGCCATGCTGCGGATAAAGACTTTCTCTTTGTCGGCGAGATGCTGCATGCGGACACGATCACCCAGTAAAGCTCCGCCGGTAAACGGGGAGGACGGATCGATGGCAACGACACCGATCTTCTTGCCGGTATTGGCAAGTTTGGCGACCAATGAGTCCACCAGCGTTGACTTCCCTGCACCGGGAGGGCCGGTGATTCCGATACGAAATGCCTTGCGCTCGAAGCGGGAGATTTGAGCCAGAACCGAGCGATAGCCTTCGCGGCGGTTTTCGATGTGCGTGATTATTTTGGAGAGAGCGCGACGGTCGCCACGTTTGAAGTCATCCAACAGAGCCACTGTTTAGCTCCAGCGGATATCTTTGACCCGAAGCTGAATCTTGGTCACACCGTTGTGGATGTTCTTTTCGATAACGTAGGCCATGTCAAAATCAACGCCGTGCATCGACAGCTGCTCAGCATAGTCGCCGAATCCGAAGCCGATGACATCGAAAACTTTGCGACCGGAGCGGACGCGCATGCGCAGGTGGTTGCGACCGACGATCTGCGGCGAACCGACGATTTCGAGATTCCGAGTGATGAACACGGTCTTCATGTTCTCGGGGCCGAACGGCGCAAAGCGCTCGAGAGTATCCACCAGATCAAAATCGATTTCGTCGAGATCCAACTCGGCATCGATGTGCAGTTTGCGAATCAGGTCCTCGGGATTCAGCTGGGAGGCGGCAACGCGCTTGAATCGCTGCTGGAATTCCTTGATGCGTTCGGGGGCAATCGACATACCGGCTGCGTATTTGTGGCCACCGTAACGGAGGAGCAGGTCTTCGCAGCTCTTGAGGGCATCGTGCAGATGGAAGCCGGGAATGGAACGGCCAGAACCTTTGCCTTCGTTGTTATCGACGGCAATCAGCACTGTGGGCAGGTAGTACTTTTCAACCAGACGCGAGGCGACGATTCCAATCACGCCCTGATGCCAGCCTTCGGAGTGGAGGACGATGGCTTTGTCATTTTCGAGATCGACGGACTTTTCAATCTGACCAAGGGCTTCTTCAAGGGTGTTTTCATCGATCGACTTGCGGCGACGATTTTCAATTTCGAGGAATTTCGCAATGCTGCTGGCGGTTTGGGTGTCTTTGGTCGTCAGCAGTTTGATCGCCTTTTCGGCGCCGCCGAGACGTCCAACAGCGTTAATGCGCGGTGCAATGATGAAAACAATTTGGCTGGTGGTAATCTCTTTGCCCATCAGGTCGCATTCGAAGACCAGCGATTTGAGACCCGGCTTGGACGAGCGCATAATCTGGCCAATGCCGAAGCTGGTCAAGATGCGGTTTTCGTTGACCAACGGGACAACGTCTGCTGAAGTGCCCAGTGCGACCAAGTCGAGGTGTTCGTAAAGCTCGGTTTGATCCTGTCCGAGGCGCGAATACAGTCCCTGGGCAAACTTAAAGGCAACGCCCACGCCGGCAAGTTCGCGGCCAATTGACGGTCCGAGCTTGGGGTTGACAACGGCGGCCGCATTGGGAAGCGTCTCGCCCGGTTCGTGATGATCGGTGATGACGCAGTCGATAAATTTTTCTTTGGCGTATTCGACTTCCTTGCCCGCAGTAATACCGGTATCTACGGAGATGATCAATGAGGCGCCCTTGCGCTCGGCCTCGATGATGCCTTCCTCGGAGAGTCCGTAGCCTTCAACCAAGCGGTTGGGCAGATAGTAATGGACATTCGCCCCGAGTTTGTTGAGAACGAGGAACATCAAGGATGCGGCAGTTATACCATCGACGTCGTAGTCGCCGTAAATCATGATCGTTTCGTTTTCCTGCAAAGCCTGGATGGTGCGTTCAACACCAGCTTCCATACCAGGAATCAGGAAAGGATCGACCAAGTCGGACATGTTCGGATTGATGAATTTGTCAATTTCGACCGGGTCGGTCATATTGCGACTGACAAGGATCTTGACGACGAGTGGTGGCAGATTGACCTTTTGTGCAATGTCGTCGACGAGACGGAAGTCCGGCTCGGGCGCAACCACCCACTGCATTTTTACGCGGTTTTTCAAGAGCAAGTGTTTCCTCGTAAATTAATCATAGATTCCGCAGCAGGCTATAAGCCGAGTTCTGTAAGGCTATTGCCTGCAGCCATTTCTCTGCGATTCCGCTCGCGCGGAACCTGTAGCGACCTACCCGGGAGTACAAGCGAGCTAAGCAACTCTCCTCCCCTATTCGGTCTTGCTTCGGATAGGGTTTGCCGGTCCGGAGAAATCTCTTCCCCCGCCGGTGGTCTCTTACACCACCATTTCACCCTTACCGCGCGGTTTCCCGCGAGGCGGTATCTTTCTGTTGCACTGTCCGTCGGATTGCTCCGCCCTCCCGTTAGGAGGTATCCTGCTTAGTGAAGCTCGGACTTTCCTCATCCCGACCGAAATCGGGACGCGGCTGCCAAACCCGCTCCGGAATCTATGAACAGCTATTTTCTACTAATACATTGACCGGTAGTTCGGAGCCTCTTTGCTGATGGTAACATCATGCGGGTGGCTTTCCCGAAGTCCGGCTGCAGTAACTCTAATAAATTTTGTAATGGTTCGCAAAGACTCAATATCTTTTGCGCCAGCCAATCCCATTCCCGACCGGAGCCCGCCGACCAATTGGAATACGAGATCAGACAGTTTTCCTTTGTAGGCGACGCGCCCTTCGATGCCTTCTGGCACCAGTTTTGTCATATCGGACTGGTCTTCCTGAAAGTACCGGTCCTTGGCGCCGTCTTTCATTGCTCCTATTGAGCCCATTCCACGATAGACCTTGAAGCTTCTGCCTTCCAACAAGATAGTCTCTCCGGGCGATTCCTGGGTGCCGGCCAACATCGAGCCGACCATAACTGAATGGGCGCCAGCGGCTAAAGCCTTGCAAACATCGCCAGAATACCGCACACCACCGTCGGCGATGATTGGTGTCTTTGATGCGGATGCGGCAGAAACAGCATCCATAATGGCTGTAACCTGCGGAACGCCGCCTCCAGAGATCACGCGGGTTGTGCAAATTGCTCCGGGGCCAATTCCGACCTTTACGGCATCAGCGCCGGCATCAATTAGTGCCTTGGTACCGTCAGAGGTAGCCACGTTGCCAGAAATCAAGTCCGTCTTCGGATAGCGTTTTTTGAGCTCGCGTGTCGCCTCCAATACCTTGACGCTGTGACCATGCGAACTGTCTAAGCACAAGACATCAACTCCGGCTTCGATTGCAGCCTCGGCACGGGGAATCATGTCAGGGCCGACGCCAATAGCTGCGCCTACGCGCAGTCGTCCACGGGAATCTTTACAGGCATTGGGATAGCGCAGTTTCTTCATGATGTCTTTGAAGGTAATCATACCCTTGAGGTTCATCTGGCTATCGACAATGGGGAGTTTTTCGATGCGATGCTTATGGAGAACTTCGCGCGCTTGTTCCGGCGTAGTGCCCTCGGGAACGGTAATCAGGTTATCTTTGGTCATGACGTCGGCGATCTTGGAGTCCGTTGACGGATGAAAGCGGAGATCGCGGTTGGTCAGGATGCCGACGAGTTTGCCGTCAAGTACGACCGGAATGCCGGAAATTGAATAGCGAGTCATCACGGCCAGAGCATCGCCAACAGTCTGGTCGGGGCGGGTTGTGATCGGATTGACGATCATGCCGGCTTCCGAGCGTTTGACTTTGTCGATTTCCTCGGCTTGGCGCTGAATTGAGAGATTCTTGTGCAAAATTCCGATTCCGCCTTCGCGAGCCAGCGAAATCGCCAGTTCTGATTCGGTGACGGTATCCATCGCTGCCGAGACCAAAGGAATATTCAGCCGGATATTCCGAGTCAGCAATGATGAGACATCGACTTCGCGGGGATGGAATTCGGCGAGACCGGGGACAAGCAGGACATCGTCGAAAGTGAGTCCGATCTTTTCAAGAATCGTGGCCATGGCCTAGTCGTCTCCCTCCCAAATCAGGATTCGGCCACAGGAAGCACAGGTTTGCAAAGAGTCGCCACGTTTGACGAGTTGCACTTTTTGCGGCGGCTGTGATTTGTAGCACTCACCGCAGGCACCGCGACGCAGACGGACGACGACATCGCCACCCCGGCCTTTGCGGACGCGCTCGTAAATGCTCATCACGTTCTTCGGGACTTTGGCTTTGAGGTGCTCGCGCTGGGCTTCTTTTTCATCGACCTTGCCCTGCACCGAGTCCATCTGGATCTGCAGTTCTTTCAACTTCTCGTTGTTCAGGTCGCGGATGGTGGTGGTTTTTTCTTCGAGTTCGGCGACCTTGGCCTTGAGCTGGTCGATTTCGGTCATCAGCGCCAGCGAGCGTTCTTCGTCGGTGGCGATTTGTGTCTTGGATGCGTCGATCTGGACAACCAGAGCGTCATACTCCTTGTTGGTCTTGATGGTCAGCATCTGTTCTTGATACTTGCTGACGTGTTCTTTGTGTTCGCCAATGCTCAACTCGATTTCTTTCATCTCGAGTTGGGCGGCGACCAGGCGCTCTTTGTTGGCTTTGAGATCGATGCCAACCTGTTCGATTTCGGTTTCGAGGTTGCGCATCATTTCGGGGAGAAATTCGCGCGATCGCTCGAGTTCGCCGATCCAGTAGTCGACGTCCTGCAATTCCTTCAGCAGTCTAATATCCTCATGCATTAATCAGGCCCTCCGGCTCCGGGCAAAACAAAGCAAACGGGTAAAAGAAAGCGCACTGACAACCAGTGCGCTTTCCGATCTTGTATCTCGTATGTGATTTGTATTCAATCTTGTATGTTTTCTCGTATCCCGCCAATGACACCGGGTTACCTCGCTACTTGATAATGGTGGGCAATACTGGACTTGAACCAGTGACCTCTCGGATGTGAACCGAACGCTCTAACCAGCTGAGCTAATTGCCCATGGCCGATATTTATGGGCCCACCAGGGCTCGAACCTGGGACCCGCTGATTATGAGTCAGCTGCTCTAACCAACTGAGCTATGGGCCCGCAAGCGGTTAGCTTAAGATTATACGGATGTGAGAAATGGTTGTCAAGGCAATTTGTATTCAATGTGCTTCAATGTTGGCGCACTCTGTCGCAATTCTGATTTCACGGCCGGGAGTGGCCAAAGCGTGCGATGAGAAAAATGTAGAACTCGCAAAAATCTACTGGACATTGAACAAACAGATGATAGTATTAATGCGTCACTACAGTAGAACAGCTACAATTTCAATCATCGAGCAATTCTGTCGATTTACTACACACGGCGGCAGAATGATTGATTGTGGTTGGGTATGATCGGCAGTTGCCGCAAATTCTAAAGCTACTTCTGGCAAACTGCAGATCCGCGACTAAAAACAGGTACCACCCCAACAACAGGAGCAGCTATGCCCTCCAAGCAAGCTTCCCGTCGCGAGATCGTGGTCAGCAAGAAATTGTGGGTTTCCTACCGCCTGCAATCGATGACTACGGAGAGATTCATCAAGGTTTGTAACAAGATTCTCCAAGGCGAGAACGGTCTGGTCAAGGTGCCTGGCCCACAGGGAGGGCAATAAGGGGCGGACGATGGTCGGCTTGATGCCGATGAAAGAATTGTCAAGCGCCAAGAGCGCTTGACCTACGAAGCTATCGACCGAAAGAGATTCCCAGGGATTCGGCGGTTTTGACCATTTCGCCATCGGGATCAACGGCTTTGAAGCCGCCAATTGCGTCTTCGATGGGAATGTTTGCAATCTTGCCGGCGCGATAGCAAACCATATGTCCGTATTTCTTCTTAGCGACTAATTCGACCGCCGCCCTACCGAAGCGAGTGGCGAGGTAACGATCAAAGGAGCAAGGCGAGCCACCGCGCTGTAAGTGTCCCAACACGGTTGTGCGGGTTTCCATTCCAGTGCAAACTTCGATTTCCTTGGCAATCTTCATTCCAATTCCACCGAGCTTTTCGTGAATGGTACCTTTCATTTCCGGATTGAGAATCGAGACGTCGCCATTCTTGGATTTGGCGCCTTCAGCAACAACGACGATGGAGAAGTTTGATCCCCGGCTGCGACGACGTTGAATTTTGTCGCAGACTTGCTCGATATCATAGGGAATTTCCGGAATCAGGATCACATCGGCACCGCCAGCGACGCCGGACTCCAGAGCAATCCAGCCGACATAGCGACCCATAACCTCCATCACCATTACCCGGTGGTGGCTGGCGGCGGTCGTGTGCAGTTTGTCGAGAGCTTCGGTGGCAGTAATGACTGCTGTGGCGTAGCCGAAGGTGACTTCGGTGGCCTGCAGGTCGTTATCGATAGTTTTCGGGACGCCGATGATCTTCATGCCGTAGCGATCCATGAACATTTTGGAGACGTTCATAGTGCCATCGCCACCGATGGCGATGAGGGCATCGAGGCCGAGGCCATTGAAAGTCTGAAATACCTTTTCAGAACGGTCGACTTTCTTTAGTTCCCCCCCCTCCTTGACTAACCATTCAAACGGGTTGCCGCGATTGGAAGTGCCTAGGATGGTGCCGCCCTGGGGGAGGATGCCGCGCACCGACTGTGGCGTGAGATTGATGTAGCGCTCATCCATGAGGCCTTCAAAGCCGTCGAGGAAGCCGACGCAGATCCAGCCATAGTCGTAACTGGCGGACAGCACGACAGCACGGATGACGGCATTTAAGCCGGGGCAATCACCGCCGCCGGTCAATATTCCTATGGTTTTCAGTTTTTCGGTCATTTCTGTTTCTTTGCCTTGCGATAGTCGTACACGCGATCGATCAACTGAAGTACTTCTTCAGCGGTCATGCTATATTGTCGGCCAACATCCTGCATAATTTCGTCCTTGGCGAGCTTCAATTCGTAGGCAGTCAAATCAGCAGGAAGCGCCCAGCGGCGTTTGAGGTATTTTAAATAGATTTCGTTTTCTTCGTCGCTGGGGACATAGCCGTTGATTGGTGTGGAATCGACCGCTTGTTTGGGTTCTGACTTCTTCTCCACGGAATCGGCGGGCGTGTTTGTCGCCGGTTTTTCTTGCGGAGGTGCGGCTACGACCGGCTGAATGGTTGATGTATCGACTGGTTGCGAATCGCGGAACTTGGATTCGAGGCTTTCAAGGCGTGCGAGGAAAGCGGCTTCGGATTCATCGAGGCGCTTCTCGACTTCTTGCTTGAATTCCTCGAGTTCAGATTTTTGGACGCCCTGGTTTGTGTTGGATTTGGTTTCTTTCTCGAGCGATTCGAGATAACTGCGGCTGAAAGTGAATGCGAGAATCAGGACGACGAGTATTCCGGCGAACAGAATGTATGGCTTTTTCATGATAGCACCTCTCTTGCGAAGAGAAGTTGGAAGAATGGGGATTTGAAGTCAACAAAAAGAAGGGGGGCAACCGGCAGTGAAATGGAGTTCCCACCCAGCGCTGCGCTTCGGGTTGGCTACCAGAAGAAACCTCG
>CAYJKI010000001.1:0-361553 GCA_964370935.1 uncultured Ignavibacteria bacterium | reverse complement strand
TTTTTAATTATAGCACCTCTATTGCTAAGATAAGTTGTAAGAATGGGTATTTGAATTCAACAAAAAGAAGGGGGGGGTGGCGAGCCCGGCCCACTGTTGTAGAATTCCCACCCTTCGCTGCGCTACGGGTGGGCTACCGGTTAACCACGATTGCCGTCAGGAAAGGATTCCCCCAAGGGGGACTTCGCCTGACGGCTCAATTCGAATGACGCCTACTTCGGGCTGACCATGTCCTGCGGTTTCACCCACTGGTCGAATTGTTCGGCAGTGAGCAGGCCGAGTTCGATGGCGGTCTCCTTTAAGTTCTTCCCTTCCTTGTGCGCCTTCTTGGCGATCTTGGCGGCGTTGTCGTATCCGATATGCGGATTGAGCGCCGTGACCAACATCAGCGAGCGCTCCATCAGGGCTTTGATGTTGTCCTTGTTGGCGGTGATGCCGGAGGCGCAATGCTCGTCGAATGATTCGCAGGCATCGGCGAGAAGACGAATCGACTGCAGGAGATTGTAGATGATGACCGGCTTGAAGACGTTCAACTCGAAGTTGCCGCTCGCACCGCCGATATTGACTGCCACATCGTTGCCCATCACCTGCGCGCACACCATCGTCATCGCTTCGGATTGCGTTGGGTTGACCTTGCCGGGCATGATCGAAGAACCGGGCTCGTTTTCGGGAATCGAGATTTCGCCAAGACCACTGCGGGGACCGGAGGCCAACCAGCGCACGTCGTTGGCGATTTTCATCAGCGAGCAGGCGAGGGTTTTCATCACGCCGGAAGCCTCAACCATCGCATCGTGCGTGGCGAGGGCTTCGAATTTATTCGGTGCAGTGACGAACGGTTTGCCGGTAATCTGCGCAATCGCATGAGCGGACTTGACCGCAAACTGCGGATGCGTATTCAATCCTGTGCCGACGGCAGTGCCGCCAAGTGCGAGTTCGTACAAATGCGGCAGGCAGTTGTCGATGCGCTTGAGGCCGTTGGTGAGGGCCTGCGTGTAGCCGGAGAATTCCTGGCCCAGCGTGAGCGGAACGGCGTCCATCAGATGCGTGCGGCCAATCTTGATGATGCCGTCGAATTCCTGCGACTTCTTCTGCAAAGTGTCGCGCAACCGCGTGACCATCGGAATCAAGCGACGATGGATTTCCTCGACCGCGGCAATGTGCATCGCGGTCGGGAAGGTGTCATTGGAGGATTGGGCTTTGTTGACATCGTCGTTGGGATGAATCGGCTTCTTGGAACCGATCACACCTCCCGCCATTTCGATCGCACGATTGGAGATGACCTCGTTGGCGTTCATGTTGGTCTGGGTGCCGGAACCGGTTTGCCAGACGACCAGTGGAAAATGGTCGTCGAGCTTGCCGGCGATGACCTCGTCAGCGGCTTTGATGATGAGGTCGGCTTTGTCGGCGGGAAGAGTGCCGAGTTCCTTATTGACCATGGCGGCGGCTTTCTTGAGAATGCCGAGTGCGCGGATGAGTTCGCGCGGGAAGCGTTCGCCGCCGATTTTGAAGTTTTCCAGCGAGCGCCCGGTTTGGGCGCCATAATAGCGGTCGGACGGGACTTTGACTTCGCCCATAGTGTCGGTTTCGATGCGATATTCCATAATTCCTCCTGGTCGCCGTCGCGCGATATCGCAGGACGGTCACGTAAATTAGACAAACTGGGAGAGATTATAAGCGATTTGGCGGGTGGGGGCAAAGGGGAAATCGATACGAACAGGTGCGAATCGGAAGTGTCGGGAGCGCAGGGCTGACCTACTAAGCTCGAAGGCTGAGAGTCGTTGCCAAAATCATGGACAACATGAGCTGGATTCCCGCCTTCGCGGGAATGACGTGTGTTGAGTTTACAGCCCGAGCGACAACAGAACAGTGACGACGACATGACTTTCGTCGCGACCGGGGCAAGATGTGACACAACTGACACGGTGTCAGGAGCACAGGGCTCTGGCCTACTTAGCTGTCGCGCCTTCGGCGCGAGCGGGCGCAGTATACTGCGCCCCTACGGATAATCGAGCGGTTTACGCGTTCGCGGGAATGACGAATGGGGACAGTCAGGAATGTCTGTCCTACTCCCATTCGATTGTGGCGGGTGGTTTGGAGGAGATGTCGTAGACGACACGGTTGACGCCCTTGACGTTGTTGATGATCAGGTTGGAGGCTTCGCCAAGAACATCGTGGGGAATTTTCGCCCAGTCGGCGGTCATGCCGTCCTGTGAAGTCACGGCGCGCAGCGCCACGACATTCTCGTAGGTACGTTCATCGCCCATCACGCCGACAGATTTTACGGGCAGGAGAACCGAGAACGCCTGCCAGATTTCTTCATACAGTTTGCGTTTGCGAAGCAGATCGATGAAGATCTTGTCGACCTTGCGCAGAATCGCCAGCCGCTCGGGAGTGATATCGCCGAGCACGCGCACAGCAAGACCGGGTCCCGGGAAGGGATGACGCCACAACAGGTGATGGGCGAGTCCGAGCTGCTCGCCGATTTCGCGGACTTCGTCTTTGAACAGTTCGCGCAACGGCTCGACCAGTTTGAGATTCATGCGTTCGGGCAGACCGCCGACGTTGTGGTGTGATTTGATGGTCACCGACGGGCCTTTGAAGGAGACCGATTCGATGACATCTGGATACAGTGTGCCCTGCGCGAGATACTTGATGTCGCCGTACTTCTTGGCTTCGGATTCGAAGACTTCGATAAAGAGACGTCCGATGATTTTGCGTTTTTGTTCCGGCTCAACTACGCCTGCAAGTTCCTTGAGGAATAGCGGGCCGGCATCAACATGCTTCACGTGTAGATTGAGATGTTCGAGAGCGTCGATGACTTCGCTCTCTTCATTTTGTCGCAACAGGCCGTTATCGACGAAGACGGCTACCAGGTTCTCGCCGATGGCGCGATTGAGAAGTAATCCTGCTACGGCGGAGTCGACGCCACCGGAAATTCCAAGAAGGATCTTATCGTTGCCGACGCGGGCGCGGATGTCGTGGATGGCGCGCTCGATGAATGAAGACATGGTCCAATCACCGCGAGCCTTGCAGATTTCCAGGACGAAGTTGTGCAACACATGTTTGCCCTGCACGGTGTGGACGACTTCGGGATGAAATTGCACGCAGTAGATTTTGCCGAAATTATTTTCCATTGCGGCGATTTGGACATCGTCGGTTGAAGCGGTAACTTCGAAGCCTTTGGGGGGATGCACGATGGTGTCGCCATGGCTCATCCAGGCGGTGGATTTTTCGACGCCGCCCTTGAAGAGTGTTGCTTTGAGATCAGCGGTGACGATGGCGCGGCCATATTCACGCGACTCGCTGCGGACGAGTTCGCCGCCGTAGAGTTTGGCGACAAGCTGCATGCCGTAGCAGATTCCCAGTACCGGCACATCCAATTTGAGGAAGCGCTCGTCGACATCCGGAGAGCCGGGTTCGAGAACCGAAGCCGGTCCGCCGGAGAGAATGACACCGATTATGTTTTCATCTGCAAAACGCTCGAACGGCGTTGTACACGGGTGGATTTCGCAGTAGACATGCATCTCGCGCACGCGGCGGGCGATCAACTGGGTGAACTGCGAACCAAAATCAATTATGAGAATCATCTCGCTGCTGGTGCGGGACGTCATAGCCAGGTCTCCTCTTTCCGGATCAGGTCGCGGCGCCAGTTGACGTCGTCGATTTCCGGATGGTCAATGTTGTAGTGCAATCCGCGCGATTCCGTGCGCTCGATGGCAAAATCGATAATCAGTTTGGCGCAGGTGGCCAAATTGCGAAGTTCGATCGCGTCGTAACTCCAGTTGCGAGTCTGGAAGTAATCTTCGATGTCCTTGACAAGGATGTTAACGCGTTCGCGGGCGCGATGAAGACGATAGTCACTGCGGACGACGCCGACATAGTCCCACATCAGGTTGAGCAACTCGCTGCGGTCGTGTTTGAGCAGAACGCGTTCACGTCGCGATGGTTTTTCGGCGATGCCGTTTTTGGGCTCCGGCAGGGTTGCTGCCATTGCTCCTTCCGGAATTTCGACTACTGTCGCAATGTCGGCTGCGAACTGGGCTGTGGCGACGGCCTCCAGCAGTGAATTTGAAGCCAGGCGATTGGCGCCGTGGAGGCCGGTCATGCCGACCTCGCCGCAGGCAAAGAGGTTCTTGATGTCGGTGCGACACTGGAGATCGGTGCAGACGCCGCCACAGATGTAGTGCGCTGCCGGAACGACCGGGATGCGTGCGACGGTAATGTCGATTCCGGACTTGAGGCAGCGTTCGAAGATATTGGGGAAGCGTTTCAAGATTAGGTCGCGGCCAAGATGGATGACATCAAGGTAGACGCAGGGATCGCCGGAGGCTTTGAGTTCCGAGTCGATGGCGCGCGCGACAACGTCGCGTGCGGCAAGTTCAGCGGCGAGATGATACTTGTCCATGAAGCGGACGCCGGCTTGTGAATAAAGGAGTCCACCCTCGCCGCGCACAGCTTCGGAGATCAGGAAGCTTTCGCCACCGGGATTGTAGAGAGTGGTCGGATGGAACTGGATGAATTCCATGTTGGCTACCGATGCTCCGGCGCGGTAGGCCATGGCAACGCCGTCACCGGTAGCAATCGGTGGATTGGAAGTGTGCTTGTAGACGACACCGGCACCGCCGGTGGCGAGCATCACTGAGCCGGCAAAGAAGTGCTTACCGCGCGATTCCTGGCTGTCGAGACATATGGCGCCGCAGCAGTATTTCTCGCTTCCCTGTCCGGCAATGATGAGATCCACGGCGATGTGATTTTCAAAAACAGAGATGTTGTGGTTCTTGTGTACTGCGTGCAGGAGCGCCTTTTCAATCTCGCGTCCGGTGGCGTCGGCGGCATGAACGACGCGGCGAGCAGAGTGGCCGCCTTCGCGTGAGAGGTGAAGGTGGGCGTCGTCGGGATTAGTGTCTTCGGTGCTGAACTGGACGCCAATATCGATCAGTTCCTGAATGCAGCGCGGACCGGCCCTAACGATGGTTTCGACAACCTCGCGGCGGGAGAGTCCACAACCAGCGGCCAAAGTATCGGCAACGTGAGAGTCGAAGCTGTCGGTCGGCGAAATGACTGCAGCAATGCCGCCTTGCGCATAGTTGGTATTGGAATCAGTTGAACGTTTCTTCGTGACAATGGCGACAGTGCCCTTTTTGGCAACCTTGAGGGCGTAGGAGAGGCCGGCAATTCCCGAACCAATGACCAAGAAATCAAATTTCAGCACCCACGCTCCTCGCGATAATGCCCCAGAATATATCAGCGCGGTCGACAAAATCAATCCCTATTTCGACCACGCCATACCGGGACTTGTCCAGATTATACGCGGCGAGTTTCACGGCATCTTTGGCGGTGGTGAGGAGTAATTCCGCACGATTTTCGTTTAGAATGAGATTTAGCGAATCAATGTCCAGTTCCGTGTAAGGATGGTGATCTGGTAAGATGGTATGCCCGCAGATCCGTGTACCGGTGGCTGCCAGCGAATTCTCGAAAGCCGCAGGGTTGCCGATTCCAGAAAAGAGCCAGACACGGCGGTCGGTGATTTTGAGGTCTGATGCTCCATCAAGAGTCCTAATCGAATTGATGACTGTGTACGCACGGAAAATCTGGATCTCGTCGATGTAGCGGCTTACTTTTTTGATCAGATCGTCAATGGTCGATTGATCCACAGACTCGCAGCGAGTGATCAAGACAATTTGGCAGCGTCGAATTGCAGAGATGCCTTCACGCATCGGTCCGGCTGGAAGAGACATGCCATTGCCGAAGGGGTTGGTGGCGTCGATCAGGACGATGTCGCACTGCCGGGCGATCCGGCGATGCTGAAATCCGTCATCGAGGAGAGCGATTTGGACTTTTTCTCGAGAAGCCAATTCTGTTCCAGTCGCGAGTCGGTTGGCACCAACACCAAACCATGCACGGGGCAACTTCGAAGCCATAAGTGTAATCTCATCGCCAACTGAAGCGAATTCCGGATCGGATATTTGGCTGCCTTGGAAGATAACGGGGTGATCCTCGTTGCCTGATCGATATCCGCGACTAAGAATTGCGGTAACGAGTTCCTGCTGCAACTTCTCGGCGACGAGAATTGTGACCGGCGTCTTCCCTGTTCCGCCGGTAGTGAGATTGCCAATAGAAATCACCGGACAGTTGAGTTTGTGGACCTTGAAGATCCCGCAAGAGTAGCAGGCGTTTCGCAGCCAGACGCCAAGTCGATAGACGAGTGCGATTGGCCAAAGGACAATCAACAATATCAGCAGCGTTGGTGTCCGACGTTTGCCGGAGTGAATTTCCGAAATGTTAAGCCGGAGGTTAGTCATTGTTGATCACAGATCTGATTCGGTCAATATACTCATCGAGAATATGTGAAGACGACAGGCGCAGCCGCAATGCCCTGGCGAGGAAGTTCTCACGGCTGTTTTTTTGCGATAGAATCTGGCGAACAGTCTGATCGACGGTCTCGGGGTTGGACACTGCAAATCCCATTTGGAATTGACTTAACAACTCGTGACCGCGCAGCTGTCCAAAGTAGTGGGGGCCATACAGTACCGGACAGCCTGCCAAAGCTGGTTCGATCAGGTTGTGTCCGCCGATCGGCGCCAATGTACCTCCGACGAAGGCGATGTGGGAGAGATGATAGACGGCATTGAGTTTGCCGATGGAATCCAAGACGATCACTTCAACATCGGGCACGGGCGAATATTTACTCAACAGCTGATACGAGAGACCGCGTGAGCGGAGAATTTGCTCGATTTCATCGACGCGCTCCAAGTGACGTGGCGCGATGATAAGTCGGAGATCGGAAATAGAATTTTTGAGATGAATGAAGGCATCACAAAGGATTTCGTCTTCGCCGGGTCGAGTTGATCCGCAAGTAAAGACTATCTTGTCGCTCCATGGTGATAATGTATTCTTGAGCTGCTTTAGCAGGCTTTCGTCGGGTGGAAGATAATCCTCTTTGATCGATCCGATCACTTCGATTGGCGCTGACTCTCCAGCAAGATCGCGCAAGCGTCGGGCGTCTTCCTCGCCCTGCATCAACAGGAGCGAACAGCGGCGGATCAAAGGTGCAAAATATGATCGGAGTGCGCGATACCGTCGATGCGAGCGCTCGGACATTCTTCCGGAGATTTGCGCGACGGGGATGGAGCGCTCGAAGGATTTTTCCATCAAGACCGGCCACAACTCGGTTTCGACGAGTACTATCAGCGCCGGATTAAAATGCACCAGAGTACGATTGACATTTCCCGCTGTATCAAAGGGATGGAAGAAGACGACATCGGGACGCACATGGGCTTGTATGGCGCGAGCTCGTCCGGTCGGTGTCGTGATCGACAGAATCACCGGTGAATCGACCGACTGCTTGAGACGTTCGATTACTTTAAGCGCAATTGTTACCTCCCCTACCGATGAGGCAACGAGCCAGATTGGGCGTACAGAAGAGCTGACTTGGGGAAGACTTATTCCCAGCCGCTCAACATCGTGCCTTCTGCCAAAGGGTCGCAGCAACAATGCCAATAGCGCGGCAGGTACGACATAGCAGTAGGTAAGGCAGACATAAAGGAATTTCATGGCGATAGCAACTCACAGATCAGGTTTGCTGCCCGTCCTGATGCGCCCTTGTCACCAAGGCGATGGCGAACCTCGGAAAGTGCCGCGACGACCTGGGATGATGCCTGGTCGTTATCAAGCATGTTCGAGCAGTAAGCCGCCAGATTGGCGGGAGTCATTTGGTCTTGAAGATATTCCGGCACGATTTCCTTTCCGGCGACGATATTGACAAGTCCAACATTGTTGAGCTTGATGACACGGCGGGCAATCTGGTAGGTTATCCAACCGGTGCGGTAGACAACACAGAAGGGTCGGCCACAAAGGGCGGCTTCGAGAGTTGCCGTTCCGGATGCGACGATTGCGACGTCGCAATGACGAAGCAGGCTGTGGCGGTCTTTCGTAACGTGTTCGGGCGTTACACCGACTTGCGACTCGATGGCGCGGTAGATTTCAACATCCAGTTCGGGGCGTACTGCCGTAAAAACTTTGATCGATCGACCGGTTTCTTGAAGTTGCTTGACTGCGCGCAACATGATCTCGTAGTGTTTGCCCACCTCACCAACCCGGGAACCGGGCAGTAGTGCGACAACCTTTTCCGCCGATTTGAGATGATGAAGGGAGCGAAAGTCGGTATCGGTCAAGTGATCATCGACGTGGTCGAGAAGTGGATGGCCGACGAACTCACAACGAATGCGCTCGGGATTGAACAGCTCTTTTTCGAATGGCAGGATGGAAAGCAAGAGATCAATGTCGGATTCGATCTTGGCAATACGGCCCTTCTTCCAAGCCCACACCTGCGGGACGATGTAGAATACAGTCTTGATTCCCCGCCGATGGCATTGTTCGGCCAGACGGAGATTCATCCCGGGATAGTCGACGAAGATTGCAAGGTCGGGTCTACGGCGATCAATTTCGGAGATGGTCCGATTGAAGATTCGACGAAAGTGGAGAATGCGTTTTGCAACCTCCCAAAAGCCGGCCACGGCGAGTGAACGAAGGTCAAACAGCAGTTCGACATTGCGCGACTTCATCAGTTCGCCACCCAAGCCAAAAAACTGAAGCCCGCTGGTGCGGGCTTGAAGAGCTTCGAGAAGCGCGGCGGCATGCAAGTCGCCAGAGGCCTCGCCGGCAGAGACAAACACAGTTTTCATGAGAAGATGCGGTTGAGATTCTCCATAGCCGTTTGTTCGATGCGTTTCGCCAGACTCAATGCTGCGGTTGCATCCTCTCCGGAGATGCGCACTGCGTGGTCATTGACAATGGCGTCAACGAACGAAGCGATTTCTGCCGTCAACATATCATAATCAGGATAGCTCAACTGGCGGAACATAATTTTGCGGCCGGTGGCTTCGTGTTGCAAGGCGGGCAAATAGCCGGGCCGGGCGGATTCCTTCAACGGCGCGAGCAGGAAGTGCTCGCCGGTTTTGTTGAGTAAATCTAACGAGAGATAATTGTCGCGAGCAAAGAAGCGCAGTTTACGCATCTTCTGTACTGAAATGCGTGAAGCCGTAAGATTGGCAACGGTTCCATTGGCAAATTCAATGCGGGCATTGGCAATGTCGGGCATATCAGAGATTACGGCAACAGCGGAGGCACGAACTTCCCGTACCGGTGCTTTGACGTGCGCAAGTATCAGGTCGATATCATGAATCATCAATTCCAGGATGACGGCAACGCCGAGCCCGCGGGCAGAGAATTGGGATAGGCGATGCCCTTCGATAAAGCGCGGCTGTTCAGGGAGAAGCTTGAAGCCCTCGGAAATCGGATTGAAGCGCTCGATGTGGCCGACCTGGAGTTTCAGGTTTTTGGAGCTTGCCAGTGCGCAAATCTCTTCGGCTTCGGCGACAGTTGAAGCGATTGGTTTTTCAACAAGGCAGTGTTTGCCCGCAGAAAAGGCGCGTAACGCTTCTTGATGGTGCACTTCGGTGGGCACTACGATCGAAACCGCGTCGACCAGGCTCAACAACTCTTCGATGGTAGCACACGCCCGACAGTTGTTCTTCTCGGCGGTCGCGTTAGTTTTCTCGGGGATAATATCAAAGACACCGGTGAGGATGGCATTGGGAACGTTTGCCATTTTCTCGGCATGCACGCGGCCCAAGTGACCGCAACCTACAACGCCGTAGCGCAATTTGTCGGTCATCGACTGATTCCGCGCTCGGAATTGGCAATGAAATCGAGCACGAGTTGAACTTCGGGGATCAATTCCATTTCTGCCTTGATCCGTTCGACAGCTTGAGTGGTGTTGAGTTTGGAACGAAAGATTATGCGAAACGTCTTTTCAAGAGCCGCCAGTGTTTCTGGTGCAAACCCGCGCCGCTTGAGGCCAATCTGGTTGATACCCATCACGATTGGCGGCTGGCCGCCGTAAAGTGAATACGGCAAAATGTCCATCGGGACGCGGCAGGCGCCGCCGATCATCGCGTGAGCGCCGATTTTGACAAATTGGTGGACCGGAACCAAGCCGCCGAGAGTCGCATATTCACCGATTTCAACGTGCCCGGCAAGGTTGACCGAGTTCGACATTATGACGTTGTCACCGAGAATGCAGTCGTGGGCGACGTGGGAATAGGCCATCAGGAGGCAGTTAGCGCCGACGCGGGTTTCACCGCGATGGTGAGTACCGCGATTTAGCGTGGCAAATTCGCGAATGACGGTGTTGTCGCCGACGACGAGCTGAGTCTCTTCGCCGCCAAATTTCAAGTCTTGCGGCACAGTGCCGACGACCGCACCATTGTGCACTTTGACATTCTTGCCAAGTCGTGCACCGGATGCAATCAATGTATGGGGACCGATTTCGCAGCCGTCGCCGATATAGACATTGTCTTCGATTACGGCAAAAGGCCCAACGGCGACACTGTCGCCGAGTTGTGCACCGGAGGCAATTACTGCTGTCCCATGTATAAGTGAATAACTCACCGATCTACCACCGCTGCCATCATTTCTGCTTCACAGACTAATTGCTCGCCGACATAAGCCAATCCCGTCATTTTGCACGTCGACCTGCGGAACGATACCATTTTTAACTCAAAGCGCAACTGGTCTCCCGGCAATACCGGTTTGCGGAAACGGACGCCGTCAATGCCCATGAAGTAAGCGACTTTGGAGTCAGCGTTTTCAACAGTGTTGAGCAACAGGAACCCGCCGGCCTGCGCCATGGCTTCCACAATCAGAACGCCGGGCATAATTGGATGTCCCGGGAAGTGCCCCTGGAAGAACGGCTCATTGATGGTGACATTCTTGAGTGCGGTGACCGATTCATTTGGCACGATGTCGAGGATGCGGTCGATCAGCAGGAACGGGTATCGATGGGGCATGATCTTCTGAATGGCGTTGATATCGAGCACGTAGTCGCCGCCGATGGCTTTGCCTGCGTATTTCTGCTTGATTTGTTTCTTCTGGAAAATGGAGCGCAGTTTCTTTGCCAAAGCGACATTGGCGGCGTGTCCAGAGCGGGCGGCCAGAATATGGCCTTTGATAGGTGCGCCGATCAGGAACAAGTCGCCTATCAAATCGACAGCTTTGTGCCGTACCGGTTCGTTGTAGAATCGCAGTGGACGATCGTTGAGAATTCCGTTACTTCCCAAAAACACATTGCCAGTTAGGGCAAACACGCTCTTGAGGCGCGTGAGTTCGGCTTCGTCAAGGTCGCGGTCGCAAATGACTATGGCAGAGTCGAGTCCGCCACCCTTGATAATGCCGCGCTCTTTGAGCAGTTCGACCTCGGAGAGGAAACAAAATGTCCGCGCCGGAGCGAACTCTTCAACAAATTCTTCTTCAAGACTGACCAGCGAAGTGTACTGTGTCCCGAGAGCGGGATTCTTGTAGTCGACCATATAGGTAATGCGAAACTGATCGCTGGGAACGACGACGATATCAACGCCACGATCTTTCTCGGAATAGCTGACATGAGTGTCGATTTCAAAGAAGTTTTTGGGCTGTGCTTGTGACACGATTCCGCCCTGAAGCAAGATATCGACGAATGGCCGAGCGGAGCCGTCGAACACCGGCGGTTCGATGTTATCGAGTTCGATTATCAAATTGTCGATCTGCAGTCCGGCAACGGCGGCAAGAACGTGCTCGACCGTATGGACGCGGGCCTCGCCCTTTTGGAGGGTGGTACCGCGTTCAAGGCCGACGACGTGATCGATATCGGCGGGAACCTCGGGGCTATCTTTGAGGTCGATTCGGACGAAACGCACGCCGGTGCCGACCTCGGCCGGTTTAAAGGTAATCGTCGCCTGACATCCGGTATGCAGTCCAATCCCAGAACCGCTGGCCGCCTGCCGGATTGTCTGTTGTTCAACAATCATCAACTAATTCCTTCCACGTTAATCAAACTAATGGGGCAATTTACTTTATGCCGGCGGGCAATTCAACCGAAATATCGTTTGGAGGAGAGGCGAATTATCTCGGCTATTCGCAGAATAAGTAAGGACGGAGCTTTTCAAGGCTTTTGGGGCCAATGCCGTAAATCTCTACCAATTGACCAACCGAGTCGTAGCCACCGTGCTTTTCTCGATAGTCAATGATGCGGGCACTCAAGGTCGCGCCCACGAAGGGCAGCATTGCCAGGCTGTCGCCGGTGGCGGTATTGAGGTTCAGGCGCAAGTTCCGCGAATTTTTAAAGGCTGAAGGTTGAGATTGCAAACTTGCCGCTAGCGTCGTCGTCGAGGTAGCGTTTACCGTTTCGGCGTCTTCTTGCGGCGAGTCTGGCTTAGCGGAAATTGACTCAAATATCAATTGTGGAGGGAGCGATTGGCGCGAGTTTTCGTAGATTAGCGCCCCGCCGCCGAGGAGGCAGATGGCCAACAAGAGACAAAGTGCAATAGTCTCGGCGCGTGAAAATGAGAAGACTTCTTTCAGACTGTCCATTGAAACGAGCAGGTCTCCACGGCAAAGGTTGCTCTATCGGCACGGAATTAGAATCTTATTTCCACCCAGGATTCAAGTTCGCGTACATGCCGGCCGCCGGTCTTGACATCTTTGGAATCGGTCCAACGAGCGCGCATTCCGCCTTTGATATTCGTGGAAAAATTATAAGTCGCGCTGGGCTGTACGGTCAACTCGGAGCGATTCGCAGTCTCGGTGACGTTGAATGTGACTTGACCTGTCTCCAGATCTTTTAATGGCGCATAGTTTTCCGTCCGCGTGGTGCGCTTGGAGATATCAAGGTCGAGCGTTAGGTTCGATTGAATCTTGACGCGTCCGAACAACGGCAACCAGACATTGCTTCCACCCCGGAACGAGTAAGTTGTCTTGATGACGATTCCGTTGGTGTAATCCTTGGTACGTGTTGTGACGCTGCCGTCCTGATTGGCGCCATCGCGGAACTGCTGGCGATCGGAAGTGCTCTTGCTGTAGCTCACTGTTGTTCGCAGCCCCTGGGCAAACTTCCAGTCAAATCCGGCAGAGATTAGCGGTGAATAGTCGAACGTGTGGATATCGCTGCGTTTCTGGCCGGTGCTGACATTAAACTGCCAGTTTCTCTTTTCCGAGTATTTGGAATCGAGCGTGAGCGACTTCGTGAACAGCTTCGGGAACATCAACCAGTCAAGCTTGCCAAATTTCAGACTTAGATCAGGCCAGGTGCGAGAATCGTCCCGAGTCTGTTTGTTGGTTCCCTCTTGTATGCTATAGGCCCAGTTTGTCCCGACGGAAAATCCCATCGGCAGGCGCACGCCCGAACGTGCGGTATAGGTTCGACTCTTGCCATATTGATCTTGCTGGCTGGTGGTCGAATTTACCGCAACGCGCTCGGCATTGGGTTCATTGGAGAGTCCGAGGCGATAGAATAGCGATGGGCGTTCGATAAAGCCATCGAGAGAGATGCGTTCATCGAGTTTAAATGATGCTGCCAGCGGATCGATCTGGTCGGTGAAGAAGTGAACAAACTTCATCCCATACATGTAGACCGGCGTTCCCGGTTCTTTCGGGGCTTCAGTTTTCTTGCCGCCGGGGGGTATTGAATCGGGAGGAACGTTGCGACGGAGAGAATCCAAGTTTGGATTGCGCGGCTGCACACGAGGAGGCGCCGGTTTTTTGGGCGTCGAACTGCGATTCTGGCCAATCAGCTTCTGCAGATTGAAGGTAGCGCCTGCCGACAGACTACGCGAATTCTCAATACGGCGGGTGTCCGGAGTCGTGGTACCGGCTACGATCTGACTGAAGGTTTCGCCGTGCGAACCGGTAAAGCCGAGCTTCATTCCAGTGATAAAGGGCACGATATTCGGGCTATAGTTGGCAGTAAACGATTCGCTGTATCTGCGCTCGCGACCCAGCATGATGCTCTTGGGGTTCAACGACAGCTTCACCAGTTTGGGATCGCTAAGATCGCGATCGGTGGTGAAACGATATCCCAGGTCCCATCCAGTTAGCGGATTGAAGCCGGTATCAAATGCACCGCGCAAGACTCGTGAGTAGCGGCTGGTTGAAACGCCGAAGCTATTGACCTGATATTCTGTCGAGCGGGTGACATCGCCGTCGAGTGTAATTCTGGCCGGGATCGGGTTGAACTGTGTCTCCCTTACTCTCTTGGGAATAAGCGGGAGTCCGCCGAGCCATGAGAATATTCTTAGGCCGCTTCTCATTGGAGATGTAACTGTGTAGCGTCCCTTGGTGGTGTAACGGTCCACTTCGTTTATAGGCACAGTTGGCGATTTTGACAACGATTTGTTCCAGGAGAAGCTCGACTGGAACTTGTTAAGCAGGACGGTATACAGGGGATTGCTGGTCCGTTTGTTCCAGCGCTCGCTGATTGAGAATCCATAGTTGGTGGAGACGCTTCGCTGTTCGTCAATCCTATCGGTCGGCACCAAGATGTCGGAGCCGGTAATCAGGCGCGGCGACAATTCAGTGCGACTCCAATTGTAGCTGAATGGAATTGAGGCGCCATCATTGGGCGGGAGGAACTTGTCGAGCGCGAAGTTGAAGCTGTAGCCATATGCTTTATTCTTACTACCGGACCCGAGATCGCGACGGTCGGCCTGTGTCAGGGTGCGGAAAAACTCATCTTGACGCATATAGTTTGCCGTGAAAGAAGCAACATCGGCGAAGGTGATTGCGCCGGAGACCATACCGGCAAGGCCCTTATCGCGGCGCACCTGGGTGGCGCGCATTTCGTCGATCCAGATGTTGCCGCTGATCCGGCTTTCAGTATCTACGGAATCGGCGTTGGTAATGCCCATGGCGTAGTACTTCACGCGCGTGATGGAGGGATTCCCAACGACACGGAAATTACCTTCGCTATACTCGAGCGTGTCGGGATACAGCAGTTTCAACTCCTGAAGCTTGAGCTTAATCTGGGTAATCTCGTCAAAGACAATGTTCACAGCATGATCAGGATCCCAGCCGACATTCAGCGTCGTCCGGTACTCATAATAGTTGCGGATATCGGGACCAAACCGATAGAAGAAGATCATGTTGTCCCGGAGCGAGTCGCCGTGGATCCACATCTCGAGTTTTTCGTAACCGCTAAGGTCCTGCAATTTGAACGGTATCTTTTCGGCAATTCCGGTATCGCCCGGTGCGAGATTGAAGAAATCATAGCGCAGTGACTGTTCGCGTTCCCGCAGGCCGGTGGTTTTGTCGTAGAAGCCTTCGACTCCGGGCGGCGGATTGTACACAGTGTCTTCTTCAGTATTGATGACCGAGACGGCAAAGCGCGCCTCCTCGGTGCGAATCTTATCCAGCGGCAACAGCGGCGATGCTTCCCAGGCATTGCGGGTCAGTTCAACGTCGGCAATTTCGACGAAAGCTGTGTCAACCTCTACGCCATCGATCCAGAGCCTCATAACGCGGACATTGCTGCGTAAGGGACTTCCGACCTCTTCGTAAAGCGTGCTATCCTGGAAAGGAATGCGAATCGTGTACCAATCGTTGCGCTCCGTTCCGAAGACACGGAAGGGGTTGTTCGCGAGATCGATGTCCCAGGTGTAATAGCTGTCGCGTTCCTGCAGGATGCCGTCGCCATTGATGTCCTCGGTGTCGGGACGGTTCAGCCGCGAGAAGTCCTCGCGGCTCTTTTCAGTACCATTGATGTTGTTATAATTGTCCTTATCATCGCTATCATATGCCCAGTTGTCGCCAGCAGGATCTTCGCTGTTACAGTCATACCAGTCGGGTGCAGTCCCGTCGGCACAGCGGGCTTTTTCCTGCTCGTCGGAAAGAAGGTCAAGACCAATGTCTTCGATGATCTCGGCGATTTGATTGCGGCTTTGGTCTTCCGTATCGAGGTTCTCGTTGCCGTTGAGGTCTTCACTGATTTCACCCAAATCAACGTGCAATCGACCGACTTTCCCGCGAATACGCAGTTCGACGAAGCGCGTCTTGGATTGGTCATAAGCACCTTTTGAGAGGGCGCGCATGACACCATTCCAGGACCCGGTTTTTTGTCCAGTGAGGTCGGAATTGGGAGCAAAACGCAGCACCAGAATGTTGGTCCGGTTTTCGCCGCTTTTGAGGTCGCGGTCATAAATATCTGTAATCGGGACCTGATCATACGGATTGTACCAAATGAGGCTGGCGCGCTTAAGTGATAATGTATCGAGCTGTGCCGGGGGTGATATTGGATTCCACCCGGTACGATTAACTCCCAACGAATAGAGTTCTTTCGAGCCTTCAAAGTCGTCGATTGATGCTTCACCCTTGACGTTCGGATTCGGCAACGATTGGCCGATTTCGCCTTGAAGGGCGACACGGGAGGGTGATTTGGAGTCAATGAACGGCAGTACGTTGATCATCTTGGTCAACGCATAGGTATCAAAACTATAGGTTGCATCAACATCAAGGTTGAGGAACTTGGCCTGCTCTTCGCCAAGTTTCGGCTTGCGATCGGTCTCTTTTTCCGATTTGTACAACGCCATGGCGCCGATCTTGAAATTGCGCGAGAATTCGTATTCCGCGCGAGCCCCGAGAAGGGTTTTCTTCTGCGATGATATCAGCGGTGAAAATTCGTAGTCGATGGAAACGTCCGCGGAAGCGCTTAATGCTTCTTCATTCAGGAAGGTAATACTGCCATATTCGTATTGGATGTTGTAATCGATGCCCTTCTTCAAGATTCTGCCGTTGAGCGTCACGGTTTCCGATTCGGGCACAATGTCATAATTGCCCAGGCGGAACTCGCTCTGGCGCGACGCGGAGGTCACATCGAGATAGTATTTTGATTTGTTCTGGCGGTCAATCGACGAGGATATATCATACAATTCGGGAACGACCTCCGCCAGTGATCCGTCGTCAAATGGTCGCCGAGAGGGGAATCGAAGGTGTCCGCGGCCCGGATCAAATATCTCGGTGTTGTATGCATCCACCCTACCATCGCGATCAGTATCAAGCCCCAGAATGGTCTTCAGCTCGACGCCGTCCTGATGGTTGAGATCGGAAACATCCTTATCCGCCGCCGATTGTGCGTCGCCGCGGTAAATGACGACATTGAATCCATCGAGATCGGTGACGCGCCCGACATCATAGACGTTACGCCAGACATAATTCCAGCTGACAAATGAAGGCAACGGATTTTCGGAGCGCAGAAGCTTGAGGACGTACAAAGAATCGTTGTCGGTATTGCCTACCGAGATAATTGTATCGCGTCCATCGGGCAGTCGCCGCAAGTATTCCATATAGATGCCGACTGACTTTCCGGCATAAATCGGTTGGTCGAACAGAATGTAATGCGACTTCCGTTGGACGACATAGAAGTCTTCGCTGGACTGGGTAGTTGAGCGGTCGGCGCCATAAAGGATGAATGTACCGCCGGTAGCTTCCTCCGGATACTTAGTTGGATTGTAAGGATCGACGTAAAGTCGTGCCGTTTTGGTCGGGAGATTCGTTGTCTGGCCGGCAGCATAGAAAATGTATACTTCGAGCTTGGTGATACTGTCTGGCGGAATGAAAGTGCCGTTCAAAATGCCGCCCGGCCACAGATCCGAGAATGATAGAATGGAGTCGCGACGCGAGAGGTCGAAATACTGGTGATCGATGTAGTTCCAGTCGCGGATAATGCGGCTGGAGGACTCGGCACCGGCTTTGAAAGTAGCCGACTTGTTAGATGATTTTTCTTGCGAGGCAATACCGGTGAGTCTTAGCCCGCCGACTTCGGCTGTCGTCTTGATGCCAAACAATCCCTGAATGCGTTGCGAATATCCGGAGAATCGCGTTGATGGCAATGAGAGGTTGGTGTTGCCGAGTTCGATGGTTTTGATAATGTCGTCTTCATCGCCTTTGTAGCGCAGTTGGATACGGTTAGCGAGCGACTCCTGGCGTTTGGAATCCTGGTTGACATCGACCGTGATTTTTGAGCCGATCGTTCCGTTGATAGTGAAGCTCGAGATTTGCTCCATCTGCAGCGAGGGGAATTTGCTTTGCCCGGCGATTACCTGTTCGCCATCATTCCATTGACTTCGGCCACCGAATGTAATCTTACGATAACCGTTGACTTTCAGGCCAGCACCGCCCTCGCCGATAATGCCTTTGACGAATTTCGGCGTCTTAATCGGAATTTCGAATTCGAGCAATCCGCCCCCACCACCCTGGGCGCGACGCTGTTGAGCGTCCCTGATACCTTTTCGGAACAGCAGCCGCGACTCGCGGTCGAACTCGCGCTCCTGTGCTTTCTGGGGCGAGACAGCGAATGGCACCGCGTAGCCGGTGAAACGACCGGTCGCTTCATCGAAAACCAGCATACCGCTAGCTTCGTCGTAATAAAATGATCGCGTCTTTTTGAGTAACGCCGATTCAAAATAGGCACGCGGTTGTTGGGAGTTGGTCAGCCCGATTTGATCCGGTGTGGTATGAGACATTTGAGCGAGCCGACTGGGGGGCAATTTGAGGGAAAGGTCAATCCCCACAGCGGCAAAAGATTTCACTGCCGTGAGCGTGAAGCCGAGGCAGAGAACCGTGATCAAACGGATGAGTATAGGTAACGATAGGTTCAATTTACAACACAGCAAGAAATTCATTCATTACATATCTTTTCGATAGAAACCTCCGTTAGCTAAAGTCTCCGAGTAAGATTACTTCTTCCGAGAGCTCTACGCCATAAACTTCTTTAACTTTTTGCTTAAGTTTCAGCGAAAGCTCTCTCACTTCGGACGCCGAAGCGCCGCCTTTGTTTATCAGGATATTGGCGTGACTCGGATAAACGCCGGCATTTCCAACTGTAACAGACTTGCCGCCGATTTGCTCGAGCAGATATCCGGCAGCGATCTTCCCATGAGGAGCAGTTTTGTCTTCTATGTTTTTGAAGAAACAGCCTGCAGAGATGTCTTCGTGTGGATGACGGGACCAGCGTTGGTCGAGGATTTCGGTCGCGCGGTTGCGAAGCAGTTCGAGATCCTCATGTTTCAATTTGAAGCGTGCTGAAAGGACAATGTTTTTTGACCACTTGAGTTCACTGTGGCGGTAGCGAAATTCGATCTGATCCTTCGCGGCGACATAGAGTCCTCTGTCCGGGTGGTATAGGTTGACATCAATCAGCGTATCCGAGATCGACTGCCCATAAGCGCCGGCATTCCCGACAATGGCGCCGCCGACAGTACCGGCGATACCGGACAGTGATTCCAGTCCGGCGAGGCCGGTTTCGACCATTTGCTCGACCATTTTGGCGAGAGAATAGGCGGCACCGACGTGAACGGTTTCTCCTTCAACCTTGAGGAACTCAATTCTGGGAAGGATTATCATGCCCCGGTAGCCCTTGTCGGATGCCAGAATGTTGGAGCCGCCGCCGATCACGAAGTAGTCGATGCGGTTTTTCTTGCAATATTCTACTGCTTCGACAACTTGGTCGACTGAATCGCAAAACGCCGCCATATCGGCAGGACCACCGATTCCGAAGGTCGTTAGACGCGCGATGGGATAGTTGTGTTCCACGCGAAAACTGACATCGACAACCGAGCCAGCCGCGCCAGATTTATTAGGCAATATTGACATTCTGAAGAATTCTCCCGAGTGAGCCCTGTGATTACGGAGTGACAGGAATTTACTCGCGTGATTAACACCCGTTAAGTTGTACCTGAAGACTCGTCCGGTGTTCCGGATTTTTGTTCCCTATTAACTTCATCGACATAATTCATCTGCAGTTCAGCGAGTAAACGGCCCAAGAGTCGCGTCTCATAATCGTCGAGATTTCCGGTCGTGCGTTTCTTAATCAGCTCCATCATTTCGATGGTTGCCTGCGCCTGTTCCAGATCGCGTTCGATTTTTCCGCTCATCGGATTCATTATCTTACCGAGTTGCTGCATGCCGGCTGAATGGAGACTAAACAAGAGGGCACTGAACAGCGCTTGCTCGCGAGCAGCGCCGGAAAGCTCAACCATGAGATCTCTCTTCCATTTCGATGGCGATCACGATGTTGTGCTGGAAGTCCATAAGTTCGGCATCGATCTTCTTGAGTTGGCGGATCATGTCGTAATCAGTGGCCGTTTCGATCAATTGACTAAGTTTGGTCGAGAAGATCTCGGTATCCGCGAGAAACTGCTCGAGTTCGTGCTTTAGACTTTTCGTACTATGAGACGCCACCAGATTGTTCTCTTTCCCGCCGTTGCTTAATATAAGTCTTTAGTTTGAGGCGTTCCTGTTCAGAAACCGCCAATGTACTGGTTATTAATCTATGGGCATAGTCGCGTGCCGTCAAGATTAAACTTAGGTCGGTGGCGATGTTCGCAACCCGGAACTCAGGCATGCCGCTTTGTTTGGTCCCGAGCAATTCTCCGGGACCGCGCAGTTCCAGGTCGAGTTCAGCGATTTTGAAGCCGTCGTTACACTCGACAAATCGCTTCAAGCGGAGGTAACTTTCGCTGGTTGGGTCCATGTCGGTGATCAGGATGCAGTACGATTTCTTGTTGGAGCGCCCGACGCGACCGCGCAACTGGTGGAGCTGACTCAATCCAAAGCGCTCTGCATGTTCGATAACGATGACGGTCGCATCGGGAATGTCGATGCCAACTTCGACTACGGTTGTCGAGACCAGAATCCCGATTTCGCGTTTCGAGAAGCGCGCCATTGTCTGTTCACGCTCTTCTTTTTTCATTTGTCCGTGGACGAGACCGATCTGCAGATCAGGGAAGATTACTTCCGCCAGGTCTTGATATGCTTTGGTCGCGGCTTTTAACTGGACCTTAAGAGATTCTTCAACCAGCGGATAGATGAAGAATACCTGGTTGCCGGAGTTGACTTCGTCGAGAATGAATTTGTAGATTTTTGGACGATCGGCTTCAGTACGGAGAGCAGTCCGCACCGGTATGCGTCCGACAGGCATTTCGTCGATGATGGAGAGATCAAGATCGCCATACGCGGTGAGCGCCAGCGTACGGGGGATCGGCGTTGCGGTCATTACCAAAAGGTCGGGCGAGTTCCCTTTCGCAAGCAAGGCTTCGCGCTGGGAGACGCCGAAGCGATGCTGTTCATCGACGACGGCAAATGCAAGATTCGCGAATGCTACGTCATCCGTGAACAGTGCGTGCGTGCCGACGATGATTTTGGTTTCCCCGGAGGCGAGAGATTTGATAATGGCGGTGCGTTCGCGCGGTGGTGTTGTCCCTGTCAGAAGGGCCGGATGTTCACCAGTACCGGCAAGCAGTTTCGTAATTGTCTGAAAGTGCTGTTGCGCGAGCAGTTCAGTCGGCGCCATCATGGCAGCCTGGAATCCGGAGCGTGCAACCAAGTTCATAGCTATAGTTGCAACGACAGTTTTTCCGGAACCGACATCGCCTTGAAGGAGCTTGAGCATCGGTTCGGGTTTGTAGAGGTCTTCCAGAATCTCGGCAACGGCTTTGCCCTGCGACTTCGTCAGTTTGAATGGCAGCCCATGCACCCAATCATGAAATCCCTGATCCGGCTTGGCAATGGTGTGCGCCTTGAGTTTGTGTGTGATTCGTTGCCGGCGGTCGGCTACAAGCAATTGAAACAGTAACAGCTCGCGAAACGCCAACGAGTGACGCGCCTGGGCGTGAATTTCGAAGTTGTCGGGATAGTGAATTTGTTTCACGGCCTCGGGCAGAGACATTAGTCCGGCTTCCGCAACAACGGAGGCAGGTACGAGGTCCTCGATGTAGTCTCCATACTGGTCCAACGCCGGCTTGATGATACGACGAAAGCCGCGTGAGTCGAGCCAGTTTGATTTCAGAAGTTCGGTCGAGGGATAAATCGGAATGATTCTGCCGGTATGGATTTTGGCCTCTTCTTCGTCTTCGAAGATGACTTCGACCTCGGGATGGATAATGCGCGCACCGCCGCGAAAATCGCTGACGGTGCCGGACACGGACAATGTCATTCCGCGCTTAAATCGCTTCTCGATATATTTAATGCCGTTGAACCACAACAGCGGCAGGTGTCCGGAGTCGTCCTGGATGACGATCTCGTAGAATTTTTTGCGTGCACGCAGGAGACCCTGCATTACGATTTTGCCGACGACGGTGACTTCAGCGCCGAATTGGAGAGTGGCGATCGATTGTAAGTTTGAGCGATCCAGATAGCGGCGCGGGAGATAATACAGGAGGTCTTCGACGGTTTCGATTCCGACGCCTTTGAGAATCTCGGCTTTTTTCGGACCGACACCCTTTAGGTAAGTGACTGCGACCTCGGCCGGATTATGGGAGTAAGTCATGTTAGAATGTGATTCGGCTCAAGGCTAAAGTCAATCGCGATTCGCGGGATTCGACCAGTCGTTTTTTCAAAGTCGACCAGAAGCGAACGTTTAATGACCTCGGCGTGTCTATTTCTTATCCCGGTATTGTTTGCCGAGTTGTCGTTCATAGATTTCATCGACAAGCGGGAGCCGTCGATTCCAAACGGCACTATCGGGAATCTGTGTTTCGGCCATGTAGTGATCGATGTAGGCTCGCATCTGCTGATATTCTTCCCAAGTCGTCTCTTTTGCTTGGAGAGATCGAAACGCCTGTTCGGCGTACCAGCGAGCCGGTCCCAACACACTGATTGAATCCTTCCAAGCTTGCAGCGAGTCACGGGATCCCGTCGAACCCGAGAGTTTCCATCCGCGGTACATCCCCTCATCAAGTTCCTGGAATACGTGCAAGTAGACGTTCCATGAAAGTCCGCTGGAACCTTGAAGTGAGGCAATGTTCGGCGTGGCGGCTCCGCTCTTTGGCATCGCGGGCGCGGCGTTGTATGAATCATTTGTACTTGGTGTAATAGTCGCGGTATAGATAATGACCGTATCAGCTGATGTCGTCGGTATTGATTGGCGCAGTTCTTCGGGCGAATCTGCCTGCAGCGCGCCTGCGGTCAGGTCTCGCGGTGAGTCTGCAGAGAGGCTTTGTCGGTTGAGTGTGCCTTTTTTGATGGGGGTGCTCGGAGGAAGAATTCTGCTCTCCGATTTTGAGTCTTTCGACTCAGCCGATTCCGTTTTGACTTTGGCTGGAACAGCATTTGTTTCCGACAACTCTGTCTGTATGTCGGGCACGGCTATTTCAAACTCGGCTGCTTCTGGGTCCTTCGTCCCTTCATCGATAACGGCATTTTGGTGCGCGGATTCGTCGCGCAATGTCGCTGTTTTTTCTTTTGTCAGAGGCTGTTCTTGTATTGTAGCGACTGAATCAGGTTTGGGACTTTGGTCAATGATCTTGGCCGGAGCACTCTTTTGCGTCGGTATTTCATTCGGATAGCGTTTTGCGGAAGGGCCGAAGAGATTCATGCTGATCACAGCCACAAGGAAGACAGCAGCGACCGAGCTTATGACTGTAATTGCTTTGCGGCGCTCGACAATGAAATCGACGATACGCGATCGTTGCCCTGTTGATTTGGGGTTGATCTGTGAGTCGATACGACCGGCAAGATTTTCGAAGTAGCGATCATCCGGCAAAGCCAACTTCGAAGTGCCGGCAAGCTTGTTGAGCCGTTGAAGTGTCTGCAGTTCGGCGAACAGGTCTGGATAGGATTTGATCTCCTGCTCGTACTGCGACATCTCATCCGGTGACAACTCGCCATCGAGATATGCCGACATCTGTTCTTCGAGATACTTCTTATCCACTTAGGGCTCCAATAGATCCTTCAGGTCGCTCGCCATGCGTTGCCTTGCGCGGTGAAGGCGCGACATAACAGTTCCTACGCTAATCTTGAGGCGATCGGCGATTTCTTCGTAACTTAATTCTTCATGCATCCTCAATACAAATACGGTGCGGAAGTCCGTGGGCAGCGCATTGAGAGCGTTCTGATAACGTGCGTCGATTTCCTGCTGGTTTAGGTTCTCATGCGGATTGTCTTCGGTGTATGACGATGTCTGCGAATCGAGAATCGCTTCGCCTTCTTCGCCCGAAACCTGGAATTTCTGCCGCTTGATGTAGTTGAGGGCATTGTTCGAAGCGATCCGCATAATCCATGCCGTAAACGGGAACGACTCATCGAACGTGGCAATAGCTTGAAAAGCTTTGATAAAAGCCTCCTGCGTCAAATCGTCGGCAGCATCGTGCGAGCCACCCAGCCGGAAACAGAGTGCATAAACCTTGCGTTGATGGCGTCTGACCAAATCGCCGAAAGCGCGCATGTCGCCTTTCTTTGCCCGCTGGATCAACTCCAAGTCGGACGAATCGGCTGACCCCACCATCATTATTACCAATAAGAACAAGGCTTATTCCCCGGTTGGACGGAGTATTTTCAGTGTCATCCGCTCGAAAATCTGCTCTTTGGACTCCGTCGAAAAGCGGTCAGCAAGTTCGGTATCGTAGACAGCCCGCAGAGCCGCAACTAATTCTGCCGGTTTGAATTGGCCCGATTGCTCTTGTATTTTTTGCAAGAAAAACGGATGGACGCGCAGCTTGCCGGCAAGATCCTCACGGCTGAGTTTTCCGGTATACGCCTGGACGGTGAGTAGACGCTCAAATTGGCTGTAGAGCGCCCAAATCAGTTTGCCGCGGCCATCGGCACCGGAGCTTTCGAGATACTGGCGTAATGCGGACAAGGTTGCCTTGGGATTGCGGGAGGAGACACTTTCTGCGACTTGAAACTGGCTGAAAAAGCGGCTGTCGGAGAGATAACTCCGCACATCGGCCAGTCCGACTCGCTTCTTGTCGGTGTGAACGATGGAGATTTTCTCGACCTCATTCTCGATGTCGCCGCAATCGCTGCCGACCAGACGGCAGAATTCGGTGACCGCGTCCTCATCGACCGCCATGCCACGGGCGGCGAAACGGGCGCGCACATACGGCGGAAGATGATTATCGTACATCTCTTTGGTTTCAACGACACTACAGACCTTGAAGAGTTCCTTCGCGAACGATTTGCGACCGTCGAGCTTGTTGGCGCTGCCGACGAAGAGCACCGAAGGAGAAAGAGACTTGAGTGAGCGAGTGAGGAAATCGTGATACTTTTCGGATAGCTTGTCGATGTCGGAGATGATTACGACAGTGTTTCCGCCGAACAGCGGCACTCCTGTAAGCAGTTGTTCAAGCATCTGGGCTGTGGTCTTACGGCCGATCAGTGAGTGACGGTTGAGGGAGCCGTCCTTGCCGAGTTTGGCTTTGGTGATCTTCTCTGTGAGCAGGAAGCGCTGGTAATAGTCTTCGCCGATCAGGAGATAAGCAGGATCGAGTTTGCCCGATTCGATTTTCTCGAGCGCCTGCGCGAAGGTGAATTTGGACATGTGATGATGTTAGGAGTTTTAAGGGGAGATGTCAATAGCAAGCCCTCACCCTACCCTCTCCCGGAGGGAGAGGGAACAACGCTTGCGTGGAAGGCAGACGTCCCCGTCTGCCCTAGTTCGTAGGGCAGGTCTCCTTATCGGGAGCAATTTCCCATCAGACGCATCACGTTGGAGACCTGCCAAGTTCTTATCACCGACCTGAGCAGTTGGCAGGTCTCCACACTCCTGCTCCTATCATCACGAAAATTCGGCAAGGAGACCTGCCCTACAATCTTTCGATTACAAATGAAGAAGGCGGAACCAGGTGGTTCCGCCTTCTTCCTCGGGAGGTATGAGTAATGTCAGTCCGCATTCAAAGTAAGCTGGGCTGGATTCTCGCGCTGCGGAATCCAGTTCAGCGAGTAGGAAAACTTGTTCCGGAAGAGAATGGCCATGTTGCGGAAGGGCTGAAGATCTTTCGTGCAGTACATCTTTTCGTTGATCTGATTGACGACCGTAAAACTGTCGCCGTAGATTTCGACCGTGCGATCGCGGAAAACCTGGGGATTCAATTCGACGAACTCAAGAAGCGTCAAGAGGGCGGCGTATTCACATTCAGCCGGCGATCCGGCGAAGCGGGTACGGAACACGATTCCGGCATCCGGCACCGAGAAAGAGAGCACGGCACTATGAAGACCATCTTCGCGCTTGTCCTGGACCTGGCTGTAGAAGTAGCACTCCATCTTGGTTCCTCCTCGTTGAGTTCTGTTAAGGAACTTACGCAAAGTACGTGCCGGGAGGTTAGGATTGCGAGAAGCCGCAAGTTGGTGTTAAGGGCGTCGGAAGAAAGGGTCTATCCTGAAGGACTGTACTAAGTTACGTACAAACGAATACGCGGCTATTGTTACGAAAATCACTTGTTGCGAAGTGAGACAGGGCAATTCGATGCAAAGAGATTCACACTATTGTAATCAACGGATCACGTCTTCATGTCGGGGATCGGGCCGCCGACGATGCGCTCATATTCCTGCAGCGCAAAGCGGTCGGTCATGCCGGCGATGTAGTCCTTCATAACGGTCTTGGTCGGCTGGTCGTAGAGACGCTGGCGGAATTTCTGCGGAAGTAGATCCGGATCGGCGGTGTAGGCTTCGAACAGCTTGCTGATGACTTTGGCGGCCATCGCATTGATTTCGACCAAGCGCGGATGCCGATAGAGGCGGTCGAATAGGAACTTCTTCAGCTCACGACCGGCGGCATGAGCTTCGGGCGAGAAGCGAACGATATTTTCGGAGCAGTTGATAACGTCATCAAACGTCTTTACCTGATGGCGCTTCAGTCCGTCGGCGGCGGTGAGAATAATGTCGGAGACTCCCCAGTTAATCAGAAGGCGAATCAAGTGATAATGCCGTTTTCGCGGCGACAGGTCGGGATAGCTGCGCTGGGAACTTTCAAAGAGCCGCGCGATGATCGGGACTTCGAGAAGATCTTCGATCGAGAGGTACTTCGAGAAAAAGCCGTCATCGACATCGTGCGCATTGTAAGCAATCTCATCAGCAAAGTTGACCAACTGGCCCTCCAGCGTTGCACGATGCTGGGGATCGAAGTTGCCGAATACGGGCATATCGTAGTCGGTCTCGTGCTTGACGATGCCTTCGCGGACTTCGTAGGAAAGATTCAACCCGCGGAACTGCGGATAGCGATCTTCGATATAGTCGACCACGCGCAACGACTGCGCGTTGTGATTGAATCCGCCGTCGTCCTTGAGGATGGAGCGCAGGGCATCCTCGCCGGCATGACCGAACGGTGTATGGCCGAGGTCGTGGACAAGGGCAACGGTTTCAGCGAGATCTTCATTGAGACGCAGGGCGCGGGCAATCGAACGCGAGATCTGTGCAACTTCCATCGTGTGCGTCAGGCGTGTGCGGAAATGATCGTCATCGGGCGAGGCAAACACCTGCGTCTTGTGCTTAAGCCGCCGAAACGCCGCCGAGTGGATCACCCGGTCGCGGTCGCGCTGAAAACAACTGCGGTACTCGTGTTCGGCTTCGGGAAATTGCCGACCGCGGGAGCGGCCGCTCAACGCTGCATAGGGCGCGAGAACGAGCGCTTCGTGTTGTTCGATGAGTAGACGAGTATTTGTGTATTCCGACATCAGCGACTATACCTCAAACCTAAGCGATGAGTACCGCCCAAATATACATTGTTACGGTACGCATATTCAAAGTTAAAACCGCGTAGTTTGAGGCCAAAGCCGCCGGAAATTTCAAAGGGCTCGGTTGTCAGGCCGAGGAGCAGGTCGAAATCCTTGACGATGGTGATTTGCTGCCCGATGCAAAACCGATCGGGATATCGCTCTTCTATCTGATGCGCGAACTCGATGGTCAGCGTCGAAGTGGCAATGTATGTCGCCGAAATCTGCCCCGCAAACGGCAGTGGTTCGTCATCCGAATCGAATTTGGGACGATTGACATTCAGTCCCGACAGCGCAATTGCCGCTCTCTCGGTTAGTCGAATCGCTAATCCGCAGGATGCCGCAACCGTCGAGACTGTGCCGTAGCCCTCGCCGAATTCTATCCGCCGATGTTCGATGCCGATTCCCAATCGCCAGATTCGATGCGGCGCTATCGAAGCCGCAAGTAACAAGTTCCGTTCGGCATAGTAGTCAAGCCCGACCAACTGGTTGACAGCCAGGCCTAGGGACAAGTTTCGGTAGTTGTATTGTGCCGCCCCGGCAGCGACATCGAAGTCACTCATCTCGTGGAGTCGTGATGCCTGCACTTCGACAGCATACGTCGAGCACCTTGTGAGTGCCGGATTAATCGCCAAGTCCAGAGGTCCCGGTGACATGAGATTCGGCGTGCCCCCCAGAGCAAATGATGAGATTGATCCGCGTGGAAGTTCCGCCGATGCGTCTGCGGTAAGCAAAATCGTCAGGATGAACCCGACGCGCAGAAAGATCTTACTTTGGGGGTGCAACTGCGAAACCCGCTTTCTGCAGGAAGGAACCATCCGCCGATTCGACCTTGATGATGTATGCGCCAATCGGAAGATGTGAATAGAAATCGGAAAGGCCATCGTAGGAGAATTCGCCGGACGAGAAGTAATCATCGTCGGCGATCACCCGCTGTCGCCGTCCCACCAAGTCGAATACTTCTATTGTGAATTTCGAAGCCGGCGGGCAGTGAAGCGCAAACTGAAGGTTCTCCCCTGCCGAGGGCGCGAAGACGCGATTGATCAATGAAAATGATACTTCGCCAGAGTAGTTGCCCGATACTGAATTGGCGGCGCAGGGTGTAGCGCCGGACGAAGATGTCGAAGGATACCAATTTGAGGAAGCGACTGGTTCTGATTCGTTGCGTTCGAGCGAAAGATTCTCGCCTGCGCAGTTCGAGTAGCTTACGCTGTCCGAGATGGTGCCGAACTCGTCGCGCAAGATAATTGCATCACCGTTGTTGTTAAGGCTGCTCCAAGTTGTGGCGGAAATCAGATGGCAGCCCTCGCCATAGAATGCCGCAAATGCGGTTGCGTCCTGCACCACAACTGCATATTCACCCGGTCCTATCGGACGAGTCGCCCCGAATATTCGTTGAGTTGCAAGATCACCGCATGACCAGCCGGTGAGATCGATTGAAAATTCGCTAATACTCTTGATTTCAATCCACTCGGTTTCGAGCGAACCTTCAGGGTCGGCGAGAAATTCGGTGATGATGATCTCTCGCAGCAGTATGCCGGAGGAGATTTCGGCAGTGTAGTAGTTGTTGTCACCCAGTTCGTCTTCAGGTAGACGGAGGATCAGAACGTGCCGTCCGGCCGTAATTTGAAGAGAGAAATCCACCTCCGTCGTGTCGCCCGCCCCAATGGAGTCGGCGTCGAATCGGGCGAGAAATTCGTTGTCTGAAGGGATATTATCGTGATCTCCATCATTGAAGACTTCAATTGACACACTCTTGAGCGCACTGTAACCGAGATTTGCAATCTTGGCAATGAAATGGAGTAGTTCTACATCTGAAGAATCCCTGGTGATTACCACTCCGCCCTCGACGAAACCCGCATCGTGAGCGGCGGGTGCAGGATAGATTGAATTGCGCAGGCAAGGCGTTGCGCCAAGAGGATCGATGGATGGATTCCACATTGGGAGTCCGGGCACGTCCTGTTCGTTTTTCTCTAACGAGCGGTTATCCCCTGCCCCTTTGCCAAAGGTGACGCTGTCGGAGATTGTCCCGAACTCATCGCGGACAATAATGCAATCGCCGCCATTGTTGAGGTAGCTCCAAGTTCGACAGGCAAGAGGCTCGCAGGCGGCGCCATAGTACCGGGTGAATGCGCCAGCATCCTGAGCGACAACGCAATATTCATCCGGCGCAAGTAGAACTGAATGGTCGAGTACGCTTTGGTGAGCAGCATCGCCAATCTGCCAGCCGTGTAAGTCTACAGAGTATCCGGAGGCGTTTTTGATCTCGATCCATTCGGTTTCGAGCGACCCAACCGGATCGGCGAGGATCTCGGTGATGATGAGTTCACGTGTCAGGCTCCCGGCGGTGATTACGCCGGAGATTGCGTTGTTCGAGAGGATTTCGTCGTCGTCAAGGGTGAAGATGTAGATTTTGCGACCTGTCGCCGCCGCAAATGCAATCGCAACCGTAACTGAATCGCCTTTGAGAATCGGGTCAATGTCGTGGGTCAAAATCAGTTCACTTGATGCAGGGACGCCGTCGCGATTGGAGTCATCGAATACTTGAATGGCGATTGACCCTGAATTGTTGTAGCCGTGGTTTGCTAATTGTAACTCTGCCCGCACAATCGAGTTGTTAAGTGAATCTTTTGTGAGAATGAGACTGCCGGGAACGATGCCGATGTCGAATGCGATTGGAGCGGGCCGAGGCGAGTTCCGATTGCACGGGGTGCTGCCGCTGATTGAGGTTGATCGGTAGAACAACGACTCGAAGTCCACACTAGTCGAGTCGAAGTCGCGTTCCCAGCTCCTGCCTGATTCAATAGCGCCGCGATACCCAACACTATCAGACAGCGCGCCAAGATGCATTCGCAGCGCGATAGCGCTTTGTTCATTGCCAAGTGAATGCCACTGCGCCGGTTGGATCAGACGACAAGCGATTCCGGAATTGCCCGAGCGAAAGCAAACGCTGTCTTTACAGAGTACAATAGTTTCACCAGATTCAACGAACTCCTGACTATCAAGAGATATCGCCCTGCCATCGATTTCCAGGGACCAGCCTTGCAAAGATAAATTGTATGGGACGATGCTCTGCACTTCAATCCATTCACAGCCGATTGAGTCGGAGGCGTTGTTTACGAATTCGCTAATCAGCAGTTCCGCCGCGATCGGACCAATGACGCATTCGAAATGGATGGAATTGTTAGAGATGTCATCATCTTCGGGAAGCTGGAATATGAATGACTGTCGTCCGGCGGATAATGATAATGTTGGTGTGAATATCTCTGATGAGTCAGGTGATAATGCTTCGATAGTGAACTCCAGTATGGAATCGGGATCGCTTGGCGCTCCATCGAAGTCGCGGTCAAAAATGAGACTGCAATTCATGGAAGGTGATTGAAGCTGCCCGAAGTTGGCGACGACAAGGCCAAACTCTAACGGCAGATCCGGACCAGGTGGCACGAAGATTTCGCAGTCATCTTCGATAAAGCCCCAGTCGTGCATTTTGGCGACAACAGAATTGGCCCGGCCGGGAGTCGACATGGCTGCGGATTTGCAGTACTTGAAGTTCTTTGCAAGCGCATCAGTAGTAGGATTGACACGTTCGAGACTTACGCCGTCTGGCGGTGGGATCGACCACTTGACCGTTTCGATTCGGCCGGACGAAAGGTCGACGATGGTCGCCGAATCATTGGAATTACGCAGGGACATTTTGGCAGGCAAGAGCACGAAATTCTCAAGCGAGTCGTCGCCCCATACATTCGAAGCACTTCCCCATTGCCGCTCGAACGAAGCCGCGCCATCAGTGGTAATTGGTTTGCGCGAGAGAATAGCGAATTCGCGGGACTGAAGCCAGTGTGCGGCAAATCGCGTGGTGTCGGAGGCTTCGATGAAAATGTGGTCTTTGAGGTCGAGTGAATCATCGCCGGCATTGAACAGCTCGACCCATTCGAGCGAGGTTTCGCTGCCGGGTTCGTTGATCATGATCTCGTTGATGACCAATCTGCCAGCACCCTGCAGGAGTGCGGGACACATTAGTAAAAACGCAATCGCAAATGATCGAAACAGAAATGCGCTAATTGCGAATCTTCGGCAACTCATTGCCGGCACCTTTGAGAGTTTCTCTGCCTGAGAGTGGAACGTCTACCTTTTTAACCACCAACATTACAGAGATCGGGAAATGCTGTCAAGCGAATTTCGAAAGAATTACAGAATGACTTCGAGATTGATGCGCAGTTCCCAATTGTCGAGCTTCTGTGTCGCGAATCGATATCGCGTTTGTACCCGGCCCGCGAAGCGCAAGTCTTGTCCGGTATCAACATCTTGCCCGACCGCGAAGGTCAGTTGGTTGTCGTCAGATGAATTCAGGTCGCTGTCATAGTAGTTGATCATGGCGGTTGTTTCGAGGTCATTAGTGATTTTCCAAGTGAAATCGTGGCGACTACGAAACGGGTATTTCTTGACTGAATTCAACACTCTCTGTTCGACCTTGTGCTGATTCTCATAGATGAAGACACCGGTAGTCATTAACTTTACCGTGACAGTGATCAACTTGCGTGTGTCGGTGTCATGCTTGATGTCAAGATTCTGATAAATAGCTTGAACGCGAAGACGATTCAAAAGCGGGAATCGGCCTGACTGCTCAAAGGTCAGGCGCCCGGCCACGCATTGGCGGTCATCCAAACGGTTGTCCCAGCGGACAAGTTGGAAGGTGAGCCTCTCAGTTCGCCAATCGATATCCTGCTCAAATAGTATTCCAACCCTACCCGGACGCTTGTCGCTATACTCAAGACCGATTTTGTCGATCGTAACTTCTTCGTTGTCGCTGAAAGCATATCCATTTGATTGGACGTTCCTATAATTCTTGGCGTAGCTGAAACCAGCCAAGGTGAAACCGAAGGTACGCTCCCAACGGGCACGACTTACTTCATAATAGTGTGCTGCCGCTCCGCCGATTTGAAATGACGACTCGCCAATAGCGTCGATTCCTCGCCATGAACCACGATAGAACCACGGGGCTATGTAATTGTGGGTCTGGGATCTGCCGTCGGAATTGACAATCCTTTGAGACATCACCACTAATCCAGGTACGCCAAATCTGTTCCCGACTCCAATATCGCCACCTACTGTTGTGTTGGTAAATCCCTCTCCTTTTGTACGCGAGATGAAACCGTCAATTTCCAACCGTGGGTCGAGTCCAAAATAGCTAACATGCAGGCCGTTTCCCGAACTTCGGAGCGGGTAGAGGGCGCTCTCCGCCGTATTGCTTTGACCTCTAAGCGGTGGTGGTGCGACTCTCGCACCAAATGTAACCCCGCAAGCAGGCTGATGCTCGAAGTTGCCAACTGATATCAGCCACCTGCTATCATTGGTGTAGGCGTTGAACTGTCTGGATCGAACCCGGACGCTCTGTCCATACTTATGTTCAGTCGAGAAATCGAAGCCAACGCCCCCTGATCGCACTAGAAAATGATCGTAACGAACTGACCGGAACGACTCTTCCATTTCTTGCTGGACTGTCGTATTGTACTTCAAGTGCAAACCACGCGTAGGCAAAGAGCTCTTTCTATTGAACATCGGCCGCTTAGGATCTTCAAGATCGAATTCGATCTCGCTGTAAGAATTGCCGTCCCCCGCAAACACAGCCACTGCCTCATCATAATACTCCTGCGTAATCTCGCCATTGGCCAGAGCCTCATCAAGCTGCTCCAGCGAGCGGTAGGACTGGTCGGTGAAGAAAATCGGAAAGCCATTGCCCGTGGCAAAGATCGCGAGGATCATTGCCACTACCCACTTTGTCATCTGATCCTTCTTTAGATCATGTCAGATTATACTTCTTCAATTTTCGATACAGTGTTCGTTCGCCGATACCAAGGATGTCGGCGGCGCGTTTGCGATTGCCGTCCACACGATCCAAAGTATCGCGAATCATCTTCTCTTCCATCGCTTCAAGGTCGCCGCTATCGTGCGACATTGGCGCGACCTCATTAGTTGGACGAACATTTCCATCAATACGTTCGGTGATGAGGCGTTTTAAGTCAATCACTTCGTTGGCGAGATTCAACAAGGCCTGATAGATCAGTCGATAACCGGACTCTTCCGTTGTGATTCCGGTGACGACGGGTAGCGAGCGGTCATCGATACGGTGCTTGTCGAGCATTGCAGCGACGGTCTCCCGGGAGATTTCCCCCTGTGGCGCGGTGATCAGCAATCTTTGGAGGAAGTTGGTCAACTCGCGGACATTACCGGGCCAGCCGTACTTGAGCAATAGGTCGGTAGCTTCGGGCGAAAAATGGACGTTGCTCTTGAGGCGACCCATCAGGTGAGCGACGATGGGGAGAATGTCCTCGGGACGTTCGGAAAGCCGCTGAAGTTGAAACGTGATCACGCTTAGGCGATAATACAAATCAGCGCGGAAATTGCCCGATTCGACCTCGGTCTGTAGGTCGCGATTAGTCGCGGCCAGGAAGCGAACATCGACGGAGACCGGCTTACGGGCACCGACCGGCATGAAAGTCTTGGTGTCGATAGCGCGCAACAGTTTTGCCTGCAGATGCGGATGCAGTTCACCTATTTCGTCAAGGAAGAGTGTGCCCTTGTGTGCCTGCTGAAGAAGTCCAGGCTGGGCACGGTCGGCGCCGGTGAAGGCGCCCTTCTCGTAGCCGAAGAGTTCTGATTCGAGCAGATTCTCCGGTATCGATGCGCAATTGATGGAGATGTACTCGTTGTTACGGCGCGGCGAATTTGCGTGGATGGATCGCGTGATTAATTCTTTGCCGGTTCCGGACGGACCCATCACAAGAACGGAAATGTCGGTCGGTGCTACCTGCTTGATGCGCGTTGCCGAATCGCGCAAGCTCCGCGAATGTCCGAACATGCCGGCGTCGTCGAGGAGTCGGCGGCGGTCGATGGCTTCAACGATTTGGGCGTGGATCTCGTCGGCCGGTAGACTCTTGTCGACGATGCAGTCAATAACCAAGCCTTCGAACCCTGAATCGTTCGAGAACAGGATAATGTCAGTCAGAGGCGAGATTCGATTTAATCGCTTGAGGAACGGGATGGCTTCGGAGCCGAGGCCTTCGAAGTCAAGAACGATGAAGCGAAAGCGCGACTTCGAAAGTTGCTGTAAAGCCTGTGAAATACTGTCAGCGAATTCAACTGAAACGCCGTCAATGTCAAAGTCCGTGAAAGCATTTTCCAAGCGGTTGTTGGCTGTGACCGCGAGCAGACGATACTCCATTCGCGTCTACCTCCATCTCTTGCGATTGCGATATGAATGCGCCGAAACGCGCGGTTTGATGTGATCCTGAATCAGGCGAAAATCAATTTGGCCGTTTTCAGTAGACACTGTGGCAACCTGGACGCGGACCTTGTCGCCAAGGTGATACTTGCGGCCGGTGCGTTTACCGGTGATCAGATAGCGGTTGACGTCGATGGTATAGTAGTCATCCTCGAGGCTGGCGAGACGCACCATCCCTTCGGCGCCGACATCGTTGAGCCGGACAAAGAAGCCGAAACCCAACATGCCGCTGATGACGCCTTCAAAGATTTCCCCAAGTTGGCGGGACAGGTACTCGGCCTGCTTGATCGAAATCGTTTCGCGCTCGGCCTCCATAATAACCATTTCCTGTTCCGTGCAATGTTTGCCAATACGTTCCAGCGAGCCCTTGAGGGCGCCACCCATTGAAGCTTTGTACTCGCCATTGAGACTCTGACGGAGAATGCGATGGACGATCAGGTCGGGATACCGGCGAATCGGTGAGGTGAAATGCAGGTAGTGCGGAAACGCCAGGCCGAAATGACCGATGTTGTCGGGTGAATATGTGGCCTTCTGCATCGAGCGAACTAACAGCTCGTTAAGAAGATCAGCTTCTGTGCGACCCTCCAGACCCTTAATAAATTCGGCTATGTTCTTTGGCTGGGGCGGCGAACCAAACGAGACCGTGTGGCCGAAGCTGCGGGCAAACTCGGTGAAATTGGCGAGTTTCTCCTCGTTCGGAGGCGGATGGATGCGATACAGCGCCGGGATATTTTTCGACAACATCTCCTGCGCGACGAGTTTGTTTGCAAGCAGCATGAATTCTTCAATGATGCGGTTGGACATCTTGCGTTCACGCTTGGTGATTTTCGAGACAAGACCGAGTTCGTCGACGAAGACTTTGTATTCCGGTAGATCGAAATCGATCGAGCCCTGCTGGTCGCGTTTCTGGATGAGCAACTTGGCGAGTTTGTGCATAATCGGGATCGTGGCGGCAACCTTCTTGTGTTTGTCCATGCCTTCACTGGAATCGATGTACTGCTGGACCTGGTCGTAGGAAAGCTTGGCGTGCGAGCGGATGACGCTTTCGTGCAACTTATAGCGGATCACGTTACCGGAGTGATCCAAGTCGATCATTGCGCTCATTGTGAGGCGGTCGACTTTTTCTTTCAGCGAGCACAGATCATTTGATAGCCGCTCCGGCAACATCGGCAAGACACGATCAACAAGATAGGCGGACGCTGTACGGAAACGCGCCTCCTTGTCGAGCTTGGTTGCAGCGCGAACGTAGTGGCTGACGTCGGCAATATGCACCCCGAGGCGGTATCCTTCTTTGGTCTCTTCGATCGAGATGGCATCATCGTGGTCCTTGGCGTCTTCCGGGTCGATGGTGCAGGTTACGACTTTGCGCAGATCGAGGCGGCGCTTGAGTTCGGATTCGGGAATTTCACTGGGAATCGTCTCCGCCTCTTCAACAACACTCGATGAAAAGCCCATCGGTAGGCGGAACTTATAGATGGTCGACAAGACATCGACGTCTTTGTCACCGACCATTCCGAGAATGTGCAGGATTTTTCCGCGCGGATAGTCCTTGGAGTCGGTCCATTCCATCAAGTGAACAACAACCTTGGTGCCATCACGCAACGGAGTGCCCTTTGGTGGCTCGACGCGAATCTCTATCTTGAGTCGCTGATCATCAGGGAGGACGAATGAATGAAATCTGCTTTGGAAGTATTTGCCGACGATATCGCGATCAAATCGTTCGATGACCTTGACGATTTCCCCGCTAAGTCGTTCCTGCTTTTTCTGGGGCAATAAGCGGACCTCGACCTTATCGCCGTGCAATGCAGTATCAAGACCCCAGTCGCCGATTGCGATGTCATCGCCACCCGCTTCGGGAATGACGAAGGCGCGTCCCGATTTGGTCATGGAGAAGGTACCCATGACAGTATCACGTGCTGCAATTTCCCGGCCGATTTTGCCGCCTCGCATTTTGGCGAGCTTGCCGGTGTGGAGCATGTCTTTGACGGTGCGGCGGAAATCGCCGTAGTCTTTTTCACTGATTCCAAGGAACTTGGCAAGTTCGCGAATTTTCAGTGGGCGAAATCCCGGCTGGTTGATACCGGCCAAGACGACCGATTCGAATTTCTTCATACAGATATTCTACGTATTAGGGACGGCGAGGTCAAACAAAACTGCCAAAAAAGAGGAGTAAGTGCCAAAGTGGCAGAGGAGCGTGGCTGAAGTGAGAGTTAATCGCGTCGGCTGCGCATCAGGACTTTTTCGAATTTCTGCATGTTCTCGAGGACGTATCCGGTGCCGCGAGCAACACAGGTAAGCGGATCATCGGCGACGATTACCGGCAAATTCGTTTCCTGACGGATTCGTTTGTCGAGACCGCGGAGAAGCGCGCCGCCTCCAGTCAACACGATACCACGGTCGAGAATATCCGATGCCAATTCTGGCGGAGTCTGTTCGAGCGAGAGGCGAACAGCATCGATGATCGAAGAAATCGGCTCGGAGAGAGCCTCTCTGATTTGCGTGGACGTAATCTTGATATTCTTGGGTACGCCGGCAACCAGGTCGCGACCCTTGATTTCGATGGTCTCTTCACGTTCCAACTCGAACGCCGAACCGATCTTAATCTTGATTTCTTCAGCAGTGAGCTCGCCGATCAGAAGATTGAAGTTCTTTTTGGCGTAGGTGACAATCGCTTCGTTCATTTCGTCACCGGCGATGCGGATTGAAGTGTTGTTGACGATGCCGCTAAGGGCGATGACAGCGATTTCCGAAGTACCGCCACCAATATCGATGATCATAATACCTGACGGCTGGTCAACTGGAAGGCCAACACCGATAGCGGCCGCCATCGGTTCTTGGATCAGATAGACGTCGCGGGCGCCGGCATTTTCCGCCGAATCGCGGACGGCACGCTTTTCGACCTCGGTGATGCCCGAAGGCACACAGATGACGACTCGAGGTTTCATCAGGAACTTGTGGCGAACAACACGACGGATAAAATCGGAAAGGAGCCGCTCGGTAATTTCGAAATCGGCAATAACGCCATCCTTGAGCGGACGGATGGCGGTAATCTCGCCGGGGGTTCTGCCCAGCATACGACGAGCTTCGGAACCAATGGCGAGAATCTTGCCGGTGGAGACTTCGACCGCCACGACGGACGGTTCATTAAGCACGATCCCTTGTCCGCGAACGAACACCAGCGTGTTGGCGGTTCCGAGATCAATTCCTATATCATTTGAGAATCTGCTAAATATCGACATTCCGTGTCTTTATCCTCAAAAAAATCGTTGCAATTTATGAAGTTTAATCCTGACTGCAAGCGAATTATACCTGCTTCAGGGTGACATTGTTCCTGCTGCTGCCCTACAGAAGCCAGCGAAGATGTTGCGACTGACTTCATCTCGCCCCCAAGCTTCCGGATGCCATTGTACTCCCAGTGTGAACCCCTCCCCTTCGATGGCCTCAATGACACCATCGGCAGATTCTGCCGAAACAATTAGTCCATTTCCGAGTTTGTTGACGCCCTGATGGTGGGCGGTATTGGTCTCGAAGTCGGTCTTGCCGGTCAGACGATGGAGCAAGGTATCGGGCACAACCTTGACCACGTGTCGGGTGGAAAAGTCTAGCTCGCCGACCTGTGAGTGGTTGCCTGCACCCTTGCGATATGAAAGGTCCTGATGCAGGGATCCGCCAAACGCTACGTTCATGATCTGGCTGCCACGGCAGATGCCGAGAATCGGTTTTCGTTTTCGGTATGCCGCTTTGATTAGTGCGACCTCAAAGTGGTCGCGGCGGGGCATTTGTGGATGACACAGCGGATCAAGCGCTTCGCCATAAAGGTCGGGATGGACATCGTCCCCGCCAACGAAAAATAGCCCATCGACCATTTCGCAGTAGCGATCAACGAATTCGAGGCGTTCCGAAAGCGGGATCGCGATAGTGATTGCGCCGGCGGCTTCGATTGCTTCACAATAGTGCTGCTTCAAGAACTCAAAACGATAAGCCGGTAACGGCTTGAAGTCGTGGTCCTCCGGTGTGAGGGCAAGAACGACCCCGATAACTGGCTTGCTCATGGCAGACTGCTCCCGTCAGAAGGCATAGAGTATTCCAATGTGAAACTGTCCCCCGGAATGAATATTGTTGATGCCGATACGATGACCATAGTCGAGGCGAATCGGCCCGACCGGTGACATGAACTGGATTCCGACGCCGGTGGTTACTGCAAGCCGGTGAAAGTCGAGATAGCGCAGTTTGGGTGCGATGATACCGGTGTCGATAAAATACGATCCCCAGATCTTGCCGACGAGTTGTTTGCGGATTTCAAGATTCATCATGGCGATCGCTTCACCGCCGACGAAGACCATAGATGTATCCCCGGATGTATCCACCACGACTGCCTGCGGACCAAATTCATTTTCCGGAAAACCGCGGATTGTGTAGGCGCCGCCGAGGTAGAACCGTTCGAGAATGGGAACGTCGTCAGACGTGCCGAACTCGTTGACGTGTCCGAAACGCAGCCGGGAGGCAAAGATCGTATTGCTACCCCACTGATTGTATTTGGACCAGTTCCAGACGAACTTGATGAAGTCGTTGTCCCCGCCAAGTATTCCACCGACGTACTCAAAACGATAGCTGGTGTACGAACCGCTCGATGGATTGAAACGGCTCTGGATCGGCCGGGCATCGCGTTCAAGCAAGAGGATTATACGACGATTAATACTAATTCCGGCGCTCTGCCGGGTTTGGTCGTCAACCTTCTGACCGGCCGTGTCGAGGTTGACTTCCTCATAGTTAAGTGAAGTGGAGAGTTTTGTCTTTAGAGAAAATTCACGAATTGCGGTGGCGTCAAAGCTGAACGAGCGGACCCGGTAGTTGGCAAGGTTTGACGCAGCCCGCGGTTCGTATTCGAAAGTAAGGATCAGCGGCATGCGAATCTTGAAGAAATAGGGCTCGGTGTATGAGAACTGGAAATTTGGCCGGATAATCAAAGAATCCTTCATTGTAAATGAAGTAGTAACCGACAATCCGACCTTTCGGGCGCTACCGTTGATATTTCGATCACCAAAGCGGCCGAGTGCATTGAGAGCAATGCCTGCATCTTTATCCTGTCCAGCGCCGACACCGAAGCCGGCATAGCGAGGTGGACGTTCAACGGCCCGGACATAGAAATCAGGCTGAAGGCTGTCAAGGCTGTTCATTGAATCGGGAAGATCCAAAGTAACGAAGTTGAACAACCCCGTGCGGATCAATCGCTGCTGCGATTCAATGTATTTATCACGCTGGTAGACGTCGTCACGCTTGAAGGTGATTTCGCGTCGGAAAACGCGGGGCTGGGTCATGAGATTTGTGTCAACGATGACATCGCCGAAAAGAACCAGCTGATTGCGAATGATGTTGATGGTCAAAGTCGCGGAGCCGGTAGTCGTGTTTTTGTCAATGTCGACATCGATCTGCGCGTATGGATATCCCTTGTTGGCGAAAATGGTCTTGATGTTACTTTTGGCATCATTGATCGCGAAAGTGTTCAGGTAGGTGCCCTCACGCAGTGGATGCGTTGCAACCGACACCGCGTATCCTTCCGAACCGAGTTCACCGGTCACTTCAAGTTTGCCGATGCGATAGCGAATGCCTTCGTTGATCTGAATATGGACTACGGTCTTTTCGGCCTTCTTGCCTGGCCGGAGGTCGATAGTGACAGTCGCATCATCGAAACCCTCGCTCTTGTAGAAATACTCAAGTAGTAGCCGGTCGCGAGCATAGCTAGCCTTTGTATACCGATTGACGCGCATCAACTTGAGCCCCTGCCAGAAGCCGTCTTCGTTGGAATAGAGCTTGCTCTTGATAGTCTTCACGCTGAAGGAATTGTTGCCTTCAATTACGATTTCTTCAATCGGCAATCGTTTGGTGAGTTGTTTGCGCAGCGCAACATCTTGCGCATCAAGAGTGCCGGCGAGCCCAAGAAACACGACGATAGCGCAAGATATCGTTAGAAAACGAATCATCGAAATTCCCAATCGAGGATGAGATTCAATCGCCAAAGGCGATCCCGGTCGTATTGCCCGCCAACTGTGAAGTGCCGGCCGAGACGATACTCGGCGCCATAATCGGCGCGACCGTCACTTGAAAGTGACGAGACATAGGTATAGACATTTGGCAGCGTGTAGAGTCCGACGGAGATTGTCGCTCCGGCAATAGCGTTCTTCTCGTCATAGGCCGGAGCAATCTCGAAGGTTTCGAGTCCAAGCGTCCGAGTCAGGGCCTGGCCGGCGCGACCGGAGAGATAACCAGCCGCTCCGCCGGTGAGGCGATTCTGGAAATCCGATCCAAATTGCGAGTCGGTCTGACCCGAAGCAGACTGATTCATCACCACTAAGGTGGCGATGTCCTCATCGGAGAATCCCGAACCTGATTCTGCGCCCAATGAGGGTTGGGTAATCGTCCCGCGGATTTGCAGCGGCACGTCGGTGATCGATGAATTTGAGATATCACCGGACATATTGCGCACACGCCAAGAGGCGTCGATGAAAAGCTGGGGGTCGGGTTCTTCGATATTGTCAAACAGCAGATAACTACCCGGCTGAATGCGAAAGTTCATATCTCCGACATACATTGTGCCGCGAACGATATTAAGAGTGCCGATATAGTTATCGAGAGCGTTTTCCCGCAGAACGCGGAGCCTCCCGTCGAGCACCATATTCATGTCAGAGTTCTTCACGCTCACCGATGCCGGGAGCATATCGACATTAATGTCCCAATCCCAGAGAGCGATGGTGTCGGCGGCGGCAATTGCAGCCGCGGTCAATTCGTCGTCAAATTCCTCGAGGTATTCCGCTTCAAAGACCGTCACATCACCGCTAATCAACGGCGGATTGGCGCCACTGATGGACAGATCGAAATCGGCGCGTCCGTAGATATCGCCAAGGTCGTATTGGAATGGTACGTCGTCACCGACGAGCGCCATCGAGTAGTCGAAAATGTCTTTGCTGACGATATTGATTTCGCCGGCAGCGCGCACCGTACCAGAGCGAAAACTACTGCCGAAGAATTTCTTGCGTTTGTGATTGACCCGGCCTTCAACCCACTCGACAATTACTTGCTTATCGTTTGAAGAGACTTTCGCTTCGATGTTTTCGATGGGATTCGCCATTTGATCGACTTTGAGCGTGCCGTTACTCAAAACGAAAGTCCCCTTCGACTGCGGTTGCTCCGGCGTGCCATAGACCTGCAAGTCGAGTTGGAAGTCACCCTGAAGGTCTTCAACGCTCGAATTGAACGACGACACGATTCCAAGGTTTGTACCGGACGAGCGGAGATTGAACAGCATCGGCTTCTCCGGGACATAGACGATGCCGGAATCGAGATTCATCACCAAGGGATAGTTTCCGTCGGAAAAGATGTCATAACCGCGATAACTAAGAACCAGATCATGGAAAGTCAGGAGCGAGTCGGCGAAACGCAGCTCGGCGGTGAGATTGCCGAGGGTATCAGGGCCAAACATCAGATCATTTATACCGCCGGTGACGACGATTGTCGGGTTGACGAGTTTACCGGTCATCCGGCCGTCGAGGCTTAGCCTTCCTGTGAATGAGGAATCCATCTGAAGATCGCGCAGCCAGGTGGCGAAGTTGAAGTCTTCGGTGACAACGTGCAAGTCAATGGTCGTGTCGTAGCCGTAATCGACATCGAAATTGATGGCGCCTTCGTTGCCGCGCAGTTTCAGATCACGGACGACGATCTTGTCGGCGAGAAAGTCGACCGAAGCAGGCTGATCGTTGATGTACTTGAGCGAATCGAATTGGAAGAGGAAGTCATTGACCGTCACGAAAGCCGTGCTGTCCACGAGTGTCGCGTGAGCTTTGGCATCAAGTAGCATTCGCTGTTGGTATTGAGTGGCACGGGTGATCTCCACCACGTTGGAGTCGATGTCGACCGAGATTCTGACGCTGTCGGCGGGAAGATTCCAGACATCGCTCTTCCAGGCGAAGACATCAACACTTCCGCGCTGGCCGTAAAGGAAACTGGTGATATCGAAAAAGGCAAACAGGCTGTCGGTGGAGAAACCATAGAAGCTACACGAGTCACCGAAGAAGGTCCCGCGCAAGTCGGGGTCGAGTACTGGGCCAGTCACTTCATAATTGGCAAACCCATGGCCGGAGAGTTCTTCGATGAAGAGGTCGCCCCAGAAGTCGGCAAGCTGGGTAGTGTTAAAGTTGCCGGCGAGTGACATTTCTCCATCGTAGTTGACAACGCCTTCAGTCGTGAATCGGGAATTTTCATACCACAGTGTGAAGCCGGGCTGGAAATACATATCTTTCACATTGAGGCTGATGTCGCCCTCGATGGAATCAAAGCGAACAAAGTCAAACTGCCCGGGGCCGAGATCACCGTACAGGTCAATATTGAAAGTTTCTTCACCAAGTCCGGATCCGTTGAGAACCAGATTTCCATTGACGCGAGACTTGAACGTTTCCGGCAGAACCTTGTCGAGGTCGAATCCACGCACTTCAAGATCCGCGCTATAGGTTTCCGGCCGAGCCAAGAAGTTGATGTTGAGAGAGCCGCGCATTGTACCACCGAACATCTCGCCATCGAAATCTGTCAGGATCAGGATTCCGTTATCAAATTGGTAATCAGACTTGAAGGGGCCGAGTTCGCGATCGAACAAGATGCCGGTGCCATTGGTCTGACCCGAGAATTTTGTGAGTTCGCCGGTCAGATCGGCGTCTACATCGAATTCGCCATAAATCTTCGAGCCGATTATGTGACCAATTTCCGTGAGCGAAATGTGGCTGTTCCGGAGACTGAATTGAAACGGAGTGATATTGTCAAGCGGGTAGAGCCCGCCACCGATGACTCGCGATGAATCGGTCTCAACGTAGATGGAATCTACTCCGATGGCTGAATTGGAGAGCGCGATTCCGGCATGAAGTTTGCGCAGCCTGACGCCTTTGAGCGGGTAGTCAAGAGCCAACGAATCAATATTGGCGGCGAGGATGCCGTCGCGCAAAGTACCGTGAAGACCGACGTAGATGCTATCGATCAACAGCGATTTCTGGATCTTATTCAGCTGGAACCGGCCGTACTTGAGAACGAAGTTCTTGATTTCCATGTTGGGCAGTGGTTTCGGTTCCGCTGCATCAGGAGTATCTTTCGAGAGCTTCGGCAGCATCAGCGCGCCACTGGAATCGGTGCGCAAAATGATGGTAGGCGACGAGACAAACAGGCTGTCGAGAACCCATTGGCGTTTGAGCAGCATGCGGTAATCGTAGTAGATGGCCACTCGCTCGATACTGGCGATGCGGTACTGCCGGCCCGGGGTTTTGGTATCGATACGGACGTTGTCGATGACAATATTATCGCTTAGCGAGCCGCCGATGTGGGCAAACTGGATGTGGACATCATACTTGGCTTCGATGTAACGTGCGAGAGCGAAGTTGATCAGCTTGTGCGGAATATTGGTTTCGGTAACCAGATAAAAGGTGAGCACGACGGCCGCGATAAACACCAGGATGAGTGCGATCGGTATATGAAATAGATACTTCAAACTGCGAATACCTTAGCAATGGTCTCGTGAATCAATGATGCCTGCGCTTCATTAAGCTCCGCTTCGTCTACTACTGATACCAACAGCTCGCGTGTTGCGCCGAGATTCCTTGCACCACGAACATGAGAATAAAGCTGTACCGGATGTCCGGAGATGGCCAGAAACACAATGCTGGCAACTTCGCGCTCCAATCCGGTCGGTCCGGGCCGCGAGAGGACTTTGCCGTATCCTTCTTCGACCATCCATTTGGACAATTCCGGCGAGACGGAGTTCATATTGGCGACTAATCGTTCAAAGTTGGGCGCATAGATTTCCCGGCAGAGCGTCTCCCCTCTTCGTTTGAGATCTGAAATGACATCGGGAGAATGCGGTATCACGATCCCCCTTGCCGCAAGATTGTGGGTGAAGACCTTCGCTGATTCGATGGCCTGTGCATAACCAAAGAAGAGGTAACTCTGCAATACGATTTCATACGCGACAGCGACTGGTACCGAATCCGGCACCAACGTCGTTATTGCATTTTCTAACTTTCCTGACTTTCCGGGCGAGAGAGCATTGGCCAGCTTCCCAACGAAGCAAATTCTATCCATGAATTCTGCGAATCCCACTTCCTTCGGATACATTTTTACTAATAGCAATGTAACCCATTTTTGATTCAAGAATAGAAGAAAATGGCAGGGCGATTGAAGATCGCCCCGCCCCTAAGACTGATGCCAGGTAAGTGCTTAGAGAACTTCGAGGAGTTGGCCGGCGTGCTCCTCGGTATTGACCTTTTTGATGACCTCGGCAATCTTGCCGTCCGGACCAATAACGAAGGTCGTCCGCGCAATACCCATCGATTTTTTCCCGTACATATTTTTCTCGACCCAGACGCCAAACTTCTCGGCGACTGCATGGCCTTCGTCCGCAAGCAGTGGAAATGGGAGGTCAAATTTCTCGGTGAATTTCCGATGGCTGTCGACGTCGTCAGGCGAGATACCGTAAACAAGCACATCTTTCTTCTTGAAGGCGGAGTAACTGTCACGCAACGAACAAGCTTCCTTGGTGCATCCAGGTGTGTCGTCTTTGGGATAGAAGTAAAGAACCACCGTCTTCCCTTTCCAGTCGGATGATTTCACTGTGGTACCGTCGGTTTGCTTAAGGCTGAACGATGGGACTTTGTCGCCAACTTCTAACATTGTCTCTCCTTTCCAGAAAACTCCGTTCAGTTAATCAAGACGCAGGATAGTGTCTTCGAGTTTGTCTGCAGGTGCGGCGGGATCAGAAAGTTTTAATTGCGAAGCGTAATGATGTTTCCGATTCTCTTGCCGTGCGAGAAGAACTCAAGGTCATTCTCAAAGACGCGTTCATGCGCGAGCGGAAACTTAATCTGCTATATGCCGGATTGATTGAACAAGACGGCGCCTGTCCGGATGTTGATTCGTTTTTCCACAAAGCCCGCGAAGACCAAAGCGGTGACCTGCAGGTTCTCCATGAGATCAATCGTCGGTACGGCAACGACGACATTGATCCCAGTATACTGGAAAAGGTCGGCGAGGGCATTCTCAACTTACGTGCGGGGCGCAAGGATCGCGATGAATTGCTTCGCCAGGTACTCGAGTGGGAAACCGAATTGGTCGAAGTTTATAAGCAATCACTCCGTCACCTTTCGAATGATGACGAGACGCGCAAACTCGTCAACCGGATACTTACCGTCAAACTTGCACATCGGCGCGAGCTGATGGACAAGCTGGCAATGTTCTAGATCCGGCATTTTCCACGAAAGAACTTGACACTCCCGGCCCGATTTCTACATTAACGATTAACAACCACCTTTAATCTGGTCCTGCGAGGCCGAAAGGATGGCTGAAATCGACTATGACCTATCTTGTAAATACATTCCTGCCAGCACATAATATCGTTACTTATATCCATTATAATATTGATAGGAGAAACCTTGCCTGACAAAGAATTCGCAGTTTTGATGGACGCGAAACAGATCTCGCATGCAATTTCACGAATGGCTCATGAAATTCTTGAGTCGCTCGATGATGAAGCCAAGCTTGCGGTGATCGGTATTCGTTCCAACGGCGACTTCCTCGCCGACCGGCTGGTAAAGGAGATTCGCAAGATCGACGGCCGCAAAGTTGAGGTTGGATACATGGACATCACGCTCTATCGTGATGACCTGCTGACTAACCCCGAGCATCCGGAGATCAAAGCCACCGAGATACTTTTTCCCGTCGACAACAAGATTATCATCTTAGTGGATGATGTCTTGTTTACCGGCCGCACCATCCGTGCGGCGCTCAATCAAATTCCCGACTATGGCCGCCCGCGAGCGGTCCGGCTGGCAGTACTGATTGATCGCGGCGGACGTGAGTTGCCGATCCGGGCCGATTTTGTCGGCAAGAACATTCCCAGCAGTTCCAAGGACGATGTCAGAGTATCGCTGGTTGAGCGCGGCGGCACGGACGAGGTGCTTCTAAGCCGCGGAGCCAAACTCACTACCGTTAAGGCCGTCAAACCGGCTGCCGGAAAGATGAGGAGGAAATGACATTCAAACGCCGTCATTTACTTAGCCTGGAAGAGCTGGATGCAGCCGAGATGATGAAGATCCTTGAAACTTCCAAGGTCTTCCGCGAGGTCCTCGATCGTCCCATCAAGAAGGTCGCGCCATTACGCGGTCTGACGGTGGCGAATCTCTTCTTTGAGCCTTCAACCAGAACCCGAGTCTCGTTTGAGTTGGCGGAGAAGCGCCTTTCGGCTGACACGGTCACGTTTACGGCCGCGACATCATCGGTGAAGAAAGGTGAAACGCTGAAAGATACCGTTCGCAATCTCGAAGCGATGAAGATTGATATGGTGGTTATCCGGCATTCATCCTCGGGTGTGCCTTACTTCCTGACCCGCTTCTGCAGTTCGTCGGTAATCAATGCCGGCGACGGGCAGCACGAACATCCGACGCAAGGTCTTTTGGACATGTATACGATCTGGATGAAGTACAAAAAGATCAAGGGTCTTCGCGTCGTGTTGATGGGTGACGCCAAACACTCGCGCGTTCTGCGCTCGAATGTTTGGGGATTGACAAAGCTCGGCGCTTCCGTCGCTGTGTGCGGTCCCTCGACGCTTCTACCGGTCGGGTTGGAGAATATGGGTGTCGAGGTCTACACCGATATCGACAAGGCGTTGGACGGAGCTGATGTGGTCAACGTCATGCGTATCCAGCTTGAGCGTCAGCAGGCAGGGCTTCTGCCGTCGCTTCGCGAGTACACTTCCCTATTCGGGATAACCAAGGACAGGCTCAAACGCCTCAACAAGAACTATACGATCATGCACCCAGGCCCAATCAACCGCGGTCTGGAAATGGCTGACGATATTGCTGATTGCGAGCAGTCGGTGATTTTGGAACAAGTAACCAATGGAGTCGCCGTGCGCATGGCTGTGTTGTATTTGCTTGCCGGCGGTGAGGGGAGAAAAACCGATGAAGATTAAGCTTATCAAGAATGGAATGATCGTCTTCCCGGAAAAGTCCGCACCCTTGCAGGGAGACATCTTCCTCGAAGGCGAAAAGATCAAGCGCATCGAACTTAAGGGTGACAAAGGCAAGAAGGCCGCAAAAGCGACTTTCAAGAAAGATGAAGTGATCGACGCGACCGGAATGTTGGTCTTCCCGGGCCTGATCGATATGCATGTGCATCTGCGTGAACCGGGCCGCGAGGATACGGAGACAATCGAGTCGGGCACAATGGCGGCCGCCGCGGGTGGATTTACGGCTGTGGCGTGCATGCCCAACACACAGCCGCCACTCGACAATCAGGAATCAGTATTGTTTGTCAAGCAGCGAGCTTCCGGCTGTAGAGCTCGAGTCTATCCGATCGGAGCCGTCAGTCGCGGTCGTGCGGGCAAGGAAATGGCTGACATCGGCGAGATGGTGCAGACCGGTGCGGTGGCAGTCACCGATGATGGTTCGCCGGTTCACGATGCCGGGATGATGCGGCGCGCGCTGGAATACGCCGGAATGTTCGGGATTGCGGTGATCAGTCATGCCGAGGATATGTCGCTTAGCGGCAAAGGCGTGATGAACGAAGGCTATGAATCGACGCGATTGGGGATGCACGGAATTCCGCCGTTTTCGGAAGAGGTTTGTATTTCACGCGACATCATTTTGTGCAAGTACATCGGCACGCCGCTGCATATAGCGCACGTGTCGACGAAAGGATCGGTAGAGCTGATCCGCCAAGCGAAGGCTGCGGGCGTCAACGTAACGGCCGAAGCGACGCCGCACCATTTCACTTTGACTGATGCTGAAATCGGCAAGGAATTCAGCACCAATCTTAAGATGAATCCGCCGCTGCGAACACAGGAAGACGTAGATGCGATTATCGAGGGACTGAAAGATGGCACGATCGATGCGATTGCCTCCGATCATGCTCCGCATGCACCGGAGGAAAAAGAGGTTGAGTTTGATCAAGCGCCCAATGGCATCATCGGCCTGGAGACCTCGCTTGGATTAGTTGCAACTCATTTGGTCAAGCCGGGCCATCTGACTTGGAATGAAGTAGCGCGCAAGATGTCTGCAGCGCCGGCGAAGATACTTCGCGCACCGGGCGGCGACTTGCGCGCCGGTGCTATTGCCGACATCACAATCGTCAACCCGAAAGCCGCTTGGACGGTGAAGGTCGACAAGTTCTACTCTAAATCGCGCAATTCGCCCTACGATGGCTGGAAGCTCCAGGGAAAAGTGAAGTACACGATTCTCGGCGGCGAAGTCAGCTTCGAAGGTTAGCCCCCAACAGAAAAGTCGGGTTCCGGCATATGCCAGTAACCCGACTTCGTTTCTTCACCAATCAGATGATCAGCGATAGTCTAAGCGTTTTCGCCTTGATCGTCATTGTTGACCGGTAATTCGCGAACCTTGATAGTCGTTGGGCGGTCCGGAATTTCGGCGCCGTTTTGGCGAGGTGCGTTGGTTTCAGTGGAACCGGTCGGTTCGTTTGACGTAGGTGGTGTGCTCAAGGGCCGCACTCGACGTGCACGGCGGCCACTTCGATGCGGGAATCGCTGGGAGCGATCATCCGTTGCTTGCCGGTCATCCTGCGAAGAACTGTCACCGAAATCCAGTTCTTGCGGCTCGTTCGAAACCACTTCGGTCACAGGACGCTCTTCTACGACAGGGCGTTCTGGAGTAAATACTTCCCTTTCGACCCGAGGCTCGGGAGTAAATGACGGTGTTTCCCTGACTTCAGGCTCACTGGCAATCATTGGCGGTTCGACGTTTTCCGCTGGGGGTGCAATCTGGCGATTCTCTGGTCGCGGCTCGCGATCGGGACGACGGTTGCGATCACCGCGCTGCGGGCGACGATCATCACGGCCACGGCGTCCGTCGGGTCGACCATCCGGGCGACCTTCGCGACGCTGATCGCGTTGTGGCCGCTGTTCACGCGGTTGCTCGACAGCAGCAGCTTCGCGAGGTTCTTCGCGTTTGATTTCGGCGGGTTCTTCTCGACGCGGGCCACGGCTGTCGCGCGAGTCCCGTGAGTCACGCGAATCGCGACGACGGGGATCAGGACGAGAATCGCGGCGCTCGGGACGGCGGCCCTCCTGGCGCATCTCCGGCGAGCGCTCGTCGACACGATCGTCGCTGCGCTCATAGTGGCGGGTCTCCGAGTCATCAGGAATTTGATTCATGCGGACACCGGACCGGCGGGCAAGTTCGTCGAGGAGGCGCTGATTCTGTGTTTTCATTTCACCGAGGGAATCGCGCAAGTACACAAGAGCTTCAGTGATGATGCCCATGACGAATGTGACTAGCGCGGCGAGTTCAAATAGAATGACCGCATACAACAACGGCCGTGGTGAGATCACAGTCGGGATTGGATAGAATCTTAGGAAGACAGCGCCGGCGGCGATGAGAAAGCCGATGAAGAAGAACCAGAGCGCCAGTCTGCCGAAGAGGTGCATTGGATCGCCGAAGACCGACACCTGGAACTTGACGGCAATCAGATCGGTCAGTCCCTTTAGAATTCGCGATTTTCCCGCGAACTTGCTTTTGCCCGAGTGACGTTTTTGCAATGTCACCGGCACTTCACGAACCACGTAGTCTTTGGTGGCGGCAAAGGCGGCGAGGTAGCGATGCCAGCCTTCGCGCATAGTTGGAAATTCGTTGTAGACTTCACGAGTGAAGGCTTTCACCGAGTTCATGTCGCTGACTTTCAGCTTCGGAAACAACAATCGCGTCATTAGATTGTAGATTCCGGAGACGATCCATTTGCCGTAATGTCCCTGCTTCTTGCCGCAAACCATGTCTGCGCCGTTGTCAATGGCTTCAACCATTTTAGGAATATCGCGTGGATGAAACTGCAGGTCTGCCGGGTAGAATACCAGGATGTCGCCTTTCGCCTGGGCAAATCCTTTGGTCAAGGCGGTTGTCAGTCCGAGTCGCACGCGATTTTTGACGATTCGCGCCCAGCGATAGCGGCGGACCGCTTCGACCATTTTCAGTTCAGTCCGATCGGTCGAGCCATCATTAACGAGCACGACTTCAACGCCGTACTTCATCATGCTGATGACCTTGGCCAGTTCCTCGGTGAGGAGATCGATGTTGCCCTCTTCGTTGTGGGCTGGGATGACGATTGAGACTTTGGTATAATTACTATGTCTTCCGTTCATTGTTTTCGTCTTTCGAGTTGGTTAATCATGTCTGCCAGACGCTGGTCATTAGGAAAGGACCGGCCGGCGATTGTTAGATATACGAGCGCAGAATCGAAATAAGCGGCATTAGTCTTTGCGCCGCCGAGATTGAGGAAGCAGTTACCCATATTAACTGCGCTAAGACCATCGCCGGGCGAGAATGCCTGCACCTTATGGTAGCTCTCGATTGCGCGTTCGTACTGGTTGGCGGCATAGAGGGCATCACCGACCAGAAGATTTGCCGAGTAATTCGGCACATTGCGATCGAGGTATTTCCTCATGTAGTATTCCGCCGAATCAGCCTGTTGTGCGACCGTGAACACCTGCGCCCGTTCGAAGTCGCTGAGCTGATAGTTGCGCGCCTCTGCATTCGGCGAGGCGGCGGTAACGCGGAAAAGTTTAATGGGGAATCCGCGGGCAAAGTAACGTGCGACGATTTCTGCGCGATTCATCACATCGGGATACTGCTCGCGAGCGGCCTTCTCGTTGCCCTCATCCATAATCAGGTGGGTTATGGGGTAGGTGGCGAAGAAGTTGGGATCGTACTTCATACTGAACATGTGATGAACATATTTCAGTCGATTCTCCAGCGTCAGAGCGACAGCGTAGGATCCGGAAAGAACTGCGTTCTGGTTCAAAATCGCAGGAAGATCACGGTCGGCGGTGATCAAAGAGTATTGCCGCGATTTGACCCAACTCGTGAACTGGGCCAGTCCGACGATGAGTATAGCCAACAGCATTGAGGCTGATACGAATTGAGTCGATTTGCGCCAGTTGATGTCGAGACTCCCCAGCCACCTGAAAAAGTACACCAAGGCGACACCGACGGCAAAGAACAGCACCGCGTACAGGAGAACTGAATCGAGAACGGCATCGCGCGTATTGCCGGCCCCACCCGACGCAGTGATTTGCAGAAAAACGGCTCCAATCAGCGGCATCAAGAAGAGTCCGCTGATCAACATAGAGTAGATGACCTTCGGATGGGTATGGCGCTTCTTGTCACGCTTTTCGCTGTTTTTCACCCAATCCCAAGGGAGTGAAATCAGAAGTCCTGCCAGCGCCATCAGCGGAAACATCAACGTCGTCTGGTAGCGCAGCGGGCGGTAATTCCAAGGGAACAGCGTTAAATAGCCGAACACGAACCAAAGAAAAAGTATCAGCCAGCCGACATTGTACGACTGAAGCATTTTCTTCTCACGCATACTTCTCAAGGCGGCGAAGAGCACTACTACTCCCGAAGCGGCGCCGAGGACCACCACAAACGGCAGCTTCTGAACGAATTCGCTTTCCCAGAGCAAACTCACCAGATGCCACAGGAAGTACTGGACGTCCTGAAAGCCGCGCGGCGCACCATAGAGTCCGAGTCCTTGCTCGTGGAGATAGTATTTGACCTGCTCGGTGTATGGCAGATAGCTGAAGAACAGCCAGAAAAGTGCCACAACAAGATAGCCACCGCAGAAGATCAGCGCCAGGCGAATGGTTTTCTTGCGTTCTTCAGCGTTGACGAAGTAGAGAACCAAGAATGTCGCGATGTAAACGCCGCCAATGCCAAGGGCCAACATCTTGCCAAAGAACGCGGCGGCGCCGGCTGCTATTCCGGCGATCGCATAGAAAATGGTTCGCTTGCTTCCCAACGAGAAGAAATAGAAGGCCGCCGCCAGCCAGATGTTTTGGGATGCCTCCAGAAACGGCGTTCGGCCAAAAAAGATGAGAATGAAACTGACTCCAGCGATGGTGGCAAACGCGATGGCCCCCATTCGCGAGCCAAAATTCTTGATTCCGAGTGCAATCAAGGTGATCGCCAGCATATTCAGCAAGACGGCTACCAAGTTGCCCGCCGCTCTTCCCGTTCCGGCAAAAGTGTAAACCGCCAGAGCCGCCAGAGTCTGGGTCGAGCGTTCGTAGAGAATCCAGCGCTGGTCGTTGTAGGGATTGGCGTTCCCTACATCCACTTTGTTCTTGGCGAACATGGTGTAGGCAAACGGATCCGTTGAGAAGTCCTGTGAACGGGTGATGCCGGCAGGCGGATCAGCATCGAGATAAACGGTCCGGACAATCAGGCCGAGCAGTAGAACAACGGCAAGGACGAGATAGAATCTCTTCCCTTCGATCATCCTCGGGAGATTTGCGAGCCCGCCTGCAAATTTAGAACCGCGCATCTAGTTCCTGTGGTTACCTTGATCCATCCCGGCGGCATTCCGGCAGCCGTCAACATAGTACATGAGCTGACGCTGGCAAGGCAGAACTGACAGCCGCCTATGCCAATAATCGAATGGCTCGAGACATTTGATTTGTCTGAAAGATACTTTCTGTGAACGAGACATCACTGTTTGATCAACTCAATCGGTAAAGCGGTATTTAATGAGAGTCCAGATTGCTTCAACGCCGTCCTTCCAATTGATTTTCTTGCCTTCGCTGACTTTGCGAGGATAGTAGGCAATGGGTAGTTCACGAATCTTGATCCCGCGTTTCAGCACTTTAGCAGTAACCTCGGGGCAGAATTCGAACCGTTCGCACTTAAGCTGAATGCTTTGCAGCAACTCGCGTGAAAAGACCTTGTAACAGGTTGGTTCATCGGTAAGGCGCGATCCGTAAAGGATGTTGGTTACCCACGTGACGATCTTTCCACCGGCATAGAACATAGCTCCGGAATGCAGTTTATTCTCTTTGCGATCCCGCGAGCCGTACATTACCTGGCACTCGCCGCGCAGGATCGGTTCAATCAACTGCTTGTAGTCGTTGGGATCGTACTCCAAGTCGGCATCCTGAATGATGACTACGTCGCCGGTAACGTGCTGAAAACCTGTCCGTAAGGCGTAACCTTTGCCCTTATTCTGCTCATGGAAAATGACTTTATGCGGGATCCCGTTGCTCCGCAAGAGCTCTCGGGTACCGTCAGTTGAAAAGTCATCAACGATTACGATCTCTTTCTCGACCGGTCCGATATCCGCCGCCTCGACTCGCTTGAGAATCTTATTAATCGTCTCAATCTCATTATAACAGGGGATCACTATTGAGAGCTTCATCGCTGCGTCTCGCTAACCGGTGCTTTCGGGGAGTGCTATTTTTTCCACGAAGAGATACGGAATAAAGTGACCGGAAAGTAGAGTCTTCTTAATTCGATCCGCTTCATGCCCTTCTCTTCCAGTCTGCGCTCAATGTCGTATATTGTGCGCAAATGATTGTCGGCGTTAAAAGCCTGCGGATTCGGGCTGGAGTTACGCGCCCACACCCGGCCCAGTCGATAGAATGCGGATTCGGTCGGTCCGGACAATATGAAATGACCATCGTCAGCCAGATTGGTAATGATTTGGTCAAGCAGATAATCCAATTCATCGACGTGCTCCAGCACGTCCAGGGCAAATATGCGATCATACTTCTCGCCCAGCTTGGTAACTTCTTCGACGCTGTTTCTGATGTCAGCCTTGATCTTCATCGTTTCGACCACCCTCAAAGCGGCGGTTGGATCAAGATCACAGCCCCGGATAATCGCGCCCGACTTATACAGATGCTTCATCAATACACCCGAGCCGCAGCCAAAATCAAAGATCTTCTTCCCTTTGACATCGCCGGCAAGTTCAAGCGCCACTTCCGGACGCTTCCAGAACAGCCAGTGCATCATTGGGTTCTTGTGCATATAGGCTGCAAAAAACATCGGATCAGGGCATTCCGACCATATTTGCTTATATTCTGCCTGATAGTTGGCGTCTATTGCTCGTGCCATTTCGTTCCTTAAATCTAAGCCTCTTTGACAAGGGCCAATTTTTCAATACCCGGAGCTTCCAGAGGATCTGTTCGATCCATCTTAAGTCACATCTCTGTTTTTGTCAAGGAGATAGGGAGCCAAAGCAGTCAACTATTTTGGCGGTAACTGGATGAAGAGATGCCGTTGCATGGCCCAGACCTGGTGACTTGATCGCAATTGAGCGACATTTGTCAATCATTTGAAACTTGCCTCTTGATGGGGCGTTATAAATGCTGGTTGCAGGAGGATTTGGATTGTGTTAGAGTCACGTCCACGATGAAGATTGACGACACCAATTTGCGAGCGAAGGTGGTCACGACTCGCGGAGAACCAATTCGGTCGAAGTTGCGCCGCGGACTTCGTTACTTGCGGCTTGTCGTCGTCGCAGTAATCCTCGCCTTGTTGATAAAGGTCATTCTGGTAGAGGCCTACAATATTCCTTCGGAATCAATGCAAAACACGCTCTTGGTTGGAGATTTCCTTCTCGCAGACAAGCTGACCTATGGCCCGCGAATTCCATTTACGGATATCAGACTGCCGGCACTTAGGGATCCACAAGTCGGGGATGTGGTGGTATTTCGTTTTCCGGACAATCCACAGAAGAACTTTATCAAGCGCGTTGTCGCGCGAGGTGGCGACGAAGTGCATGTGCTGGACAAGGTGCTCTACATCAATGGAAAACCGGTTGATGAATCGCGATTTGCAATCCACTCCGATTCGACCATTATTCCGGCGGGAACGACGCAACCACGAGACAACTTTGGGCCAATCAAGATTCCCTTCGGCCATTATTTTGTCCTCGGTGATAACCGCGACAACTCATCGGATTCGCGATTTTGGGGGACGGTGCCGCGCAACATGATTTCCGGGAAGGCACTGATGGTGCACTGGTCGTGGAAACCGGACAGCAGTGCCCCGCGAGTAACATGGTGGAATCCTATTTCCATTTTGGGCGCCGCCGCGTATAATATATATCACTTGCCGGAGCGCGTCCGTTGGAGCCGGCTCTTTCATTCAATCAATTAGGAGACCAAATGTCGGAAACAATCAGGACACGCAGAAGCGGTTCGCACAAACCGCGCCCGTCGGCGCTGGCGTCTACTTTTGGCACGTTCAAGTCTCTAGCCTTTGCATTCATAATGGCGCTGGTCATCAAGCATTCTGTGATTGAAGCCTACAATGTTCCGACAAGCTCGATGGAAGACACGATTCTGGTCGGTGATTTTCTTCTTGCCAACAAGTTCATCTACGGTCTCCACATTCCGCTGACCGGTATTACGGTTCAGGGATTGCGCGATCCCCGTCCAGGTGATATTGTCGTATTCAAGTTCCCCGGCGATTCGACCACCAATTATGTCAAGCGCTGTGTCGCAGTTGGCGGACAGGTAGTCGAAATGCGCGAGAAGACTCTTTACGTAGATGGCGAGTTGGTCCCGCAGTTTGAACACCAAAAACACACGGATTCCGGCATCGACCGCAGGCGCGATTCGTTCGGACCTTATCGCGTACCTGCCGGGCACTTTTTCATGCTTGGCGATAATCGGGATGATTCATACGATTCGCGTTATTGGGGACCGGTGCCGCAGAGGTTCATACTTGGCAAAGCTCTGGTGGTACATTGGTCATGGGGCTCTGCACCCGATCCTGACGCGCCGAAGTTTGACTGGACAAAGCCCCTTTCGTGGCCGGCCGGATTCTGGTACAATCTGATTCACTTCCACGAGCGAGTTCGTTGGGAGCGATTGGGCCAAACTTTGAGTTAGTGCTCGTTCCCGATACATTCTGTCGACAACGCCGGCACAATAAGACTTAATATGTCTCGTTTATCCGATTTGGTGGTTCTCAAGTCAGAACTAAATCTACCTTTTCGAATCATAATTCTCCTGTTCTTGTGAAAAATTTCGCAAAAAAGGGTTGACTTTCTCTTATATATCAATAAGTTTGTCGACAAGATATGGGTATTCTCGGAGTTGGCGTGAAGACGTTAGTTGAAGTAAGCGGAATCCAGAAGAGCTTCGGTAACCGCAAGGTGCTCAAAGATATAAACTTCACTATTGGAACGCCTAATTCAATCGGAATTACCGGACACAACGGTTCCGGGAAGTCTACGCTAATGAAAATCCTCGCACAGATCGTCTCTCCTACCAAAGGAAAAGTCACAATAAAGTGCGATGATAACGAACTACCGGCTGAACGGCATCTGGAAGTCATCAAAATGGTGGCACCGGAGATGGCTCTTTATGAGATGTTGACCGCTTACGAGAACCTACGGTTTTTCGCGACGCTAGCGTCGGTACCGATGCCTAAAGCCGAACAAGACAGGCTGTTGGAAATGGTTGGTTTGGCCGATCGAGGAGACGACTTGGTTGGAGCATATTCGTCGGGTATGAAGCAGCGCCTGAAATATGCTGTGGCATTGTTGGCGCGGCCTGAAGTCCTGCTGTTGGATGAACCGACGTCAAATCTCGATGATGAGGGGAAACAAATCGTCATCAACATTATGAAGCAGCAGCAAAACGAGCGAATTCTGATAATAGCCACAAATGAACAAGAGGACCTCAAGCGTGTCGCAAGCGTCATCAGGCTGGACAGCTAAAGCGTTGGCTGTCCTGGTGAAGGACATGCGGACGGAGTTACGGACACGCTATGCTCTAAATGCGCTGTTTATGTTCGCATTCACTACATTGGTGGTCATCAGTTTCTCACTGGGGCAGATTTCGTTGTCAATATCGGTTCACGCTGCGCTGTATTGGATCGTGATATTTTTCTCGGCGATGTCGGCTTTGGCAGGTGTGTTCATCAAGGAAGAAGACACTAAGACGGCACAGACCTTAAGGTTGTATGCACGGCCGTCGATAATCTATACAGGTAAATTGATCTACAACATAGTTCTACTTTTCATCCTTTGTCTGCTGATTACACCGCTGTACATAATTTTTATGCATATAGCGGTTCCTGATCCCGTACTATTCGGGGTGATCGTGGCGTTGGGCGCGATCGGACTTGCAGGTGCAACAACCATAATCGGCGCGATCGTCGCGAAAGCGAATGTCCGCGGTGCGTTGTTTGCGGTACTTTCTTTCCCGGTATTGTTGCCGCTATTAGTGGCGGCAATTTCCGGAACTAACGCCGCCTTGAGCAATGAAGGTTGGTCAGGCGCGGAAAATGACATTAAACTCTTGACTGCCTATGCGGTTATAATGATTACGGCATCGACGGTCCTATTTGATTTTGTTTGGAATGGTTAGACAAGTATTACAGCTCGCATTGTTTTTGATACTGACCGGCGTGATCTGGTTCAGTTTCGCGACACCGGCACCGCAACAACAGATTGGCGAGGCCTCACGCATTTTCTATTACCACATTCCGGTGGCGTGGTTGACCGTGGTCGCATACGCGATCAATTTGATTTATTCGATTCGTTATCTCAAGACCAAAGCGGAGATCGATGATTATCGGGCGCTGTGGTCGGCAGAGATTGGCACGATGTTTTGTGTGCTGGCGACCATCAGCGGATCGCTGTTTGCCAAGGTTACATGGGGGATTTATTGGAATTGGAGTGAGCCGCGGATGTTATCGATTTTCGTGCTGCTGATGATTTACGGCGCTTATTTGGCGCTGCGCGGCGCGACCTCGAGCCCGGAGCGGCGCGGGACCATGGCGGCTGTGTATTCGATATTCGCTTTTCCGACCGTGCCGTTTTTCATATTCATCATGCCGCGCATGATGGCATCACTGCATCCGGCGGATTCAGTCGTTGATGCGAACCTGAAATTTCAAATGGCCGGCGCCGTCGGTTGGATATTCTTCATATCATTGGCGGCGTTTACGGCATTGTTCTTCTGGCTGTATGGTCTGGGCATCAGGCTTCATAAGATAAAAATTACCCATTCGGAGTAAGAGATATATGGAGACATCGAATTACACAGTCTTGTTCGCAAATCTGATTATATGGGCGGGAATATTCCTGTTTCTTTTCAGGCTGGATAAAAAAGTTAAAGATATGGAGAAGACGAAATGAAAGTGAAACTGATCCTGGCGGCGGTCATCGTCGTGTCAGTGGCGGCGTGGGGATTTAGTTCCTTCACGAAGTCGATGACATCGTACGTTGACTTCGGCGAAGCGCAGAAGCGCGCCTCACGCGTTCAGGTGATGGGCGCGGTCGATCATGACCATGTGGTTTATGATGTCGACAAACAGGTGCTTGAGTTTCCGATCACCGACGAAGGCGGCGTTACGATGACCGTCCGCTACAGCGGAACCATGCCGGGCAATTTTAGCCAGGCGACTCATGCCGTCTGTGTCGGCCGATATAACGGGACTCAATTTGAGGCCGAGCAGCTTCTCATCAAGTGTCCTTCCAAATATCAAGGAGAAGAGAGTTAATATGCCGATAGGAAATACTTTTCTCGCCATCGCCTGCGCCACCTGCCTGGTATCGCTGGTTGGATATGGCATGACCTTATTCAACCGTGATTCGATGGTAACGTTGGCACGCAAATCTTACTATGTCTGTGCAGCGGCGATCGTATTGATGTGTGCTTATTTTATGATGCAGATTCTCAATCACAATTTCGCCCTGGAGTATGTGCATGATTACTCTTCGCGCGATCTTGGGCTGGGTTTTCTGATTTCGACTTTCTGGGCGGGACAAGTTGGTTCATTCACGCTGTGGCTGCTTTTCATCACGATCATCGGCGTCTTTCTGATTCGGCGCGAAACGGAAAATCACTCGGCAGTCATGTTCTTCTACATGCTCGTCATCACATTCTTTCTGACTCTGTTGGTAGCCCGTTCGCCATTTACTTTGATTCCGGCACAATTCCTGGCGCAGTTCCCGGGTGGCATGCCGCCGGACGGACAGGGACTAAATCCACTTCTGCAAAATTACTGGATGGTTATCCATCCGCCGATCGTGTTTATCGGATTCTCTCTGCTTGCGGTGCCGTTTGCTTATGCGCTCGGCGCATTGGCCAAGAACAATTTCCGTGACTGGGTGAAGAACTCGTTTCCGTGGACGGCGATCGCGTCGTTTTTCCTCGGGCTCGGAATATTCCTTGGCGGTTACTGGGCGTATGAGACTCTTGGTTGGGGCGGTTATTGGGCTTGGGATCCGGTAGAGAATACTTCGCTGATTCCGTGGATGATCAACCTTGCACTGATGCACGGGTTGCTCATCGAACGCAACAAGGGCGTGTTCCGCAGATCGAACCTGGTGATGGCGATTTTCGCCTTCCTGCTCGTGGTCTACGGCACGTTCCTGACTAGATCCGGCGTATTGGCGGATTTCTCGGTACATTCGTTTACCGATCTGGGAATTTCCGGATATCTCGTTTTCTTCATGTTGTTCTTCCTCGTCTTGAGTACCGTGCTCTTAGTTGTGAGAGCGCGATCAGCGAAGACGGGAATTGGTATCAAGGACCCGTATTCGGTTGATTTTGCGATTGCTGTCGGGATCTTTTTCTTGACGCTTCTTTCAATACTTACATTGGTTGGCACATCGGCGCCACTGATAACTCGCATATTCGGCGAGCCGGCGAATGTATCGATGGATTTCTACAACAAGACTGCCCTTCCGATGGCGGTAATTTTGGCGCTGCTCGCCGGAATCTCGCCATTTCTGGTGTCAAAAGACCGCTCGTGGGGAACGTTACTCAAGCGCCTTTCCCCGGCGCTGGCGTTGGCGTTAGTCGGGACAGCAGTATCGATTTTCTTCGGCGTAACACAGTTCATGTATTTGCTGATGATTTTCATGGCACTGTTTGCACTGTTCGGTAACATCTTCGTGATCTTCCTGCAGCCGGGCAAGATTGGCCTGCGCGTTGGCGGGTTTGTCACTCACATGGGATTCGGACTGATGATGGTCGGCATCGTGATTTCATCGGCTTTCTCGCAAACCGAGACCGTGAATCTCTATTCGGGACAAGCACCAGTGAAATCACTCGGATATGATATTGCCTATTCCGGCATGGAAGGCGACCTGACCAACAAAGAGAACGCAGTGCATTTGAAAGTGCAGGACGGACACACTGAATATTTGGCTGATCCAAAGATGTTCATCGCCAAGGAAAACCAGGGGATGATGCGCAAGCCGTTCATCAGGAAGTATTTTTTCCATGACTTGTATCTGTCACCGCAGCAACAGCAGACGGTTGGCGATGGCGACAAGCTGGTATTAACGCGCGGTGAAGCCAAGCGCATTGGCAACTTCGATGTGAAATTTACCAGTTTTGATATGGGCAATCACAGCGATCCGAATACGATGCAGGTGGGAGCCAATATTGAAGTAACTCACAACGGCCAGACACAGGTCGTTACTCCAGTCATGGCCTTCACGCAGTCAGGGAAGCAATTCCTGAAAGCGGATATGCCGGATGGCAATGGTTCAGTGGTGCTTAGCGACATTCAGGCAGATGCTGGAATGGTTTCGCTGCAGTTTGCTGGGGTACCCGGTATGGATGTTGTGGATTTGCTGGTCCTGGAAGTGTCGACGAAGCCGCTGATCAATCTCGTTTGGCTGGGATTAATCATGGTTTGCGGCGGGACATTTGTGTCGTTCATCCGTAGGCGCAAGTTGCAGTTCGCCAGCATTCCTAATTATCAAGTCGCCAGTGAGAATCCAAGCCGCTCGCTGACCGAATAAATCCAGTTTGCTGCGCAAGTAACATTAAAGGCGACGGCTTAGCCGCCGCCTTTTTGTTTGGCGATATAGTTCCGTCCGGATTTCCTGCGGCCTGTGTTACATCGTTTCCACCTAAGCCCTTTGATTCCATCGTCTTTCTCGTAGGGTGAACGCCCAGGCAAGGTCAAAACGGATCTGGACTGGCTCTGGAAAAATCATGTGGACGTAGATTGTTAATCTTCTTGTGGAAGCCACACAATTGGATAGACTAAGTATGATTCCGGAGGCGGTGCGTTACCTGTAACTGCCCGTGCGGCTGCACAGTATATTTCGGTCGGGAAAAAGCAGATCTTGAGTTTTAGAACCGATTGCGAGAAGTAACAGGGAGGGAGATTTTCGCAAACTGGTTCTTACGACCGCTTACTGTCGTTGGGGTCGGCGCCATTGAAATTGGCGCGAACTGCACTGCTGGAACATTTGTAGCAATGCGTAGTTCTATTCTTTGGATATTGACTTTATTTTAGGAAGGAGTTCTAATGTCGAACGCAACCGCAGTATCAGATGCGACTTTTGAAGCCGAAGTTGTCAATAGCAGTGTTCCGGTCATCGTGGATTTCTGGGCCGAATGGTGCGGACCGTGCCGTATGATTGCGCCGATTCTCGATCAGATTGCCGAGGAATACAAAGGCCGCGTCAAGGTGGTGAAGGTGGATGTAGATTCCAACAGCCGCACAGCTTCGCAATTCAGCGTGATGTCGATCCCGACGCTCTTATTTTTCAAGGGCGGCAAGGTTCAAGACCAGATCGTTGGCGCTCTACCGAAAAAGATGTTGCAGGAGAAGGTCGAGAAGTTTCTGGCATGAGTGAGTTCCAGAATCCGAGTAATTCGGAAATCGATGAAATTCTCAAGACTTCGAAGCGAATCGCGGTCGTGGGAATGTCCTCCAAACCGGAACGGGCCTCGCATGGCGTGTCCAAACGATTGATTGCCCGCGGATACGAAGTCATCCCGGTGAATCCTACCGAGACGGAAGTTCTCGGGTTGAAGTCATACGCCAATTTGGGCGACATTTCTGGCAACATCGATATTATCGATGTTTTCCGGCGTTCGGACCAGACAGACCCGATCATTGATGAGGCGATCGCAGTGAAGGCGAAAGTGCTGTGGCTTCAGGAAGACGTCATAAATGACACGGGCGCCCTGCGTGCGCAGCAGGCCGGTCTTAAGGTTATCCAAAACCGCTGTATCGCCAAGGAATTGATGCGGTTATAGACGGATTTCGCTTGAATGCTATGAGCCGCCAAATGGTCTTATCGACACTGGCGGCTTGTTTTTTCTAATTCGCTAAACTATTGGTTTCTAAAGCCGTTATTTCAGAGTAGAACAATTAGGTGCTCACTACTTGCCAAAACTGACGTAAGTTGTTATACTCAAGCACGTAAACTACCGATACTTAATGCAGGCACGATGATGATTCGCAATAGCACTTATCAGGAAACTTCCTTCGGATTCCAGCAAGGAATTACGCCGGGGATTAAATATCTCCTGATTGCCAATGCAGCCGTATTCGTGTTGCAGATGCTCTTGCCTGCCTTCCATCTTGAACGCAACTTTGGCCTTGTTCCCTACGCTGTTGTCCATTCGTTCGCCGTTTGGCAATTGGTCAGCTACATGTTCCTGCATGGCGGGTTCATGCACATATTCTTTAATATGTTCGCACTCTACATGTTTGGAACCGATCTCGAGCGGCAATGGGGAACGCGGGAATTTCTAAAGTTCTATTTCATTGCCGGAATTGGCGCGGCGGTCATCACGTTCTTGCTCCAGGTAAATAGCCTGGTGCCGGTGATTGGCGCTTCCGGCGCGATTTACGGAATACTCGTGGCATTTGCAGTATTGTATCCCAATCGACTGGTCTATATTTGGTTTTTGTTTCCGATAAAAGTAAAGTACCTGGTAATGGTCCTTATCGGGCTCGGTGTTCTGGCTTCATGGAGCCAGCACAGTGACGGCATCGCGCATTTCACACATCTTGGTGGAGCCCTGATTGGGTATCTTTACTTGAAAGCGGATTGGCGGCTGGTTCGCTGGTTATCGCCGATCAAGAATTTCTTTCGTCGGCATAAACGAGGTCCAAAACTTGTCCAGACCAAGCGGAAGCCGGATGAGCTGATGGATGAGGTCGATCGCATACTTGACCGGATCACCGAATTGGGCGGATATGAGAACTTGAGCGAGCGCGACAAGAAGATTCTTGAGAGCGCCTCAAAGAAGCTGTCGGAGCGACAAAAATGACGTTACGCAAGAAAATCCTCGTAGCCGACGCATCGGAGACGATCATTGCCGTGTGCCGTAAGCTGCTAACACAACACGGGTATGATGTCAACCTCTTTCAGGACGGCACCAAAGCGCTGGAGGAACTCAAGCGTACCGACTATGATCTTGCTGTGATCGCAACCGCGACGCAAACTGTCACCGGTTACTTCATCGTTGAAGAATTGAAGAAGGATCGCGCTAAAGCCCAGATGCCAATTTTGATGCTGTTGGGAAGTTCAGAGTTGCTCGACACCAGAGAGTTGGTTCAGATTTCGCCAAATGAGACCTTAAGCAAGCCATTTTCGCCGCAGGAACTACTCTTCAAAATTGACAAGTTAATCAAGCTCGGCGCGGCAGAAGGCCCGGATCAACAGGAACCAGATAATGATATTGAGAGCTTATTGGCCGACGACGAAAATAGCTTCGAAAAGAAGATCTCGAGCGCGACTGACAAGATTTTCTTGAGCATGCTCAAACAGAGCACCAATGATCCGCCGGAAAACAAGCGCGAGCGACCCAAGCTCGACAAGCTCGATCTGACCGAAGACCAATATGATGTAGAGGCGTCGCGGCCGGAAACCCGGGAAGAGGATACTCCGCACGATTATGATTGGTTCATTCGTGAGATGGGCGGTGAAGAGCCGCGCAAGATGGAAGCCAAGCCGTTTATTCCGCCCGGAACTACCGGCAAGTTTCAAGTTGAAGAAATCGGCAGCACCAAGATATCCCTCAATCAACTGAAAAAGATGCAATCGACTGAAGAAGACAGCAAGACCAAGGTTTATATCGAGAAACTCAATGCGCCACTTGAACCGGATACCGACCTGCGCGGTCCGGCACTCGACGACACCGGTCGCATGGACGTGAGGGCGCAGTTTCTCAAGTTCTTTGCCGAGGCACTGGCCAAGGAGATCGTGAAGAGCGTTGATTTCGGAAAAATCATGGCGCGACTTGACGAGATGACCAATGTCAAGCAAGAGAAATAGTCTTGATTCTTTAATCCCTCCGACATTTAATAATCCCCTAAGAGTGTATAACCGAGAGATGAAACTGATGCGATTATTTCATTTTGACCGACGGGTCCTAACATTTGTGGCTGTAAGCTTGTTGATGTGCGGCGTTGTGGCGGCTCAAGATTCGTTCGATTTCTCGGGATTGGGCGGCGGCAATAATGATCAGGACCTCGTCAAGGTCAGTTCGGTATTGTCGGTCACATCGGTCGCTGCCGGCAAGACTTATGAAGCCGCGGTTGTTGCCGAGATCGCACCGACGTGGCATATCAATTCAGCGCGTCCCCATGAAAGTTATCTCATTCCCGCCAAAGTCGCATTTGATACACTGCCCGGGATAACACCACGGTCCATCAGCTATCCAGCCGGACACGACGTCCAGCTCATCGGCGAGAAGATGTCTGTCTACGAAGGCAGAACGGTCATCAAATTCAAGATTGATGTTTCACCGACAGTGACCCCGGGCGACTATGTTGTTCCGGTGCGTTTTACATACCAGCCCTGCGACAATAAAGAGTGTCGGTCACCACAGACCGTGAGCGTTGATATTTCATTGATGGTCGGTGAGCTCGGTACGGCGACAGTTACGGAAATATTCGGGGCGGCAAGTGCAACGACGAAATCCGAGCCGCCCGCTTCGGCAGCTGCGACAAGCGTTCAAGACGACAATGAGATCCAGAAGCTGATAGATAAGCACGGGTTCTGGGGATACTTGATCGCCCTGGGACTGGCGTTCGTGACAGGACTGCTGCTCTCGTTCTCTCCCTGTACATATCCGATGATCCCAATAACTGTAAGTATTTTCGCCGGTCAGCAACGGTCTTTGTGGCGCGGCTTTGTCATGTCGTTGTTCTATGTCGGCTCGATGGCGGTTGTGTACGGAATCATGGGACTGATTGTTTCGCTGGTAGGCGGCGTTTTCGGCGCGTGGCTTGCCAGTCCGGCAGTCGTTATCGGTATTGCAGTCGTATTCGTGATATTCTCGCTTTCGATGTTCGGCGTTTATGAGCTGCAGGTTCCGGCTTCGCTGCGCAATCGTCTCGGACGCCAATCCGGCGGTGGTGTTGGTGGAGCGATTGTTCTGGGAGTTGTCGCAGCACTGGTTGTCTCGCCATGTGTAGGACCATTCGTTGCAGGGATATTGTTATATATTGCCACGGCGGGTTCGCCGGTGATCGGATTCCTGGTGCTCTTCGTATTTGCGATTGGACTGGGGACTCTCTACATCATTATTGGGACGTTTTCGTCGGCCATCAGTGCCCTGCCCGGCTCGGGTGGATGGATGGAACAAGTGAAGAAGTTTTTCGGATTCGTCCTGCTGTTAATGGCAATATACTTCCTCAAGACAATTGTCTCGGCTGAAGTCACGGCAATCGTTACCGGGCTGCTGCTACTTGCACTCGGCGTCTTTGGTGGAGGTTTCGACCGGTTGACAGCCGAGTCGGGGTTCTTCCTGCGCCTGAAGAAGTTTGTCGGCATCCTCGCACTCATTGTCGGAATCTATCTCCTAGGTGGAACGATTTTGCGACAAGGATTGATTCTGCCTCCGGCGACCGAGTGGTTGCCGGCAATGTCGACGTCGGCGGCTAACGCCGGTGAGACATCGCTGATCAATTGGAGCAATGACCTTGAAGGGGCACTGGCACAGGCGAAAAGCGAAGGTCGGCCCGTACTGATTGACACCTGGGCGACTTGGTGCGTCAACTGCAAGATTCTCGAGAAGAAGACCTTTGGCAACCAGTCGGTTGCCGACGAGGCGCAACGCTTCGTCGCGCTCAAGGTACAGCTTGAAAATTCCGACACGCCAATCACCAAAGAATTCATGGCGCGCTTCGGATTAAAGCACTACTCGCTACCGACGACACTGCTGCTTGATTCGTCTGGCAATGTCAGGCGCATCCTGCAGGGAGTTGTGGAACCCGATGAAATGATCATGGAGATGCGTAAAGTCAGTTAGAATCCACAAGCATGAATGCTCGCCTGTCAAGTCATTCCTACAATTTATTTTTAGCCACTCACGAAAAATCTTTGTATTCGCCTGATTTCCGCGATATATTTTGTTCGAGGAGCAGCTAATAATAACAAGCTGATTCTGGACATGACGAAATCAAAACCGGACTCCACAAAAAACGCCTTAGTCATATATCTCGAAGACAAGCACCGTCTGCGCGTGCAGTCGCAGTTTTCCGACTCGGTTGAAGCTAGTGATGTACAATCATTGTATCAAGCTTTCATCGAGGATACTATCGCCGCCTGCCTGACGGTTGAGTCGGCCGACATTTTTGTCGCTTATTCAAGCGAGCGCGCGAAGAAATTCGTGCTGGAGGCGATCGAGAACTTAAAGGCTTCGATGAAAGGTAAATGTCGTGCACGGTTGGAGCACGACGATATCGAGTTGGTGGCGCAGAGTGAAGGGGATGTCAGCGCCAGTTTTGAAAGCACATTCAAGCGCTACTTCGAAGCTGGTTATGCCGAGGTCGTGCTAATCGACTGCGTTACACCGACCATCACCCAGCGCATGCTGGAGAATGCCTTCAAGGTGCTGAAGAAGAAAGATGTTGTTTTCGGACCAACTCTCGAAGGCGCCTATTATTTGCTGGGTATGCGCAAGCTTGTTCCGCAGATTTTCCGTCTGATCGACTGGTCGAACAGCATTAATATTTATAGCCGCATGGTCGAGGTCGCACGCGATGTGCAATTAAACTGGGAAGAAATCGAGTTGTGGTATGATTTGCGCCAGCCGGGTGATCTGGAGTTCTTAGTGCGTGATATCAATGCTTTCCGCATTATCGGTGATGAGACTTCGGCAAAGGCAACCGAGGCAGTATTGGAATCATTGCTGCAGAAACTGCAGGACGAGGAACCATAGTGGCCTGGTATAAGCTTGAAGAGATGATCTGGCAGGAAGTGCAGGAGATCGTCCCGGTCAAGTGTGACTTAGTTTTCCTTCCCGTCGGCACTATCGAAGCTCACGGCTCGGCTGCCATCGGCACCGACAACATCATTCCCCTATCTATCAGCGAATATCTGGCCGAGCGATTTAACGCAATCATGGCTCCGTGTGTTCACTATGGAATCACCAAATCGCTGTACGGCTATGCCGGTTCAATCAACATTCGGCCCGAGGTGTTTACTCCTTATATCCTCGATATTCTTCATTCATTCGCGGACAAGAAGTTCAAGCGTTGTGTCATTGTCAACGGACACGGTGGCAACAACAACGCTCTGAAAGATGCCGCCTATCAGGCCTTCACCGATTTTGGAATAAAGGTAGCGGTCGTCCATTGGTGGCAGCTGTGTGCCGACGTGACGCAGGAAGTATACGGCGGCCCCGGCGGTCATGCGGGTCTTGATGAAACCGGGTTCGTGATGGCGATCAATCCGAAGTACGGCAACAAGGATCGCTACGACAAGAAGATGGCTTACATCTTCAGCAGCGGAGCGGACGTCTATCCAATACCCGGGTCAGTATTGCTCTACGACAAGGACGGACGCGGCGAACCGGATTTTAATGTGGAAAAGGGCAAGTTATTAGCAGCCAAGGTGAAACAGAAGACCGGCGATTTTCTTCAAGACGTGTTCGAACGCTGGGCGAGATTCTTTCCCGAATAGCACAAAAATAAAAGGGACGCATTCACGCGTCCCGGCATAATTCAAATCAGCAAATTCAATAATCAGATGCGATAAGCTATAGCTGCCATTAGTTTGCTCGAAGAGTACTTCTGGGCGACCGAACTGTTTGCATCGTAGATTTCATAAGTTGCCCTCGCAAAGCCAATATCGAGCATAGCCACACGGTCGATCAGGTAGCTGAAACCTAATGAGAATGAGTTGCGGTCCTTCTCAACTTGATTGGATTTGAAGAAGTCGCTGATCGGCAGCGGATCATGTTTGAATCCCGCTCTAAACACCAGTCCGTACTGCGGCAGGACCGCCTCCGCGCCGAGACGGACGTTGACCGCTTCTTTGTAGGAATTCTGCAGAGCAATGTTGTCTTCGTCGAAAAAGATATCACCATCATATTCCATCTGCGACCAGTCTGCATATCCGAGATTACCTTCCACAAGGAAGGTTCTACTGCGGAATGCCAATCCGGCATTGAAAATGAAGGGGTGGGTGAGGTCGTACTCGTAATAACCTTCCACGACGTCGCTCGAACCATCTTCAATTGTGCGCTGGATATAGTTCTCTTCGATTTTGTACTTCGTTGGTGCATCAACCGTTATCGCAGCGCTGATATTCGGACTCATGTCTACCAACATCCCCAGGCGAGCGCCGATTCCCGAGTAACTGTCCTCAATATTGTCGACGTACTCCAGGCTGCTCGATATTGTTGACTGATTGTAGTTCCAGAAATAGTCCTCACCTCCGTGGTAATATATCAAAGTTGCACCGGCGGAGATTTTTGCGGACAATTCGATGGCGCCAGCCGCTGCATATTCGCGGATACCGCCGGTCTCCTCTTCGAAACCGCTTGAGTAAGCATCCTGCATATCGATTTCATAGGTAAAGGTGCGATCAAATGACTTTGTCCGATTGACGCCGAACGCGACGACGAGAGCGCCACGATAGGTCGGCACCGGCACGGTAAGATTCATTGAACTGAAGCGTGTTTTGGTGACGTCGTTTTCGGCATAGGAACCGCCGCCTCCGGGGCCGACGGATTCATTGCGGAATTTCTCATGGGACATCGCCAGATAGAATTCGGGACGCTTGATTTTGGTAAGCGCGGCCGGGTTATAGACGATGGCTGTACCGTCCTTGACCGAAACGATTACAGCCTCGCTCATGCCGACGGCACGTCCACCGACACCGAAGTAATTGCCGGCCGATGCCTCGGACATAAAGGTCTGCTCGTCCTGGGCGATCGCGGCCAATGAACCGAGCGCAAATGTAGAGAGAATACAATAGATTAGGAGCTTCTTCACAGAGATAGCCCTCCGATGGTTGAAGTCTATTTACCGCGGCGACGAGGAGGCTTTTGTTCTTCCTTCTTGCCGTCATCCGTATTCGTGGGTGGATTTGTGACCGTTCCGCCGCCACCGGTGGTCGTTCCGCTGCCACCGCCGACAGCCGGCGGAGTGGTGGGTCCCGGCGTGAATGGAGGCGGATTGAGAATTGGATCAACTCCGCGTGTGTAGGGTGGCAACATGCCTCGCCGCTGTTCCGGGCGCGCAATCTGATCTACCGTGTCGCCCACCGCGGGCTTGTCGTTGTACCAGTAGTCTTCCCACCACCACGGGTATTCATAGTAGCTGCCCCACTTGGGGTTGGTCCAATAGTACTCCGGATAATATCCGTAGTAATATCCATACGGGTAGGTGCCATAATCACTGTGGCAGCGCATGCAGTCGCGATCGGCATCGACGTGAGTATAGGCTTCAGTCGAGTCCCCGCTTTCTTCGCTGTGCGTGGATGTCATCGTGGGATGTTTGATGATTGTGTAACACCCGGCCGAGGTGATCGCCGCAGCGAGTAACGCCGCGATTCCGATTATGAGATTTCTTGCTTTCATATCACCTCTCGTTTATACACCGTTAGAAGAACTCTAAGTACGTTATTCTCAAGCCGCGCGTCGGATTCTTGGTGTCGTTGCGGTTACCCATGAGATTTTCCATATCGAATCCGATTTCGAGTCGCTCGGAGAAGATCCAACGAATACCCACATTAAAATAACCCCAACCCTTGCCGGATCGTTCCGTGTCGCGGTTATCGGAAAGCGCCAAATCATATTCCGCTACCAGCAACAGGTCATTTTGCAGTTGCAGGTCGGTGCCGAGAAAGACTGATACATCATCGTCCTGGTCGACATTGTCTTCGAGCGAATAGTAGACTCCGGCATGAAGTCCGGATGACCACTTGTACGTGCGGTAACCTTTCGACATCACCGCATAGAAACCCTTGGACTTGAACATATAGCGTTCGAAGTCGTTGAAGTACCGGCCATAGCCCTGGCCCTCGTAGCCGATACCGATTGCCGGCATGTACAGGGTTTCTGTGATCAGCTGGTACTTGACCATAAACTGCATTTCGTTGTACCAGTCAGCTTTTTCGTCTCCGAGAACTTTCTCGCCGCCATAGGACATGCCGACCATGAACCGTCGGTGCAAACCGATTGTCGTTTGGCCGACAAGCGAACCATTCGACGAGGTTCGGACCTGAAAATCGAAACTTGCTCGCGGAAGTGTCGCGGCCGTCGGACAATCTACCAGTTGTCGAGGTGGCAGGTTATCGTAAGAATAGATTCTTTGGACGTTGTCCTCGGAATCTCGATCACGACGGGTCACGCGCTCCGATTGCGCAAACAGACTTACCGAACAAAGCAGTAACGAACAAACTAGAAGTAGACGCGGCATCCGTGCCTCCTTGAATTAGCAGGACTCATTCTGCTCTGAATCTACGGCATTGTCCGGGCGGGTCAATAAAAACATTGGCGCGCCAAAGATATGACAACAGAAGAAGCAACAAACTTGCCGTTAACTTATCATTTCATCTAATCGGCTGCTATAGCCGGATATAGTGGTTACTTGAAGGCGTGCATTCGGCTCCCCTGCCCACTTTTCATTCATCTTCAGCTAGCACAGGCACAATCTGTGTGCGTGGTATAGGTACAACCTTTGCCTATTCGTCCATTAAGCGCGGATACTCCTCGGAGCGGACGATTTCCTTCAACGGCTTACGTTCAGTTGCCGGCGGTGTATAATGGGCGTAACCAAGCGCCAGGAGTGAGTGGATCGCGACATTATCCGGAATGCGCAGGAGGCTTTTGATTTTACGCTCATTGAAGCTGCCAATCCAGCAGCTCCCCAATTCCAGCGCGGTAGCCTGCAACATCATAAAGGCATTGGCAATGGCGGTATCTTCGTAGCGCAGGACCCGATTTTCGTCGGTAAGTTGATCAGAATCCGGAATACAGCAACAGATGGCGGTGTCGGCCTCGGCGACTTGCTGCTGGTTATCGCAGGCAAAAGCAAGCTTCTTGAGCATTTCGGGTTGCCGGATGACGATAAAGAGTCGTTGTTGTTCATTTCGAGCCGACGGGGCTAACCGTGCAGCCTCCAAGATTGCCGCCAGCTTATCCGGTTCAATTTTCTGCCTGCGAAATGAGCGAATTGAGCGTCTCTTCGCAATTGCTTCTGTTACATTCACTTACGAATCTCCAGTCTCTTGTGTTGACTGGAATTAATCTACGCTATTTCCGATAATTAGCAATGGTATTCGTAAGCTCCGGAAAAAAGTGAAATCAAAAATCGTGGAACAATCCCGCCTCCGTATTGTATTTAGGGATAGCAGTTGTCGGGCTGGAAAACGAAAGGATAACGATGCTGAACAGAGAATCACTCCCCGATCTGGAATTAATGAAACGGGTACAAGAAGGCGACATGGTGTCGTACAACACTCTTGTTAACCGTTACAAAGATCGCTTGTTCAACGTCCTTAATCGCATGCTCTCATCGGAAGATGAAGCCCATGATTTGTTGCAGGACACTTTCCTGCGCGTATGGCAACACAAGATGTCATACGATTTCCGTTTTGCTTTCTCAACCTGGATTTATACGATCGCTTTGAATCTTGCACGCAACGAACTACGTCGCCGCAAGAAGATCAAGTTCTTCGACATTTTTGATTTTGCTGAGAAACTGCCGGCAAAGGAAGAAAAGGTCGAGAATAACAGTGCACTGAAGAATTTACTTGATACGGAAATCAAACGTTTACCGGAAAAATACAAAACCGCGTTTCTGCTGCGTGATGTTGACAATCTCTCCTACGAAGAGATTGCCCAGGTGTTGAGCGTACCGCTTGGCACCGTCAAGTCGCGTGTCAACCGAGCGCGGGCGATCCTGCGCAATCGCCTGAAACCGCGCATGGAGGAGACGTATGAATTGTCAAAAGGTACGGTCCTACCTATCAGCATCCTGTGATGGTTCATTACATTTAGATCTCTGTAAGGAGATGGAGGCGCATATAAGAAATTGCAAAAGTTGTGAACGAGAAAAGCTTTACATAGAAGAGATCTTAGTCGCCGCCCGATCACTGCCGCAGAAGCCAGTCGCTGAAGACTTTAATCTGCAGTTGATGAATCGCATCTTTGCAGAACAAAATCATCAAACCGAGAGCTATCTCCCCTTGCGCGAACCGTCGATTTTCCGCCGTCCGCTGGCATGGATGTCTTCGCTGGCAACCGTCGGCGCAGTAGCTGTTCTGACGCTGGTTTTTATGCGTTCGGACAAGGCTCCGGAGATGTTGGATAACCAGCCGATGATGTCGGCTACGGTAGCACCGGCTGTCGCTGTTGAACAAACGGCGCAGTTTGCTTCCGTGACACGTCAGCAAGATCCGCCTAGCGTGTGGGAATACATTCTTGGTGTGTCTGGCGAGCGGTCGAATTACCGCGCCACCAACGTTTCGCATGCGCGTTCATTGAAGCTGGCAGATGCCAAGATCGAATCCTTATATGTTGAACACATGCGCCGGATGGGTTTATATAATAAAGCGATGAACAAGCCGACGGCTTCGTTTGCGTCTTCGCAGTACCAAAGCTATCGTCCCTACGTTCGTCCCGTAAATCCGTACCAGCGGAATTCTCCGGATTCGCCGCTGCTTCGCAACGCTTCATGGCGATAATTAAGATCTGATATAGCTTACGCATCGCGCCGGTTGGCCATCAACCGGCGTTTTTATTTGTCCGAAGAAACTACGTTCTTGCTTTTGCGGGCCGGATCGATTACTTGACGGCGATGAATGAGTATACTGAAGTTTGCGCATTAAAGGATATCCCTGCTAACGAGCCGTTGATCGTAGAGATCGACGGAAACCCGATCGCTCTTTGCCGGATTGGCGAGAAGGTATATGCTCTCGAAGACTGTTGTCCGCATCAAGGTGCAAGTTTTGAAGGAGGCGAAATTGATGACGATATTCTCGCCTGCCCGTTGCACGGCTGGCGAGCAAATATCTGTACCGGACAATCGCTTGAGGCGCCGAGCATCAAAATAAAGATGTATGATACCAAGATAGAAGGCGGGCAAGTTTACGTCAAAGTAACTTCGGGAGCGTAGTTACTGCTACTTCATTAAACCAGCAATACTCAACTTATTAACCCAAATCGCTTCGGCGGAATAAGCCATTAAATAGAGTGTTCCGCTGCTAACGACTGCTGTCTTCGGCAAATACACCTGCACTGGAATTGCCTGATCGGACTGTTCGTGCGGGTACTCGAATTCGGTTGCTGGGACTGTGATGGTAGCCTTAGCTTCGCACTGCCATTCTTCCCTATCGAGATTGAACAGCACAATTTGGTTGTCCTGCGATAGCTTGGTCGGCGACTTCGTTTCGGGCAAGCCACGGGTCCATGACACCAGTTCGCCCTTGTCGCCGACAAAGACGACGAGGTCGGGTGCCGGTGCATCGTCGGATGTTAGTGTTGCGGCAACTTTGCCGTGGCGGTCGAGAACACGCACAGGTTTGGCTTCACTGTATGTGAATCCTTTGCTGTCGACGCAGTTCGACGTCACCTTGACGGTAGAACTGTAGTTTCCCAAGTGGTCGAAGAGGTACCATTCATCCTGCGAGATCCAGAGCCAGCCGAGCGCATCGCAATAAGCATTTTCAATGTTGTCGAGCGGCTCTGGCGAATCTTGGAGTTCATACGAAGACAACACGAAACCGTCGGCATCGCACTTGACAACAAACAAGCGTGGTTCTTCACCTGCGGTTGCGACGAGAATTCCCAGCAAGGAATCCGGGCACCAGAACATATCGATGTAGTTGATTTCGATTTCACTGTCGTCTTCATTGGTCAGCTTGAGATCGCTGACTGAAAGCGCGACTGTGTACGACCACTCACCGGTTGGCGAGAAACATTGCACACGTTTGAGGGCACGTTCAAGGAAGAAGAAACGGCCTTCGCCATCAAGGAGCATTCGCTGCGGAAGAATGTCCTTACCGACTTCGCTGAATTGATAGAGCAGTTTGCCTTCGTCGTCGCCCGGCTCGAAATAGATCATTTCGAAATCCTGGGGACCGTCAACAGTTTTCATGGCAGCACATCCTTGCATCAGCGGCAGTACCGCGAGCACCACGACTATGATCCATTGCAGCACTTCTGCTTCCTCCTGACCGCATGGCTAACTCCAAAAGTATATCCTTCCGACCTTAATCTTGTCATCACCGAGTTTGATCCCCCACCATTTGAAAGGCATCTTGATGATCTTACGAATGAACTTGTCGGTCGGAACGCTGGGGCTCTGGTTCTCCCGCGAATCTCCTCCGTAAGCATTATACACCTGGAAATCGCGGTGGTTGTCAATCGCATCGGGGTCGATATCGCCCACCCAGACTATGTGGCCGGGAGAGGTGATAATGTCGGTGCATTGCAGCCACTGTTTATTGGCATTTGCGGGATCATACGTTATCTGTCGCGCCCAATCGCCGACAAAGTCCCTTGCCGGGATACAGCCGGTCCAGGGCCAGGTTTCGCCGGTGGCTCCAGCCACGCGGCCAATGCGTTTCATGCGTGCTTCGGGGACAATGCGTTGATTGTCCGGAAGCAGCGAGTAAGTGGCAGAGTTCTGCGTAAATCCTGAGCAATCGATTCCGGTCCAATTGGCGGTATCAGAGTCATTGCTGGTCTTGCCCGGCTTGTGGGTGTTTTCATAGAGATGCCAGCAGTCGATGGTCTCCGGTTTGAGTGAATTCGATTGGAGCAATGCCGTGAATTCGGCTGGCCGATCTTTGCTACCGTAGCTATAAGCAACACCAGCCATACCGAAGGTGCCGGCGTTGTGGGCAGTGACGCGGTCATTTGAAATAGCGGTACAGTCAGCTTCCTTGATCCAGCCGGCGACGCCGTTTTTGTTTTCAATCTTGAACCAGCGTTCGGTTGGCGGAGTCTTCTTCTTCAGGTAGCTGAATTTTTCGTCCTTGGCAGAAGAGAGTGCGGTGCCAGCCCAATTTTTGACTGCGCTTCCGCTCTTGTCGCCCTTGTCTTTGATGGTGGCCACTTTTGAAGCCTCAAACTTGGTGTTGCTGCTTACCAACTTTCCTTCATTCTCTGATAGCCAGCCTTCGATAGCAGATAGCTCGATCTTGTACCACCATTTGCCTGCTTGCTGCTTGCCTTGAATTTTCTTTCCGACAGCGTCTTTGGCGACCGAAGCGTCGTTACCGCGTGAATCCTTCACTGCGGCGCTCTCGGCCGTGTAGCTTGATTTCAAGGTGGCGGCAGACGTCATGGTTACTTTGATACCGGCGACATCGGCATCATCGTCGCTGACCCAGCCCTGAACCTTGTCCAGCACTTTAATCTTGAACCACTCGGTGATTTCGACTTTGGAATCCTGCAGGAATTTGAGATCCTCACCCTTCTTGGCTTGCTCGGCATTGTTGCCTTTGTCCTTGACGATTTCTGCATCCTCGCCGGCGGCAACTCGCAAGTCGACGGTCTTGCTCATGATGACCCGACGGATTGTACCTTGGGTATATAGGCGATGCATCGGCCGGTGGAGCCAGAACGAATTGCAGCTCGTGTATTCCTCGGCGCGTATGAGCATCTCCGAGAAGAAGCGTTCCACGACGCCGACGTAGATATCGAGCAGTCCGTCAATGGTGTTGACTTCATCGCCAGCCGCCCACGCTTTGGTGCCAATGAGAAGTGAGCGGTCGACGATTTGACCGTCCTCGTAGGCGCCATATTCAAGCTTGATGTATTCTTTGACAAGGTCGTTTACTTTGACATTGAACTGGCCCTTCGGGTAGTCGAAGCCGCCGGCAAACTTCTCGATGAAGGTTTTCACTGCCTTCTTACATTCATCGTCGTATTTGCCATGAGTTTCAAGGAACGTGAAGTCGGTGATGGCTTTCTTGCGCGCGACCACCTGATTCAAGAGCGTTTGCAGGCGTTTGACGGCAATTGCTTCGACCGGATTCGACTTCTGATGGACGAGCAAAGACTTTCCTTCAACGACTTCTTTGAGATCGACAAGAGTATCATCATTACGCCGGATAGAGAGATTGAGCTGATTAAACGTCAGAAACTGCTCGTCGAAACTGGCCTGGAGAAATATTAGTGGTGGACCAGCCGGCGTTTCGGCGGGATGTTCGATTTCCATTTCGATACAGCCATCGGCGTCGGATATACCCTTGGTGATGTTTAGTTTCGCTTTGGCTGCAGTCCCGGGAGCGAGGCGGAGAAATACTTCCTTACCGGCATGAGGTACCCACTTGCCGTCCTTTTCGGCGCAGACATAGGCGGTTACCGTCCGTTTGGTGCCCAAATCTACAAAGAAGCGACTTTCGAGCTTCTTGAGGTTGTCGCTGAAACCTTTTTCCACTGAAGGGAAATCCGCCGGAAGCAACGCTTTGACTTTTTTGTCCGCATCAAAAAGATTGGCCTTTTTTCGCGGAAAGAGTTCGATGGGACGAAGTGGTGGTCCCCAAAACAGGGCTTTTAGACCAGAAAGTACGTCTGTCACTTTACAGTCATCTCCCGTTATTCGAATTCCATCGGACGCATGCCGTCGCGATTGGGAAACTCAATTCGGCATTTGCCAGGCGGGACGCCCTCAAGTTTGTAGTAACCGTATTCATCAAGAGTAATTCGCTTCTCTGATCCGTCAGGAAGATGCGCGATTACATCCTCATTGGCCATCACAGAACCATCTCCCTGATTCGCCTGAATTTCAAGATAGTCCTTGAAGGTCAGCAAGCCGGAATCCTGTTCGCGGCCGAATTCCTGTTTGTCGATCTCGATCACGAAGAAATACTCTGGCGGGTTGTAACTGCGGCCGTACCGCTGCAATTCTTCTTCGGTGGGGATTTCGTCCGTATCTTCGTGATACTCATATTCCCAGTCAAGGGAGATCTTGCTGTTTTTGACCGTCGTCTCGATTTCACAGATTCGGTCATGGGCACCGTCTTGGTCGGCTTCAAAGATGATTACTTTCGCTGGAACGCCTTCATTGACGTTTTCGATGTCGGCCTTCAAAGTTAGAATTTCACCGCGTCGCGCTTCTGATGCGCTCCACGACATGTTTTTGACTTTGATAGGAGGAACGATGCTGATTCTGCTCGATTCGCCCTGCAGATTGACGGCGGGAAGCTTCACCTCGAAATAGGCCAAATCACCGATTTGGGCATCACCGGAGATCAGAAGTTTTCCGACATATTTATTGTTGTAGATCTTGTCGTTGAGCGAGCCGAGGCTTTTCCCCTGCTGGGATTTGACCTTAATTTCGATGGCGGCACCTAAACCGACGAAGCTCGTGCCGACCTCGAGATAGACCTCGCGCCCCGGTTGGGCTGTGCCGGAAAGCCAAACGGCGTAAACCAAGCTTGACTGCAGGGTTATCTTGTGCTGGGAATCGGCTGATTTATTGAAACTGGTCTCCATTTAATTTTCACCCTAATGGCTCGAAATTATGCAGCAGACGCGTTACCTGTGTCATTTATACTGTCGCCTGATTTCTTAATCGGTTCAACAACAATTCGATAGCTACCCGGTGTGGAATATAGAAATTGGGGCGATATTAGTCAATAAACCTTGGTATAGTCGCTTGCGGCGGCGGCAAGACTTGCCAATCCGGGTCTCATTGGCTAAAAAATCGCCTCCACCGGGCGAGTTATGTAATATAATAGTCAGTAACTTGATGGCTCCCGGTTGAGTAGATTTGTTGAACATAAAGGAGAAGCGATGAAGCGACTGCTCGTCATAATACTGCTCTTGACATCCCAATTGGTGTTCGCCCAAGACAAAGAACGCGACATCGAGAAGTTCTTCCTCGGCTATGTTGAACAGCTGACGGCGGCTGACTACCACTCGGCCTCGAATGCCTGGGCACTGCTTGACCGTACCATTTCGGAACAGCTGCGGGTGTACTATACCGACGAGCCGGTGAAGATGGAGATGGACTCGCCGCTGTGGGAGAACATAGAGAAGCTTCGCGATGGAAGCGCCACGTTGTCTGTCGATACGGTTCGCTTCAGTCGTGATTTTGCCCGCATCAATTACACAATCAAGACCGGTGGGCTTTCAATTCCTGGACGTAGTTATGCAATATCCGAGTCGGTACTCAATCCAAGATTTGTGTCAGCGCTCCATGTTTACTGCGAGTCGTGGGAAGAGACCAGTTCTCGCTTTCTGCGACTGAAGTACCGCGATCCTTCGTTGTATCAACCGGCGTCGTTAGAAGAGGCCGACCGATTCATTGAGGAGACCGGACGCAGGATTGGATTGTCAGCAGAGCAAATGATCATTTTGGAGACGATCAAGTTCAATGCATTCCTCTGCGAGTCGTACGGTGAGGTTGAACAAGTCACCGGCAAGTTAGCGCTTGGAAGTCTGTTGCCTTCCATGGACGCGGTGATTAGCCGGTATATGCCGCCCTATCACGAACTGGTCCAATTTCTGGTTAACTACTCGCTGAAGAATCCTCCCGGACATACGCACGCTTTCTTCAAGTATGGCACCGCCACGTTTTTGGGTGGTCGCTGGGGTCGATCGGCCGAAGTGCAGTTGGCAATGGGAAGTTATCTTTATCTGAATGATCTTGCCGAACTCGACACATTGATGTCAAGCCAAGCATTTACGACCTTTGAAGCCAATCCGGACTTCGCGTACCCTCTTGCCGGTCTATTCTGCGAATACCTGTGGAATGAACTCGGACGCGTCAAGTACTTCGAGCTGTACAGACAATTCTCCGGCACTCGTGCTCAAGTGAACGCAGTGACTGCCGGTCAATTCAAAGAAATGGTGTCCACTGCTGTGGGTAAGGATTGGGCGACGGTAGAAGCCGATTTTAAGAAGCACGTTGCTACCGAGAATCTCGCAGGTATCACGCCGGGCGGAGTTGACAAGGGCAATTTGGTGTTCGAGTCGGGCACAACTTCTTTCCTGGTGCGTGTGTTAGAGGACAGCACGCACTATCAGTTCATCGTAGATCTCAAGAAGAACGATGCCGAGGGCGCGCTGGTGCTCTCCAACATGGGCACCGTACCCTATAAGAGTTTTCTGTTTGGTGAGCAGTTTACTGACACTGTCTATGCTAATCAAGTATATGGAATTCGGTTCTCGGCCGCGGAGGCCGGAACCTACGACTACTATCAAAACTTGATAACCGGGAAATATATCGTTGGGCTCAACTCGCCCGAGCCACTCACCGACAAGTCGGGGAAATCGCTGCGATTTCGCGTAGAGAAGCGGCTTCTTGGCGGATTCGATAAACTGCTGTCAAAAGTTGTAGATGCCCGATAGAATCGGAAAGTGGAAAACTCGTTTTTGAAGACGAGCATTATTGGCCGACGCCTGCGTCGGCCTTTTGCATTGTGGCATTGGTAGTTGGTCTATAGCCCGTCGTACTTGGGACCGCCGCCGCCTTCAGGGACGACCCAAGTAATGATGCCGTACGGATCAGCAATGTCACATGTCTTACAGTGCACACAGTTAGAGGCATTGATCTTCAGCTTCTTGCCATTGCCGACTTCTTCCATTTCATAGACCTGTGCCGGGCAGAAATACTGGCAGGGGTTGCCGTATTCCTCGACACAGATTGTGGCGCAGATATTCGTGTCGGAAACCTGCAGGTGGGAAGGCTGGTCTTCGTCGTGATTCGTACCGGAGTAGTACACAGAATCGAGCTTGTTGAAGATGAGTTTGCCATCTGGTTTGGGTCGCCACTGGTCAGGAGTTGGCGGAGTGCCGGTGAAATGGACCTTGAGCTTGCGCATATTGAGGTGGTCTTCGTGCATCTTCGGCATGGCGGTGAAACCGGTGAAGAGATGCTTCAACACAAAACCCGGGGCCGAGAGTGGGCCATTCTCGAACATGTAATGGAAGTTGCGCTGGCTGTACAGTTCATTGTAGATGTAAGACGAGCGCCACTTGCGGTCATATTCTGAAAGCGATTTCTCGGTATTATCACCCTTCTTTAGCGATTCGAAAATCGTCTCCGCCGCGAGCATACCTGATTTCATGGCGAGATGGATGCCCTTCAGGCGAGCAGGGTTTAGGAACGCCGTCGAGTCGCCGACAATGAGAAATCCGTCGCCATAGTTTTTGGGAATCGACCAGTAACCGCCTTCGGGGATGGCTTTGGCGCCGTAGCGAAGCATCTTCCCTTTCGAAAGGATATCAGAAATGAATGGATGCGACTTCATCTTGGAGAAGAGCGCCTGCGGCTCGGTAAACGGATTGCGGTAGTTGAGTCCGACGATGAGGCCAATCGACATCAGCGTGTCGGAGAGGTTGTAGATGAATCCGCCGCCGAAGGTCTGCATGTCGAGGGGATATCCCATGGTGTGATGGACCCGCCCCGGTGTAAGCGTTCCGGCGGGAAATTCCCAGAGTTCTTTGACACCAGTGGTGTAATTCTGTGGATTGCGGCCCTCATCGAGTTTGAGCTTTTTAATCAGCTCTTTGGCGAGTGATCCGCGGACACCTTCGCCGAATACTGTCACTTTGGAGCGAAGGTTCATTCCCGGCTCGAAATTGGCTTTGCGATGGCCTTCTTTGCTGATGCCTTTGTCGTCAGTCTGAACACCGACAACCTGATTGCCGTCAAGGAGCAACTTGGCGCCGCCGGTACCGGGGAAGATCTGGCAGCCGCGGGCTTCAAGTTGGGCGCCCATCCAGGACGAAAGCTCGTTTAATGATATTGCGTAACAGCCGTCGTGGTGCATTGACGATGGTACCCACGGGACAAAGAACTTGCCTTTGCTTGTGAGATAGAGCATGGCATCGCTGGAGATTTTCGTCTTGACCGGCGAGCCGAGTTCTTGATGATTCGGAATCAATTCGTTGAGAGCGACGGGATCGAGGACAGCGCCGGAAATTGAGTGCGCGCCGACGTGGGCGGCCTTTTCGATTACCATGATGACGGCCTCGCCGAGGGTGCCGCCGGCAGCAGTGTCTTTTTCGATCAAGTCCATCAGCCGCCAGGCGCAAGCCAGATTGGCGGGACCGGCACCGACCAGCAGGACATCAACTTCCATCTCTTCGCGCGTTACTTCATCAGCCATAGCACTCCTCACTCCCCGAAAACTATCGAAACAGTCATTCTCGTGGAATGATAATAGAAGCACGGCTGGAGTGCGAAGGGAAAATTGACTGATTCGCAGTTGTTCGTCGGCTCGTTTAGTCCTTGACTTAAGGGCTTCCGGCAGATTAAATAGAAGGCACGCTTAATCGGGGTGTGGCGCAGCTTGGTAGCGCGCTTGCTTTGGGAGCAAGATGTCGTAGGTTCAAATCCTATCACCCCGACCATTTTTCCGCAGAAGTCCAATATGAATTCAAAAGGTCTGCACATACGATTGAAGGTGGTTTTCCTATTGGCGCTAATTGCCACCATAGCGCTACCGGCAATCTCCGATTCAGCTGAGCTTGGTATCAACCTCTACGGGCTGTCATATCATCTTGATCGCCGCGATGTAACCGGATATCGATTTAACGAGCGCAATCCCGGCATCGGCGCGACTTTCACGATTCACGAGAAGCAACGCAGCCGCTACTACATCGAAGCCGGAATCATGGAGGACTCATACCGTCGTGCCGCCAAGTATGTGACGTTCGGCTACGGGTATCGAATCGTCAAAGGCCTGTCAATTGGCGTGCTGTGCGGAATTTATGACAGCCGGTCCGTCGCCGAGTCGGCGGTATTGGTGGCGGCGCCAAAGGTGGCATTTCGATATCGGGATGTGGAGTTACACTTGGTGCATCTGCCGGAGTTTCCGGGGATCAATCCCTACCCCTCGTTTGCGTTGTATGCGACGCTGTATGTTTGGGGTCAAAGTTTAGATTGACACATTTGATTGACGGACGTAGTATTGGACAGTTCACGCCCCCGTAGCTCATTCGGATAGAGCATCTGCCTTCTAAGCAGAGGGTAACAGGTTCGAATCCTGTCGGGGGTGTATTTCATTGATCGAGCATCCCGATTCCATCGGGATGATAACAGGGTCGAATCCTGTCGAGTGTGTTTCATTGATCCAGCATCCCGATTCCATCGGGATGGTAACAGGTTCGAATCCTGTCGGGGGTGTTTGAATTTGGCTCGTGTCGAGTTTCGGCGATTTCTGCCACGGCGGACAGGACACTGGGAAGCTCCCGACAAACTGCTAATTCTGTCCGCTTGCTTCAGCCAACGTGATTTCCGTTATTTCTTAGCGTATGAAAGTCTGCATCATTGGCGCATCAGGGAAACTTGGCCGGTACATGGTTCAGCACGCACTTGACTGCGGGTATGAAGTCATTGGCGTTTGTCGCGCCAAGAGTGTCGGCAAGCTTGACTCGTTCAAAGACCGCATCACGATCATGACTGGCGCAACAAAAGACCGCGAGATCATCAAGAAGGCGCTTGCCAGTTGCGGCGGTGTTCTCGTCGTACTTGTGCCTTGGGGTATGCAGCAGTACTCAACCGGAACGGCGCAAGCAGTGCTCGATTTTGCGGCTCCAGATGCGCGGCTGGTCTTCTCGTGTGGTTGGCACATCACGAATGATGGCCAGGACGTCTACCCGGGGTATTTCAAACTGCTCGTGCAGGTGTTCCGTTGGATCGGGCGATTGACCCGCTTTGCGGATATCGACGACCAGGTTGAGGCGTGCCGACGCATCTTCGCCAGCGATACCCGCTGGACGGTCGTGCGCGGCAGTGATCTTGAGGAAGGTGAAAGCCAGGGTCTTCCGGTATGGAGCCGGCACATCGGTGATCCGATTCTTGCCAGTAATATTACCCGGCGAACCGACTTTGCGCTCTTCATGGTAGCGGCTCTCGAGGACGATGGATTGATTCACGAAGCTCCAGCGATTGTCAGCCGAGTGTCGCCCTCGGCAGTGGCTCACGCCGCCAACGACTCCACAACGTAGTTCAAATTGGATAGAATTGTCGCTGCCAACTTGGTTGTGGTCTGTCCGTACATGTAATAACAATCAGGACAGACTTACTGAAAGGAGCTATTGATGCCGAACACAGTCAGATTTCATCGCGTGCTGAAAACGACACCCGAAAAGCTATACAAAGCGTTTCTTGATGCCGATGCGATAGCCAAGTGGCTGCCACCGCATGGGTTCACCTGCAAGGTTCATCACATGGACACCAAAGTTGGCGGTACTTACAAGATGTCGTTCTCGAATTTTTCGACCGGCAAGAGCCACTCTTTTGGCGGGAAGTATCTTGAATTGGTACCGGGCGAGAAGATCAGATACTCGGACAAATTCGACGACCCGAATTTGGCCGGAGAAATGCAGACGACGATCGCTTTGAAGAAGGTGTTCTGCGGGACGGAGATGGAGATTGAGCAGAACGGGATTCCGGACGTGATACCGGCCGAGGCTTGTTATCTCGGTTGGCAGGAATCGTTGACGCTTTTGGCGCAACTTGTCGAGGCAGAGATCCCTGATTAGTCAGTATGGACGAGACCGACTGTGGATGTCAAAACCACAGTCGGGACACCAACAGAATTTGTGCCTGACTGCGGAGATTCGCGGTTGTCCTTCATAAAAAATACGCTTCTAACACATTCTTCCACTACGACTTAGCTTCTTTCCTGCGTTTGTTTCGGAACACTTGGGCTTCAAAATGGTAGAAGATTTGTACTCAATGTCGGACATTGCTGCGGTGACTTAGAACTGGCTCTTGTTGCAGTTCAGTTCCCAGCGATGACAGAAGCAGGCACTTTTACTCGCAGAATCCTACGTACTTTTCGGCCAAGATAATAAAAGTACGAAATTCACTAATAGATGAGAAAGAGCACAGAAGTCTCTACCCATAGGAGGTAAACATGAGGAAGAGAATTACAGCACTGGCGGTCGCTGGAGTGGCGATATTGGCATTCGCCGTCGGCTGCACCGACAAGCAGATGGAGTCGGCGTATCAAGCATCGTTGATGCAAGTAGCCGCTCAAGCCGACTCGATCAGGACACTGCAGAATCAGATCAGTGCGAAGACCGATAGTCTGAATCTTGCCATGGAGAATATGCATTCGGCCAATTTCGTCGCCGACAGCGTATCGCAGGACTATCAGAACGCCAAGAACAGAGCGGCAAACCTGTCGAAAGAGTTGAAGAGCCTGACGAAGGAGTTCAACACCTTGCAGGATGACTGCTCAAAGCGCGAGGCGGAACTTCTTACCGGTATTCGCGAGAGAGATTCCGTTTTGACGGAAATCGACGCCATGTTCTCCGATACGAACATGACGCTGACGACCGTAAGGACCGATCTCTCTGACGAGCAGGCGCGCGTGCAGTGGCACTCGGATCTGCTGGCGAAGATCAAGCCGTGGTACAAAAAGTGGAAACATGATTCCAAGCGCAGTTTCCTGAAGGTATTATTTGCGGCCGGCAAAGCCAAAAAGCCGGACTTCGAAGAGCCGAATATCGACACCCTGATGCCGCCGATCCAGAGAATGCAGCAAGTTGTTCCGGCGGATACGACTAAGCTCAAAGACATCTCGATGGAAAACGGTTCGTTGACTGTACCCATTGAGACGCTCGCCAAGCGTTAGCCCCACTCTCGGTGCCACGACGGTGAGTTTCGGAGTTTCGCGGCTGACTTGAAAGTGATTGGGACCTTCCAGTCAACTACAAGGAATGTAGAAGTCGCGATTATCTCTGATACTCGCCGCTGTGGTCACTGAAGTATTCAGACCCAACAGGCTAAGACAACCGGATGTAAGCGCGGGATCTGCAGCGACGGATTACTAAAGGACGAGGTACTTCGATGCATCCAGAAACACGAATCGGACATGTCCATCTCAAAGTTGCAGATCTCGAGCGGGCCGTGATGTTCTACGCAAATGTTCTGGGATTTGCGCTTACGACCCGCCTGGGGACACAAGCGGCGTTTCTTTCTGCCGGGGGTTATCACCACCACATCGGCCTGAATACCTGGGAAAGCGCCGGCGGCTCCCCTGCCCCGCACGGGACAACAGGTCTATTTCATTTCGCGATTCTGGTTCCGAATCGACTGGAGTTGGCACGCAGCTTAAAGCGGTTAATTGACCATAAGTGGCCAATCGAGGGCGCCTCGGATCACGGCGTGAGTCATGCGATATATCTTCGCGACCCCGACCAAAATGGAATCGAAATCTATTGTGATCTGCCGCGCGACAAGTGGCCAAAGGATGCTGACGGCGAGTTGGTGATGTATACGCGGCCGCTGGATTTGGAGAAGTTGATGGCGGAGGTGGGGTGAGGGGGCAATCCTGATTCCACAACAAATTGGCATGCAAAGAAGGGCGGGCGAGGGTGCCTGACGCACATCAGGTGATCACTTCTAACGACGGATCTCCCTTGCGACGATCTTGAGCCGCTCTATGGTCGATTTAGTCAGTACTGCGGGCACCACGATGTTTCAAACAAAGTGCCGCAGATGTGAACATCTGCGACACAAGATTTTTACATTACGGGCAGCTAGCGCAAGGCGCCGGCCCGCCGGAGAAGATATATGCAATTAAAAGGACGGCGTCGGAAATCGTGATGTTGCCGTTGCAGTCGCCATCGCCCTGCGCGACCATTCCCGGTGCGGGTCCGCCCGAGAAGATGTAGGCGATCAGATAGACGGCGTCGGAAATCGTGACCGTGCCGTTGCCGTCGGCATCACCGCAGAGATAACTGACCACCCGGACCGTTTGCGTATCGGCTGCCAAGCCATCATCAACCGTGACATCGAAAGTGATATTGAAGACGATGCCCGGAGTCGTGCCTGAAACCGTGTCGTTGGTCTCGGTCAGCCATACCGGAAGATTGGCATAGGTGATGGTGTGGACGAGATCGTCCGGATCGGTAAAGGTCGGCGTGTAGCCGAAGACCGAACCGGCCCGCACCATGAAGGAGTCGGGCGAAGTGATGCTGGGCGCAATGTTGGCATCCTGGACATTGAAGGTATATGCCCAGTCCTTGCCGATGTAGGGATCGGTCGCTAAGCGGCCGGAATCATCGGCGGCACTTAGGAAATAGCGGACTGTACTGCCCGAGACTTGCGCCGGAATCGCGCCTGCGAACGAATCGGGGTATGTGGTCGCGAAGAGCGGCGCCGACTGATAAGGCCCGTTGTTGACGCTATAATAGATTTTCAGTGAGTCGGAGATCAGTGCGCCGTCGGAATGGGCATAAATAAAGGCGTTAACCGGGTAAGGATCCTGCGTTCCGGCGGAATCAGGCAGCGGGACATGGCCGATGAAAATCGATTTGCGATCCGGAATTCCGCGGGCGCGGCAATGGATGGCATCGTCGGAGAGCCAGGATCCGGTAAAGCCGAGGACTTCGTAGCCGGGCATCGCATCGCGATAGACCTGAAGTGCGGAATCATCCCAAGAGTTACTGAACGTCGGCACCAGCACCTTCTTGTTGAGAATCAGGGAGTTGGTATATGCCGTACCGGCCGGACAATAGACTCTGACGATCTTGTAAGGAATGCCCCACGGGCCGATTGTTGCTTCGAGCTGGGCGATACGCGTGTTGTGAGCGGCATAGCCAGGATCGCTGGGTGGTACGGTTTCGACCAAGATGGTGTTGGGATTGAGAAACTTCGCGAAACAATCGATGTGGTGAATCCCGGAGTTATCGACGTATTCGAGTACCGTGTATGCGTTGCCGAGATATTGGTAGAAATAATCTTGAATCTGCAGCGGCGAAAGGGATGGGTTCTCATCATATACTAAGCGTTCAGACATCGACGTGCCGGTGCCGTTTGACATGTGGTTGCCGCCGGTATGGATGACCGGCAATGCATAGACCGGAATACTCCAGGCCGAACCGAGAATCTGCGGGACGACATCATCCAAGGGGCGCGGGCGATTGTACTGGTTGTCGACGAAACCGATGTTGCCGGAAGAATCGAAAATTGCCCACGGGCCGTAATCGCGCGTCCAAATGGAGTTAGTGGCGGCAGTTACAAATTCGACATTGGCCATGTTCACGCCGCCGGAAAGGTATGTGCTGGTAGCTGATGTCTGTGCCGAGGAGTTAGCGACAAGGGTGACGACTTTGATATCCTGCGACATTTCGGCGATCAGATTGACTGGCAGACCCAATGGCCAGCGAATTATAACCCGTTCGCAGTGCTCCCACTCCGAGCAGGCGCGCATCACTCCGGGAGGAGGAGCAGTACGCTGGTAGTTCATTCCGATTTCGTGAAGACGGGTTTTTTCTTCATCGGTCAAGCCGATCGGTAGGTAATTTTCTTCTTCCCAGGCATATGTTGGCTGTTTGGTGTTTGGGGTCGGTTTGTCACTGTCCGCACTGATGAAAGTTGTCCAACAAAGCAGAGCGACGAGCGAAGCAAGCAACAATGGCAGTTTCTTCATAATTTTCCCTATGGTTGTCGCAATCCGGCAGTAAGACTGGATTGACTAGAGTGTTTGTTTAAATAAGATAATCGAGATTCGAGTTGAGTCAAGCTGTAATAAAACGGGCTTGCGCAAAGCGGGCAAATCGACTAATTGCATCCAGGATAAAGGAACCAATGACAGATTCCCTGCCACAGAAGCCCGAATCGCCGCATCGGCACTATCGATACTATGATCTGATCATGGCGTTGTTCGTGACGGTATTGCTGTGCTCCAACCTGATCGGTCCGGCTAAAATCTGGACATTTCAAGGGTATTCATTTGGAGCCGGTATTCTCTTCTTCCCGATCAGTTACCTCTTTGGCGATATTCTTACAGAAGTCTACGGTTATGCCCGCGCCCGTAAGGTGGTCTGGGCCGGATTCGGAGCACTGGCGTTCGCTTCGCTGATGTCGTGGGTGGTTCTGGCATTGCCGGCGGCTGAAGGATGGAGTGGTCAGGAGGCGTTGGAGAGTGTGTTTTCGACGACGCCGAGAATAATCTTGGCTTCGATTTCGGCTTACTGGGTGGGAGAATTCTCCAATTCTTTTGTCCTGGCGAAGATGAAGCTGTGGACTAAGGGACGGTTCTTGTTCACTCGCACGATCGGATCGACGATTGTGGGTACTGCCATCGACAGCGCGATTTTCTACCCGGTGGCGTTTTGGGGCGTATGGACGAATGATCAGGTTATAAGTGTGATGCTGGGCAACTACGCGTTGAAGGTGCTATGGGAGGCTGTCGCAACGCCATTTACCTACAAGATTGTCCGGTTCCTCAAGAAGGTCGAGCGTGAAGACTATTATGACTACAAAACTGATTTTACGCCATTCTCGCTGAAAACTGACTGAACCCGAGCTGTTATTTCTGGCTTGCTTCCCCGCCGCTGACGTATATATTGCATCCCCACGGTGGGTGTAGCTCAGCTGGTTAGAGCATCAGATTGTGGCTCTGAGGGTCGTGGGTTCAAATCCCATCATCCACCCCATTTTTCCAGGCAATGGGAAAATTCATAGTTCCTGCGCGGGCTAGACTTTGCATTGACAGAATCGAAATCTCGGCTATCTTGATTACGTATCGTTTGCTTCGCCCCTGATAGATTATGATTCCCAGCCTACCTGCCAACGGGAGTCGAAGCAAATTCCTTATGCATCGCGACGAGGGGTCTGGTTCTGTGGATCGTTTACGCAATTCGGCGAAAATCTTCGGCCTCGATTGGTCAACATTAGTCAAGTCGCTTCCAGACATATATCTGATAGTTGATCGCAACGGGCAGATTCTTTTCATCAACCGCACAGAAGACGGCGCCGAAGTTGAGGACGTGCTAAAGTGTACGGTGTACGACTTCACAGCCAGCGAATTTCACGGACAACTGGCGGAAAAGCTTCACCACGTTTACGATACCGGCAGTCAAGAGAGGATTGAACTTAAGCGGTCGGACCCGAACTTCTCTGATCAATGGTGGTCGGTCGCCATGTCGCCGCTTCGACAAGGCGATGATATTGTGGCTGTGCTCTATCTCTGTCGTGATGTTACTGATCTGCAGAATGTGCGCAAGGAGCAACAGCGATCCATCAACAGTTTGAAACAGAAATTTTGGCGGGAGACTTCGGCACATGACCGCGCTCGCGAAATCCTGATCGAGGAGATTGAGGTTCGCCGGAAAGCCGAAGAATCACTCCGCGCAAGCGAGGAGCGTTATCGTGTCCTGGTGGAAAACGCACGCAATGCGATCTATTCGATCAACCATGAGGGGTACTTCCTATTCCTCAATCCGGTAGCAGCTCGGGAACTGGGTGGTAAACCAGATGACTATGCCGGCAAGCACATGACCGAACTATTCCCCGCGGAGATAGCCGACAGGCAGTTGGCGTCGGTTCGGCGGGTGATCGAAAATCGCCAAGGTGTATCGCTTGAAGCTTTGACCCATATCAAAGGCGCGCCCAAATGGTTCATTACATCGATTCAACCAATCGTCAATTCAGACGGAACATGTACTTCCGCGCTTTTGGAATCGACCGATATTGATGATCGGGTTCGAGCGACGCAGCAGCTGCAGCGCGAGCGGAACTTCTCTTCTTCTATACTCCAAACCGCCAATACACTCATCATTTGCCTCGACTCGTATGCAAGGATCACCGTATTCAATGCGGAGTGCGAAGCCGTAACCGGCTACAAATTCGAGGAAGTTGTAGGTAGATCGTGGCCAGAAATCTTCCTGCCGGAGGAATTCCGACATGAGGGACTGAAGGAATTCTCGGAGTGGGTCCGCACGCATCCTCACGATCGGTATGAAGGACCGATACTTACCAAGTCCGGTGAAATCAGGACGATTCTCTGGTCAAATTCATCATTTGTGTTTGAAGACACCGGCGAGCTTATGGCCATTGCCATTGGCACAGATGTAACAGAGTTAAAGCGGACGGAAGAGAAGCTGCGCGAGAGCGAATTGCGCATGAGTTTAGCGCTGATTGGAACCGGAGCCGGGTTGTGGGATTGGGATATGGTTAACGATCGAGTCTATTATGCACCCGAGTGGAAAACCATGCTTGGATACGAAGATCACGAGATCGAGAACACCTACGGTGCTTGGAAGCGGCTCTGGCATCCAGATGACGCCGAAAAGATCGAGAAGGCCATGGCCGATCATCGCGCGGGAAAGACAACTCAATATGTAATTGAGCATCGGTTACGGCACAAGGATGGCAGTTGGCGGTGGATTATGACTCGGGGCGGAATTTTCGAAGATGCATCCGGTATGCCGACCCGCTGGGTTGGATGCAATGTTGACATCACGCAACTTCGACAGATTGAGGAATCGTTGGCGAAAAAGAGTGAAGAACTCGATCGTTATTTCTCTTCAAGCCTTGAGATGTTGTGCATCGCGAGTACTGACGGCCAGTTTATCCGACTCAATCCTGAATGGGAGCGGGTGCTCGGTTACCCCATTGCCGAGCTGGAGGGCAGTTCTTTCCTGGAACTGGTTCATCCCGACGATCTGCAAGAAACGCTTCAAGCGACGTCGAAGCTCGAAAGCCAAGAAGAAATCTTAAATTTCGTGAACCGTTACCGCTGCAAAGATGGCAGTTACCGTTGGATTGAGTGGAGGTCCAAACCGGTAGGTACGCGAATTTATGCCGCTGCCCGCGACATCACTGAACGCCATCAGATGCAAACGGCTCTTGTAGCAAGTCAGGCACGTAATGCGGCAATCTTGCAGGGAATGCCTGACCTGGTTTTCGTAATCGACCGCGCCGGCTATTACCGGGAATTTACGGGAGGATACCAAGGCGATTTGTTGGTGCCTGCCGATAAAGTGGTTGGTTCTCATATTACCGAATCCATGTCGCCGCCCCTATCGGATCAGTTGATGTTGGCCGTTAACCGGGCGATTTCGGAAGGCACAAAAGAGCTATTGGAATACAAACTCGATCTACCGAGTGGTACGACTGCTGAATTCGAGGGGCGTTTTGTTCGTTGCAGTGGTGACGAGTGTCTTGCGATCGTACGAAATGTTACTGAAAGAAAGCGGATGGAACGGGAACTCAAACAACTGAACGAAGAACTAGGTTTGGAGCACGTCGCGCTCACGGAGAAGAACATTGCAATGCGCGAAGTTCTCTCGCAGATCCGGCAGGAAGTTGAAGAGGTTAAGGCTCAAGTCAATGCCAACGTTGAGAAGCTGATTCTTCCGGCCATCGCTCGTTTTCGAAAGGGTGCATCGGCCAAGGATCGTACTTATGTCGATCATATAGAATCTTTGGTAACGGAATTGACATCTCCTTTCGCGAGCAACTTGAACAAGAAGGCCGCGAGTCTTACCCCGCGGGAAATCGAGATTTGTAACTTGATTCGTGCCGATTTTCAAACGAAGCAAATTGCTGATTCGCTAAACTTGTCAACTCGGACGGTTGAGAAGTTCCGCCAGCGGATCCGGATAAAATTGGGAATCGCCAATCAAGACATAAACTTAGCTACTTTCCTCAAGTCCCTCTAAACTTACTGCGTACAGATCATACGTACTCCTTGCCTGATTAAGTCGTAGACGTCACTATTGACAGATTGCCATGCAGTGGGCATCTTGTACAACGTGGGAATAATTTTTGTCGTCGAAATCGGACAAAAATTACTTTGATATCCAAGACTATTCGGATCCTATGTTCGGGCAGGTCTTTCGAGATTCGAGTAGTTAGAAATGTGAAAATTCCGTGTGTCTGAGAGGGAGCACAGGCTTTCTAGCCTGTCTGCCTGATGGGTTGGCCCTTCAGCATCATAATCTGCCGTTCACTTCGACAGGTAGACCGCTCAAAGGGGCCCTGGTAGAAGGCAGAAATGATGTGAGCGGGGGGCACAGCGGCCAGTGGAGTCCAAGCCTTCACTGGTCGCTATTTCAAAAGTGTTGCGGCCAAGAAAACGCCCGCTCCGGAGTGATCCTCCAGAGCGGGCGTTGCATTAATCCCAAGATTACAGATTAGCTACAAGCTGCGCAAGGCGTTGGACCGCCGTTGAATATGAAATTGATGAGATAGACGGCATCCGAAATTGTGATCGTCGAACTGCAATCAGCGTCTCCTGCCAGCAACGGATCCGGTGTCGGTCCGCCATTGAAAACGAAGTTGATCAAGTAGACCGCGTCGGAGATTGTGACATCATCGCTGCCGTCAGCATCGCCACAGACATATGGTGGTGCGACGACCAGGCTCAATGCCTGTTCATCACTACTGCCTGTAACATCGACGATGCGGGCTGTGAAGTTAAGAGTCGTCACCGCGTTCGGAGTTCCCGACAACAACCCTGAAGTCGAGAGCGTCAATCCGGAACCGGACAGATTGTTGTTCTTGTCTGTCCAAGTTTTGGTGCCGGTACCATGTTGTGATACTAATTGTTGCGAATAGGCTTCGGTTTGGACAGCGGTCGGCAGAGATGACGTAACAATATCCACGGCCGGATTGAGTTGAACCTGAAGAGACTTCTCAAAATTTCCACCAACCTGATCATCAACTCGCGCGATGAAGCTCAATGGTCCACTAACTGTAGGCGTTCCAGAAAGGACGCCAAGAGCAGAAAGCGCGATCCCGGATCCGGTCAGATTGCCATTCAAGTCACTCCAAGAAATGATGCCAGTGCCGCCGGTAACCGACAAGGATTGCGTGTAGGGCCGGCCCACGGTCCATTCAGGAAGGCTGGCTGTCGTGATATTAAGCGATGCATTTACCGTGAAGGTGATGCTCTGATTATCGAAGGCAGAGGCTTCATCGATCACCTGCGCCAGGAAGCTGATTGGACCCGGAAAAATCGGGGTACCGGTAATCAGACCGGACGACGAAAGTGACAGACCGGTTCCGCTAAGCCCGCTGTTGCCGTCCAACCATGTCAAGACACCCTGACCGTTGACAGCCAGAAGCTGTTGGGTATATGGTACTCCGGCAGTCCAGTTCGGGAGCGATGACGACGTAATCTGCAATGTTGTCGAAGTGCATTCATATTGCGTTACAGCGAAGGCGTCGATTCCGGCTTCAACAACGGAACCGCTGTTAAGATCGGATGCCTCAAAACGCATCTTCATCTGGGCAGTCGGAGTGACGAATTGGCTGACCAGGAAGGAGAATTCGATCCAGCCACCGCTGGCTTGATTCACCGGACCGACGGTCTCAACCAAGGTCCAGCTCCCGCCGTTATTGTTAGAGATATAGACGTTGAAAACATCATTGTTCGGATCAGCGCCAAAAGTATTCGAGTACCAGCGAGCATAGCTGACGCGCGCATCGCCCGAGGTAAGATCGAACGTCGGTGAGTACAATGTGGTTGTTCCGCCATCGACGTCGGTATCGCCTGCATTGCGGTCGGTTACATAGCATTGCCCCGAACCATCGTAATCGGTCGGCGGGTCGCCGCGCGATCCCCCGCCCAAGGGCAAACCGCGATTCCAGAGCCCGGCAGTAGCCGTACTGGAGACGGTCCATCCCAGGTTGGTTTCAAAATTGTCCGAGAACGGCACATTCGCATTGCTTGCGACTATCGCCGAGAACGGAGACGTTGGGGACGGGTTGCTGAATGTGCCATTGGTCTGTTCCTGGGCAGAAATGTAGAAATCGACAATGTTCATACAGTCTGCTGACGGAATGGTGGCTTCGTACAGACTGCCAGAGATCAGTGTGGTTGCCGTTTCGGTCCAGAAACCGCCGTCAACTCGATAGATCAACTTTACTGTATTCGGTACTAATACACCGCCGAGACTTCCGGAAATCTGCACCTCGAAGGAGGTCGGATCGTTTGGAGCAAGCAGTTCCGGAACGCCATTCGGATAAGCAAAGCTAAGCGAAGCTAACGGGATCATTACGCCGACAGCATTCCAAGCTTTGGCAACCTGCGTGGACCATGCGCCCGTCGAGTCGAGGTCTTCGGCGGCGGTGACAGAAGCCAACGCGGCGTTGTAGTATGTGATACCAGACGTCCAGTAGAACAAGTTGGCGCGCGCAGCGATTTTAATGGCGTTGTCGTAGCCGATACCGGTGACGGTAATGCTGTGATGGGTTCCGCCGTCGGAAAGCAGGTAGTACCACTTGTTGCCGACGCCCGAATTTGTGTGCACACCGCAATAGTCATTGAATGAGCTTGGAGTGCAACCAACAACGTCGATCCAGTTCGGATCCGAGGTTCCGTAAAAGTCGGGGTCGCCATACTGATGAGGATCGGACATGGAGCGGAACCCGGCGCCAGAAAGCTGGCCGTTTTCTCCCATTAGCCAATCCGGTGTGTCGAGGCTGTCGTAGGCGAATTCGAAGGCGGCACCCATCATATCAGAGAATGATTCGTTCAGCGCGCCTGACTCTTTTTGGTAGACGAGATTGGAGCCGTTTTCGGTGAAAGCGTGTCCCCATTCGTGGGCGATGACATCGGGACAGCCGGCAAGCGAGCGCCAACCGGTGCCGGCTGACCAGATCACGATGCGGCTGCCATCCCAGTAGGCGTTGTTATTGCCTTCGCCGCTGTAGTTTACGATGGTCAGCATCGAAGTACCAGTATTGGTGTAGCTGTTCCGATTGAACTCACTCAACCACCAATCATAAACAAGCGCAGAGTATACGTTCCCGTCGACAGCGGCTGCCTGCGAACCGCCGGCATTCCAGTTATTGTCGGCATCTGTCGCAATTGTACCTGGAAGGGTTGAAGAGGCGATATTAGTCTGCAGATAGTTGCCTGTCGGCATCGCGCCGTCATGTCCGTGCGGGTTGTTCGTAATCTGGCGAGTATTGTTCTTCATCTGATAGGTCGAACCGGTGAAATCAACATCAAGGTGGTTACGGGTCTGACCCATGACATTGATGCCGGTGCCGATGGCATCGGTATCCATGATGCGATTAGCTTTAAAGATGATCGCGCCGGTTTTGGCATCGACGAAATATTCCCAGCGCCCCATCGGCGTGTCGGAATATATAAACAGACGGTAACTAAGGTAGGTGGTTCCCTCCCATGGGAAAATGACCAGTTCGGCTTCCGCCGGATTGCCAGCGCCGAAGAAGGACTTGAGATCTTCTAATGCGTTTTGAGTGGCGATATTAGCAGCGATCGACGCGGTGACATCGAGTTCAAGATCGGCTTCAGTATGGCCATTGATCTGGCGCAAGACGCCATGAGGCGTGAAATGCGCAATGAGTTCTCCGCCCATTACCTTCAGGCCGCGATAAAATTGATCGAGGCGCAGGTGGCTCTGGCCGTTGAGATCAACATCGACTTTTCGCAGCACTATTTCTTCCGCGGGGTTCTCAATGCGAAAAGCACCGCGATGTTGTTCGAGAAATTCGATTGTCCGGGGCAGTTCGGAGCCGCGAGCTACTGGTGACGATAGCTCTCCCTTTACAAAGGTTGGAACACCCTGCTCGTTTTGGTGATAGACAGCGACGTTCTTGTCGGTTCTAAGTAGGTTGGGTCCAAATTTCGCGTCGTCAGAAGCTCCTGAAGCTGTGGCAGTGAATGCCAAAAACGAAGTAATCAGAAGCGACGAGCAAAAGCGTCCAATAAACATGCTCTCCTCCAATCGGCACATGTGCGTAGCGCAGAAATTATCGATGCCAAAAGACATCGTTGTTGCTCGGCAGTAATGGTTTATGACCTTATTGTATATATAGCATTTTATTAATTAGTCAATTGATTTCCCCCACTCTCGCGCAGGCTCGGGCAGTAGAATTGAGTCTGAATTTCTCCTGTTCTCGATGAAGTTGACACTGTCCACGTGCAGTTCCTCGGCGAACGTCGGCACTCCATCGACTAAGTCGGTCGAAGTTTTAGCCTTGCTTTTGTTTGTAAGCAAAGTTATCCTCCGCTTAATCGGAATGCGCGCCGGTCGGTACGCTTCGGATAATGTCCTCCGACCGGTCAGATGGCACAAAATCCAATTTTAGCAATGGGAGAATTATGATTAGCTGCAAGGCACTTGTTGCCGCGCTGGTGATCTTTGCCCTGTTTCTCGCTGCTGGATGCAGTCAGAGCAGTCTAAGTCAAGGCGACCGCGCACTTGAGGAACGAAATTACCAGTTGGCAATTGATCACCTCGAAACGGCGTTGAAGGAAAAACCCACTGACTCCAAGACGATGAGGTCGCTCGGTAGAGCCTATTACCACAAGGGCGATTTCGCCAAAGCCGAGACCTTCTTGATTGAAGCCCAAAAGGGGTTGCCAAATGATGGCACCATCGCGCTCTATCTTGGCATGATCGCGGAAAACAAGGGCGACTTTGCCGGAGCCGAGAAGAACTATCGCAGTTACCTTGCAAAGGACAGCAAATCAAAGTCAGCGGAAGCAATCCGGGGACGGCTGCTATTCGTGCAGAACGAAAATCTCCGGCTTCAAGTGTCACAGGCGGTAAAACAGGAAGATGCAATTTCGAAAGAAGCTCCGGGACAGAACACGGTCGGTGTGCTGCCGTTCGCTGTCCACAGCAATTCCGACGAGACGACGCGTTCGCTCGCCACGGGACTGCAGACAGTAACCTGGTATGATCTGTCATCGATTCCGGAGTTGCAGGTCGTGGAGCGTTTGGAGTTTAAGTATCTCATTAAGGAATTGGAATTAGCCGAAGAGGGATTTTCGGAGAAGAACTCCGCGCCACGACTTGGCAAGCTGGTACGGGCCGGTAATCTGGTTAATGCCAGCGTTGATAAGCCGAATGAGAGTTCTTTCACGTTAAATTCGGCGCTGGTCAGCACAGCAGATGCGGCCTTCACGCCAACGTACGGCAAGGACGCAAAGTTAAAAGATGCGATGAAGATGCAGAAGGACATGGTTCTTTCGGTAGTAGACAGTCTGGGGATTGAAATCAAGGGTAGTCGCCGGCAGTCGCTGAAGAAAGTAGCAACGGAGAATTATGAAGCATTCCTGGCATTCAGTCAGGGTATCGAGCTGTATGACAACGGAGAATTTGTTAAAGCCAAGAGTATGTTTGATCGTGCGATGAGTCTTGATCCGAAGTTTAATTTGGCACGTCAATTCTCCACCGATGCCACGCTGATTGCTAACAACTCGGGTCCGATCAATACTTTTGATACCAAGATCATCGCGACATTTACGCAGGACAATGGGTTGGTCTTCGACCCGGTAATAAACATCATCAACATCACGAGCCCGACCACGGTAGATCCGCGTACGCAAGATCAACCGCAGGACAATAGCACAGGCACCGCAACCGTCTCCGGGACGATCAGGTAAGGAGCGGAAGAATGAAGAAGATAATCATCACATTGACTGTGTTGGTAATGACAGCGCAAATAGCGATTGCGGATTCGCCGAAATCCTCACAAGCGACAATTTTCTACCTGCTCAATTCGTGGAAGACGAAGTTTGACACAGGCGGCGAGCACAAGCTTAAAGAGGGAGTTTTTGGACTTAGTGCGGCACTTCAGACCAGCGATCGCTTCTTATTCGAACTCGACGGAACGATGGCGAATGCCAAGTTTGAGTCCGATGTTCTCGTCGATGACTTGAAGCTATCGTCAATGAACGATACGCGAATTGCCGCGACATTCTTCTCGAAAGCCGGACTGACTTCGTTAACCGCGATGGCAAACTTGCCGACCGGCAAGACGAAGTTGGATGAAGAAGAGTACACAGTTGCATACTCTGTGGCGGATAATTCGCGCAAATTCCTCGTGCGGCGATTTGGTCAAGGGCTGGATATTGGCACACAAGGGATGGTGCATCCTAAGGCTGGTAATCTGGCTTTCCATTTGGGCGCAGGCTATATGCTGAAGGGCAAATTCCAAGCGCGCAAGGACGACGCCGAAAAATACAAGTTTGGCGATGAGATTTCGGCAATGGCAGGATTAGGCTATCAGAAGGATAAGGTAGCATTCTTGGCCGACGGTTCGTTCACCATGTACATGAAGGACAAAGTTGGAGACGTCGAGGTTTTCCAGGCAGGTTCTGCCATGGTGTTTCGCACCAATATTTCTTACACCGATCGCATGACGCTGATGACCGGTATCGCATTGTTGATGCGGGGCAAGGGCAAGGTACAGGATGCCAGCGCCGGTTCGGATCTGGTTGACGAAGCAGAAAGATCGGGCCGCAACGAGTTCCTGTGGCACGGCGGAATCGGGTACCCGGTTAACGAAAAAGTGCGATTGAACGGACGTTTGGAGTATCAGAATTTCAGTTCCAACGACTATGAAATGGATACGCCGCTTTATCGGCCCAAGTCAAACTACTTCGGCTTCGGTGGCGGAGGCAGCTACGCTTTTACACCAAATTTCTTCGCCAGCACAATGATAACAATTTACACCGGCAGCGTTGATCAATCGGACGATTACGAAACTGATTTGTCGGGCTTGGGATTGATCTTCGCCCTGACCTACAGGGTGATGTGAGGAATATGATGAAAATAAGAAATACCATACTGATATCGCTGTTGATGCTTGCTCTCGTGGCGGGCGGATGCAGTAAAGATCGCACAACGACTCCTGATGGATCAAATTCCGCGGACGTGACCGTACGACTTCAGAAGTCGTCCTTGGTCGCGCGGGTTGATCAGATGCGCTTGACTGTCTCCCAAAATGAAGCGGTCATCACACAAGCGACGACGACGGTTGTCGACGGCGCATTTACATTCGGCAATGTGATCCTTCCGGTCGGGACTTATTTTTTCGTCGTGGAGGGTGTCGATATCCTTCCTGATGATAACCAGTTGGTGATTTACAGCGGTAGTTCCCAAGTTGAAATTGGTCCCGGCTCCAACCCGGTATCGATTGATGTTGCCCCATCGGTTCAGATGGTGCGAATCGCGCCGTATGAGCTGTTGACGGCGGCGTCGGCGACTTTTACTTCAAAGTTGGAAATCTGGAATATACCCGAATTTCGCAGTGGTTCGATCACTATCCAGCTTGATCCAACAAAAGTAACTTTTGTTGGAGCTTCGGCATCAAACGAGGATTGGGGCACGCTGGAAATTGGCAGCGAAGTGGTTGAGAACGAGTTGACCCTCAATGTGACTCGTGTCGGCGGTAGTGATGTCGTGCCGAGCCGACAGGCGATTCTCGATCTGTCTTTTTCCGCTGTTGCGGCCGGTGTGACTTCGCTTGAGCCAGTTATTGTCACTATCATTGACGATGAAGGCGACATCCCGGGTTTGGCGACAGTGTATGAAGAGTCGCAGTGTGTCCGCATTGTCGGCGGTGGCGGCGGTGATCGCGGCGTCTTGAGCGGGTACGTGTATGATGCGACGTCGGGCGGAGTCCTTCAGGGAGCGCTTGTTTCGATTACCGGGCCGGCTTCGCGCCAGACAACGACGGATGAGACCGGATTGTATCTGTTTGAAGATTTGCAGTATGGCACTTATGAAGTCACTGCCGCGATCTCCGGATACATTTCGCTGTCGCGCACGGTGGATCACAGCGCGCAGGTGACAACCTCCATTTTTGCTCTTTCCCAGCAGTTACAGGCGGGTCAGTATCGCATTGTGCTGTCCTGGGGTGAGAATCCGGCTGATTTGGATTCGCACGTATGGACGACTTTGGGTGATGTGATTTACGAGATTTACTACGGTGATCAGGGTTCGGCCGCGACCGTGCCGTTTATTCTTCTGGACACAGACGATGTCGACGGCTACGGCCCGGAGACGATCACTATCTATCAGCTAACCAATACCGCAGTTTTTGCGGTCAAGAACTACTCGAGCGATCCTGCCATTACTACCTCCGGCGCCCAGGTTGAAGTTTATTCCGGAAGCCAGAAGATCGGCAACTACAGTGTGCCGACAAGCGGAACCGGTATTTGGTGGTATGTATTCGATCTTTCGCCACAAGGTGTAATTACGGAACGAAACACCATTTCGGATACTCCTCCCCTATCATCACAGGATGGAGCGCCTGCCGGATCCGCCGCGAAATCACTTCGGTAAGTAGGTTTGTTCGGCAATTGCCAAGAGGGCGGACAGCAATGTCCGCCCTTTGTTTTTGGCGATGACTTTGCCTCGTGAGATTGGCTAAGGTTCGGGTTCAGTACTATCGTCGAGGAGATCAATGCCTTTTTGAGCGCGCAGGTCTTGGATCTTATCGATGACGCGATCAAGTTGACGACGACGGGTGGTGGTTAGTTCCTGAAAAGTCTTCTGCGATTCTTCGATCTTCTTCCCCATCGTTTCCAATTTGTCAACGAACATTTTCCATTGCTTGTCGAACGCGTCTATCGACTGAAGTATTTGTTCCGAAGCCCGCTCAAAAGCAAAATTGTCCGATGCCTGACGGATCACGGCGAGAATGGCGTAGAGCGTCAACGGGGAGCAGACAATGACTTTGCTGCGCATGGCATCATCGAGCAAAGAGCGATCTGATTCATGGATAAAGGCGTAAACCTGCTCATTTGGGATAAATAGGAGTACATAGTCAACTGTCTTCTCGGCAGAGTTGATGTAATCACGCCCGCAGACGGCCTTGACATGATTGCGGACATCGCGCAGGAAGTCATTGCGGTAGCGGGTTTCTTCGGTTTCGTTGCCTGATTCAAGGTAGCGTAAATAGTTGTCGAGTGGAAATTTGACGTCCATATTAAGCATGAGACCTTGCGGCAGAGGAAAACTAAAGTCGGGACGCGAGCGGCCTTCGTTCATAGTTTTTTGCTTATAGTAATTAACATTCTCAACAAAACCGGCTAGGCGCAGGACATCCTCGGCCATGCGCTCTCCCCATTGGCCGCGAGCCTTGGTAGAGGCAAGTGCTTCGCGAAGAGAGTTAGCGGTTTGCATCAGTGACTGCACCTGCGCTTGATGCGATTTGAGGCTGGAATCCAGTTCACCATATTTGGTGGCACGGTCCTTTTCGAGACCGACCATCAATTGCTGGACCTTGTCGAGTTCGGACTTGACTGATTTGAGCGATTCGTCGATGAGGCCCTTTTTGGAGTCGAGTTCCTTGACGTGGACTTCGCGGTCAGACTCCATCAATGTCTTGCGGATCTTGAGAAACTCGTCGTTGGCCTTGGTTAAGGCTTCATTGGAGAGACTACCAAAGCTAAGTTTAACGTGTTCGATTACGCGGTCCATATCCTGCTGGCGGCGAACATCACTGTCGCGCAGGAGTTCATCGGCAATAGCGCGAGCCTCTTCTTTTTGGCGAGATTTGAGAAGATACACGATTGCGGCGCCAAGTACAAAACCGCCAATGAATGTGATGATTGCTGTGGTCATAGCCTTTTCCTGCAAGTGATATAGCGAACTTAGATAAGGCTGTCAAGGTGAGATGTGATTGAGCAATCGCATTAGACTTTGAGGAAGCGCGTGAGAACGTCCTTGAGTTGGGTGCGTTCGATGTCGCGACGCAGAGTGCCTTCGTAGGCTATGGAGATTTCGCCGGTCTCCTCGGAAACGACGAGGCAGATGGCATCAGATTCCTCTGTGATGCCGACGGCGGCCTTGTGGCGCATGCCGAACATCTTCAAGTATGCAGGATTTTGCGAAAGCGGCAACATGCAGGCGGCAGCGATGATGGTGTCGCCACGGATGATGATTGCGCCATCGTGGAGGGGAGTGTAAGGAGTGAATATGGTGGTGATCATCTCTTCAGAAACGGATGTATTCAGTTCTTTGCCGCTCTGGATAAAATCTTTGAGACCAACAGTCCGTTCCAATACAATGAGTGCGCCGTGTTTGAGAACGCTAAGGCGCATGGCAGCGCGGGTAATCTCATCGACGGAGACGGACTCTTCGCTGCGATAGAAGAAACGAACGATGCGCGAATGCCCGATCTGCGCTAAGACACCGCGAATTTCGGGCTGGAACAAAATCACCAGCACGACAAAGCCGACGGTGGCGAGGTTCGTAAACAGCCACATGACACCCTGAAGTTGAAACCAGTAGGCAAAAAACGCGAGGACAAACAGGAGCGTCAGACCGGTGATCATTTGTGCGGCGCGGGTTCCTTTCATTAGTGAAAGGAATTTGTACAGGATGGTTGCTACGACGGTGACATCGATCAAATCGACGAGAGTGAACTTGAGGAACTTGTAAGTGAACAACTCCATTACGCTGTCCCCCGCAACCCGAATGCGACATCGACGGCTTGCCGGGTTTCCGCAACGTCATGGACCCGAACGGCCGATGCACCGTTGAGAACAGCCACCGCGGCGGCAGCCAAGGAACCGGGTAAGCGATTGCCGATGTCGGCTCCGCTCAAACGGCCAATGAATGATTTCCGTGAAGCTCCGATCAAGACCGGTTTGCCGAGCGATTGAAATTGTGAAATCGACCTGATGATTGACAAATTTCCTTCGAGATCCTTACCGAACCCGATGCCAGGATCGATCATGATCTTGGTTGGTGCAACACCGGCAGATTCCGCCTTGGCAATAGCTGCCGATAGAAAGGCGAGGATGTCGCCGATCAGATCGTCGTAGGAAGTGTCGTTTTGCATCTGTTGCGGCGTCCCACGCATGTGCATCAAGACCAAACCGGCATCATACTCGGCAACCACATGAGCCATATCGGAATCGCCATTAAGCGCCGTAATATCGTTGACGATTGACGCGCCGGCTTCAAGCGCCGCGCGGGCGACAGTGGCCTTCGTGGTGTCGATGGAGATAGGAACGCAACATTGGCTTGCCAGATTTTCGATGACCGGCAGCACGCGTTGTTTTTCTTCCGATTCTGAAACAGGAATTGCACCCGGCCGGGAGGACTCGCCGCCAATATCGACAATGTCGGCGCCCTGCTCGACCTGCCGGAGAGCTTGTGCGACCGCCGCGTTGGAATCGAGATATTTGCCGCCGTCGGAAAACGAATCGGGCGTGGTATTGACCACGCCCATAACTACAATTCGATGATAATGGTTAAAAAGCCGAACTAAGTCGAATCCGCGTCGTCGAGCTTCTTTGTGCATCATGCAGTGCGCAGGTTTACCGGTACCTTGTCAAGCTTCTCGCCTCTCATGATACGATCAATTTCGTCGCTGTCAAGAATCTCATGATCGAGAAGCGCAGTCGCCAACATATGCAACTTGTCAAGATTACCCTGGAGAATCTCCTCCGCCATATTGTAGGCCCGCTCGACGATGCGGCGAATTTCGTCATCAATCGCCTGCGAAGTTTTTTCCGAGTAGTCGCGGTGCTGGGCAATTTCACGCCCGATGAAGATCTCTTCTCGCGATTTGCCGAAGGTCAACGGGCCAAGCGCGTCGGTCATACCCCACGAACAGACCATCTTACGGGCAAGATCGGTGGCACGTTCGATGTCATTGCCGGCTCCGGTCGTCAACTGATCGAAGACCAGCTTCTCGGCAGCGCGTCCGCCCATCAGGTAGATTAGCTTGGTCTCCAAGTATTCTTTGGAGTAAGTGTGTTTTTCTTCGGTAGGAAGAAAGCTCGTCACACCTAATGCCAGGCCGCGCGGGATAATTGTTACTTTGTAAACCGGATCGGCTTTGGGAATCAGTTTACCGACGAGCGCGTGGCCTGCTTCATGGTAAGCGGTCGTGCGTTTTTCTTCTTCAGAGATAACCAGCGAACGGCGCTCGGCGCCCATCATGACTTTGTCCTTTGCTTGTTCGAAGTCGCGCATGGTGACCTTGTCGCCATTACGGCGCGCCGCAAGCAGTGCGGCTTCGTTGACGACATTTGCCAAGTCAGCTCCCGACATACCGGGAGTTCCGCGGGCGATCAATTTGAGTTCGACATCTTCAGCAATGTTAATCTTCTTGGTGTGAACCTGAAGGATGCCTTCTCGTCCTTTCACGTCGGGAAGATTGACGATGATTTGCCGATCGAAGCGACCGGGGCGCAATAGCGCCGGGTCGAGGACATCGGGACGGTTAGTCGCAGCAACGAGGATTACGCCATCGTTCGATTCAAATCCGTCCATTTCAACAAGCAGTTGATTAAGGGTTTGTTCGCGTTCGTCATGTCCGCCGCCAAGACCGGCGCCGCGCAGGCGGCCAACGGCATCGATTTCATCGATGAAGATGATGCAAGGAGCGTTCTTCTTACCTTGATCAAAAAGGTCGCGGACGCGTGAAGCGCCGACACCGACGAACATCTCCACGAAATCGGATCCGGACATTGAGAAAAACGGCACGCCGGCCTCTCCGGCAACAGCTCGCGCCAAGAGGGTCTTTCCGGTTCCGGGGGGACCCACGAGCAGAGCGCCCTTGGGAATCTTACCGCCGAGCTTTTGAAACTTGCCCGGTTCTTTGAGGAATTCGATGATCTCGGCAAGCTCTTCTTTGGCCTCATCGGCGCCAGCTACGTCATTGAAGGTCACCTTGGGACGGTCTTCCGACATCAGTTTTGCACGCGATTTGCCAAATGAGAACAGGCTCTTAGGTCCACCGCCACCTTGCATTTGGCGCATGATAAAGACCCAAAGCAGGATTATGAGCAAGAACGGGGCGAGGGTAATCAAATAGCCGATCCAGCCGTCATCGGACTTCTCGGCGCTGATTTTGACTCCGGCTTCGCTGAACTTGTTTACCAGGTCAGTATCAGCAAAGGGAATGCGTACTAAGAAGTTGGTGACTCCTTCCGTGCGCCCCTTGGCGCTCTCGGGAAGGTATTTGGCTTTGAATTTGCCCCGGACCTCGCGTTCGACAAAGGTCACTTCCGAGATATTGTCGGAGCCAAGCTGTGCCAACATTTCGCTGTAGGTGATTTCGGCGCGATCGGCTTGAGGTGAAGAAAGGAAGCGAACGGCGACGAAAATAATCATCAGGAAAATTGCCCAGAACAAAATGCTCTTGGAATTCTTCTTCCAGCTATTGTCCTCTTTCTTGGGCGGTTCGTCCCCGCGACGTGGTCGTTGGGGTGGTTGATTTGGCTGTCTAAACAGATTCTCGTTCAAGTATATTCTCCAGCTTAAATTTACGAACTCACTTCATCACGATTTAACACCGCAATATAAGGGAGGTTCCGATACTTCTCGGAATAATCGAGGCCGAAACCGACGACAAAATCGTTAACTATGTCAAACCCAATATATTTTATCGGCACATCTACCTTGCGGTTCGCCGGCTTGTTCAACAACGTAATTACGTGAACAGAGCGCGGTTTCGCTAACTCAAAATCCTCAAGCAAGATACGCAGAGTAAACCCGGAGTCGACAATGTCCTCTACCACCAGAACGTGGCGGTCACGGATATCGATCGAGAGGTTTTTGTAGAGGTCAACTGTCCCGGAGGAGATATCGGAATTACCGTAGGATCTCGCCGAAATGAACTCGATTTGAAGGTCGAAATCCAACTTCAAAGCCAGCTCTGCCAAGAAGACAAAACTGCCCTTGAGAGTTCCGATAAGCACCGGGTTTTTATCGCGATAATCGTTGCGAATCAAGTCTGCGAGTTCACGAATCCGCAATTCAAGCTGTTCCGGAGTTATGATGATACGATGCTTGTGAGCGATATCAATTGCCTCGATAAGGTTTTACCTCCAACTGGACCACTGTTTTCGTAGTATCGGTAACTTTATAATCTTCGCAAATCGCCAAGCCGACGACCCAGACGATTTTGTCGTCACACAACACAATCGGAATCTCATCTCGCAACGGCCGATCGATTTTCGCGTCGATCAACAAATTGGATAACTTGCGACTTCCGGACATGCCGAGCGGCTTGAATCGGTCACCGTTTCGCACTGACCGAATAGTTAGCGGCCCTCGCAGTTTTGCGGCATCGAAGTAGACTCTCAAGTTCTTACCGCTGTGCAGTTCATCATTACTTAGCGACTTTCGCGGAATTCTCGCAATAGAGAACTCAGCCCAGAATCTGTTGACACGCGTCATTCCGTTTCTTCGAATTGCCAGCGGCCGCACTGCCGGTGTCTTGCGATAAAGATACATGAGTCTATCACAACGCTCGGCGAAGATTCCTGCCTTCAGGTCGGCGAGATCAATCCTGCCGTCAGCCACCATAAGAACGCGCTCGCTGGTGCGAAAATCGAAATCTTTCAACGAGCCATTCAATCGTTCATAACAAAGAGCAATTACAAGTCGTTGTAACATTGGATAATAGAGGTGGAATTTATCCAAATCAAGAACAATTTTCCCGCCAGCAGTAGTGCGCGCGTCGGTCGATATTAGTTCATCGGCAATTTGCCGCAAGGCGCTTTCCTGCTCCGAGAGCAGTTTTGCCGCGCGATGTATATTGCCCGGCAGCGCCTTACCAAATAGACTCACCATTTGTGGCAGAAGTTGCAGACGTATCTTATTTCGCGTGTAATTTATTTGGAGGTTAGATTTGTCGGTGCGAAATCTGATCTTTTTGTACTTGAGGTACTCTTCGATTTCTTCACGGCTCATGTTTAGTAACGGACGGATGCGATTCCCTTCGCGCGGGCTGATTCCGCCAAGACCAAATGTACCTGCGCCACGGCCAAGGTTCATTAAAACGGTTTCGACATTGTCGTCGCGGTTGTGACCGGTGGCAATTAGATCGATGTCGTGTTTCTCGCAGAGTTCATCGAAGAAGTCATATCGAATCCGGCGGGCGTTTTCCTGAAGATTGGGTTTCGCCAAAACACCTGGGGTGAGTCTTTTAACGAAGAGTCTGACACCCATCCTCCTGCAGAGGTCGCGGCAGAAGGCCTCGTCGGCGTCGGAGTCTTTCCCGCGCAATCGGTAATTTACGTGTGCAGCGAAGATCTTGAATTTGCGGGTTTTGGCTTCTTTGTGGAGCAAATGCAGCAATAACGTCGAGTCAGGACCGCCGGACAGAGCGAGGAGAAATGATCGTGCTGGAGGAATCTGCAAGACAGGCTCGGCGGCAAATGGCTTCTTATTCGAGCTACTAACTTTATTAGGCATGTGCGTAATATAGGAGCCGGAATAGCTTAGACAAGTCCGCAAACTGGGTGGAACTGCTGTGACCGCTGTACGTTTAACTAGTAGGTCTTCGTTGAATCAGCTTTGAAGAGGTGTACTTTTGCGATTGTTTACCAAAGCCTTAAAGCTTCTCACTATCTACCTACTGTTATCGACCAGTCTCCTTGCCCAAAATGTTAGCATCCGGGCTGTGGATTCCTATACCTGGATCGGCGAAGAAGGCTATATCCGCATTCTGTGTTCAGCGAATATCCCGCTGGCCGGACTTCGCGTTCCAATCAAGCTGGAAAGCACGAGTATAATCATTGATTCTGTTGTATTCTCAAACCTCGTGCCACCGAGCTTATTCAATGTCTACTCGCAACTAAGCAATGCCAACCGCCGCGGATTCGTTCAGGTATTGCCACCAATTAGCGGTTCACCGCCGACGTTTTACGCATATGATGAAGAGATTTTCAGGATTCACTACCGGGTCATTCCGAACGCCAACGAGTTTTCAGTTGTCGTCGATACTTTCTACAATCGCTTTTATGATGCCGGACACTGGCTCACTGACGAAATTGAGGCATCCGATGCAATTGGCAATCGAATCCTACCGGAATTTCAGAGCGGTAGGATTTGGATCCACCAAGTGACGGATGTCGAATCCGATGAGAACGCATTTCCAACTGACTTCGTTTTAGAACAGAATTACCCCAATCCCTTCAATCCGACGACGACAATCGTCTATTCTATTCCGAAGAATGGACATGTATCGCTGGAGATTTTCGATGTTCTCGGTCGACGGGTTACGACACTGATTGACGAAAAGGTCGCGGCGGGACAACATAGGCTTGTCTGGAGTGCAGAAAGTGAACCATCAGGGCTGTACTTTTACCGGCTAACCCACTCCGGTGGTTCAATTCTGCGCAAGATGGCAATTGTCAAGTAGTTAGAGAAAATCACCGCTCAAGATTCACCCCAATCATTCCGAAACTGAACAGGGGAGCCAGATCAGGCTTCTCAATCAGACAAGGAAAAAATGGCCATAGCACCAGGTACCAAACCAGCGGCGCCACGAATCGGCGAATATGAGATCATCCGCAAAATCGGCGAAGGCGGATTGGCGGAGATTTTTCTTGCCCGCCAGCGGTCGCTGAATCGGTTGATCGCAATAAAAGTACTGAAAAAGAAGATCTCGGCCGATCACGACCTGGTGCGCAGATTCGAGCGCGAAGCTACCACACTGGCCAAGATGTCGCACCCCAACATAGTTCATGTCATTGACCGGGGCGAGGACAACGGGCGGTTGTTCTTCGCCATGCAGTTCGTCGAGGGGACGAATTTCAAGGATATACTGCAGAATTCCGACTGGCCGACACGAAAGCGACTGGAGATAGTCGTACAGGTGCTTAAAGGGCTCGATTACGCACACAAAAACGGCGTGATCCATCGCGATATCAAGCCGGCCAACATCCTGATCGACCCGGAGGACAATGCCCTCGTTGCCGATTTCGGAATCGCACAGTTGCTTGAAATCGATACATCCGAGCGCACCGAAACTGGCGTTGTCATGGGTACATATGCCTACATGTCGCCGGAACAACGGGAGAATTCGGCGACGGTTGACCAGACAACAGACATTTATGCCGTCGGTGTCATGCTCTACGAGGTGCTTACCGGGCGCAAGCCGGAAGGGCGATTCAAGCTGCCGACCGAATTGAATCCGCAGCTTTCAACCGGATTTGATGAGATCGTCAAGAAGGCGCTGCAGCCGGATCGCCGCGACCGCTATCAGAAGGCGGTTGAGATGAAGGATGCGCTACTGGCGGTGATATATCATCGCGAAAAATCGGGCACGACCGACCCACCGACGACCAAGATCAAAAGTTTTGTCGGCAACTGCTCTTTTCTCGATACACTTAAGGAAGGCACTTACAGTTCGACCTATCTGGTGGAGGACCGCAGCACGCGGGCCCTCTATGTTATCAAGAAGCAGAACAAACCGGATATTGGACTGCGGGAATCCAAGTTACTCTCGAATCTAAATCACCCGAACATATTGCGTGTACACGGAGCGGGCGGTGACGATGCCAAGCTGGTTTTGATCATGGACTATGCACAAGGCGGATCGCTCTCGGATCGACTAGTCAAACCACTCGAATGGCGCGACGCGCGCGAGTTAATGCTACAGATTGCCCGTGGGATGGACTTTGCGCATAAGAACAACATCATTCACGGTAATTTGAAGCCGTCGAACATCGTGTTTGATTCAGATGATATTCTGAAAATCTCGGATTTTGCGCTGATGGCCAATATCGAGAAGAACTCGGTCAATTGGTACGCCGCGCCGGAACGCCGCAAGAGCAAGCAAGCGGATATCTATTCTGCAGGGATTATCTTCTATCAGTTGCTGACCAATCGCATTCCCAGTTTTGACACACACGGCAAGTTCATGTGGATTGACAGCAATCGAGTTACGGGTGATTTCCAGCGGAGATTAATTGAACAGATGATTGCGACCTCACCGTCCGAACGATTCAATTCGTTTTCGGAGGTTATCACAATGCTGGAATCTGTGGATCGCTCCCAAAGCAAGACGGCCAGCCCGGGAGTTGACTATTCTCTCGATGAGAGTACCCGCAGACTGCTGTTATGGGGCGGGATATTCCTTCTGGCGCTGATTTTGGTCGCCCTTTATTTGGGTGGAGCCCTGCCCTTTTAACTTTCCGATAATCAAATCCCCAGAGAACACCACCTGAGCGTGCCAACAAATTCCTTGACAAATCGCGTCTTAGGAATATAATCGTCTCTCTGCTTAGACGTCCCTATCGTCTAGTGGCCTAGGACACCGCCCTTTCACGGCGGCGACACGGGTTCGACTCCCGTTGGGGACGCTTTGATTCCAGCTACTTCCCGATTGGCGCCACTCCAGCTAATTCACCAATGACATTGACTAATTCGCCGGTGCTTGGCACGACGACTTTTGAGTTGTTCTTGAGGGATTCTTCGACCGCCTGCAGTTTGCGCAGGATCTGGGCATTGCCGACGAAATACTGATTTGCGGCTTCATTGACCAGCTTGATCGCCTGTGCTTCGCCTTCGGCCTCGAGGATTCGCGCCTGACGGATGCCTTCAGCTTTCTTGATTTCGGCGCGTTTCGTGCCATCAGCCACGGTTTCGGCTGCGGTGGCAAAATCGACGGCGGCGATCTTCTCATTTTCAGCTTTGACGACCTTGTTCATTGTTTCCTGAACGTCGCGAGGCGGGTTGATCTCCTTGAGTTCGGAGCGGACGATTTCGATGCCCCAATTGGAAGTTTCGCTGCGAAGGGTTTTTTGGAGTTCGGAGTTGATGCGGCCGCGTTCGCTATTGGCGGACTTGAGCGACATTGTACCGATGATATTTCTTAAAGTCGTCCGTGAAAGGGCGACAATTTGTACTCGATAATTGTTGACGTTGTATTGGCAGCACTTCACGTTTTCCTCGTCGCTTTTCACTTTGAAGTATATCTGGGCATCGACCATGGCGTTGAGGTTGTCATTGGTGATGATTTCCTGCGGGTCGGCATCGACCATCTGCTCGGTGACATTAACTACATACATCCGCTCCAGGATCGGAATGACATACTGGAAACCGGGGTTGGCGAATCGGTTGTATTTGCCTAACCGTTCGATAAGTCCGCGATGTGTGGGTCGTATAATGCGAATTCCGATCAGGAAGAAGAAGATCGGGACCAGCAGCAAAAGCCAGTAGCTGTAGTTGGATTCCATTTAAGCCTCCACTTGGAATAATGTATGGTGAAATGGTACGCTTAATGATGAGTTGTGGTCAAGGAAAATCGACGAAAATGAGTGTTTGCCCAATTCTAAGCGCTCTGATAACGCTATGTACTGAACGAAGTCGAGGGCGGAAAAGCGTAGAGCCGGACCCGGAATGGTGTCCGGAGCCGGCTCAATTGACTTCAAGAGACTATTCTTGTCGAATAGAGCTTCGCCAAGCGCCTGTTCCAATCGACAACTGTTTTGACGACTTTGCCTCTATGGGCAGGAGGAACAAGGCGCGGCCCCACCGCCGAAAATGAAGTTGATAAGATAAACTGCATCAGAAATGTTAACTGATCCGGTGCAATTAGTATCGCCGCTTATCTCCGGCGATGGTGCGGATCCGCCGCCGAAGATGTAATTAATAATGAACACCGCATCCGAAATGTTGAGCGTTCCGGTGTCGTTAGCATCACCACAGAGATACGCCTGAACCACAAGTGGTGTGCTGCCGGTGGGCTGGATATCCCAATAGTCTTTCGTCTGAACCGAAACATCATAGCTACCGCGTACTGGCCAAGAGTGGGACACCATTGATGTGTCGCCGGACTGGTAAGGGCCATACCAAGCGGTCGTGTCATTCTTGTCGAAAATCCAACGGCAGAATATTAGGTCGCCTTCGGTTTCCAGGATATCTGCGACGTAGGTATGCGCCTTGCCTGTGCGTACCAGCGAAGCGCCTGTGACCTGTGCTGGAACTGGAGGAGCTTCGTTGGAAGTCTTGACAAAGTATTCGACCGAAAGTTGACTCGTGCTGATGAAGTTCAGTTTGACGGCTATTTTCAACGGTGCGACTGCGCGCGTCGATGCCGCCGTAATTCCGCTGATGTAGTTTGCCTGTGCTGATGTAGATCCTACGTATACCGAGTGACCACCATCAAAGTAGACTGTCGGTGTATAACCGGTGTTATAATTACCAAACAAGTAGGATGATGCTGTGGGGTTGCTGAACACCATAGCTGTATATATGAACTGGTAACTGCCTGAATTATGGAGTGTCTCAAGCACCGCACGGGTGACAGAGCAAGCGCTTCAGGTGCTTTGCGTTGCCTCCTCGAGGAAGACTGTATGGGTGTAACCTCCGGTAGCATCGCCAATGCCAACCATGCCTGGCTTGGAAGAAGCGGCAGCATCAACATAGTATGCCGTAAAGGGGAAAGTGTTGTCACTGGGACTTGAGTAGGCCGGCACACCTTCGGCAGTCGCGACCACGGCGATCGCTTCGATATTGGTTTGTGACACAGCGCCGAACGAACCAACATTCCAAATGACGGTATCGGTGAGGACCTCGCCGTCATTCACGGAGATTGCCTGGTTGACTGCAAACCCGAGAAAACCAAAGTTGTAGTTCTTGTTGGTATAGTCGCGATATCGCGAGACCGGTTCTTCGATATAGATTCGCAAGAAGCCGTGATAGGCATCCCTGTCGGGAGACGCTACTTGAGGATTCACTGACTCTTCAAGCCCGACAGCCGGGCGTTGCAGCAGGGTCGACGGTGCAGGTTCACCTGATGCCGACGCCACCATAAGGCCGAATAGCGCCAGAATCAAAACAAGTGTGGGTTTTCTGAGAGCTTTCAAGGCGATCTCCTTTCCGGTTGTTTTCACGACCGGGATATATCAGGACACTCTATAGTTTCAGGCTAATTCCGGTGCTGACCGAAAAACTGGAATAATCAAACAATCGATTTGACGAACGATTATTACCGAAGTCAATATTCAGGTACGGTTGAAGTAAGCGACCGGCTCCGATCAAAATCGGGCGGGCAATTTGTATGAAGCCGCGAAACTGCTCATCGTCGCGGTCGGTGCCTATGACCAACGGAAAGTCGTTGCGCTCAATTGTCCTCAGATGTCGGCGGTTCCAATATCCGCCGCCCAGGGTGGTAACACAGCGAGGCACAAGGTAGCTTTTCACGGACAGGGTCACTGAAGATCCTTCCCAGACTGATGTCCACGGTGAAAGCAATCCGATCGAAGATCCGAAGACGATGCGGTCATCGCCACTCACGAACTGGCGATAGGATAAAGTGAGGTTGATTCCCGTGTGGCTACCCAAAGGCCGGGAAAAACGCGGTGACACGTAGAGTGACTTGAGTCGACCGCTGACCAATGCGGCTTCGGGAGGATCATGGTCAATATACTCCAGTGCCGGATCAATGAATCGAAAGTCCATGGATCCGTAACCAAACTCGCAATCAAAGCTATTACTGCCAAAGACTGTAGTGTTGAACCCAAGGTATACTTCTGAAGAGGTCTTGTCACCGCTGCTGGAGCCGAGGTACTCGGTTCCGAGAACCTGGATCCCGGCGCGCAGACGCGTGGCAGAACCGAGACGATAGCCAATTGCGGTGCGAACATTGTAGTTGTTATTATTAAAAGTGGCGTAGTCAGGGCGATATCGACGAATATCAAAGTCTGAACTGAAGAACAACGACAGCTTGGATTCAGCCTTCAGCGGGATAAACTTTGCGCCGATAGCGGCTTTGCGATTTGACAGTCCGGGAGTGCGGTCATAGAACATAGCATCTCCTGAAATGTTGAATTCGGTCTTTGTTGTTGGATAAAATCGGACTGATGCTGTCGTGGTGGAGTATCTGTCGACTATTGCACTGGAATCACCAACAAGATTGTCGGTGTAACCGCCGTTGATTCCGAGCTCGAACAAAGCGTTGCCGAACAGAGCGCTGGGACAACTAAATGAGAGTATCGCAACTGCGACGAAGGCAAGAACTTGAGGACGCAGTGCTGTTAGCGAGGTGTACAAGCCCCACCTGCACATGCCCCACCAAGAACAGCGCCGCTGCCAATGTCACTACCGGGTCCGAATTCAGCTCCGATGCTGAATCCGCCGCGATGTTGGACCAAAGCTGTCAATTGGCGCCTTAGGTGGTTAAACGTTCCGGAATTATGCAAAAATACGGGGACTGTCGCCTTCAATAACTGGACTGATGCAAACATCTTGTCGCTTGCCGGCGCAGAAGCCGACTCCAGCTGGTACATGGTGGTTTTCTCGGGAATCCCGTCGCCGTCTTGGTCTTCAATGGCGTCATCAAAGCCATCGCCATCCAGATCAGAAAATGTCCGGGCGGTTTCGGCCGGCTGAGAACTGTCATCAGCCAGAAGCGAGCCCAGCGACGCCACACAAATGATGAGCGCGAGAAGTAGTACTTTAGAGATTGCGATATTACACCTACCTTGATGCAATAATGGACTTTTTTATATCGTATGGAATTTAGTCTTCGTTGACAAAAAAGTCAACAACTTTTGCCAGTTTTAGTGTCTGAAGGACTCAAAATGTGATCTCCTCGAGAATAGAACAAAAAAAGGCAGGAGTCAAAGACTCCTGCCCGAATTGATCACAGCGCTAATTCGCGCTAATTTTCAATCAGTATTAGCGACGTCCGCCGCCGTAGCCACCGCCACCGCTGCGTCCACCGCCGCCGCCGTAGCCGCCACCACTGCGACCACCGCCACCGCTGCGGTCGTTTTCGGTACGCGGACGGGCTTCGCTCACATTGAGCGTGCGACCATGCAGTTCCTTGCCGGACATACCGGTAATAGCTGCATCGGCTTCTTCCTTCGAGGACATTTCAACAAAGCCGAATCCCTTGGACTGGTTGGTCATCTTGTCGATGATCACAGTCGCGCGGGTAACTTGCCCAAAAGCCTCAAAAGCCTGACGCAAATCGGCTTCCGCCGTCTCGCGTGATAGATTGCCTACGAAAATGTTCATTCTACACTCCTGTAGATGTTTTGCTTCCGGCACGCGACAAAGTCACTGGCCGAAACCAAATTGTGTGATTGCGCACGATTGCGCGAATCTCCGAACTTAGAATTTGACAAGAATTGATTTTTCAGATGCAAGGCTTGAACAAAGTTACACGTGGAGATTGGTTAACATGCCTTATATACGCAGGTTGCTATCCGAAAGTCCAACAATATTTTAGATTATTTTCAAGCTGACGCCTAATCTACCGCAAAATGTACAAATGAAATCCACAAATTGCGGTTTCGCGAAACCACTCGACCACACAAAATTCCCCATAATACATTGTTATGCAATTGCTTATCGTGGTCCGGTTGTCCCTCTGCTGCCCCAAGAGCCACGAAACATCAATGGGTGGGGATTTCTCCCCACCCTTGGTATTCGAACCACTTAGTTCACAACTCGAGATTATACGCTGGCTGGCTTCTCCGCGACACTGCTCTCGGTAGCAAGTTCTTCATGGTGGACAGTTACGTTGGAGAATCGTGCCAACATCGCATAGACGACAGGTACAAGGACCAACGTAAGGAAGGTTGAGAAGATCAAACCACCGACGACAGCAATGCCAAGTGGTCGGCGCGACTCGGCACCAGCACCAAGCCCGATAGCGATCGGGAGTACGCCGAATACGGTCGCAAATGAAGTCATCAAAATCGGACGAAGCCGGATTCGGGACGCATCAATGACGGCGTCAAGCGCGTTCTGTCCCTGCTCGCGCAATTGGTTGGCAAACTCGACAATTAATATCGAATTTTTGGTCACAAGCCCGATCAACATGATCAGACCAATTTGCGAAAAGATGTTCATCGACTGGCCGAAGGCAAACAGCGCCGCAATCGCTCCGACGATTGCCAAGGGAACGGCGAGCAAGATCGTAAACGGATGGACAAAGCTCTCGAATTGCGCAGCGAGCACCAGGAAGATGAACACGACGGCAAGGACGAACATGAAGTACAGGCTCGAACTTGAATCACGGAATTCGCGAGACTGCCCTGACAAGTCGGTCTTGATGCTTGGAGGCAGTTCGGTCCGGGCGATGTTGTCGAGAGCATCGATCGCATCACCGAGGGCCACACCGGGTGGGAGATTTGCGGTGATCTTCGCCGAACGAATGCGGTTGAAGTGATTTAACGATTTAGGCGCTACGGTTTCATCCACCTTGACAACGGTAGCCAGTTGCACAAGCTGCCCGTTACCCCGAATGTACAATTGGTCAATAGCATCAGGCGTTGCGCGATCCTGCGGACGCAACTGCAGAATGACGTCATACTGCTTTGAACCACGCTTGAAATTGGAGACGACGCGGCCGCCGAGGAAGGTTTCGAGTGTGGTACCGATATCGGCAACCGAGACGCCGAGTTGAGCAGCCCGATCGCGATCGATGTGAATCTCTAATTGCGGCTTGTTGAGCTTGAGATCGGTATTGAGGTTAATCAAGAACCCAAGTTCCGAGGCCTTGCGCATCATGATACCAACCGCCGACTGCAATTCGTCATAGGTGTCGCCAAGCAGCACATATTCGATCGGCGTATTTCCGGCGCCGGTATTGAGGCTGGGCAGATTAATAAGAAACGAAGTAACGCCGGGAATGGCAAATAGAGGCGGAAACATTTCGCCGACGATCTGTTGCTGGGACTTCTCGCGCTCGGAGCGTTCTTTCAGCCGGAAGAAGGCAAATCCATCGCTGGGAGAACCGGCCGCACCGAATGAAAGTCCTGTAGCCGTGAACAGACCCTGGTGTTCCGGCAGGCTCATGAGAATGCCTTCAAGTTGGCGCATGTAGCGGTCGGTATATTCCAGAGTTGACCCATCCGGCGCAATTACTAATCCAAATGCGGTGCCGCGATCTTCCGTGGGAATCAGTTCACTGGGAAGGAACCGATACATGAACAGCCCAAGCCCAACAAATGCAATCGCTGCTGCCACGGTCATGCCTTTATGGCGCATGCTGAAGCGCAAGATGCGATCATAGGTGCGATCGACCCATTCGAAAAATGCATCAAACGATCGTGAAGCCCAACTGGTCGAAGTGCCATGCAATGGACGAAGAATCTTCGAGCAGAGCATCGGCGTAAAGGTGAGCGCGACGAAACCAGAAATGAGCACAGCCGCTGCTACTGTAATACCGAATTCATTGAAGAGCCTTCCGACGCTTCCAGTAAGGAACGCCAACGGCACGAAGACGGCGACCAAGGCAATTGTGGTTGCAAGCACGGCAAAGCCGATTTCTTTGGCGCCATCATAAGCGGCCCGCAGGCGGCTCTTCCCCATCTGCAGGTGTCGATAGATATTCTCGAGCATTACGATGGCATCGTCGACGACCAATCCGATTGCGAGAACAATTGCCAAGAGAGTCAGGATATTAATGGTGAAGCCCAGGAAGTAGGCTACTGCAAGTGCGCCAATGATCGAGATTGGAATTGCCACGGCCGGGATTACTGTCGCGCGTAAACTCTTGAGGAAAGCAAGAATCACCAATACTACGAGAGCTAAAGCGATGAGGATAGTCTCGCCGACTTCGCTGATCGATTGGCGAACGAATACGGATGAGTTATAAGCGAATTGGATTTGCATGCCCTGCGGAAGCAATTTCTGCAGTTCCGGCATGGCATTTTCCACTTCTTCACCGACCGACAATGTACTGGCAGTTGATTGTTTTACGACTCCAAGTCCGACGGCGGGCTGACCGTTGTAGCGCGTAGCCGTGCGGTCGTCTTCTGCTCCAACTTCAACTTTGGCGATATCTCCAAGCCGAACTTGTTCGTCACCACTCTGCTTAATGATTATTGCAGCGAATTCTTCCGGCTGAGAAACTTCGCCTCGAGTGAGAACCGAGAATTCCCGTCCTTTCCCTTCAACTCGACCGCCGGGAACTTCAGCGTTGGCGCGCCGAATCGCGTTTTCGACATCGGTCGTGGTCAGACCATGCGCGGCCATATGTTGGGGGTCGAGCCAGACTCGCATTGAATAACGTCGTTCGCCGCCGATTATGACTGCACCGACACCGGGCAGGCGCAAAATACGTTCTTTCAATTGCAGGTCGGCAACTTCGGATAGTTCCAGTGTGTTGTGCCTATCGCTGGAGAGGGCGATCCAGATAATCGGCTGGGCATTGGCATCAATTTTCGACACAACCGGCTCGTCGGCTTCGGCAGGAAGCCGTCCCAATGTGCGGCTAACTTTGTCGCGCACATCATTGGCTGCCTCCTCAATGTTGCGGTCGAGTTCGAATTCTATGGTGATACCGGAGCCCTGTTCACTGCTGGCAGAAGTCATCGTACGGATGCCTTCGATGGTGGCAAGCTGCTCTTCGAGGACGTCGGTGATCTCCGTTTCCATAACGCGGGCACTGGCGCCGCGATAGAACGTGTTGACCGAGACAATCGGCGAGTCGATGTTGGGGTACTCGCGGACAGGCAGACGAGTGTAGGCCACAATGCCGAAGAGCACGATGGCAAGGCTCATCACTGTGGCGAAGACGGGCCTTTTGATTGATAATTCGCTTATTTTCACGCGTCGTCCTTCCTTTAGTTGGTCTTCTGGGAACCCGGTTGAGAACTGACCGGCATTACTTTGGCGCCGTCATAGAGCTTCTGATGGCCCGCGCGGACAATTCTGTCACCGGCCTTGAGGCCTTCCAGTACTTCAACGGCATCGCTCATACGTGTTCCGATCTTGATTGGCGTTCGAACAGCAGTGCTGTCCGGTGACACCACAAAGACCAAAGTTTGACTTCCTTCGGCGAAGATTGCTTCGTCAGGTATCGACATCGACTCTTTGCGCTCCTGAAGAACTGCCGTGACATTGGCCGACATACCAGGGCGGAATCTGCCGTCCGGATTTTGCACCTTCGCGATTATCTTTACAGAACGCGTCGCCTGATCTATCATCGGTTCGATGACGTCTATAGTACCTTTCAGCACGTAATCCGGGAACGCGGTGGTCGAGACCTGGACCTCTGATCCGCGCGAAAGGCTGGGATAAAAGCGTTCCGGTGCAGAGAAAGTCACTTTGATGGTCTCAAACTGGGTGAGATCAGTGATAGCACTTCCCGCACGAAGAAAAGCACCCGGGCTGACACGACGGGCGCCCACCACTCCGGAGAATGGCGCAACGATCCGAGTCTTGTCCAGATTTGCTTGAGCGAATGCAAGTTCGGCTTCTGCACGCTTTAGTTCGGCAGCGGCATCATCGAGGTCCTGTGGTGCTGCGGCTTTCTGCTCGACTACCGACTTGACGCGCTCGAAACTGGCGCCGCGCTGCTCGACCGTTGCTTCGGCCTTTGCTACTTCCGCCGCCAACTTGGAATCATCTAATTGGGCGATTAAATCGCCCTTGTTGATCGGTGCGCCCTCGCGAAACGGCAGTGCCATCACGAGTGCGTCGATTTCCGAAACCACAGTGATCATCTCACTGGCATCGATTGAACCGACGGATTCAAAGCGGTCGGTCACGGTAGAGAGTTCAACCGTTGCTGTTTCGACCGGGGTAGGCGGCATCTGAAAACCACCCGCCTGTTTGGTTTGGCAGCCAGCCACCGCGGCAACGATACCTGCCGAGGCGATAAAGAGCAGCAGTCGCTGTGAAATCGTAGTTAGAGTCATTGTATCTATCCTATCAGTTTGAATTATCAGTTCCGCTTGTGAGTCGATGTAATTGAGAAGTTGCTTTGGCGGCTTTGACCAGCGCTCGCGTAAAACTCTGTTGTGCCCGCGCCAAATCTTCGGCGAGTAGGACGAGCTCCACTGCAGAAATACGGCCGGTATCGTAGTCGAGCACGCCGATGCGAACTTGCTCGAAAGATGCTTCAACACCTTCCTGTGCGGCATTCAATCGCTGGCTCGCAAAGAGAAGCTCACGATGGTAGGCACGGACATCCTCTTCTAACGTTCTTTTTGCGTTCAGGTACAGCTGCTCGCTGCGAAGACGTTCGGCACTCAAGCGATCCCGCTCCCCACCGCCGGGTCGAAGCCCAATCGGCATAACAAACTTGACACCAATCGACCAACTTGGATAATCTCGACTAATCGCTTGGCTCCACGAGTCTCCGGCACTGCCGCCAAAATCGGAAGTAAACGTCTGCCCACCGAACTCAATTTCTTGCGCCGTGCCGGCCAATCCGTTGCCGCCGATCGACCCGACAAGGTCGAGAGTGGGCCAAGCGTTCCACCTGCCGCCGGCTTCACGAGCGCGTGCCGCCTCTAGGTCCATTTCTGCGGCTTTTAGACTGCGATTATTCTCCAGTGCAGCCGCCAATATCGATTCTGCGGCAGGCGGTGAAGAATAAACCGAAACCGGCGCATCGGTCGGATGATAGCGTAACTCGCCACCTGTGGGGCGCTGTCCCATCAAGGATGACAGTTCGTCCGAAATGCGGCCGATTGACTCTTCGCGATCGAGTACCTGCTGCTCCTGATCGGCGACAAAGACGCGGGCTTTGGCCACATCGCCGGGACCGACAAGACCTGCATTAGCGCGCAAGGTTGCTTGGTTAAGAAACGCAAGTCCGCGATCACGGATCAGAATCTGTACCGCTAAATCGCGCTCGGCGGCATATAAATCCCAGTATTTGATCTCAACGTAGGCGCTGATATCAAGCACTGCTTGCTCATATCGCGCCTCGGCGGCTTCGTACTCGCGGTTAGAAGCCACGAAGTCAGTGCGTGCCGCCGGGCCAAAACCTTTTAAGAGAGGCTGTGTCAATTGCAGACGGCTGGCAGCGCTAAATTCGGGGTTGAGCGCGGCGAACGACGAATTTGTTTCGAGTTTGCGGGCATCAACTCTCGCTTCGATTTGGGTCCCAAAAGGAAGTTTCATGCGCAGACCGGTCGTCGTATTTGTTTGTTCCGTCTCGACGACAGATGCTCCACCAAAAGGACTGGCGCTGGGTGAGTCGTTTCCAACGCGACCGAATTCAGCGAAGACCTCGGGATCGAAAGCGCCCCGATCTCGGCGCAGGGCGCCTTTGGCTGCGCGTAAGGCAGATTCGGCAAGTAGAACCTCGGTCGAATTCCTGATCGCCAACTGGCGAGCTTCGTCCAGTCCGAGCGCCTGTCCCTTCATGGCAGAGAGTGTTGCCTGAAGTGCGCTGTCAGGACGGATCAAGGTTGCATCATTGCGCGCCTGTCCTGATTGCGCCGTGGCGATACCGGAGCACATTATTACGAACGCGGACAAGGAAAGAATCAATTTCATAGACCCACATTTCAAGGAGTGGAAAAGAGTTAAGACTAATTATTCATTGTAACGCAAAAACCGGTTCAAGGTTTCTGCCTTAATGCAAACAATATGAATGGAAATAGCCCATTTTGCGACAATCACATTTTGGCTATTAATTGGTTAGATTGAGGTTAATCACTGTGGCTGAATCCGATTAGAAGTTGATTATCTATAGAGTTTCTCAACTCTTGGCAATCAAGTGAAATCCATCTTCAATCATTTTTGTCAGTGATTCGTCTTCACGAGCGCGCCGTTCAAGGAAGGTGCGAATTTCCGCAGCAATTGCGGGATATAAATCTGACTTTTGGAGGATCTCCAGAATCTCCATGGAGAGCAACCAATCGGTATTGTGATCGGCCCGCAATTTTGACCAGATGCCGGGCAGAATATCGAAGCTACCCTTATCTTCACGACAATCACGGACTTGCTGGTATAGCCCATGCAGCGAAAGACGCTTCTGATTATACGTGACTTTGATGGTGCGTTCTTTCGGGACGATGGGTACCTGCTCGAAAGCGTCTTTGTCGGCAGCACCGGAGAAAACCGAGCTGATTTTTGCGCCGACCGCCATGTCGTAGTTTCCCCACGCCGGATCAAATAGGACATTGCCGTTGAAAGTGACCTTGCAGTCGTCAAAACTAATCAAGACTGCCTTGCCGCCCCGGTGAAGCACGTTTGCCACTGTCCCGACTACAGTCACGCCGCTTTCGAAAATCAATTCCGTCTTGCGACCGACGATAATGCCAAGATGCTGCAGTTCGCCATCGCTGCAATTCTCCAAAGGCAAAGGATGATGACTTAGCTTGCCAACTGGTGATCCGAAACCATCACGATGATATTGTTTGTCGTGTCCGGGGAGCTCCCTATTCTCAAAGGCCAGATTTGTCGGTGAGTTGGTCCGCAAATAAGCCAGCTCACCCCGATCGTCGAGCAGGACCTCCGAAAATGTACCCGAGACCTGTAGTCCCGAGCTGTATTGGCAAGTGCAGGTGTTGTTGCATTCGATCGCTTTCTTGATACCTTCCAAGCCGCCAACTTTGTAAGCCATGCGAGATGCGAAGTCGCTTAACACTTCGCTTAAGTGTTCGAAGCTGGGAGTAACGAAAAGCTGCGGCTGCTGGGTCGTTATGTCGAATGCGTAATTCGCGGCATCAATTGTGTATGGAATTTTTTTGACGGTCGGCTTGATGCAGTTAGCCGATTCGCCGATTGATGAAAGCAGCCCGGCGCCGTAGATCTTGGGTTTGTCGAGCGTGCCGATCAATCCGTATTCGACAGTCCACCAATGCAACCGCGACACCAGCGCCATTTCCGATGGTCTGCCGAGACTGGCTTGCTTGAATGCAACGTCTTCTTCCGCGCGCTTAATCTCCGCAGGGTCGGACGTATGAGCTTCTTTGAGAATAGAGAGGTGACGGATTGCTTCGTATAGTTCAAAGTCTTTCTTTGACGACATGGCCTTTGCGCCTACGGCACCGAATTGCTGGAGATAATCAGCATATTGCTGGTCGGCAATGATTGGGGCATGGCCGGCGGCTTCGTGGATGATGTCCGGGGCAGGCGTGTATTCAACGTGTTCGATTTGACGGATATCAGCGGCGATCACCAGAACGCGGTATTCCTGAAACTCCATAAACGCAGCAGGTGGAATGAAGCCGTCGACCGTGACGGCTGCCCAACCGATGCCGGCGAGAATGTCATTCATTTCGAGGATTGAGGGAATTCGTTCGACACCGATGCCGGTCTTCTCAAGGCCATCGAAGTAGATCAAGTGGGCGTATTCACGCAGGAAGTTATAGTTCTGACGCATGACGTATCTCCACACCGCGTGGTCGACAGGCGTATAGCGCTCATAATTCTGATCGACAATGAACTGGCGCAGATGGTTCGGCAAACGCCGGATGTTTTCGTTATCGGGAAGACTCATCCGCGCGGCGGCGTCTTTGTCGACAGTTGTGCCGGCGACATTTTGATGTGAACGAAATTCCTTCATCGATCAGATCTCCGTGAACTCTCGCAAATTTGACTGGATGCAGATTTGGTCTTGTTCTGCGCTGTAATTAGAACTATAACACTCTATATTACATACAATTATACGTTTCGAGCAAGAGGATTTTTGCGGGGAAATTTCGAGTCGAATTGATCGGCTATTTCCAATTTCTGGCCAGAATCTCGAACTGATTGAGTGAATTGGGATTTGCCAACACTTCGCGATTGGTAATAGGCTGACCGTGAAGCATACGAGCCACAGCCAATTCAACTTTCTTACCGCTGATGGTTCGCGGTACTTCCGTGATCTGCAGTATTCTGTCCGGAACATGTCTGGGTGATTCCTGCTCACGAATAGTTCGGCGAATTTTTTGAGTCAAGACTTCAGTTAACGTTACTCCCGGCGTGAGGACGACGAAGAGTACGACCTCACTTTCCGTCCCGACCCGTCTCTCGACTACAAGGCTGTCATCGATTTCCGGAAGCGCTTCTACCGGTCCGTAGATTTCCGCAGTGCCGATGCGCACGCCGCCGCGATTGAGTGTCGCGTCCGAACGACCATAGACGATCACGCCTCCGGTCTCGGTGATCTTAATGAAATCACCATGCCGCCAGACACCAGGGAAGTGTTCGAAATATGCGGATTTGTAATTGACGCCATCGGGGTCGTTCCAAAACTGCACTGGGCGCGACGGAAACGGCGCAGTGCAGACTAACTCGCCAACTTCGTTTGAGACGGGATTCCCTGAATCGTTGTAAGTCTCGACTTTCATTCCCAACCCGCGCGTTTGAATTTCACCGCGATATACGGGCAGAGTCGGAGCGCCGAGCATAAAACACGAGACGATGTCGGTGCCGCCGGAGATTGAAGCCAATTGAACATCCTGCTTAACTTCTCGATAAACCCAGTCGAAAGATGAATCGGGTAGCGGTGATCCAGTTGATAGAATCGTCTTGATGGAATTGAGTCGATGCGATTTCCGCGGCGACATCCCTGCCCCTTCGCAGGCCTGCAGAAACTTGGGGCTGGTTCCGAAGACGTTGATCTTCTCTTCGTCGATTGCATTCCAGAGTGTGTCCAGATCGGGATGTGCGGGACTGCCGTCATAGAGAAAGATCGTTACTCCGTGAAATAACGAGCCAACGAGCCAGTTCCACATCATCCAGCCGCAGGTCGTGAAATAGCTCAAGACATCGCCGGGTTTCAGGTCGGTGTGCAGGGCGTGCTCTTTGAAGTGTTGCAGCAGCGTGCCGCCGGCCCCGTGAACGATACATTTGGGTGCTCCGGTCGTACCCGACGAATATAGGATGTAAATCGGGTGATCGAAATCGAGTTGAGCGAACTCCGGCTCTTTCACAGATGGCTGTACGAATTCACTCCAATCGATGAGTTTCGGATTGGCCGAGCCAGTTGTCAGAAACTTGCGGTTGCTGATCACGACGCGTTTGACGCTCGGTAATCCAGCAATGATTTGCTTGAGGGTTTCGCTGCGGTCAATCTCTTTGCCGTGGTAAGAATAATTGTCGACCGCGAGCAGGACCTTTGGTTCTATTTGCCGAAATCTGTCAAGGACTCCTTGCAGGCCGAAGTCGGGAGAACACGATGTCCAGATTGCGCCGATGCTGGTAGTCGCGAGCATCATGATGACGGCCTCCGGCACGTTGGGCATATACGCTGCAACTCTGTCACCTACCACAACATCATTGGCGCGTAAAGCTGCCGCACATGATGCGACTTGTCCGCGCAATTCGCGAAACGTTAATCGTCGCTTGTCGCCCGATTCGTTCAAACTGATGATTGCCGGTGTGTCATCGATTCGGCGAAGCAGATTTTCGGCGTAATTAAGCTTTGCACCGGGAAACCAACGATTGCCCCACAGATGGCTTCCGAGATTGACCCGTTCATAAGAGCGAGAGTGCACGACACCAGCACATTTCCAAATCGATTCCCAAAACTTGGGGATGTCGGAGATTGACCATTGGTAGAGCTGTACGAAATCGGTGAATTCGAGTGCGTAGTTATCGGCAAGGAACTTCCGGTATGCGGTCAGGTTGGAGTTTGCGATTCGTTCTGAAGTTGGGCGCCAGATCGGATCTTTCATCGCACTATTTGGTGAGGAAGTTGCCGAGGATGAGTGTCTTCCAGGCAAAGCCACGGTCGTCACCGTGATCGAGCGCGGTTTTGGCCGTTTGTTCAAACAAATAGAAATTTTTCATTCCGGAGCGAACAGCGGCCTGCGCCAACTTCAGCATCGCCCTGAAATCACCGATCCGATCAAGGCGTTCGAATGTAACTCGAGAGATTTCGACGTTCGATTCTTCATTGATAAGGGCGCGCGCATCATCGAGAGTCGGAATTGCAGGCCAGTTAGCCAGTTGCGCCAGATTGTTCGCAGACAGCACTTGCGATCGACGAACAAACTCCGGTAGACCATCGTAACCGATCAGTTCACCGCTTCCCGGTTTCGCCAATTTGAAGGCATTGTCGCCCGTAATCCGGCTCCACCAGTCTCCCCCGTTGCGGGCGACATGATCGATGCGACCGGGATTGATGATTGTACCATCGAGAATGTCCTCGGCAATGTGCATCATGACGACTTCACAAATCGCCAGGTTTCCGGAAGCTTTGCCTTCGCCCAATGGGACCATTTGTTTGAGAATGCACTCCATCTGAAATGGCGATTCTTTCACGCGCGGCGGTTTGACCACGACCGATGCCATAGGAGTCAAGCCGCTCTTGACGAATTCATCAACATCGGCAGGGAATTCCGCAGAAGCTAAATTGATCTGGTGTAGGATGGCATGTGTGACCGCCTGGACGGTACATTCTTTGGTTGCCATGAGGTTGTTGTAAGTGTCCTTCAGGGTGCCATCGCGGCCACGACGGGCAGGCGAAAATGCAACCATCGGCGGGTTTGCACCAAAGGCATTGAAGAAGGAAAACGGTGTCAGATTGCGGACGCCATCGGCGGACAAAGTCGAGACAAGGGCAATCGGCCGAGGAGCAACACCTCCGAGGAGGTATTGATGTACGACCGGGACTGGAGTGTCTTTTGGATCAATTTGCAGCATAGCGTTGAACATTCTCTCTGCAGGAGCGAACTACAATCGCCCCCAGCAAGCCTTCTACATTTTTTTCTTGGCAAGAATCGAACGATTCCCAGGGGATTTGACAATCTTGTTCGTCAGCACTCCCAAACAATCGATTTCGAGTTCAATGGTGTCGCCTTCCTTGAGCCAGACCGGTGTATGCGATTCTCCGCGCTCTTTGGCTTCGAGAGTCCAGGTACCGTTCAATTCAAGATAACAGCCAGTCCCGACCGTGCCGGAACCGATGACGTCGCCAGGAAGCAATTCTACACCATACGAAGCGCGTTCGATGATTTCGGCGAATGTCCAGTTCATCTGGTTGACGTTGCCATCGGATATCTGCTTGCCGTTGTGGCGTGCGAGCATGCGCAAGTTGTGTCGTGCTCCGAAAAGCGACTCGGACTTTCTTGCAGTCAGCTCATCCGTTGTGACCAACCATGGCCCGATGGTAGTGGCGAAGTCCTTACCCTTTGCGGGACCAAGATTGAGTTTCATCTCTTCCATTTGGAGGACGCGCGCGGATAGGTCGTTCATGATGGTGTAGCCGGCAATATATTGATCGGCTTCTGCGGCTTCGATGTTCTTTCCACGTTTGCCGATTACGATTGCACATTCTAATTCAAAATCGAGACCCTTGAGGTGATCGTCTTCGACTAAAACATCACCCTCTCCGAAGATGGCATTGTGATTGGTGAAGTAGAATATCGGGTACTGGTCGAACTCCGGAATCATTTCGACTCCGCGATTACGCCGTGCCGTAGCCACGTGCTGGCGAAAAGCGTAGCCATCACGACATGAAGTTGGGTGCGGCACCGGCGCAAGCATTTTGTTCGCCACCGCCGCTTCCCCATACTTTCCAGAGGATATCGCCTCTTCCACCATTCGTGCGAATTCCATCGCACGTTCTTCACCTTTTAGGAACTCGGCCATTGTCGGAGGCAGCGATGCGCCGACAGCACGAGCACCGTCGCTTAGGTCGAAGACCGCGCCATTAACTAATAATCCCGCACGTTCCTGATTATTCTGGTTGATGAATGATACAAGCTTCATTCTTGATCACGTTCCCTTGTGAGAATTCTTCTTTGAGTTTCGGGTAGACATCGGCAATGACCTTGAGGGCAAATTCAGTGTCATCATCTGATCCGGAATTAATACGAATCCCTTCCGGAATTCCGAAGGATTTGACATGACGGACTATGAGACCGCGGTCAAGACAGCGCAAAAAGAACTGCTCGGCAAACTGCTCGTTCGGCAACAGCAGTAGGATTGAATTGCAATAGGTCTTGATATGAGAAATCCCGAGTCGGTCGAAGCCCTCCTCGAATTGTCGGATTGATCGCTCGTTGACGATTTGCGTCAGCTTCAAGAATTCGTAGTCGGTCAGTGCCGCCAATGCCGCCACTTGAGCCAGATGATTAGGTTCGAATGGCAGTTTGACTTTGCTGATGGCGCTGATCAATCGCTCGGGACCGGCTGCAAATCCCACACGCAGACCACCCAATCCATATGCCTTTGAAAAAGTGCGTGTGACGATAAGATTGTCGTACTCGTATTCCAGACCGTTTGGATACTCGGGTTCGTTCTCGCAATATTGGCAGTATGCCTCGTCGAGTATGACAGTCACATAATCTGGCACGCGCGACATAAACCAGTCAAATTGCGTGCGGGTGAAGATGCTGCCGGTCGGGTTGTTGGGATTTGCGAGGTAAATGATCTTGGTCTTTTCCGTGCCGGACTTGACTATCGCTTCGAGATCAAATGCATAGTTCTTAAGTGGCAGAGCAACGAGACGTCGGCCGAGCTTATTCGTGTTGACATAAATACCGATGAAAGTGCCTTGAGAGGTCAGGACTTCGTCGCCTGCATCGGAGAAAGCCACCAAAATGTACTCGATTATCGCATCAGTACCGTGTCCACAAACAATCTGCGACGGCCGTTTGCTGAATTCCTTGGCGATGGCCTGCGTAAGCTCGTAAGCGCCGGGATCGACATAGAGATGCGATTGCGGTAGCGCTTGCCGGATTGCCGCGAGCGCCCGCGGCGAAGGGCCATTGGGATTTTCGTTGGAAGCCAGTTTGACAATGCGCTTGAGACCCTTCTCGCGCGCGAGTTCAGAAATCGATTTGCCTGCCTTGTACGGCCAGAGATTTTCAATGTGGTGCGGAATTTTAATCACGGCAACTCCCGGTTAGGTACTGGCCACAAGAATAGCCAAATAACGTGGAGTTTGCAAGCCATTTAGCGCAGTCGCGGTCGGCCAAATCTTTCATTGCGCTGGTTCACCGCCGGCACGACGCGCCCAGAAATCTGCTGAAGAAAGCACAGGCACGACCTCGAAATCAACAAGATCACACCAATTGTCGGTCCAGAGCTTAAGCCGGTCCGACGATTCTGCATCCATCAGTTGGTAGCAAACGGCACCGGAAAGATCAATCCAGCTGGAGATGTACTTGACGTCGTCAGGCATCATACGGCCCGCTGTTTTAAAGCGCTCACCGACAGGGCCGATATCGCCGTTCTTGAATCTTTCGATAACCATGAAAAGCATCAGCAGTGATTCTACGATACGGTTCCGACATAACGGCCGTTGCTGTTTTCATCGAGCCAGGAACGTGCGTAGTCAGGGTCGAGAGTATCCTTGACATTTAGCGTCGGCAACAAAGGCTCAAATGTATCGATCATAATCGCCCACTCCGAAGTCTCTTTCTTGCCGATTGAAGCCTCGGTCTTGCCCGGCTGCGGACCGTGCGGCAGGCCGCCGGGATGGAGGGTAATCGAACCTTCGACGACTCCCTTGCGCGACATGAAGTCGCCATCGACGTAATACAGGATTTCGTCCGAATCGATGTTTGAATGGAAATATGGCGCTGGAATCGATTCCGGATGGAAATCGAACGGGCGCGGGACGAAATTGCACACGACGAAATGCTGCGTCTTGAACAATAAGTGCACTGGCGGCGGGAGATGAATCTTACCTACGATCGGGCAATAATCCTTGATGTTAATCGCGTGCGGATAGTTGTAACCATCCCAGCCCACGACGTCAAACGGATGATGCGGCAAGGTGTATTCGAAGCTGCGATTCCATGCTTTGAGGATCATTTTGAAATCGCCTTCCTTGTCGATGGCGTCCATGTGTTCCGGCAACTTTACGTCGCGTTCACAGAAGGGTGCACCTTCAAGCATTTGGCCGTATTCGTTGCGATAGTGCTTGGGAACGTCAAATGGCGTGTCAGATTCGCAGAAGAGGAGCTTGTTGCCTTCGAGTTTGTCAAAGAGCAATTGATAAGTAGTGCCACGGGGCACGATGATCTGGTCGCCCGGTTCAAACGGAAGCTGGCCATACTCCGAAAGCAACTTGCCGCTGCCGTGATGAATGAAGATGTATTCGTGACCGAAGCTGTTGCGATAGAATACGTCGGGGTTTCTATCGGGATGCGCCGTCGAGACGATGCAGTGATTATTGCGCAGAAAGACGTTTCTCGCGCTGATGAAATCGCCGTTGGTTTTCTTCTTGTCGGTGAAGAAGTGGTAGTAAAGAAGCGGAGCTTCCTTCCAAACTGGTGATTCATTTGCAGTGATTTCTCGTACATCCTTGACGCGGGTCGGCATGTGGATGTGATATTTGTTGGTGTGGATTCCGGAGAATCCGAGAGTAGAAAAGAGTTCCTCGCGGTAGAGTGATTCGCCATCGGGCTTGAAAAACGTCGTGTGCCGTTTAGCGGGAATCTTCCCGAGTTTATGGTAGAAAGGCATTTAGATGCTCCTTTATCGATACACGAAATCAGATTGCTGAATCCCCGCGTTCGCGGGGATGACAGCTCCGTTTGGTTGAGAGTTCCGGTTATGTGCGCATTAGGGTGCCGCGCAGGGCTTGGTCCTGTTCGATGGCTTCAAACAGAGCTTGAAAGTTGCCCTGACCGAATCCTTGGGCGCCATTGACTCGCTGGATGACTTCGAAGAAGAAAGTCGGGCGATCCCCTATCGGTTTGGTGAATAGTTGCAATAGATAACCGCCGGAGCCCATCGAAGCATCACAAAGGATGCGCAAGCGCTTGAGTTCGTCGATGTCTTCCTTCATGTTGATATTCTTCTTCTTGAGTTCCTCATAATAAGTATCCGGCACAGCCAGAAACTCGATGCCGTTATCGCGCAGCGCTTCAATTGAATCGAGAATGTTGTCAGTGTATAGCGCAATGTGCTGAATGCCGGCGCCGTGATAGTGTTCGATATACTCTTCGATTTGCGACTTGGCGATGCCTTCGTATGGTTCATTGATTGGCATTTTGATAAGGTCGTCTTTGGAACGGACTACTTTCGAGAGTAATGCGGAATACTTGGTTGAAATGTCGCCGGGACCGAAATCGAGGAAGGTCTCGAAGTCCATTGTTTTGTTGAAGTAGTTCGCCCATTGGTTCATTTCGTTGGTGCGGACGTTGCCGACGATGTGATCGAAATGTTTGAGCCCGCCGGCATTGAAATTGAGGCGCATCTTCTGGTGCGGCTCCTTAAATCCGGGGCGGAACAAGCCTTTGTAATTGTCATAATTGATCAACACCAGTTCGGTGTCGTCGTAGATTTTCATCGCAGCCTCGACGATGTAGCCATTGTCATCTTTGATCATGTGGGGTGAACGTTCAAAGACGGCCCCGTTGGAGAGGGCGAAACGGTAGGCTTTGTCGACGTCTTCGACTTGAATTGCCCAGCGTTTGACGCCGTCGCCGTGCTTTTGCACCCAGCCCCAGATATCGTAGGTGCTCGGCTGGAGCGCCGAAGTAACCACGATTTTGATTTCGCTGGAAGTGAGATAAAACGAAATGCGGTCGCGGACGCCGGTCTCGGGGCCGGAATATCCAGTGATGCGCAGTCCGAGGGCGCGGCTGAACCAATAGGCGGCCATGCGCGCGGAGCCGACGTAGAATTCAGCGTAGTCCCACGTCTTTATTCCAAGGGTATTTGCCATAGCGTGAGCTTCCTCTCATATGGCAGAGTCATCGGGCGATGAACTCTGCATAAATCAATCTATTTACTCTATAAAGCAGTCGGCGGACTCCCAGCCGACTCGATATTTATACGCCGGTAGCGCTCATTGTGAAAAAGAATTCGGCTCTTCGCCGGGAAAGTCAAAAGTTAGCAGGACAAGGGCTTGGGCGCAAATGGTTTTTCGAGATGCGTTGGAGTTGATAGCAATAAAAAATGGAGCCGAGGGGAGTCGAACCCCTGACCTCTTGACTGCCAGTCAAGCGTTCTCCCAACTGAACTACGGCCCCAAAAGGGATAGGTAATATAGCTCGGGGAAAAGTTTTGTCAACGGAATTTCTTGGTGAGAAACAGCGGCACTTAATCGTCTTTCATTCCCTTTGCCAAGGCCAGCAGCTTCTCCGCCTGTTTGCGCTCAATGTCGCCGAACTCACCGCCAGAAATCATGCGGCCCAGTTCAACAATTCGCTCTTCGCGAGTGAGTGGAATCAATTCTGATTCGGTCCGCTTGGCAACTTCGCGCTTAATAGCTTTGAGGTGGTGGTCAGCAAATGAAGCGATTTGCTGCAAGTGAGTGATAACAATCAATTGCTGGCGACTCGCAAGCTGTTTGAGTTTGCGCGCAACCAACAGCGCGGTCTCGCCGCCAATACCGGCATCGATTTCGTCAAAGACCAACAAACCGACACGGTCATTTCCGGCGATTAACGACTTAAGGGCGAGCATGACGCGGCTGACCTCGCCACCGGAGGCAACCTGCACAAGTGCCTTGGCTTCTTCGCCAGCATTGGCATTGAAGAAGAATTCGCCTGACATTGGTCCTTGATCGCCCAAGAAGACTGTTCGGTCGGTAGTTTCGAGCTTCTCGCCTGTGGTAGGGGCGGAGAATTTGACGGCAAACTCGGCCTTGGGCAACCCAAGCTCCGAGAGCTCTTTTTTCATAGATTTTGACAACTTCTTCGCCGCACTCTCGCGCCCCTGCTGGAGCGAGTCGGATGCTTTCACAAGCCGGGTCTGGAGAGGTTCGATATTGCGTTTGAGTGCTGCCAGTTCAAGTTCGAGAGAATCATTATTGTCGAGAGCTGAACGGATCTTTTCGGCATAGTCGATAACTGCGGCCACCGTGCCGCCATATTTGCGCTTGAGGTTGTAGATGTCGGCAAGCCTCTCCCCTATTTGTTCGAGACGAGCGGGGTCTTCAGCAAGTCCGGCCAAGGATTGATTGAGCGACCGGGCAATTTCGGTGAAGCTGATCTTAACCGATTCAATTTCCTTCTGGTATTCGGCAACGGCAGGATATGACTCGGTGATTGAACGAAGGTTCCTGAGTATTTCACCAGAGATTTGAGCGGCTCCGTTATCCGACTCGATCAGGGAGACTGACGATTCAAGCGCCGTGCGAATTTTGAGAACGTTTTCCAGTTGACGGCGTTCGGAATCGAGACTGTCTTCTTCATTGGGGAGAATTGCGACGGCCTCGATTTCCTGCAACTGGAAACGGTAGAGTTCTTGTTTCTGATTGTTGTCGGCAATTTGGCGCGCAAGTGATTCGATCCGACTCTTGGCGACACGGTAGGCATTCAGTGCCGCGGAGTATTGGCCGAATGAATCGGCGCATTTACCGTAGCGGTCGAGGAACCAGAGGTGACGCTCGGAATCGAGAAGCCACTGGTGTTGGTGCTGGCCGTGCAGGTCGCAGATACGATCGCCGATTTTCTTGAGAGTTGCCAGATTGACGCGCTGGTCATTGATCAAGGCGCGGCTCTTGCCGTCAGATTGGATCTCGCGGGTGATTGTGAATGATGCGCCGGATAGGGCAATGTCATCATCTGCAAGGTCCCGATTGAGAGTTTCTACTTGGCCGGAGAATTCGCCTTCGATGACTGCAATAGTTGCGCCGGTCCGGATATAGTCGGCGCTGCTGCGTTCACCCAAAAGCAGACTGATAGCGCCGACGATCAAAGACTTTCCTGCTCCGGTCTCACCGGTGATTACTGTGAAGCCGTCGGCGAAATCGATTGCAGCGCTCGATACTACAGCAAAGTTTTTGAGTGCAAGTCGCGATAGCTTAATCATGTGTTCTGGCGAATCCAAAGAGTGTATAGGATGACAACGGACGACGCCGCCTTAAAGTAGGAAGTTAATCGCCGCGTGCTTCGGGAGCAAGTGATTTGCTGGCGACATTGATGAAACGGGGGTAGATAAAGAGGGCGACGGCGGTGGCTGCCATAAGACCTGTGGCAAACCGCATCTCATTGGCGGCGGCAGTTTGCCCGCTCACATCAAAGATGACATCGAAAAGTATCGGAAGGCAGAATACTAACAACCATGCAAGGGAAATAGCACGCTTTCGAGATGTCTTCACGATAAAGAGCATAGTCAGCGCCAAGCCTCCGTGGAATCCCGTGCAACGAGCGCAGAAACCAAATTGCGAGTTGTCCATGAAGAACGATCGCTCGGGAATCTGATGACAAGTGTGCGAGTAGAGCTTGAACAAGCTCGCAGTCAACGCACCGAGGAGTGTATAATCGCCAAACGCCGGGATAAGTCCACCGACAAAATAAAAAAGAAGGGCGACGGCGGGTGACCAAACGGCCACCCGAATCGCCCATATCTTCAGTGAGTGTTGTTGTTGCCGGATCAAGGCTGACCGGCGACCACCTTGCCTGACTGCCCGGTGCGATATAATTCGCCGGCAAGGAATGCAATTCCCAACTGCGCCCAGAAGTTGGTGAACAAGAACCCGACACCCAGGGCCAGAATGCCGAAATATGAGATGATATTCAGAACGATAGACATCACCAACACAATCACCAGATTCATCAGATTCTGTGTCAGGAATGCAATGATCCCCGCGAAATCGAAGGCGTCAGAGATTTTTCCGCCAACCGCGAATCGCGCCATGATATAGGGTATGATCAAGTAAACGGCGAGAACAAATGGAACCAGGATAATCCAACCGAGACACGGAATCATCATAAGGATGAAGGCGACAATCCACACCGGCACAGCCCACAGAAGGAGCATAACGAGGCACATCAGTCCCGAGGTGAATTTATCGCCAAGGTTGTCCCAAGCCGGCAACGGCAGCGGCCGGCCTTCAGTAGTGTTCTTGATCAACAATAGCATGTACCCGAGGACGAACGGAACGCCGATCAGAATACAGGATAGCAGCACGAAGCAGCCCCCTATCAAGATTTTCTGAAGCCACTCCGGGTCCTCGAACATGAAATTGAATGCGCGACCTAAATTATCCATTTTTCCTCCAAAGGGAATGCTTTAGTCAGCATTAATCAGCAGTGTCATATTGTTTGTTACTGCCGAGGTAAGCGAATGCGCAGAATCTTGTCAACAAAAAAACCAGATGGCCGTTTTCAAACAAGCATGGGCGACCTTCGGTCGCCCATGTTGAAATTGCTAAGGCTGTAAAACTTAAGAGCAGTCGTTAAAATGGAATAAAGTCACGGACGAAGACTACAGTCTGCTTCTCGAAACCGTTACCCTGGAAGTAGATCTTTTTGCCGTCCGGGCTCCACTTTGGATAGACACAATGTTTGCCGCCGGTTGAATTGGTTAGTGCTCTGGATTCCCGTGTGGCAAGATTGTAGACCCAAACGTTATTTGTGTTGTTAACATTGCGATTATAGGCGAGGAATTTGCCGTCCGACGAAATCGTGCCCGCGAATTCATTGTCCTTTGTATTTAAGAGAGTATCAACGTCTCCCGACGCGATAGATCGCAATACGATACCTTCGCTGGTACTGATTCCCTCTTGAATGATATTGTCGGTGTAACAAAATCGTTCGTCATCGGGATGAAATGCGCCCCAGTAACCGGTCTTGTCCTCGGTAGCCTGTCTGGCCCGGCCAGTGGCAAGGTCAATCCACCAGATAGCACTGCGGTCTAATCGCATCATTGAGAAGATTAATCTCTTTCCCGAAGGCGACCATGAAAGATCGGTTATCTGCAGAAGTGACGATTTGTCCAGGTTCAGGCTCCGGATGACTTCAGGCGAAGGAACGTCGACATACGGAGACAAGTCACCAATTTGCGTGCCGTTACGACTTCCGACCGTGTATTTGAACAAATCCCAAGCGCCTTTGGTGCCTTTGACTGGCACAACGAATTCATTGCCGGAGGGCGAGAACGCAAAGGCATAGGTCGGTTGTTCGTTGAAATTCACGCCGGGAAGAAGTCTGGTTTCCTTGCCGGTCGCGAGTTCAAGCAAATAGAGTTCCAATGGAGCGCCGGGGACCTTTTCATCCATTCGCAGAAATGCCAGTTTGTCGCTGCCGGCGGGTGCAGGCATCATGGCATTGTGACTGACTATCTTACCCGCCTCCTTTTCAAATTGGGCAAATGCATAGGACGAGAGCAGAACAACCAGTAAAGCGATTGTCGATAACCGTGTCAGATACAAACTAATCCATCCTTTCGAGCTAACTTAATAATCTGCTCATTTATACATCGGCTCATGCTAATTGACGAATGAATTTTGGGGGGAATAAATATTCAGGATGCAGGTAGTGCTAATTGGAAAGCAAGCAGTCGCGAACAGGGCGAGTATCAATTAAGGCAAATTCCCGCAAAAGATTATTTGACAACCACTTCCGTCGACCGTAATCTTGTGCGACCTGTAGGGATTCACCATTAAACAAACCCTCTCCAGTCGCGTCTATCCTTTGGTTGGAGAGTGTGGGGTGCCGTGATCGAGAACGTCTCGGAGCTGGTTGAACGGTTTAAGACCGGTGACGAAAAGGCATTTAATGAACTGGTTAGGCTGTTTGAGAAGCGGATTTATGCTCACGCTTATCAGATGGTCGGAAACCATACCGAAGCCGATGAGGTATTACAAGAGACGTTTGTTCGCTTGGTCAAAAATATCACGCGGCTTAAATCGGATTCTAATTTCGCTAGTTTCGTTTTTAAGATTGCGACCAACTACTGCATTGACATCATCCGAAAACGGCAGCGAAAGTATGTCAATGTTGATGACCAGGAATTTGAGGAGTCAGGGAAATTTCAGCTTGAGTTGTCGCGATCAATTCCGACACCCGAGGATGAACAGGAGAATAAACAGCTGTTGGAACTGATCAATGCCGCGATCGCTGAACTTCCGCCCAAACAGCGGGCGACGATTGTACTTCACGATGTCGACGGCTATTCCAAGGAAGAAATCGCGCAGATGATGGATTGTCCGCAGGCAACCGTGCGGTCGAATTTACACATTGCGCGTTCCAAGGTGAAACAGCGTCTTAAGGATAAGATTGATGGCCCGGTAGATAAGAAGAAGCGAGAGGATCAACGGTAATGCAGCAGGAACGAAGAGACGACGGATTGCTGGACTTGCGTCCACAACACGTGTCCGGTGGAGACCAGGCGGAGATTGAGAAGATTCGCCAGGAAAGCAACCTTAGTCACGGCGAAATTGAGCGCGAACTGGAATATTTGCGCCTGATTTCCGGGCGAAAGGTCAGTCTTCCAAATGATGCGTATTTTGCTTCGGCACGCCAGAAGGTTTATCAGCGGGTAACAATTCGCAAAATTGGCTGGTGGGAACGTGTTGGCGCTATGATTATCCCCGAAACAGTACGTCCTTTCCAAGCGGCCGTAGCCACCGCAGCAATTGCCGTTGCGATAACTTTGAGCGTGGTTTATTATCCATTCGGTAATGCCACCGATTCGCTGCTGACTTCCGAGGCCTATGGCCCGTATGTGTCGATTTCAGACATGTATAGTCAGCATGTCGAGCCGGAGGAGCAGGGTCAACTGACGGAACAGGAAATGAAAGAATACAGGGAGATCCTGCTCATGTCGACGGCAATTCTTGGTTCGCCGTCATCGCTATCGCGTTCGCGCTCACTGGCGCAGACCGGGAAATAGCGGCCATCTGCCGCATCGGAACACTCAATGGGTCTATTGCTCGAATTCATCCGCCCTTATCGGCGACTATCTGGGATTTCGCTTCTGGCGCTGTCTTTAGCGCTGTTGGCGCTTAATTGTGCCGATACGCAGAGGAAGGTGCGGCTGCAGATGAAGTTTCAGCAGGGCCGCGAATTGGTCTATGAGCAGGTCAACAAGCAGACTATTTCTATCAGAAACTCCCCTACCGTATCCCAAGCTTCTCAATCGAAGGGTGAAATGACACAAATCGTCAAGTCCCTCTCGCCCGAAGGCGTGGCACGAATCGAGGAGACCTCGACATGGAGCTGGAGCGAGAAAGCTGAAGACAGCACAATCCAGATCGTTTCGTCGACCGAATCGCTGTCATACGAAATGAATCCGGATGGCAAGATCGGCGGGTTGGAGCTGCTTGATAAAGATGATGCCTCCAAGTGGAAAGAATACGCCCAGCAGAATTTAGAGCAGTCGCAGCCGACCTTCCCTGCCGAAGAAGTCGGTAAGGGCTATACCTGGATGCAGACGGTGAAGATATTCATGCCGTCGGGCGAAGCGCTCGATGCCAGTACGACTTATGAAGTGAAGGACTTCGTCGAGACGGATGGGCACAAGTGCGTTGTTATTGACTATCGCGGCAATTTGATTCTGCCGTTTGATGTGATGGAATCGGATAGTCTTTCACGACGCGGCGTTGATCGAGTAGATGTTTCTGGGACGCTGATATTCGACTATGAAGGCGGCTACACTTATTCGCAGGAAGAGACCACAAGAGTCACTGCCGAGCGTTCAAAGATTATCGGTAATGAGGCGTCATCGAATACGTTCTACATTGAAGGGGAGCTTTTCTTTCATTTGAAGTCAGGGAAGTAAGCGGCGATTTCGTGCTCCGACTTTCCATGACTCTCTTTTAGTCCCTCTGAAATCACTTCCCGGTATCTTATTCCCGGCGCAACCAATGTCGCTTCCTGCATGCGCACCGGCGACGTAAAGGTCAGTGTAGGATAGCCGTTGACGTCGGCAAGCCGCCAGATTTCGCGATACCAGCCGTCGCCGTAGTTCGTGGATGATCCAACTGTCAGACCGGTCATTGTGGCAGTGATGTCGCCGCTATCGAGGCTGTTTTCTTGCACGAAGATGTCGTTGAATTGATCGAGCGTAACCAAGTACATTCTGACCAAGGTGATGGAGTCTGTCACAGTCAGGTCGTAAAAGGCGACACCGCCGTTCTCCCAACTCTTGGAGTGTTCGGCGAAGTAAATGCTGCCGGGGATTTTGCCGGTGATATCGCGAAGCGGCGGAGTTTTGTCGCGGCAACCGCGAGCTTTGGGCCAGATTGAGCCGTCCGAGCCGTTGATGTAGGCCATAAAACGTGCCCGGAATAGGTTTGAACCGTAAGCCATATACCAGACATGATCCATCGTAGTTTCTCCAGCCAATCTTTCGTTGACATCAGAGCCTAAGTTACCTATATTGTCCTGTAAATAACAAGATAAACCACAAGCTGTCGTCGTTTATAACGAAGACAAGGCGGGAGGCCCTATGAAACGGCCAATCTCGATTCTGGTAAAGATCATCGTTCTCTGCGCTATCCTATTGCTGGCGGGATGTCCGTCGGCAGAGCTGAACGGACAGTGCCTTGCCCGGGGTGATTTTGACGGCTCCGGTGCGTTTTCGATTTCTGATTACGTCAACTTCATCAACTTTGTGACTAATTTTGGCCCGCCGCCGCAAGACCTTTTCGAATGTGATCTCAACGGCGACTGCCGCGTGGACGAACTTGATGTTGAACTGGTGATTTGCTACTTCACCAACGGCGCTGCCTGCTTCCCGCAATTCCCGGTTCCTACTTGCTGCGAACCTGACACGAATCGCGGGGCTTGTTGTGTCCAAATTGACAGTTGCCGAATTCTGCATCCCGACAACTGCAGCGGATATTATCAAGGAGAGCATATCGTTTGCGGAGCCGGCTCATCAAGCCGTATGTGTCCGATGGTCTGCGGCGATGTCATGGGCGACGGCGCTGTGAACATCTCGGACGTCGTGTTCATGATTCAGTGCATTTTCGGCTGCAGTCCCGGGGACTGGATGATCGCCGGAGATGCCGATTGCAACGGCGTGATGACCATCTCCGATGCAGTGTACATGATCCTATATGTATTTGGCGGCGGACCGGCGCCCTGTGCCAATTGCATCTAAATCTACAAATGCCTGATGACTTCGTCGGCGAATTCTTCGGTAGTAGCTTTTCCACCTAAATCGCGAGTTGTGTGTGTTCCCTCGCGGAACACCTTCTTGATTGAGTTCATAATCCGGTCTGCAGCGGCATCTTCTTTCAAATGACGCAGCATTAGAACTCCTGAAAACAAGAGCGCACTGGGATTGGCGATGCCCTTGCCGGCGATATCCGGCGCCGAGCCGTGCACAGCTTCGAAAACTGCGCAGTCAAGACCAATATTGGCGCCGGGGACCACGCCCAGCCCACCTACCAACCCGGCCGCCAAATCCGAGACAATATCGCCATAGAGATTCGAGAGCACCAGAATATCGAACTGATTCGGATCCATCACCAATTTCATGCAGAGTGCGTCGACAATTACGTCATCGTACTTGATGTCGGGATAGTTTTGCGCGACTGCAGCGATCGATTCCAGGAACATGCCATCTGACAATTTCATGATGTTAGCCTTGTGCACAGCGGTAACCCGCTTACGACCAGTCTTGCGGGCATATTCAAAGGCGAACTGCCCGATGCGTGTCGAGGCGTGCGTCGTGATGACTTTAATCGACTGTGAGACTCCGGGCGTAATGATGTGCTCGAGTCCGGCATAGAGGTCTTCGGTGTTTTCGCGAACAATGATCAAGTCGACATTGTCGTAACGCGATTTAATTCCATCTATCGAATGCACCGGACGCAAATTGGCATAGAGGTCAAGCGCCTTGCGCAAGCCCACGTTAGCCGAAGAAAATCCCTTGGCGACGAATGTCGTCAGCGGCCCCTTGAGCGCAACCTTGTTACGGCGGATTGATTCGAGCAGTACTTCCGGTACCGGCGAACCATAATCAGGAATGGCATTAATGCCGGCTTTGATCGGCTCCCAGTCGATTTCGACACCGGTTGCCTCGATGACGCGTGTCGTGGCCCGGCTGATCTCCGGACCGATACCGTCCCCTTCTATCAGAGTGACTATGTGGTGACCCATTGAACTTACTGCGTATCCTTTCGATTGTTCTTTTTCTAAAACTTCAAATAACTATCTTCGCAACGACGTGAGAATATAGCTATGACGAATCGTAACGAAATCCAAAACTTCATGCACCTGCCGGGTAATAATTGCATTACCACAGCTATACGCAATATTTTGAATTTCTATGGATTTCGTTACCCGGAATCTCGCGTTTATGGTATCGCCGAGGGTATGGGATTCACATTTCGCCGCGTGGAGGGGCTGGATAACCCCTATTTAGGTGGATCGGGGTCTGGTTTAGTCGATTCTTTCTGCCAAAACCTCCATCTGGCCTGCGATACCGCCGAATTCGCTACTGATGAGGCCGCGATGGATGACCTCAAGGCGCAGATTGACAATCAACTACCCTGCATTGTTCAAGTCGACCTTTTCTATTTGCCCTATTTTGACTCCAAGACGCATTTTGGTGGACATCGAGTGATACCGGTCGGTTATGATGAAACCAATGTTTATGTCTCCGACACTGGATTCTTGAGAATTCAGGCGTGCCCGATCGAGAAGTTTGTCGAAGCGCGCCGCAGTCAAAGTCCGCCGTTTTCGCATCAGCGGCGGCGCTGGCGCATCGAGCGTTTTGGTGAACGTCCCTTTATCGACGAGACGATCACCAAATCGCTGTATAATGTCTATCGCAAATTCGAGAATCATATGCATGGTTACAATCTCTTGCAGATTTTTGACTTGCGCGACCATCTTGGTGATTATAAGGATAAATCGATTCTTTACCAGCAGATTGAGAAGGCGGGCACCGGAGGCGGACTTGGGCGCAAGATGTACGCCGATTTTCTGGATCAGGCCGCCCAGATTTATGCTCGCTCTATTTACGAATTGTCTTCGGCGCTTTATGAGCAGTCCGCTGCTCTTTGGCGCGAGATTGCTCTCAATGCCCGGTCGGGTGAACTAAACGGGACCGCGGAGAAACTCGAGAAGATTTACCAGTTGGAAACGCGGGCTATCAAAGTCTTCAGCTCATTTGAAGCGGAAGACCTCTAAACAACTCTGCGAATACTCCAAATTTTCAGCTTCTTGTTACCATTCGGCGGACAAAATTCAACGCTTCTCGGAAAGTCGCGGTGAAATCGCGTTTTTCGAAGCGGAAGAGGTCGGCAACTTTGCCGTTTACTAAGCCTATGTACAGAATTAATAGAATCAGATTTTCCGTCAACACCGCGATTGCAGTCGCTATTGCGGCCCCAATCATTCCGTAGTTTGGGATTAACGTGTAATTCAGCGCAACTGCGACACACAAGGCTCCGAGCATCGCTACCGACTTGGTAATCGATTTGCCGCGACCGAGAATATGCAATGTCAGGATTCCGTTTACTCCTCGTCCGATTGCTGCAATCAGCAGAATAAGCATTGGCGCGAAACCGCTGACAAAGCCCGGTCCATACCATCCCAAGACTGGACGAGCAAATATCGCCAGTCCCACTGCGCCCGCAATTTGCACAAGCAGTGCCTGGCGGTAGTAAAACGGCGTTGTCACTGCGGCGTCAGCATCTGATTCCGAAGAGGTTTTCGGGTAGAAGACGGTTTGCACAGCCAGGGAAATCATTGTTAGCGGTGCCGTGAGTCCAATAGCGACAGAGTAGACACCAGCCGATTCGATACTGGCAAGTGCCGAAATCATGAAAAAATCGACGCGAGAATAGAGCAAGCCAATGAAATTGGCGACAAAAATCCATCCGCCGTAGCGCATTGTTGCTTTGAATACGGCCGCAGACGGCTGGTTCGGAGAGCCGGCCGCCCTCGTCATGAAGGACACCGACAGGAAGACACCAATAATGTAAGCAACGACATAAAGCCAGGCGGCTTGTTGTACCTGATAGCTCGTTGCCCAAACCAGTACCATCATCGAACCGAGCACGAGATAGTTTTGTGAAAGCACAACAGCGCTGCGTTTCCCGATTCTGCCGAGCGCGATCAACATCTGGTTGCAGGGTTCATAGACGAGAAGAAGAAGCGCGATGCACATCGCCGGCAAGAGCTGGACAAGTCCCAAATTTTGCAGATATCCGGCCCAAAACGAATGAGTCAACGCGAAGAGAGTCACAATTATCAGTCCCGTACCGAGCGAGTAAACGAAGACATTCGAAAACAATTGCCGTGGCGGTGCAAGACGCTTGCCAATGAAATACTGGCTGGTAAATCCCAAAGCGAGATTGGAAATGGCGTAAAGCAATTCGGCTAGATAGATCAGAAGTGAGATGTAGCCCTTGCCGGCTTCGCCAAAATTGCGGGCGATCAACAGATTTAAGAAGAAGACGGATACCAATCCGAAGATTTGAGTCGCGAGAATGGCGATGGTAGAGTCGAAAAAGCGCAAGTTCGGTCTCCTGGGACAACTGCCACTATATCCCCTGACAAGCCCGAGTGCAATGCAAAAAAAACGGCGACATGAGTGCCGCCGTCGCAAGAACTAAATAACTAAGGCAATTAGGCCCAGTTATTGCGAATCTGCTTGAGGTACTGAGCGCTCTTGCGCAGACCAAGGCTGGAGGCCTTGTACTGGACAGAACCTTCAGTGCGACCCAGCTTTTTGGCAATCGACACGTTGGAATTGGTGCGGTAGATCTTCTTCAGCGTGTTGATTTCAACCGGCGTCCAGTTCTTGGTGCGGCTGTTGGTGTTGAAACGGCGGGTGGTTCCGGTCGGACGAGCATTCCACGAAGTCGTGCGTCTGCTCTTGCGGGCCGTTGTGGTTCTTCTTCTGCGATTCATCCTTTGCTCCTTTCGCATGAGGATATAGTTGTGAATGTGACTTCATCCTGAAGTATTTTTTGTCCTAAATTTCGTTTCGTTAGTTTCATTAACAGTTAGTTGTATCGGTTCAAAGCACGGATACTTTAGTTTGAAACACACAAATTTGCGACTTTGGTTGTGCGGTTTCATCTCCGACCTTGCATCCTCAAACCCACATGCGCTTCCAAGCGCTGCTCAATGGTCCACTTTCTCCAATCCGAGTTTGATGCCGAATTGCTCAACGCAGATTCACCGCTTGAGTGCTGGTGTCGACGATTTGGCATCTTGTTTCAGATGGGAATTTGGATCGAGAATTCAGGTACTCAATGTTTCAACTGTGAACAATTCAGCGTCGGAGTTTTGCCTTTACAGTTCGTTGCGGTTGGCTTAGATTCGTGCCGATGGCCACCTACTTTGTTTCTGACTTTCACCTGGGCGAAAGCACCGATGACCGGGATCGACGAAAACTCGAACTGTTTGACAGATTCTTGCAGCAAGTCAAGGATGACTTGACTCACCTGGTCATCCTTGGCGATCTCTACGACTTTTGGTTTGAGTATCGCTACTTAATTCCCAAACATAACCTGTCAATATTATTCAAGCTTCGCGAACTGACGCAGAGTGGCCTAAAGGTTTCGTACATCTGCGGCAACCACGATTTTTGGCTCGGCGATTTTATGCAAACGGAATTGGGATTCGACGTTGCAGCCGACCGACTGGTGATTGAGTCGCCAAAGGGAAAGATTCTTGCGCTTCATGGCGACGGAATCGCTCCTTCAGATTACAAGTACCGCCTGCTAAAGCATGTCTTGCGCAATCGTGTCGGCATCGCCCTGTACCGTCAATTGCCGACGACATTTGCGTACAGACTTGCACTTGGCGTTTCTGGTGGTTCGCGCCATTATGGAAAACAGAAACCCAGCGAAACGTTTATTGCCGAGTATCACGATTTCGCTCGCAAGTGCTTTGCCGAGGGCTATCATGCAGTAATCTGCGGGCACATCCATTGGCCGGAACTAGTAGAAATGCAGGGGAACTTCTATGTCAACTGTGGTGACTGGCTGAACTACTTCAGTTATGTCCGCTTAGAGAACGGCAATTTTGAGCTGTTGGCGATGATTTAGTCGTGCTGGGGGAATTCCAGTGCGCGCTTCGGGACTTTTCCTGATGTTACTGTCTGTGCGATCGTTGGGACTGATGCGAGATAATTCGCTGAACCGCAGTGATTGATTTCGGTCGTTAGCTCGAATTCATCCTTGCCTAACGGCGAAAGTGAAGGTTGCGCGGCAAAATTGCCAACAAAGCCGCCGGCTTCGACAATTCGCTGTACATACTTCCGGCGCAAGGCTTCCACAAAGACAATCTTGCTGCGGGGTATCACAAACAACTCAATTCCCGACTTAACCTCGCCGTCCTTGAGCGCGGCGGAGATTAACCGGAAATCTTCAAGTGTTCCTCCGAGGACTGGACCGATGCGAATCCGCTTCAATTTTCGATCCTGAAATTCCGAGGTATCGGTCACGAAGGCGTTGCGGCCGAGTGCACGAATCAACGACCGGCTTCGGGCAACGGTTACATTCAGGTCGTCCAGGAAGTACACCTGTTTGTCCGAAAATGGCACCGGCCATTTGGTCGCACCAAACTGACTCACATAGTTCAAGAAAGTCTGGTCTGGCTCAAGTATGACGTGTTTTTGAGTGAGCAGTCGCGTATAGGCAAGCAAAGCCATTCTTTCCTCCAGCGTCAAGCGCTCACCGCCGCTCAACTCGATGCAGAATGCTTGCGAGAGACCGCCTCGCAATGCCTCCCAAATGCAGCAGGCAGAATCAAACGGAGTCTGCTTGCCTTGCTGTGCGCCGGTTAACGCAAGGCGTATGGTGGGAACAATCGTCATGGCGATGTCCCGAACTTTACCGGCATCAAATTTGCCGGCGGACACTATTTCCACCAGCGAAGAGGTAACAGCCAATGCTGCGGATTCCGCCGAATCAGCAAGGATCACCCGTCCGGGCTGGAAATATCCCGCTGCGAACATTTCTTCAAATGTGTGGAACGATTTCATTGCGCCGTCCAGGAAAACATGAATTCCACCAGCGCTTAGCTGAACGCAATAGTCTGGACTTAGTTCGACCGATTCGTTAATTCGCGTGAAGCGGTTGCCCAAGTGATAAGAAGCGATCTTTTGCAGGTAAGTCTGTGCCGGTGTTTCACGGCCGGCACTGCGATTGAGGCGCTGTTCGTCGAAGAACTTAAACTCAAGTTGTTCCAACTTCAGAATCGTGGGGCGCTCAAGCAACTTGTACTTCTTGCGCCAACGATAGAACGCCTGTTTGGTAATCTGTAGTTCAACTCCTGCCTTCTCGTCATCGCCATAGCGCTCCCAAAGCTCCTTGATTTCCATAAACGAGTACTTCGGGAAAACCGACTTGCCGACCCCTTTCTTGCGCCGCCAGTACGCTACAAGTTGCTCTGAGACGCCGCCCAAAGCCTGGCCGATTTTTTTGTCGGTTCGATATAGCTTTTGGAGCTGCAGCAACTCCTGCTTGGTCGGAATACGACGACTGCTCACTTGTTCTTAAAATACTTTAGAAGGGACTTATATACGCTCTCAAGCGACAAGGAAATGACGCGCACATCTCCGGTAGTCGCCATGAAATTTGAATCGCCCGCCCAGCGCGGAACGATGTGCAAATGCAGGTGTCCGGCAATACCGGCGCCCGCAGAACGGCCCAGGTTCATCCCCAGGTTGAAGCCGCGCGGAGAAAACTCCTTCTTCAGTGACGCAACCAGATATTGAGCTAACCCCATCATCTCGTTGAGGATCACCGGGTTTAGTTTTTCCAATTGGCCGACATGCGAGTTGGGAACAATCATCAAATGACCGGAAGTGTACGGGAAGCGGTTGAAAACAACAAAGCAGTTCTCCGAGCGATGAAGAATTAGGTTCTGGCGGTCCTTCTTCTCGCGAATCATCCGGCAAAAGACGCAACCTTGTTCCTTTGGTCCGCGAATGAAATCTCCTCGCCACGGGGCGAACATATGCTTGGTCATGGTAATTGAATTATAAGCAACCCCAAAACGGCACGCAAACGGAATAAGTAAGGTCGACATCGCTCGCTAGTAGCGATTCTCGGCTTGTACGGACAGGAGTATTGGATTGGGAAAGCGAATCACCCGTTCCGGTTAACAGAACGGGTGATGCAGGGATTGGAATCGGGACAATTATTGAACTATACGGCAACGTGTGCCGGTCTGTGGGTCGAAGCTGACAACTCGCAGAAATGATCGCCGATATCGCGATATTGCTGGTCGGCGGTAAAGAAGATGACCTGGAAGTCCGCTGCAATATTACGCAGAAGTCGTTCTGCTTCTGAACGTCGCATGCGATCGAGATTAACGAGCGGGTCTTCCATCACCAGCGGCGGTTTACAGTCGCTGGAGAGCACTTTTACCATCGCCAGACGCAAGGCAATATGCAGCGAATCGGCGGCACTGTTCGAAAGGGATTCCGCACCCTTGTACCAGTTGACGCCGTCGGCAGAAATCTCGCAAGCCAAGCTATGCCGATCGAGTCGCACCTTGGTCCAAGTACCGGCGGTCAAGGCATTGAGGAATGAGGAAGACTCTTCCTCCAATAATTCGATTGAACTTTTGAGCACCTTGCGTCGGGCTTCTTCGAGGTAGCGTGCCACGATCTTAAGTTGCTCGGCCTCATTATAAAGCAGTCCCACTTTCCGTTTGCCATCCTCGATGCGTTCCTGCAGTGGAGCCATGATATCGGTACCGGACTCCAGAAACTCGAGCTTGTGATTAAGGAGAACTGACTCGTCACGCAGCCGCGTCAGTTTCCTGTCGAGTTCGGCAACTTCGCGCTGTAATTCTTCCAAGTCGTGCGCAGACATGACATAGGAGCGATATTGCTCGAAGACCTTGCCCTGTTCGTTCATCTTGTCGGTAATTTTTGCGAGGTCGATTTCGAGATCTTTCAAGTTGTTCTCGCCGAGAATGGCTTCATAACGAACAACCATATTCTTGATGTCGCGATCCAGGTCGCGATACGACTCATAGCTCTCTGCCATTTCGTCGACATCTTTAACCTTGAACCTGCGCAACAGGGCATCCAGAGTATCGACGTTCTTGCGGAGTGATTCGCGCTCGTCGTCGAGCCGAGCCTTGGCTTCGGAATACTTCATCTGCGCAGCACTAAAGGCACGCTGGCTCGAGAACCACAAGCCGGCCGCCGCAATGGCAACGACAAAGGCCGCGCCGGCCGAAGCCAAGTAGAGTGGATCTTTTGCGTTGAGGTACACGATGACCCCAGTTGCCATAGCCGCCAAAGCACCGCCGACAAAGTAGCGATACCAGCCTCTCGGTGTGGCTTGTTCGGCTGATTCCCGTTCACGTTCAAGGCTTTGTTCAAAGTCCTGAACTTTGCCTTGGTAGATCGTGCGCTGTGTGGCAAGGCTTTCGCAGGTTTTGAGATCTGCGCGCTCGATCTTGGTCAGAGACTTCAACGTTTCTTTCTTGGACGTAATCATGTTCTTAATTTCCTGTGCCTCGCGCGTGCGGCGGGCCAGGTCGAGATATGATTCACGCTCTTTTTCCAAGTTCTGTGAAGCCTCGAAAGCCAATTTGCTCTTCTTGAAGCGTTCATGTTGTTCGTCGAACTTCTTCTGTGATGCGACCAATTCAACGCTATTGGTATGGACGCGCTTGCGTGTTTCCAGCAATTCGGCGGTTTTGGACTTGCAGGTCTGCAGTTCAGTTTCCAGGCCGGTGACGCGTTTCTGCAGCTGTCCGATTTCGCCGCCATGGGAATCGTCGCCCTCGAGTTCACGAATACGTGATCCAAGCTTATCGAGTAATCGGGATGCGAGGACTTCATCCTTGTTGCTGTTGAACAGACGCTCCAACTTGTCTTTAATGAGACTGGCATGGCGGTTAACCCTTCCAAGATCGCCTTGGCGGAGAAACGCCGTAGCCTCGAAGAAATCCCGTTCAGCGAACCCAAGCGCCCGGTAAATCTGCTCCTGGACTTCCTTGTGCGAGTTCCAGCGAGTGCCGGTTTCAACCTCTTCCAACATTGACAATTCGGTGGAGACATCTTTGGTTAAGCGATAGTGCTTGTTGTCGGACATGTACTCCAAGTGCAGCAGGAACGGATGTTCCGATTGCCAATTCGCAAAGCGACTAATCGAAGGTGTGAGTCGAGCCGGATCGTCGAAAAGCACTGCACAGATCGCTTCGGCGATGGTCGATTTGCCCGATTCATTGCCACCAAGCACGATATTGACGCCGTCGGCAAATTCGAAAGTTTGATCGGTAAAGCGACCAAAGCGCTTGATTTCAAGTCGCAATATTTTCATTAGATCACATCCTTGCCAGATAGAAGCGCGCGTCCGGTGGACATTGCTTCAATGTATTTGGCTTTCAACTCACCAGGGGCTTTATTGATACTATCTGAGAGTAACGCCGTGTATTCGCAAAGCAGGCTGCCGCCATTGTCGTTAATCGGGCTGACGCCAGCGACAGAAAGATTGCGTTGATCGCAAATCTGCAGGTGGCAGAATTGACCGGACTGGGTTCGTTCTAAGCCCGAAAGATCAAGGAAGCCATCTCCACCGGCAGTTCCAGAGATTTCAACCCTCAACAGAGTATTGGCGCCGGCAAGCTTTTGCAACTCGCGTTCGATTTCAATGTTGTAAAGGAACTTGGTCGTGTCGATTACGAGTCGTTTCCAGTTCAATTCACCAATGGGATTCGGTTCAGCTCGCAGACTTCCAGACTCGATTTCCGTCATCAGACATAATCCGCTTTCGGCTGAGCCAAAATCCAGCACTTCGGCAGACCCGCTTGAATAAACTTTGGTTGCCCACTGCCTGAACTCCGGAAAGCCGCCGATCGCAACCAGATCGAAGGTGTCCTTGAGTACAACTTGCTGCATCGTCGGGCTAAGCAGATTTGGCTGCGCAAATTCGAAGGCTTCGCGATTGGTCACGATCAGCAAATGTACACCTTCGAAATTCGTGCGTACGGGAACGCGCCAGCCGCTTTGCGGGACATCGGGGCCGAAATCAGGAACACCGTAGACGGTGATATTTGAATCGGCAAAATTTATAGTGCATTCGTGATCAGCTCCCAGCACGCAGATGTTGTCGGGTCGGTTTTCCAGCGGAAGATGGAGATATATGGAGTTGTCATCCAGACAATCAAGACTTCCCGGTACCACCACAAACGGAATTCGTCCCAGGCGTTCAGCCTGTTTGTAAACAAAGTCGATGAGATTCCGCGATACGAGATTCGTTGAAAAGAGGTTTCCGCTTACAACGAGTAAATCGACGCTTGACTCTAAAGCCTGCGAAACGCATTTCTCGAGTGCATCTTTGAGTGCCTTGCGCACTAGATCGCCAGACTTGCCGAGTCCGGGAAACTGACGACCGAGCTGAAAATCGGACGCGAGAAGGATTTTTGCCATATAAGTCAGCCTCCGCCTGATCGCCCGTATGGTGCGCGCTTCTGCCCAGCTCGCAGGACCCGGGGCGAACCTGTTAAGTTATTGTCTGTCCAACACTTGCAGGACAACAAAACGACTTGCGTCGGCAATGTTATAGAACGGACGCACGGACGCCTTGCCTATTCAGGTTATCGGAAGATTCGGGCGCGGAATTAAGCGGTATTAGAGAATCAGATCGTTCACTTTACGGGAGATCAACACCGGCGGAATGGCTCCCTCATTTAAGAGGAGGTCGTGGAACCTTTTCGTCGAGTATTGATCGCCCATCCGTTGCTGCAATGACGTGCGAATCTGATTGATTTGCTCTTTGCCGAGCAAATACGTCATCGGTACGGTTGGCGTCAAGGTGTATCGGCTGACTTCTTTTTCAATGTACTCAATCGATGCGCCAAGTTTCTCGACCATCCAGTCGATGGCTTGTTGATAGGTAAACTGGCCAGTCTGAAGTCGAGTATCAACAATGATTCGCGCGGCTCGGAAGCGAATGCCACCGACAATAGCCAGCATCTGGCGGGGATCCTTGCCGTAAAATCCGGAGTTGTACATGGCTTCTTCACAATAGAGCGCCCAACCTTCAACAAACAGATCGTTCCGTTGGAGGCGTCGAATCAGCGATGTATTGCGATTGGCCAATTGCAGCATCATGTGATGACCGGGATAAGCCTCGTGCACAACGGACGAACGAAATCCGCGCCGGTAGCAGTAGCGGAAGAATGCCGAGCGATTGGCATCATCAAGTGAATCGGGGAGCGGACGGACATAGAATCGGCCAGTTTGCACGGGCTCAAATGCGCCCGGCGGCTGGTAGGCTATTCCGCCGACGATGTTTTCCAGAAACTGCGGAGTTTCCACTGGCAAGCAATCACCAATGTCAGATGGAATTGTGGCGAAGTCATTTTCGACAACCCAGTCACGAACTTGATTAATCTCCCACTGAAAGTAGTCGAGGACGTCTTCGCGAGTAAAACTGCGAGGAATAAAAGTATTCTTCTCTTCGACCGGCGGAAGACTATCTACGATGAGAGCCAGTGAGTCATAGGTGGCACTTGATTGGTCGAGCATCGCTTCACCGAAACGCAAGAGAGAATCGACATTGAAATCGAGGAAGTACTGCGTCGTTAGAAGACGATTGAAGACCTCCCTGCCGATCGCGAATGATTGACCTTCGCGTTCGACAAACTCATTGAGGAAATCCGAGTAATCCTGAAATGCGGCCGAAGCGGCTGCAAATTTGACATCGATTTCATTCTGCCTTTCCGGCACCTGGGCACTGTAAAACGCTGAAACGTCGTTCAGGAAGGTAGTGGCGTTATCGGATTCGTCTTTCGCCAACGCAGCCCAAACCTGGGGCGGATTCTTGATCTGCTTCTCACCGGCCGTTAAAAAGTCAGGCAGTTTCGCCAGCCGTTCAAGTATCAGATTCAACTGCTCGGTCACACTCAAGGATTGTGACAACATTATGAGGTAAATGCCATTGACTGCAGTAGAACTGAAGAGCTTCGGGTTGTCGCGGTAGAGAATCGTACTGGTAAGATATATCACCTGTGTTTCGATATTCGATTCCAGCAGCATGTGGTCTATTTTGGCGTCAGTACTCAATTCCGAGACTTTGATTTTCTTGAGATTTGCCTTTACCTGGCGAAGTTTGTTAACCATACGATTGATCGCGCCAGCGGAAAAGTCAGGGTAACGGCCGTCATAGCGGTGCTCTCCCATTTCGGTCGCGTGAACGGGGTCAAATTCGAATTGCAGGACAAGGTAGTCTTCCGCGATTTTCTGCAATTGTTCTTCCGCCGACAACTTTGGAGCAGCGCTGGTCGAAGCAGTGAGAATGAGCAGTATTACAAAGGCGGCAAATGTCAAAATCCGTTTCATCATTATCTCCATGAAAGTTTCGTGGTCTTGAAGTAACGAAAATCCAGCCAAGTGTCAACTTCAATAGATTTTGAGGCGGAACGGCTAATCCCCTGCCGGCGGCTGGAAGTCCGGGTCGCGCAACAGGGTAGCGACGGCCTCAATGTGGGCAGTTTGCGGGAACATATCGACCGGCGTGACACGCTGGGTGATATAACCGGACTCGGCAAACAGTTCCAGATCCCGCGCGAGAGTGGCGGGATTGCAGGAAACCGCAACGATTTTATCGGCCTTGAGCCTGACGATGCGTTGAATCGCCTTTTGCTCCATACCCGCCCGAGGCGGGTCAGTAATGATAGTTTGAAAATGGCGATCCGAATGAGAAAGTTCCACGAGTAGTTTGCGGACATCCCCGGCAACAAATTCGGCATTGTCAATTCCATTGAGCGCGGCATTTTGCTTTGCCATTTCGATCGCCTCGGCATTGAGTTCTATGCCGAAAACACTTCCGACCTGACGGGCGAGATAGAGTGAAATTGTACCGCAACCGCAAAAAAGATCCAGTATTTGTTCGCCTGATTTCGGCGAAGCGTGGTCGAGAATGACATCATAAAGAACTTTCGTCTGTCGGCTGTTGGTCTGGAAGAACGAGAATGGCGTGATTTGGAATTTCAGATCGCCGATGTGTTCGGTAAGATGCGGCTGGCCATGAACCAAAACCAGCTCATCACCGATTGCGACATTCGCCTTCTTCCCGTTAACTGTGTGGAAAAGCGACGTCAGGCCCGCAACGTCTTCGATAATTCGCACAAAGAGCTCATCACGGCCGGCAAATTCGCGATTGAACGTGACCAGGTTAAGCATGAAGTCGCCAGTCAACTTGCCTTCGCGGACTACAAGAAACCGCAATTCTCCTTCGCCAGTGCGTTCGTTCATGAATGGGATCTGTAACTCGAGTGCCGCTTGTCGCACAATTTCGAGCGCCTGCACCGATTGCTCCGACTGCAGGTAACACTCTTTCAGGTCAAACACTTTGTCAAATCGTCCCCGCACGTGCATCCCGACGGCAGAGTCGTCATCGTGATGTCCGAAGGTGTATTCCATTTTGTTGCGGTAATAGAAGGTATCGACGGCAACTATCGGTGGATCGATCGGGATATTGGCTAACTTTCCGATTCGCGCCAGAGCTTCACGAATGAACCTGGTCTTATATTCGATCTGATCTGCGTATTCAAGATTCTGCCACGTACAGCCGCCACAGCGGGTGAAATTCGAGCAGCGGGGTTCAATGCGCCGGGGCGAAGCCTTGAGCAGCTCTTTGAATCGCGCGAATGCATAGCGGCGTTTCGTCATGGTGATTTGGCAGGAGATTCGTTCGCCGGGTAAGCCTTGATCAGACATGATCACCATTCCATTGTGATGCCCGATCGATTTGCCCGTCAAAGCGAGGTCTTCAATGTCGACCTCGATCGTGTCGAATTTGCGTAGCTTCTCAATCATCGAGGTAACATACCCAAAATATCGCATTCGGCAATGGAGAAAACCGCTGCCGGTAATTTGCCGATAGTGTATAATAAAAGTAAGGCAAGCGCCGGTAGATAGAGTGTAATTCACAACCCTGAAGAGGAACGACATACGTATGTATAGATTCATAGTTGCTGCTGCAATTCTTCTACTATCCATGGTGGCTGTTCGAGCAGATGCCGGGGCGGTGAAACCCGCAACGATCACGCCGATATTCTCGGCTCGAATCGGACAGCGGCCGCAGCCACTTGGCGGAGAGATGCGGTTTCTTAACAATCCGACATTGACGAGAGTCTGTTCGTTGAAAGTCGTTCTGGTTCACCATCGTGCATCTGCCGAGCCTATCGTTTTGCGAATCGCCAAGGGAGATGTTTACGCCATGCCGATTACGCCAGACTCTGTCGTTTGGGATGCACCGATTGATTCGGGCGCGTCGAAAACGTTTCTGTTTTCGTTTACGCCGACTTATGTAGGAAGCCATCGACTCTCATTGGAAAAGAAGAGTGACAAGTCGTGGTCTGCATTAGGCTCGATTCATTTTGCGATTAATGAAGACGGCAAGACTATCTGCTCCGGGCCGCAGGAGGAGTGTCAAGCTACCTTAGTTCCCCCACATAGTCGACAGGATACGGTTCCAATCGAAGTGGCGTTCCCCATCAATCAACTGGTAACAAGGCGATTTCAGGACCGTCACTTTAGTTCGGTGTTCAAGTTCACTCCCGGCACCGGCTTTAAAGACTCGGTGTTCGTCGACTTTGAATTAGAATGTCAGACTACACTTTACGCGCAGGTACAATTTCAAATCGAACACTCAACTAATGTTTCGGTGTCAAAACTGCCGGAGTCATGGGGCGATAAAGCCGGTCCGACTCCTGACTACCGCTTCTATCGTGGCCGATTTGCAATTGTGCCGCTCAAATCCGGTTTATCACAGCTTACATTCAGTGTGTTGGGCAAGCACCCGATGGCAAAAGGCAGCAGCCGACTAAGCACTGACTTTGCCATGCACCTGGTAATAGGAACAGACGGGCAACTGCTGTTTGCCGGTGGATTTGACCCGTTTACTCGGTACAAGGATGGAGCCGATCCAATGCTCGGTTCACTTAAGGCAATCCTGGCAAATACCGATCGTGACTTCCGTACCCGCTTTGTACTTTCGCAACCGGATTATCGCGGTCAAGAGGTCGACGCGCGGGATGCTGTTGATTCAACGGCCGCAGACACGGAAAAAAAGACAGACTGATCACATTGGGAAGCCATTAGAGACGATCACTTGTCGTGCATCGGCGGTATCGGCTTGCCGTGCGGGTCGAGACTGGGGTCATTGAGATGCACTGCCAGAGCAGCGGCAATTTCAGGTGTGATGATGTGCTCGATCTCGTCGGCGTCGCGGTGAAGATGGTCTTCGGGTAATGCAAATTCACGACTCAAGAACAGTTCCCACAGTCGGTGATTTCTTAAAATGCGCTCACCTTCGGCGATTCCCGCCTTTGTCAATGCTAATGCCTTCTGGGTAAGCACCGCTTCACCTCGAACCTGAAGGCGACGACATCCGCGTAAAAGGACGCCGGCGGGCATTTTCAACGTCGATTGCAGTACTGAAAGCGGCACCGGAGATTCCGAGTGGTCGGCTACTTTCACGCATTCTTTCAGAATATTCTCAAGCAGAATTCGACGCCGCAGTTTTTGTGCGCGAGTGGCCCGCGCAATCAGGCCATAGCGGGGCGAAAACAACAGGGAGAAAACGAAGATCAGAAAAGCTGTACAGACAATTGCGCCAGCCGGAGAACAATTGAGCCAAACAGAAATGTAGAGACCGCAAATCGCCGAAAACACTGACACGAAGCCGGCAATTACAAGCATGCGCGGCAGCCGATCAGCCCAAAATAGCGCCGTCGCACCGGGTGCAATCAACATGGCGACGACAAGCACCGATCCAACTGCTTCAAAGGACGTCACCAGAACAAGCGACAGGAAGCCCATGAAGATGTAATGTGTCCAAGTGGCAGAAATACCCAGCGCTGTCGCCAACTGAGAGTCAAAGGCAGTGAGCAGAAGTTGCTTATAAAACAGCGCTATTCCGGCAATGATGATCACAGCTACCGTTAGCATAACCCAGATGGAGGTCTCCGGAACTCCAAGAAGATCGCCGTAAAGAACGCAATCGGGATCGAGGTCGACATGCGAGGCGAATGCGGTCAGCAGAACCACACCGATCGCAAACATGGTCGAATAGACGATACCCATAGCGGCATCCTCTTTGACCCGGCTCTTGAGGTGGATTCCATTGATCAACAGAGTCGTTACAAACCCGATCGCACTGGCACCGATCAAGAGCGGGAGCGATGCCCGAGAGTTCGAGATCAAGAAGGCGATGACGATGCCGGGCAAGACCGTATGTGCCAACGCGTCACCCATCAACGACAGTCGCCGCAAGACCAGGAAGCTACCAAGCAGACCGAGCGCAAGGCTCACGAAACAGGCAATCAAGAGCCCCTTGATCATCCAGGCATAAGTCAACGGTTCGATAAACATCTGGTGCAGACTCACGATGTGCTCCGATGCGGATCCACGCGGCTCAAGGCGTGTTGGCCAAGAATCTCTTCGAGGTGAGCAACGATGTCTGGTGTCAAGACGTGTTCGATTCGTTCGGCATCATAGTGAACGTGATCAGTGCCGATATCGGTGTATTCAGAGAGATAAATCTCCCACAGTAGGTGATTGCGCAGTACGCGCTCACCGATCTCGGCTCCAGAAGCAGTCAACTGAAATTGGCTGGGTGAATCGAAGAACAGAAGTTGGTTCGAATGGAGGCGCTTGAGCAGAGGAGTCAACTTCTTTCGATCACGAACATCGAACTGGATAAAGTCGGTGACTTGAATCCAGCCCGAGTCCATATCCCTCGATTTGCTGTATTCGACAGCTGCTTTCAGGAGGTTTTCCTGCTCCATGCGCTGGCGCCTGCGGATTCGCCGAACTGCTCGCGGAATGATTCCATCACTGGGAGCGAGAAGCAACACCAATCCAAACAGCGAGGATGCTGCCAGAACGACCACCGGTCCGGTCGGAATACCGGGAAGCACATACGATAAGAAGGCGCCGATAACTCCGGAAACCAGTCCGAAGACTCCCGCAAGCATGATCATCATGTGCAGTCGTTTGACCAGCAGGTACGCCGCGGCGCCGGGTATGATCAATAATGCTGATACCAGCACCACACCGACCGCCTGTACCGAGACGACAATTGCGAGAGTGATGAAGACCATCATGCCATAGTGCAGCGTCGTCACATTCAGACCAATCGCGGAAGCGAAGGTTGGGTCAAATGAAAGTGCCTTCAACTGCCGAAAGAAGAGGGACATTAGAATTATGGAAATCAACAGCAAGGAGAAGGCAACCTTGACGTCTTCTGTCGAAAGAGCTGCTGCCTGTCCGAAGAGAAATTTGTCGAGACCCGATTGGCTGCCTGTGCTGGAACTCTGGATGTAGCTCATCAGCACAATACCGAAGCCAAAGAAAGCGGTAAAAGTCAGTCCTATTGCGGCATCCGGCTTGACGCGGCGCTGTCTTTGAACAAAGCTTAAAACCAAGCTGTACAGCACACCGGCGGCAACAGCACCAAGGAATAGCGGTAGAATCGATTTTGAACCGACCACAAGAAACGCCAAGGCAATACCGGGGAGCAATGCGTGCCCGAGCGCGTCACCAACCAACGCCATCCGGCGCAGGATTAGAAAACATCCCAGCACACCACCGAGAATGCCGAGAATAGTGCAACCAAGCAACGTGTTTACTACTGTCGCAGAGTTCAGGCTGAAGAATTCGGTGATCTGTTCGAGCAATGAGGTCTGCTGGATTTCGGAGATGCGCGCCGCCGAGAGCAAACGCGGAGCCAACAGAATCGCTGCGACGAAAAGACTACTTCTTGGGAAGTGCGCCATGTTGTTTTGTCGCTTCTGCAGCTTCGGTAAGAATTGTAAGTTTGCCACCGTAAGTTTTCTGGAGTAGCTCTGGGGTGAAGACCTCCGTAGTCGGACCAAAGGCGACTTTGCGCATGTTGATCAACAGGAGGTAGTCGAAGTAGTCCTTCGCCGCCTGCAAGTCATGATTGACGACAACGACAGTATTCCCTCTTGAGCGAAGAGCACGCAGGAGATCAATGATCACTCGCTCCGTCGCGGCATCAACCCCGACAAATGGTTCGTCCATCAGATAGATGCGTGCGTCTTGAGCGAGGGCTCGGGCAAGAAAGACGCGCTGCTGTTGGCCGCCGGAGAGATTGCCAATTTGGCGGTCGGCATAGCCGGCCATTCCGATTTGTTCGAGGGCCTGTTCTACCTTCGCTTTGTCCGCTTTGCCGGGCCGCTGAAACAACGATAGATCGCCGTAGCGCCCCATCATGACGACATCGCGAACCGTAACCGGAAAGTCCCAATCCACTGATTCGCGCTGGGGTACATACGCGATTTCCTTGCGGCGGCGATCAAGTTCTTCGCCGTAGATTTTGACGTAGCCGGAAGCCAGTGGCAGCATTCCCATCACGCCTTTGATGAGAGTCGACTTCCCTGCTCCGTTAGGTCCAATGATTCCGACAAGCGCACCTTCGGGGATATCAAGGTCTATGCCCCAAAGGACGGGCCGCTTGTGGTAGGATATCGTCAGATCGTGAATTTCTATCGGAGGAACGGTCATTACTTCCCTCCCAGAGCAGCTACGATGGTTCGCACATTGGAGGAGATCATTCCGATATAGGTGTCGGCGCCGCTCCCAGCCGGACCTGCGGAATCGCCGTAAAGCGTACCGCCGACCTTGACGCCGGATTGACGAGAGATTTCTTCGATCAGTTTTGGATTGACCGATGTCTCGACGAAGATAGCAGGAATTTTATTCTGCTTGATGAATTTGACAATTCCCGCGACATCCTGACTGCTGGCCTGCGTCTCGGTAGATATCCCCTGAACACCGATTACAGTCAAACCGTATTCTTTGCCAAAGTAATTGAAGGCATCGTGCGATGTGACAAGGAAGCGTCTTGACTCGGGAATCTTGGCCATCTCGATCTTCGCCCACTTATGCAGCGAATCCAGTTGGAGCTTGTAGGATTGGGCGCGAGCATTGAACAGGTCTTTGGATTCGGGGATGAGTTCCGAGAGTGCTTTGGACACGTTGTCGACAGCCAGTTTCCAGGAGGGCACACTGAACCAGATGTGGGGATCCGGATGGCCGGCCTGTGCAGGATCATCAACGGCAGGCATGCCGTCGCTGACGGTAATAATGGGACGCTGACCGCCGGCATTTTCCACCAGTTTGTCCATCCAGCCTTCGAGTTTGAGACCATTGCGAAAAACGATCTGCGATTCGGCAATGGCAATGGCGTCGCCGGGAACCGGTTTGTACGTATGCGGATCGGCTCCGGGCGAAAGCAGTCCCCGTACTTCGATTTTGTCTCCGCCGACCTGCGACACGAGATCATAAATCATCGTCGTTGTTGCAACGGCGCGCGGTTTACCGGCGGCCGCACCAATTTGGAAAAGTGATAGGGCCAAAACTAGAATTTGTAACAATCGCATTCGCACTCTCCTTAGAGTTGTTCAACCAAAATCTGTTGGGCGGCTTTCAATCCGATGAACTGGATTTTTCCTGAGACCCGAACCTTGAGTGACCCGCCAAACTTCTCTTTCTCAAGCACTGTGATTCGGCGGTTTGGAAAAATGCGGCGCTCTTCGAAGTAGCTAAGCAATTCAGCGTCCTGGCCCATAACTTGGGCGACAATGGCGTCACGGCGAGCTTCGATCTCCGACAATTTCAGGACATTGCGCGGGATAATATTGCCGGCAGCATCAGGGATTGGCGCCCCGTGGGGGTCGAAGCGCGGATGTCCGAGCCAATCATCGATGCGCGATTCGAGCCGCTCTGACAAAGCATGTTCGAGCACTTCCGCCTCTTGATGAATCTCATCCCAGCTCATGCGCAGGCATTTGTGCAGGAACTGCTCGACCAATCTGTGCCGGCGCAGGATTTTGACGGCACGACTGCGACCAGACACGGTCAGGCGAACGCCATGATAGGGACTGTGTTGAACCAGCCGCGAGCGTGCCAGCTTTTTGAGCATGCCGGTAACCGACGGGGCGGAGATTCCCAAGGATTCCGCAATGGCGTTGGTCGTAGCAAATTCGTCCGATTCTCCGGTCAGGCGGTAAATGCCTTTGAGATAATCCTCGGTCGAGACTGAATTGCGGATCGCGTTTTTTGTCATACCTACTATTTTATTTAGGCATTCCTAAATATTTCCTTTGGTATTGTACGACAAAGCAGACAAATAAATTGAATTATTTTTTGATTCGGAATTAGCGGGTGCAGAGCAGATTTGGCAGGTGATTGCCGGACATTGCCTTACGACGGAAATAATGGATCAAGCTTGCGGACGAGATTACCAGCCGAAGATATTGATGCGCCAGATGTCGTTCTTGGTGACGAAGATGATCAACAGGATCAGGAATACGAAGCCGACCTGTTGAGCGATTGCTCTTCCCTTCATCGAAACCGGACTGCCCTTGATCTTCTCAATCAGCAGGAACAGCAACTGACCGCCGTCAAGCACCGGTATTGGTACCAAATTGACGACGCAGAGATTTACGCTAAGGATGGATGCAAGAAACAGCAGCGGCAGGATTCCCTGTTTAGCGGCTTCACCAGCGGCTTGCGCTATGAACAAGGGTCCACCGATCAGTTTTGATGAGACAGAACCGGTAATGACATCTTTGAGAAACTGGAATATTTGCAGAACATAGAAATTGGCCATATCGAATCCGCCTTTGAGCGAACCAAACAGCCCCATGCTTTCATATTCGACTTGGCGCGCCACACCGATCTTACCGATTACTTCTACCTCGCCCTGCATATTCATGACTGTATCGGGGCGGGTCGTCGTAAATGCGTACATCGTGTCAGTACCGCGCTGCCAAGTGAGTTTGATTTCGGCGCCCGGCTTCACGGTCACAAGACCGTACATCTCTTCAAAGGTCGTAATCAGAGAGTCGTCTACAGCGATGATTTTGTCGCCCGCTTGTATGCCTGCTTTTGCGGCGGGATCGCCGTCAACAACCATACCGATCTCGGAGCTTTGCGTCTGAATCGGCTGACCTTTGACAAGGTATATGCCAAACAACAGGAAGACGGCCAGGATATAGTTCATCGCGGGACCAGCAAATATCACGAGTGCCCGTTGCCAGGCTGGCTTCGACATAAACTCATACGGTCGCCCGTGGATGTCAGCCTCATCAGGCTTCTCTCCTGACATCTTGACATACCCACCCAATGGAATCCAAGAGATGCAATATTCGGTATCTCCTCTGCGGAAACCAATCATCTTAGGCGGGAAGCCCAACGAAAACGTCTCGACGCGGATGCCGCACCATTTGGCGACTGCGAAATGGCCAAGTTCATGGACGAAGATGAGCAGCCCGAGGACAAATATGAAGGAGAGTATTTCAAGTATCACGATGGTATTAACGCCTAGGTCTTGCTAAAGTTCCTTGTTTGATGAGCGCTTCGGTGCCCTGTCGTACCGCTCTGTCGGCCTCCAACAGGTCGCCCAGACTTAATGACGATCCGGTTATGGCGATTCCGAGCGCCTCTTCTACTGTCGCCGGAATTTCCATAAATTTAATCTCTTCCGCAAGAAAAGCCGCAACCGCGACCTCATTGGCGGCATTGAGCGTGAGCGGGGCAAAGCCACCAGATCGTAATGCATTGTAAGCCAGCGATATAGACGGAAAACGTTTGGTGTCGGGCGGGCCAAATTCAAGACTCAACAAGGTCGAAAAATCGAGTCGAGGCAGGTTTGTAAGCAGTCGGTTCGGAAACTCCAATGCGTAGGCGATTGGCAGCCGCATATCTGGCGGGGATAGTTGAGCTACAATCGAACCGTCATGAAACTGCACCATTGAGTGAACAATCGATTGCGGGTGGACGACGATTTCGATGGAGTCAGCGTCGATGTCGAACAAGTAATGCGCTTCGATTACTTCTAGGCCCTTGTTCATCATCGTGGCCGAGTCGATTGTGATCTTGCTTCCCATGGACCAATTGGGATGTCGCAATGCTTCGGCAAGGGTGATGTCTTCAAAAGTCTCGAAGGGTCGATTTCGAAATGGTCCACCGGAGCTGGTGAGAAGCAGTTTCTCGACTTCGGCATGCTTTCCCGACTGCAGGCACTGGAAAACTGCCGAGTGCTCCGAATCGATCGGCAGAATCGCCGCACCCTTGCGAGCGGCGGTTTCGCGGAGCAATTCACCTCCCGCCACCATTGATTCTTTATTGGCGAGTGCAAGGATGAGTCCGCGATTGAGGGTATGGAACGAGACCTCGAGACCTGCAGCACCGACAATAGCATTCACCACTAAATCACAATGAAGGCTGTCAATTAGCGCAGAGATGCTGCCTCGTCCTCGGTGTAATTGCAGACCGGCAGGGAGTACCAACTGCGCTGCTGATGCCGCGTCCTCATTAACTAGGTGGATACACTCAACAGCAAACTCCTGCGCCTGTTCGAGCAGGAGTTTGTTATTCTGATTGCTGGAAAGCAGCACTATTTGGTAGTGCTGTCGATTCTTGCGGACGATATCGAGAAGGCTCGCACCGATTGAGCCGGTGGAGCCGAATACGGCAATTCGTCTCACTTCTTGACGGAAGCCTTGATAATCTTGACGGTCTTTAACGGGCGATCGGGAGCGGGATTGCCCTGCGGATCAAGCTTAACATCCGCACCGGCTTCCTTTTGCTTCAGTAGTTCAGCCTTCCAAGCGGCGTCGCGTTGTATGCGACCCATATTCCCGGACGTCGGAGCCTTGCCAATCTTCTGAACGACATCGAATCCTTTGATCGTATTGCCAAAGACCGTGTACTTGTGGTCAAGGCTAGCTTGTGGACCCAGGCAGATGAAGAACTGACAGGAGGCTGAGTTAGGGTCTTGCGAACGCGCCATCGACAGTGTCCCGGCATGATGGAGTGAATCATTGAATTCAGCCGGGATTCTTGTGCCGGAGTCGCCCATACCGGTGCCGGTCGGATCGCCACCCTGTATCATGAAACCATCGATCACGCGATGGAAGATCACGCCGTTATAGAAGCCCTTGTTGGTCAGTTCCAGGAAATTGGCGACATGTTTGGGGGCAACGTTCGGGTACAGTTCAAGTTCGATAGTGCCTTCTGTTGTCTCAAGAACAACGACCGGGTTCTTGGTTTTTGCATCCTGGGCGTTAATGGTCATAAACATAGCCATAAGCAAAGTCATCACTTTCAGGGTAAACTTCATCGGGTCCTCTCTTCATTTGATAAGGGGTTAGTTGTTAACATTCTAATATACGAATTATAGGACAACGTCCAAAAGTGCAAAAAGTCATTGTGCAGCCTCTTCTGTCAGAACTGCTTGGGTCACCTCTGTTATACATTATTTGTGACCGTAGTGATCCGACTAATCTAAAGACAATGGTAATGGTGGTGATGTCTCAAACAGACGGGGTGAATGCACAAGAGTGCTCACTCTGGCGCGACTGTAACGCTCTTACTTGTGTTTCTTGATAATCTCGAGGCGATTTTTTGCCTTCTCGCGTGAGTGCTTGGCGAGTTCGCGGTCGGTCGAGGACAAATCCATATTGAGAAGACCTTCGGCACGCTGCAATTCTTTCATGGCGCGTCCGGGATCGATCTCGTGAACAAATTCGGCAGTGTCAGCGAGAATCGTCGCCTTGTTATTCGAGACTTCAATAAAACCGCCCGAAGTCGCCATCCAAAGTTCTTTGTTGTTCTTATCGCGAAACTTGATTTCGCCAACTTTGAGTGTTGAGATTAACGGTGCATGGTTGGAAAGGATGCCGAGATAGCCTTCGCCACCCGGCACCACCAGCGATACAACTTCGTCTTCGAATAGAATACGTTCCGGAGAAACGATCGACAACTTGAACGACATTATGCTTTTCCTTCACGCATTTTCTTCGCCTGTTCGCGGGCTTCATCCAGACTGCCGACCATATACAATGCCTGCTCCGGCATATCATCGCAATTGCCGTCAATGAGTTCGCGGAACGAGGCGATTGTGTCTTTGAGCTTGACGTAGCGACCCTGACGACCGGTAAACTGTTCAGCAACAAAGAACGGCTGGGACAGGAAGCGCTGAATCTTGCGTGCACGCGAGACGATGATCTTCTGATCTTCCGAAAGTTCGTCGATGCCCAGAATCGCAATGATGTCCTGCAGGTCTTTGTATCTTTGTAGGATATTCTGCACGCCACGGGCGACGTTGTAGTGCTCGTGGCCCACAACGTTCGGATCCAGAATTCGCGAGGTTGAGTCGAGCGGATCGACGGCCGGATAAATACCCAACTCGGAGATCTGGCGAGACAACACGGTCGTGGCGTCGAGGTGCGAAAACGTAGTCGCCGGGGCCGGGTCGGTCAAGTCGTCAGCCGGCACGTAAATGGCCTGAACCGACGTAATTGAGCCTGACTTCGTCGAGGTGATGCGCTCCTGCAGGGCGCTCATTTCCGACGTCAAGGTCGGCTGATAACCGACTGCGGACGGCATACGTCCCAGGAGCGCTGACACTTCCGAGCCTGCCTGAACGAAACGGAAAATGTTGTCAATAAACAGCAGTACGTCCTGATGTTCTTCTTCGCGGAAGTATTCGGCCATGGTCAGACCGGACAGGGCGACGCGCAGTCGTGAGCCAGGCGGTTCGTTCATCTGTCCGAATACAAGCGCGGTCTTGGCCAATACGCCTGATTCCTTCATTTCAATCCAGAGATCGTTGCCCTCGCGAGTACGTTCACCGACGCCGCAGAAAACGGAGTATCCACCGTGCTCGGTCGCGATGTTACGAATCAATTCCTGAATGATAACGGTCTTGCCCACACCGGCGCCGCCGAAGAGACCGACCTTGCCGCCCTTGGCATAAGGTTCAAGCAAGTCGATGACTTTGATTCCGGTTTCAAACAGTGTGTATTTCGTTTCCTGTTCTGAAAGCGGCGGAGCGGGACGATGGATAGGATAGCGCTTGGTATCAGCCGGAATTGGGCCGATTTTGTCAAGGGGCTCGCCCAACAAATTGAACAAGCGTCCAAGTGATCTTTCACCGACCGGTACCGTAATTGGACCGCCGGTGTCACCAACTTTCATTCCGCGCACCAGACCATCGGTTGATCCGAGTGAAACGCAGCGCACGATATTGTCACCGATGTGCAATGCCACTTCGATAGTAAGATTGATTCCCTTGGCGGGGTCCTCAATCTTGAGTGCATTGAGAAGGTTCGGCAGCTTGTCCGAGTCGAACTCGCAGTCGACGGTCGGACCGATTACCTGAACGATCTTTCCCCAGTTATCAGCCATTACAGCTCCTGTATTTGGAATTAACAAAAATCTTCATCACTAAATACTAACCCTTCAAAGCCTCGGCGCCGGTAACGACTTCGAGCAGTTCCTTGGTGATTGTCGCCTGACGGGCTTTGTTGTATTGCAGGGTTAGTGCGTCGATCATTTCGTTGGCATTTCGAGTTGCTTGTCCCATGGCAATCATTCGCGCACCGTGTTCGGACGCAAATGTGTCAGCGAGTGCCATCTGGGCGATTGTCAACGCATAGGAAGGCATCAACGACTCGAAGATGTGTTCCGGATCGGGCTCAAAGATATAGTGTTTCTGCGATTTGGTATCTGTTTTCGGCGGCGCAATTGGCAAGAACCCGTGGACGCCGACACGATAGGATGTCGTAGAGAGAAACTTCGTGTAGATAAGCTGTACCTGGTCAACGTTGCCGGAAACGAAAGCTTCAATCAAGAAGTTGGTCAAATCGCGAACAACATCAAGGTTCATGCGTCCTTGCATATTCTTGTAGACCTTGGCGATCGGCCATTTTTGGCGGCGGAAAAAGTCTTCGCCCTTCTTACCGACCAGCACCAACTGCGGTTGATATGGCTCATTCTCCTTCATCCACCTGGTGGCGGGACGAATGATATTCGAATTGAACGATCCGCAGAGACCGCGATCAGAGGTAAACACGACCAGCATCTTGCGTTTAACTTCGCGCTGTTCAAAGAATGGGTGGTTGATTGAACCGGCTGCTGCCGAAATCTGCTCCAGAATCAAGCGCATCTTTTCGGAGTAGGGGCGCGATTGTTCCACCATCTGTTGCGCACGGCGCAGGCGCGCAGCGGCGACCATTTCCATTGCCTTGGTGATCTGCGTCGTGCTCTTGACAGCGCGAATGCGTTTACGGATGTCGCGAAGTGTTGCCATGGTCTACTTCATGAACTCCGCTTTGTACTTGCCTACAGCTTCTTTCAGCTTGGCTTCGGTTGCATCGTCAAGAACTTTGGAATCGCGAATGACATGGAAGATGTCAGGGTAATTCTTCTCAATGTATGGATAGTATCCTTCCTCGAACGTTTTGACGCGACCGAGCGGCACCGTGTCAAGGTAACCGTTGACCGCCGCCCAGATGATGGCGACCTGCTTTTCCAGCGGCATCGGGATATACTGCCCCTGCTTGAGAATTTCTGCAGTGCGCGAACCGCGCGTCAATTGCGCCTGCGTCGCTTCGTCAAGATCGGAACCGAACTGCGCGAACGCCGCCAGCGAACGATACTGCGCCAAGTCGAGGCGCAATCTGCCGGCAACCTTCTTCATTGCCTTGGTCTGCGCATTACCGCCGACGCGCGATACCGAAATACCGACGTTGATGGCGGGACGCGTGCCGGAGTAGAAGAGGTCGCCTTCGAGGAAGATCTGACCGTCTGTAATCGAAATGACATTTGTCGGAATGTATGCAGACACGTCGCCGGCCTGTGTTTCGATGACCGGAAGCGCAGTCAAAGACCCGCCGCCAAGCTCATCAGACAGTTTTGCCGCACGCTCCAAAAGGCGTGAATGCAAATAGAACACGTCGCCTGGATATGCCTCGCGTCCCGGCGGGCGGCGAAGCAGCAGCGACAACTGGCGATAGGCCTGGGCATGCTTGGAAAGATCATCGTAAACGCAAAGCACGTGTTTGCCTTTGAGCATGAAATATTCGCCCATCGCGACACCGGCGTATGGCGCCAAGAACTGGAGCGGAGCCGGAGTATTCGCCGAAGCAGCAACGACGATGGTGTAGGCCATTGCGCCGTTCTCCTCAAGGATACCGACGGTCTGGGCAATCGTGGATGCCTTCTGGCCAATAGCGACATAAATGCAAATAACGTCAGTGTTCTTCTGATTGATAATCGTGTCGATGGCGATAGCGGTCTTGCCGGTTTGGCGATCGCCAATAATCAGTTCGCGCTGGCCGCGACCGATCGGGATCATTGAATCGATAGCTTTGAGGCCCGTCTGCAAAGGCTCTTTTACGGGCTGACGCTGAACGACGTTTGGCGCCGGTGATTCGACATTACGGAATTCTTTCGTAGCAATCGGACCTTTAGCGTCAAGCGGCTCGCCGAGTGGGCTAACGACGCGGCTAATCATTGCCTCACCAACGGGAACCGATGCGATACGGCCAGTGCGGCGGACTGTGTCGCCTTCGTTAATCTTGCGGTCGTCGCCCATCAACGCCACACCGACGTTGTCAGCTTCGAGGTTTAGTACTACGCCGGTGACATCGCCGGGGAAGGTCACGAGCTCGGACATCTGGACGTCGCGAAGACCCCAGACGCGCGCGATACCATCGCCGACCTGCAGCACCGTACCGACCGACTCCATCTCGAGTTTGGTCTGGTAACCGGCGATCTGCTGTTTAATTATCGAACTTACTTCTTCAGGTTTCAGAGCCATTTGAGTTGGACTCCTCTATTTGTAATCATTATTTCCATATCAAATTGCGGCGCAGCAACGCACCGCTACAGGTCAAATCCTAATTTACTTTCAACTCCAATAATTGCTCGCGCAACACTTCAAGCTCGTGGCGTATCGAGCGATCAATGATCTTGTCACCGACGATTGCAATGACACCGGCGATAATTTTGGGATCTACTTCCGGCTCCAGATCAATTTTGCGACCGGTAAGTTTGTTCAGTTTTGTCCGAATGGCATTGATTTCGTCATTTGTGAGCGGAATTGCCGTAATCAAACGGGTTCCGACAATGTCGCGGCTCGCGTTGTAGAGGATTTCGTATTCGTCGGCGATCTCGACAATGAAGTCGGTGCGATGTTTGGCGACGAGCAGATGTATCAGACTATAGAGGTTTTCGTGGACCTTACCCTGAAACACCTTGTCAACGACGGCATGCTTGTCGGAATCGAGCAACTGCGGCGCGGCGAGGAACTGAATCAGCGAGTCGTCCGCCTTCAGGATATTGGCAAGATCCTCAAAGTCCACTTGAACGGAGTCAGAGGATTTTCTTTCCTCGGTTAGGCCGAACAGACCGCGCGCGTAGCGCCGGGCGATTATCTGGGCATCCACAGCGAGTTCCCTCTTACTTCACTTTCTCGACATCTTCGATAAAGCGCCCAATCAACTCGCGATGCTTCTGTGTGTCGAGACGCTCGCGAATGATCTTTTCGGTGGCGTCAATCGTCAGATTAACGACGTCTTCCTTGAGCTGGATACGAGCTTTGGCGAAATCCTGCTCAAGTTCAGACTTCGTACGTGCCATGATATCCTTGGCCTCGACGCGTGCGTCGTCCTTGATCTTAGCCGCAATCTTTTCACCTTCTTGAACCGCCTCGGTCAAGCGCTTGCGGGCTTCAGCATCGATATCGCGCAGCTTAGCCTGGTACTGCTGATTCAGCGTTTCCGCTTCGGCTTTCTTGGCGTCGATTTCATCGAAGCTGCTCTTGATGCGCTCGCGGCGTTCGTCCAGTAGGCCCAACAGCGGTTTCCAAGCGAACTTCTTGAGAATCCACAGCGCGATGATAAAGCCGATGATGTGCGTTATCAGCTGCGGAATTTCAATTTTAAGAGCGCCTAATATTTGATCTAACAAAGGTCCTTACCTCATTCAACTGTTAATCGATACGGCGGGCAAAGCGACTGGCTTCGCCCACCAGAATCTTCCGGATTAAGCGATCTTGCCCTGGAGCAGGAAGAATGCGACCAATGCGTAGATGGTCAACGCTTCGATGAACGCAGCGCCGATGATCATCGCGGTCTGAATCTTGCCCGCAGCTTCCGGCTGACGGCCGATGGCTTCCATCGCCTGTCCAACCGCACGACCCAGGCCCATGCCTGAACCGATAGCGGCCAACCCGATAGCGAGCGGCAGCGCCAGTGCTAATGCAAATCTGAAATCCATGTGACCTCCTGACTAACAGTTATAAAAAATTAATGACTTTCAGCGTGTTCTTCGTGCGGCAACATCATGGCGATATAAATTGCCGACAGCGAAGTAAATACCAGCGCCTGTATAGTGGACATCAGCAGGCCGAGGAAATAAAACGGCAACTGCAGCGGTACACCAACCGGCGAATGCATAAACGAGAGCATCATGATACCGACACCCGTAAAGGCGGCAATCAAGATGTCCTCCCCGGTAATATTTCCAAATAGACGCAAAGACAATGATAGCGGCTTGGCAAACTCGCCGATGACGTGAATCGGCAGATTCAAAGGCACCAGACACCACCCGATGACGTCGCGCGGCGATCCCATCAGATGGAAGAACCAACCGCCGATGCCAAGATGCTTGAAGCCTACTGCTTGCGAATAGACGAATACTATAATTGCCAGCGACACCGTTATCGTAGCAGCCGAGCTTGGAGCCTTCAACAACGGGAACATTCCCATCCAGTTCATGGTCAGAATGTAAACGAACAGCGTGCCCAGAAACGGTGTATAGCGACGGGCATGATCGCCCAACATGCTGTGAAAGAAATTATAAAGTCCTTCAACTACCAATTCTACCAGACTTTGCAGACGCCCCGGCACCATCTTGCGCTTGCGCGCGACGGTGGTCGAAACTACACACAGGAAGGTCAGTGCCACAAAGGCAAAGATGATGTTTTCCCAATGATAGATACCGGAAAACGCATCACCAAATGCCTTGTACAGCATATGCAGAATGTTCGGCAGCTCGTGCGATTCTTCATGAGCGCCCCCATGCGCAGCACCGGCTACGTGCGCCAAAGTATCTGCAACCTGGCCAACTTCGTGCTCTGTCGTTGAGACAATAGTCAGTAGATATTGCGAAATCAAGCGGTGCCCTCCGGCTGCTTGTTACGCACACCCGGAACATCGAGTCCGAGAATCAGGCGACCAAGCACTTTGAGAACGATAACAGCAAACAACAATGAGAAACCGGCCAAAAGCGCATAAACGGAGAAGAACTCCGATACGACGATGAAATAACCGGCTACATACAATAGCGGAAATTTGAGCAATGCCAGAACCGCGGTGATTGACTTACGCGCTTCGTTTGGCGAAACGACTTCTTTGATCAATGTGCGGATGAAAAACAGATTGACCAGACTCCAAGCGGCGCCCACCAGAAAGCCGAGTCCGATCTTCCAATCGAAGTAATAGGAAATGCAAAGGGAGACAACCAGCGACACGACTGCCGTGGTTTTAATGATCCGTGTTATGAATTCCAATCCCATCGCTTGTGAAAAAAGTTACAAGTCCTTATTGACCTTACGAACAATATTGTAAATTTCTTTGCCTGCCGCTACAAATCCCAGAATTAAAAATATGGCTATGAACCAAGGTCTGGTACCCAACCAGTCGTCAATCAGGCTTCCGAGGAAGTAACCCACCAAGGGGCCAACCGCCATCAGAATTGGAATCGTTCCAAGTAGGCTGACTTGTCGAAGGGCGCTGGATTTCTTATCATCATTTTCCGGCATCTTCAGACCCACCTGACTGTAGGCGCCAAATATATGAAGCATGAGTTGACTGTCAAGCAATTATTGCGCCGTCAGTTCGGGAAAATCGGATAGAAAGTAGATTATATTCAACCAGATTGGCGACAATGGCGGAAATGTGAGATACTGTAACATCAGACCACTGTTGAAAATGGCTACTGTCCGAGTTGGGCGGAAAGCAGCTTGACATCTTGTGCCGGCTTTTGGCAGGTGAAATTCTGACAGACGTAGGCTGTCGCCTTCCCATTGATCATCGTTCGGTCTCGGAGCAACGGAATTCTTGCTGCAACACCGGAAGAAGTGGGATCGGTTGGATCGGAAAGCGCAATCACTCTGCCTGGCGCGTAGGTTCGGTACGCGCATTGAATCAGGGTCAGCGTAGACTCATCGTTGGAAGTCCCCACAATTGCTATTTCCTGCGGTTGATGAACGAGCATATCTGCTGCATTCAAGAGATTCATATAAGCCAAAGGCACTTTGTTGGCGTTGGCTGCAAGCGATTGCATCGTCCGTTCTGCAGCAACACGATAGGATTTATTGTCGAGTAATAATGAAAGCCGCAACAGTGCCATCGTTGCCACCGAGTTGCCAGACGGTATAGCGCCATCATAACTATCCTTCTGGCGAACGAGCAAGTCCGTCTGGTTCGGGATGGTCATGAAGAAGCCGCCATTTTCTTTGTCTTCGAACTTCGCAAGCATGTCGTTTGCGAGCTGTTCCGCCCAATCAAGCCACTTGATATCAAAGTCGGACTCATAGAGGTCGACAAGTCCATTGAGCAGGAATGCGTAATCGGTTATGAAACCGTGTTGCTTGACAGTGCCGGCCCGATAAACCCGCATTAGCCCCGCCGAGGAAGACAGGTTCTGATGAATGAATGCTGCCGACTTCTGGGCGGCGATGCGATATTTTTCATCTCCCGTAATCTGATATCCTCGTGCAAGTGCAGAGATCATCAGTCCGTTCCAGTCAGTAAGGATCTTGTCATCCTTGTTCGGGCGGACCCGCAGTGTACGTTGTTCAAGAAGCTTGGATTTCATCGCGGTCAATCGCGACTCCAGCTCGGCTTCCGAAATGGAGTAACGATTGGCAAATTCCGGGGTCACTGTTTTTACGTGGAGGATTGATCGCTTTTGTTCGAAGTTACCCTCATTCGACGCATCAAAGTAGTCGCAGAACAGTCTGCCATCCGCGTCACCGAGCACAGAGACAATCTCACTGGGTGTCCAAACATAGAACTTCCCTTCTTCGCCCTCGCTGTCAGCGTCTTCAGCAGAGTGAAAGCCACCGGTGGGATCGGTTATGTCGCGCAAAATGTAGTCCAGCGTCTCCGAGACCACGCGGCGATACAGCGGCTTTTGAGTCAATTGGAAAGCATTGCAGTAAGCCACCGTCAAGAGCGCGTTGTCATATAGCATTTTCTCGAAATGCGGCACCAACCATTGTGCATCAACAGAGTAGCGATGAAATCCGCCACCTAATTGGTCATAAAGTCCGCCATTCGCCATTTTATCAAACGTAAATGCAATTGCTTTGAGCAGACGCGGTTCTTTCGTGCGATGATATTGCCGCATCATCACCGAGAGAGCGTAGCTGGGCGGAAACTTTGGCGCGCCGCTGAACCCGCCATCAATGGGGTCAAAGCGCTGTAACATTTGTTGGACAGCAGTATCGATCGCCCCCGGCTCAAGGGATGTCGCCGGTTGTACCATTTGGAGAACCGACTGTAGTCGCTCCACGGCGGTTTCAGCACCGTGAATGATGCCTTCACGGTCGGTGTTCCAAGCCTCAACGACGGCGTGGAGAATCTGCGGGAAACCGGGACGTCCGTACGCATCTTGCGGGGGAAAATACGTGCCACCAAAGAACGGCTTGGCTTCGGGCGTCAAGAACACTGACATCGGCCAACCGCCAGAGCCGGTGGACATTTGCACGAAAGACATATAGATGTCGTCGAGATCAGGTCGTTCTTCGCGGTCGACCTTGATGTTGACGAAATGCTCATTCATAATGTTGGCTATTGAGTCATTTTCAAACGACTCGCGCTCCATCACATGACACCAGTGGCAAGCCGAGTAGCCGATCGAGAGAAATATCGGTTTATCCTCGCTGCGGGCTTTGGCAAACGCCTCTTCGCCCCAGGGGTACCAATCGACCGGATTATGTGCGTGCTGCAGCAGATACGGCGATGTCTCTTTGGATAGACGATTTGTGTGCAAGTGCATTGACGTATTCCCATCATCAGCGCAAGCTGCCATTAAAGCAATTGCCAGCGCAAAACTCACAGCTGAAATAGCTGCGACGGATTTCATGATCATCCTTCGTTCAAACTACGTGACGGTTATACGCTTGCTTGTTGTTAAGTGCGGGAGGAATTACGAAACTTGAGTTTTGGTTAATTCAGGCAGCGATAGTGACCTAACGGCCTCGTCGTCACGCGTCTGCAGGTAACGACGCAAGTAGATACGAAACTTCGCACCGGCGCCCGGCGCGGACTCGGCGCTGATCTGCCCTTTGATATTGTCGAGGCAACGTTTGACAATCGCCAGCCCCAAGCCGGTACCGCCCTTTTTGCGGGAGAAGAAAGGCTCGAAAAGCTTTTCGCCGACTTCATTGCAAAAACCCATGCCATTGTCCTTGATCGTGACCTGCACCCACTCCGTCGTCGAGAACTTGCAGTCGTCTGCAGGCGGCTCGACCATTACGGAGATTTGTCCGTCCTGCGGATCGACGGCGTCAAGTGCATTGCCGATGATGTTGATCAGAATTTGACGAACCTGGTCCTCTTCGCCGATGACGTAAACCAGCGGTTGATTAGATGCAAATTCGAGCACCACACCGTCCGGGACTCTCCTACCGCGGCGCATCAATTCGATCGTGTCGCCGATGATCGATACCAATTCAATTTTCGTCGAGAGTACAGGTGCGGTGCGGGCGTAACTAAGGAAATCAGTTAGTATGCGAGAAAGTCGTTCCGATTCCTTGACGATCAATTCCATCAATCGCGCATTGTCGCCCTGCAGATCGATCTCGCTCTTGAGGACTTCTACCGAACCAGAAATCGAAGCCAATGGGTTGCGGATTTCGTGAGCAATTCTTGCTGATAGTTCGCCGACCGCTGCCAGCCGGTCGGCTTTCATTAATGCACGTTCCATCTCTTTGGCGATTGTCAGATCTTGAAATACTGCCACCACACCACGGATGCCAACTCGCTCGTCACCAAGCACCGACGCGCTTAAACCGATCGGCAGGCGTGTTCCGTTCTTGCAGACGACTTCGAGTTCGGTACGGACACTTGGCTTGGCCAGTTTGAGCACGGAAAGTACCCGTTCGCAGAATTCCGGCATGTCGTGATTAAACACATCCAAAAAATTTTTGCCTTTGATATCGATGTGCCGATACCCGAGAATCGATTCGGCGGCGCGATTGAAATAAACGATCTTCCCGACACTGTCGACTGTGACCAATCCGGAGTGCAAATTCTGCAGAATGTCATCGGTATCCAGTTGCACTCGTTCGAGCTCTTCCGATGCGTGCGATAGTTCTCCTTCCTTGGCCCGCAGCTTCTGTGCCAGGAATCCGGAGATGAATGCGACCAGATAAAAAGTGCAAACGTGCAAGAAGATCGCGTAAAAGACATCGTCGCCCTGGAAAGTAACGCGGAACTGTTCGAGTGAGATTTTGCTGCCGCGTTCGAAGACGCCGTTTAATCCTGAAGCAAACGCATAAGTAAAGGCGGCCAGGGTCGCAATTGAGATTGTGCCGACCAGTCGATAGACCAGGCTGGCAGAGACAATTGTCAGGAGAAACAGAATCGAATATTGCGTTGTTAGTTGTCCGGCACTGTGGATCAGCGCAGCCTCGGCAAACAGTTCGAAGACAAAGTGGAAGAAGATGATGAAGCGCAGAAAGCCGGGGCGGAACAGCCGCGCATCGACCTCGATGACCAACAGGAACACCAAGGTAGCCAGCGAATATAGCAAGAACGGCCAGAACGTCTGCTGTTGAATGCTTTCAGTGAGGACTACTGCACCAAACAAGAGCAGGAATATCGAGAGTCGCAGCGGGATGAACCAGAAACTGCGCAGTTCTTCTTTTAGCTTCTTCTTACGTTGCTTCATGCATCCTGTGAAAAAGCCACCCCTGCAGACACAGGGGTGGCTTTCGGAGTTTGCCGGTTAATTGTACTTAGCTGATCTTGCCGATGATATCAAACATCGGAAGATACATTGCAATCAAGATACCGCCGATAACCACACCCATAATGACAATGACCATCGGTTCAATCATCGACGTGAGTGCGTGGACGGCCGCGTCAACTTCTTCATCGTAGAAGTCTGCGATCTTTGACAACATATCGTCCAAGCCGCCGGTCTTTTCGCCGACGCCGATCATTTGAATAACCATCGGCGGAAATACGCCCGACTCTTTCAGCGGGTTGGTAATCGTATCACCTTCGGCAATTGACAGCACGGACTTTTTGATTGCACGTTGAAGCACTTTGTTTCCCGCTGTCTTCGCAGTGATTTCCAGCGCATCAAGAATCGTGACACCAGACTGAATCAGCGTACCCAGCGTTCTGGTGAAACGCGCTACGGCTGATTTGCGGATCAGGTCGCCGAATACCGGCGTCTTGAGCATGAACTTGTCAAATTGAAAGCGGCCCTCTTCGTTCTTGAGCATCATCTTCAGACCGACTATGCCGGAAATGACGACACCGAGAATGAGAAGGAAGTAGCGCTGAAGGAATTCGGAAATCTGCAGTACTACTTGAGTCGGTGCGGGCAACTCGGCGCCCAAATTCGAGAACATCTTGGCAAAGATCGGCACGATGAAGGTCAACATCGCGATTGTTACGCCGGTAGCCACAAACGAGACCACGGCCGGATAGACCAAGGCGCCCTTGACCTTGCGGGTCAAGGCATCGGCCTTTTCGCGGTAGTTAGCCAGACGCACAAGAATTGTATCAAGCGCGCCGCCCATTTCGCCGGCTTCCACCATGTTGACATAGAGCTCGTCAAACACCTTTTTGTGTTTGCTCATCGCTTCCGAGAGCGTCGAACCCGACGAAACGGCATCCTTGATCTCGCCGATAATCTTGCAGAACTCCTGCGAATCCATCTGCTTCGAAAGAATGTCAAGGCACTGCACCATCGGCAGACCGGCGCCGATCATCGTTGCGAACTGGCGCGTGAAGCGCGAAACGTGAATCTTCTTGACGCCCGTACCGATCTTGAACGACACTTGCGAAGGTTTCTTGTTGACCTTGTCAACGAGGATCTTGTTGCGTCGTAGAATTCGTTCGAGCTCGCCACGGTCCTTTACCTTGAGTTCGCCTTCGACGGCGGACCCGGTGACCGTTTTGCCTTTGTATTCATAAACCGGCATAACTACCTCCAATTATCCTCGTTAACGATGCACATCAGCGACTGACTGAACGCGCGAGAGCATCTCATTAAGTTCCTGGACATTCGATGAGCGCGACATAGCCTCGCCGATGGTGATCTTTCGCGACAAGTACAATTCAGCCAATGACATGTTCATGGTCTTCATGCCATATTTCTGTCCTGACTGCAGCATGCTGTAAACCTGGTGGATCTTGTCGTCGCGAATCAGCGCGCGAATAGCAGGCGTGCACACCATAATTTCGGTCGCCAGACACCGGCCGCCGCCGATACGCGGCACCAGTTGCTGCGATACCACGCCCTGCAGCACGAATGAAAGCGTCACGCGTATCTGCTCTTGCTGATTGACTGGAAAGACGTCGATCACGCGGTTGATTGTTTCCGCGCAGCTGTTGGTATGCAGAGTGGCAAAGGTCAAGTGACCCGTTTCGGAAATATTCAATGCCTCGGAAACGGTTTCGAGATCTCTCATTTCACCCACCAGCACAACATCGGGATCCTGTCGCAGTGCATACTTGAGCGCCACGGCAAACGATCGGGTATCTGCGCCGACTTCGCGTTGGTTGACCAGGCAGTTTTGATGACGGTGTAAATACTCGATTGGATCTTCAACGGTCAAGATGTGCGAATGCCGTTCTTTGTTGATCTTGTCGATCAGCGCAGCCAATGTGGTAGACTTACCCGAACCGGTCGGCCCGGTGATCAAGACCAGGCCCTTGGGAATATTGGCGAATTCTACGACCGTCTTGTCCACACCAAGTTCTTCAAAGGATGGTACTTTGAAGGGGATTTGGCGGAGTGCTACCGAGATGTTTCCGCGTTGCGTAAATACGTTGCAGCGGAACCGGCTCATGTTCTCGATACCGAACGACATATCGAGCTCATTGTTTTCTTCGAAGCGTTGTTTCTGTTTTTCCGACATCATGCTGTAAGCCAGCTTCTTCGTCGTTTCCGGAGACAGGACATCCATATCCAGAGCGATCAGTCGGCCATCCACGCGAATTTGTGGCGGCGTCCCGACCGATAAGTGCAGATCGGACCCCTTCTTCTCCAGAAGTATCTCCAGCAGTTCACGCAGATTAATCATGCATCTCTCCTGTATCGCAATAGCATTTTACTCGCACCTGATTGCGGCCCGGACTAGGAAGTCTCGGCAAGGATCTGCTCAATGTTGCAGATGCCATTTCGCACTTTTTCAATACCGGCCATGCGCAGCGTTTGCATGCCTTCTTTAATCGCTTGGGCCTGCAAATCCGGAGCTGAAGCGCTTTCGAGAATCAATCGCTCGACTGATGGCGTGATTTCCATTACTTCAAACAGACCGGTTCGGCCCGACATGCCCGTATTGTTACATTCGCTACAGCCGCGGCCTTCATAGGCCTTAAATGTCGTTAACTCATCTTCGGCCACGCCGAGCTTGATCAAGACTTCGGGAAGCACCTTGGCCTCTTCCTTGCAGCGTTTGCAGATCTTGCGCACCATACGTTGGGCCATGATCAGCTTTGCGGCCGAGGCCACCAGATAATTGGGGATTCCCATATCAATCAGTCGGTTCACCGATGATGGGGCATCGTTGGTATGCAGCGTGCTGAATACCAGATGCCCTGTCAGCGATGCACGGACCGCGATTTCCGCCGTTTCGGCGTCACGAATTTCACCGATCATGACCACGTCCGGGTCTTGACGCAGGAACGATCTTAGCGCTGCGGCAAAAGTTAGTCCGATATCGGACCGCACCGCTACCTGATTGATGCCGTCGAAGTTAAACTCGACCGGGTCTTCGGCGGTCATGATGTTGACATCGGTTGTGTTGATCGCCTTGAGCGCCGAATACAGTGTCGTCGTTTTGCCCGAGCCGGTCGGACCGGTTACCAGCACGATGCCATAAGGCAGACCGATTGCATGCTGGAACTTTTTCAGCGACAATTCCGGGAAACCCAGATGCGTCAGGTCATGCATCAAGGATTTCGGATCGAGAATTCGCATAACGACCTTCTCGCCGAAGATTGTCGGCAGAACTGACACGCGCAGGTCGATCGCGCGATCACCGATTTTGATTTTGATGCGCCCGTCCTGCGGCAGACGCCGCTCGGATATATCGAGTTCTGCCATAATCTTGACGCGGCTGACAATTGCCGCACGATACTTGAAGGGCAGAGGTGACATTTCCATCAATTCACCGTCGATTCGATAACGCAGGCGAAGACGCTTTTCGTAGCTTTCAATATGGATGTCCGAAGCGCCTTTGCGGACGGCTTCCGAAATGATTGAGTCCACCAGCTTGACCAGCGGTTTGTCTTGCACCGCCGATTGCAGTTCCATGTCGCTGACTTCGTCAGAGCTGGCAGATATGACTTCAAGCTCGGAATCTTCGAGTCCTTTCAGAATCTCCGTGTACTGCGATGAATTCGAGTAATAATGTTCGATCGCCTTCTGGATTGTTCCTTCCGGCGAGATGACCGGTTGAACGGTACAGCCGGTAATGAACTTGATTGCGTCAAGAACATAGATGTTGTTCGGATCACTGATCGCGACAACCAACGTCTTGCCCAGCTTGCTCACGGCAATCACGTTGAACTTGCGGGCAATATCGTTGGGAATCAGCTTGACGATATCGGGATTGAGCTCAAGATCAGACAGACGAATAGCGCCGATATTGAGCTGTTTGCCGATAAACGAGGTCAATTCCTCTTCATCGTTAACCGCTCCTATCTGGATCAGCACCTGCTCCAGACGCCCTTTCCCTTTTTCAACAAGAGAGAGCGCTTGCGTCAGTTGATCGCTGCTGATCTTGCCCGCATCAACGAGCATCGTCCCTAAGTCTTTTGCGGCTGGCATATTCCTTCCTGGTGCTGCCTCAAGAATCCTGCAACGCTGTTATTCGCGGAAGATGTCTTCCAGCTTATTTTCAGCGGAGGTCGTAAACTCCTCTGACAATCCCTGGTCATCGCTGTTGATTTTCTGCAATACGGTTTCAAAGACCTTCTGCAGTTCCTCTGCCGCTTCCTTGGCATAGAGGCGGACCATCCCGATGGTGGTGCGATCGTCAAAGACGACTGCCAGAATCGAGCGATCCCCGACCAGACCCATGTGGATGTGGTCTTTTTTGCCCTGATGGAACAGGACAGAAAACTCCGGTTCGCCAACCAGTTTGGCGATCTCGGCGGTTGACGCAAAGCTACCTGCCATCAGCGCCGAAAGCGCCGTCGTGTCAAGTGTCTGCGTGAATCCATGCCGGGCGATGAGGTGACCATCCTTATCGACCAGCAGTGCACATTTGGCTTCCGAACCTTTCAAAAGCCTGGTCATCACCGTATCGATCTTCTCGGTGTCGTCCCAATAAACGATTAGTTTGTCGCCAGCCACTTCAGACCTCCTGATTAATCATTATCCCGGCTGAACCAGCGGAATAAGAAGAATTTTCTCTTTTTCTTTTTTATGCGAGTGCTCTTCTGCATCCCCATGACTTTGGGTACTTCAAATGCGTCCGCGAAATCGGCCGCCGATGATTCGACCTGGGCTTGCGCGCGTGAAGCCCTGTCTGCTTTCATTGCGTTGAAATCATCATTGCCGATCGGTGTGAGCTTGCTTTCAATATCCGACAGCGAAGACAGCGGTATCTTGCCGGTATCCGGCTTAATCCCCGGTGCGTCGGCTGTTTGCGCCATACTCCAATCCTGATCAGGTTTGGCATTAACCTCGACCCGGCGCGGAGCTGCAACAGCGTGTGCCGGCGCGGTCGTTGTCGTTAATTGTGACGACGCAGCCGTTCGCGAGTATTCGGGTTCGGGAGAATGTTCGACATCAGGGAGTCCGGTCGATTGCACCGCGTTGCTTACCGAGTATTGCGGCGTCTCTTCTGTAGTCACTTCGGGAACTGAATTGGGGACCACCTCGTCGCCCTTCTTTGCCTTGTTGAGCACGAGTTTGGTGATCAGTTTGAGAGTATCGAAAACGCCCACGCCCTTGACTGCGGATGCCTCGAAGAACGGGAGATTATTCCAGTTGAGATCGGCCTGCAATTCGGCAATGCTCATGACATCGGGCAAGTCGCGCTTGTTGTACTGCAGCACGATCGGCAGTGTCATGATGTCGTAACCGTATTCGACCAGGTTTTCCTTCAGGTTGTTCAGCGACTCGATATTCTCTTCTTTTTTTGAGCGTTGGGAGTCGCCGACAAAAACCACGCCGTCAACTCCGCGCAAGACGAGTTTGCGCGTGGCGTTGTAGAATACTTGTCCCGGCACGGTATAGAGTTGGAACTTGGTCGCAAAGCCGTTGATTGCACCGATATTGATCGGCAGGAAGTCGAAGTAGAGTGTACGGTCGGCATCGGTCGCAAGACTGATCAAGTCACCGCGCGTCTTCTTCGGCACTTTCGCGTGCACGTACTGCAGATTTGTTGTCTTACCCGACAAGCCGGGTCCGTAATAAACAATCTTACAGTTGACTTCCCGACTTGAGTAGTTGATCGATACCATCTAAGTTCTCCTGTAACCCGGTTACAGACTGATCTGTGTAATGGCGTTCTTGATTTCCAGTCTGATGAGACCGATGTTGACACGCGATTCTGCCGTCACGACCAGATAACCGACGGGAGTTGAAGCGATGAACATTTTCCCCTTGTCCGCTTCGATTGTCAGTTGCTGGAGTGGTGTTTGGTTCATGCGATCGAGGCTTTTGGCCACGGTCGAGCTGATTGATCCGGCCAGTGCGCCGATCGTTTCATCGTCAAACTTGCTGTTCAAGTCAGCCGCTATCACTATGCCATCGTGTCCCACCAGCATGCTGCCGGTGATACCGGAAGTCTTATTCAGTTCAGACAGTACTTCCCGCATATGTTCTCCCTGCTTCAGTCGTATAGACGTTTTTATATCTTTCCTGTAAGTGGCGCGTCACCATTTCCACAGCCTGGTTGACGCGAATCTTCTCGAGCTCATCCGAGGCGGCATCGGCAATCGAAACCAGCCACATATCAGCGACACGCTGAAGGTTGAAGCGCTCATTGCCGGAGCGAAATTCAAGCGAATCGGGCTGTGAAACTCCGCCAAGACCGCAGGTTGCACCGACATCGTCAACCAGCTTGCGCGACAATGCTCCCCACATTTCCTGATCATGCCGACCGCGGCTCCAGGCCGCCACCGGAAGTCCCTCGGCATCAATTAACATCGCGCAGTGGACGCCGGAATATTGTCCGACATGAGCAACTGCATCACTAAATGAGCGGCTGAAGAATTCGTTAACCGAACGGGCGGGTGTCGGATGGTGAAGTGCCGGTTCGTGAACAGTGGTATGCGCCTGTTCTGGACGGGTTACCCCGTCGATGATTTTGCGTTCCTGATTTCCCCTTGTGAAGCGGCGGTTGCGAATGCCCAGTATGCCCCGGCTGAAGGAGCCGAAGACAAAAGGCGCCGTCAGCGAAAATAGGATCACAGCCGGTTTGAATTGAATCAACGCGCTACCGAAAGCTTCACCGAACGGTACGCGTTCCATCAACATCAGATAGGCGGCGAAAATGACCGACATACCCAGTCTGCCGGCCAAGAAGATTGCCGCGCTCAAGCCGCCGGGAACGATGGACAGGTCGCGATTGAGCAGCATCGCCGCGCCAATGAAGAACGCAATCTCGCAGAGAAAATACAGCGGTGTGCTTAAACCGACGTCGAATCCAAGTTGATTGGGATACACCAACATCGGCAGCGCCGCAAGTATCAGCGCGACCAGAAATATGTGTCTAGTATCTCTTACCGACAAAGCCATAACTGCCTCGCAAACATTAACTGTCCAGCAAACGTTCGATGATCTCATCCAGGGTGAGGCGCATCGAACCGGAGTTGACTTCCTTATCACACATCAAAACCAATCCGTAGCGGTTCAGCTTGACGATGAGTATCGTTGAATTCTGGGTTTCTACCCAGATTTGTTGGGGATCGCCCAGGCACATGTATGCCGCTTCGCTCTCCGCATTGCGGCTCATTTCGACGCCAAACGCGGCGATCTCGGCGCAGTCGAGTTCACAATTGCCGCGGCTGTCGATTACGGTGCCATCGTGGTTGGCGCAAACCACACAACGCACACCGGCAAATTGCGCTAGCCGGTCGAGCGCCTGATTGAGGGTGATCGTTTGCGGCTCAACGCTGACTGCTGCCATGCGGCCCGATCCGGAATTGGCTCCAAATCCTCCGGCCGGGGATTGTCCGTTGTTGCCTTGCTGGTCAACGCGGCGGCGTCGTGCTTCTTTCTTTTGCTTATCCAGTCGCTGCTGCAGCTCCTGAATCATCATTGGATTGACACCGGTGGCGCGCAGTTTCTTGATCGCATTCTCTGCGTCAATGAAATTGGACTTAGCGATCTGTATCTCAACCCGCAATTGCTGGGTTGCCCGCGTTTCGCCGTCAGCAGATACCGCCTCTTCCAGTTCCTGTTCTGCCCAGTCAAACATCTTGCGTTCAAAGTTGATCTTGGCCATGACCAGATGCCCGGGGCCGTATTCGGGATGAAGGCGCAGACCTTGCCGACACACGCGAAATGCCTGATCGAGATCACCTTTGGAGCGGTAGGCATCAGCTAACGCAGCAAATACCTGCGAGTTGGAATTCTCCTTGAGAATTCGCTCGCATTTTTCGATGCGGTCCGCCAGACTTGCAGATTCCATCATAGAGACCTACAAAAGTTAGGGTTCAGGTCAGACTCTTCTTGATCCGCGCTACACCGAGCACGATCATGAACAGCGCCAGCACATGAAGGGCGCTGACAGCACTCTTGGGAAGAGCTATAAAGTCGAGTTCGCGCGAGATACTCAATGCCTGTCCGATCGCAAAGATCAGAAATGACACCGATAACAGCTGCCAACCCGGTGACAACTCTCCGCCTTTGAGGAGAGTGAATATTTTCATGCACATGGAGAAACAGAGCAACCCGGCAACAAGCAACAGGATGTCGATTGCAACACCCATCGCCGAAGTATCATTGGCCGGGTTCGACTGCGCCCACGCTCCATTGATGGGCAGCAGGCAAAGGACAATGGCCAGTATCATAGCCAGCCGGTAGCTATTCTTCACAGGACCTCCTTGGTCACTTTAACTTCCTTGAGAATCCGGTAGAGTTCGTTGCCGACATCGTATTTCTTGTCGATTTCGCGGCGTTCTGCCAAAGGCAGGGCGACTTCCTTCTTGATATCCGCCGCAACTTGCTTGCGAATCTCGATACCGAGGTAGTTGTAGACATAAGCAAGCTGTTCCTCGAGAATCTGATTCAATCCGCTGATCAGCTTGAGCGTGCGCGTCTCCTTCGGGGTTTTGCCGATGGCGCGTTTGAGTGCTTCAAAGTTCGTCGGGAAGTCGGCATGGTTCACGCCGTTGAAATAGGCCCAGATGCCCTTACGGAAGTTGGCCAGCGTGATCTGCAGCTTCTCGTTTTCGGTACCGAGCTTTTTCTCCAGAGTGCGTTGAATTGTCGTGAACGAGGCAGCGTAAACGCGCAGCAACAACCAGAACAGCGAGTCTTCTTCGCGCGGGTCGGCAACCTCGACTTCTTTCGCACCCGAAACCTCGACCAGCTTGGCTAACATCAGTTTGTAGATGGCGCGCGACGTCGCGAAATCGCCCAGCGGAGACTGCGCCAGGATTTCCTGCAGGGTCCGCGTTCCGTCAATCTGGGTGATCACGCGAAATTCATCCAGCGAGATTGTCACCTCGTCCGACTTAACCTGTGGCGAAGCAACTACCCGGAGGATTTGATGATCATTCGGAAGGACTTTTTGGATTTCCACCCACTCGTCTATGCGGCGAGTACCTTCCATGATGATGTTCATCGTGTTGAGATCAACCAGGCCTTCGCGAGTTGCCGGCAGCTGACCCTCCTTAAAAATGAACTCGCCCTCCTTCCAGCTGAACAGATTGTAGATTACCTCTTCAACCTGCTGCTTAAGGAACAGCCCCAATTCCTCACGCGATAACAGCTTCATCTCCACCAGCACCTGGCCTATCCGTTTGCCGGAGGTTTTGTGCATGTAGATGGCGCGTTGGAGATCGGTCTTAGTCAAGCGGCCGGTCTTTAACAAGATTTGTCCAAGGTAATCTTCTTCGGCATCCTGCGAAGTGGCGCTGATAATGTTGCCTTCCTTGAACACAATCTCTTTGCGAATATTGCCGCGAATGATGTTCACGGTGCCTGTTTTCTTGCCTGCGGAAAACAACTGCAACAAATCAGGAAATGTCACCGTTTGGAGATTGCCGGTAAAGCTCATGATCTCAACTTGTTAAACTGTTCAATTTTTAACTCGCAACGGACACGACAGTCCGCAGAGTCTACTTCATATTCTTTATCGGGAGAGCAAGAGGGTTTCTTAAGGACGATTTGGATTTAAGGTTGGCGATATGCAAGGGAGCGAACTTCTTCGCTTGTTCAGTTATTGGCTGAAGTCCATATACTGATGTTGTTTTGTCCGACCACGAATTCAACTGACCCGCTTTCGAGCACCGAGACTATCCGGATTGTAGGAAATTTGTTTCTTAGTGTAACTAAATAGTCGGTCTTGGAATAGCGGTTGACATAGTTGGTGAAGACGACTGTTTCAGGCCGAAACATCGCAATCGCCGCTTCTGCAGATTTGTTAGCGAGGAATGACCAATCGAGCCCGAGAATTGTTGCATCCCGTCGACTAATGTTCAGACTTTGCACAGATACCGACTCCGTCAGGAACAAGAAATTAACACTGTCTATCTGGAAGCGAACTACCGGATTAAGGGACCTGAACGAATCTTGAGCTATGGTCAGTTTCGACCGCTTCCGACTATCAAGTGATTCGGCGATCGTCGTCAGCGACTCGGTATTCCCTTCCCGCTCGGTTGTCTGACAGATTTCGCTAACTGTCTGAATTCCACGAAAACGTAAGAAAGGTAAGACAACTGATTCGCCGTTATCAAAGTACTGGCTTTTGCCGCCACCGTTTATAAGTACTGTCTTGCCGTCAGATTCTTCGACGAAAATCGTCGTCAATTTGGAAGTGTCGAGGATTGTCAATCGTGTACCGATTTCCGGTCCGGCAAAGACTGCCTTCCAAACCATAACATTGAGGGCGATGGTAAAGAGCATGAGAAATGAGAGAAGATGTCGGCTTCGGGCGCCAATCGTTAACGCCACCTGCAGTAAGAGATAGTAAGTCAACACGCTCAGAAGTTCCGGCGCTCCGAGCTGCAGAGGCGGAATTCTCAAGTTCTCGAAGAAGATTGTTGCCCAATGGACTGAATCGAGAAGTAATTCAAGGAGTGCGCCACACATTTCGGGAATGATTGGTATTGCAGAAATGAAGACCAACACAATTCCGACTGTCGCGGCCAAACCAACCAGTGGAACAATAACGAGATTAGAAAGGAAGCTGACAAGCGGTACCGTGTGAAAGTGATAGAGCAGGATCGGTATAACGCCGAGTTGCGCCACAACACTTCCATAGAATATCATAAGAAAGTAGCGAACAATCCGCATCGGGAGCTTCTTGCTATTGGGAAGCAGTGGCTCGAGTGTCGGCATAAAGAGGATCAGGGAAAAGGCAGCGGCGAACGACAACTGCGTGCCGAGGTCGTAGAGATATAATGGGTGAAATGCCAGAACAATTAAGCCGGCAACCGATATCGTATTGAGCCAATTCTGGTCACGGCGCAATGACATGCCAACCAGTGCCACCACAGCCATAACCGAAGCCCGCACGACAGATGGTTGATTGTAAGCCAAAAAGGAGAAGATCACTACGGCGCCAATCGCCAGCAAGTACCTTGAGCGACGCGGCAGACGAAACAGGCGGGCAACGAGAAATATCGTGAGAGTTACATAGCCGATATTTGAACCTGACGCGGCCAGAACGTGCAAAGTCCCTGTATCCTTGAATCGCTGATAGACCTCGGTTGGAATGAAACGGACGTCACCGATCAAAAATCCTCGCATCAATGCCGACTGGTTTGGCGGCAAGTGATCTTCAAATACACTTGTTATGTATTCGCGCACCGGCACAACGATTGAACTGACGAAGCCCCTCCCGCCCTGCATCTCAACACGTTCGACCTGGTCAAAATCACCGAGATTGCAGACTCCGCAGATTCCGCGGATCTCCAGATAGCGGCGGTAATCGAACGCACCGGGATTTCGCGACGCAAGCGGCTTGACGACAAAGCCGGTAAACCTGATGCGATCGTCGATGTTGAATTCATTGGTCGGTTTTGCAATGCGGAGCCTGATCCGGCCGGACACTGCGATCGTGATTCCTTGACGGCCCAACGATTCTGCCGCAACGGTTAGAAAAGTCTTGGTTGGACGACAATCCGGTTCAGATACGACACGGCCGAGAATCGTCGATTTTCCATCTAGCTCCAAAAAATGCGAAATGTGATTCGCGGGAACCTCGTTGAGCTGAAGTCTTGTGAGAAATGCGGAAGCTGTAAATAAGGCGACGCAGAGCGCTATCCGGCTCGACAATGTGCGATTCACCAGAGTGTAAATCACGGCTGTTGCCGTAGAAACAACAGCGATGCCGAGAAAACCGAATGCCGGAAACGTCGTTTGGGATGCGAGGATGATCCCAGCTACAAAGAATACCAGTGCATAGAGCGCAGGAGCGCGCATCCGCCCGCCTTACTTTTCTAAGACCTACTAAGTTTTCCCTTTAGTTTGTTTGCCAATTGCGTCAATTCATCAACTCCAAGCAAAGCGCAACTTGCGACAAATGTCACTATCGCAAATCCGCCGAGAAGAAGCAACTCGAAAATATGGTGTACTTTATCCGCGAAATACGGACCAATCACATATTCTCGGGCGACCCAGACAACAACTCCGGTGATCACAGTCGCACCAACGATCCGTAGCAGGGCCTTCAGTACCGGTCCGTCTTCGATGATGCGGATGCGCTTACGCAGCAAGTAAGTCAGAAGTGCGAAGTTTACGATCCCTGCCAATGATGCCGCCAATGCCAACCCGGCAAATCCGAAATTGTCTCTCAATTGGAAGCACATGAGAATGTTGGCGAGAACGCTAATCAGTGATATAATTGCCGGAGTGCGCGTATCTTTGAGTGCGTAGAAAGCGGGCACAGTAATCCTTACCAAAGTAAAGAACGGCAGTCCAATGGCGTACATCGCCAACGCACGCGCCGTCTGGACAGAGTCGTTTGATGTGAAGGCTCCATACTGATAAACGGCGGCACATATCTGTTCAGAAAGAAGCAACATCACCACCGTCGCCGGTAGGCTAAGAAACATCCCGAGCCGCAAGGCGCTGGAGTGAATGTAACCGAACTGCGATTCATTGCCGGCGGCAGCTTCTGCCGACAGGCGCGGCAACGCGACTGTGGCAATGGCTATCGCGAAGAGCCCGAGCGGCAAATGAAGTAACCGGAATGCATAGTCAAGATATGAGACTGCTCCCGAATCAGTCGAGGCGATACGATTAATGACGGCGACATTTATCTGCGTCGCTGCCAACCCGATAGTTGTCGGCAATATCAGCAAGAACAACCGCAAGAGGTCCGGATTGGCAAAATCGATTATCAGTGGAAAACGGAAGCCAGCTTTCTTAAGCGCCAAGTACTGGACGAAAAACTGAGCGGCCCCACCGACAAGGACGCCTATTGCAAGACTCAATACCGGTGGATCGACAAACGGCGTCAATGCGACCGCGCAGACGATCATGCCCAGGTTCATCATCGCCGGGGCGATTGCCGGGACGAAGAACTTTCCGAGTGAATTCAGGATTCCCATCAACAAAGCTGCCAACGAGACCATCAGAAGAAACGGCATCATGAATCTGGCCATCGTAATGGTCGAATCGAGTTTGCCCGGAACCTGCTCGAACCCTTCGGCTATGAGAGTAACGAGTTGGGGTGCAAGCATCATCATCAAAAGCACAATGACAGCTACAATTGCGGTTAACGCCCCGAAAACGAGGCCCGCGAAACGAATTGCGTCCTCTTTAGAGCCCGATCGCAGCTTTTCCGAGAATATTGGGATGAATCCCGCCGATAACGCCCCCTCCGCAAACATATCGCGCAACAGATTAGGGATGCGAAAAGCCGACTTGAATGCGTCAACGGCATCGGAGGCGCCAAAGAGATAAGCTGTAACCTGCTCGCGGACAAGCCCAAGCACACGCGAGATCAGGGTCGCGCTCGAAACTATGCCAGCTGATCGTGCCAGGCCGCTCTTTGCAGGTTGCTTACTTTCCAATTGACATCCCGTCCCCCAGGCGTATATTAGTTAGCTTTAAGAGAGTGCCATACGGAGGTATAAAACATTGGCAGTACATAAGTCAGTTAAAAAGAGACACAGACAGTCAGTTAAATTGCGTTCACGCAATCGCACGATTAAGGGTCAGCTCAAGACGGCTGTGAGATTAGTTGAGACCGGTGAGGAAAATCCCAAAGCCGCGTTGTCATCTTTGACGGCATTGCTCGACAAAGCGGTCAAGCGCAACATTGTTCACAAGAACACCGCCGCCCGGAAGAAAAGCCGTTTGACGAAGATGCTCAACAAAAAAGCGCAGTCCAAGTAGAATTGCGCTGATCTTCGGATTAGTTTAATGAAGAAGCGGATTTTGCAGTCCGCTTTTTTGTTTGGCTGATGCTTTATAGCGGAATTAGAACTTGAAGACCTGAAGCGTGCTCGCAGTCAACATCGACAACACCCGCTTGTCGGAATCAATCCGTACGTCCGGGTACTTTACCGACCACTCTTCGTAGGCTACTTCTTCGCCCCACAGCAGATTGCCGCCCGCCCCAAGCAACATGACTCGACCCTTGGTGTTTTTGGCTTCCGGTGAGTCCGCCGAATTACTCGCTCCGCACACGAAGAAGTTGAAATTGGGATCGGCATCAAACCGGAAAAACCGGTAGGCGGCGTCGTCAAGCGAGTGTTCAGCCAGCAGGCTGTTGGCGGTGATATCGAAAATGTCGAGTCGATCACCATACAATGCCGCCACCAGAGAATTGTCGCGTGAGAATCGGACTTCCCGCAAGGACCGTTGCGAAACCGGCCAACTAATCACAGCGCCGGTATCAGAGTGAATTTGGGTAACGCTGTCGCCGACGACGGCAATCAGAGTCCCATCGAAACTGCTGTAGTACCGTATTGCGTGGCCAAAGTCACGTATCAATTTCCCGTTGCCGCTGAATTTCAGAAGATTTCCAGCGCCGGCAATGCCGAAGAAGTAGGCGCCATTCTCGCAATATTGTCCATTGTAGAAGTTCTGGACCTTAGCGTTGCCGACGATTTCTCCAGAAGAATTAAAGAACATCAACTGTGACTCCGGAAAACCCTCGGCGCCCTCAATGCCGACGAGTATCGGAGCACTGTCGCACATGATAAATGCACTGCATCCGGGGCCGTTTTTGCTCCACAGTAGTTCACCACTTCGGTCATAGACCGAAACTGCGGTCACCTGCAATTGCGTCGGGAGGAAGTTGCTATAATTGATCAGCGCGTAGTAATTCCCGCGCTCTGATGAAATCAGCTTCTGCGTGCCCCGGACGCTGATGTTTTGAACTGCCGATCCAGGATACTGTCTGATCTCCGCGCCTGATTTTTTCAGAAGGAAAAATGCCCCTTCCGGGCTTCCCCACACTCGCTTGTATCCTTCGATTTCGACCGTATCGATCAGTTCAGGTTCCACCGTATATGGTTCCGACACCAACGTTACCGCAAACGCCATTTGAATAATTAAGAAGATGATTGTAGTCTTTTTCATAGTCTTTCGGTTTCTGCCAATCCGCGCTTCATATTACGCGGCAACGTAAGAGTTGTACGTCCGTAATGACGCAGCGACGGAAAATTCGTTCAGTCGCTTGATATTATTATCGAACAAGTGCTGTTGGAGTATAGCAGAATTTGATTAGGTGATGCGAATGGCTTGTTTATTTCCCGGGCGGGTTAGGTCTTTTCGCCTTGTCGACTCGTCAAAGATGTCAAAATTGAACTTCAGGGCATTCCGATTGACCGCGATTTCATCCAGTCCCATTTCGGCACGGTTCATCTTGGTCGGAATCCAGGTCAGCTCAAATCCGAGCTTGCGCTTGTAAAAGAGCAACAGATCGCGGAGTCGCAAGAGACTCTGCGTGGCCGATATCTTATTGTTGACTTGATAAACAACGATAGGCGAATCAGTGAGCAGTTTAATTCCTTTGCCCTGAAAATGATTCTGATTGACCTGCATAAACCGGATCAAGGCGATTCCCGCGGCGTATTCACACTCATACCGATTTCCTTCATGCTGCGCCCGGAAAATTACACCGTAATCGGGAACAGCGAATGAAATCAGGCCTTTGTTGACCGCAAGTTTCTCGTGATGCAGATTCGTACCATGGAAATAGCAACTTAGCATAGGTCCTCGCATACCCACCCTTTTGCAATCCTTGTGCCGTAATTTCTCGGCATCGAATGCAAATCACACGTTTCTCTTTATGATCGTAAGATGCTGTATAACAATACCTTGCGTCGACTGCGAGTCAAGGCGCCCGCCGAGCAACGGCTGTATGAATGTCTCATGCTGCGTAGATAGTGCATTCGTTTGCGCAGGAAGTCAATTAATCGGAGAGGGATTCGTTAAGTCGGGCCTGCATTTCGGGACTGACGGTCATATACCTGCCGCTGGCTTCCGCGATCAGTTTACCTTTCTCGTCAATCATACTACCGGTCGTCTCGATGATTCGCCTGTTTGCTTTGCTGACCAAGGCCTCAAAATGGAATCGCGAGTTAAGATTTGCCGGTGCCTTGAATCTAACCTCCATCGAAGCGGTAACACAGATGATTCCTTGCGCCAGCGCCGCCTTGATCATCACTTCATCAAGAATTGTCGCGATGATACCGCCGTGGAGAATACCTTTGTAACCCTCATGCCGGTGGTCGGGTTGGAAGTCGGTCCAAGCGCGGTTTCCTTCGGACAGGAACTTGAGGTTCAGACCGATCGGATTATCAGGACCGCAGACAAAACAATGATTATAACGGACGACTTCCTTGGGCATGCACCGAGTATAGGCCGAGATGGTGGTACAGTCAACTCCGAAAAGCGTCTAACTCTCGACACATTTTACTTTCAATGAAAAGGCACGCCCAATGAGCGTGCCTTAAGAAAACGAAGTTGTCTGGAGGCTTATTGATATTGCGGCGTGATTGTGAACGCGTAGGTCTTTTCGCCGTCGGTTGCCTCAACCATGGCTTGACCATTCTCATTGAACTCGATATTGATATTCCATTCAATCGAGTTGGTCCCGTTATCAACGATCACAGAAATTATCAGCTCACCGCCGTTGACGGTTGTGTTTTGCCATTCGTCGGTGTAGTCGACTGTGTAGGAAACGTCATTTGCCGTGAGGTCAAATTCGTAGCTGATGTGCTCTTGCTCACCAGAGACTTCATAATAGTGATCAAGCGTGTGATTGACATGACCATAGAAATACTGTGTCTCTTCCTGGCGATTCCGGAAACTCAAGTCCGCGTAACTCTGCAGATCAGTGTAGTCGTCGTCTGTACCATTGTAAGCTGACGCTTGATGATGGATCAGGTCGAGACCGGTACAACTTCTGGAACGGTAGTACTGTACTACGTTGGTGCCTTCCCAAAACCGCGCAGAATCAACAAAGGTGAAGCTATAATTTGTGCTCGTGGTTAAACCCAAGTACAGAATATGCCAACCACCCTGATAGTTGTAGAGCAAGGAATCGGTGGGACCAAGCACCGGACCTTCGTCCCACTCAACATCAGTTGGGAAGCGATTCGGCTTGTGGGCATACTTTAGAGAGACGCCCAAGGTGGAATCTACTACCGTAGTGATCGCCGATTTTAGGGGTTGAAATTCCGGGGAATTGGGGTCGCCGACATTGGCATTGTTCGGATTGGCATCATCCGAACAGCCGACGAACGTGAACATAGCCGCGAGGACCAGAAACAGTCCCGCAATTAAACTGCGGCGAAACATATGAGACTCCTTTGAAGAAAGATTAGTTCTTCAGTCGTTTGTCATCCATTAACACGAGCATGATCGCTTTCTGGATGTGGAGTCTGTTTTCGGCCTGATCGAAAACTACCGAGTTTGGACCGTCAATCACCGAGTCGGTTATCTCTGCATTTCGCAAAGCGGGTAGACAATGCATTACCAGACAGTCAGGCTTGGCCAACTTCATTAAGTTGTCGTTTACCTGGAAGTCCTTCAATAATGCCGCCTTTTCCTCCGCCAAATGCTTCTGACCCATACTCGCCCACACATCCGTATAGACTACATCGGCATTGCGGACGGCTTCTTTAGGATCGAAGATAACCTCTACGCGGCCAACCTTTTCAGTCTGTGCCAGCTTGAGTAATTCGGCATCCGGCATGGTTCCGGGATTCGTGCCGACGACGAAGTGGATCGGGAAACGGCGAGCCAGGTTGATAAATGAGTTTGTGATATTATTCCCATCGCCCAAGTAAACGATTTTCAGACCATCGAGCTTTTTCTTCTTCTCTATTATGGTAAATGCGTCTCCGAGAATTTGGCACGGATGCAAAAGGTCCGTCAAGGCATTGATTACCGGGATGTCCGCGTGCTTCGCCAATTGCTCGACATCCGAATGTGCGAAAGTCCTGATCGTAATCATCGCCAGATAGCGAGAAAGCACCTTGGCGGCGTCATGAATCGACTCGCGCTTGCCGAGTTCGATTTCTTTCTCGGTAATGTATAATGATGTTCCGCCTAGCTCACTGACTCCGACTTCGAAAGAAATGCGCGTCCGCAGGGATGCCTTGTGGAAAATACAGCCGACCGTTTTGCCCAGTAGCGGCTTAGGCGTGATTTCCCCCTGTTTCATCTGGCGGCACAATTCAAAAACCCGGTTCATTTCGTCGGTCGTAAAGTCGGTTTCAGCAAGAAAATCTCTCTTCATGGCGCTATTCTCCTCATAATCAAAATCTAAATCGCGCTGAAGCTATTGGGGCAGTTGGAAAGAGTCAAGGAAATTTGTTGATGCCACTGAATAGAACTTATCATATTGGAATCACGTAAGTATATGGGAAATCGGACACCCATGCACCGGCGTCATAAACGCGCCTGGTAGAGGGACAGGTTGCGGCGAAGACCTATCGCCGCTTGGAGTTGGAAGGGAGTACTTTATGAGAATGTTCTGGGGACTTTTGTTAGTGCTGCTGGGTATCGCCTTTCTCGGTGACAACCTCCGTTGGTATGACTTTGACCTAGGTGATATCATTCATCGATACTGGCCGGTGGTTTTGATCGCACTGGGCGGATGGATGATATACGAAAAGACACGCCCTAAGAAATACGATTTCGAGTGGACTAAATTCGACGGCCGCCAATACAAGAAGACTTTCGGGGATGTTAGCCTCAAGCCGCAGTCAATTGATCCAAAAGGCATGAGGGTCGAAGAAGGCATGGGCGACATCAATCTTGATCTTTCGGCAACCACACTAAATGCGGGTGAAAACTATGTCGAAGTGAGCTTGGGAATCGGAGATGCCAAGATCATTCTTCCCCACGGTGTTCCGGCATCGGTATCGGCGCAAGTTGGCGCCGGCGACGTTGAAGTATTCAGTTCGCGTAAGGACGGATTCGGATGCCAAATGGAACACGTCGATCCCAACTACAATAGCGCTGAGATTAAGGTTAAGTTGTTCGCTAAGGCGGGGCTGGGTGATGTGAAGGTGAGTAGGTAGAGAGCGGAATTTACACAAATCTAGTGCCGCTCGAACGGAGACTTGTCGCGCGCTATGGAAGGCAATGACTTCTCGTTTCGATAGATGCACATGGTCCCGTTATTCCCCCTTTGCTAAGGGGGAATAACGAACGAGCAGAGATGCTATTCTAACACGGGTGCGCGGAAACTGTGTTGGGCGTTTTCTACACCTTCGCGCCGACCGCCGCCTTTTCGCGCAACTTCATTGTGAAGTGGCGGAGATACTGTGCTTCGTACACGAACTCAAAACCAACCAGTTTGTCCTTGTAACTGCAGATCTTCTCCATGCAGAGAGCAACATGCATCAGGTGGGCATTGGTGTAAACACGCCGCGGCACAGCCAGGCGTACCAATTCGTACGGTGCGTATTCGCTCGTGCCGGTATTCGCATCCTTGGTTTCGAACATGATCGAGCCAATTTCGCAGCAGCGAATACCGCCTTCGCGATAGAGCGCAACGACCAGCGACTGCCCCGGAAAGGCGCCCTTGTCGATATGCGGCAGGAACTCGCCGGCGTTGATAAACACCGCATGGCCGCCTGTGGGTTCGATAATTGGGACGCCGCGCTTGATCAACTCCTCGCCGAGGAAAGCAACTTGCTTGGTGCGGAATTCAAGATATCGTTCATCTAGGGCCTCGTAAATGCCGCGTGCAATCGCTTCCAAATCGCGTCCAGCTAAACCACCGTAGGTACGGAAGCCTTCGATCAGTATCATCAAATTCGTGATCTTCTGTTCGAGCTCGCCATCGTTCACTGCGAGGAATCCGCCCATGTTGACAAGGCCGTCTTTTTTGGCTGACATCAATGCACCGTCAGCATAGCTGAACATCTCGCGGGTGATGTCTTTGACCGACTTATTTTCGTAGCCTTTTTCGCGGGTCTTGATGAAGTAGGCGTTCTCGGCGAAGCGGGCACAATCGAAGTAGAATGGTATTTCGAATTTCTTGAGAACAACACTCACCGCTTTGATGTTTTCCATCGATACCGGCTGACCACCGCAGGAGTTGTTAGTAAGAGTCATGAAGCAGGCCGGAATTTTGTCGGCGCCCTTTTCGCGGATGAAGTCCTCGAGCTTGGCGACATCCATATTACCCTTGAACGGAAACTTTGCATGCGGATCACGCGCTTCTTTGCAGATCAAGTCAATCGGTATTCCGCCCTTGTGCATCGTATTCGCGCGGGTCGTATCGAAATGCGTGTTGTTGATGACATAATCGCCCGGCTTGACAATCGTCGAAAACAGGAGATTTTCGGCGACGCGCCCTTGATGAACAGGAATGAAGTACTTGAATCCGAACACGTCGCGGAGGGTTTCTTCGAAGTGTTGATAGTTTCGACATTGAGCATACGCTTCATCACCCAGCATCATCCCTGCCCATTGATTATCGCTCATCGCGCTGGTACCGGAATCGGTCAGCAGGTCGACGAAAACATCCTGTGATTTCAGATTGAATATATTGAAGTGTGCTTCGCGGATGCGCTGTTCGCGCTCTTCGCGGGAGATGAGATTGATTGGTTCTACGACTTTAATTCGGTAAGGCTCGGCAAAGTGGTCCATCGTCTGCTCCAGGTAAATACTCGACTCTGCCGGGGCGTGACTTACTTCCCGGCCGACGCGGAATCAATATATCTCAAAGCAGAACGATTACAAGGTGTTTTGGGAGTGCAAAAAGCCGAAAAGGCGCAGTAAGCTGCGCCCTTTCTATTCGTTAATATGAGACGTACTTATATCTTGCCACCCAACGCTTCGAAATTGATGAAATCGGCGTGATGCAGGATCACCGACATCGGTGTACGGTAGCCTTTGTCGCCTTCACCGGCGTGTGTCGCAATGAGATGCACGATTTCCGCCGGAAGGCCGTGCTTCATCGCCAATCCGGCACCCGAAAACGGGTGGCGCACTAACTTGCCGAATTCGGATTTGCCGAATTTTCCACCTTCGTTCTTGTATTCCGAGAACTTGCCGATGTCGTGGAGCAATCCACCCGCTATCAGATAGTCTCGATTGATCGGAATTCTGTCGCCAAAAAACTGTGTCATGGAATCCGCCGCCCGCAAAGCCGTATCGGTGACGGCACGGATATGATGAATCAGCCCCACCGGTGTTCCGGGAATCAACAGAGTAAACGGAACGTGTTCGAGCTCTTCTTTCTTGAAACCGCTCAACTCGACGGCTTCGACCATAACATCGAGGACTCCTTCGCGCAGTTTGGCATCTTTGATGTCGTTCAGTTCGGGAAATTTGGATTTGAGGAATTCTCTCACGACTAACCTCGTTTAAGTTTAAAAACCGGCACTACTTCGCCGATGTTGATTTTTCTGTCATTAAATAGCTGGGGACGGCTGAAGGCTCCGAGCGACTTGAATGTCGAGTCATCAACGACTTCAAGCTGGCGAAGAACTTCACAGATCGCCGGAAAGAGCCCGCGCGTGTTACCGTCGATGACCTTAATCGCAATCCCGATGCCTTTGGAAACGACGCCGATGGTTTGTACGGCTTCACCGCCGACCTTGAGAATGACGTCACCCTTGCAGGCTTCGGTCACGGCCAGATCGCAGCGCTTGTTGCCCGAGACCATCAGAGGGTATTGCGACATTGCGTCGTAGATGGTTTGATACGCTTCGCGGCGAATCGGGCTGGCAGCGGTTTTGGTCACAATGCAGGCGTATGCCTTCGCCATATTGCGCAACGGTAGGCAGAAATTTGGGAGTGAACAGCCGTCGGTGCCCATTTTGATTTGGTCGATTGGATAGTCGTAGGCTTCCGACACGGCCTGTTTGACCATTTTCTGCGTCTTGGAATCAGGGTCGATGTAATTGTTCGGGTCATCCCCAATGTGGACCGCGAGCGCTAATTGTCCGGAGTGTTTGCCGGAGCAATTGTGAGCGAGCGAGGTATATTTCACTCCAGTCACAGGAAGCTCGCCCTTTAGTTTCAACTCGACCGGCAGATGCGAACCGCATTTGAGGTATGATTCATCGAGTCCGATTAAGTCGAGATTCGATTTCGCAACTTGTTGATGCAATTCGCTGCCATTATGGGAACCAAGCATGATTGCCATTTGCTGGAGACTATGGCCGAAGCGTTTCGTCGCTCCAGATTCAAAGACCGGTAGGAATTGGAAAGCCTTGGCAGATGACCGCGTAAACGTCACCAACTCCGGATCGCCAACATGGAACAGGACGGTGCCCTTGTTGTCGCAGACAACAATTGAGCCATAGTGCACCGATTCGACGGTGCCGTTGCGGCGGACTTCGGAGAGGATTTCGGTATTAGTCATTGGACATCACTATCTGTCACGTTAAAGTTTGCCAAATAGTTCAATTGCCATGAGGCATTGAATTACAAAACTGGATTCCCGCCTACGCGGGAATGACGACAACTCGACTCGCCTTCGGCGAGTTGTCAGGAGCACAGGGCTCCTGACCTACAAACTAACAAGCGGAACTGGTTGGCGGGATGACAGACAAAAATGTCTGTCCCACCAACGACTCTATACATTTAACGACTTCAATATCCTCGGAATATCCAAGAATGTCTTGGCGCGGTGGGCGCCGGCTTCTTCGAGAATCTTCAACTTTGATTCGGCTGTGCCCATGTTGCCTTCGACGATGGCGCCGGCATGGCCCATGCGCTTGCCGGGAGGAGCAAAGACGCCGCCAATCATCACTATCACCGGCTTTTTCATCTTCTTGATAACATCCTTGGCACGCTCTTCATAAACGCCGCCGATTTCGCCCGCCATGACGATAGCTTTGGTGGCGTCGTCCTGTTCGAACTTCCAGAGAATTTCGTCAAATGTCGAGCCCAGCACCGGATCACCGCCCAAGCCGACGCAGGTCGTTTCGCCGTAGCCGGCTGAAGTCAGCGTGTCGGCGATATAATAGGTCAGCGAACCAGAGCGGCTCACTGTGCCGACGCGGCCTGGTGTGAAGGCGATGTCGGGCATGATGCCGAGATTCGCCTGTCCTGGCGTGATGATTCCGGCAGTGTTGCCGCCGAGCACAGTTGCGCCGTATTTGACAGCTTCCTTGCGGACTTTGAGCATATCGTGAATCGGAATGTGTTCCGGCACGACGACGATAAACTTGATCCCCGCACGGATCGCTTCGATTGCGGCTTCCATGACGAACTTTGCCGGTAGAAATACGACTGAAGTATCTGCGCTGGTCTGCTTGACAGCTTCTTCGACGGTGTCGAATACAGGTGTGCCTTCAACAGCCGAACCGCCCTTGCCCGGCGAAGTACCGCCGACAATGTTGGTGCCATAGGCTTTCATGCGCTTGGCATGAAACGAGCCGGCACCGCCGGTGATTCCCTGCACGATGACGCGCGATTTTTTATCAACGAGAATAGCCATGTTACTTGACCTCCTTCACCAGAGCGACGGCGCGCTTGGCGATCTCTTCGATCGGAGTCTCAATGCCGTGATATTCGATTTTCTCGAACATCTTGGGATTTTCTTTTTTGGCATCTTCAAAAATCTGCATTCCTTCGCGCCACATGTTGCCGGTGAATCGCATCACCATCGGCTTTGAGAGTCCGTGGTCTTTCAGGAACATCACCACGCCTTTGGCGAAGTCGTCGCAGCGGCTGATGCCGCCGAAGCGTGCGCCGAAGATGGCTTTCACCTGCGGATTTTCATCGAGAAGGATCAGCATTTTAGCGAGGCGTTCGGGCGTCGGGCCACCGCCTGAATCCATAAAGTTAGCAGGTTTGCCGCCATAATATTGGATGAAGTCGTTTCCCATGATGCCAAATCCAGCACCGCCCGGGAACATGCCGATATCGCCGTCCAAATCCAGATACGGAATTTCCCATTCCTGCGCCTGCTTCTCGCGTGGAGTCATTTCGCCCTCTTCGTGACGGACCTCAATCCCCATGCTCTGTAAGTCGGCGTGACGGAAAAGAGCGTCGTCATCGAGCGAGACACGAGCATCAGCGGCGAGTAACTTGCCTTCCGCAGTGCGAACCAACGGGTTGATTTCAGCCAGTTTGGCGTCATATTTCTTGAAAAAGTTGTACAAGCCATTAGCAATCGGAGTGAATGCCTTGATCTGGTCGCCCGAGAAGCCGAGGAATTTGGCGACCTTGATCGCGTCGAAGCTGTGGAAATCCTCATCGACGTCGTAGGAGAGTTTGAGAATCTTCTCCGGGTGAGTGCGCGCGGTCTCCTCGATCTCGACGCCGCCGTCGGCACAGGCGATCACTACCAACTTGTAGTTGGCGCGATCGATCGTGACACCCAGGTAGTATTCCTGGGCAATGTTGAGCACTTCATCAACCAGCACCTTGTCGACAGGATAACCCTTGATCGACAGTTTGAAGAGTGCGGCGGCTGCTTCGCGAAGTTCAGCCTCGGTCTTGACGATCTTGATACCGCCGGCTTTGCCCCGACCACCGGTCAACACTTGCGACTTGAGCACGCGCGGAAGTCCGGCTTCGAGGGCGACTCGAACTGTCTCATCCGGGGTGCTTGCCAACTTTCCCGTAGTTATAGGAATCTTGAACTTGCTGAAGAGATCTTTGGCTTCATATTCATAGAGGCGCATAAACAACTCCTGCTAAGACTAATCTTGTCGGGATTTTGGCCCCGACGTAACTATGCGAAAACGCGGGCTAAACCGCGTTTCGGCAATCAGTATAGCCGCTGGATTTTCGCAAGTCAAATGCAAAAAAGTGACGGTTTTCACAAGGGTGGCGATCAAATGTCCCAGATGTTGATCTAATCGAGGATGATGATAGGGGTGATTTTTAGAACTTTTCGAGTTTCTGATACTCCGTCAGCCGTGATATAGGCGATGTATACGCCATCGGCGACCTCTTCCCCATTCTGATTCTTGCCGTTCCAGGTCAACGGTGCAGGATCACCAAAGGGGCGAGTCAATTTTGCGACCTTTTCTCCGGCAATTGTGTAAATGCGAACCTCAACTTCGCCGATTGGCGGGACCTCAAAGTCAAAGCTTACCGTTGTCGAGAATGGATTCGGATATGCAGAGATTCCGACAATGTTGCGAGCCTCGTGGTTTTCGTAGTTGAGGGCATCGAATGCACGAACGATACCGTACCCAAAGACGGAGTCGGGGCTGTTAGCGCGTGTTGCAGTCGAGGTCAATGCTTCGAAGATTTCGCCGTATTTCCATTCGGGATTAGCCTCGAGCAGCAACGCCACGGTACCAGCGACAAGGGGACATGAAAACGATGTTCCGCTATTGGTCGTCAATCCGTTGCTTGATGGATTGGCGACGGTATTCCCTGCACCCCAGGCACAGAGATCGGGTTTGACGCGTCCGTCGGCGGATGGTCCATTTGACGAGAAATGTGTGATTTCGCCGTCGGAAGTCACCGCGCCGATTGCGAGAACGCTGTCGCCATCTGATGGAGCAATTAGAGTGGGTTCCGGAGAAATGCGCTGCTCGTTGCCGATAGAGTTGACGACAATTACTCCGAGCGACGCCGCGATATCCGCCGCTTTGGTCGTAATCGCTGTATTCCCATCCATGTCTGAATAGTCATACCAATTAGTGTATCCAAGTGAACTGGAGACGACGTCGCAGCCGTGAGCTTCGCCCCACTCAAGTCCTGCGACCCAGTCGTCCTCTTCGGTAATCACTTCTTCAGCCTCAATTTCGGTTTTTGCCAACAGAAATGTTGCTTCGAATGCAACACCGAGCATCAAGTTGGGTGCATTCGCGCCAATGACAGATAGCGTTTGCGTACCATGTGACTGCTGCTTTGAAATCTCGCCGTCGTCCTGAACATCATCATCGTTATTGATAAAATCGTATGTCGCCGCGACCTCCGTGTTGGCAAATACCGGATGGTCGACGCGAAAGCCGGTGTCCATTACCAGTATTCGGACGCCGGCGCCTTTGAATCCCAACGTGTGGAGCGCAGGTACCTGGATCTGATTCATCTGTGTCCAGGAAGGGCCATATTCGGGCGGATAAGGCGCCAGTGGCTTATCGAGATTATCATCCTCGTGCGGCATCGGTTGGGTGGGACGCGTATATACTGCGACAGAGCGGATCTCTCTCACGCAACCAAGGCGTGCAACTTCTTCAAGGTTAGCCGGATCAAGATAGGCGCTAACGCCATTGAGCCAGCGCGAGTGGCCATCTACCCTGTGGATGAACGGTTGAATTTGGGCGAGGTAGTCATCGGACACTGACCGGTCGAGGGTAACATAGTCGACGGCGGCGCCACGGGCGGATCTGCGAGCAAACGCATGTGAAGAAACGGCCGACGGTTTTGAGATGCGGCCAATCGACTCACCTTTATCGGTGAAGAAAATCCAGACCTTGATGGAGTCGCCGACGAGTCTTTCGGCTGGGATGTCGACCTTGTTGGCTGCGAAAGCGGCGATGTGGGTTGATGAAGCAAAACTAAAGCTGAAGCAAGCGCACAAAGTAAGTACAATTGCAGACTTCATCGACTGGTCTCCATTCCTATGCATTCTTGTCCATCGCCTATTTAACGGCTCGGCGCCTCCGATTGTTTAATAGTAATAAATTCCCGACTGCAAAGTTCCAAGTCAATTTGTCCAAAGACTTCTATCCAAGCTCCGATACTGGATTGCTTCGGATATGTGTTGGACATTGATGTTATCGACACACTCCAAATCGGCAATCGTTCGCGCCACCTTGATAATCCGGTCATATGCTCGCGCCGACAGACCCAACTTGCCGATCGCCAACCTCAACAGATCCTGGCTTTTATCATCCAGCGGGCAGAATTCGCGAATGTCACGCGACTCCATGTGCGCGTTGCAGTAAAGTTGCTTGTGTCCGGCAAAACGCGCATGCTGACGCGAACGCGCCTCGTTGACTCTTAGGCGAATTTGCTTGGACTTCTCGGCAAGATTCAAATCCGACAGCTCTTTGAACTTGACTGCCGGGACTTCAATGTGGATGTCGATCCGATCCAACAGGGGACCAGAAATCTTGCTGCGGTATTTTTGAATCTGCATCGGATTGCAGGTACACTCATGCGACATATCGCCATGATATCCACAAGGACACGGATTCATCGCCGCCGCCAGCATCATCTTGGAGGGATAGGTTAGCGAAGTCATTGCCCTTGAGATAGTGACCGAACCGTCCTCGAGTGGCTGCCGCAACATTTCCAGAACATCCTTGCGGAATTCCGGCAGCTCATCGAGAAACAACACGCCATTATGAGACAAGCTTACTTCGCCCGGTCGCGGAATCCGACCGCCACCGATGAGGCCGGCATCGCTGATGGTGTGGTGCGGCGAGCGAAACGGTCGCGTGGCAATGAGTGGGGTGTCCGGCGGGAGGATTCCCGCCACCGAGTGGATCTTGGTTGTCTCCAGAGCTTCATCGAGCGTCATATCCGGCAGTATTGATGGTAGCCGTCGTGCCAGCATTGTTTTGCCTGACCCGGGAGGACCTACGAGAATGATGTTGTGCCCGCCCGCAGCGGCAACCTCGAGTGCTCGTTTGGTCCCTTCTTGCCCTTTCACCTCGGCAAAGTCGGTCGTATAGCTCCGAGCAGTGTCGAATACGGCTTTGATGTCGATCGTAAATTGCGAAACGAGTCGTTCGTCTTCGAGGAATGCGATAGCCTCTTTGAGTGAGCCGACTGGGAACACCGCGACACCCTGCGCCATCGCGGCTTCGGGCGCATTTTCTCGCGGCACGACGATCGCACGCAAGCCGGTTTTCTGCGCATTCATCGCCATTGGCAGAACACCTTCGACAGCCTTCAACGATCCATCGAGCGACAGTTCCCCGAGCATCACAACGTCATGGAATTCGTCACGCATGACCTGACCCGTCGCCGCAAGTATTCCGACAGCCATTGGCAGGTCGAACGCTGATCCTTCCTTTCGGATGTCCGCCGGAGCCAGGTTAATCGTGACCTTCTTGTTGGGGAAAATGAAATCACTGTTCTTAATAGCCGACATGACACGCTCCTTGGCTTCCTTTACCGCGCCATCAGGCAAGCCAACGGTCGCAAACATCGGTAGTTGGGGAGTGATATCAGCTTCAACTTCGACGGTGTAGGCATCGATGCCCAATACAGCCGAAGAAACAACTTTTGCTAACACGCCAGACCTCTTTGAATTTGTAACTACGGTTATATGCCACTTCTATTTGGTAATCAGCGCATTGATATGATCTCGCGCAGCCCGATACTCTTCTTCAATCAAGCAAAAGTAGTTATAATCTATCCACCCGCGCGCCAAGAGTTCCTCGTGGCGATGAATCCCGTCGAGCCGGAAACCGAGCTTTTCCGCCACCCGATTCGATCCGCCATTGTCGGTTGCGGCTCGCAAGATTACACGGTGGAGTTGAAGTCCCTCAAAAGCAAACTTGAGCAACAGGGCCGAGGCCTCCGTCGTGAGACCCTTCCCCGCTTGGTCAGATCGAATCCAATACCCGATTTCTGCCGAACGAATACGTTGGCGTATATCGTGCAACCCGCAGTTACCGAGATACTCTCCTGTCGCGGCTTCAAACACACCAAAGGCATAGCCTACCTCGCGCCGGCGCCAGACAAAGGTCTGCCGGATAAACGCCGCAGTGTGTTTCACCTTGGTAGTCAGCGGTGACCAGACCATGAATCGGTCAAGGTCGCTGCGACTCTTATTCACGGCACTAAACACCGCATCAGCATCACTGCGCCGCAAGGGTCGCAAATAGATCCTCTTTGATTTTAGCATCATCGCAGGCCATCCTTTAACATGGTGTTATTAAGCTATATTAGTGTGCCTGAAAAATCAATCAACTTTCAATAAAGAAAAAGGGTCACCGGCACGCGACCGATGACCCTTCATTTCTGAAGCTGGAGGCTCTAGAAGCGGACGTCGTCTCCGTTGCCGGTAAAGCGACTGCGTTTCAATTCGACGGTCCAAGTGCCATCTTCGTATGTTCCGATCGCCTGGATATCGGCAGTCGAACCCCACGGGATGCTGTTGATAAATCCCGCAACCTTATCACCCGGGAACCAACCCGAGGCGGTCATCGGGCGGATCTCGTAATCCCACAGGGGGTAGCCGGAATTACTATGCGGGTCATCAAATGCCATATACATCGGACGGTCGGTTGTGTCTGCCTGTACCACAGTAAATTCGCGATTGACGCGAAACACCGGAGTCCCAACATCATTTCGAACTCCGCCGCTGACGCCATTATCCATATAACGATCCATGGCATAGCCGGTGAAGTTGGTGGTTGCGGAGGTCCAATGCCAGATATCCATCCGTTCGCGTGAACCCCTGGTGGCATGGAAGTTGCCGTTTACGACATCCTCGTCGGTGTGGCAAGTCACATAACAACCATCGCTCGAATAGCGCGTCACCGGAGTAATCTCGAAGAACAAGTTCAAGCGATCTTCGTTGGTCGCCGACTTAGTCCACCGTGTTGGATTTCCGATACCGCCTTCGGGGTAGATCCAGTAATCGGGGTCAAGATTCTGTGCGATCTCAACACCAAACTCGGCATTGGCAACTTCAGTCCATCTGACCTGAAAGTAGATGAAATCGTTGTCGAAGGCCGAACGCACTCGCGCGGATTCAATAAAGTTGTAGTCGCCCGCCGCCCGATAAAGATTAACATCGGTGAATTTATCGCCCCAGCCTGATCCGTCATTGTCAAGCCCATCTATTGCCGGAGCGACACCAATCGGCAACTGCACACAATAAATCGTGTCCCCAGCCGCCTGATGTTGGCCGTCAAATGCCAGATACAACTTCGGCGCCCCATTATGGTTGCGTTGGCTGTTGTTTGTAATTGCGAGCGAGAAAAAACGGTTCTCCGGTATCGGCGGAACATAATCATCGCCAGCCGATCCGGGAGGCCCGGACAATCCGCGATCTCCGGATATTCCGTCACAGCCGAGAACGGTCAGGAGGAGCATACCAAGTAACAACCCTGCCAATATCAAGAATCTATTAAATGTCATAACTCACTCCTCCTAAAAGACCACGTCGTCGCCGGAGTTTGTCTTGCGAGCCCGGCGTATTTCCAAGGTCCAGATTCCGCCACCCGAATCATCAAATGTTGCACGGGCATAAATGTCTGCGCGACTTCCGCTCGGAATCGTCGAGATAATACCCGGCAGATAGACCGGACGATTGAGATCCCATCCTGCAGGCTTGAAACCAACAGCGTCGAAATACCATAGGGGATATATCTCGCGCTGCAGTGTCAACTGTGACTTGTAATTCGGGTCACGATAGTATTGATATCGCGGAACTGAATCTGGCAATGCGAGGTTGTTCAAGAATGATGCGGCACCGACATCAGGCGCCCTGCCACGGCTGGTCAGACTCCAATCATCAGCGGTTGAAACCGGATTCGAAGTCGCCGCGCCCCAAACCCAAGCATCAACAAACAGTTCGGCGGGCAAAGCCCCTCCGGCACCGGGCATATTAAAGAACTCCCGGAAAGCCAGATCTGACCAATTGTCGACGTCGGTATCACCCCAGAAAACAGCGAACTTGTCTTCGCCCTTCTTAGAGTCTAACCAAATAAGTGTCGTATCGCCAAAAGCCGTATCTACCACGCAAACCGTTTGCTGTAAAATGGGATCAAAGTAACAGAAAAGTGTCTCGACAGCAAGAATCGGTACGCGGATCCACTGAAACAGTGTTGTGTCATATGGTGTCACGGTGGAGTCTATTTCTTCAATAATGCTGCTAAGAGCATCCATCACCAGTTCGTTCGGATCATCAGAAGTAGTGACTTCATATATGGTAGAGTCGCCGGTTTCAGTGCGAACAGACACCTTGCGTTCTTTCCATTGGAAGTACGTATAGACATAGTAATCATCCCATGCCGCGCGACAGACGACTTCAAAAATCTCGGGATCAGTCAGTCCGCTGGTGTTATTCAATAGACTGGTACGAACGCGCGATTTTTGTTCACCCCATTCGACTTCTTCACCGTCAATACCGTTGATGAGCGGCGGAATTTGAACCCGGGCTGCAACTACCGTATCCCGGGAAGCACGCGCTGTGGAGTCAAATGTCAAAAAGACTCGCTTGTTACCGGCGACGGCCAGTTCATTTTCATTAACCACACCAATACCAAAGTATCGATCCTGTGGTCGATCCAAATCCGGATCCGTTCCGGGAATTCCGCGATCGCCAGGGCCACCAACCCGACCCGCTTCACCCTTGTCCCCCTCACAACCAGTCATTACGACCATACCCAAGAAAAGACCCAGGCAAACGATGAACATAATTCCCCTACGCATCTGTTCCTCCCTGAGGTCTCCGCAGCCTAGAACTCGAAATCAAAAGCATTGCTATATTACTCCCAAAATTAGATGCCGTGTTTACAGGCCGAGATCGTCGGCATAACCTGTGTTTCGAAGGCGCCGAAGCTCGACAATCCAAGTATCGCTAAAGAAAGTGGCGACGCTCTGGATATCCGTCGTTGAACCGGCGGGAACCATTGTAATATATCCGGGGATGGTCGCGCCACTTAGCCAACCAAGATCAGGCTCAAACGCCGCATATTCGAAGACCAGTAACGGATAGTCCGTTCCTGCCTTAGGCGAATTCGATCTCATAAAGCGTGGACTGCCACCGACCGGGTCATTTACCAGAATGGCCGGTATTCCGAGGTCCGCCTGAAAGCCATTATCTGCTGAAAAGACGACGACATTGTCAGAACTTAGGTCGGAGTAATAAGATTCAGTTGCCTGCCAAACCCATAAGTCAGCGCGCTCACCATCAATCGAAGTTCTGAAATTTGCTCCATCGAAAATTGCGGCAATACCATCCGCATCCCACCCAGTGACGGACGATATTTCCCATGCAAGGTAGAGCTTATCTTCGCCACCGGAGCGACTCCAATTGCCTTCGAAATAACTCCACATGTCTTTCGTTGTATCCGCAGCAACTACGAAATCACCGGTCGCGACTTCCGTCCAGCTGACCAGAGCATAAACGTAAGTTCGATCATAGCCGAATCGGACTTGGGCGGCTGCAATACCGTTGTCGACACCAAACAAGTTGGTCAAAGCGATGTTGGATGTTGGCGCTTCACCCCACTCTTGAGTGCCGCCATCCACCCCATCGACTGTTGGAGCTTTGGTCAATAGTCGCGCGACTACTCTGTTTGCACCTGGCACCGCACTAGCATCAGATGTTATCTCGACGCTTGCCGCGCCGTTAAAATCACCGGCCGTGCTGTTAGTGACCATTAAACCGAAACTTTGCGTGGTTACCGGGGCGGGCGAATAATTATTTCCGGGAGGACCGGTTGGTCCTTCAAATCCGTCAGGTCCCTGCGATCCTTGATCGCCTTCGCAACCAAACAAGAATAGAGCCGAAAACAGTACGCCTATTGCGAGATAAACCGACTTCCCAACCGACATCATCTCCTCCATAGAGCTATCTAAAAGACGTGATAATCAAAAAATAACAGTCCGCACTTTACAAAACGTGTCCGGGAAATGCAAGGGATTTTTTGGCAAGCTCCGGAAAATGGATGCGACGTAATATAATGTCAGATCACAATTTCAAAAGAACCAAAGTTTCGGAGGGACAATGTGCAGACGCGCAGAGGAGGACTATCGTTTAATCACAGGATAGCGGGACTTAATCCAATCGTTCATCCCGCCTTTAATATTGATTAATTCCTGATATCCGCATTCAGCCAGCTCCCTAGCTGCTACCATGCTTCTCCGACCCGCTCGGCAAATCAGATAGATTGGCTGGTCTTTTGGAAATTGCGTCGAATCGATGTCGCGCGCAATAATCTGATATTCAATTCGCGCTTTGACGTGCGGGGCACGAGCATCTTCGTATTCTTCAACCGTACGCACATCAATTAACAGCAGCGAGGTGTCGTTTTCCAGCTTGTCCTTTAATTCATGCACGGAGATTTCACGGATATTACGCGCAGAGGAACCGCGACCACCAAACTGAAACCAAGATGTCATCGATATTTCATTCAACTTGCACGACTTGCGATACAGCCGCTATCGCGACTCGCGGTTTTCCTGATTAGCTTTGAAGTTCGTAATCGCCCAGACACCGCCCCTCAATTTGAGCCCCATTTGAGAGTAATATTGGATACGGGTTGATCGATCAATAAACGACACTTCGACGAGCGCCGTCGTGTCATCCCGCCGAAACTCCTCATTCACTACAATTTGCGACTTTGCCCAAACGCCTCGGTACTCACCTGAACCGATGAATCCTGTTAACAAGCGTTGTTTCTTTTCTGCGAGGGTCAGGCTGTCATACTTTGCATCGCCAAACTCGCTGGTCGCTAATGAATCCAAGTCCACAAAGGGGGTAATGTCAGCAAGAGAGTCGGCCTGAATCATCCGCACGAAGTCAAGGACACGACTGCGGGCAGATGGTCCATCGTTGCCGCATGAAAGCACGATCAGAACGGATAATACCGGGAGGCTATAAAGTACTTTCCGCAACACGGTTACCAGCGGTATGCCAAATTGATGCGATGCAACGATCCTAGATCAGCATAGGGCAGGAAAGCGTAGTCAATATTGATCTTCGGAAACGAAAACCCGGCGCCGAACGAAAATCCGGCCGTATTGTCTTTGTCGCCATCAGTCTTGTAGTTGCTGCCAAAGCTTGAATAGCCGGCGCGGAAGGCGAGCGGGATATTGGGTTGATACTCCAATCCGATCGCACCATACAAATCATTATCTGAAGGCAGCACGCCCTCCCCGGAGACCGTAATCGGAATTTCCCGCAGGCGATGTGAGAGCCCGGCGCGAACCAGAATCGGAAGAGGATCCTTATGTTCTTCGGAAAGCCCAGACAATTGAACACCAAGATTCGATGCGGAAACACCTAGATTGGTACGTCCATCTTTCAAGCGATAGAGTAACCCCAAGTCAGCGGCTATACCCTGCGACGAAAACTCGTCGACTTTCTGGTAGATGAATTTCACATTGGCGCCAACAGACAACTGCTTGGCGACTTTATTCGCATAGCCGAGTGTGAAAGCCATGTCAGATCCGGAGAAATCGCCGATTACCTGACCCGATGAGTTGGTCTCATCAATTGTTCCGTAGCTCAAATAAGTGATCGCAAAAGCCAATGCCGACTTGCTGTCGAAGACCGTTGGTTCGTCACCTTCATTGTAACTGAATTGGTCGTCTTCGGTTTCTGTTGTTCCCTTCGGCATTACGAACATCACGCTTCCGGACTGAATATCGGCCACATAGTTCAAATAAGAAGCTGACAATGATCTGGTTTGCAGACCTACCAATCCTGCCGGATTGTAATAAATCGCCGATTCATCATTAGCCAGTCCAGCAAAAGCACCACCCATCGATAGAGCTTTGGCGCCGACACCGATCTTGAGGAACGGATAAGCGGTAGTTCCGACCTTGCTCTTTCCAGCCAGAAGTGTCGATGATAAAACGAGCATCAGGAGAGTGGAGAATAAGACAATTCGTCTCATTGCGATTTCCTCGGGGTTGTCGGTTTGCAGCCTTATGAACATCTATAATAGTACGGCAGGACCCGAAAAGTTCCTACCAGGATTTCGTTAATTCATCGACAATATCGCGGGCCAATTTATCAATCGCCTGCTGTTTGCCGTCATCTTCAGTCTGTGTCGTGGCCGAATAGACCCCGAAGCCAAGCACGTTGCTACGTTCTGCCAACGCTTTTCCGCCTTTACGCTCCATGACGAAGTTGATGTAAATGTTGACGCGATACTCTGAAACATTGTCGGATTTATCATAGGTATAAGCATTCCGTTCATACTTGACCACTTCCCCGCGCAATATGGCGTCAGCATCGGCTGCGGCCACAACCTTCAGCGTGTTGTCCTGAATCAATCGATTGATGATTTCACGAGTAAGATCCTCCTGAATTCCATACTCCAGCGACTGGTTCTCGAAAGTCGGTACAGCAATCGTCTTGACGCCACCCAACGATGAGCTCGAAAACGAATAAACGCCGCAACCGGCACATAAAAGCGCCGCGAAAACCAGCAAATACTTCATACGACTCTAAGTCCCCGCTTGTAGACGGCGGTCACCGGATTCTGTGCAAAGAAGTAAGGTAACTGCCTGTAGTTCTCGGCGTCCCAAAGGACAAAGTCGGCAAGCTTCCCGCTTTGAAGCGAACCGACCTGCTTCTGCATTCCAATCGCACAGGCGGAATTGTATGTCACGGCATTCAATATTTCTTCAGGTGTCATCTTAAGATATATCGCAGCTATCGTCATCGTTGCTTGTAGCGAAGTATTGCAGGACGACCCGGGATTGAAATCGGTTGCCAGCGCAACCGGCACACCGGCGACGATCATCTTGCGAGCAGGCGCATATTCTCTGTGTCCAAGGAAGAATGTCGTTGACGGCAAAAATACCGCAATTGTCTTCGCCGCCGCCATTCGTGCGATGCCTTCGTTGGACGCATACACCAAGTGATCGGCGCTGACCGCGCCCAATTCTGCCGCCAGTTCCGCTCCACCCACTGACTTCAGTTCGTCGGCATGGAACTTAAGTTCGAATCCCTGTTGTTTCGCCGCCGACATGATTCGCCGCGATTGCTCTATATCAAAAACGCCGGCTTCAGTAAAGATGTCGCAATACTTCGCCAGTTTACGTTTTGCGACGAGTGGAATCATCTCATCAATTAGAAGTCGGACATAGCTTTCGCGGTCGCTGCGATATTCGTCGGGAAATTCGTGGGCACCAAGGAAGGTCGGAACAAGATCAATCGGATGCGCACCGTTCAGACGCTGAATCACTTCGAGTGATTTTACTTCCGATTCCGTGGACAGGCCATAACCAGACTTGGCTTCGGCCGTAGTCGTACCGCTCTTGAGCATTCTATTCAGAAAGCGCATGCCATTTTTGAACAGAGCCTCCGCATCAGCCTGGCGCAAGCGCCGCGCAGAATTACGAATTCCACCGCCCGCCTCGGCAATTTCCATGTAGGTCTTGCCGGCATTACGCATGTAGAACTCATCTTCGCGAGTGGCTGCAAACACCGGATGGGTATGGGGGTCGACCAGACCGGGAGTGACCAGCATGCCGTTGGCGTCGATCACCTCTTCAAAGCGTGTGTCAGCAAACTGTTTTGCGACATCCGATTCGTTGCCAATCCACTTTATGGTCTCACCTTCATACACAAGCGCGCCGTGCTCAATCATTTCGAGTCGATTGAACGAGCTACCGGTCTTGGGTGATTGGTCTTCGTGAGCACACGTGACCAATTGTGAACAATTACGAAGAAGTTTCAAGCGAGCAAATCTCTCGTTACAGATTGTGATAGTTGCCGGTTTCTACCGACTCCGGCGACACGTAAAAGAATTTCGCTCATAAATCCAAGCCCTTTTCGGTCGGATCACTGCGACTCGCTCTTTGCCAAAGGCGTACCTTCGCGCTCAATAAAGATTGGATAGGCAAATGTCCGCCACTGCGCTAGTCGCGAAGTGAACGCCAATGATGCCAGCACACATAGAATTCCGGTAACGAGCATGGTGTGCGGCGCTCCAATCGCGCTGGCCAAGGTTCCCGTGATCAAATTACCGAACGGCAACATACCGACAAACGAGGCGACATAGAGGCTGATCACGCGGCCGCGTTTATCTTCGTCGACAAGTGTCTGCAGGATGGTATTCGTGCAGGCTATCTGCGAGATCATGCCGATCCCAATCAAATACATGAAAGGTATCGCAACCCAGAATTCGCGGATGAAAGAAATCGCGATCAAGCCGCTACCCATGCAAGTCGCCGCCATCGCCAGCATTTTCTCCAGACCCAGTACTCGTTGTCTGGAAGCCAGATAGATCGCCGCGGTGATCGCACCGAGTCCGGTTGCTCCCATCAGAAAACCGAGAGTGCGTGAATCACCCATGAGGATATCGCGGGCGTACACAGGCATTAGCGCTGCATAGGGCATCCCGATGACGCTGACAAAAGCCAAGAGAATCAAGATTGGGCGAATCGACGGGGAGTTGTAGGCATAGCGCACTCCTTCCCGGAATCCGCCCCAGATGTTGCCGACCGATTTCGTGGCTTCTTGCGGGCGAAGACGCATCGCCAATAGACAACCGATCACGGCGACATAGCTTACACCATTCAGCAGGAAGCACCAACCTTCGCCAATCAAGGCAATCAAGATGCCGGCCAGTGAGGGTCCCAGAACCCGCGCGAGGTTGACCATTGATGAATTGAGCGCTATGGCGTTACTCAAGTCGTTCTTGTTTTCCACCAGCAACACGACCATCGACTGACGGGAAGGAAAGTCGAATGAATTGATAACTCCCAGGACTCCGGCCAATGTCACAATGTGCCAGACCTGGACCGTATCGGTTAACACCAGTGCCGCTAAGGTCAGTGCCTGCAGCATTGCCAACACTTGAGCCGTGAAGAACATTTTGAAGCGGCTGGTGCGGTCGGCAAATACACCGGCTATCGGGGCGAAGAAGAAATTCGGCGCGTACAACACAAATCCAACTAAACCCAGCATGAATACCGAATCGGTCAGTTTGTATACCAACCAGTTGAGAGCGATCGACTGCATCCAGGTGCCGGTAATGGAAATCGCTTGCCCGAAGAAGTAGAGCCGGTAGTTGCGGTGCTGGAATGCCCGCAAAGTCGTTCTTAGTCGGCTGGTTTTTTGTGTTGTTAACGCGGGGTCGGATGATGTGGCGGTAGTCTTCAAGTCAATTCTTCTCCGTTGGGAATATACGCAGCAATGGCATGTAAAAACAAGTAGTTCCCCCAACGTCCACCGGAGTATTCACGTTGACATTTTAGTCTTTATTTTGTATCTTATCGCTGTAATAATTCCTTCTCCGGGGGAGAAATATATCATGATGGAAAGACTTGAAAAGGCGAATTCAGGACGGTTAAGTGTGTTCTTGGCGGCATTTTTCGTCTTTGTGTTCGCTAACAGCACATTCGCGACAATAATCCGGGTTCCGGGGGATATTCCAACAATACAGGGAGCGATAAATGCTGCTACAAGTGGCGATACGGTTTATGTCTCGCCCGGGACCTATGTCGAAAACATCAATTTTTCTGGGAAAGACATCCTGCTGAAGTCGACCGACGGGGCGGCGGCGACGATATTGGAGTTTGCAGTCGGTTCGCTGCCAGCAGTTTCAATTGTGAGCGGTGAAGGCCGAGAAGCCATTCTTGATGGCTTGACGATAACGGGTGGGGCAGCTGCTCCTGCAATACACATCACGAATTCTAACCCGATTGTGCGCAAGTGCAGAATCGAAGATTGCAACGGTATAGCAATCAATATTGGGGAAGGAGCACCCATTATTGAGGACAACTATATACATAACACTCAAGGTTATGGAATCTCAACCTGGGGCGGTGCTGCCTACTTAACAGTGATCAGGAGGAACACCCTCTCGGATGTTGAAAATCTGGGGATGTATCTCCAGGCAAGTTCGGGCGCTATTCATGTGTACGACAACTACATTGACAATTGCGACGATGGCGTTAGCCTTCACGACGCGTGGAATCACGTGATGGTATTTGAGAAAAACGTCATACACCAGAGTGCAGGAACTGGAGTATATGTTCAGTCGGGAAACCAGTTCACCGTTTCAGACAATACAGTAGTAGGACCTACTCAGGGAATTGGAATCTATCCTTCGTCAGACACAAGAGCATATGGGAGCAATAATATCATAGCCGAATGTGCTTTGTTTGGATTGATGGATGGTAACAGCGACCTAAAACGATCTATTCTCTGGAACAATGCCTCAAACTATGTAGGTGCGCGGTCAACCTATATGGTAGCTGATCCGCGTTTCATCTCGCCGGAAACAGGAGACTTCAGCCTGCACTGCGAATCGCCGGCAATTGATGCCGGCGATCCAATGATGACTGACCCAGATGGCTCTTACCCCGACATAGGCGCAGTTACCTTCGACCACAATGCCAATGTCCCGATCGCCAAGAACTTCACGCTCTATGGAGAAGACGAATTCCGAGTAATGTCGCCCAATCCTACTTTTGTGTGGACTCCCTTGATAAATTCAACGCTCACCGTCGAGATCGATACTCTGTTCTGTTTTCAGTTTCCAAATGGTGAGTGGTTCTGTGCTACGGACACGACTATAACGATTCAAGGCGGAGTTCAACTCGGTTACGAATTCGAACTCGGCACTGACGACGATTGGAGCGTTGCAGAGCAAATGGCTACCGGCGAAATCAACGGAGCCGATACAATAATAGCCTACTCCGGCAGCCCGTTTGTTGAAGGCGGGTCCTACTACGCACGATTGCGTCTGCGCGATGAGACCGGTTGGGGTTGCTGGAGACAAATGGTTTTCCGCAGAAATGCAGCGCCGTCTGTTCCAATGCCGATCAATCCAGAAAATGGTGCACGGCTTTGGGTCGGCGATTCTCGGCTGGTGACCGCTCGGTTGACGGATGCGGAACGTGACTCGATATGGTGTATCTTCGAGGTGTATACAGATCAGTCGCTTACAGCTTTTGTGTTGGCAGACACCGTCTTGCAGACTAATGGGACTTCATCGCCAGTTCTGTCCAATCCACTTTCTGGTTTGCAGGCGGGAACGGAATATTGGTGGCGGGCAAAATCCACTGACAGTCTCGACGATTCAGATTGGTCTGTAACGAGGAACTTCGTCGCCTGGGACACCCGGTCGTTTCGTGTACCAGAAGACTATTCGACAATCCAAGCAGCATTTGACTTCGCAAGCGATGAAGACACGATATGGGTCGGGCCGGGCACATATACAGAGAAGGTCGACCTTAAAGGCAAAGCGGTATTTCTTATCAGCACTTCGGGTCCCGAGTCGACAATCCTGAGGAATATTCCGGACAACTCGCTTCTCTCAAGCGATCTTGCATCGCCTGAGTCATTATTAGTTCGTGAATTTCACTTTGTGAGTGAGCCCAGGGCTATCAGCGGCCCAGTAATTCTAACAGTCGAGAATTGCAGATTCACCAGACCTAATGCGGTGCGCCAATACCAGCCACTTGTCTGGGTAAGAGGGAGGGCTAGTTTCAACAGTTGCATCTTTGATGGTCACAACGGATGTGCGCTTGGTGGATTCATTTCCGCCGCGGAAATAGCAATAAGCGAGTGCCGATTTCTCCAAGTCGAGAATGGGCGACCGTTTGACGGCAATTTACTTTCTTTGTTCGGCATTGGCCCAATGCCGCTCGACTTAGACATTTCTAACAGCGCTTTTGTCAGCAATGCGTCGAGTATTGCGATAAACGCGACCGGACCAATCGTCGGCTCGGTTACCAACAATACGTTTATCGGATTTGGCAAATGCATCGTAGTCCCGGAACCAGATGATTTCGGCATCGCGAACAATATTTTCACTAACTGCACTGGCGCCGCCATCGAAGCCGGTTCGTCCATCGCCGACCACAACGCGTTCTGGCAGAATAGCGCTAACTATGGGGGTACGCTTCCCGGTCCCAACGACATCACTTCCGATCCGCTCTTTGTCGATCCGTCCAACCGCGATTACAGCCTGATGTGCAATTCGCCCTGTATTGATAAGGGTGATCCGGCAAGTTTCGGATTCAGCGGGAAGGCAATCGATATCGGGGCGTATGAGTACGACTACACTGTCGGCAATGCTACCACCGCATATGGTGACGCCTCGGTAAACATCGCAGACGCGGTCTTTCTGGTGAACTACATCTTTCTTGGAGGGCCTGCACCCTGCCCGATCGGCGCCGGATTGATTGACTGCAGCGATGTGATCACCATGTCTGACATTGCCTATCTTATCAATTTCCTTTATGCGCACGGTCCTGAACCGTGCATTAGCAGTTCACCGCGATAAATCAGAAGCCCGGCTTCGCATTTTGCAGAGCCGGGCTCGTTACCTTCAATTAAGATTCAGACCTTACAAACCTTCTACATCCTGAACAGCACTTCCTCGCGTTCAAACCACTTCTTGCAGAAGACTAAACAGGCTGCGGCAACGGCAAATGTCGCAAAAAACGCCACCAATACCAGCCCCCAGTTGATGGCATCCGGTTCGGAGAGGACGCTCTTGATAATCAAACTGGTGTTGATAACCGGGATCAGCGCCGTTTGCATACTGATCTTCATGCCCGGAATCATCGAGACAAATGCCGGGAAGACCAGCATGAAGTTGAGCATACCAAGATAACCCTGCGCTTCCTTGGCCGACTTAGCGAATATCGAAACCGCCAATGTGATCGCTGCAAAAATCCCTGCCAACGGTAACACAACGAGGAGAATCAGCGCTATGGAATCCAAACCAATTTGGATATCCATCATGCTTTTCATCATCATCATTTCTTTCGAGTTCGCAAAGTACTTGAATGAAACAGCCATACTGCTCAAAGAGAGAATTCCGGCCGTGACCGAGGTTAGCAACACTACCAGGTACTTACCAATGACAAACTCGCCACGCGTCGCGGGAGCAACCAGCAGGGTCTCGATGGTACCGCGTTCCTTTTCACCGGCGCCAAGGTCAGTTGCCGGTGACATGGCACCGAGGAAGCATGTTAGAATGATGAAGTACGGAATCAACATACCAAAGAACTTGCCGCTTTGTTTCGAAGGCGGCGCTAGATTGACATTAACGATCTCATACGGTTCCAACAAGTCTTCTGGGAGATCACGCTTGAGCACACGCGCATTCACAACGCCTTCACGATAAGTGGACAGTAGATCTTTGACCTTACTATAGGCTGCCGCAGAACGTTCCTCGGTGCCGTCATAATAAACTTCGATATCGGTCTTCGATTCGAGATCGAGCGATTGGCCGAATCGTTCCGGCACCAAAACGTAGGCCGGTATGCTTCCTGCGGTGACCTCCTGTTTCAGGTCTTTTCCGGAATACTCGGTTGAAGACTTCACTGTGATTGTGGTGTCGTTCTCAAATTGCGAGCGCAGATCGACTGGGAGTTGATCCATACCCTCAACAACCACAACTTGTCGCTCACCTTGTATGTCGGAGATTGCACTCATCTGTAATTTGAGGATACCGATCATGATCACCGGCATCATCAATACTGGCATCAGGAATGCCAAGATCATTGTGCGCCGATCACGCAGCGTGTCTATCAGTTCCTTCAGGAAAATCGTCTTGATATTTTTCATTTGCATTGGCTATCCCTCCACGATCTTGATGAAGGCGTCTTCGAGATTGTTCATTCCGGTCTGCGCGAGCAGATCATTGACCGTGCCTTCGCGATAAATCCGGCCGTTGTGGATAATCGCCACGCGGTCGCACAGGCGCATTGCTTCGCTCATGATGTGCGTCGAGAAGATGACGCATTTGCCGGAGTCGCGACACGTCTTGATGAAATCGACAATCGTCCGCGAGCTCATCACATCGAGCCCCGAAGTCGGCTCATCAAAAACCATCACCGGTGGGTCGTGCAGAACCGAGCGGACAATCGATACTTTCTGCTTCATACCGGTCGAGAGCTTCTCATTGCGGACATTGGCAAAGCTGTTCATGTCCAGCAGTGTAAACAGCTCATTCGTGCGCTTCTCGATTTTTGACTCATCCATGCCGTAGAGTCTGCCGAAGTAGGCGACCATTTCTTTCGCCGTCAAACGGCCATATAGTCCGGTATTACCGGAGAGAAATCCAATTTGCCTGCGTACACCCTGCGGGTCGGAAACAACGTCGACACCGTTGATCACTGCTGTTCCCGAAGAGGGTTTCAGCGCAGTCGAGATAATACGCAGTGTGGTCGTTTTGCCGGCGCCGTTAGGTCCGAGCAAGCCGAAAACCTCGCCCGGTTTGCAGCGGAATGTGACGTGGTCAACGGCTTTGACCTCGCCACGCTTTTTGTCTTTGAAGTTTTTGCACAAATCTTTGGTTTCGATCATAATCCTACCTGTTCACTCACCGTAATTGAAGTGTACTATACTATCCTCTGTTCTCAAAAGTTACAAAAAAGCCGCTAACAAATGTCACGGTCACCAAAGCGGAACTCGGTGAAGTTTTTTATCACTTATATCCATCCAGTTTGTCGTATTATCTAATAGGAACGAAAAGTCCGCCGCACGCTGCTGGTCAAATCGCAAGTATACAGGAGAGATTTATGTTTATGGCTATTCCTTTGTCGAGATTCCTGATTGCGTCGGTAATAGCGGCCCTCATTGTTAATGTAGATACTGCGACTGCCACGATTCATACTGTCAATGTCAGCAACAACCAGTTTACGCCACCGACGACACAAATCAGCCATGGTGACACGGTCCGTTGGGTGCGGGTCGCCGGTACCCACACTTGCACCTCCGACGCGTCATCACCAAAGGATTGGGATTCCGGGACATTAACTACTACACCCTTTGAGGTGGTCTTCTCGGAAGCGGATGGCAACGGCCCGTTTCCGTATCACTGCGAGTTCCATTTCGGTATGCAAGGCACGATTACGGTCCAGACACTGGCGACTGCGCGCGAGGAAACCGGAGCCTTACCGGAAGATTTCGTGCTTGAACAGAACTATCCGAATCCCTTTAATCCCTCGACCAACATTCGCTTCTCATTGTCACGTTCCGCCGAAGTGGAATTGAGCGTTTACAATGTGCTTGGAGAACGTGTTGACTTCAACGACTTCGGACACCTGAATGCCGGTAATTATGCTGTTGACTGGGATGCGAATTCAGTGAGTGGCAGAAAACTTTCGACGGGAGTTTACTTCTATCGATTGCGCACCGGCGAGCAGGTGATTACGAGAAAAATGGTGCTACTGAAATAGCTATTTCCGGTGTTCTTTGCAAAGGACCGATTTGAAAGTATTGAAGACGAACTTAACTGGCTTGTGAGGCAGATTCGGTATTGAGATAGACTGATCCAGTTGGGTGATGTCGAGCCTGGTCGTCGTGTGATAGTCGCCTTCCATTAGAATCGTCAAAGGTACCGGCATCCGGAATCCCTCGCGGACATTTTCTACTTTAACGTCAAGTTTGACTGTGAACTTGCCGTCGGGCTGCTGACTGATTGCAGGCTCCCAAATATATTCCGGCAACTGTGTATCATAAACCCACTGGTCGAAGAACCAATCAAGCGGCTGCCCATAGTGCTTCTCTGCGATCCGTTGAAAGTCCGCTGTTGTTGCATCCGACCAACGGTGTTCGGTGAGAAATCCGTTCAGCATCTCCCGGAATTTAACGTCGTCGCGTTTGACGAAATCGAACATCATCATCCGCAGCATGTAGAGCACGTAAGCGCCTTTACTGTAGACAAGCGTCGAATAGTCCGAAGATTTCGAAGATGCCAAGCGGTATCCCATCCAGATTGGCCCGGCATCGTTGCCCTCCTGATAGTCGGTCTGCCAGCCCTTGTTGACGTACGACCCTTTTTGGTAGACATCATCGCGCCAGAGGTCGAGCAAGTCGAAGAATCTCCCGCGTTTTTGTTCGTCATTTTGATACTTGCGTTGGATATACCAGCCACTGAAGTATTCCGCGAAGGCCTCGGAGAGCCATTGGTCGTGGTACGACTTCCAGCCGACGAGATGCCCCCACCACTGGTGCGCGACCTCGTGCGCACGAAAAGCATCGTCAAAGTTGTTGCCAATGCCTTCGTCAAACGTTGCATAACCGAGGTGAATTAGCCCCGGTAGTCCCTGCCCGTGCGGTGAGGGTATTTCGGTCGCGATCAGTTGATTGAAAGGATATGGGTGCACTTCGGCGGAAAACAACGATGCCGACGCGACGACATCATCGAGGACACCGCGCCGCACAGACGCGGTGCCCGCGCTGTGCGACTTACCGGCATAGACCGCGACCGGCTTATCATCCAGGATTCGCCCGGTATCTATCTGGAATGGTCCATAGTTGTATGACACTATGGCTACTGGAAAATCACTGATGTCCCAGTTAGTGATCTTGAAACCGTCCTCGATCGATTCCGAAGTCTTGCGACCGACCGAGACAAATTCATATTGTTCTGGAACAGCGAATTTTAGTCGGAACTTCGAGCGCTTGAGGTAGCCGTATCGTGGGAACCAGCTCGTCGCATAGGCAAGAACATTGCCGCCCCAGGGTGTCTTGAGTACCATGCGATTTGACTCGTAACTAAACTGCAGGCTTGTTCGCTCACCTTTAGCCAGCGGCTGGTTGAGAAATACGGTTACTCCATACTCATCTTTCAAACGCAGGAAATAAAGGGAGTCACCGTTTGCATCGACCACACTCAATGACTTCTGGTCGATTTCCGGCATCAATTGGAAGAATATTGAGCGCAGACTGTCAAGGTTGCTTTGGAATGACAGCGTAACATCCAACTCTGTCTTGGCAGACTGGAAGATTTTGCATGAGATGTCGTAGTCGAGACTGTCAATTAAGTCCTTGTTTTCCGAATCTATGCCCCATGGAGTACTGGTGTATTGGTCCGGTAAATGAAAACTCTGGACGAGGTCTGGATACGAGCCATCACCGGTTCGGGCATGCTTGTAAAGTTGAATCTCCTCAATCTCCTTCGGATCGAATATAAACACCATATTTCCGCGCGGCGAATTGAATCGCGCGAGAAAACGGCCCGGCAGTTCAGGTTGGACAATGTCACTAAGGATCAGTGCAGGAAACGACCACTCAAATTCGTCCTGGATAAAATCAATAAAACCGGAAAGCAGTCGAATTTCGCCTTTGCGTTTGCCGAGTTCTGTGAATTTCAATACTGATTGGAGCTCAAGTTCAGTTGAATCGCTGAAGATCAGCGCAATTTCCTCAAATGGCCAAATCGCACTGCTGTCCTGAGTATGACGCGCCAACATATACCTCTCGGCTCGATTCGGAGGTATCATCTCAAAACGCCCTTTGCCGCTGAAGACGGCCGAGAAGGATCTTCCAGCGACCGACTGACCCAATGTGAGAATTCCGCTTTGGAGGATTATCTTTACGCCGCCCCGCTCTATGGTCAGTTGCGATACTTCAGCTTGTTTCGTGAAGTCGAGCGTGATTGAGCGCAGGCTGTCCGCGATGCCGACAAAGTCAACCGGTTCTGCATTCGCCGTCGTGGCATTTGCCGAAAGCCAAGCGGCGAACAAGCAACCAAGAAGAATTCTCCGAATCAATCTGCCTTCCCGCTTTTGAAGTTCAAGAGGCCAACAAGGTTACTTCTTGCTGGCGGCAACGGCATCGTCAAGCGTGTCATGCACAGAGAATACTTCTGTGAGACGCGAGATGACCATAATCCGTTCAATCTTATCGGTCAGGTTTGCCAGGCGCAATTCACCGCCGGCATCTTTGAACTTCTTGTAATGATGGATCAGAATCGACAAGCCGGAGGAATTGATCCACTCGCAATTCTGCAAGTCGACAATGGCGTTCTTCTGGCCTTTCGCGAGCAAGGAATACAGCTTCTCGTCAAGTTCGCCCGTATCCGGTCCGCCCATCATTTTCCCTGAAACCGAGATTACACTAATTCCGCTTTTTTCTGAGAGAGTGACTTTCACTTAACCTCCATAACACTGCGACTACTTTCGGGAGCAGATTCCCCTGCGCGACCCGAATTTGAATAACGTCATCCAATGTAGCCATTTGCTCCTTGACGGTCAATCATTAACTGATATATTACACGCAGGGTCAATTCGGGCATTGGTTTACGGATTTTGAAAAATAGGGTGTGGGAGATGGTGCTTGCCCGGGAATCCCATCTTCGTCAGTCAAATATGCCTATCCCAAATGTCATTGTTATCTTCAACAAGACGGATTGGCCGACCTTTACCCGCCGCGGTCAAGTGCGGTCAATCGCCTCTGTGGTTGAAAAGCTCGGAGTCACAGTAATTTCCGTGAATCGACCACTCTGTCCCGTTTCGACTGCGTTTCGAAAACCATCGCGATTCAAAGAGCTCTTTAACCGCAACAAGTTACAGCAGATTTCACCGAACCTCTATCTAGCTTCGCCTAGTTACTACCTTAGTGATATCGTTGCCTGGCGTTTTCCAGCTCTTGAAAGCGCCAACATTCGAAAGCTCAAGCGTTGGTATTGTGGCGTCGCAGCACAGCTCAATCTGGGAGATGCTCCGCCGCTCGTGTGGTACTATCACCCGGTGCAGGCTTATGTGTCTCGTGTTTTTCCGGAATCGCCGATGGTGTACGAGATGTACGATTTGCTTGCCGACGTTGCTGATAATCCGGATTCTTCAGCCATACGCCTTGAATCGAAGTACCGCAGAAGTGTCGATGTGATGCTCGCTGTTTCGCCGAAACTTCTGCGAAATTGGGGGAAGAACTACAAAACCGCCTGGCTATCGGGGAATGGTCTGCCGTCTTTGACGTTTAGACAATTGTCCTCCGATTCTGTACAACTAAATCCGCTGATCGACGCGATTCCGCATCCGCGGCTCGGCTATGCCGGGAACATTTCTGATCGCTTGGATTGGCCATTGATCAGCGAGCTAATCATTCAGAATCCTCACTGGCAGTTTGTATTCGTAGGCCGCCAACAGAACAACATTCTCTCGGATCGGCTCGGAAAGCCGAAGAATCTTCACTACCTCGGTGAGGTAAGTCAAGACGATATTGCTGGTATTGTTGCCGGCTTTGATGTCGGAATACTCCCCTATATTCCCAGCGACTTTATCGACCATTCGAATCCCCTGAAGTTTTACGAACATGCGGCCGCGGGTGTGCCAACGGTGTCCTGCCCAAACGACTTGTTGTCAACTTTTCCTTCAGACCTGGTCAAGACCGTCCCCGCAAACGCAGAGCATTGGAAGCTGGCAATTAGCGCCGCGCTGACAATCAATCGTGCCGAGTTGCGAAACATGTGCCGTGAATTCGCTTCTATGTATACTTGGGAAGCAATCAGTACACGGATCATCAGCGCTCTTACCGAGAAGTTGTCTTAGTCGCTCGAAATCAGACTCGGCATTGGCCGTCTTCTGCAAAACTGGTTGACGTCCGCATCGTTAACCGATATCATTCACCGAATTCGGAGAGAAAATTGAGGAAGCATGTGGGTCCTGACTGTTCTTGAAATTGTTGTGAAAAGGCGACGCATGGTGATCTTGTCGGTAACCTCGGTCACTATTCTTGCCATAATAATCAGTTTGATTCTTCCGCGTAAGTACGGCGCCAGTTGCACGATTCTCCCCCCACAAGAAGAGTCGCCGATTGCCGGACTCTTAGGGTCAGCCGCAGCGAGCCTGTCGCAGGCTGCCGCCGGTTTCGCACTTCCGTTCATGGCGACTCCGTCCGATTTGTACGCACGGATGATGGAGTCCGAGACCGTGTTGTCGCGAGCAGTCGACACTTTGAACTTAATAGCGATTTATGATAAGGAATCGCGACAGCAGGCCGTTGCCGAATTGCGCGAGCAAATCTCGACTCAAGTGTCCCCGGAGGGCATAGTAAAATTGGATGCGAAGGCGTCATCGCCAACTTTGGCGGCCGATATCGCCAACACCATTGTTTCAATACTGAATTCCGTGAATTCCGAGATTCAAAGTCAGAAAAATCGGATTTTTGGTGAATTTCTTAGTCTTCGAGTTCAGGAAACTACGGCGTCATTGAAAGCGGCTCAAGACCGGCTACTCGCATTTCAGCGCGATAACTTGGCCATAGCTCTTGATGCTCAAACAAAGGCAATGATTGACATTCTCGCGCAGCAGCAATCGGAGCTTACAGCTGCGGAGATCGAGCAGGACATGCTTCGACTTCGCCTTAACCCAGGTCACCCAGAACTTGCGCAGTTAAGTCTTAAGATTGGTGTCTTGCGCGGGAAATTAAGACAACTGGAAATGGGTCCCTACAGTGCCGGCGATTCCACTAATTCGGCAATGGAGATTCCCTTAAGTCGAATTCCCGACTTGGCGGTTCAGTATTCCGTTTTGATGCGCGACGTCAAGGTTCAGGAACTCACTTATGAGTTGCTCTACCAGCAGTTGGAAGTTGCGCAGATGCAAACTAAAAAGGACGTGCCAACCGTTGCAATTTTGGATAGAGCTATTCCTCCAGAAGAAGCAATCTGGCCGCGCAAACGCATAATTGCGGTATCGTCATTTTTGCTTAGTCTGCTGCTTTCAGTTGGTGCAGCCGTCGTTCTGGAGAAGGTTGCGGTACCGGAAAGCACTGCCGGCAAGACTTACGGGACATTGCTAAAGTACCTTCAAACTGTCAGAAGAGACCCACTGGGAAAATCCAACAAAAGCGTGTAGCGTGAGTACCAATGAACCGAGACTCGAAACACAGCCAGCCACGGCACTTGCAAGGTATCTTCCCTTTGGAGCCGGTGTTGCCAGCTTAAGCGCCAGTCTATTTCTCTCTCCACTGCAAATCCTCGCCGCGATTGTCGGCGCGATTATGATTCCCTTTATGCTGGTTTCTTCCGTCGGTGTCTTGACTGCCATTACTGTAACCAGCCATATCGAAACTCTGCCGATGTTTTCGGAATCGGTTCTTTACCTTCTCAAATGGGTTGTGACAGTTTTCTTTCTGGCTCTGGCATTACTTCGAAAAGTGACCACCGGTGAGCAGTGGAACTGGTCGTTTGCGCGCCCCGGGGTATCTCTTCTAATTCTTCTAGCATGGAGCATGATTTGTGTACCATTTTCCGTGCATCCGTTAGAATCGGCCGTAGAAATCGTTCGTTATTTTCTGCTCTTTGTCGTTTTCATAGTCACGCGCGAGATTACTCGCGATGAAAGATCGCTCATCATCGTTGCATTCTCACTCCTGATTGCATTAGCTGCGGCTTCATCCTATTCATTGTGGCAATTCTGGACCGAGGGATTCTTTCGCCTGCGTGGATTCTTCACAAATCCAAATAGCTTCGGAGTCTTCGTCGGATTCACCTTGCCATTTGCGCTGTTGTTGGCAATGGTCACGCGTTCGCGCGTCTTGAAGTTTGCGGTTCTTGCTTGCACCGTCCCGGCTCTCGTCTCGTTGGGGTTTTCTTGGTCACGGGCAGCTATGTTCGGAATCGCTGTGCAAGTACTGGTCTTCTTACTCCTTGAACGGCAGTGGCCGTGGATTAAGAGAATGGCATTCGTTGGCTTGATCGTTGCGACAGCAGTTCTCATTAATCCTGCCTTAAGGGAATCTATAATGACGGCGACCCGATTCACCGGAGGAACGTCCCACCGTACACTGCTTTGGGGAGCAGCGACCGAATCCATCATGAAGAACCCGACTTTTGGACAAGGCTACGGACTGAAGCAAAATGAAGTCGTCGGAAGGATAATCGAGAAAGATATCGGTGTCGTCACCGTATTCCGGGACTTTCGTACCAAGAACTTCCTTCCTCATAACCAGTTGCTTGTACATGCACTGGCAACGGGTGTGCCCGGACTCGTGCTGGCATTGGTTTTCTACACTTCCATCATCGCGTACTTTAATAGGGCGAGAATTCGTGCCATTTCCGTCAAGGAGCGAATGCTGCAATCCGGAGCGATTGCGCTAATCTGCGGTGCATTAGCAAATGGGCTTTTTGAAGGAGGGTTGATTTTTGGCAAAGGCGCAATAAACAACTATTTTTGGATCGCTCTGGGGATTGCCGCCGCCGCAAGCCGACACCAGATTTTTTCGGAGAACCAAGACAAGTCAATCTCGCTCTCGCAACCTTAACGCTTTCTGTGCATCCTTTAATTTCTCTGCCTGTCTTTTTCTTACAGTCTCTGGCGCAGGGTAGTTGATCAGAATCTCAAGTTCCTTCCGTACCGCTGAAGTGTCCTTGACACTCTCGAAGATCTTGCTGCGATGATACCTGCATTCGATGAGGTTGAAGTAGTTCTGCGTGCTGTCTTGCTCAAGTGAGCTGATGATCTCGCCGAAGTACTTCAATGCAGCGGCGTAATTGCCTGCTGAATAGCTAGAAAACGCCATCCCCCACTTGACTAATCGACTGTCGGGATATCTTGAATGAAGCTCTTCGGCACACGCCAATGCTGACCGCGGGTCTTTGCGTTCCAAGTGAATCCAAATCAGCGAATTCAATGCAAGATCATTGGAGAAAAGCGACGAATCGACGGCAAGCTGAAGTTCTTCGACACCGTCATCCTTGCGGTCACCGACAAAAGGCAGCCAATTGATAAACTCCGTCTTGGCGGATTTCCAGTAGTGGTAGGTTCCGAGACCGAGATAGGCGTCGTACAAAATCGGGTCAAGTTCGAGCGCTTCTAGATACGCACCTTTGGCTTTCAGTCCGCGGCGCATCGCGGTCCACCAGCTTCCGGCTTTGGCTTCGATTGATGCCGTATAAGCGTGGCCATTGCCAATTGTAAGGCAAGCCCAAGCCGCTTGATCGCGATTCGATTTTGCCCTGTCAGCGAAATCTATCGCTTTTTCGACCAATATCTCAAACTGCTTCTTGTTGGTGAAGTCTTCCCTATCCATCATTTCAGCATGATCGACACCGGCCAGATATAGCAACGCTGCATGGTCAAGGCTGTCGTGCGCAGCCATGGCGGCAAAAACGCTTCGTGCAGAATCGAATTGCTCGACCATCGTAAATGCGATTCCACGACGCAGTTGTGCGACGCAGTTGGAATCCAGGTCAATGGCGTGAAGCGACGGCGCCGTTAGCAGCAGCGCGAGTGATGTTAGGATGCGTATCAACATTGTTCTATGATCAGAATCATCGCCTGATTATACAAATGGTTTTGGAATCCGCGACGCGATACGTATTGCATAACGGGAATATTCAGGGTAAAATGTGGTGGAAACATCAAGACGAAATTAATCTAAATGGAGATAAACGATGATCGACTTCGAGCTCACTGACGACCACAAATCCGCTCAGCAAATTGCGCGTGATGTCGCCCACAAGTACCTTAAACCGAAGATTGCCGATCTCGACCGCGAGAATAAGAACGACCCCGAGTTCATCAAACGGCTCAAAGACGCCGAACTGCTCGGCGTGTGTATCCCGCAGAAGTATGGCGGGATGGGGCTCGACTACATTTCACTCGGTCTGGTGTGTGAAGAAATGGAATATGTTGACACTTCGGCGCGAGTGGCCTTTTCGGTGCATATCGGATTGAATTCGTTGACGCTGCTGACATGGGGCAATGAATTTCAGAAAGAGAAATATCTCATTCCCCAGGCCAAGGGTGAGAAAATCGGCACCTTCGGACTGACCGAGCCTGCCGCCGGGTCCGATGCGGTCGGTATTCTTACCACTGCGAAGACTGCCGGTGGCAAGTACATCCTGAACGGTGAGAAGATGTGGATTTCGCTTTCGGAAGTTGCCGACATGTTCTTGATATTCGCTTGGACCGACACCGACAAGCAGAAGAAGCGCGACCACACGGGATTGTCTGCATTCATAGTAGAAAGAACGTTCAAAGGCGTGACTACGGGTTCGATCACCGGCAAGCTCGGCGTGCGCGCCGGCAAGACTGGTTGGATTGCGCTTTCTGATGTTGAAGTCCCTGCGGAGAATCTCTTGGGCAGCGAAGGCGAAGGATTCAAAATCGCCATGTCATGTCTCGATGGCGGTCGCTATACCGTCGCTGCCGGATCGACGGGATTGATCCGCGCCTGCATGGATGCATGTAAGGATTACGCGCTTACGCGGAAGACTTTCGAAGTTCCGATTGCACAACACCAATTGGTCAAAGAAATGTTCGCGGAAATGATCTACGGGTACGAGGCTGGTCAATACCTTTGGATGAAGGTCGGCTGGCTGCGCAATAAAGGCATGCGCTCAACGCGGGAGACCTCGCTGGCAAAGTGGTTCTGCACTGACCAAGCAGAGAAGGCCGCTTACAATGCCGTGCAGATTCACGGCGCCTACGGGTTCAGTGACGAGTATCCGGTGGAGAGATTCTTCAGAAATTCGAAAGGCGCAGCGATTTACGAAGGCACGCGCGAGATTCACAAGCTGATGCAGGCGGATTATTATTTGGGATATCGGACGGATCATCCGGTACGCTGTATGCCGCCGAAGTGGGAGGAGTAGCGCAGTCGATTGAGACTTGAACACCGGAGACACTCTATTGATACTGCCCATAAAACAATCCTGGCATTCAATCGTCAATCATAGTAGAATAACTCTACAAATGAAACCGAGGTCGTTGCGGACTCATGGTGAAACTAAGCCGTCTCGAAATCGCCGTTCTTCTGGTCTCGGGATTTGTCACTGTCCTCGCATTTGCCGAACCTATAGAAGCGACGAATCAAATGACCAATAAAATCGTTTTTGCTACTTATGCTGCCGACAGCGAAGAACTAAGGCACTGTCTGATTTTTGCCGTCAGTGTGCGCGAATTTGCCGGATCGTTTTCAGAAGTACCGATCCGGATTTACCATCCGCGCGAGTCGCTCGCAACACTCAATTCAACACAACAATCGTTGGCCGAGTCCCTGCAAGTAGCTTTGATTGGAGCGAGTATGCCAGCATCGGCAACCGAAATACCTTATGCGGGAAAAACCTTCGCGGCAGCGCAGGCTGAAGACGAGGTCGCTAGTAGTTCCCAAGTGCTTGCCTGGTTCGACGAGGATACCATTGTGATGTCGGATCCGGCTGAATTGCAGTTGTCGGACACAATTGCATTCGCCTACCGCCCAGTGATGCATCTGTTAATCGGCTCGCTCTACTCCCAGCCACCTGACGAGTTCTGGCGGCAGGTCTTTCAAGTCACGGAGGTTTCGGATTCCAGCTTGTTTCCAATGAAGACAGTCGTCGATGAACAGACTATTCGGCCCTATTTCAATGCTGGACTAATCGTGGTCAGGCCAAAACGCGGTATCTTGCGGCGCTGGTCGGAGTTCTTCCAGGCCTTGTACAGTGACTCGCTGGTTAATAGTCAATGTGCCTCGGACCGAAGGAAGCGAATATTCCTTCACCAGGTAGCACTGGCATGTGCCGTACTCAAGAGCGTTAGTAAAGCCGAAATGCGCGAGTTGTCACATCGCTACAACTATCCGCTATTCTTCAAGGAGATGTTTGGAGCCAAGAACGAATTCGACAACCTGACGGATGTCGTTACACTGCGCTACGATGCATATTTCCGCAATCCGTCACCAGATTGGGCAGAGCGACTCGCTGGCCCGCCCGACAAGGTGAGCTGGCTGCGCATCCAATTAACGCCAGAGCTGCCAAATCGTTAGCCAACCAGAACTCGACGACAGCTACTCCACATTCACTGCAAAATCCCTTTACTTTTGCCGCTATTCGTATTACCTAAAATCCGATTCGGGGCGTATTGATATGTAATTATTAGTCGGTTCAATCAAAGGATCTGATATGGCTGAAAAATATGATATAGCAGTATTGGGAGGCGGTCCGGGCGGCTATGTCGCCGCAATTCGCGCCGCGCAAATGGGCGCCAAGGTCGCCTGCATCGAGGAAGACAAGCTCGGTGGAATCTGTCTTAACTGGGGATGCATTCCCACAAAGACGTTCATTGCTACTGCTCACTTGTACCGCAAGATTCAAGACGCCGCAGAATTCGGTATCGACATCGCCGGTACACCGCAAATCAATTTGGCGAAAATGGTTGAACGCAAGAACAAGGTCGTCAACGAGTTGGTTTCGGGCATCGGGTTTCTGTTCAAGTCTTATGGCGTGACTACATACAACGGCTTCGGCTATTTCGACGGCAAGAATAAACTCGCGGTCGACATGCAGGACGGCACAACCAAGACGATTGAAGCCGACAAGATCATTGTCGCCACGGGAAGTCGGCCGTTTAATGTTCCGGCGTTTCCGTTCAACGGCAATACCATCATTTCATCAGACGAAATGATCTATCCGAAGTCAAGTCCAGCCTCAATGACAATTATCGGCGGCGGCGTAATTGGCTGCGAGTTTGCCTGCCTGTTGGCGCAACTTGGTACGAAGGTCAATGTTGTTGAAATGCTGCCTAATCTGCTGCCGCTTGAAGACATCGACTCATCGAAGACGATTGAACGCGAGTTGAAGAAACACGGCGCAGAAATTTTCACCGGCGAGAAGGTACTCTCCGTGGAAGAGACTCCGGCGGGTGTCGTCTGCAAGCTTCAATCGGGCAAAGCGCTGACTTCGGAAAAAGTCATGGTCGCCATCGGGCGGTCATTCAATACCGACGACATCAACGTCGATGCGGTGAAGCTCGAGATGAACAAGAACGGCTCGATTAAGGTCAACAACAAAATGGAGACCTCGGTTAAGAACATCTACGCCATCGGCGACTGTGCCGGTGTTTACTTGCTGGCCTATACGGCTTCCTATGAGGGCCAAGTCGCGGTCGCGAATGCTCTTGGCAAAAACAAACAGGTCGACTACAACGCTGTTCCGATAACAATCTTTACCGACCCCGAAGTTGGATCAATCGGCCTCTCACAGCAGAAAGCCGAGGCTGATGGTCACGCTATTCGCATCGGCCAGTTCCAATTCCGCGTGTTGGGCAAATCCAAAGCCGAGCGCGAAATTGCAGGCGGTGTAAAGATCATTGCCGACAAGAAGACCGACAAGATTCTCGGAGCGCATATCGTCGGCGCCCATGCGACGGACCTTATCCACGAGGTTGCTGTCGCCATGAGTCAGAAAATGACCGCCGAACAGCTTGGCGATGTGTTCCATGCCCATCCGGTACTTGCCGAAGCAGTCATGGAAGCCGCTCACGACGTACATGGACTATCGGTCCACACGCCTAAGAAGACCAAGTAAGAAACACCACAAGTCGAGCCAGCCGCACAACAGCTGGCCCGACAATTCTGGGCTCGGTCCTCCCCCTTTGAAGCAGTCCCCGCTTAGTCTATTTTCCTCTTGCCGAATGATTTGATACGAGGCAAATTTGCGACATCAGTAAAATCAACGCTGAGGGTGGGAGTTAGCGCATGAGAGAAGCAGATTTCACTCCTGTTCGCAGTAATTCCACTCTGCAAACCTTGTGACACGAAAGGAATCGTATGTCACTTTCAAAGAAACTTGGCGCCGAGTTCATCGGCACGTTGTGGCTCGTGCTGGGCGGCTGCGGCAGCGCGGTGTTGGCTGCCGCCTTTCCGAATCTCGGAATCGGTTTTGTGGGTGTCGCCCTAGCATTCGGTCTGACAGTATTGACGATGGCGTTTGCTATCGGACACATTTCCGGGTGTCATCTTAATCCAGCAGTGTCTTTTGGTCTCTGGGCCGGAGGCAGATTCGACGGCAAGGAACTCGCTCCCTACATCGTTGCTCAAGTGCTCGGCGGTATCGCCGGCGCGGGCATTTTATATGTAATTGCCGGAGGTCAAGCCGGATTTTCCACGGCGGGCGGTTTTGCGTCAAATGGATTCGCCGAACATTCTCCGGGTGGTTATTCTCTGATGGCGGTCATGGTCTGCGAGATCGTGATGACTTTCATGTTCCTGATGGTCATCCTCGGCTCCACTGACAAGCGTGCACCTGCCGGATTTGCACCAATCGCAATCGGCCTGATGTTGACGCTGATTCACTTAATCAGCATTCCGGTCTCGAACACCTCTGTAAATCCAGCCCGAAGCACTGGTCCGGCAATTTTCGTCGGCGACTGGGCTATTTCACAACTATGGGTATTCTGGCTGGCTCCGATCATTGGCGGCATATTGGCTGGTTTCGTTCACAAAGCGATGTTTGCTGACAATAAGTAAACGGCCGATTTCTTTCAGCTACCTTGGACCGTCCTGATCTGAAGTCAGGGCGGCCTTTTTACGCAGAGTTTGCGGCTACGCAAGCGTCTGTAAATCAATAGCTTACAGTAGTGTAAGCAATGAATTGAAGAGCCTCTCGTCGCACATTCTGCGAGTCGCGAGTGGTTGCGGCCTGACTCGAATCATCCCTTCCATTGCCTAATCTGTTGTTAATCAAAGAGTAACGTAAGTCGCAAACTTCGAAGGCTTTCCGGCATAGGGATTGCAGAGAGTAGTCTCGAAGTCAGTTACTCTTGAGAAACACTTTGGCGGTGAAGGGTACTGAAGAGGAGGGGATAGAGGAGCTCCTTTGTGAGGGAGGAGCTCCTTTTGTTTTGATTTGAGGTTCTTGGTAGAAGCTAATAGACAAATATCTCCACAAACCTCTCTAATTTTGGTCAATTAATGTACGAACAATTTGTGACGATACTCTGTTTAAGGAGGGGACGAAAGAATTCGTCTCGTCATTCTACATCGGTGCATGGGACCTTTCGGCGAGAGCCGGGGGCCCCTGCTTTTTTATGGGGAAGTGTTAGTATTCTAGCTTTTCTTGTGGCTGCGAAACCTTGTAACTACTTGGCTGCATGAGATGACGGACAAAAATAATCCAGATCAGAAGTGCCGCGAGCCAAGGAAAGTACCACCATAGGAATCGCGCAAAATCGGGTACCGGCAACGGCGTCCATTTCGTGAGTGCCAGTATCATAAACAGGTAAATGAACGCTTCCGGCTTCACGCATTTGCGAATTATGTGATACGTCGGCGGAATCAGCAGAATAAACGAATATGTCTTCATGCGGGGCATTGCCAGAGCATATACCAAACAGGCGAAATAGATGGAATCGAGTGAGAAATTCTCTCCATCATTAGCGGAGCGATTCCTGATCACCCGCCAGCTCACCATTAAAATGATGACTACTGCGGCAACATAAATTGCATTCGGGACAATCGCCGGAACATCGCCCAGATACTTGGCCGCCTCCGACTTGTCGAATAAGTCTCTAATCATCGCCAAAAGCGAGTGATTGTATTCTTCGCCGCGCTCGTCGATGACTCCCAGCAAGGATAGAAACACTTTGAATTGGCGCTCGGCAATCAGGTAGTTGGCAAGTAAATACCCGCCAAATGCTGCAAATCCGGCTGCCGCGTATTTCATTGCCTCCTTCCGCCGCCAAAGTAACGGCAATGCCAAGAAGACTATGAATGTCAACTTGAAGAACGAGATCGCAACAATTGCGATGGTAAACAACAACATTTGTCTGCGAAGCAATGCTATCATAGCGATCCAGAACAGAATCTGCTCGACGATTCCGATATTTCCAGCAACAAGGTCCCAATAGATAGTCGATGCGTATGCCAGAGTCATGAACCAAAGGAACAGGAGATTATCCTCTCCTTGAAATAGACTCTTGCGCCACAGGAGTACGAGTGCAATCAAGAGGACCAACTTGAGAAACAGATAGACGAAGTACGCCGTTTTGAATTCGAACACAGCAAATGGACGGAAAAACCACAGAGTCAGCGGCGGATAGACATAAGAGAGCTTTATCGGACTTCCGGCGATCTGTTCCAAGACGCCGGTGTCATAGGCATCGAGCCCTCGTTCGTGCGCGACAGCAGCATAATAATAGGTCTTGAAATCCCACTGCTTCTCGCCTTGGGCAAGGTCGTAAATACCGTAGACCCACAGGGCTGCGAGCAGTCCGAACAGCAAATAGCGAAGAGTCGAGTTGGTTGTCGCGGCCACTGGTTACTTCCAATTGTCCGGAATTGCTATCACAACAGCAAATGGCGGGTCAGCTGGCTCACCGTCGTACACAAGTACCAGACTTTGCCCGCGGACAAACCAGTCGAGACCTTCCCAGTTGACATTCTCCCAGTTCTTTTCGTCCAGAAGCGTCTTAACATTCTTGAACTGCTCGCGCATACGACTTGACCATTTTGCCGTGTGCGTCTGTGAAACCGACTCGAACAACGGCTTGACCAGTGCATTGATTTCGATGGAACCGCCGACCGGTTTGCCTTGAAGGTTATACCGTTGAAGATCTTTATACTTAAATTCCCGTTTAGCGCCTGAGCCTCTTAGCGGCGCGTTTTCGGAGCTAAGAATTACGATTAGACCCGTGTCAACATCCTGACCTTCAGACCAGATATGCCAAACAAGGTCGGGAGCGCGATAGCGCTGTGCGAACGGCGGCGCAGTTTGCGGTGACGGCTCCACGGATTTTGGTAACTCCGAATCCACGATGATCGGTGCAACATTTGAATTGCCGGCATCCTTGATCTTCGGCGTCTGCAGTACGCGATAACTTACCGAATCGTCAATGAACAACTCCGAAGCGTTGCGCGGCACATCTGTGACAATCAGAATCGGCTGCAATGGCCCATGTCCAAGCGCATTTTGAATCTGTTCCGGCAACGAGGCCACTGATGGATATCCACCTTCCCAGACAACAGCTATCCGTGATGCGCTGTTCGGTAATGCCAAAGTCGCCGCTCCCTCGAGACCGCGATTCCCGAATTCCGTGACGGTCTGATTGAATTTGGTGAGAACTCCCCATGTCTTGCTGCCTACCGAGATTTGCGAGTAGAGGGCGTGCAAGTCTTCTGAAAGCACAGCAACCCGACCGTCGGCCAGGACGACGATGCTTTCGAAGTCGCTGACAGCTTCGCAACCCTTCATCGAAATGCGTTTGAGCTTATCCGGATCAATTGGAATAACCGACGCGGCGGCATCCTCTATTTTGAGTTCGAAGTAGCATCCGGGTTCATCATCACTCACAAAGAGCAACCGGTTGCCGAGTCGTGCCACACCGGAAATCTCCGTTATTTGATTTCCCTGAATTTCGGCGAAAGCGGGTTCGGCGAAGTGCAATTGCAGTATTGATGTTATCAAAAGGCAAATTGTTATCGGCGTAATGATCTTCATGATTGCGGCCATTTCATCTAAGTTTCCGGGAATCTGGCTGTCGCCAATGATCGAGGATTATTTTAATCAATCGCAAACCATCTTGGCAACCTCTAAGTAGCTTGCTTTCCAGGGTTAAAGTCCCACATATTGTCGGGTGACAACGGGACTGACAGATGCTTGATAACTTGAACAAGACATATTGGCTGTGGATACTCGCAGTAGTAATCACCCTTGCATCCGTTGTTTATCAGCGCACAACCGGTCCGTCCTATCCGGTCCGGACAAAAACGCAACTGCCCACCGGAGAAACTGTCAGAGCTAAGTTCCTTACGACTCATGAATCTGTCGCCGACGCTCCAATTCGCGTCGTTGTCGGTAATCAGAGATATTCGGGTCGAGCCGAATGGCGTCGAGTGAATAGTAGCGATGATTGGCAAACGATCTTGTTGAATCGGAGCGGCGACACCCTTTGGGCATTCCTCCCAAAACAACCGCCGGCGGGCAAGATTGCATATAAGGTGGTTCTGGCTTCAGCAGGCGGTAACGACATCATGCTGACTTCGGACCAGGTGGTGATGCGGTACAAGGGACCGGTCCCAATCACCGTTCTGGCGCCGCACGTCTTGTTCATGTTCGTTGCCATGCTCTTGGCAACAAGAACGGGACTGCAGGCACTTGCGCGTCCCGACGAGGTAAAACGTCTCGCAATTTTAACGGCGATTCTACTCTTTGCCGGCGGTTTGATTCTCGGACCGATCGTGCAGAAATATGCGTTCGGCGCGTATTGGACCGGGTGGCCCTTCGGGCACGATCTAACCGACAATAAGACCGCCCTGGCGATGTTGATGTGGTTGATCGCAATTTGGCGGGATTCAAAGACGAAGAACGGCCGCTGGTGGTATATCAGTGCAACGCTGGTGCACCTCTTGGTGTATTTGATTCCACACAGTGTTTTGGGTTCCGAATTGGACTACACTGATCCCAATTCCAATTAGTGGATTTCTCTAATCGTCCTTCTTGTCGAGCACCCAGCTCAATATCATCGACACCAGACTGATAACGATGCTCCCCAGAAGAGCCGGTACAAAGCCGTCGATGCGAAGGATTTCGGTCATTGCTGCCGTGAGCATCAGCATAAGTGCGTTAATCACGAGCGTGAGAAGACCTAGAGTAAGAATAATGAATGGAAATGCAAAGAACTTGATTATCGGCTTGATGAACGCATTCACAATTCCAAAGATCAGGGCGACGATCACTATCTGCCAGGGATCGCCCTCAAGGTGAATTCCTTTAATTAGGTAGTCGGCCGCCCAAAGAGCGATTGCATTGATGATTAGTCGAATGACTACGAATCTAAGCATGGTCGAATTCCTTGTCCTAATAACTGTCGGGAAGATAGCGCAGCCGAAGTCTGCTGCCAATTATTATTTCACCGGCAACGTTTTAAAATCTTCAGTGGCCCGCACCAATTCATGCGCCATAGCCGCCTCCATTGGCGAGTGAGCGCCTTCAGCAACAATCCGCAATTCAGATTTCGGCAGCGCCTGATGCAGATTCCACGCCGATCGAACCGGACAAATTATGTCATAACGGCCTTGCACAATCCGGCACGGAATGTCCCGAATGACATTGCAGTTCTCCAGAAGTTGATCAGGAGACCGAAGGAAGAATTTATTGAAAGTGTAATGACACTCAATGCGGCCAATAGAGAGAGCTGAAGCAGAATCCGTCATTTCCGAAATGGCAGTTTGATCCTGCAAAAGACACATTGTAGAGGCTTCCCACATCGACCAGTTTCGAGCCGCTGATGCCTGTACTTTCGGATCATCGGAAGTCATACGTCGATAGTAGGCCGCAACCAGATCAATTCTTTCGGCAGAAGGAATGTATCCACTGAATCGTTCCCAGACATCGGGCCAGATTTCTGACGCGCCATACTTATGCAACCAGTCTATTTCAGAAGGATGGCCGAGAAAGACTCCGCGAACGATCAACCCGGCGACGCTCTGTGGATAAGTCTGTGCATACGCGAGAGCGAGTGTACTTCCCCAACTTCCGCCGAACACTATCCAACGATCGATCTTGCACTGTGAACGTACTTTCTCCAAGTCATCGACCATGTCCCAGGTCGTATTCTGGTTGAGTTCTGCGTGTGGCGTACTCCTGCCGGCACCGCGCTGGTCGAGCAATACGACCCGATAGAAAGCTGGGTCGAAGAACCTGCGGTAGCCGGGGAGAATCCCGACTCCTGGCCCACCATGGAGAAAAACAACCGGCACGCCATCTGGACGGCCGACTTCCTCAAATACAACAGTATGCACGTTCGAGACTTTGAGACTCGATACCTTGAAAGGTTCAATATTAGGAAACAGTCCGCGACCCGTCACATTCGACCTCCGCAATTACAATGTTTGGATATGCACAAATTGCAGAAATCCAGGTAAGTTGACAAGAACTTTATTGGCTAATGTGGAGTGACATTTGATGATTTGATCTTTGTGGGTCGGATCATCGAACCTGTTCGACTGCTTTCGACTTGCGCTGCAAAACTCTGTGGACTGACTGCGACAGCTCGAATGCGCTGAATGGTTTGCTCAAAAAGGCGTCGATTCCGCTCCTTCTGATGATTTCATCCGAAAGGCCGATACCGTCTCCGGTCAGGAGGATAATTGGAGATTTGAAGCCGCTATCACGCAGTTCGATGGCGAGCTGTAACCCACTCTTTTCCGGCATGACTTGGTCGGTAATAAGGACATCAAATACCGGGCCATTCTTAATCTTATCAATGGCTGTGCTGTATTCTGTGGCCGTTTCCACTTCATATCCTAAGCGCCGCAGCATTTGCTCAGCCAGATCAGCAATCTCGCGCTCATCATCAACGAATAGAATGCGTCCCTGACCGTGCTTCAATCCATTCTGCTTGCCTTCAGCCGACGATGCTTCGAGGTTGGCCAACGGCAGCATTACAGTGAAGACTGTGCCTTCGCCAAGTCGGCTCTCGACGGTTATAGTCCCTTTGTGACTAAGAACGATCTGGCGCGAAACTGATAATCCGAGTCCTGTGCCTTCACCAGCCGGCTTCGTAGTAAAGAATGGCTCGAACACCCGTTGTCGGGTGGAATCGTCCATGCCAGTGCCGGTGTCTGCCACCTGCAGGCGAACATAGCTTCCCGGCTGAATATCGACATTATCGCCGGCTTTGCCGGCATCGATCTTCTGCATGTCGAGCTTAAGAGTCAGACGGCCACCGCAATCGCGCATGGCATGACAGGCATTCACACAAAGATTCATGATGACCTGATGCATTTGCACCGGATCGGCAACTACGGCATCGATGCCAGCTTCACCTTCATGGACAATCTCGATGTTCGGCGAGACACTCGCGCGCAGAAGCTTGATGACTTCTTTCACAATATGGTGCAACAACAGTGGTTTGCGTTCCTGTTCGATTTGGCGGCTGAAGGCCAAGATTTGCTTCACCAGTTCCTTACCGCGCGTCGCAGCTTTCATAACGTGGCCAAGATCTTCGTATGTCTGACTTTTTTCATCTAGATCCTGCATTACGAGTTCGGTATAACCATACAGCGGTGTTAGGATGTTGTTGAAGTCGTGGGCGATACCTCCGGCCAGGGCACCCAGCGATTCCAATTTCTGCGCCTGACGAAGCTGCATCTCCAATTGCTGTCGCTCAATCTCTTCGCGTCGGCGGTCAGTTATGTCTTGAGCCAATCCGATCATACCGACTGCATGTCCTGATTTGTCGCGGACTCTCTCGCCACGATTCAGGATGTAGCGAACGTCACCGTCAGGGCGGACAATGCGATAAGGTACATCCTTGTACATCTCAACTTCGCCTTGGGTCTTGAGTCGGTCGCGCACAAACTGCCGGTCGTCTGGATGAACAATTGCAAGAAAGTCCTCGATAGTGACTTCGGATGTCCGCGGGTTCAACCCGGCGATCTTGAATAGTTGTTCAGATACGATCAGATTATTCGTGGCGAAATTCCATTCCCAACTTCCCGACTGACCAATGCGTTGTGCTTCCATTAGTTGGCGACGATTTCGTTCAATCAGGTCGGCTGCCCTCTTCTGATCGCTGATATCAAGCATCATTAAATGAACTTCCTTCCAGGTCTCTTCACTGCCTGGAGGGAACGAAATAGAGAGCAAAACGGTCAACTCTTTGCCCGAGAGCGAGCGGATCGGCATTTCCCAGACGCTGCGGTGGCCACCAATATTCAACTCGGCCAGAATGTTGGCGACGACAACACACGATTCATCGGTCAGCATCGCAGCGATTTCTTGATCCAATTGCTCGCGGCTGTTTGCCTCAAAAAGCTCCAAAGTCGCCAGATTGACGTCAGTTATGTGCGATTGATGGATAATCTTTCGCAATGAATCCGCCTTGGTTATCCATTCAATGTCGGAAGCGGAGTTTCCCGAGGAATTTTGTTCAAGAAACGCTGACCGGATATTCGAAAAGTCAACCACCCAAATCGGCACAGGCGCATTCTGGAAGAGGTTGAGATAACGATCTTTTTGCAGCTGTAGTTCATGCTGTGACTTATGGATCGCAAGAAAGTGACGGCGAATCAGGTAGAAGAGGATTGCTGCGGTGACGATGATAAAGAGCCAGCCCTTGATGGTTTGAATTACAGTAATCGATTCAGCCGCTTCAGACTTCACCATCACTTCGGAAACAATTTGATCAGAGAAGAGAATGTAAAGCGAGCCTACAAACAAGTATCCGAGTGCAATACGTAGAGCGAGTGATTTCGGCTTTTGTTGGTTCTGCACTTTACCGCCAAAGAAAAACAGTTGTGGCCCCACCGAGTCGGTCCAAGAGAAAGTCCAAAGAAAAAGGCGACACGGGGTCTGCGTTCAATTGTCTGTAATTGTATCGGCAGAGGTTCGCAATGAATGAGAGTGAGACGAGTTGATTAATTGCCAGATGTTTCAGATTTGAACGAGCGGGAGAACCTATTGCGAATCAAAAGAAACGGCCGATGCTGATCAGCATCGGCCGGAGACATTTCAATTGAAAGGCGACTAGGGTTTAATTGACGCCTCGAGAAAGCGGGGAGCTTTACCCATGTCGACGAGCTTGTATTCCCAAGTGGCTTCGGAACCTTCGACCTTGGTGGCGTTGGATTCGGCGATCTTTCCGGGGAATTTGACCGTCAATTTCACTGTCCGGTTGGCAAATGCCTGCATCATCATTGCCTGCATCATTTTGGCCATTCCGGAGAAAGGATCCTCGCCAGATAATGAATCAGACTCGTCATCCGGCGACTTCGCGTCAGCGGTCGGTTCGGTCGGCGGATTAAGGAAATTCTCCATTGAAGAGTCGCCGAAGTCTCGACTGAATTTCCAGTTGCCTGATGCATCCTTCTCGAAAAGCGCCTCCTTCTTTGGAACCATTCCTTCCATCATTTCGTCACCGCCCATGTTGGCGGTTATGCTCATCATCTCCTCGAGATTCGTAAACGAGTACTTGATATCATAAGTGGCGGTTGAGTCGTCTTGCGATTCTTTAAAATCGATTAGTTTCACGTTCTTTACGTTCTCAAGCTTCTTTTCAATGTCGGCGCGCTTGATGAACGAAAACATCGAGCTGTCCTGAACACTGTCGGGAACCATCTCGCCCATCATCTCCATTAGCCCGGTAAAGCCGCCCTTATACATGACCATGTGCTGGTGAAGTGTGCCCGATCCATCGGCGTTGAACTCCATTCGCTCTGCATAGTCGAAACAGCCGGCGGCCAAAATAGCCAGCGCAAAGACAAATGCGAGTCGAAAAATCTTTCCCATAAGCCAAACCCTCCACAGATTAAACTACGTGAATATTCGTGTGAGCTACTTGGAAACGATAAACCGAATTTAAACTCGCTGCAAGTGGAATTTGCGAACCGCCGAGCAACGAGACTTAATTCAGAGATTGCTCCGACGCCACCAGTTCGATCTTGATCCGATCGGGGTCTTCGAAGAAGACTCCGTAGTTCCCCCCTGCGAACGGGTGTTTGTCCAGATAGAGTAGGTTCACGTTTCTCGCTTGAAGTTTCCGTGTCAATTCGTCTACCTGCTCTTTCGAGCGGACATGGAAGGCGAGATGATTGAGACCGGTGCGGCGGCGGTGAAATGGCACATCAAGGAATCTCACCTCGGTCTGGACCAGCACAATGTACGTCTCGCCCAATTTCCAACTGCGGCCCTTGTCCCAAGACTGGTAGGTGCTGTACCCGAGTTCCTCAAGCAACCAACCCCAGAATTCGACAGACCTGGAAAGATCGGAGACGTAGATCTCGACATGATGAAGCAAGCCGGTAGTCATCGGGAAAAAGTATGAATTTAGTGTTAGTTCCGCAATTACTTCGAGTAATGGACAAAATGGAGAAAAGAAGTGATTTCTCCGGAAATCACAGGAACTGAAATCGACCATGAGGGTATAGTCTTAAGTTGTCTGTCGTTCTGCTCGCAAAAGTGTTGGCAATGGCCGATAACAATCCTATCAAGACACTTACGACTTTAGAGGTGACAATCGTGACACAGAAGACAGTAGTTGGTTTATTCTTCTTATTGTGCATCGGTTTCCTATCACCGAGTGCCGAATTGTGCGCCAAAGAGAAACCGGAGTCTATTGGAATGCTCAGCGCCGTGGTGAACGACGCAGCGCAACTTAAGGACAAGGTGGTGTACGTTGACTTCTGGGCTTCGTGGTGCGGGCCCTGCCGCAAGTCATTTCCGTGGCTCAAGGAACTCAGTGCCCGCTATGAGGAAAAAGGACTTAAAGTTATTACTATCAATCTCGATCGTGATCGCGCAGCGGCGAAGAAATTCCTCGAAGAGTTCAAGATTCCGTTCGAGGTCGTATATGATTCCACCGGCGCGTTGGCGGAGAAGTTCGGCGTAGAAGCACTTCCCTCGTCGTATCTTTTCGGGCGGGACGGAAAACTAAGAAGCGAGCATCGGGGATTTATCCCTGCCAATGCCTCGAAGATGGATGAGCTAATCAACAAGCTATTGATGGAAGGTTCAAAGAAGTGATTTGTTTGAAGCGATCTGCAAAATGGTCATCGTTCCTGCTGTTGTTGATTGCGGCACTGTCTGTCAGTGGATGCGCCTCGATGGGGGTAAAAGTTTGGGAGCGCGACATACTGGCGAAACCGCAAATGCAAATGGACGCGCAGGCCATTGACCGTTCGATGGATGATCATATTTACTTCAGTAAAGAAGCGTCAAGCGGCGGCCGCGGATTTGGCGGCGGTGGGTGCGGGTGCAATTGAAGAAGCGGGAATCGATCAAGTTTGCGGTCACCGCTCTTACCGCAGCGCTCATCGGCAGCAGTGCGGCTCAAGCTGCGGATCAGGATCAGGTCGAATCTTCACTGCTGATTTATTCAGAGAAGGACCGTGTCAGCGCTGCTGAAGGAATAGTCGGAGTCAGCAAACACCTGCGCGGCGATTTCCTGTTGGGGCTCAAGCTCACCTATGACGGGCTGACCGGGCCATCACCGAATGGCGCAACGCCCTCTAGCAAGATTCAGACTTTCACGCGGCCGTCGGGAAGCGGTTCCTACGACACACAGCCGGGAAGAACGCCGCTCGATGATACATTCAAGGATACACGTTTTGCTGCGGACGCAAGTCTCGGCCGTCCGATCGGACGAATGACGCAGGTATCAACGGGAATTCATTTCTCGACAGAACACGACTATTCATCATTCGGATTCAATGCCGGACTCACCCATGATCTGTTCCAGCGAAATACAACCATCGGCTTATCCGGAGCTTATTCACGCGATGCCGTCAAACCCGAGGGCGGAGTTCCAGTTTCACTATCGACAATGCTGCCGCCAAGTGGTGAGGGCGAAGAAAACGAAGGAGATGACGACGATGGTGAAGGTGGTGAAAGTCGGAATAAGGACGTTTTCGATGCGGTTTTAAGTGTCAATCAAGTGATTGATCGCAGCACGATTGTACGTCTGAACTATTCCTACAGTCACTCCAGCGGCTATCTGACCGATCCGTATAAAATACTAAGTGTCGTTCAAGATGCGAGTTCGCCTACGCCCGGGGCGCCGGATTCGTACATCTTTGAAAAGCGCCCGACCGGCCGCAACAAGCAAGCAGTTTATGGTGAAGTCAGACGCTATCTCGGCGGACATACCATCGATCTGGCATACCGATACTTCTGGGATGATTGGGGAGTTAGATCATACACGGCAGACATCTTCTTCGCCTGGCAATTCAAGAATGGCCATGCGATTCAACCGCATGTACGCTGGTATAGTCAGTCGGCAGCGGATTTTCATCGTTATTTTACTATCAAGGGTGAACCAATCCCGGAGAACGCGACAGCCGACAGCCGTTTGGCGAAATTCGATGCGCTGACGCTTGGGTTGGAGTATTCCCTACCTTTCAATTCGGTGTCTCGTCTTCGTCTCACCGGAGAATACTATACGCAAATGGGCGACAACAGCCCGCCGGAGGCCTTTGGCGAATTGCGCCAATACGACCTGTTCCCGAAGCTGGAAGCGTTCATGTTTAGAGTAGGGTTTGTGCGTGACTTTTAGTGTGGAGCAACCGTTCAGTCTAGAAAGACGCGGTCAACATTGGGTCGTAAGCTTTACGGCAATGGCGAGTCCATGCGAAATCTTGATAGAGTGTGAACTTGAAAGCGAAGCCAGAGAACTGGCTTCGCTTGCTTATTCGGAGGCGATGCGGATTGAACACAAATTCAGCCGGTATCGAGAGGACAATATTGTCTTCAAGATTAATAATGCGAAGGGCGAACCGGTCAGCGTCGATGAAGAGACATCTAAGCTACTTAACTATGCGGCTGAATCTTTTCATTTGAGCGAGGGGCTGTTCGATATCACGTCGGGGTTGTTGCGAAAAGCGTGGAGATTTGACGGCCAGCCGGCTAATCCGGACAAAGAACTGATCAAGAAACTACTCAACAGGGTTGGCTGGGAAAAGGTCCGGTTTGACGGCAACGAGATTCGACTTCGCCACGGTATGGAGATTGATCTGGGTGGTTTGGGTAAGGAGTACGCAGTCGACCGAGTCGCTGACATTCTCTACCGACATCAAGCGGTTCCGGTGATGGTCAATTTTGGCGGCGATTTGCGAACTATTGGGCATCGGGCCGATACACCGCCCTGGGTGATTGGAATCGAAAAACCGGACGAGGATGATTTCTCAATTGGGGAAATTCAGTTGACTGATGGCGCCGTCGCCACCAGCGGTGATGCCAGACGTTTTTGTACATACAAAGGGAAACGGTTAGGACACATTCTCAACCCGCGTACTGGATGGCCGGTGACGAACATGCCGCGAAGTGTGACCGTGATTGCGGAATACTGCATGGCGGCGGGGTTTCTGGCGACTTTGGCGATGCTGTCAGGAAAAGGTGCAGAGAAATTCCTCGATGAGCAAGAAGTCAAGTTTCACTGCATAAGGTAAAACGCTTCGGACTAGCCGTCGACTTCCAGATGGAACTTGTGCAGGAAGCGATGATAGACAGGCGCCGCAAATAATCCAAAGAGACCCAAGAGTATCACACCGCTCAATATGGCATACATTCCGGCGAAAAGTTTGGCGGAACTTGAGTCCAAGAGTCCTACCGGACCCATGCCGCCGACAATCATTGCCGCATTGAGAAATGAGTCGATCCAGGAAAAGCCTGCCAGGACATGATATCCCGCCATTCCCAGAAGAATCCAGAGAAAGAGTAGAGACAAGCTCATTGCCGTTGCCACACCTTGCCGTTTCAGGAAGTCTTCCTTCGGCAACAAAGGTTGAGCGCGATGCTCGAATTTCATTTCACCTCCAGCGATTAGTGACAAGCGTACCACCAACAGTCATCAATTTTTGGCCGTGGTACAAGTGGTGAACTTGACAAATCGCTGAAGCTGTTAGAAACGCTTTTGATAGAAGTGGCAGTAAGGCTCCTTGCCGTTGGACTCGTAGTAATCCTGATGATACTTCTCGGCAGGATAAAAAGTGTCAGCCTTGGCGACTTCGGTCACAACTTTGTAGCCCTTATCCTTCAATAGTCCGACCAACTTCTCCGTGATCTGTTTCTGATCATCGTCAGCATAGAAGACGGCGGAACGGTATTGGTTACCAATATCGGGGCCCTGGCGATTGTATTGGGTCGGATCGTGAATTTCGAAAAACAGGCGCGCCAAAGTCTCGTAGTTCGTTTTGGACGGATCGTAAACGACCTCCACGGTCTCGGCGTGGCCGGTATTGCCGTCGCAAACTTCTCGATAAGTCGGATTCTTCGTATGTCCACCCATATAGCCGGACTGGACAGAGATCACTCCCTCGGCCTGTTGCAACAAGTGTTCAGTTCCCCAGAAACAGCCGCCGGCAAAATACGCCTTCGCCGTCGAAACATTCTGCGAGGCTGGGACGAACTTCATGGAGATCGAATTCACGCAGTGGCGGACGTTTTTATTGGTAAAGCCTTCGCCTTCGAAAACGTGACCCAAGTGGCCACCACAGCGCGCACAGGTGATCTCCGTGCGGTGTCCGTCAGCATCAACCGTGCGCTTGACTGCGCCATCGATTTCGTCGTCGAAGCTGGGCCAGCCGCAGCCGGAGTCGAATTTATCGGAGGAGCGATAGAGTGGTGCATCGCATTGTTTACAGACGTAGGTTCCTGCCGCGGTATTTTTGTATAGTTCGCCGGTGAAGGGCATTTCGGTGCCCTTGAACTTGATGACCTGCTCTTCATCAGGTGTGAGTTTATTCAGTGCCACGTTAGTCTCCTTGCCTTTATCTTTGGACATCATGGACGGTGGAAAGAGCACGAAGAGTACTGCCGCCAGAGTGGCGCCACCGATCAGTATTCGCCAGGTATTGCCTACGATTGCCTTCATAAAGTCCTGCTCCTTGTCGGACGACTTATTCGATTGCCTCGTTACCCCATTACTATCTAACAAACAGGACCCAGTAGCTCGGTGTTCCCTGACATCTTCCCAAATCAACAAAAGTGGCTTGCCAAAGAAGAAAATCAGTGTTAATATTTGTTAATGATGGATTCACATTGTCCTTTAATCATTGAGCCGGGACTTCCTGCACAACGGAGTCTGCGCAGTTGACCACCCACCTGCGACTGATGTGCGTTCTGGCCCATCCGGATGATGAGTCTCTGGGTGTCGGTGGAACATTGGTACGTTACGCCGCCGAGGGTGTCGAGACTTATGTCGTCTGCGCGACCCGCGGGGAACGCGGACGATACGGCGACGCGGACGTTCGCCCGGCACCAGAGATCGTCGGTGCGGCACGTGAAAAAGAACTGCGCGCAGCTGCCAAGGTGCTGGGAGTGCGCGAAGTGCATTTTTTGGACTACCTCGATGCCGACCTCGACAGGGCCGATGCGCGCGAAGCAATCGGAAAGATTGTGGCGCACATCCGCAGACTCCGTCCACAGATCATAATCACTTTTGGCCCGGATGGCGGTTATGGGCATCCCGATCATATCGCGATTTCGCAGTTTACCGGCGCTGCAATTGTCTGTGCGGCTGATCCTGATTATCAAGCAACTGGTGAAGCCACAACTCATCATCGCGTTGATAAGCTCTATTTTCTGGCGTGGACGTATGGAAAGTGGAAGGCGTACACGGAAGCCTTCCGCGACCTGAAGATCACTGTGGATGGAGTTGATCGCCGTGCAATACCCTATCCGGAGTGGGAAATCACGACCGTCATCGATACGGAAAAATACTGGCAAAGTGTTTGGCAGGCGGTTCTTTGCCATGAGACACAATTGACGATTTATGAGAAGCTCGCGCACTTGTCGGAGGCGAGTCACCGCGAACTCTGGGGAGCACAAGAATTCTACCGGGTGTTCAGTACTGTCAACGGCGGGCGCTCAAGAGAGAACGACCTGTTTGCCGGACTTCGGTAATACGCACGAGTGTCGAGATGTTCCACCACCAATATGCCACAGTGAACCAAGAAAGTAATACTTCCAAATAAGCCGAGGACGAAAATGACGTCGAAACGATCCGCTCCCATTGATATGTCCCCCGAGGAATTTCGTAAGCTGGGATACCGACTCATTGATCAAATTGCAGAATTCCTGACTGCGCTGCCGGGAAAACCGGTGACACCATCGGAGGATCCGATGCACGTAAAGGCCTTGCTTGGTGCGGACAAATCGTTACCGAAAGCAGGGACAGATCCAACCGGATTGCTTGAGCGCAGTGCAGATCTCATATTTGGTCACTCCCTATTCAACGGACATCCGCGGTTCTGGGGGTATATCACTGCATCGCCGACTCCGATTGGAATGCTGGGCGACTTGCTGGCGGCGGCGGCGAATCCCAATGTCGGTTCGTGGAAACTTGGTCCCGTGGCGACTGAAATCGAGTCGCAGACAATTCGCTGGATAGCGGAGTTGATCGGTTACCCTACCGATTGCGGTGGTATTCTGGTCAGTGGCGGTAACATGGCAAATTTTGTCGGATTTCTGGCGGCAAGACGAGCTAAAGCTGATTGGAATGTTCGAGAGTCGGGCGTATCGGCAGACGGTGCGAAGAAGCTCGTCGTCTATACATCGGCAGAGACGCACACTTGGGTCCAGAAGGCGGCTGACTTATTTGGACTTGGGACAGCAAGTGTTCGTTGGATTTCGACAGATGGACAGAAACGCATGGATACTAACGCATTGCAGAAGCAAATCGACGCGGACTCGGCTGCTGGCTTACTGCCAATTATGGTCATTGGAACCGCTGGCACCGTGAGTACCGGTGCGGTCGATCCTCTGTATGATCTCGCCAGGATTTGCCGGAAATATGACCTCTGGTTCCACGTGGACGGTGCTTATGGTGGATTCGCCGCGAGAGTTCCAGGAGTACCGGCAGACTTGGCAGGGCTTGAGCTGGCTGATTCGGTGGCCGTGGACCCGCATAAGTGGTTATATGCTCCCCTCGAAGTGGGATGCGCATTGGTGCGCAATTCGGCACACATGACCGACGCCTTTTCCTACCATCCCCCCTATTATCACTTTGACGATTCGGTTACGAATTTTGTCGACTACGGAATGCAGAATTCTCGCGGCTTCCGAGCGCTCAAAGTCTGGTTGGCGCTGCAGCAAGTCGGGATGGACGGATACCTCCAGATGATTGGCGAAGATATTCGCCTCGCAGAGCTCCTTTTCCAATGCGTGAGCGAACAACCGGAACTGGAAAGATTCACCCAAGGGTTGAGTATCACGACATTTCGATTTGTGCCTTCAGAATTACGTTCGAACATTGGTCAATCCGAGACAGAGCAATACCTGAATAAGCTTAACGAAGAGTTAATGCTGGCATTGGAGCGCACCGGTGAAGCGTTCGTTTCGCACGCAATCATCGAAGGTGCGTTTGTACTGCGAGTTTGCGTCGTGAATTTCCGGACCAGCGAAGAAGATATTAGGACATTCCCTGCCTTGATTTGTCGAATCGGTTCGACTGTCGATCGGGAATTACGTCAGAGTTTCTTGAACTCGAGATAGCGTCCCATATTTCACGACTGAACAAACTGCAAATTCCCCACCTTTTCGCCATCAGAAATCACCGCTAGAATCACACAGAAACTGGTGATCGAGCACATTTCTTACTTGGATAAAAGACTCGAATTAATATATTGCAGATGGTCTATTAATACTGCATTTACCGAGTAGATGATGGAGACAACTTTCGTTAACCTTTTCGGGAATCCTCAACACAGAATCCCCGCAACTCTCTGGAGGTACCTTTGAGAAAACTCGCTATCAGAGTCAGTCTGTTGTTGCTCATCCTTGGGGCGGCAACAGTGATGGCAGCCACGACGATCAAAGTCAGTGACGCCGAAAATGGGGTGACGATCCTGGGGCAGGATCCGGGTGGAATCACATTGAGAATCAATGTCGGTGAACTGGAAGCGGTTCCAATCACGACCAAGGCTGGAGCATTTACGATGCTTTCTGCCAAAGGGTTATCTTTGTCGTCACGAATTGGCGAACCGGCCCTGCCGGTTGCCACTCATTTGATTGCGGTACCGGAGGCAGCTGATTTGAGAATCGAAGTCCTCGCTTCGCAGTCAAGCGAATATGATTTATCACAATTCGGGATATCCACGCCGCTGATGCCGGCACAGCCGTCGCTTTCAAAGTCAGACGACCCGGCAAAGGTTCCGTTCGAGTACAATGTGGACCTTTATAAGAACGCGGGATATTATTCTCTGCCGGTGGCGAACTCGGAAATCTCCGGAACGATGCGCGGTCTGCGTGTCGGAATGGTCTCCGTTGCGCCGGTGGAATATGATCCGATTGCCAATAAGGTTCGGATACAAAGCGAGATGACGATACGCGTCAATTTCGACAATGCCGACTGGATGACCACGCAGAAGAATTTCGACAACACCTACTCGCCTGTATTTGAGCAGGCATACGCGCAACTTAGCAACTACGAGTTGATGAACCTTCACGACAAGGCGGATCTGGTAAAGTATCCGATCAAGTACGTCATCATTTCGGCGCGGATGTTTGAAGCACAATTGCAGCCATTTATCGCTTGGAAGGTGAAGAAGGGCTTCAAGGTCATCGTGGCTTATACCGACGTCATCGGAACCACGAACACGGCAATCAAGGCCTACATTCAGGGCTTGTATAATGCCGGTACTCCGGAAGATCCACCCCCTTCATTTGTGTTGTTGGTCGGTGACACGCCGCAAATTCCTCCGTTTACCGGTTCGTCAGGCTCCCATGTGACCGACTTGCGGTTCTGCGAGTTCACCGGTGACAATCTTCCGGAGATTTACTACGGGCGTTTTTCGGCACAATCGACAGCACAGTTGCAGCCGCAGATTGATAAGACGCTGGAATATGAGCAGTACCTGATGCCGAACCCGGCCTATCTGAATGAAGTGACTCTAATATCAGGCGTGGACGCCGGCTATGCGCCGACCTACGGCAACGGACAGATTAACTACGGCACCAATCTCTATTTCAATGCCGCCCACGGAATCACGCCGCATGTGTGGCTGTATCCAGCATCTGACGGCGCTGGTGCGGCGGCGGCAATTATCCAAACGGTTAACAACGGTATCGGCTTCGCCAATTACACCGCGCATGGCAGTCATGAAAGTTGGGCTGATCCGTCGTTTTCGGTCACCGACATCAACAATTTGACTAACATCCATGAGTATGGTTTCGCCGTTGGAAACTGCTGCGTAACGAACACCTTTGCTGAGAGTACACCGTGTTTCGGTGAAGCTTGGATGCAGGCAGCCAACAAGGGCGGTATCGGATATATCGGTGCGAGCAACAACTCGTATTGGGATGAAGATTATTGGTGGGGAGTCGGCGGCGGCAAGGCTGTCGTAGCGGCAGGTCCACCTTACGATGCTACCAAGCTTGGCGCCTATGATGGCATGTTCCATGATCACGGCGAGGCCGTAACGAACCATTACGTCACAGCCTACGGGATCAATATGGCCGGCAACCTCGCCGTCCAGCAGTCGACGAGCAGCCGCAAGCAATACTATTGGGAAATGTACCACCTCATGGGTGACCCGTCGGTAACTCCGTATCTCAAGGTCCCGACAATGAATGCCGTGAGTCACTCGGCATCAGTGTTGATGACGGCTTCCACGTTCAACGTTTCTGCCGATCCCGGTTCGTATGTCGGTATTTCGGTTAACGGCGTGTTGCATGGCGCGGGCTATGTGGATGCCACCGGCAGCGTGCAAATAGCTCTTGTTCCATTCGCGCAGCCGGTGACGGCAGATGTCGTTGTGACAGCGCAGAACAAGATACCGTACAGCGCGACCGTTCAGGTGATTGCACCCAACGGGCCGTACGTGATCTATCAGAGCCACACCATCAACGATGCCGCCGGCAACAATAACGGCCAGGTCGATTTTGGCGAGGCGATTGTCCTGGGAATGCAGCTTCAGAATGTCGGACCCGATGTCGCGAACAATGTTGTCGCGACCTTGAGTGCCGAAGATGAATTTGTCACAATTACGGATGCCACCGAAAACTATGGCACCATCGCTGGCAACTTCGGAAATGTGACCATCGCTGATGCGTTTGCGATTTCTGTCAGCCCCCTGATTCCTGACGGTCACCGAGTGACATTTACCGTAACCGTAAACGGTGATGCCAAAGAGACCTGGGTGAGCACATTTAATGTGGCTGCTCATGCTCCGACGGTGGCGTATGTTTCGTTTACAGTAAACGACGCCTCTGGAAACAACAATGGTATGCTTGATCCGGGTGAAACGGCGAATATCACTGTGACGCTGCAGAACAGCGGTACCGGTACAGCCTACAATGTCGCCGCTCTCTTAAGTGAACTTGACACCTATCTCGATATCTCGGACGCCGACGGCACCTACGGCAACATCGCCGGCGGTGGAGGTACGGCAACGAATGCTGCCAATACTTACACTGTGACAGCATTAGCCTCTACTCCGATGGGGCATGGCGTCAATTGCAAACTTGCTATCACTGGTGACGGTGGATACGCGGCCACGCAGTACTTCACTTTGACGGTTGGCGACCGCGTCGTGTTCTTCCTGGAGGACTTTTCAGCCGAACAAGGCTGGACAGGTTTGGGTGGAACTTCAGAATGGCAGATAGCCGCGGCCGTTGGTGCAGGTGGCGACCCGGCAGATGATCATTCTCCTAGTGCCGACAAATTCGTGATGGGCAATGATCTGACTTCTGTTGGTACCTACGAGAACAATATCGGATCGACTGGCTGGGTGCTTTCGCCGGTCATCGACTGCAGCAATGCCACAAGTATTTTCATGACGTACTACCACCAGTTGGGTGTCGAGTCATCCTCATACGACCACGCTTACCTTGAGGTGTACGACGGTACAGCATGGGTTCAACTCTATGCCAATGCCGCAACGTTGAATGAATCCGGTTGGACGGAATCAGTATACGATCTGTCTGCAGCGGCTGACAATAATCCGGAATTCCAGATTCGTTTTGGCCTTGGGCCGACCGACGGTTCGCAGGTTTACGGCGGCTGGAATATTGATGACATTTCCTTGAAGGGATATGTCTCGAGTTCCGGTGGTTCTTCATTCGCCGACTTCGTAACGACTTCACTGGCTGACAGTCTCGTTGAAGGCGAGCAGGTAGTGCAAAACGTAGTAGTACGCAATACCGGTGAGGCGACGCTCCGTATTCGCTTTATCCCAACCGTGACATGGTTGGAATGCTCCGGCGTGATGAACTATGTTCAGATTGGCGACAGTCTGGTACTGCCGGTGACAATCAAGGGCGCCGGTATGAATCCGGGTACGTATTCCGGGCAGCTGGGATACACTTCGAATGATCCGGCGCACGCATCGGGAAATCTCAATGCCAGCCTGCACATTTATGCTCCGCAGATGGTAGTGTCACCGACATCGATCACCAAGGGGCTTCCGGTTGGCGGACGCGATTCCGTTTCGGTGTTGATCAGTAACAACGGCGACGGTAAGCTGAATTACACGATTGACTGTGATACCTACGGCAAGTTCGTTTTTGCCAAGGCGGACGCGCTGATGACTAACGAACCGATTGGTTTCGGTATCGGGGATCCCGACAAGAATGGCGTGAGCGAGCCATACTTTGCCGAGGTCACCAAAGGTTTAGGTGGGCCGGATACGTTTGGCAACATTTGGATTGATTCTGACGATCCGAACGGGCCAGATTACTTGTGGGTCGATATTGCGGCAACAGGCACGCAGATTAACGGATTGAGTGACGACAATTTCGTCGGGCCGTTCCCTATCGGATTTGGATTCCCGCACTACGGGACGGTGTACACCGAATTCTATGTGGGCTCAAACGGTCTGATTGGATTTGGGCCGACAACGGATTTGAGCAGCCTTAGCAATGTGGCAATGCCGGCTTCGGGAACACCGAACAACGTCATCGCTTGGTGCTGGGATGACTTGAATATCAATGACGTTGACAATCCCGGCGGCAAGGTAGTCTACCAAGTCGTCGGTGGCGCTCTGGTGGTCTCATATCTAGCCTATCCAGAGTACGAGTCCGCAACCAATCCGGGCGATGTGATCACGGCACAGGTCATACTGTCGCCGGATGGCAGTGTGAAGATCCAGTATCAGACTATTGCGGCAGGATTCGACATCCTTGGCTGCACAGTTGGTATGGAAAACGCGACCGGTACGGCCGGACTTACGGTCACCTACAATGCCAATTATCTGCACAACAATCTGGCAATATATATGGGGCCACCGGAGCCAACTTGGATGGAAATCAGCACAGCCGGCGGAAGCATTGCTCCTCACAGCAACAGTCTGTTCTGGGTGTATCTTGATGCTCTGGATATGCTCGACAGCACCTGCACCGGTTCGATCGGAATCAGCTGCAATGATCCAAGCTTCCCGACCTGTGGTATTCCGGTGACGTTGCGCGTCGGCCAGGTCTATACGATCGGCGATGCCAACGGCGACGAGACGGTAAATATCAGCGACGCTGTCTACATCATCAATTATGTGTTCTCGGGCGGACCGGCACCGGATCCGATCGAGGCAGCGGATGTAGATTGCAGCGGTTCGTGCAATATTTCCGATGCCGTTTATTTGATTCTCTACATTTTCAGCGGCGGACCGGCGCCTTGCGGCGGCTAGTCTGTTTGCTCACCTGTAGTTAGCAGGACACGCCCGGAGTTCAAGCAGCTCCGGGCGTTTTACTTGTTAGAATTGTGAGTTGCGCAATAAGAGCATTCCTCCGTATAAGAAATAGGATCACTGAATCTCCCCCTGGTCCATTGCTGTCGACTGTCCCCCAAAGCACGCATTCTCGGCAAAGACGACAATCGGAGAACGACGCAGTGTGCGTCAAGCTGGAGCACAATCCTGCGATTAACAATGTATGAGGAGTCCCACCATGTATATCTACGTAGGGAACTTGTCCACTAAGACCGACGGCACCGACTTGCGCCGTGAATTCGAGGCGTTTGGTGAGGTAACCAAAGCGGCAATCATTACCGATTCCGGCAAAGTTGTATCCGCAGGATACGGATTTGTCAAGATGGCCAGTCAGAATGGTACCGACGCTGCACTGATGGGAATGGCGGGCAAGTTAATTCATGGACGGACGGTGGAGATCCGCAGGACTCGAAAAGTCGCGGAAGTAATCGCCAGTGGCAAGGCACTACCTAAAATCAAGTGAATATTTCTTCAAGGAGATCAGTTGAACATACACGTAAGCAACCTCTCGCGCGAAACAACAGAGAAGGAACTCGGTTTGGCGTTCGCGGACTACGGCACAGTAAGCAAGACAAATATCATAGCCGACAAGACGACGAAAGTGTCCAAGGGGTTCGGATTCGTTGAAATGCTCAACGAGACTGAAGCAAAAGCCGCCATTAAAGGAATGTCCGGCCGAGATATGCATGGACATGATATGGTGGTAAGCGAAGCGCGCGGGAATACCGAAAACGGTGTGGTGAGGGTACCTGCGCGTACAGCTGCAAAAGCACCCCAAAGCAGACCATTATTGTAGAAGTTAGATGCAGAATTGAGTACCTGACGGATTCAAGTGCTCACCATAGGGTATTGCAACGGCAGAAGTCATTGGCTTCTGCCGTTTTTTTGTGCTACTTCTTCAGATCGACTTCACCGTAGAGGGCCAGCATCGAGCGCACGTGCGAACAAACATTGTCGCAGAGATTGAAAATGCGAGGATTGGCCACACTATAGAGGACGAATGATCCCTGCTTTGCCTTCTTCACAAGGCCAGCTTTCGTCAGAATCGAGAGATGCCGGGAAATGTTCGGCTGGGTACAGGTGAATAACTCCACCAAATCCTGGACAGATTTGTTGTCTTTCTTCAACGCCCGCAATATTTTGAGACGGGTCGGGTCGCTTAACGCTTGGAAGCACCCCGCTACCAGGTCCAGAGCAGGATCTGAAAGTTCAGAAAAATCATTTGTTTTTTCTCTTGCCATGTAAGTATATAACTATATATTTATATAGTTGTCAATGGTTTTTTATACGAGAGGAGAAATAAAGATGACGGTAGAAAATGGAATTCGGGTAATGGCCGGGACCCTGGTACTGGTCGGAGTATGCTTGTCAATACTTGTCAACCCGTGGTGGCTGCTGCTGACCGGGTTTGTCGGAGTGAATCTGATCCAGTCGGCGTTTACGCATTTCTGTCCGGCGGAGATGATTCTGAAGCGGGTATTGGGGAAAGACAACGCATGAAACGATTTTGCTGGTCAGCTCTGGTCGTCATCGTCCTGCTGGGTGTGTTGTCATTTGGACGAACTCAAGCGCAGACATTGACGTTAGAAGAGGCGTTGCGAATTGCCTACGAAAATGCGCCAACAGCACGCATCGCGCGGGAACGAGTGGCCGAGGGCACGGCGCGCGTGCGGATGGCAGAAGCGGCATTTTACCCTCAATTTGGAATTGCCTCATCTTATGTGTCGAGCGACAATCCGGTACAGGCGTTTATGTTCGCACTGAATCAGGGGAAGTTCTCGATGCAAGCCGACGTGAACAATCCTCCGCGCGCGGATAACTGGCAGTTGTCGGCACAAGCTGGATTGCGGTTATTCAGCGGCGGCAGTGATTTAGCCAACAGGCGCGCTGCCAGCGCCGCTGCGCAGGGTCTGCGGAGCGCGCAATCAGCAACGCACAATGAAGTGAGCCTGCAGGTGTTGCGGTCATATCTAGCGGTCCTGACGTCGCAGCAGTTTATTCGTGCGGCTGATGCTGCGGTCGCGGCCTTTGTGTCAGCGGAAGGTGTGATCAGTTCTCGCGTAGACGCCGGGACAGCGCTCAAGACTGACCTTCTCAATATACAAGTACAACGCATCCAGGCGGAAGAACAGCGGCTTCGCGCCAGCAATGCACTATTGCTTGCCAAGGAAGGGCTGAAATTCGCTCTTGGCGTAGATACACTTCCCTATTCGGAATTTTCCACATTGGATCAAGTCAAAATTGAAGAGACCGTCGCCTCGACGCATGTGACACGCCCGGAAGTAGAGGCGAGCGACGCGTTTGCGAAGGCAGCACGTTCGCAGCTTACCGCGGCGAAAGGATCTTATCTACCTAGCATCAATTTGTTCGCATCAGTAGATCGATACCAGGGCTGGGAGTTTGACGGAACGAATGACAACTGGACTATTGGCGTCAATGCGCAGTGGTCGGTTTTTGACGGTTTCCTGACACGCTCCAGGGTGCGCGAGAAACGCGCCGGATTGAAAATTGCTGAAGAAGAAGCACGGATGACCCGGCTTCGTACTGCGCTGGAGATGGAGTCAGCACGGTCATCGATGTTGGAAGCGACCCAACGTGTCACAGTCATGACGCAGGCGACGGAATTGGCTTCGGAAAGTGCGACTTTAACCCGGCAAAGATTTGAGCAAGGACTAATGTTGACCTCACAAGTAATAGATGCTGAAAACGCCCTGGTACAGGCCGAAGTTGGTCTCGCCCAGGCTAAAGCTGACAGACTTTTCGCGATTGCATCGCTGCGACGTGCGTTGAGTCTGCCAATAGTCGGAGAATGAGATGAAGTTTTTGAAACAATCAGTTTTTGTGTTTGCCCTGCTCTTGCTATTGGCCGGTTGCGGTGGATCATCGAAAGAACAAAGCGCCGCACGAAGTAGCGATGTCAAAAAAGTCACAGTCGTGGCTGCTGAGCAACGGGCGCTAATGGATGTTCAGAAGATTATGGGAACAGTTGAGGCGCGCAGCCGGGCACAGATCGAGACCAAGGTTCAGGCCCGTGTCGAGCGAATCGCAGTGGCGTTGGGAAGTCGTGTGCAGGCCGGCGATGTGTTGGCGGAGTTGGACACTCGTGATATCACAGCACGCTATCGCCAAACGCAGGCGGTGTATGAGCAGGCGGCGCAGGATCTAAAGAGATTTGAAACGCTCTTGAGTCAGCAGGCTGCGACGCAACAGGAGTTTGATGGAGTAAAGATGCGTGTTGCTGTGGCTGAAGCGAATCGGCAGGAAGCAGAAGCCATGCTAAGCTACGCGCGTATCGTAGCGCCATTTTCAGGAGTTGTTACTGAAAAGATGATCGATCGAGGAGATTTGGCTATTCCCGGACGGCCGCTGTTTACCGTTGAACAGGACGGTACGCCACGCTTCGTGTTGACGATTCCGGAGTCAAGTGCAGAGAGAATTGCCCAGGGGGATTCGGTGCAGATTGAAATACCTGCTTCAGACACAATATTAACAGGAATGGTGACCGAGCTTTCGCCGAGTGCGGACCCGATGACGCGATCATACCAAGTCAAGGCGGATCTGCCTTCGGCTGCGAGGCTCCGGCCTGGGCAGTTCGGCAGGTTGCTTCTTCCAACGGGAGAAGCAACTGCACTATTTGTTCCAAGCGGTGCAGTCGTAAGGCGCGGCCAAATGGAACTGGTATATGTAGCGACCAACGATAACCGCGCTAGCCTGCGAATGGTGCGAACGGGTCGGGAGATGTCCGGTTGGACAGAAATACTCTCCGGAATGAATCCGGGCGAGAATATTGTCACTTCAGGATTGTCGGAACTTAGCGACGGCGATCAAATCGAGCGGCAGCCATGACGGAACAACACGGCAACCCAGCGAAACATCAGGGATTGGCCGGTGCTCTGGCCAAGGGGTTTATCAAGTCAAAACTGACGCCGCTGCTGATTATCGCCTCTGTATTGCTCGGCGTACTCGCGGTGGCATTGCTGCCACGCGAGGAGGAACCGCAGATCAAAGTTCCAATGATCGATGTCATGGTTTCGGTTCCGGGCTTTACGGCGAAGGAAATTGAGAATCGTGTCACGGCTCCGATGGAAAGATTGATCTGGGAGATTCCTGGTGTCGAGTATGTCTACTCGATCACACAACCCGGACAGGCGCTGGTCATAGTGCGGTACCTTGTGGGAGAAGATGTCGAGCGCAGTCTGGTAAAACTGAATCAAAAACTGCAATCGAACTTTGACCGAATACCACCCGGTGTTTCGTTCCCGCTTCTAAAACCGCGGTCAATTGATGATGTGCCAATTCTGGCGCTTACTTTCCACAGCACGACACTAGATCACTTTGCCTTGCGGCGCATCGTCGGTGAACTTGAGAATGAAGTCAAGCAGGTCAAGGATGTATCCGAGACGACAATCATCGGCGGTCTGCGGCGACAACTGCGCATCCAGCTTGACCCGGATGCGTTAGCCGCACGGCAACTGGATCCGCTTAGTGTCATACCGAGTATTCAGATGGCAAATCGCCAATCCAAGGCGGGCACGCTCATCCGCGGCAATCAGGAGATAATTGTCGAGACGGGAGGCTTTTTAAAGGACGCAGCGGATGTCGGCAGCGTCGTATTGGGAATTCACAATGGCAGCCCGATTTACCTGCGCGACGTAGCCAATATCAGTGATGGACCGGAAGAACTCTCGCAAGTGGTGCTGTTCGGCACCGGACAGCCGACAGGCGGCTCGCAGGAAGAAGAAGCGGCAATCACTTTGGCAGTCGCCAAGCGCGCCGGCACAAACGCGATTCAGATTGCGGATCATGTGCTTGAAAAGATTGAAACTCTGCGCGGGAAGCTGATTCCCAGCGATGTAAAGATGACGATCACCCGGCATTATGGCGAAACTGCAGCGGAGAAGTCAAACGAATTATTGTTCCACATGCTGATCGCTGTGGTGAGTGTTGCCTTACTGATCCTGATCAGTCTCGGCTGGCGCGAGTCAATTATCGTGGCACTGGCGATACCGTCGACACTGGCGTTGACACTGCTGGTGTTCTACTTGACCGGCTTCACGCTAAACCGTATCACGCTATTCGCGTTGATCTTCTCAATCGGTATTCTCGTTGACGATGCGATTGTCGTTGTCGAGAACATCACTCGTCACTTGCATCTGCCGGAGAATCGTAACCGCACGTGGGCAAAGGTGGCCGTCGAAGCGGTGTCGGAAGTGGGCAACCCCACAATTCTGGCGACGTGGGCAGTCATCGCGGCAGTATTTCCGATGGCGTTCGTCGGCGGGTTGATGGGGCCGTATATGCGGCCGATTCCAATTGGCGCAACAGCGGCGATGCTCTTCTCGCTGGTGGTGGCGTTTATCGTTACACCATGGGCGGCTGTGCGAGTCTTAGCCTGGGGTAAGGGCAAAGGCCATTCGACGGATCATTCAACTGACAAGGAAGGCTGGAGCACGCGGATCTACAGGCGGTTGATGGGGCGCCTGATTCACGAAAAGAAGGCTCGGCACTTGTTCATGGTGGTAAATGCCATCCTGCTTGCCGGAGCGATGGGCCTGGTGGCAATCGGCTGGGTACAGGTGAAGATGCTTCCATTCGACAACAAGAATGAATTTCAGATTATTATCAATATGCCCGAAGGAAGTTCGCTTGAACAGACAGTGCAGGCATCCAGAGAAATTGCGCAAGCTGTCAGCGGTGAGCCCGAGGTTGTTAATTATCAAATCTATGCCGGAACTGCTTCCCCTTTCAACTTCAATGGACTCGTGCGCCATTATTTCTTGCGACACGGCGCACATGTGGCAGATATTCAAGTCAATCTCCTACCAAAAGGTGAGCGTTCTGACCAAAGCCACGATATCGCCACTCGGGTCCGCCCGAAGGTCGATGAAGTGGCAGCAAAATTCAATGCTCGTGTTGCGGTTGCCGAAGTCCCACCGGGTCCGCCGGTGCTGCAGACGCTGGTCGCAGAAGTCTACGGACCGACGGACTCGACGCGCAGTATTTTGGTTCAGGAGGTTGCTCGCATCTTTAGGAGTACTAAGGGTGTCGTCGATGTTGATATTTACGGAGAAGACACACGCCGCAAGTTGACGTTTGCCATTGATCATCAGAAGGCGGCGCTGCACGGTATAACGGCCGAGGCGATCTCGCAGACGCTCCGACTTGCAGTTACCGGAATGCAGGTGGATATTGCTCATCAACCGCGGGAACGTGAGGATGTGCAACTCGTCGTCGAACTTCCCCGCTCTCAAAAGACAAGTGTCCACGATATTCTCGGAGTCATGATCCGTCCGCCGTACACTGGCATGTTGCCAGGCGGTCGATCAACCTTGATTCCTTTGTCGGAATTGGTTCGTGTCGAGGATGGGTTAGAAGAGAAGACGCGGTATCGGAAGAACCTCATGCCGGTCAGCTACGTGATCGGCGACGTTGCCGGCGAAGTGGAGAGCCCGGTGTACGCCATCTTGGACATGAACAAATCGCTGTCTGAAATCGATATGAGCCGCTTTGGCGGAAGCTCATCACAATTGCAGGTGCTGAATGCCTCAATGCCGACGACAACCCTGGAGCCGGCGCTGAAGTGGGACGGCGAATGGCATATTACGATTGAGGTCTTCCGCGACCTTGGGATGGCATTCGCAGCTGTGCTGCTGTTGATCTACATACTAATGGTCGGCTGGTTCCAGTCGCTACTGACGCCGTTGGTCGTCATGGCGGCAATTCCCTTCTCGCTTATCGGGATCATGCCGGCGCATGGCGCGATGGGCGCATTCTTCACGGCCACTTCAATGATCGGCTTCATGGCAGGCGCGGGTATTGTTATCCGCAATTCCATTATTCTGGTTGATTTTATTGAATTGCGACTGCGCGAAGGCATGCCGTTGGATGAAGCGGTGATCGATGCAGGGGCAGTGCGTTTCCGACCGATGATGTTGACAGCAGGAGCGGTCATAGTCGGTGCAGGTATTATTCTCTTCGACCCGATTTTCCAAGGGCTGGCAATTGCGCTCATGGCCGGTGAGGTGGCTTCCCTGCTGATCAGCCGCGTCGCCGTGCCGATACTATATTACCTTGGCAACCGCAAGAAATATGCAAATGGTGCAGCACCGGCAATGGATCACGCTGATCGGCACGCTTAACGCAACTGAATAGGAATCTTCAGACCTCCGGGAATTGTCGCTGACAGCCCGGAGGTTTTTCTTGTGACCGCTGTTCGACATGATTCCGCAACGAAGCCTTTCCTTGACATTGACTGGAGATTTAGATAGCTTCGCCCCGATGATTTTCGCGGGTGGCGGTACTACCCGGTGTCAGAACTTTCACGCAATTCCCAGAAACAGAGAGATGTTAAGACTTAGCAGTAACGCCAAGCTTGTCCTCGAGGATAATACAGTTTTCCGGGGCAGGCGTTTTGGCGCTGTAACTGATGCTAGCGGCGAAGTCGTGTTCAATACGGCGATGAGCGGGTATCAGGAAATCATCACCGACCCTTCCTACGCCGGCCAGATTATCGTAATGACATACCCGCAGATTGGAAATTATGGTGTTGCCACTGATGACTTCGAATCGCGTCAGCCATTCTTGAGCGCATTGGTCGTCAAGGAAATCAGCCGCATTACCAGCAATTGGCGCTCGACCAAGTCGCTCAACGATTACCTTTGCGAGAAAGGTATTCCGGGACTGGAAGGAATCGACACGAGGATGCTGGTGCGCAAACTGCGGACCCAGGGCGCACTGCGGGGAGTTATCGGTGACGCCATGGTGAGCGACGAAGTGCTGGTCAATCGCGCCCGCGCGATTCCATCAATGGCGGGAAGAAATCTGGCGATCGGTGTTACCAAAGGACAGGTCTACCGATGGGACACCGACATCGCTCCGATTAACCGGCACTGGCAACAACAGGATTTGTTCGGAAGTAGTAGGCAGAAGCGGCAGCATGTTGTTGTTATCGATTATGGCGTGAAGTGGAACATACTTCGTTGTTTGGTTAATGCGGGCTGCAGTGTAACGATAGTGCCTGCAACTGCGAGCTCGGAAGAAATAATGCAGCTTTCACCAGGTGGTGTACTTCTGTCAAACGGCCCCGGCGATCCAGAGCCATTGATCGGTTCAGTAGAGACAATTCAGGACTTGCTGGGGCGAGTGCCGATCTTCGGAATTTGCCTCGGGCATCAACTGCTCGGGCTCGCGGCTGGAGGCAGAACCTATAAAATGAAATTCGGTCATCGCGGCAGTAATCACCCTGTACTTGATGTGGCGACACAAGAGGTCGAAATCACCTCGCATAATCACGGATTCTCTGTCGATGCTGACAGCTTGCCGCAGAACAAGGTCGAGATTACGCATATCAATCTGAATGACCACACTGTGGAAGGACTGCGGATGCGCGACGTACCGGCGTTTTCGGTCCAGTACCATCCGGAAGCCGCGCCGGGTCCGCATGACGCACACTACCTGTTTGAACGTTTCACGGCTATGATGAAAGACTTTCACGGTGCTGGTGTGGCTGATGCCTAAGCGTCGCGATCTGAAGCGAATACTCGTGATCGGTTCCGGGCCGATTGTCATCGGTCAGGCGTGCGAGTTTGATTATTCCGGGACGCAGGCCGTGAAAGCGCTGCGGGCGGAAGGAATCGAAGTTGTGTTGGTCAACTCGAATCCGGCAACGATCATGACCGATCCCGAGATAGCCGACCGGACATACATTGAGCCGTTGACAGTGGATTTCCTGGAGCGGATCATTGCGCGCGACCGGCCGAATGCAGTACTGCCGACCGTCGGTGGGCAAACAGCGCTGAATTTGGCACTCGCACTGCACCATGAGGGAGTTCTCGATAAGTATGGCGTCGAAATGATTGGAGCGAGCGCGGAGGCGATTGCGAGCGCAGAGGACCGCGAGCAATTCAAGAAGGCGATGCTGGAAATTGGATTAGACGTACCACGCAGCGTGCTGGTATCGAGCCTTAGTGAAGCACAGGCCTTTGCCAAACGCAACGGCTTTCCGGTAATAGTCAGACCATCATTTACACTCGGGGGGTCAGGCGGCGGAATCGCTTACAACTCTGAAGAGTTCGACACGATCGTGCATCGCGGACTCGGGCTGTCTCCGGTCGGACAGGTTCTGATCGAAGAGTCCTTGATTGGTTGGAAGGAATACGAGCTGGAAGTGATGCGCGATCGCAAGGACAACTTCGTAGTCGTTTGTTCGATTGAGAACTTCGACTCGATCGGTGTTCACACGGGAGACTCGTTAACTGTTGCACCGGCACAGACTCTAACCGACAAAGAATTCCAGCGTATGCGCGATGCAGCTGCGGCAATTATGCGTCGCGTCAAAGTCGAGACCGGCGGATCAAACGTACAGTTTGCCGTGAGTCCGAAAGATGGGCGGCTGGTGATCATCGAGATGAACCCGCGCGTGTCGCGTTCCTCGGCCCTGGCATCGAAAGCCACCGGCTTCCCTATCGCAAAAATCGCAGCAAAGTTGGCGATCGGGTATACACTCGACGAGATTCGCAACGACATCACCAAGAAAACACCGGCGGCATTTGAGCCGGCACTGGATTATGTCGTCACCAAGATCCCAAAATTCGCATTCGAGAAGTTCCCCGGTGCTGATGCCACACTGGGCATACAGATGAAGTCAGTCGGTGAAGTGATGGCAATCGGCCGGACATTCAAGGAATCGTTGTTCAAAGCATTGCGCTCTCTTGAGGCTGTGAAGCCATTTCGGCCAGTCGAGATGAGCAAAGAAGACTTGTCGGCGGCTCTGGCGACACCAAGCGAGAATCGAATTCACTATATCGTGCACGCACTTGAACTGGGTTGGAGCATCGAAGACGTTGGAAGGTTGACGAATATTGATCCATGGTTTCTTGACCAGATCGAACAGTTCGCGTCCCTGCAGCGCGACTTTCGCACCAAGGAGCTAAAGCAGATCGGAGAGCTGGAATTGCGGTTGGCAAAGGAATTTGGATTCTCCGATCGCCGTATCGCATACTTGACCAATTGCGAGGAAATCGATGTTCGTAAGATGCGAGTGGAGCTTGGTATTCGCCCCGTTTTCAAGCTTGTGGACACCTGCGCCGGAGAATTTGAATCGTACACACCCTACCTGTATTCAACTTATGAGCAGGAAGACGAATCACAAGTTGATGATGTGAAAAAAGTGATGATACTGGGAAACGGGCCGAATCGAATCGGTCAAGGAATCGAGTTTGATTACTGTTGCTGTCATGCCGCCTTCACGCTTCGCGAAGAAGGCGTCCAGAGCATCATGGTCAACTGCAATCCGGAAACTGTATCGACTGATTACGATACCAGCGATCGACTTTACTTCGAGCCGTTGACCATGGAAGACATACTGGAGATCTACGATCGTGAACAGCCTGACGGTGTGATTGTGCAGTTTGGCGGACAAACCCCGCTTAAACTGACAGTGCCTTTGGCGCGCGCAGGCGTTCCGATTTTGGGGACACCGCCAGAATCGGTGGATCTTGCCGAAGATCGTGAGCGATTCGGCGATTTTCTCAATCGGCTCAAGATTCGCCAGCCAGCACATGCGACGGTGCGCTCGCTAGACGAAGCGGACTCTGTCGCAAAATCACTGGGATTCCCGCTGCTGCTGCGGCCCTCTTATGTTCTTGGCGGGCGCGGAATGGCCATTGTTTACGGCAAAGAGCGGCTGCACAAGTATCTGACGGCCGCATTTGATGCAGCACCGGGGCAAGCGGTGCTAGTCGATGAGTTCCTGGAAGACGCGTTTGAAGTGGATGTTGACGCCCTGTCCGATGGCACGGAGTGTGTCATCGCCGGAATTATGCAGCACATTGAAGAAGCTGGCGTACACAGCGGTGATTCGAGTTCGGTGTTGCCGACATACATGATTAGCGCCGGGCATCTGGAGGAAATTCGCACACTGACCAGAAGGATGGCGATTGAACTTGGCGTTGTCGGGATGATGAACGTGCAGTTCGCGATTGCCGGAGGCGAGATATATGTGCTGGAAGTCAATCCGCGGGCATCTCGAACGGTGCCATATGTAGCCAAGGCGACAGGTGTGCCGTTGGTAAAGGTTGCAACTCGTTTAATGCTGGGTAAGACTCTCAAGGATCTGGGAATTGCAGATGACCTACAGGTATCACGATATTACGTTAAGACTCCGGTCTTTCCGTTTGTGAAGTTCCCCGGTGTCGACCCGAAATTGTCCCCGGAGATGCGCTCAACCGGCGAGGTGATGGGGATCGGCGAGGATTTCGGCACGGCGTTTTATAAAGCACAATTGGCGGCTGGCCTGCGGCTGCCGAATTCGGGTAGTATCCTCTTCAGTGTGAACGATCTGGACAAGCGTAACGCCCTAACTGTGGCGCGAAAATTCGCGGCGATGGGATTCACGATTCTGGCGACTTCGGGAACGGCGTCTTTCCTGCGCGATATGGGAGTGGAAGTCGAGGCTGTTGCCAAGGTGAGCGAGGGACGACCTAATTTCGTGGATGTCATTAAGAGCGGTCAGGTCGGGTTGATCATCAATACGCCGCTGGGGGAATCCTCGTTCAAGGATGGCTGGGCGATTCGGACCGCGGCTATCCAACACAATGTACCCTGCATTACCACCCTGTCTGGTGCCGCGGCGGCAGTTGAGGCAGTGAAGGCTCTAAGATCGGGGAATATTCATGTTAAGTCATTACAGGAATTACACATAGAGACTGCCAAAGTCGAAGTAAATGGGCTACTGAAAGAATAGAACACGACATATTCTGCCTGACAATACGGCTCTAGCTTAGTGAACACAACTTCCAACCGGCTTCCTTCGTTGCATTATTTACTTGCAAAATCGTAATTTTAGCTGTATCATAGATAACTATGTTCTGACCCGGTCGGCACATCGCCGATGCGGGTTTTTTATTGCATGACCCAGCTTCGACCAGATCGACCGGCGGGCTATCGCGCATTATATTCATCCAAGCGGGAACCGACCCGCGCTTTGAGAGGTTTTTTCGTAGTATGATTCCAGTCGAACGCATTCGCAATTTGGCCATTGTTGCACACATTGATCACGGCAAGACGACTCTGATTGACTCGGTATTTCGCGCGGCTCATACGTTTCGCGACAATCAACACGTTGCCGAGCGCCTGATGGACAATAATGCCCTGGAGCGCGAACGCGGAATTACAATCCGCGCAAAGCACTGCACCGTCGAATGGAATAACTATCTCATCAATATTATTGATACCCCCGGCCATGCCGATTTTTCGGGTGAGGTTGAGCGGGTGCTCTCCATGGTCGATTCGGTACTACTGTTGGTTGATGCCAACGAAGGACCAATGCCGCAGACACGGTACGTGTTGATGCGCGCCCTCCGTCTGGGACTCAAGCCAATTGTGATCATCAATAAAGTGGATCGCCCGAACGCGCGTCCCGATTACGCTTTGAACAAGACTTTTGATTTGTTTCTCGATCTTGGCGCCACCGACGAGCAGGCACATTTTCCAGTGTTGTATGGTTCGGGACTTGACGGTTGGTTTGTCAACGACCTGGACAAAGAAGAGCACACGGGTATGGATGCGCTTTTCCAGACTGTCGTCAAGCATGTCCCACATCCTAATGTTGACCAAGATGGACCGTTCTTGATGCAGGTATCGACACTCGCTTGGAATGATTATATCGGTCAGATCGGGTGCGGTCGCGTACTCCGGGGCTCGATCAGTAAGGGTGATGAATTTACCCAGTTTGTGCAACGTTGGAAGGATCCAGGCAATCAGGATGAAGGCTGGGACTTGGTAAATACGTCGAAGGAAAAGTGCGTTCACCTGTGGGTGACGCGCGGACTTTCGCGAATGGAAGCCGACAAGATCAGCGCCGGCGATATCGTCTGGTTGGCAGGACCCGGTGAGATTGGAATCGGCGACACGTTTTCCGAGCTTGAGGATTCGGCAGCAGCCTTGAAACCCCTGGAAATCGAAGAGCCGACGGTATCGATGTTCTTCTTAGTCAATACCGGCCCGTTCTCGGGCGCTGAAGGCACGGCAATCATGTTGCGGCAATTGAAAGAGCGTTTGACACGGGAACTGCGCGTCAATGTCGCCTTGCGGATGGAGGACCTTGGGCGTTCCGATGGAGTTAAGGTGTCCGGACGCGGCGAATTGCATTTGGCAATCCTGATCGAAGAAATGCGCCGCGAAGGCCTCGAGTTCTGCATCTCCCGACCGGAAGTAATTACCCATGAAGATAAGAACGGCAACACACTGGAACCAATCGAGCAATTGATTATTGATGTGCCGGAAGAATACCAAGGGATCGTGATCGAGAAGCTGGCACGCCGCAAAGGCGAACTTCGGGCGGTCGAAAATGCCGGAACAAGCGTTGTGCGCATTGAGTTTGAGATCTCGACGCGCGGGTTGATTGGTTATCGGAATGAGTTTTTGACCGACACCCGCGGAATGGGCATCATGGCCTCGCGCTTTGTCGGCTACGGTCCGTGGCGCGGTGATATCGTTTCGCGCAGCCGTGGATCGGTCATCAGTATGGAAACCGGCATCGCGACGGCATATGCGATTGAGGGACTCCAGGAGCGGGCAGTAATCTTTGTCGAGCCGACTGATCGCGTTTACAACGGGCAAATCATCGGCGAAAATTCCCGGCCGGATGATCTACCCTGCAATCCGACGAAAAAGAAAGCTTTGACCAACCATCGCTCATCGACCAAGGATATCGGTGTGGCGCTGGATGTGCCGCGCAAGCTGACACTTGAGCAGGCGATGGAGTGGATCGGACCAGACGAATTGGTCGAAGTCACACCCAAGTCAGTACGGATGCGCAAGGCGATTCTGGATTCAGAAGTGCGCAAGAAAGCACAGAAGGCACAAACGGGTATTTACCGCAGTGCAAATGTCGCATCGGCGCCACCACCGGCATAGCAGTATACTCATGGAAAATATGACTAGCCGGGTTTGTACTTGACCCGGCTTTTCTGTTGCCCAAGACCAGTCACGAATCAGACCTGTTCCCTGCGCAAGCAAGCGATAATCTCACCTATATACATGCGATGATAGTCTTTCTTGGGGTAACACTCGTGAATTTCGGGTGCCAAAAAACGCGTGGGATCGAGCTCGTCGACATAGATTTTGCGACAGTCAAATACTAGTCTTGCTTCTTCGAAGTATACTGACCCGCTTTCGGATTCTTTGGGGGTCAATCCGGGGATTTGCATCTTATCGACATCGCGTCCCGAGACCTTGCCGCAATAGTTCAAGATTGACCGAAACTCTTCAGCAAATACGCTTAGTGTGAAAGCATCGGCCTTTTCCATGAAGTTGTATGTGTGTCGGGTTGGACGGACGAAACAGATACAGATCATCTTGTTCCAGAGCTCCCCCATCGTCCCCCAAGAGGCAGTCATAGTATTGTATGAAGTCAAATCGCCTGCGGTAACGAGCATCCAATCGTCGGCTACCAGTTTGAAGACGTTTTCGTCGAGCGATTTCGGATTGATTGGCGTGATGGCGGAAGTCATCGCATTCTCCTCTTCGGTCATGATACCTGACCAAAGTTAAGCGAAGTTGCGACAGAAATTCCAGCGTTAAAAGTGGCCAATCCGTGCGAAACGAGCTGCCGGCAATGAGCACGTTCAATTTTCCTGGTTGTAGTGCTCGTCGTTAGAACTTAACGGCCGAGACGACCGGCGATCATAGCACGAATTCGGGCCACCGAATGAGCCAGTGCCGCCACCGAACGACCGGCAAACCAGTAATCATCGCGCCGACGAGTATCCTCAAGCAACTGCTGGCCAGCTGGTCCAGAATCGGCGATTTCGTTGATGGCTCTAAGAGTCAGTGCTTCCCCATCGGACTCCTTATTCATCGTGTCTATCAGAAATGCCGCAAGTTGGGCGGGGGTTTCCGGATTGAGTGAGTAGCCTCGCTTAAGAACGATATCTCCCCACTTGGTCCGTCCAGGTTTGTAAGCCATATAAATCTCCTTTCGAGTTGAACGAGTTTCTGTTTTGTGCCACATTGCTGTAATTGTCGAGATTCACCTGTAGCGGTTCAGGAATTGACTTCAGTAATCTTCAGATGTCAGACGAATCACGAGTGTGAGTGGAAATTAAATTGTTCAAATTCCACAAGGCAAGAAGGTAATTTACTGAACCGACGAGATATGGAATTGACAGGTTCTGGCGAGAAGGCGCGTTTTTGGGCAGAAGTCGACTAAATATAAAGCACTCTTTCGCCGTTGCCGCTTCTGAGTGCCAGGATGAGTGTAAGATACTCGCGCAAATGACGTGTTAGCAGGAAGCTCCTGCGCGTGAAGTCACGGGCGATTTCACCCATTTCCGCCAGACGCTTTCGATGGTGCAACAGGTAACGAATGCGATGGGCTGCGCCTTCAGGGGAATTCACTAAGAATCCAGTATGAAAGTTGATAACTTGCAGGCGAATACCACCGGTGTCTCCGCCAATTACAGGTTTGCCTTTCCACATGCCTTCAGTAACGGTTAGCCCAAAGCCCTCGCGCGTTGACTTCTGGATTATTATATCGGAAAGTCGCTGTAATGCATTGATGGTCCGATTGGCATCGGGCGGAAGCAACAAGACGTGAATATCCGGGTCATTGTTTGCAGCGGCGAGCACCTCGTCGAGAACGGCCTGACCTTCCGGGTCGTCATTGGCGCCACCACCGGCTAATACTAGTTGCGCCGGCACTGCGTGTTTCACCAGTTGGAATGCCTGGATGACGCCGAGCGGGTCCTTGAATCGATCAAAGCGGGAGATCTGGGTGAGAATTGGTCGACTAGTATCCAAACCGAATTCAATACGCACAAGGTCGATTTCTTCCTGCGTGAGTTCCCGGTTCTTTTCACTAAGCGGATCAATACTGGGTGCGACGAGCACCTGCGGATGACACAGAGGTTGAGCAAATTCAGCAATTGAGAAAATGCTGGCGTCATAATTCTCGACATGACTTCGAAGAGCGCGCCACACCGGGCGATACGGTCGGCTGATATCAATGTGAGCACGCCAAATCCACTTACCGCGACGATTCGGACACAAGCCCAACAACGCAGCGGGTTGCGGGTCGTGAATGATCACGATGTCGGCATCCTCCAGAATCGGACGAAGTCGCACGGCATTCGAATTGTTTGTTTCCCAATAAAGCTCCCAGTCTCGTTTGCTCAAATTTACGGGCTGACCCTGCAGTCCATTATGAATCGACTTGGTGATCTCAAAGAATCGAGAATTGCCATCAATGACCTCCCAAGAGGCATCGAGGCCGACGTCGCGCATAAGAGGCACGAGCCAATCTAAGATTTCAGCTACTCCACCGCCCTGCCGAGTTGAATTCACATGGACGACCCGGGCGTTTTCCAATCGCTCGCCCAGTCGGAGAAGCTGCCGAATCGTACCCACGCCAACAATGCTCTCGTATGCCGACAATGTTCTCTTCACTTTCGGCCACCAATTCCCTTCAATACTTCCACGATCTCTCGACGGATTTCGTCCAAATCGCTGAAGTAGAAGTCAATACCCTGCAATGCAGTGATTGTATCATGATGTCCCGAATTTGACGCGAGCAACCATGTGCTGAAATCATCGAGGTGATCAGATGAACGCCGGCGAGCATCCAAGAAATGAAAGTACACACTACCGTTTGTCATTCGTTCAACGACAGCAGCCAGGTCTTTGGCTCGACTGACTTGTTCGCCCGTATCAAAGACGACTGTCGTTGCTTGCATGAAGTAAAATTCATTCCCGGCACGAACCATCGGCACCCATGGTTGAAGCTCGCCCAACCGATCCTCGAAAATGTCGATCAAATGAGTTCGAAGCAGTTCAATCGAACCGTAATCGTAAGGATCAATAATGGCCAGTCGTTCGGCGAGTACTCGATCAAGTAGCCCGTTTTTTGCCCAAAGGGCGAGGTCATTGCGATAGTCGGGATTGTCAAACGTGGGTCGTAACCAGGTCTCACAAAAGTGATGGTAGATGACGTCTTCGGCGCAGACGCTGACGCGATCGCGCAGTTCTCGCAGATTGACAACCGGCGGTAGACCACTCATTCGCGTCAGTAGGGCGCAATCCATGACTCTGAAAGGAGTTGATTTTGCCATGTTTCCTTTCTCCTCAACAAGAAGTTGGTGCAAGCTTGAGCAGTATCAGGTGGACGAGTCCCAATGGATTTTCAACCCTGTAGGCACCAGGTACTTCTATGCGATTGTCTACGACAATTGCCTGTCCGCCATTTTCGATCAACCACGACATCGCTTCAGCATCATTTGTGTCGTCACCTGCGAAGGTTGTCATTTTGACGTCAAATGCGTCAGGATGTAGGTCAAATAGTGCGCGAAGTCCTTCAGCTTTGTTGATCATCGAATCGAGTGGAATTTCGTGCGCAAATGGTCCCGGAAAAAGGTCCAGATTGTGAGCGGAAGCGAACACCTTCAGAGTATTAAGGAGACGGGGATGCATGTCGGCTTCGAGACCACGGAAGTGAATAGTTACAGACACGAATTTGTCCTCCAAGTCGATTTCAAATGGTTGCAACATTTCGCGCAGTTTCGGCAAGGCTCGGTCGCGGAGTCGCACGGCTCGCTCCTTAGCCAATGGATTGGCGACCGTGACCGTCTGTTGTGGACTCTGCCAAAACAACCCGCTTGTACCGCCAAGAAAGAGGTCTGGATTGTCGACTCTGTGTCGAAGGTCTTCAAGAGTACGACTTGTCAGAATCGCAACGGCTGTGTTGGGGCGCGATGACAATTCCTCCAGCATTAGTTGAGAATCCGGCAAAATAGCCGCCACAGCTCGATTGGGAACGAGGTCGGATAATGTGCCGTCAAAGTCGAAAACCCAAAGTTGCTTCACTTCGGATTCTCGCGTTCAGCCGCCAGAATCGACTGGATCCGTCGAATTTCTTCGAAAATACTGCTCCCCCATCCATAGATGTTGTTAGCGCTCACAAGCCGACGCATGCGAGTCATTCGCTCGCGTCGTTCGGTCTCATTCATAACCAGGGCTGCATATAGAGAAGAAGCAACTTCATCTGTGTCGTAAGGATTCACTTGGATTGCATCGATAAGCTCGCGTGCCGCGCCGGTGTAGCGAGATAGCAATAACACACCATCTCCGTCAATACGCGAGGCGATGAATTCCTTTGCGACAAGATTCATTCCGTCGTGGACGGAAGTTACAAGGAGCGTATGCGCCAACTGATAGGCTGCAAGGACTGTTGTGTAATCGTGATGGCCACGCAGGAATCTAATTGGCAGCCACCGTCCATTTCGGTACTTCTGGTTGACTTCGTCGACGAGCGCCTCAACCTTTGAGTCCAAACGACGATACTTGTCCACACCTGTGCGACTGGGAGCGGCGAGCTGCAAGAGAGTCACTTTGCCGTGTAAATCGGAGTTTCCGTGAAGTAGTTGGTCGAAGGCTCGAAGTCGCTCGGGGATGCCCTTAGTGTAGTCGAGGCGATCGACGCCGACAAGCAGCGTCTGTTCGGCGTTTGTGCAGTCGATCTCGGCAAGAATCTCTTGAGCACGCAGAGAGACCCTTTCATCCCCTGCATCTGCAGCAATCTGATTAATATCAACGCTTATTGGAAACGGTCGAACATACGTCATTTTCCCGCCGCGGAATATTCGGAAATGTTCGCGATCGACACGCGATTCGATCGTGGCATCGACAGTATCAAGGAAATTATTGCAGTGGTATTGGATGTGGAACCCCAGGAGGTCATTTCCTAAGAGACCATCCAGCAGTTCTTCGCCCCACGGCATTATTCGGAAGGCTTCAGCGTTTGGCCACGGTATATGCCAGAAGTGCACCAGTGTAAGGTCGGGACGATGATTCTTCAGCATACGCGGGAGCAAGGCAAGGTGATAATCTTGAATGAACACGATCGCCGATTCCAGTTCAACTTCCTCAAGGACGGCTGCGCAGAACTTTTCGTTTACTCTACGGTAGGTTTCCCAATCGGCGCGAGAGAACGTCGGTCGTGCATAGGCAATATGGCAGAGGGGCCAGATCGCATTGTTGGCAACCCCGTCATAGTACCCGAGTTCTTCCCGACTCGTTAACCAGACGCGGCGAAGTGTATACTTGGGATCATGTTTGGGTACAACTACGCGATCGCCCCTATCGACGGTTCGTCGATCTGCAGAACCAGAACCGTGGGCAATCCAGGTACCGTTAACGGCGCGCAGGATCGGCTCGAGTCCAGTTACCATTCCGCTTGCCGGACGGACTTCCCGGTAGCCGGTGCCGACTGATTCGTGGATTATCGGTTCCCGGTTGGAAACGACTACCAACTTTGATCCGTCGGCCACTTGGCAAATAATTTTTGCCAGTGAGAATGAGTCGACCGGAGTACTATGGTACTCCGAGCCAATACGGCTAGACTCTATTCGCTCCGGAATCTCGATCAAGTCGAGCGGCGCGTTTCTGTCGTCGTCTGCATTTCTCATACCGAGCCTCCTCAGCAAATGACAGTCGCCAACACCGAGGCGTTGCGCGTTGCCGGAGTTTCATCGGATGTCGTCCGTAAACAGACTCTACTATCAAAGTGCCTAAAGGTCGAGCAAGGCACGCACTTCAGGGTGGTGCGGTTACAGTTTCAACAAGAGGATTCAAATTGTAACTTCGAGATTCGCCAGCGCACTTCAAATGAGTCACAGTCAAATTTGGCGATCAGTATTGCTCTAATAGGTATATGCTCCGGGTTCCCAATTCGTTTGAGCGAATTGTAAGCTATACGCACAGAGTCAATTGACTCCCGTCGCTGCATGACTGCAATTTCCCGTATCGCATTCAGAACCAAGTGGAGTATCCGAATGATTCGAATTTCTGATTGCAAAAACAGGCGTCATAACTGAAATTGACCTATATAGAACCATATTCCTCGATCAATTCTTGACGGAAGTAGTCATGTCCGACCAGAACATTCAAATAACACTACTGCTAGAGCAAATCGCCGGGGGAGACAAGTCCGCCGTAGATTCACTGCTTCCGCTGGTCTATCAAGAATTGCGGAAGCTGGCGCAGCACCAGCTAAAGGGCGAGCGGCCAAACCATACTCTCAATGCCACCGGCCTGGTGCATGAAGCCTATCTCAAATTGATCGATCAGAGGGAGGTCGCCTGGCAGAATCGAGCGCATTTCATGGCGATCGCCGCGCAGGCCATGCGGCGGATTCTGATTGACTACGCGCGTCGCCGGATAGCCGACAAACGCGGCGGCAATGTCGCCTTGGTGACGTACGACGAAGAGCTGCATTCGCGCGAGGCCCGGGCAGAAGAGATTGTTGCACTGGATATAGCGCTGGAGCAGCTCAAGCGTCGAAGTGCACGGCAAGCACAAATCGTAGAGTACCAATTCTTCGGTGGATTGACCCACGAAGAGATTGCTGAAGTATTGGGTGTATCGATCCCGACTGTTCGCCGCGATTGGCGGATGGCCAAGGCATGGCTGACCGTAGCTCTGGGAGCTGCAGAGACTGATGCAGCGCCGGAGTAGACATTTCTCTTCGGATAATTGCACGTTCAAGGAAGGGAATTAGTGGACGCAAAGCGCTGGCAACAAATCGAGGAGATATTTCAAACTGCGGTCGACCTGCCTGCTCTTGAGCGGGATAATTATCTGGCGAGTGCGTGCGGTTCGGATACAGGACTGCTCGATGAAGTCAACAAATTGTTAGCGGCTGATGAAATGCCACATAGCCTCCTCGGCGGCTTGGCGGCCGATGCTTTGGTAATTCCAGAGTCGGAGTCGTGGGTTGGCAAGCAGATCGGGGACTACCACGTGACCGGTGAAATCGGAGCCGGCGGTATGGGTGTGGTGCTCGCGGCGGAACGTGCCGATGGCGAGTTTCAGCAGCAGGTCGCAATAAAGCTGGTTAAGCGTGGAATGGACTCCGACGAAATTGTGAAGCGATTTCAAAGGGAGCGACAGATTTTGGCGCGGCTGCAGCATCCCAATATCGCAATGCTATTGGGGGGTGGCGTCACGACCGACGGGCGACCCTACTTCGTCATGGAGTATGTCGAAGGTCGACCGATTGATGCCTATTGCGATCTACGGATGTTGTCGATTGATGATCGCCTGCGTCTATTCCTGAAGGTCTGCGAAACGGTTGCATTTGCCCAACGCAGTCTGGTGGTGCATCGCGATCTCAAGCCGAGCAATATTCTGGTAACAGCTGAAGGAGAAATCAAACTTCTGGACTTTGGAATCGCCAAAGTGATTAGTTCGGACTCGGAGTCAGTCAGTTATCCCGCACTGACAAGGACGGGAATGCGCATCATGACACCGGAGTATGCCTCACCGGAGCAAATTGCGGGCGAACCGGTAACGACGGCATCTGACGTTTATTCGCTGGGCGTAATTCTCTACCAGTTACTCACCGGGACATCGCCACATCGAGGCAGTGGCCGCTTCCCTGCCCAGATTGGTCTCACACTTGAAACTACTGATCCAAAAAAACCAAGCCAGAGTCTGGCGGCAGAATCGGCGGCCGCAGAACGTGGATTAGAATCTTCAAAAAAGACGGGGTTGGTCCGCAGAACAGACATCCGTCAATTGCGGCGACGATTGGCCGGTGACTTGGACAATATCTGTCTCAAAGCATTGCGGCAAGACGTCGACCGCCGCTATCACTCTGCGGAGCAACTGCACGACGATATCCGCCGCCATCTCGCCGGATTACCGATTACGGCGCGTCCCGACACAATGTCATATCGAGCTGCAAAGTTCATTGGACGCCATCGCAGACTACTGATTGGCGCTACAATGTCGTTCTGTGCTTTAGTGACGCTGGTAATCTACTATACGATTCAGCTATCCCAGGAAAGAGACCGCGCCCGTCTGGAAGCAAGCAAAGCGCAGGAGGTCTCCCGATTCTTGACCGGGATATTCAACCTCGCCGACCCAAACGAGTCGCAAGGGTCATCGGTAACTGCCCGGGAGCTGCTTGATAGCGGTGCCGTGCGTTTGGCGACGGAATTGTCGGGACAGCCGGAAACGCAGGCGGATATGATGCAACTGCTCGGATCGATCTACTTGAACATGTCACAATTGGATCAAGCCCGGGACCTGACACGACAAGCTCACAGCATTCGTAAATCGCAATTCGGCGATAACAGCCACGAAGTGGCATCTACCTTGCAGCTATTGGGCATGATCGAGGATGCCAGCGGAAATTACGATTCAGCGGTGGTTCATTATTCGACTGCGCTTGAGATCCAAGAGAGTCTGTATGGAGAAGCGGATTCACTATCAGCCGAGATCAAGACTGAACTCGGGCGGGCATTGCGTCACCAAGGTAAGCTTGATGAAGCCGAGCAACTACTTCGCGAAGCCCTGGCGACCAGAAGGATGCTTTTTGGCGACACGCACGAAGACATTGCTCACAGTCTGAATAATCTCGGAAGGCTCCTTTACAATCGGAGAGATTTTGCCGCGGCAGAACCGATGTTGCGTGAATCAGTTGAGATTACTGCCCGCATACGTGGGGGGTATCATGCCGAGACGGCCGCTGCACTCGGAGCGATGGGTGGATTGATGATTGAAATGGGCAGACTCAATGAGGCTGAATCGACCTACGTTCGTGCACAAGAGATTGTGAGAAAATTGTTCGGAGATGATCACGTCCACGCAGCCGGTCTGTTGTCCAGTGTGGCCGAAATCGCCTACCGCCACGGTCAATATGCTCGCTCCGACTCGCTATATCGACGTATTGAACACATCTTCAAGAAGAACTTCCCACCGTATCACCCTCAACACGCTGTACCGGCCAACGGGATTGGACGTAACTTCATGGCGACCAATCAACCGGAGTCGGCAACAGCGTACCTTGAAGAAGCACTTCTCGTTCGGAGAAAGTCTCTTGGAAATGAGCATTGGCAGACCGGTATTTCGATGACGAATTTTGGTGAGTGCCTTCGGAATTTAGGCATTTGGGAGGAGGCAGAACCGTTGTTAATTGATGGATTTAGATTGATCTCTGTTCAGTTTGGGGATGACGATATGCGGACGAAACGTGCAGCGAAGACTTTGGTAGAATTGTATCAAAGTTGGGGCAAGCCCGACCTGGCTGCGAAATACGCGCCAATTGCCGAGCAGTAACTAACGCGAATAGCGAGCCGCGTCTTTGTGGTTCGCGGCTCGCTTGAATGAAACTGGATGGTTGTCGGCTAAGTAGCTTAATACTTCCATTGACCGCGGACAACGATCTTGACTTCATTTGAGCCTGTCAGTGTAGCCGCAAAGGTCGTTGCTTCGTCGTTTTTGTAGAGACTGGAAGCATTGAAGTTGATGGTTGCAATCAGTTCATTCGTGAAGACTTCCTTGTCCCAGACTTGAACCGTCAGTTTGTCGACGAATAGATAAGTTAGCGGGAGGTTCTTTCCCAGTAACACGCCGGTCTTGGTGAATGTCTGGTTTGAAGTGGCGGACACGTTCTCGCGGACATCTGAAGTGAAGTCGTTGGAGCTCGCACCGTTTCGTTTCAGAGTGACAAAAAGATCAGCCTTCTTCCACGCAGAAATGAGCTCCGAGGGATCCCAGTCCTTGTTCTTGATGTTGGTAACTTCAATACTGGTGATAACGATACTGACAGGTTTTTTGACAGTCGGCGTCGGCTCCTCGGCAGGTCCAGCAGGATTGTTGTCCGAACTGCAGCCGACAAACATGACGAGGGCAAGAGACATCGCGGTGAAAAACTGCGCCATCCGTGTGTTTCTGATAAATTGATTCAACATGACTTTCTCCTTACAAAAGGTGTAAACTGTTTGATAAGCTTCTCACCCCAGAACGCGCAGAAAGTGGTTGGAAGTGATAACGTGAAAATCGACTTTTTGCAGAACTTGCGGTAAATTCACTAAAGCAGCTGACCGCGCTCGCGCAATTGACTGCCAATTATCGGCTTGTGGTATTGTTGCTCGGTGAGGAAATTCTTGGATTCGACTTGTCCAATGCGTAGATTTGGTTGCTAGTTTCGGAGTCCTCGCCTGAGGAATCCGGATTTCCGGAGTTGATTTAATGGAATATCTGCCGCAATTATTCGCCAATAACCGAGAATGGGCTGCGAGGATGACTGCGCAGGACCCGGAGTTTTTTCGTCGTCTTGCAGCGATTCAGTCTCCTGAATACCTTTGGATCGGTTGCTCGGATAGCCGCGTACCGGCAAATCAAATCACTGGTTTGAATCCGGGAGAGGTATTCGTCCATCGCAATATCGCCAACATCGTTGTAGCTGATGACACGAATTGTCTGGCGGTAATTCAGTTCGCGGTGGAAGTACTCAAGGTAAAGCACATTATCGTTTGTGGTCATTACGGGTGCGGCGGCGTTAGATCGGCGTTACTTAATGAAAATCACGGTATCGTCGACGACTGGCTGGCTCACATCAAGAACATTCAAAATAAGCATCTGACAATGTTAAACGAGTTCTCGACCGTCGAGCAGCGATGGAGTCGTCTTTGCGAACTAAACATTATTGAGCAGGTTGTAAACATCTGCGATTCGACGATCATTCGGGAAGCTTGGAGCCGCAAACAAGAACTCGTCATTCACGGCTGGATCTACGACCTGCGAGATGGGCTTCTGCGCGACCTTGAAGTGTCGCTGGACAGGCCGGAACGGCTTAAGCAGGTCTATGAAGAAGCACTCGCCAAGGTTCGCAAGTCAGCCTAATCTCTCACACGAGTGATTTCTTGGTCTTCCCCACCCAATTTGGAGCCGAGTCAATTTTCTGCCTAAGCAGAAGATTCAGTTGAGCAGCATGGTGCTGGACGTGCCGCATGTTGTAGAGCAAAAGTTCGACATTGGACAACCCGGGACGCTTTGATCCGCATGGTTTGTGCATATTGTCATCGGTCAACGCCTGAATAGCTACGCGGCACTTGTTGCGGCCGTATTCCAGGTAGGTCAGCAATTCAGCTGGTGAGTATGCGCGAGGGGGGATGACACCGGCAGGGTCAAGCTCCTCCAAGCCGAACGGAGCAGGCGGGGCAAACTCCAGGCCATATTCGGTGAGATAGAAATCAAGCCAGAAAAGGGTATGCGAGGCGATATACCAAAATTCGGATGGTTCGGAGCGTTCGCCCCAAACTTCGGTTGGGCAAGCGCGAATGGCGTTCTCAAGCATGTCGATACTGGCACCAAACTGCTGCCAGATAGTTGTCTTCCAATCTGTAAGCATTGCTTTCTCCTTAATTGAGTCAGATTCTGCTCCACTATGGCGACACCAGGTGGATTTGTCAATCGCATTCGAACAGCCCAGCGTCCACCAAATCGTTTGCGCAAGAGTCCACGATTCAGTAACTTAGTTGACGGGTAAGGCACTCTAAACCGCGCCGGCATATCCGGGGCACGTCAATACAGAGGTCATCATGGGAAGTAAAGGCAAATTTCTGGTCGGGTTGGCCGCAGTTGCGGCGCTCGTGGTTTTGTTCAGTTGCAGCAAGAAGGAAAACGAGGGGACCCAGCAGCAAGGGGCCGGTGCGAAGTTCACAATTGGTGTCTCATTGCTAACGCGGACTCATCCGTTTTACCAAGATCTAGAAGCCGGACTTCAGGAAGCTGCGAAGGCTGCAGGTTATGAACTGCTGATCAATGCCGGTGAATTTGATGTTGCCAGACAGAAGGACCAGATACAAGACTTCATCGTTCGCAAGGTGAACGCAATCATTGTCTCGCCATGTGATTCGAAATCAATCGGCACTTCGATCAAAGCAGCTAATGACGCGGGCATTCCGGTGTTTACGGCAGATATTGCCTGTTTGGCGGAATATGCCACGGTCATTACGCACGTGGCGTCGGACAATATTGAAGGAGGGCGACTGGCGGCACAAGCCGTAGCGCAGGCAATCAACGGCCGCGGCAAGGTTGCAATTATCGACCACCCCGAGGTTGAGTCGGTGATCCAACGAGTCAAGGGATTCGAAGAAGAAATCGCCAACTATCCTGACATCGTTGTGGCGGCTAAGCTCTCGGGGCGCGGCATGAAAGATCAGGCGTTTCGCACAACAGAGGATATCCTGCAATCTCACCCGGATTTGGCAGCTGTATTTGGTATCAATGACGATTCAGCTCTTGGTGCATTGGCTGCGATCGAGAAAGCGGGAAAGCAGGGAACAGTCAAGATCATCGGATTTGATGCTGTTCCGGAGGCGCGAGCGGCAATTAAGGAAGGCAAGATTTTTGCGGACGTAATTCAGCGACCGCGCGAAATCGGAATGAAAACAATCGAGGCAATACGGACGTATGCCGCCGGTGGAACGGTCGAACCAATGACTTTGATTCCCTGTGCATTATTCACCCAGGCCGATGCCCAATAGCGATAGTTGCCTCCTGCGGATGGCGGGGATTAAGAAGAACTTCCCCGGCGTCGTCGCACTTGCCAGTGCCTCGTTTGATTTGAAAGCGGGCGAGGTGCATGCACTGGTTGGAGAGAACGGCGCTGGCAAAAGCACGCTGATCAAGATCCTCACTGGAGTGCAACATCAAGACGGCGGCACAATCGAACTGTACGGATCTCCTATCAGTTTTGACTCACCTCAAGAAGCCCAGCGTGCCCAGCTTGCCACCATTTACCAAGAATTCACACTGATTCCCGCTTTGAGTGTTCGCGCGAACCTGTTCTTGGGGCGCGAGAAGTCTCGTGTGGGATTTCTCAACTCCAATGAAGAGACGGTGAGGGCCGAAATAATACTGTCGCGACTTGGACTATATATCGATGTCGAAACTCAGGTGGCAGAGTTGACGATTGCGCAGCAGCAATTGGTAGAAATCGCCCGTGCATTGGCGAGCGATGCAAAGGTTCTGGTCATGGATGAACCAACGGCGGCACTCACCCCTACGGAAGTCAAAGCATTATTCGCCGTGTTGCGAGAACTGGCGGAGCAAGGGATCGGGATGATCTTTATCAGTCACCGCCTCGATGAAGTATTCGAAATTGCCGACCGGATTACGGTTCTGCGCGATGGTTCCACCATTGCGACGCGGGCAACATCGGAGTTTACGAGACAACAGCTAATTGAGCTGATGGTGGGACGCGCCATCGAGGATGAGTATCCCCGAGCAATAACCGAGCGGCAAGCAATGGGCCTTGAGGTCTGCAATTTTGGAGCAGGCATTGTTCAGGATGTGTCATTTACTGCTCATCGCGGCGAGATTGTGGGACTTGCGGGTCTGATGGGTGCAGGGCGGACGGAAGTCGTTCGGCTGATTTTTGGCGCGGACAAGCTTGAGTGCGGAACAGTCGCGCTTGACGGGAAAACGGTGAAGATCGGTTCACCGCGCGAGGCGATAGCCAATGGAATCTGCTTGTTAACTGAAGACCGCAAGGCACAGGGTTTGATACTCCGGGCAGCCGCCAAGGACAACTTTGCTCTCCCCAATCTCAAAACGTGGTCGAGGCTCGGATTCCTCAAGAAGACGAAGGAATTGAGCCGCTTTCAAAGGCACGTAGAGAATCTCAAGATTCGAATATCAGACGCAGAACAACTTGCCGAAAATCTTTCCGGCGGCAATCAGCAGAAATTGCTGGTCGCAAGGTGGCTCGAGACAAACTCGCAGGTGGTGATTTTTGACGAGCCGACGCGCGGCATTGATGTTGGCGCGAAATATGAGATGTACTTGCTCATTGGCGAATTGGCACTGCAGGGCAAGGTTGTAATTGTAGTGTCATCGGAGTTGCCGGAGCTGCTGGGAATTTGTGACCGAATTTTGGTGATGCGTCGCGGACAGCTGGCCGGAGAGATAACCGACGTCAGGTCAGCGAAGCAAGAAGATTTAATGGCTCTGGCAGTCTGACAAAGAGAAAGTTCGGTGAGAACAAACAAATGAACAGCAGCAGTGTTTCTGATCGGGCGCGATTAAGGCGATGGATATCAGATTATGGTATGCTTGGCGTCCTGCTGTTGTTGTGTGTCCTATTTTCGATTTTGACACTCGACGAACAGTTTCCCACCGGCAAGGCAGCCGCGGAATCAGTATATGAAACGCAACTCTATCGGTTACCGGCATCAACGAAAATCATTGCGGTTGGTTCCAGCAGCTCGCAGGATAGCCTCTTCACGCTTGAAGTGTCCAAACGAATAACTAACGCCAAAGTTGACGTTGTCAATGGCGACCCGCAGGTGATTCGCGCATTCCTGGTAGAGTCCGTGAACTCGTCCGGCAACCGCCTGGTGATCGCGACAACGAACGCCGTCGCGTCGGTCGTAATGGCAATCAAGACACAGGTAGCTTCGCTGCAGTCGGCGGAAATTGTCACACCACTATCGCAACGCTGGCCGACCTTCTTGTTAGCGGAGAATATTCGAAATGTTGCCAATCAAATCACCGTGATTGCGATTATCGCAATCGGAATGACAATTGTCATCATCACCGCAGGCATTGACTTATCGGTCGGAAGCCTGATAGCACTGTGTGCCGTGATTGTCACCTGGCTGATCGGCCAATGGGGAGCGGAATCTGCGGCAACAGGAGCAATGCTCGGAGCAGCGGTGATTGGGATAGTACTATGCGGCGCTGTTGGTGCGTTCAGCGGAGTGATGATTACGCGCTTCCGAATACCGCCCTTTATTGCAACGCTTGCGATGATGCAGGTGGCGGCGGGAATCGGTTACATCATATCACAAGGGCGGCCAATTTATCAGATACCGGACAGCTTCATCTGGTTGGGACGCGGCACGGACCCGCTTTTCGGTATTCCGACCGCCGTGATTTTGATGATCGTGTTATATGCAGTAGCTCACGTGATAATGTCGCAGACAACTTTGGGGCGCTACATTTATGCGGTCGGCGGTAATCCCGAGGCTGCCCGACTGGCGGGAATTCGCGTGAACGCAATATTGCTTTTCGCATACACAGTCTGTGCAATGCTCGCCGGACTTGGCGGTGTATTGATGGCATCACAACTCAAGAGCGGCGCACCGACTTACGGTTTGTCCTATGAGTTGTATGTCATTGCGGCTGTTGTTGTCGGCGGGACGAGTCTCTCCGGCGGTGAAGGACGAATTCTCGGCACGCTGATCGGGGCACTGATTATTGGCGTCATCCAGAACGGCATGAATTTGGTGAACGTCGAGAGTTACACACAGAAGGTTGTGCTTGGACTCGTCATTCTCGGAGCGGTATTATTGGACAGGCTCAAACAACGGCGGATGGCGTCGATGCGAACTTGAGTCTTGATCGATTTGATATCTAAGATTTTTCTTTACTGATAGGGATGGGATATGAACACACACAGACTTCTTCAGGCAGCGGCATTGACGCTGTTGCTAATCACGACGATTCTTGCTCAATCGACGGAGTCCAAACAACCGGAGTTGAAAGTCGTGGCTACTGCGCATCTCGACACGCAGTGGCGCTGGACAATCCAGAACACCATCAACGATTTTGTGCCGCTGACGTTTCGGGAGAATTTCAAGCTGATGGATATCTATCCGGACTACGTTTTTAGCTTTGAGGGTTCATTCCGCTACAAACTCTTCCGTGAATACTACCCGGATGAATATGCCAAGCTGAAAAAGTACGTCGATTCGGGGCAGTGGCGCGTTACCGGAAGCTGGGTCGATGCGGCAGACGTGAATCTCCCCTCGTTTGAGTCGCTGGTGCGGCATAACCTCTACGGCAACGGGTTCTACAAAAAGGAGTTCGGCAAGACGAGCCGCGATATTTTTCTTCCCGACTGTTTCGGTTTCGGTTATGCGCTGCCTTCGATAGCGGCACACTGCGGATTGAAGAGCTTCACTACGCAAAAGCTTACCTGGGGCTCGGCCGTGGGAGTGCCATTTGATATAGGGCTTTGGCAGGGAGTTGACGGATCCAAAATCATCGCGGGATTGAATGCCGGAGACTACACGGGCAAGATCAAGGGCGACCTAAGCCGCGACACAACCTGGCTGCGCAAGATCGCGAAATCGGGTGAGACAACGGGACTGCACGCGGGCTACACCTATTTCGGTACAGGAGACACCGGCGGCTCGCCGGAGTCTTTGTCGGTCGATTGGCTGCAGAAGTCTATCAAGAGCGATGGGCCAATCAAAGTCATTTCGGTCGGCGCTGACGATTTAGTGGACTTGGTAAACAGCGCCGATCAAAGCAAACTTCCCGTCTACAACGGCGAGTTGTTGATGACGCGACATGGCGTGGGATGTTACACCTCGCAGGCGGCGATGAAACGCTGGAACCGCAAGAATGAGCTTTTGGCGGATGCGGCCGAGCGTGCATCGGTGATCGCGCATCTGACAGCCGGCGTTCCCTATCCGACGGATTATCTGCGTGACACCTGGGAGAGATTCTTATGGCATCAATTCCACGACGATCTCACGGGTACGAGTATTCCGGAGGCGTACGAGTTCTCGTGGAACGACGAGATTCTCTGCCAGAACCGATTTGCAGCGGCGCTGGAGAATGCGTCTGCAATGGTCTTGAATGAACTTGATACCCAAATGGATGGTGCACCGATTGTAGTCTATAATCCAATTGCGATAAGACGCGACGACGTGGTAGAATTCCCCGCTTCAAGCATTGAGAAGGGGATGTTCAACTTCATTTATGATTCTAAAGGACGCCAGCTCGATTGCCAGATTTCCATCGACGGCACGCATCTTATGTTCAGTGCCGACGCAGTGCCGGCCGGTTACGCGGTTTTCAGTCTTTCACAAGCCGGCGAGGTTCGGAGTCCTTCAAGTGAACTCCGCATAACTTCGAATTCGATAGAGAATCACCGCTATGTAGTAACAATAGACTCCGCAGGCAACATATCATCAATAACGGATAAGGTCTTGGCTCGTGAACTCTTGACGGCCCCAATTCAATTTCAGTTGATTCACAATAAGCCGCGTCAGTGGCCGGCTTGGGAAATTCAATATGAAGACATTATTCTTCCTCCGCGCGCCGTCCTCAAAGATCCTGTGGAAATCAAAGTCAGCGAAAACGGTCCGGTGCGTGCATCAATCGAGATTCTCCGCAAGACCGATGCTTCAACATTTAAGACCACTATCAGCCTCGTCGCCAACAGCGACCGCATCGAATTCAAGAACGAGATCGACTGGTACGAAAAGGAGACGCTGCTAAAGGTCGCTTTCCCGTTGACCTGTGCCAACGACAGCGTGACTTACGACCTCGGACTGGGAGCAATCAAGCGCAGTTTGAATACAAAGCAGAAATACGAGGTGCCGGGTCATCAGTGGGCGGATCTGACCGATCGATCGGGAGAGTTCGGCGTGGCAATATTGAACGACTGCAAGTACGGTTGGGATCATCCAGAACCTGGGGTCTTGCGCCTTACACTGATTCATACACCAGGTGTGTTCGAAAGCTGGAATTGGGTCGGTGATGAAAAGTCACAGGATATGGGGCATCACGAGTTTACCTTTGCGATTTGCGCTCACAAAGGCGATTGGAGCGAGTCGGACATTCCCGAACAGGCTGCACGTCTCAATCAGCCGCTGATGGCGTTCGAAGCAGCACAAACCAAAGGTGACTTGGGAAAGTCATTCTCGCTGCTGAGCGTCGATGCCAAAAAGACCGGTGACAACGTCTTTGTCAATGCTGTGAAAGTGTCGGAAGCCGGCGATGAAATCATTGTGCGAGTGAAAGAGACGAAAGGAAGGACCGCGAACGCGCAAATAAAGTTGGCATTCCCAATTGAGGCAGCGCGTGAGGTGAATGGATTTGAAGAGGAAGTTGGTTCGGCAAGTTTCCGGGGCAATTCGCTGGACTTCTCGTTAACACCTTTTCAACCGAAGGCGTTCGCCGTCAAGTTGAAGACTGAATCCAGTAACGATGCGGTGCTTCCTATGGGAGAGGCAGTAGAGCTGCCCTACAATCAGGATGGCATTAGCCTGGATGATAATCGAACCGACGGCGATTTTGACGGACTGGGAAATACGCTGGCTGGCGAACTTCTGCCGGAGCAAATCATCTATCGCAATATCGCGTTTGTACCCGGTCCGAAAAGACAGGGCCGGATGAACGTCTTGTCTTGCCAAGGTCAGACTCTTGACCTCTCCAATCGTGAGCACGAACGGCTCTGTCTCTTGGTGTGCTCCGTTGGAGGAGCCACGGAGGGAGATTTCGAAATTCACGGAAACACATTTCAATACTGGATGCAGTGCGGGATTCAGGACTACGCGGAACCGATCGGTCAGTGGAATAATCGGTTGGTCGGTGGACGTCTCGCTGAAGAACGCGCGGGCATTGCACCCGGATATGTCAACAGAGAAGGCGTAGCATGGTACGGTTCGCATCGGCACACTGCCAAGGGCGAAAATGAAGCTTATCGTTTCACGTACCTGTTCCTGATTGAATTCCCGTTACAGGAAGAGAACTCCAAACTTATCTTACCGAAAGACAATCGTATTAAGGTACTGGCTGCGACCGTTGCACCGCCTTTGGCCAATTCTGAAGTCGCTGCTCATCTACTGATCGATGAGTTGGACGCCACGCTCGTACGCGTCAGTGCAGATTCAAGCAGTTTCGTCGGATCGACTTATGTATCAATGACTACACCAAATCCGGGCGCACAAATCTACTTCACGATTGATGGCTCGGAGCCATCGATCAAGTCAGCAGCATACGTTGAGCCAATCACCTTGTCATCGACAAGCACCGTGAAAGCGCGCGCGATCAAACCCGGTAGTGACGATCATTTCGTCACCTCCGTCACCTATCGCCAACTTGTCCCGCATAATGCATCAGCAGTCAGTGATCTCAAACCTGGGTTGGCTGCCGCCTATTATGAAGGCGAGTGGCAGAAGCTGCCGGCATTTGACTCGTTGAAAGCAAAAGAGAGTTTCATCGCGGACTCGATTGCCCTTCCCGCGATGGCACGCGCAGAAGACTTTGGGCTGACGTTTGCCGGATACTTTCTCGCACCGACAGAGGGACTATATGAATTTGCGATCAGTTCCGATGACGGCAGCAAAGTGTTTGTCGGAGACTCGCTAGTTGTCGACAATGACGGATTGCACGGCGGCGGCGACGTGGTTGGTCAGATTGCGCTAAAACCGGGATATCACCGGCTATATATCCCGATGTTCCAGTGCAAAGGTGGACGGGAGCTTGATGTTCATGTCACCGGCCCGGGAATGCCACGCGAGCAGCTGCGGGCGAATCGACTGTTCCATTAATCAGGTAGCAGCACTTGCAAAGTCAAGGAGCAGGAAGGCGCCGGTCGTCCTGCTCTTTTTTTCTGGCGATGCATGGTGGATTAAGTCGCAGTCTTGTGCACCCATCGAAAAACCAACTTGCGACCTTCGCTCACCCACAACACGGCAGATGCCATTAGAATGCAGAAGAACCATTGCTGAATCGTCAACGGCGCTGTGCCGAAGGCGGTATTCAGAAAGGACAAGTTCACTGCCGCAATCTGTAATATGACGCCAAGCAAAACGGCGCCGATCAACCACGGATTGACAAAGGCGTGGGAGAATGCGCTTCGGGATTCGGAGCGTGCGTTGAAAACGTTAAAAAGTTGGGCGAAGACCAGCACGGTGAACCCGGCCGTGCGCGCAACCTCCAACGAGTTGACACCTTCGACAATGCCTCCCGGAAGGTAAAAGTCAATTGTCCACAGCGTCGTTGCAGCCATCACCAATCCGAGAATAATAACATCCCTCCACATTCGACTGTCAATAACACGATCATTGAGTTTGCGCGGCGGGCGTGCCATCACATCGTCGGTTTCCGGATCGATTCCCATCGCCAACGCCGGAGCTGAATCCGTCACCAGATTAATCCAAAGAATCTGGGTGGCAAGCAGGGGCAGCACAATTGTACCGTCACCGGAAGTCAGCCCGATCACTTCAGTCAAGAGCACGCCGAAAAAGACAGTGAATACTTCACCCATATTCGAACTTAGCAGGTAACGCAGGAACTTCTTGATATTGTCGAAGATCTTGCGTCCCTCACGCACTGCAGCAACAATCGTTGCGAAGTTGTCATCGGCAAGGATCATTTTGCCGGCTTCCTTAGTGACTTCAGTTCCGGTTATCCCCATCGCCACGCCGATGTCGGCAGACTTTAGCGCCGGGGCATCATTGACTCCGTCGCCGGTCATCGCAACGACATTGCCGTCGGCTTGCAGGGCATCGACGATTCTCAATTTATGCTGGGGCGCAACGCGCGCGTACACCGACGTCGCGCGAACCGCTTCCCGGAATCCACCTTCATCAAGCGCATCGATCTGCATTCCGGTCAAGGCCCGTGCGCCGGTGTCGACGATTCCCAAATCGGTCGCGATGCGCGTTGCCGTGATTGGGTGGTCGCCCGTGATCATGATAACGCGTATGCCGGCACGCCGGGCGTCGGCGACCGCGGCGGCGGCTTCAGGTCGCAGCGGGTCAATGATGCCGGCAACGCCGACATATACTAACTCGTTTTCAAGCGACTCTTCTATGACGCCTTCGTTATCGGCAAGATCGTTTCGATGTTCCTCAAATCTTCGGTACGCTACTCCGAGAGTTCGATAGGCTTGGGCAGAAAGCGATTCGATATCGGCCAGAGCCTTCTTGCGCCGAGCTTCGTCGAGCGGGACAGTGTCGTCGCCAATTCGTATCCGCGTACATCGACGGAGTAAGACATCGGGTGCGCCTTTGGTGACTAACGAAACGCGTCCAGTATCAGAATTGAGGTTCAATGTGGACATCAGCTTACGTTCCGAGGTGAAGGGTATCTCACCTTGGCGCTGAAATTGCTCGATATGCTCTTGTGTGCCCTCTAATTTGTGCGCGGCGACCAGAAATGCCGCCTCCGTAGGGTCACCCTGTATTGTCCATTCGCCGTCTTGCTCTCGCAGTGTGGCATTACCTGCCCTGCTGCCTCCGCTAAGCACAAGCCGTGCTTCGATGAGTAAGTCCGGGCCAATGCTCTCTTTTCCATTAGATAATGCAGTTCCTTCGGGGCGGTAGCCGCTTCCAGTGAGTGATATCTCGCCGGACGCGGTGACAATGCGTTCAATGGTCATCTCGCTCTTGGTCAGTGTTCCGGTCTTGTCGGAGCAGATGACGGAAGCGGCACCCAATGTCTCCACTGACGCGAGTTTCTTCACAATCGCCTGGCGCGCTGCCATCCGCTGCACACCAATCGCGAGCACTACGGACAAAATCGCCGGCAAACCCTCTGGAACCGCCGCTACCGCCAACGAGACACCAAGCAGAAGCACGGTGACGGCATCGCCGGGGCTATCGATTCCGAAGACTGCGATTACCGTGGTAACGACGATGATCGCAATAGCGATGACCGCGTATCCGAGCATCTTGCCCAGGCGCCCAATTTCCTTCTGCAGCGGGGTAGGCTCCTCTTTGGTAGCTTCCAGCAAATTGGCGATCTTTCCCATCTCGGTGTCCATACCTATTGCGGTTACAACGGCACGACCGATCCCCTGCGCCACAGCGGTGCCCTTGAAAACCATGTTCAATCGGTCACCGAGAAAAACACTTCCGGCAAGAGTCTGAATATTTTTTTGAATCGCTTCGCTCTCGCCGGTCAAAGAAGCCTCGGAGACACGAAGATTGACTGCATAAACGAGCCGCGCATCGGCGCCGACACTGTCTCCCTCGCCCAGAACCAAAATATCCCCTGTCACGACATCGGCAGAAGGGATGCGTACAACCTGACCATCACGCAGTACGGACGAGTTCACGGTCGTCATACTCGCCAAGGCTGCGACCGCGGACTCCGCCCGTGCTTCCTGCACATAACCGAGAACTGCATTAGCGATGATAATGATAAGAATCACCAGCGAATCCACTGGCCATCCATGTGCGCCCTCCAACTGCCACGCAATGAATGAGATTGTGACGGCACCTAGAAGCAGATAGATGAGCGCGTCATGGAACTGCACCAGGAACTTGCGCCACCGTGGTATGGGCGGCGTACCCACCAGAATATTCTTCCCGTCTCGGGTGAGTCGGACGGCAGCCTCATTGGCACCCAGGCCGGTCTCCAAGTTTGCGCTGAAGGCTTTTGTGACCGACTCAACACTAAGGAGTGAAGGATCGCCTATTTGCGTTGGTGATGACATAACACTTGAGGGGCTGGAAATTGCGACATCCTTAAATATGCAAAATGGTTTTCTGAAGCCACTATTAATAGTTTTCGGCGGCACCAGATCTTGATCAAATTGAGACTGCTAAGTGCTAAGGTTCGGCTCGGATTGAGCAGCCGTAATTAACTTCTCCTTCGCGGTGCGAGACATGCGCTTGATCTTGTGCTCCAAGATAAATGCCTCCCTCAATGTCGCCACCCCGATATGGTAAACTAAGTGCACCGGTCCCCGTCCGCGTGTATAGCGAGCGCCTCTGCCACGATTATGAGCCAGAACCCTCTTGTCGAGGTCGGTAGTCTGACCAGTGTAATAGGTTCCGTCGCTGCAGCGAATGATGTATACCTGGTATTGCATACCCTCCATAGTATGCAAGAGGTGCGTTTGAACAAACGTCATTTCGATCAAAAGACTCCTTGCAGAGGGCAAGCGCTCTTGGTCCAAGAGGCGTAAATTGACCCAAAATTGTCATCGAACTGCAAATGTATGGGCAGAATCCTATACTGCAGCTACCGGTCGCGGCAATAGCTCGCGCTATTGACTAGTATTTTCCGCTATCTCTAAAGGTTCACCCCTTCAAAGGCGATAATCAGAGAGTAGCGTGCAGGGTAAACCATTTAGTATTTCAGATAGTTACCTTGGCACGGGAGTCATTGGATTATCGTTTGATAACAGCCTGATTCGCCACTTGTACTTGGCCGGTCCGCATTAGGTAGATCGACCGGGCCGTTTTTTGACCGTAAGAAAGTCGTCTCTTTCGAACAGGACGCTCACAATATACCGAGCAGCGGAGGAACTAATGACCAAATCCAGGCACGAAGCAGAATATTCTGAACCAGTATACAAACGCGGCAAATATCTTGTCTCAACTTTGGCGACCGTAGCCGTGTTGATTGTTGCCGCGCTTATCATCTGGCAGATGCGCGACAACGCAGTTACCAAGATCAACTCTGCACTCCTGCAGCAAGAACGAGACGGCGTCAGCGAGAGTCAGCGCAAGGACTTCGCCGAAACGACGGGTACCGATCCGGTTGGATTTGACCTCGCCAATTATATGCAGGCCAAGTATCCCACCATCGTGCTCCTGACCTACTTTGTGCTGGCCGCACTGGCGCTAGCAGTGGTCGTTCGTTTCGCGCTGTTCTTCTTGTTCTCAACGAAAAGAGACCAATACTACCCCAACAATGTTGAGCTTGATCACTTTTTAAGCCAGAAGTTCACCACATGGGACGAATTCTGCCGCTATACGCAGACCCGTGACCATCGCAAATCACGTTTTTGGCGCGTCCTCAAAGATTCCGTAATGGTCACAGATGCATCAGGTCGAGTTGACCATCTCTATCTGCATTTGCGAAATCGCATCGACCGCATCACCGAGAACATGGACGAGATGAGTCTCTACGACAGCATTGCCACTGCTTCGCCAGCAGCCGGATTCTTCGGAACACTAATCGGGTTCTTGTATATATTCAGTCAAGGGCAAAGCGCGGCAAATCTCTCGCAGTCATTGGAATTCGCAGTGGGCCTCAAGGTTGCCATTATCACCAGTCTCTGGGGGCTTCTCAATCTGGGTATGGCAATCGGCGCCACCTATTTCTCGCGGAGAATAATCGATCAGATTCACGACCAAATGGTCGTGCGCGCCGTCGCCGTTTGCGAAGTCGTTGAGACTCTTCGCATCACGGATAGACAGCCTGTTGCTCAAACTGAATTGGAAGCCATTCCCAACAAGGAGCAGATCCGTGTCCGGTCGTAAAGCAAAGCGATACATGGCGCCGTTCGTGGTTAGTGCTTCGGACCTTGCCTTCATTATGCTCTTCTTCTTCATAATTGTAGGTAACGGCTCCACACAAGTTGAGCGAATTGAGATGCCGTACAAGTCGTCCAGCCAAGTCGGCGAGCAGGCTGCTGCACCATTTCGCATTGAGATTTATGATCAGGATTTTCAAATCGATTCAAGTCGGATGGTCTTGATCCATACTGCAGCACAGCCGCCGGAAACATCGTTCGTCTCCGTCGCTAACACGGTCCTGACGAGTCCGAACGCCCATCTATTCGTTCGCGACCGAATCACAGAGTTCATGGCTTCGCGGGGTGCAGTTGCGGATTCGGTCAGATTTGATGTCTACAGCTCCGCTCATTCATATTATGGACTCGTGGCTATGGCGATGGCGGCATGTTATAAGCTCGACTATCCCTGCAACCTCGTCTACCGGGCCGAGGTTGAATAACATCATGGAGTTTTTGAGGCAAATAAATGCAAGCATACTTTGATCGCGACGATGCTGATTTAGAGTACGGAACCATTGTAGGTAAAGAGGCCTCCAACACTGATGCACCGGGAGGGATTCTTGACGCCGTCCTCAATCGACGTAATGCGGTATATGCGATCGTGACGACTGTTGGGCTGACAGTCATGGCACTCTTTGTGGTCGGATACTTTGGTTCATTTCCCTGGGGTGTACAAGCAATTGCGCAGACGCCCGAAATCAACACGAGATTCATCATTGAATTGCCGAAGCCACAGCCAAAAAAGCCAAAGCCGATCGTAAAACCGATTATTAAACCTGCCGAGACCAAGCCGGTGGAACGTCTACGGAGTATTCCTGACAAAACGACACAAGTGTTGCGGCCCAAAATGCAGCTTAGCGGCCGCACAACCTCCCGCGATGCTCAACGCGTGTCGCAACAAGAGGCGGCAGCAGAGCGTTCTTTGCCCGCAACAATTGCACCTGTAGTCGCTGAAGTCGACGAATTCACGCAACGGGATTATGTACAGGAACAGTCGGATCGTAGTACGACGACCTCATTGCGAACAGACCGAGTAAGAGAACCAGTCGGCGAGGCTACAACCAGAAACAACCGCGCCGTCGCCGATGCCGGAGTCTCTCGCATCCAACTTGACCCTTATCACTATCAAATGGTCAACATCTGTCTGCGCCAATGTGTCAGAAGCATGTTCATGCATACCGGGCTGGATGAAACGGAACAATCCAATTCCAAGGAATGGCTCAAGGTGACACGTGCTGCTGATAACTACTTCGAATTCAAGTATGGCGGCCGCTGGGTACGCCTGCATGTAAACGTAAATTCCTTAGGCGACATCTCGAACATCGACTTCGTCCGTATGCCGGGAGATTGGGGTGATGCAGAGTCGCTTCTGGAAGACGCCACGCGCAAGCTCTGTCATTTGCTTCGTTACGATGATTGTTTCGCGAAATTGTAGATTCCAAATATGAGGTCAAAGATATGATGAAAATGAAAGTCACAACAAAGTCACTAATCACGGCAATGCTGGTTCTGGCGCTGTCCGCGATTGGAAGTTCAGCCACGCCGGCACAATCCAAGGGCTATCTGGACTATCTCGATTCCTACTACCAGACCGGTAGTCCCGCTGATCTGGAGCAGGCTCGTAACGCCATCAAGATTGAATTGGACGCATCCGATGCACTGCGTTTCCAAGGTTACTACTATAATGCGGAAATTCATTTCCTGATGACGTTGGAAGAGCTTAAGGGCGACATGCACAATGTCGAGTTGCAGGAGAAGCTGCGCGCCTTGATGCTTCAGCTTTACAACCGGTATCTGGATGCCTATTACAAATTCGAACCGGGACAGCTACAAACATCGAGCGTGCCCGGGAATACGGCATTTTTGATCAAAGACGTGCTGATGGCGGCGATTTACTGCCCCAACGCGAACTCGTTTGCGCCGTTGGTAAAGAATGTCCTTCGACGCGCGACCCGCGACAGCCTTTATGATGTTCAGAGCAGTTACGTCGCCAGCGTCAACGAAATGCTTCAGCAGGAATACCCGAACCTGTTCGGCGTTGCAAATTTTGCGAAGGCCGTTTGGGTAAACGATCAATTCATCGCCATGAAGCAGGAAGGCGCCGTCAAGGATTCACTGCGCCGGATGGTCAATTATTTCGCGGCGATTGCGGGTGACACCCTTAGATCTCCCTATGGCTTATCAATATCTTACTTCCTGCTCGCCGAGACATTCGCCAATCACGAAAATGACATGGCATGGAGTTACTTCCGCAAATGTCTTGAACTACTCAATACTGGAAGTTTTCCGACCGAAGGATTCTATGCGCGCAACTACAATCGTGAAATCTACATAGCGACCTGCGTGACATTTCTGCCGACTTACGCCGAGCACCTGTTCCAGGCCGGGCGCTACCCCGAGATTTTGAGCAATGCCAAGCAACTCATTAGTCTGGGCGTACTGGATCGCGGTCAGATGGAGGCCGTTTCTAAAGAGGCCGTGTTCTGGGGTGAAAAATCAATTCGCGCCCTCCAGGACAGCGAGCGTTACGCCAGCGCTGATGAGTTGTTTCAGGAGTTAAAGAGCTTCTATGAGATGCTCGACACCAAAACCCAATTAGGCAATTCGGAATAGTAAGGAGAATAACAGTGAAGTCATTCATACCATACTGCAAGACCACAATAATGGTCATCGGCTTGTTGTCGCTCTTTGCGGTTCCAGGCTTCGGTAATAATCAGGAGATGACCGACTTAAACGAAGACATGCAGGAATTTCTGGAGGTCTCCAAAGTCATGACTACCGATACGGATCGGTTGTTCGTATCCGACATGGCCGTGCAGAATATGTACCGCCAGTGGTCAATTTGGTTCTACTCCGGAAACAAAGGTGAATTGTACGATCAGATGCTTGGGTCATCCTACGCCCGTTTCGTGATTCTTCACTATAACCTCAACAGCCCTTCGTGGGCCTGGTGGGGCATGACGGAGTTAGAAACACTCCTCCCATCGTATCGCGCCTATATTGACAGTTCTACTGACCTCTCGTACCGGGAACAGCTGAACTTCATCAGGAAAGATTGGATGTATAAATTCGCGACCTGCAACGCATTCAATGAATTGATTCCCGAGAAAAAGCTGCTCGACAATCCGGTTGAACTCAAGTTACGTCAGGGCATGCTCAATGACGAAGACAAGTACGTTATCCGCACCGCCGAGAGGTATCTCAATCGCCGTCTCAAAGAGAAGAGAGAGTTCTTCTACTTCTATGTGCCGCCCGGAGAGTACCAGATTTTCGATCGCAAGAATTACATATACACCAAGGAATTTTCCGCCGGACTTGACTCGTCGCAGTACCTTTACCTGACGACCAATTACAGCTTCAATTTCGTTCCGGTAGCAACGATTTACTCCGAATCAGGTGTTACTTACGACACGCTGTCGCCGTCTGACTTTGAACTGGTGCGTCTGGATGAAGGGCGCATTTTCGACTTTAAGAACGTCGAATTTGGCCGTTACTATTTTAGCGTCAAGCCGCCCTACAAAATCGTTGACCGTTATGCGAACAAGCTGATCATCCCCAAGGAAGAGTTCGGCAGTAATTACCTTGAGCGCGACAGCGAGTTATTCAACAAGACAGCATATGACCAGATAATTCTCGAAAGCCAAAAGGACTTCGTGTACACATTGATCGAGAGGCGTGAGCAATCGCCTGTTGTGGAGAGTAAGGACAAGAAGAAATAGCCCGAAAGACTCCTTTGTCCTTTCGAGCTGGTTAGCTGAATGAAGCAAGACCAACAGCGTTGAAGGGCAGATACAAGGTCTCGGAGAGCACAAAACTCGAGTTTCTTGTATCTGCCCTTATTTTTTTGTCAAAGAGCTGGGCGAAATTGCACAAGGCTTCTTGGGAAGAAAGTATTCGAACGATCAAAAGTTTTCCCTTTGGCTCCGTACATCACAATACTCCCTTCTCCTTCAGCCAATCGTCATTGAAGATCGTGCTTAGATAGCGCGACGCTCCGTCCGGAAAAATCGTAACAATTCGAGCTCGATGATTGAGCTTTCGTGCAAGGTTCAGCACCGCCCAAACTGCGGCGCCACTTGATCCTCCTGCCAACAGTCCCTCTTCTCGCGCTAATTGGCGCGCATGGAGAAAGGCCTCTCGATCGGAGACTTGAACTATGTCGTCGATGACAGAGAAATCGGCGCAACCGACAATGAATTCATCGCCCAATCCTTCCAATAGATAGGGAGACGGTTTTACCATCTTCTTTGAGCGAAAGTACTCTGTATAGATGGAGCCTTCCACGTCGACGGCGATCACTCGGATACGTGGATCCTGCTCCTTCAGGTAGCGTCCGACTCCACCGATCGTACCACCAGTGCCGATGCCAGCTACCAGGTAATCGACTCGTCCATTCATCTGTCGCCAGATCTCTGGACCAGTCGACGAGTAGTGTGCTTCGTTGTTCTCACGGTTGTTGTGTTGGTCCGGGAAATAGCAGTGGTCAAGTTCCTTCGCGAGTCGCGGAGTAATATTGTTGTATGAATCCGGTGATTCTGGGGGCAGTGATGTATCAGCCTTGATCACTTCTACCCCCAAAGCGAGCAGCTGACTTAGCTTCTCTTTACTGATCGAGTCGCGCACGACGACCTTCAGATGGTACCCGCGCTGAATTGCAACAAGTGCCAAACTCATAGCCATGTTTCCTGATGAGTTCTCAATTATGGTGTCGCCCGGTTGAATGCGGCCATCCTGCTCTGCCTTTGAGATCATATACCGGGCGGTTCGATCCTTAATACTGCCGGTCGGATTCAGGAACTCCAACTTGGCATAAATCTCGCATGGGAGGTTCGCTGTGATCTTCGTCAGACGGACGAGCGGTGTGTTACCGCAGGCATCTAAGATGTGTTCATATGTATTGTTGTTAGTTAGCACGATGTCTCCTCGAAGTTGAAACGACACCGGTAGAAAGGCACAAGCCATTCACACCGTAAAGTTCCCTTCCGGTCGCGTTTTTTGCGGACCTGCGCAACATTACGAGTCCCGCATGCAATACCGTAAGTGGGAATGGATGCCGCGAACTTCACTAATGTCCGTTAGGATGTTTTCCGACGTCCATTCCTCTTCCGAGATTCCAAGATGCGAAAGAATGAGTCTCAATTCAACAGACATTCCGCGGGACTATTGGAGGTGGCTACGCGCGTACCGCCCGAAGTTGGATAAGAATATGAGCTGCAGGACGCTCTGGTGTCGGAAAGTGTGTTCACGGCTTATGGTTAGTGGCATGATACTAACGCGGTGCATTTCCGGTTGTCTTATTACTGACAGGAACCGTCCCCTTTTCCGGAGGTGAGCTTAGAACATAGACATTGACCGGCGACTCACGAAAGTGAACGAACTGCAAACAGAGCAATATTCAGACCCTTAGCGAGCCACGGAACCCTCTGGCTGCATAGTAAGATTCGGCGCCGTTGTGATACACAAAAACCTTCCCATAACGGAAATCGGCAAAGATTGCGCCTCCGAGTTTTCTAATGTCCGAAGGCGTCTTCAGCCAACTTGAAGTTTTGGTATCGAAATCTCCGAGCATCTGCAATTCTCGATACTGCTCTTCCGTCAGAAGCTCAACTCCCATAACGGCAGCCATGCCAAGGGCGCTATTCTTCGGCTTGTTCTCTTTTCTTGACTCTAACGCTTCCGGGTCGTAACAAACACTTCGGCGGTCCTTTGGGCTTTCGGCGGAGCAATCGTTGAAGATGTATTCGCCGGTTTTCTTGTCATGACCGACGACATCCGGTTCGCCGCCAGTTCTTTCCATTTCATTTAGTGGCCACAGTTTCTCGATATTGGCTTCCAGCCTTGTTTGTACTTTGGCCCATTCAAGACCCTTGTGGCGGTGCATATTTCTCTCAAAACGGATTCTAAGGGTTTCGAGTAGCTCTTCACATTGCCTTGGAGTTAATTCCTTCTTGTGCCGCTTTGTCATAATGTGTTCTCCAATTTTCTTACTGTGCTTTGGAGTTGGTTTTGCGCTGTATTCACCGCTTGAGTCATACCCATTTGAATCAACTGCCGCAAACCGTGCTAGTTCTTCGTCATTCTAAGCAGAAAGTAATGCTGATTTCCATGAACAACCGAAAGATGAAGGCCCACTCGGAGACACATCTCCGAGAGTAGATCTCTGCTCATGTGAATCCAGCCAAATCTTGCCCCGACCTTTTGCCTCCAGACTGGTCGTAATTGAAGCACCACGAATTTTCTTCGGACCACCCTTCTCCCAATCGCAAGTATCTGGCCATCTTCCTTCAACAAGCCTGAAAGCTTTGCGAGTAATCTCCCTGTCCCACGAATCGTGCCGCCAATTCCAAGACCATTTCCTAGAAATGTAATCGTATCGTACTTCCTTCTTGTCTCGAAAGATAGCACATCGGCGACCTTGCAGAATTTGCAGCCCCTCTGTCGGGCGACTTCTATGACGCGTGAAGATATGTCAATACCAAGCACCCGTCCTCGCCTTTCCAGCAAGGGCATGTAGTTGCCCGTCCCACAACCAACGTCCAAAATCTGGCCATATGCCAATGAGATCAGCTTTCTCTCGAGCCTCGACAATTGATTTGGTGACCGAAAGTATCTTGCCAGATCCGTTTCAAACAACTGGCCGGAAGTGTCCTGCAAATAGAATGGGGACGCATCTCCTTGAGAATACGCTTGAAGGGCCTCGCCAAACAGATCCATGGGCTGCTTGATTCTCGCGGCATATCGAAGATCGACAGTCATACTCTTCTACTCATTCTGTGACGAGAAATGAGAATCGGCGGTCATACAGATAACTCTCAAGATTCATAAAGGCTCAGCACTGTTTCAGTCTCGCGAGATGGTCGCGCAACCAGGCGGCGCGGTTGTCAGGTTGGCGCTCAGCGTAGAGCCGCATTATGTCCCTACCTCTCGACTGCACTCGTGATCGCCCACCTGCAGGAGGCTGATTTGAGAATCGATGAGTTATCGCTTACAATCGCTACATCTTTGGCCACAACCAGCCGAATGTGCCAGCAGTAACCACCGCGAAAACAAGACCATCAAAAACTGTCTTCAGTACGGTCCCCCAATTTCGACCATACCAGATTCCGCCTTGAAGTAACGCAAGCGAATATCCCATAAACGCCGAACAGCCGATGAAACGAAACACCGAGAGATAGCTGCTACCTGGCTGCACAGCATGCCACGCGACATAGGCGGAGAATATGCTAACCAAGACGCTGTACAAAAACCAAAGGACCAAACTTTTGCCCATGTTCATCTGACTGTTGTCAAGTACCGTCATCACCACGATCGGACCCTTATTGAGCTTTTCGACAAACTCGGGCTCCCTGCAATCCTTCATTGAATCAGCTCGAGGCAGCATATAGTCACCGGGTGGAATGTTAAATGGCCGAAGTGCCGCCTGGACGGCATCTTGATCCGGCACTTTCTTGAAATCGTTAACGTGGTACTTGAGTACCATGTGAATGACTGAGCTTACTACGAAGACAAACACTGCGGAGAGCAGAATCGGTGCCCACAACGTTGTGAGAAATTCCATAGTCGTTACCTCCTATGACTTGTTTCTTGGCGCTACATCGTTGAATCTTTTTTCAAATTCACATATGGTTATCGCATAAATAGGAGGTTCACGCTAATTGCGCAAGAATAAAAATCAGTAACCTGCCAATCCATCCGGCCAAGAGTCGTTCACATGATCACAGCCCATACATTTCGGCGAGATCCCCAACAGCCAGAGTTCCCCAGAGGATGACAAGGCCCAGGATGATCTTGACTAAGAGTGGTATCGCGAAACCGAACCACTTCCTGACGAGTATGTTGGTTTGGGGAATGTAAACCAGCGAAAGAAGAAGGTAAAACGCGCCTGGTACAGGATGTATCAGAAACAGGTTAAGTAATCCGATTACGATAAATACGATGCCGAATGTCCAGCTGACTATGTTCGACGTCACAGTGGCGTCCTGTGTAAGCGTCTTGTTGCTCATTTTGCCACTCCCCGCACCGTCTCGTCTGCTTGCCGAAACAGCGACGCAGATACGACGAACATTACAACGAAAAACCCATTCAAGATGAAGACTCCAACAATGCCAGGCGGATCATCCAGGGCGGGCCGGCCGACAATCAACGCGATCACCGGGACCAGCGCCTGAACGAATGCTGTGGAATACAATGCTCGCGCCATTCCGCGAGGTTTTAGTCGTGCAACGGCGGCTCCAATGATGCCGATCTGGAGTACCCCGAAATAAACCAAGTTTATCCCGCCCGGTTCACCGATAATGCCGACAGCAAGATTCACCCAGACAAGCAGCAAACCCGCTACCACTGCGATGGCGACAGCGGCTCGGTACGCGATGCTTTCTGAAATCCTTGATAACAGCACATATGCGAGTCCCGTGCCGAATACGAGCATACCCATGATGAAGAAATCGCCCACGCCCCAGTCTACCTCGGCGCTGAATTGCATTGCCACTAAAGGCACCATCAAAATGAGCACAGTCGCCAGCGCCACGAATAGAATCTTTTTTCGAAGTTGTAATTCCATGATCACCTCTTGTCGTATGGTTCGATGAGGACATCGCCTCGTTTCAATTTGTTTCCTTCCCGTCAACAGAAACGCCCCTGATTAGTGCTTCTAAAGCGTCCAGATGGCCCTGAAACGCTTTTCGACCTCCACTGGTTAAAGAATAGGAAGTATTCGTAGCCTTGCCAATAAACCGCTTCTTCACCTTGACATATCCCAACTGTTCAAGTGTCGAAATGTTACTGGAGAGATTTCCGTCAGTAGTGCCCAGAAGTTGCTTAAGTGCTCTAAAGTCAATGCTCTCATTAACCATGAGTGCAGCCATGATCCCGAGCCTCGTGCGGTTCTCGAAGCACTTGTTGATGTGGTCGATGATCTGTTTCATCGCTCGTGCTGCAGGTACATAATCACACCGTATCCGGCTGTGACGATGCCAAAACCAACCGCCCATAATAGCAATCCCCCTTCAACCCACAGCGCCGCCGCTAACCCCAGTGCCAATTCTATCAGACCGAAGAAAAACGTTTCGGAGAAGCTATACTTGCCGGCGTTTATGATCGCGAGACCAAAGAACACCAACATCGCCGGGCAGATGAGTTCGTATGTGCCGAACTTCGCAAGCACGAGCACGAATACTCCGCCAGCAAGCAGCGGTACGGCGAGGTGCAATCCGAATCTGCGCGAAGCAAGATTCAACAATCCCATCTGATGGCGTTTGGCTTTTCGCCACGTGAAGAAGAATGCCAGGACCAGTGCCGCAACAAGAGTCGAAATGAACACGCTGACCACTGACCGAACCATTTCCGGACTACTTCTTAGAGCCTTGAAGACTTCGTCGGTCAGCCACAGTGTTCCAAGGCTGCGGTGCATAAACCAGACGGCGACGAGCGCGATAATCCCCGCCGAAAAGCCGGAAAGGCCCGACAGCGAGACGAATGTCGCGGACCGAGCCATGATCGAGTGGATTTGGTCAATTTGTTCTACCGGTCGATCTGAATCCTGCATCAAACTCCTCATTTCAAAGCACTTTGAATTTCAAAGCAATATATACGGATTGTACGAGTCTGGCAATGTCTGGTTTCACTTTTATTCGTAACGGTAAATTTAGAGTCTCAAATTGCTGGTTCTCAACGACATCGACTCTTACTCTCGGAGTTGAGACAACAAAAACCCTTGTTTTTCAAGGGTTTTCGTTGATTTTCAAGGAGTTAACGCCATGCGTGAATTAATGGAGGTGGGGGGAATCGAACCCCCGTCCGAGATGAACGCCAATTAACCGTCTACGCGCGTGTCCTTTGCATTTATTCTCGCTGATTAGATCGCCGCAAGGCTAAAGCTACCAATCAGCCAGTCCTGCTATTAATTTCGCCTCGCGACCGCCTGACCGAGTCGTAAGGCTATCCATCACTTAACGGCGCTTTGCACAACGTCTGATGGCGGGCCCCGTGCAAAACGGCATGCTTAGTTTAGTTAAGCAGCAATGGCGTAGTTGTTGCCATTCAATTGGTTTACGCCTGTTTAACGAGACCGGCGCAATCTCGGCGCGCAAGTTAACCCTCGCTTACCCCGTCGAAACCAGGTCACCCCCAAAGGACTAACAAGTCATTCAGTATATATATCGGTATTCTCCGCGTCAAGTTCCGTAAATAATACAATCGCCTGTCCTCACATCAAAGATCTGTTTGGATTTGGATCTCTATTGGCTTATAAATAGGGATATGATCGCTCGATTTGGGTTCGCACATTGGTTAGCCGCTGGCCTGTTGCTGACGTTCAGCTTTTTTGTATTCCACACCATCGAGCATCACCACAGCCACGAACTGCAGGAAAAGGAATGTCCGATATGCCAGTTTGGCGTCGATATTGCTCTGCCCGCCGTCTTGATCCTGACATTGATATCTATCCCCACTACCAGATATCTCGTCGTAACGAGATACTTCAACCCGTCGAGCCTTCTCGTTTGTGCCGCAACTCCAAAACGTGCACCTCCTGTGGCGAGCTAATTCGCCGAGTTCTGACAAGAATCACTAAGAACAATTAGCCAATTCTGGCGCCCACCGACTCCAATTTCTGGCCGTCGCGCACAGAGTTGGCCACAGGAGAAATCTATGTTTGCAAGAGTATTTCTGCTCGCCTGTGCGAGCGTTTTCATGCTGGCTTCTGCACATGGTCAGACCACGCTTAATCCTGACCTGTCAGTAGTCGGAAATATCAGGGCGTTCAGCCACAATGACGGATTGCGACCGGCCGAAGAGAATGAATTCAATCTCCAGTCGCCCGACATGGAAATTGTCGTCGCCGGCTATCTCAACCCCTATTCCCGTGCCGATCTGGTCCTGGCATGGGAGGATGGAAGCAACGCCGAGATTGAAGAGCTCTACGCTACTATCTTGCGCGGCCTGCCGTTGCGAATGAATTTGCGCGCCGGCAAGTATCGACTTGAATTCGGGCGTCTCAATCCGGTGCATCCGCACGCGTATTCGTTCGTGCATCAACCTCTTCCGCATGAGATGTATTTCGGTGAGGAAGGATTGAACGACATGGCAATCCGTGCATCGTTTGCCTTACCGACCGGGAAGCTCAATACAGAGATTATGGGAGCCGTACTCAAAGGAGAGAGTCTTGCCGGCGAGGAAGAAGAAATCACGGAGGAGCCGCTTGAGATTGCAAAATCAGTTGCTGCATTAGAGGGCGAAGAACCGCGGATTAAACCGGGATTTTTCGGCCGTATTACGACATCCGGCGCGTTATCTGACGCTGGAGAGATTACTGCTGGAATTTCGGTCGTTACTTCGGAGTACGACCGCGAGGAACAGCTGCGGGCACGGGTCTTCGGAGTAGACGCAAAGTATAAGTGGGAACCTAATCGAAACACGGCTCTCACTATCGAAGGCGAGTACCTGAACAGTCATCGCGAAGTTGTGGAAGGTGAAGCTATCAGTTCATCCGGAGCTTATGGTTATTTGGATTATCGATTCCGCCAAAAATACAACGCGGGAGCAATGTTCGAGTACAGTCAGGATGCGAACGATAGCGACGCACATGTCTCGCGAGTGACCGGATTCGTGGGATTTGCTCCGATTGAAGAGACGACGCTCGTGCGATTGGTCGGCGACTGGACCAAGCCAAGCGAGGGCGACGGTTTCTGGACAGCAACGCTGCAATTTGTATTTTCGCTGGGACCACACCAACCGCACAACTTCTAGGAGATGAAGATGAATAAACTACATGTAATACTAATGGGCCTCGCGCTGCTCTTTCCCTTAACCGCGCAGGCCGCCGTAAAGGTCGTGACCTCGACCAGCGATCTGGCTTATTTCGCCAAGGAGATCGGCGGTAGTCTTGTCGAGGTCTCAAGCATTGCTGCTCCGAGCGCCGATTTGCACTATATCGAGGTGCGCCCCAGCTATATGGTCAAGATGCGTGACGCTGAATTGGTTTTCGCGATCGGTCTTGAGTTGGACACGTGGATTGACCGCATTATCGACGGCTCCCGCAACAGCCGGCTCAAGAAGGTTGACTGCTCGAAGTATATCGAACCGGTCGAAGTACCCGGTTTTAAAGCGGATGCTTCGCACGGTGATCTGCACAGGTTTGGAAATCCGCATTACTGGCTGTCACCCGACAATGTCAAGCCGATCACACAGGCAATTCTCGAGGGCTTGACAAGTGTTGATCCGGCCAATGCTACAATTTTCGCGCAGAACCGCGATAGGCTTCTGGAAAATCTGAACCTGGAAGTTCCGGCAATCAAAGCTCTGGCGGCACCGCTGGACGGAGTCGAGATCATAACGTACCACAACTCCTGGCCGTATTTTGCCGAATACTTCGGAATCAAGCTTGCCGGGTTCATTGAGAAGTACCCCGGCGTGGCTCCATCACCGTCACATATGGGAGACTTGATAGAACTCGTGAAGAAGCAACAAATCAAGATCATTGCAATGGAGCCATATTTTGAAACACGTGTTCCGCAACGTATTGCCGAGTCAGCGAGCGCCAAAGTTGTGACACTCTACCCTTCCATCGGCGGCCGCGATCAGAATGAGACTTACCTTGACTGGCTGCGCGGCAACATCAATGCCTTGCTTGAAGCAGCGAGGTAACAACGATGTTTGAGTTGCTGCTTTGGCCATTTCTGATCTGCATCGTGCTGGTCGGCATCCACGTGTACTTCGGATTGCATGTGATTAAACGCGGTATTATTTTCGTGGACCTCTCCCTGGCGCAGGTAGCCGCGCTGGGGAGCACGCTCGCATTTCTAATGGGATTCGAACTTGACAGCAGTGTTGCTTATGTGTTCTCACTCGCATTTGCCCTCCTTGGCGCCGTCATTTTTGCGTTTACCCGCGACATTGAAGGCAAAATTCCGCAAGAAGCGATTATCGGTATAGCTTACGCCGTCAGCGCGGCGGCGGCGATCATGGCGGTAAGCCACTCTCCCGAGGGAGCGGAACACATCAAATATCTGCTGATCGGGAGCATCTTAACTGTAACGCCCCTTATCGTGCTCAAGACCGCCATCGTCTACACATTGGTTGGTGCTTTCCATTTGATTTACTTCAAGAAGTTCGCCGCATTGACATTTGGTAATGACAAAACGCCCAAACACCGACGTTTATGGGACTTTTTGTTTTATGCATCTTTTGGCGTGGTCGTAACAAGTTCCGTTAAGATCTGTGGCGTTCTGTTAGTATTCATTTTTCTGGTAGTTCCATCGGTTTTTGCCGCGCTGACAGCCAATGGCATCACCAAACACTTGGTTCTGGGTTGGATCTTCGGTTTGATCGGATCAGTACTGGGGCTGCTGTTGTCGTTCTGGATCGACACGCCTCCGGGGGCGACGATCGTCTGCACATTCGGTGCTATGTTGTTGTTATTTGGCGGAGTTAGAATGCTGGTTAAACCGCAAAATGCAATTTAGGCGACCATTCACGTGCAGACAAGACGGGCATTCTCGTATTCTTCAAGCAATGTTGACACCAACTCCTTCACCGAGAGGATCTGTTCGACGCGATAGGCATTCGCTCCGGCAAACGCGAACCCGTTATGAAGGTAGCCCTGTTGGGCGCTGATTAGCGCATGGGCGATGCAGTAAGGAGAATTCTTGTAATCGCATGTAATGATACAATGGTAAGGGCATTTGAACGGTTTCTTTACTCCGGCGCTGACATCGTCGATGTACTTGTTGCGAATCGCGCGTCCCGGCATGCCGACTGGGCTCTTAATGATAACGATGTCCTCGGGGCTCGCATTAATATAGGCCTGCTTGAATGCGAGGTTAGCGTCGCACTCGTGAGTTGCGACAAAGCGGGTCCCCATTTGCACTCCGGCAACGCCCATTTCCGTGAATCGACGGATATCGTTACCGGTATAGATGCCGCCTGCGGCGATAACCGGAATCTTCTTGCCGGTCTGGTTCTCGAATGTGGCGACTTCCTCAAGAATGGGCGGAATCAACTTTTCCAGCGCATACTCGGGATCGCTGATTTGCTCTACGCGAAACCCAAGGTGTCCCCCCGCCCGGGGTCCTTCCACCACAAATGCATCCGGCAAGTAATCAAACTTGTGCAACCAGCGTTTGCAGATCAATCCAACCGCCCGTGCAGAGGACACGATCGGAACCATCATCGTTTTCGTGTCTGCCCGGCGGTATTGTGGCAGGTTTAAGGGCAAACCGGCGCCAGAAAAGATTATATCAATCTCTTCTTCGATCGCTGTCTGTACTAGATCGCCGAAGTTTGAGAAGGCGACCATGATATTGATTCCGACAATACCGTTGGTTAGCGATTTGGCCCGGCGAATCTCGCGGCGAAGCGCCCTTTTGTTGGCATCGAGAAAATTGGAATAGAAATCTGGCTCGTTCATGCCGATTCCGGCGGACGCAATGACACCAATACAGCCTTCGTTGGCGACTGCGCTGGCCAACCCCGAGAGGGATACACCGACGCCCATTCCGCCTTGGACAATTGGTATACGAGCAGTGTAATTGCCGATAGTGAGGGGAGTGATCGCAGATATTGACACTAAAACAAGTAATCCTCGTTGCAATGAACTATACAACGCAATGTACGCAGTTGTATCATAATAGACAACTTATACTACGTCGCAAACGGAGATTTTATTTGGCGACATTTTCCCTAAACCAAGCAGTTTGAAGGTAATTGCTGCAACTCCAACTCCGTCAGATCTTAGAATTTCGGGACATCCGAGTCGCTGCGCTCGCGTAAAAACCACTCATAATGGGCAATCGTGAAGAGGACGTTGGAAAAGGCGCCGAAATAGCCGGCCAAAGGGATCGATAGGACGGCGGCGAAGAAGTAGATTGCACCCAGTACCAGACTCGAGTCATTGAATGCTACTTGGACGGCCACTTGAGACATTGTAAATATCAGCGAGATCGGAGTAAGAGCGATGATCGGAATCAATAACGCAGTGAATGTCAGACCCACCGCCGCCATTTTCGCAGTCGTTAATTGCTGGAATGCCCTTGAAATGCTGTCGCCGATGTTCATGTTGAGAAGGACAATATTCCGATAGGCGTAATTCATGATAGCGGTCAGCAATGTCGCAACAGCGAGTGCCACGGGAATGAAGAAGAAAGCAACCACCACGCCGAGAACGACCGAGTTGATAAAGGCTATTATCAACGGAATCCCGAGCATGATGAAAAGCAAGATACCGCAACCGAACCAGAGCAATGCAAGTCCCAGGCAACGACCGAAGTAGTCAAAACCGGAGCGCAGTGCTTCGCCTGCGCGTATGGGAGTTCCGGCGCGAGCGTTCGAAGTAGCAAGAATCAGTGCCGGTTGCAAGAATGCACCGGCAAGCAATGTCAGGACCGCCAACAACATCCCAGCGGCCACAATGATTAAGAAAAGCCGCATCGGGAATTCATCGCCCGGTTGGTACTGGAAATCGAATGGATAGCCACCCACCAGCTGCGGATAGATGACAAATCCCGCCAACCAGAACCACTTGTAGCGCCACGAAAGGGCGAATGCCTCTTTGAGAATATCTGCAAATCGCATGCGTTGATATGATAGACTCATGATACAATTTTCCCAAGTGCATTTTTTCTCTGAAGCTGATAAGCCAGAACTACAGTTTTTTTCATTGATTAATCCCTTATGCGACAACAGGATTACTCATTCTACTCCACTTTGCTTGAAGATTTTTTCTTGACAGTTCTCAAATCACTCCTATTTTGACAAAACTTCTGACTTATGTTTTCGTAAACTTTTGCGATAATAACAGTCTAACTTAACGAGGAGAGAACCTTGATGATGATCCGGCAACAGACACCCGCCAATAGTCGGGGAGTAGTCTGCCTGCTCCGCGACTCGGTTCCGCCTCGGCCTATCCGCCCTAATCTCTAAGTAAGACATTAAACGGATAATTCGAGCCGGACCCGAACGAGTCCGGTTTTTTTGTGATTACCGCCGGGCTCAGACAACCGTTGTTTACATGATTAGAGGATTGGTTACCATTATATGGATTCTGCATACTATCAGGAAGAACAGGAGACATCAGTCAGCGCCAAAGAAGCGCTGCGCGGCCTGCTGCCGCTTCTGTCTCCACACCGCAAACGGCTATACATTAATCTCGTTCTGCTGATTATTGCTAACGGGCTCTCGCTGCTAAGCCCGGTGATAATTCAAAAGACGGTCGATCTGGTGACATCTCCTGCGTCATCGACTGCAGGCACGAGTCTGCCGACAGTTGCAGTAGACGCATTGATACCACAGGTGATGTGGATGTCGTTGATCTATGTGATTGTTCTGCTGGCGTTCTTAATCGCCAATTATGCCCAGCGCGTGCACTTGGAAGTCATCGGACAGGATGTCATCACCGATTTGAAGCAGCGTTGTTTCAACCACGTTGTCGGATTGTCGGTTTCGTTCTTCGATCGTAACCCGGTGGGCCGGTTGCTTTCGCGGGTTGAGTCGGACGGCGAGGCTCTGCGCCAGTTCTTCTCGAGCGTCGTCGTGTTGATCATCGGCGATGCCCTGAAGCTGGTCGGTATTTTCGCCATACTGTTCTATTACAGCTGGCAACTAACACTTGCCGTGCTTGCGTTGGCGCCGGTGGTGATCACGCTGATTTACTTCTACCAGCGTTACACGACACCACGATTCCTGGGGATCAGGAAGAAAATGGCCGATGTCATCGCGACCATGACTGAATTCCTTCAAGGCATGAGCGTCGTACAGGCATTCAATCGCCAGCAACTGGTAAGAGACCGCATGAACGAGGCAAATCGGCAGAAATTCCGGCTTGATGCCGAGGCACATCTGTCGCATACCACGTTCTTCAATCTGGTGTTCTTTGTCGAAAACGTGGGTATTGCCGCGGTCACGTTCTTTGGAGCGACCGTACTGGTTGGCCAGGTCACCGGCACGGGCGGTGAAACGATGACGGTCGGTACGATCCTGCTGTTCATAATGTTTATGCGCATGTTCTTCGAACCGATTCACCGTGCCGCCGAGGAATTGCATGTTCTCCAGCGCGCCATCGCGGGAGCACGCCGGGTATTCGCCCTGATGAAAAACGATGAGCGGATTCCGGAGCCGCCCCAACCGCGAGTTTGGTCGGGCTTTGAAAACGTCATTCGATTTGAGAATGTCGGATTGTCGTACAACGGGAACGATCGTTTTGCGTTGCGCAATGCCTCATTCGAGATTGCCAAAGGCGAAAAGGTCGCCCTGGTCGGTGTCACCGGCGGCGGCAAGAGCACGATCGTGAATTTGTTGCTGCGATTCTATGATGCAACGGAGGGCCGGATCACCGTTGACGGCATCGACATTCGCGATCTCCATACAACTGATCTGCGCTCGAAATTCGGTCTGGTATTGCAGGACATATTCCTGTTTCCGGGAAATGTCCGCGACAATATCACACTGGAGCAGAGCCGCATCAGCGCCGAAACACTGGAGTCGGCATCGCAATTGGTAACTGCGGATCGATTTATCGAGCGGATGCCGAAGAAGTACGAAACCGAGATTTCCGAACGCGGAGCGAATCTTAGTCGCGGCGAAAGGCAGTTACTGTCGTTCGCGCGCACGATGGTATTCGACCCGCAGATCTTGCTTCTCGACGAGGCCACCAGTTCGGTGGATCCCGACACCGAGAAACAGATTCAACTTGCGCTCGATCGCCTGCTTGCGGGCAGGACATCATTGATTATCGCACATCGACTTTCGACCATTTTGGATGCCGACAAGATTCTTGTCATCCGCGAGGGTCAGATTATCGAGCGCGGTACACACCGTGAGTTGCTGGCACAGGGCGGATACTATGAAAAACTGTACCGCCTGCAGTTCCAGGGACCAGAAATAGTGAAGGTAGCAAATGTGGAAAAAGTCTAAGTGGTTGATGAGCGGTTACTCCAACCACAAGCTGGCATTCATCTGGCTTGTGGTGGGGACACCGTTTATCGCCGCCATAGCGATGCTTCAGCCATTGGTGCTGAAGTATCTTTTCGATGTCGTCAAATACGGCAAGGGTGAACTTCCGACCCTGCTCCAGCCAATGGGGCTGTTGTTGCAGCGCTACGAGCTGTCGCCGCTGGCCGAAGCCTTGACCATCCAACTGATACTGGCTGTAGTGGTTCTGGTGGTATACAATGCGCTTCAGGGCACTCGCGCCTATATGAATCAGCGCCTGGAGTGGGAATTCCGGCAACGTGCATTTGCCTCGACAACCGAGAAAGGTCCAGACTTCTACAACGCGTTCCGCACCGGCGATCTGGTTACGAGAATGACCGACGACGTTGCGGAAAAGCTGGCGTGGTTTGCCTGTTCGGGAATCTTCCGATTTTATGAGGCGGTACTAATTGTTGCGATCGGCGTGGCGATGATGTTGAGCCTGGACGTGCGGCTGACTATTTACACTGTCTCGCCGCTTCCGATTCTGATTGTCATATTCATGTTCACCTCCAGTTCGCTGGATAAACGCTTTGACAACCTGCAGGCACGGATCTCCGATCTCAACAGCGCGATGGAATCGTGCTTCTCGGGAACGCGCGTTGTGAAAGCTTATAATCGCGAAGAAGCCTGGAAAACGAAGTTTGCCGCGACAATTGGCGCCCGGCGCAAGGCAGAGATTTCGACTGTTCGTGCCTGGGCTGCAATCGATTCGCTGTATATGTACATCTGGCAGTTCGGTATCGCATTGGTGGTGCTGATTGGCGGAATCATGGCGGCGAAAGGTTCAATTACGATCGGCGACTTTGTGGCTTTCACGAGTTACATTTTCTTGCTGGTCTTCCCGATGTTTGACATCGGTCAGTTCATCGTGAAGGGTCGACAGTCGGCAGTGAGCATTGGCCGATTGATGGAGATTCAAAACTATCCGGCGATGGTCACCAATCATAACGGTGATCACAGCGCGATTGATTTTGAGAAGATTCGTTTTACGCAAGTATCGTTCCGCTTTGCCAACAGCGAACACTATTCACTGCGTGAAGTTGACTTCGAAGTGCGTAAAGGTGAGACGGTGGCTTTGGTTGGCCGCGTCGGTTCCGGAAAGAGCACGGTGATTAATCTGTTGACTCGACTCATCGATCCGACAGAAGGAACGATTATGCTCGATGACCGGCCATTGAAATCGCTGTCTCTCGACAATTATCGCGATATCATCGGCTACGTTCCGCAGGAGCCGGTGTTGTTTTCGGATACTATCGAGGGTAATGTCCGCTTCGGCGACAGTTCGATCACGGCCGAGCGCGTTGCTGAAGTAATCAAACTCGCGCAGCTGGACTCGCAGTTAGAACGATTCCCCAGCGGTTTGCAGACGCGCATTGGCACGCGCGGATTAACGATTTCCGGCGGCGAGAAACAGCGGGTGGCGATTGCCCGGGCGTTGGCTCGCGATCCCAAGATTCTCATTCTGGATGATTGCACTTCAGCACTGGATGCACGTACCGAGGAGCGTCTATGGACGGCCCTGCACGAGGTCATGCCCGACATGACCTGTTTTGTCGTGACGCATCGCGCCAAAACACTGCGCAAGGCGAACAAGATACTGCTGTTCGATGAGGGCCGCATTATTGATCGCGGTACGCACGATGATTTGCTCTTCCGTTCAGATTCGTATCGCGAGTTATATTCGCGGAGTGAATTGGAGGAAGCGGTTGAAGGTTAACTTGCAGGTGAGCTCACTCCCTCTCCGCTAAAGAGGGGGAGTGGGTTTTACTTCGGGCTAAAGATGATAGAGCATCGCATAGACCGCAATCCCGCTCAACGACACAAACATCCATACCGGCCATAGCCAGCGGACAATGCGTTGATGCTTTTCGAAGCGTCCTTTCAGAGCGTACGTCACGGCAACAATGATAAATGGGGTCATCAGGGCAGCAAGTATTACGTGCGGAATCAGTACCGCAAAGTACACTGGCCTTGTCCAATCATGATGCGGATACGGTACTGAACCGACGCCATAGTGATAAATCAAATATGAGGTGAGAAACAACGCCGACGAGATCAGCGCGGCAATCATGAACTTGCGGTGTGTTTCGCGGCGACCACGCTTGATGTTGACGTAGCCGAAAGTGAGAAAGGTTGCACTTATCGCATTGAACATCGCATTGACGGTTGGCAGGATCGTGTAGTCGATCACATCGCCCTCGCCAAATTGCGGATGTCTTCACGCAGTTTCGTCAGTTCGTCCTCGTCGTTGTAGGAATAGTATCCACGAATTTGACCCGTTTGATCTACAAGTATCAGATAAGAGGGATGGTTTGACGGCAAATCGCTGGCGTCAAGCATGAAGCCATGCTCAATCAGCGCGGCCACATCGACGAGCGGCCCGCGAGCGAAAAGCCAGCGGTCGTCGTTGACACCGAATTCTGTCGCGTATCGTTGAAGGACTTCCGGTGAGTCATTATCCGGATCAACCGTGACCGAAAGGAATCGCACTTTGTCGGAGCCGCGATACAGGTCGTACATCTTCCGGATATTCGCCGACATTGTTGGACAGACACCCTGACAGCGTGTGAACATGAAGTTGACGACGTGCAGACGGCCATTCAGATCCGAGCGCGTGAATTCGTCGCCGTTACTTGTTGTGATTCTGAAGCTCGGAACTTCGCCGAGTACTGGAAGGCGACTTCGTGACTGCTCCGCCGAGTTGACAACCAACGCTGCCATGACGGCCAGAATCACAACCAGAGGTACACTCCACATAAGGAACATTGGTTGACTTTTTCTGATCATCTGTTCCCTGCCCGCTTAACCGCAGTGTACAGCACAAGGAGCGTGCCGACAAAGAGTGAGGCGACCCAGACGTGAAACAACTGGAGAAGCGGCGGAAGCGCTACGGCAATCAGACCAGTCCCGAGCGACATCTGCACCGCTACGAGTAAGATCAGACTCCACACGCTGATTTTGACCAGCGGATCCGGTTGTGGTGTCTTTCGATAGACCTGAACTCCAACCGCAAATGCCATTGCGGCAACTACGACTCCCAAAAAGAGGTGTCCGTACTTGATTCCGCCGACAAGTGCCAATAGTTCGTGATCAGTCGCCAGAGGGTTTGTTACGATCAAGGCTTCAATGTCGGCACGCACGTTGGCACCAATGACTATCTGCACGACCGTGAGAATCCACAAAACAACGACGGAGACGGAAACTGAACCGGGATAAACGACCACCGGACTAGTGTCGGACTCTTCAATGTAGTATGTCTGCTGCGCTACGTAAGTTAACAAGCTGACAATCATCAACGCTATCACCAAGTGTATCGACACGGTCAACGAATGCAGCTCGGACAGGACAACCTGTCCCCCCTGCCATCCCTGAAACGCCACCAAAAGCGCAGCGCCAATTGAGGGATAGAGAATTCGTGGAGTTCGACGATAATGAACGATTGCCAGAATCGCCGTGGCAGCAATGAGCATTCCAAGAATCATACCGGAAAGGCGGTTTAAATATTCGATCCAGGCGAGTGTATAGTTGAAGTTTTCCGGATTGATTGTAGCGGGCAGATCGGCTGCAGTTAGGGGCGGAATCCAGCCGCCATAACACTTTGGCCAGTCGGGACAACCCAACCCGGCGCCGGAAACTCTAACCAGGCCACCGGCAAAAATGACAACATAAGTGCCAATGGTCGAGAGAAGCGCGAAGCGTCGAAACAATGTCATTCTACTTCACCGAAATATCGCATGATTTGTCCACTCTGCGGACAATTATAGAAATTGCTTTCAGAGAAAGCAAACATTAATGACCGGAGCTGTTAGCAGCCGGCGCGGGAGTTGGAGAGGAGGCAGCCGAATCGGAAACAGCCTTGGTCGAATCTGACTTGACGGAATCAACCTTCGCTCCGGCGCTGTCGTGTCCAGTGGCACCTTTGTTGAAGACGGAAGAATTGTACATCTCGGCGCGCGGATTGATCGGCTTTACCATAGCCGAATCGATGTCACCGCGACGCGCTGTGTCAAACATGGTCAGGACGATAAATACGGTCAGGCAGAGAAGACAGACTGTGAACGCGATGAAAAACAGCTTGTTGTCATACCAGAGGTGCATGAAAAAGAATGCCACGAGCAGAGCCTTGATCGAAGCGATGGCAAGCGCAATGACAATATTGAGACCACCGAAGTCGTGAAGCGAGACTTCAACCGTTATAAATGTAAGGAACAGAAGGGCGGCGCCGATACCAAGGTAGACCTTGAGCGGCAATACGTGATTGTGCGAATGGCTGGCTGCGCTTGAACTCATGCTTCTACCCTATCAAATACAACAGTGGGAAAAGGAAAATCCAGATTAAGTCGACCAGATGCCAATAGAGGCCCGTCATCTCAATCGGTGTATAGTATTCGGCGGAGATTGATCCCCGCACCGTACGGAACATCATCCAGACGATCAGTCCCATTCCGCCAAGGACGTGAAATCCGTGCAGACCGGTCATGGCAAAATAGATGCTGAAGAAGACGTGCGGGTTGTTGCCCTCCAACCCGGTGTAGGTATAGTACTTGCCTGGAAGCTGACCGAGGTGGATTTTGTGCTCATATTCGAAATACTTGATGACCAGGAAAGTCGCCGCAAATGCCAGAGTCGCGGCAAGGAACCATAGTGTGTGCTTGCGATTGTTCAATTGCATCGAGCGAATTGCGAGCGCCATTGTGACGGAACTACTGATCAGCACCACTGTGTTAATCGACCCGAGAACGACGTTGAGTTGCTTGTGAGCTTCCCAGAACATCTCCGGATACCAGGCGCGGAAGATTGCGTAAGCACAGAACAAACCGCCGAACAGCAGGATTTCCGTCAACAGGAACAGCCAGGTGCCGAGCTTTGCGGCTTCCGCCTGTTGGGCGGAATCGTGGAAATGATGCTGAAGGTGCGCCGGATGGCCGTGGGCAGTGTGATGAGTCGACATCGCGTTACCTACCTTGTTTCCTTTACGACAATCTTGTCGTAATCATATGGGCCATGCGTTGCCACCGGATCGTGAAGGAAATTCTCGGTCGGGGGCGGTGATGTGGTTGCCCACTCCATTGTCAGTGAACCCCACGGGTTGTCGCCAGCCGGCTTGCCCTTGAATATTGCTTTTATCAGATAAAACGCCATGACCACGAAACCGGCGCCGATTACGAATGCACCAATGGACGAGAAGCCGTGCAGCCCCTGATACTGCTCGACGTAGGTGAAGTAGCGGCGCGGCATCCCCTGTGATCCCATAATGAACTGCGTAAAGAATGTCATATTGAAACCGATGAAAATCAAGGCGCAGGCAATGCGCGCCCAGAACTCGCTGTACATTCTTCCCCAGATCTTCGGCCACCAATAGTGCAGTCCGGCCAAGAACGCCATGACGGTGCCACCCATCATTACATAATGGAAATGGGCGACCACGAAGTAGGTATCGTGCAGATGGATATCGACCGAGAGTGCTCCGAGCATGATACCCGTTACGCCGCCGATCGTGAACAGGAACAAAAAGCTTAGCGTGTACAGCATCGGCGAATCGAGTGAAATCTGACCCTTATACATGGTTGCCAGCCAGTTGAAAACCTTGATGCCGGAAGGAATGCCAACGAGGAATGTCAGGAACGAGAAAATCACTGCTGCAAGTTCCGACTGTCCGGAGGTGAACATGTGGTGTCCCCAAACAAGAAAGCTCACAAGCGCGATGCCCAAGCTAGAGAAGGCAATTGCCTTGTACCCGAAGATCTTCTTATGCGAGAAAGTAGCAATTGTCTCGGAGATAATCGCCATACCGGGAAGAATCATGATGTATACAGCCGGATGCGAATAGAACCAGAAGAAATGCTGGAACAATACGGGGTCGCCACCGAGCGCCGGGTCAAAGATACCGATTCCGAGAAGGCGTTCGAGAATCAAGAGGACCAGGGTAATCGCTAATACCGGTGTAGCTAGAATCTGTAGAATCGCGGTAGCGTAAATTCCCCAACAGAATAGCGGCATGGAAAACCAGGTCATGCCGGGTGCCCGCATCTTGTGGATGGTCACGATGAAATTCATCCCGGTAAAGATCGAGGAGAATCCAAGGATGAACACGCCCAGGACCATCGAGATGACTGCTGTGTTCGTCGTCGTCGAGTATGGTGTATAAAAAGTCCAACCAGTGTCGACCGCATTGGTGATGGTCGAAAAGAGAACGAATAGCGCCCCGAAGACATACACATACCAGCTGGCCAGATTCAGGCGTGGGAACGCAACGTCTTTTGCACCCAGCATCAATGGCAATACAAAGTTGCCGAGGGCCGCCGGAATCGACGGGATGATAAATAAGAAGATCATAATTGCGCCGTGGAGCGTGAACATCTTGTTGTAGGTGTCGTGCGTCATCAAATCTTGAGCCGGCGTCAACAGCTCCCAGCGGATGAGTAGTGCAAAAACACCGCCCACGAGGAAAAAGAACATGATGGCGAACAAATACATCATACCGATGCGCTTGTGGTCGCGTGTAAGCAGCCAGGACTTCAGCCCTTTCGGCGTATTGAGATAATTTACTGCAGGAATGGCGTTGTTTGTCATGGTTTGCTTTCTTACTCCAACGACTTGATATACTCGATGATCGCATCGAGTTGTTTATCCTTGAGAAGCCCTTGATATGTCGGCATCACCGGCTGATATCCCTTGACGACTTTCGCCTTCGGTTCCAGAATCGATTCTCGGATGTAGTTCTCATCAACAGTCACCGAACCGCCGCTTTCCAACTCGACGCTATGCCCGAAAATACCTTTGAAGGTGGGGCCGGTGCCAGCCTTGCCATCAACCGAGTGACAGGTGATACACGCCTTCTGCTGATAAAGTTTGGCGCCGTAGTCTGCGATCGATTCACCGGGCGCAGGACCCGATGCTCTCTCGATCCATTCGGTGTATTGAGCTGTCGTGAGGACGCGTACCTTGCCGATCATTTCCGAATGCTTGGTGCCGCAATACTCCGTGCAAAATAGGTTATAGCTGCCGGTGTCGGTAGCCTCAAACCAAACCATCGAGTAACGGTTCGGAAGGACGTCGTTCTTGATACGGAAGCTGGGAACGTAGAAGCTGTGAATGACATCGCGCGATGACATCAGAAGTTTCACCGGCTTGTCGACCGGAACTACGAGTTCGTTGACACTGCTGACACCTTCGGGATAATCAAACGACCAGAACCACTTCTGACCGGTAACTTTGACTTGCATTGACTGTCCGGGCGCGACGTGCAAGCGAATGAAATCTTTGAAGCCCCACGCAAAAATGATGAACACCACAATGGTCGGGATCACGGTCCAGACGATTTCAACCGTCAGGTTGTGATCAACACCAGAGGTTTCTGTCGCGGCACCGCGGCGGCGATACCGCACGATGAAGAATATTATGGCGGCGGTTACCAGCGCCAGCAATATGGCCGAAGAAATATAAATGAAATTGAACAGCGCATCGATATCGCCGGCCATCGTCGAATGTGGACTTGGTAGAAATAAGCTGCCCGTCTTGTCCATAATCCTCTAATACGAATCCGTCAACAGAATTTCCATGTTACGCCGCCGAACCAACCGTTCGATGTGCGCGTTCGCGTGCCCAGAAAATGCTTAAGAATATTGTGACAATGATCAAGGTTAACAGCCCGCCGAGTTTCATCACGTTGCCGGCCATCATGACATAGCCCTTCGCGGCCGGATCGTAATGGAAACAATAGAGAATCAAGCGGTCGAGGGTGGATCCAATTTTGCCTTCGGACGCTTCGAGCAATGCCAGTTTCAAGTCGCGTTCCTTAAATTCGAGACCATAGAGGTAGCGGGATATGACACCATCTTCGGTGATCACAAATGCGCCGGCCGCATGCGCATATTCTTTGCGCTCTTCATCATAGTAATATTGGAAGCCGATCGCATTGGCGAGAGCCCGAGATTGGCTCTCCTCACCAACAAAGAACCGCCAACCGTCGTTTTTGCCCTTCTCGCCGAGATTCTCCATATAACGCGTGCGTTTGGCGCTGGCAAGCGTCGCCGTCTCGGTGGGATTGATGCTGACTGTCAGAACGGTGAAGTCCTTCTCGGGTGTCAGGCTTAAGCCGCGAATGCCATCGCTAAGACCATTGAGAACCATTGTACATAGCATCGGGCAATTGTAGTAAGCCAATGTTACGATTACCGGTTTGCCCTTGTGGAAGTAGTCTCCCAATATGACAGTATCGCCGGCATCATTGACAAAGGTCAGTTCAAGCGGAATCGTCTGCCCCAAATGTTCGACAATATCGATCTTCTGCAGTTCCGGGACACTGTCGCGAATGACCTGCGCGAACAAGTGCGACTGGACGATCGACATGAAGACCAGAACAAATGCGATGTTGAGGATGCGATGATTTCTTTGATTCATGTCCTAATTAGTTCCCGTTGTTCTGTTCGCAAATGCCTCGTCGGCGTACACTTTCATTGCGCGCTCAATCGGAATCTGGTAGATCCCCTTCTGCGGGTCGAGCACTTTGTACGTGCCCAGTACTTCATCTTCCTTAGCTCGCAAATCTCTCAATTGAATTGACACTGGTTTCAGAACAACGTCCGTGATGAGCTGTTCCTTCTGGTGGACAAAAATCTCGTCGACAAACAGGACACTAACGACCAAGAATATCACGATTATGACGGTCGCGATCAGGATCTTGTTGACGTTGATGTCTTTCTTTTCGTAGCCTGCCGAAGTATCCGGCTGTTGATGTTTGTCGTGCGAATGACTCATTATCTTGCCTTACTGATTCATGAACTTTATAGAGGCCGGAAGTTTCGGATCACCGACCGGCACAATCGGGCCGGAGATAAATTTTGTCCAGAAGTACCAAATAAACGGTCCGCCGATCGCCAATAGCGTGGTGAGATCCACCCAAGAGAAATGTGGACCGTGATGGTGTAAATTCGGGAAGATCAGCCAGTAAAGATCAATGTAGTGCATTGCCAGCATAAAAAACGCGACGAACAGCAGAAAATTGCCGGAACGCTTGGCGGCGCGTGTGATCAGCATCAGGAACGGGAGACAGAAATGCCCAATGACAATTAGTAATGAAATCATCTTCCAAGAACCTTCCCAACGATGCTTATACCAGATAGTCTCTTCCGGAATATTGGCATACCATATCAGGAAGTATTGTGAGAACGCCATATAGGCCCAAAACACGATGAATGCAAACATCAGCTTGGCGAGGTCGTGATAGTGTTCAGTGGTTACGGTCTCGCGCAACACATTATTCTTGTGCAGATAGATCACCAAAATGAGCGTTACGGCCATCGCCGACATTGCGGCACCTGCGAAGTAATAGGCTCCGAAGATTGTCGAATACCAATGCGCATCAAGCGACATGATCCAATCGATAGCGGCAAAAGTCGTGGTCAACGCGAACAGAATCATTCCGGGTGCACTGATTTTGCGCCAAGTGGTCGTGATGCTCAAATCATGGCCGCCATCCTGCTTGCGGGACAGACGATAGAGTCTCACCGCCAGGAAAGTCCAGATGCCGAAATAGATCAACGTGCGGAGCAGGAAGAACCCGGTATTCAGGTATCCACTCTTACTCTTCAGAAGATGGTCCGCAGCTACTTGAGTCGAATCGCTCCACTGAAATAAATTGCTCATACCGAAAGCGACTGGGATGAAGAAAACTAACAGGACCGGCAGCGAATACATCATTGTCTCGATGATTCGCCGCACCACAACGCTCCAGGTTGCATCGACCAGGTGATGAATCATTGAGAAGAACAACCCGCCTAGTCCAATGCTTGTCCAGAATACAAAGGCTGTCAGGTATGAGTAGAAGAATTGCTTTGGATCGACGAAGTAGGCTCCGATACAACCGGCAATGCCGACAACTCCGACACCGAGCGCGATCGTTCCCAGTTTGCCGGCTTCACTAACTCGATATGTCTGTGCGTCAAATCTCATTGGCCTACTTCACTATCCCTACTTAATTGATCCGCGCATCTCGACTGGCACATCTTCGAGTGTCGCATTCTGACTGCGTTGCAGCGCCCGGAAATACGAAACGATTGCCCAACGGTCCTCGACCGGAATCTGTGCTTTATAAGACGGCATATTACGAATGCCATTGGTGATGACGTCAAAGATGTGACCGTCGTCGACTTTGCGGAGACGATCTTCATGGAAGCTGGGCGGCGGCAACATACCGCGCTGAACGACAATGCCGCGGCCATCACCGGTCCGGCTATGACAAGGTGCGCAGTAGATATTGTAGCGTTGTTGCCCGCGCTCGATGAGCTGCATAGTTACCGGTACGGGGATCTTGGCGATTACACTGTCGATAGCATCACGCCCGCGCCAATAGGCATCATCCTCATGCAATTCGCCGCGGGCGATGGTTCCTGCGACAGGCTTGCGCATGGTCATGCCGTCTTCGAAGAAGCGGCTTTCGGCCTGTGGTAGGTATTTTTGCTGATGATCCATATTCGGATTGAGATGGATCGGCGTGTTCTCCGACGGGCGTCCGCGAGTGCAACCGGAGGAGATTGCGATCGCAAAGCAAGCTGCCATTGCGAGAAGCAGCAGATGTTTTGCAGACAGCATCATTCCTTCACCTCAATCACTTCGATATTCTTACCGCCGATGCTCTTGAGAAATTCGCCGGTACGCACAGCATCGAACTTTGGATCTTTCGCATCGATGCTGACAAAGAAACCGTCATCGGAGAATCGACGAAAATTCTTCGACTCGAATAGAGGATGGAACAACTGCGGCAGCTTGTTGATAGCCAACATACTAAATGTTGCCGTAATGGCAGAGGTCAGCACGGTAACCGCAAAGGCGACCGGGACGAATGCCTGGAAGCTGAAGAACGGCTTGCCGGATATCACCATTGGATAGTCGACCGCCGATACCCAGTAGATGAAACCAGATATCCCAATGAATCCACAAAGCGCTGCCGTACCGACAATATAGCCCACTGGCGAACGTTTGAGACCCATTGCTTTATCCATTCCGTGAATCGGAAATGGCGAGTGGCAATCGAACTTCAGGAATCCGCCCTCGCGTACCCGTTCAGCCGCGTGCATCAAATCGGCTGGCGAAGCAAATTCAGCGATCACTGCCTTGATACTGTTTGCGACGATGGTCATAGGCCCGCCCCTCCCATAGCAGTCCCCGGTTCAATGCCAGGCTTGGGATGCGGTTTCACCGACTTGTCTGCGTTATGATCGGCAGCAGCATGATAGTGCGGGTCAGCTTGCGGCAATACATTTTTGACCTCGGCCATGGAAATCATCGGCAGGAACCGCAGGAACAATAAAAACAGCGTGAAGAATAATCCGAACGATCCTACCATTGTCATTCCATCCCAAATCGTCGGCCAATACCAGCCCCACGATGACGGCAAGAAATCGCGCGTCAAGGTCAGGAGAATCACAAAGCGTTCAAACCACATACCGACGTTGATCAAGATCGAGACTACGAACATGACAGCGAGATTGGTGCGCAGTTTCTTTGACCAGAACAGCTGCGGTACGACCACATTGCAGGTGATCATTGTCCAATAGGCCCACCAGTACGGTCCAAAGGCGCGATTGATGAAGGCAAACTGTTCGTATGGATTACTGGAGTACCACGCAACAAAGAACTCACAACCGTAGGAGTAACCGACCATCATGCCGGTAACCAGCATGATCTTGTTCATCTTCTCGAGATGATTCAGCGTAATGTAGTTTTCGAGCTTGTAGATCTTGCGGGCAATCAACGCCAGCGTCATCACCATAGCAAAACCGGAGAAAATTGCGCCGGCAACGAAGTAGGGCGGGAAGATTGTTGTGTGCCAGCCCGGAAGCACCGAGGTCGCGAAGTCGGTCGATACGATGGAGTGCACGGACAACACTAGCGGTGTCGAAATCCCGGCCAGAATCAGATAGGCGAGTTCGTAATGCTTCCACTGCGTGTTGCCGCCATGCCAACCTAATGCAAATATGCCATAGGCTATCTTACGAATCTTTGTTGTCGCCCGGTCGCGCAGTGTCGCCAAATCAGGAATCAAACCCACATACCAGAAGAGCAGCGAGCAAGTGAAGTACGTGCCCACCGCGAACATATCCCACAGCAGCGGACTCCGGAAGTTCGGCCACATTGCCATCTGGTTCGGAAGAGGCATCACCCAATACAGCAACCAGGCACGGCCAACGTGAATTGACGGGAAAAGCAGCGCGCAGATGACCGCGAAAATGGTCATAGCTTCTGCGAAGCGGTTGATCGAAGTACGCCACTTCTGGCGGAACAGGAACAAGATCGCGGAGATGAGCGTACCGGCATGACCGATACCCACCCAGAAAACGAAATTGACGATGTCAAATGCCCACGACACCGGCTGATTATTGCCCCAAATGCCGATGCCTTCAAAAAGCAGATATCCGACTGCCCCCAGCAGCATCATAAGTATGGAGGCCGACAGACCGAACAGAAGTATCCAGCCCATCTTGGTCTTGTCCTCGACGATCTGGCTGATATGCTGGGTCACCGAAGAGAACTTCGGATTGCCTTGAATCAGAGTCTCGGGATGATGTTCGACCTTAGCGCTCAATTCTAATTTCCTTATCGATCATTCTAACCGTGATGCTCAACCTTTGCGCCAGTTACCAACTCCGGATGCGGGTTACGAATTCGCGCCAGGTAGGTTAAGCGGGGTTTCACATTCAATTCTGCCAGCATCGCGTAATTGCGATTCTGTGCTTTTATCTTATTAACCCGGCTGTTCGGGTCATTGATATTTCCGAAAGTCAGCGCCGAAGTCGGGCACGCCTGTTGACATGCCGTCGTGATGTCGCCATCGCGAATTTCGCGACTCTCCAGTTTCGACTTAATGCGTGCCTCGCTGATGCGCTGGACGCAGAAAGTGCACTTCTCCATCACTCCACGGAATCGTACAGTCACATCGGGATTCATTGCCATCTTGACGACTTCCGGCGTGTCCTTGGTAAAGTTGAAATAGTTGAAACGGCGAACTTTGTACGGGCAGTTATTGGAGCAATACCTCGTTCCAATGCAGCGATTGTAAACCATGACATTGAGACCTTCCTTGTCATGGACAGTGGCCGCCACCGGGCAAACCTGTTCGCAAGGGGCATTCTCGCAGTGCTGGCACATAACCGGCTGGTGTACCATTTCGGCGTCTTCTACCGAGCCGGAGAAATAACGGTCGATGCGAATCCAGTGCATTTCCCTGCCATTGGAGACTTGCTTCTTACCGACGATCGGGATGTTATTTTCACTTTGGCAAGCTAAGGTGCACGCACCACAACCGGTACAGCTGTTGAGATCGACAGACATTCCCCATTGATTGCCCTTCGCATAGCTGTGTTCATCCCACAGGGACTCAAGCGGTGGATGCTCCACCATTTCTTGGGCAAATTTTGGGTCTTTGCGATAATCTTCAAGATTCGCCTCGCGTACCAGCGGGCGGCCTTCCATTGACCAGTGGTCCTGTGCACACGCAATGAAATATTCGCGATTGAGTTTGGTAATTGTTGTGCCAGTTGCTATGTCGCTTGCATCGCTTGCGCGAATCGAATAGAGATCGAAGCCAACCTTGTCCCCAACGCGCCCAGCAGTTGTCCGACCGTATCCCAACTCCACTGTTATCGAATTATCGGCGTGACCCGGAACATGCCAAACCGGCATCTCCAGCGATCGACCACCAATAGTCAATTGCACGAGATCACCGCTCTTCAGTCCAAGTTGCTTGGCAGTAGCGATGCTAATCATAGCGACATTGTCCCAGGTGATCTTGGTGATCGGATGCGGCATCTCCATCAGCCAGCCGTTATTGGCAAATCGGCCATCATAGACTTGCGAAGAGACTGCGAAGACGACTTCGAGACCGGAGTCTGAATTTGGCAAAGCGCTTAGTGCCGCATTAATTCGTAAACCATCGGCGCTAACTGATACCGGCTGATATGCCGAATTCTCCAGCAATCCGTCGTGAAGCATCTTGCGCCATCCCTTCTCAAACGAACCCGGCAATACTGCTTCCCACGTCTTGCGGACGATATCGTAACCGCGCTGGTCTTCTCCGGTCACTACGAGATTCAGCAACTCGAAAGTGCTATGGCCGCCAAAAAGCGGTTCGATCATCGGTTGGATTATCGACGCAGTGCCGTCGGAAGACCGGGCATCGCCCCACGTTTCTAGATAGTGCGTCATTGGCACATGCCACTTGACGGCACGCAAAGTCTCATCGCGATACATCGAAAGGTGAATTGAATTTTCGATTTTGCTTAATGCATTTCCGAAATTGAGATCGGCCGGTGCATTGTAGACCGGATTGCCGCCAAAGACTACGAGTGTGTTTACTTGACCCGACGATATTTTCGTCATCATTTGCGCCAACTCGCTCCGACTCGGCAAAGCCGCATCGGCAGGCTGAACATACACCACACTGGCGCCGATATTGCCCAATGCTTCATTGATAGCAGCGACCAAGGCATGAACAGCCGCCGGCTGGCGATATCCGGCACAGACGAGTGATTTGCCGCGCGACTTCAGAAGATCGGAGGCAACGACTTTCAGCCACTTGCTATCGAACTCACCAGAATTTGCTGCATTCACTGCAAGCGACAACCCTTGGTTGCCAAGCTCATTTGCTAACGCCGCCGTAAAGGCTGGAATTTGGGATGACGAGATGCGCAGGCGGTGATCCGCAGAAGAGCCGGTCAGACTGAAGGTGCTCTCGACGACATACAAGCGATTCATCGAGTCGTTTTCAGTTGTGATGCGTCGACCGTCGCCGTATCCGCGTGAAGCCGAGACATTGTCAAGTTCGGTCTTGAGGAAATCGCAGTCGAGTGACAGAATGACTTCAGCCTTCTCAACGGAGTACACCGGCTGAAGTGAGCTGCCAAACGCAATATTAGAGCCCTCAAAAACATGTTCATTGCTGACTGCTTCATATGTGGCCCACGTCGCCAGCGGGAATCTGGCTTTGAATTCGCGCATCAACCGCGCCATCGTCGGAGAATTGAATGACTCGCTTAATATCGCCAGGCCAGCGCCTTGATTGGCGGAAAAACGATCAAATGCGGTGCGCCAAAATGACACGAAATCAGCCCACGAGCGCTCGGCGTTCTTTTCCATGATCCGCTGTGACCGGTCGGGATCGTAGAGCCCAAGAATCGAAGCCTGCATGAACGTATTGGAGGCGCCTTTTGTCGACGGATGAAGTTCGTTGCCTTCAATCTTAGTAGGACGTCCCTCGTGGTTCTCGACGAGCAAACCATAGGCGGTAGTTCCGAACGGCATCGTCGTCGCATAATGTTGCGGAATTCCCGGGATCACGTTCTCTGGTGCCGTGACATAAGGAAGAATTTTCTCGACCGGTTTGCGGCATCCGGCGACTCCGGCGAGCGCGATCGAAGCACCCATCAAGCTGAGAAAAGTGCGGCGATTTACAGAATCGCGCAGCTCGGAAGCACCCTCGGGAAATTCACGGTGCAGGAATTCCTTAAACTCCGGCGTCTCGGCCAATTGATCGAGGCTACGCCAGTAGTCTTTGCCGGTAAGCTTGCCGTTCAACTTCTCGTCGCTCATCTATGACAACCCGAACAATCCTGTGTAGGATTTAATTTCTTTTCTTCCTTCACCCGCTCGGCAAACGCGGCCTGGTCAGCCGGCGGTGCATAATTCATATTAGTAACTTGATCGACAGGTCTTAGGTGCGGATCGGGATTGCGATGGCAATCCAGGCACCACGACATGCTCAAAGGCTGCATTTGCTGCACCTTTTCCATCTCCGCAATATTCCCGTGACAGCTGATACAACCGATACCGGCGTTGAGGTGCAGCGAGTGATTGAAATAGGCATACTGCGGAAGCAGATGGACGTTCACCCATTCAATCGGCTTTCCCGTCGCCCAACTTTCTCTTACGGCAAGTAGTTTCTCGCTTTGCGGCAGTACTAAGGTATGACAATTCATACAAGTCTGGGTCGCCGGAACATTGGCAATTGCCGATCTTTCGATATTGCTGTGGCAATAACGGCAATCCATGCCAAGATCGCCTGCATGAAGCTTGTGGCTGAAAGGCACAGGTTGCGTCGGCCGGTAGCCGACATCAGTATACTTCGGTGAACCATAATACCACAGGAAGCCAACTCCGCCTGCACCTAACACTAAAACCGCAGCCAGAAGAACCGCGGGGAGTTTGTTAGTCCACTGTGGAAATATCTGCGACAAAAAGAGTCCTTAATTAGTTACTTTTTTCACAAAGCTTCTGACAGCACCAGCCACGCCTAACATCGATATTGTTACGTGACTTTCTCTACGTTCCGTGGCGTGTTGGCGGGGATGATAAAAAATTACCCAAGTGGTGTCAAGAAGTTTTCGGCAGAATCCTCTGACCGACACCGTTTATAGACTCCCTGATTCCAATGACCCGAAACATCACTCCACATTTATCGTTGGCGCCCTCTGACTATTGCATGGACATCCGACATATAATTCCACGGTCACAATTAAACAACAAAATTATCTATCATCAAGGCAGCGCAGATAGCGAAGAGGTAGACAATCGAATACCCAAATAGTCTCTTTACGTCGCTAATCTCCCGCGATCTCCTAGCCCGGATTGTCCGCGACAAGAAAACCCCACCCAATAAAGTGGCAGCGGTGGCATAAAACCACTCGGCACCAGCCGCCATTGGTAGAAAACTTGCGGCGATTAATGCGACGGAATAGACGAGAATTTGATTATGGGTCGCCGTATCGCCCTTGAGTACGGGAAGCATAGGGTATCCGACCTCGCGATAATCATCTTTGCAGAATAGCGCCAGCGCCCAGAAATGCGGCGGCGTCCAGAGGAATACGATCAAGAAAATCGACCAAGGCATCAACGCCATTGAGCCAGTAGCAGCTGTCCATGCGCCGACCGGCGCCATTGCTCCTGCGGCACCGCCAATAACGATGTTCTGATATGTGTTAGGTTTCAGATAGAGAGTGTAGAATAGGCTATAGAAAAGAATCGTGCCCAGTGATAGCAGTGCAGTTAAAGCATTGAAAAAGTACCAAAATGTAGCTACTCCAATAACACCAATGCTGATTGAAAATACCAAGGCGTTGATCGGGCTAATAATTCCTTGGGGCAGCGGTCGGCGTTTTGCCGTACGTTTCATCCGGGCATCGACTTCGCGTTCGAAGTATTGATTGAGAGCATTCGCACAGCCGCCCGTCAAATAGAGACCCAATAAGACCAACAAAAAGTTGACTGGTTGAGAGATAAAACTGCCCTCAATGACCAGCGCCGTTGCTCCGGTGATAAGGACCAGCAACATGATCGTCGGTTTGGTGAGTTGGAGATAGGCACGCAAAACTGCTGTGACTCCGCCCGGGGCAGCGGCTGCCGTCAACATGGGTTGATTTACTCGGCTCTTTGCGATTGACGATTCTGACAAAACTTGTCTGCTCCACACTCAAAGTTCAATTAGGAATTACGCCCGGCGAAACTTCATACTATACGAACCGATGCCTGAATTCAAGCAATAATATTTGCAATGTGGTCAATGTGGACAAAGTTTGTCGCCAAGGAATTCATTGGCTCGGTTTCAAGATTCAGATTGTAAAACTTCGAACCAGCCATTTTATTGGCTGACAAACTCCACTCTGGAAGGAGGAGAACCGGGATGCGCTCGAAAAGATTCTCATTATTGGTTGTTTGTGCGTGTTGTCTATTCGCGACCGCGGCGGCAGTTGCCGATATCGGCGTCCGCGGCGGAGCCATGTATCCACGCGGGGACTTCAAAGATTTTGCCAAGGCCGGATGGCGCGCCGAGATCACGGCTGACATTAACATGTTTAGCGTTCCTTTCCTCTCGACCGTCGTTGCGTTTGGCGCAGCCGACTTCGGCAAAAAAGAAACGCTATGGCAGCAAACCGATCAGTTCTACCTCCAGGAGTCAAAGACTGCACTAACCGGCGGCGGTATCGGCCTGCGGCTTGAACCACCCTCCATGGTCATCAGACCTTTCGCCGAAGCGCTGATCAGGCTCGCCTCAATTGAGCAAGATTATGAGAGTGGACTCGGCGGTTCCGAATTGAAATCGCGAACCAAACTGGGCTATCAACTCAACGCCGGGCTGAAATTCACCGTCGCTCCGAAGGTCGGACTTGAAGCCGGCGCCAGCTGGTTGACATTCCCGAACTGCAAATTCACCGACAAACAAGAAGAGATCGAAATCGACCTCCATGCATTCGGCATTTTCGCCGGACTCACTTTAGGAATTGGAATATGATGCTATTGTCAATGAGACCTGTTTCGCTTCGCTTTGTCGCACTCGCCGTATTCACCACGGCCTTCCTGGTCTCCTGCGGCAGGAAAGATGAATCACCTAAACCGGCACAACAGACTGTCCCCAGCACTCAAATGGCGAATCCGACAACGCCTCCGGGCGACACAAGTTCGGAGAAGGTTGCAGTCATGCCGCCGCGATCTGACAGCTATTATGTACTCGATGATCGCTCCAATACTATTTATGGAATCGATCTAAACAATAACACCGTCTTCAGACGACTATTACGGAGTAACCACGTCGTTGCAATTCAATACGATGCGGAGCGTGATTGGGTGTATGAAGCCTTGGGCGAACCCTCATCCGGACTCGACATTTACGATGCTGCCAACGAGAAGTATGTTCAGAAATTACGCTTCCCGGGAGCACCGTCGGGTCTGCTCTTTCATCCCATCCAACGGAAGCTGTATGTTGTCTCGAAAGACTCGACGAATTTCCGGCGCTTCGATCCCGATTCAATGAAGTTCACATTGACCATTCCCCTGCACTTGCAGGAGCGTGCCCCGATCGGACCGGTTTCGATTAGTCCTGGCCCGCAGGGCAAATTGATTACGACCAACACGGCACATCCGTCAGTAACACAAATCTTTACCGAACATAATTTCATGCATCAGACAGTGGTCATTCACAACGCAGAGCGGATCGATAACGCGGTGTTTTCGTTCGATGGAATGTCCTCATTCAGTTGCGACACCAAACAGGGTGCACTATTTCGGGTAGAATTTGGAACCGGAAAAGTGATGGCCGAGAAATACAAATTGAACTCTCCGCGGTTGCTTCAAATCGAGGTGTTGACAAACACGCTGGTCTACGTCGAAGGCAAGACGGAGGTCGTCATGGTAAATCCGGACACTTTCCGTGAAACCGGGCGAGTGAATCTTTCCGAACACGGTGACAACATCATAAGCCTGTTGATTCCACCGAAAGCCAACTATGCGGAACTCTTGATGGACTATAAAGGTGTTACACGCTGGATGCGCTTTGATATCCAGAATTGGAAGCCAATGCGGATGGTCGAGCTACTGTAAGTGCAAGATTTTGTCTTGACCCGGCTCACCAACTTAGATTAATTCCGGCCATGATCAGATTAGTAGTAGGGCTCGGCAATCCCGGCAAGGGTTATGCCTTAACACGCCATAATCTCGGCTTTCTTGTTCTTGACCGGATTGTCGAAAAGCGCAAGGGCAAATTTACGGAGCAAAAGCCAGATTATCATTTGGCAACCTTGCGCATCGCCAGCGCCCACGTCAGATTTACTAAGCCTATGTCTTTCATGAATTTATCGGGGCGAGCGGTCAAGGCGATTATGAGCACCTACGAGATAGTTCCATCTGAGGTCTTGGTGATTAGCGACGACTTCGCGCTTCCTTTCGGCAAGCTGCGGTTGCGACTGGCAGGCTCGGATGGAGGGCACAACGGACTGGCTTCCGTGGTCGAACATCTTGGGACAGAGGACTTTCCGCGCTTAAGGTTGGGAATTGGCCCGGTTCCTGAGAACAAGCCGGCCGAAGACTTCGTTCTGGAGAAGTTTTCCAAAGAAGAGCTTGACCAGCTCGAAAGTTTCCTTAAATTGGGCACCGATTGTTTGGAGTCAGCTTTCTATGATGGTCTGACTCTAGCAATGAGTAAATATAATAAATAATCTACTCTACCCTGTTCTTAGGCCTGGCCTAAGGACCTATGGTTTTGGTTTCACAAACGTAGTCCGGAGGGAGGTCCAATCTTGAGACTCTACGAAACCACCTTTATTACCGATTCACAACTGCCCGAGATTGAAATCGAGGCAGAGATCAAGCGCGTCGAGGACTTAATCAAGTCGAACGGCGGCGAGATCGTCGAAACCCAGCGTTGGGGCATGCGTCGTTTGGCGTATGAAATCGAAAAACGCCGCCAGGGTTACTACGCCCATTTCCTCTATCAGGCCTTGCCGGCGGTCCCGGCTTTGCTGGACGCTTCATTTAAGGTGAATGAGAAGATCATGCGTCATCTGACCGTGGTGTCTGAAATCAACCTTGAAGAGCGCGCTCGTCAAATCGCCGAGGGAATCGCCCCGTATCGCGCTGTACTTCCTGATGAGCCGCGGTTTGGCGGACATGGTAGACGCGATCGCAGATCTGAACAGGAGGACAATTAGCAATGGCTGAAGGATTCGACAGAAAGAGACGCAAACCTTGTCGTCTGTGTGAAAACAAAATCATGATCATCGACTACAAGGACGAGAAATTGCTGCGCCGGTTTATCCTGGAGCGTGGCAAGATCGTGCCGCGTCGTGTTACCGGCAATTGCGCCAAGCACCAGCGCCTGTTGACGACGGCGATCAAGCGCGCCCGTCACATCGCTTTGTTGCCGTTTACGGCGGAAACGTATCGGTAAGACGGAATCGGGCCGATGACAGAATCGAACAGGCAGCGCTTCACGATTGCCTGTGCCAGTGCGATAGCACTGCTCTTTCCGTTATCGATTCTGGTACCGCTGTTTGTTCCCCTTATAGCGGTAGCTCTGGCAGCGCTTTACTACCTTTGGTTCGCCCGTTCGTTGTCTTGGTTGATTCTTTCAATCATCATTGCGACAGCGTTCTTTTGGTCAAGTGGCGATCCCGGACATCTGGCCTATTTCGTAATCGGATGGTTGGTTCCAGGCATGATCCTTGCAATCACACGAAGACACGGATGGGGCTTGACGGCGGCTTTGGCTGTAGCCTGCCTCATCCCGGTTGCGATAGTCGCACTCTACAATGAGGTACTCGCACAGTACATTGCGGCTTTCGGAAACCAATTGCAGGCAACGATCGCGTCACCGCAGTTTGCCTCTCTCTATCCTCCGGATAGATACCAGGAAGCGGTGGAGATGGTAAACACCTGGGCGAGAACAGCCCCGTTCTATCTTCCCGGCGTGTTGCTTTCCACGTTCGTGTTCTTCTACGCTCTGGGAGCGGTGTTGGGCGAGGCGCTCTTGTCGCGCACGGGAATATTCAGCTACCGTGTACCGTCGTTCATCTTGTGGAAGCTTGACGAATGGATGGTGCTGGTCGTCGGTGTCGCAGTTGTCATGGTGTTGACCACCGAGCACGTTTTCGAGCTCATCGGCTGGAATGCATTGGTGTTCTTGTTTATGGTGTTTTCGATTTTCGGAATCTCGTTCATCGAGTACCATATGCGGATTCGCAAATTTCCATTGCCGGTGAAGGTTGTCATTTACCTGGTTCTGTTCTTGACGCAGATCATCGCGGCTGTGGTTCTGCCGCTGATCGCCCTGTTTGATGCGAAGTTTGATTTTCGCAAAATCCGGGCGAAACAGCTGGGTTAGTACGTACATATTATTAGTAGTATAGGAGTAGTTGAGATGAAAATCATCCTTAGAGACGATATCGACACCCTCGGCAAATGTGGTGACGTTATCGAGGTTAAGGCCGGATATGGCCGCAATTACCTGTTCCCGCGCAACCTTGCCATTCCAGCAACTAAAGGCAATCTGCGCGCCATCAATGAACTCAAGCAGCAACAGGAAATGCGCATGGCCAAAGTTCGCCGCGTCGCCGAGACTATCAAATCGCGCATCGAGAAGGCCTCCTGCACCGCTGAAGTCTTGGTCGGTGAAGAGGATAAGGTGTTTGGTTCAGTGACTTCCCTGAATATCGCCGAGTTGCTCGCTGCACAGGGAATCGAGGTCGACCGCAAGAAGATCCAGCTTGATGAACCGCTGAAGGCGCTCGGCGTCTACACGGTACCGATCAAGATCGCTGCCGATGTCGTTGCGAACTTGAAAGTCTGGGTCGTCAAGAAGACTGAATGACAACAGAAATGATCCGGGCAAAGATCCACGGACTGGCGCTCGATATTGCCTCCAAATCACCGGTGGTTATCCTGGAGGCTGAAGATTCAGATCGCGTTTTGCCGATCTGGATCGGCCATTTTGAGGCGTGGGCTATTGCCATGGAGCTTTCGCAACTCAAATCGAAGCGCCCGTTGAGCCACGATTTGATGGCTATCATTATCGGTGAGCTGTCCGGGACTCTGGTCAAAGTTGAGATTACCGAGTTGCGCGAACAGACGTTCTATGCGCGGATTTCGATTGAGACCAGTGACGGCATCAAGGAGATTGACGCGCGACCTTCCGATTCGATCGCTCTGGCACTGAAGACGGATGCACCAATCTATGTCAATGCCGAGTTGTTCAATATCAAGAAAGAAGAAGGTTTGCCGGAGAAGATCAATGACCCACAGTCACTCAAGGAGCGGCTGCGCAACATTAATCCAGAGGATTTCGGCAAGTATTCTCTATAGAAGATAGCGCAACGGCGAGATTAATCTGCTCGGGTTCCCTGTTTGAGCCGGCAACAGCGGCCGCGACGCGGAACCCGATCCTTTTTGGGAGGAGAATCCAGTAGTGGTGACGGCGGTAACGCAGGAGAAGTATCGGCGACTTCAGACCATTTTGTCAGGTTACGGTCGTATAATCGTCGCGCTCTCCGGCGGACTCGATTCATCGTTTCTCCTCTATGCTGCTATAGCAAGTGTCGGCGCTGAAAATACACTGGCGGCAATCGGTGTCTCCCCGTCCCTGGCACAGGCGGAACTTGAATATGCCAGAGCTTTCGCGCGCGATCGCGGGTTGCCGGATTCGCAGATACTCCTCATCAATACCGAAGAAGTCGCGGACCCCAATTACGCTTCCAATCCACCCAATCGCTGTTATTTCTGCAAATCAGAGTTGTTTCATAGACTCAATGAATTGGCGGCTCAACGAAGTCACGAGATCATCTGCGATGGCGCGAATGCTTCCGACATTGGAGATCACCGCCCGGGAATGAAAGCTGCCGCGGAAAACAGAGTGCGTTCGCCGCTGCTTGAGGCTGGACTGGACAAGGAAGAGATTCGCGCGCTGGCAAAAGACTTCGGGCTCCCGGTCTGGGACAAACCGCAATCGGCCTGCCTCTCGTCGCGCATACCTTATGGATCTCCGGTGACAGTCGAGAAACTTCAACAAATCGAGGCCGCCGAGGCGTACTTGAAGTCACTCGGCTTCCGCCAATTGCGTGTTAGACATCACGATCAGCTGGCGCGAATTGAGTTGCCCGTTGATGAGATGATTCGCATTATTAGCAACGGTATTCGCGACCAGATTGCCGTGAAGTTCCGGGATTTGGGATTTCTGTTTACGACAATCGATCTGACCGGATTCAAATCGGGAAGCATGAACATTATGTTGAAAGGCGACACAAATGAGTGACGGCGAATCGGTAAAACCGAACATCGCAATGCGAATGGTGGTCGACGGTAAGGAGCACTTCATCACGTTTGATGAACTAACCTTGAGCAACAACCTTGCCCAGGAAGCGCTGGTCAGTCTGTTGATCCGAAAGAAAATCATCGACGGACAAGAATTGCTCGACGAAATCTCGCGCATTCGCCAGGAACGCTACAAAACCGAGCCGGAGAAACGACCGTAGGCCTTCACAATGAGTAAATCAACCGACAAGAATACTGCAACCGGCATGGAGCCGGCTCCGACTCTGCAGGAGAACGTCTTGCTGCGGTGGGAAAGCCAGCCAGCCAAGGCTCGGCCGCGCACCGCGATTGTCGTTGCACTGTTCCTGCTGTTGTTAGTGGTGATCGTTTACCTGCTCACGTATTCGCCACTATTCACCGTGGCCGGCGCGTTGATTCTTTGGGGATCGCTTTCGCAGTTCTTCCTAAAGACGACATTTGAATTTGGCGACAAGACGATTCGAGTGAGATATCTGATTAACAAGATTGAGAAAGACTGGTCGCAGTACCGGACATATTATGAAGACAAGAATGGTGTCTTGTTATCACCCTTTGTTCGAACATCGAGACTGGAAAATTTCCGCGGTATATACATCCGCTTTGCCGGCAACCGCGACGAAGTAATGAGGATAGTCAAGGCGAAGATCAACATGCCGGAGGATCCGATCTGATGTTTCCCTTAAGTTCTGGCAATGACAATACCGCCAAGGTCGAATACACCGAAGAAGAACGGGCTCTGCTCGACAAGGTCGCCAAGAAGGTGGTTGAGTGGAAGATGGCGGTTCCGGCGATCATGACATTGGAGTCAGTCAAGCCGTTGAACTTCATCGGCGCGCAGGCGATGATCTTCTTTGAACCGATCGTCCAGTCTCTGCTTAATCTTAAGGATTACGATACCTTCCGCGGCATGCTCGAGCGGCGTGAGAGCGTCGAAATGTTGCTGTTGCGCATTGAACATTTTGATGCCATCGCTTCGCGAAAGGACAAGCTCTTTAAGAAATTGCAGAGAGAGTACTTGAAGTCGCAATCCTGGGGATATCGCCTTAAGTCATCAATGCTGGGGTTCCGCGTGCCTAAACACCTCGCGGCCGATTGGAAAGCCAAGCTCGATGCTATTGATGCCCAAGCAACAGAAGCAGAGACTCCCAAAGGGCAATAGTGAACACCACTCACGCTACAGTAACGGCTACGGAAAAATACGCCCGGCGATTTCCGGAAATCGGCTTCAATCTCCTTGCCGATACCGGACTGCAAGTCAGTCCTGTCGGCTTTGGATCCTACCGCATTGACACAAGCTTTCCAGAGCACCGTGAGGCGCTTCGACACGCGTTGTATTCCGGCGTTAACCTCGTTGACACCAGCACCAATTACACTGACGGCGGTTCGGAGCTGCTGATTGGAAGTGTAATTGAAGATATTGAAAACGAAGGTACTATTGGTCGTGATGAGTTGGTGATAGTCTCAAAGGTTGGATACTTACAGGGGCGAGTCTACCGACTTAGCCAGAATCTGAAGAAGGATAATCGCGAGTATCCCGACCTGGTGAAATATTCGGTTGGTCTTGAACACTGCATACATCCGTCATTCATTGAGGATCAATTGACAGCATCCTTGAGCCGGCTCAACTGCGGTTCGATCGACGTCTACTTGTTGCACAATCCTGAATACTATCTCGCCTGGGCGAAGCGAAACGGCATCGAACTTCAGTGCGCGAGAGATGAGTACTATCGCCGCATTCGCCTCGCATTTGAACACTTGGAACAGGAACGCGGACGCGGGCGAATTCGCTGCTATGGGATCAGCTCGAATACATTCCCGGTACCGGCTGAAGAATATGATTTCACGTCGTTAGAACGAGTGGTTAACATCGCCAACGAGATCTCGCCATTGCACCACTTCAAGGTCATCCAACTCCCATTCAATTTGATTGAAAACGGCTGTGCAATTAATGGCTCACAGACCGGCACATTAACCGTGCTCGAACTCGCCCGACGGCATAATATGGCGCTTCTAGTGAATCGCCCTCTGAATGCGATCTACGGGAATGGGTTGGTGCGCCTTTCTGACGACAACCCCCAGAGTACACCGATGAAGCAAATCATAAAGTCGGTGGATACCGATTGGGGAACAGCTCAAACATTGAGTCAAATGGCGGTTCGCTGCCTACGCAGCTCACTGGGAGTGACTACCGTCTTAGTCGGCATGCGGCAGAAGTCGTATGTGGACGACATACTCTCTGAATTGCGTAACAAATGCAGAACCGACGACCGGAAGGAATCCTGGAAGGCATTGAACAGCCGCCTGCAAAATTCGTCAGTCTCCTAAACCAAGGAGTTGCAAATGCCCGTTACAGCATCGGACAAAGTAGTCGCCGCAATCATCCAAGCCAGCGCGGTAGCTCTCGACACACCCAGAAGTCTTGACAAGATCTGCGGCCTAATCCGTGAAGCGGCCGCTTCCGATGCAAGAATCGTCGTTTGCGGCGAGACCTGGCTGCCCGGATACCCTGCTTGGCTGGACTATGTTCCAAATGTGGCGCTGTGGGGACATGAACCTTCTAAGGACGTGTTTGCGGAGCTAATCCGCAACAGCGTGACAGTTCCTGGTGTTGAGTGTGACCGGCTGGGACAGCTCGCTCGCGAACTCAAGTTGGTGATTGTCATCGGCGTTAACGAGCGCATCGATGTCGGGCCCGGAAACGGCACGATTTACAATTCGTTGCTCACCTTCGACGTCGATGGCCGCATCGTCAGCCTTCGCCGCAAATTGGTTCCAACCTACACCGAGCGCATGATCTGGGGGAATGGGGATGCGAAAGATCTCGGTGCGGTCCAGACCGGAATCGGACGTGTTGGTGGATTGATTTGCTGGGAGCATTGGATGCCATTGGCGCGGCAGGTCATGCACGAGAGCGCGGAACAGGTTCATGCCGCTGTCTGGCCAACTGTACACGATCTGCATCAGTTAGCCAGCCGGCAATATGCGTTTGAGGGCCGCTGTTTTGTGTTGGCGGCGGGGATCATCATGAAGGTCTCCGATCTGCCGACGCAGTTTGAGTTGCCCGCCGAACTCGCGGCAAACCCCGAGAAGCTGGTGCTTCGCGGCGGCAGTGCCATAATCGCGCCGGACACTCGCTACATCGCCGGACCGGTCTTCGATCAGGAAACGATCTTGCTTGCCGAAATTGATCTTCACGAGATTCGCCGCGAACAAATGACACTTGATACGACGGGTCATTATTCAAGACCGGATATCTTCAATCTCACCGTAAACCGCACGCGGCCAGGCGTTGAATCGTAGACCCATTGCAGTTCAAATAAATAGCCGGAATCGGTTGAGCAACCGACTCCGGCTTCACTGATTAACCACCCTCTACGGAAATTGTCGCAGGCCGGGGCCTGTTGGTCGCGACAAATTCATCAAGTTTTGAGCTTCTTCAACTCCAGTTCGTATTGGTTGACTAAAGCATCAAGTTGATCCACAACAGCTTTGATCGTCTCGGGCTGGGTCAAATCGACTCCGGCCTTTTTAAGCTGTTCCATTGGATAGTCATTGCCACCTGACTTCAGCAAAGTGAGATACTTCTCCGTCGCTTCCATGCGCACTTTGGCATCCTTGCTCTGAATTCCCTGCACCAACTTGGCGGAGGAGGCAAAGCACGTCGCATACTGATATACATAATATGGACTATTGTAGAAATGCGAGATGCGCGACCAAAGGACATCGTATAGCTCGTCACGAACCACCGCGTCGCCGAAGTAATCGGTCATGATCTTGCTGTAAATCCCCTTGAGGACTTCCGATGTAATCGGTTGTCCCTGCTCGACCATCATGTGCGCCTGATGCTCAAAATCTGCAAACATGACTTGGGTGTAGAACGTGCCGAGAATGTTGTCGATCTGCTGCTCGAGCAGTTTGATGCGCTCTTTCGGATCGCTAATCTTCTTCAGCATATAGTCGAGGAACAACGCTTCGTTGAGCGTCGAAGCAACTTCGGCAACAAAGATTGTATAGCCGGATGTTGCAAACGGCTGATTCTCATGCGAAAGCTGCGTGTGCATCGTGTGCCCCAACTCGTGCGCCAGCGTAAAGACGGCGTCCAAAGTGCCGTTGTAGTTCATCAGCATATAGGGATGGACTCCGTAGACACCGGCAGAATACGCGCCCGAACGCTTGCCTTCATTTTCGAAGACGTCAATCCATCCGGAAGATGTGGCTTTTTTGAGCTTTGCTTGGTAGTCGGCACCAAGCGGAGCAACAGATTCAACCACCATGGGCAACACTTCATCGTAGTCGTAGACTTTCTCGCCTTCGACGACGGAGACGGAGCCGTCAAACAGGTGATATTCGCTTAATCCCAGTGATTCCTTGCGCAGTTTGTAATAGCGCTGCATCGGAGCGCAACCGGCTTTGACGCCGTTTACGAGATTGTCATAAACCTGCATGGGAACGTTATCGGCATCCAGCGCAGCACCCAAGGTAGAGGTATAGTTGCGCGCTTGTGCAACCGCCCAGTCGCGTTGACAGATTCCCGAATAAATCGCCGCATAGGTGTTCTGATTATCGGCGTAGACTCCATACATCGTTTCAAAGGCAAGCTTGCGGTCTTCCTGATTGCGGCTATTGGTGAGAAGCTGACTGTATTCACCTGGCGTCATCAGACGCTCCTGACCATCAGAGAAGGTGGCTTTGCGAAACTTGATGTCTGAAGTCGACAATTCGGTATAAGCCGCCTGCGGGGCGTCGTTGAAAGTCGAGAAATAGGACAACAACTTTTCGCCCTTCTCATCAAGCACGTGCTCCTGTTGACGGAAGAGATTTGAAATCGTGAAACGATACGGCGCCAGGGCTGGTGTTTCATCCAGCCACTTCTTCATGGTCTCCCACTTGATTGACAGCAGCTCCGGGCTGAACCAGGCGGTAGCAGTGCCGAACTTGGCGAACATCATCTGCACCTGCTGAAGCTTCGCGGCAATTTCGTTGTCGCGGGTATTGACGTCGCGCTGTAATTGGGGATAGCGATAAACTTTGTAGGCAATAATGTTCATTTCATCGTTGAGCTGATAAGCCTTGAGAACATTTTGCGGTCCGCCGGCAAGGGTACCTTTCAGCGCCGCATACTCGTTCATCTTTTGCTCCATGGCAGCCTTGCCTTGTTCCCAGGCTTCCCAACTCGGGTAGATATCGGAGAAATTCCAACGATATTTGGCGTCAATCTCGTCACGCTTCTTGGATGTCGGCATAGCGCCCATCGCCACGGCTGCCAACATGAAAGCGCCAACAATCGCAAGAGCGGTCAGGGTCTGTAAAAGTCTGTTGAATCTCATATTACGGTGCACTCCTCATTTATGAATTATTAGTTACTGCTTACATTACGGTTTTCGCCCTTTAAGGTTTCCTGCAACATACGATTCCGGTCGAGAAAAGTCAATTTCCAGACTCCACTTTCTCCATGTTAGATTTGTTCGGAAGGACTTGTTTGGTCTCGTATAACCAGTGAAACGAACCAGGAGGAATCAATCGATATGGCTCTGAATCTCGCGCAAAAACTGATAGAATCGCATTTGATCTCTGGAACGATGAGAGTTGGTGAGGAGATTGCACTGCGCATCGACCAGACACTCACACAAGATGCCACAGGCACGATGGTGATGCTTGAACTTGAAGCAATGGCCCTTCCGCGCGTGAAGACGGAATTGTCGGCGCAGTATGTCGACCACAATCTCATTCAAGAGGATTTCAAGAACGCCGACGACCACCTATTTCTTCGTTCAGCTTGTAGACGTTTTGGCATCTGGTATTCACGCCCCGGTAACGGTGTAAGCCATCCTGTGCATATGGAACGATTTGGTATCCCCGGAAAAACCTTGCTCGGATCGGACAGTCATACCTGCGCTGCCGGGTCACTCGGTATGCTGGCGATTGGCGCAGGTGGGCTCGAAGTCGCCATGGCCATGGCCGGCGAGCCGATTCACATCAAAATGCCGAAGGTCTTTGGAGTGAAGTTGATTGGGAAGCTGCCCGAATGGGTAAGCGCTAAAGACATAATTCTGGAAATGCTAAGGCGCCACAAAGTCACCGGCGGTGTCGGGAAGATCATCGAATACTATGGTCCGGCGTTAGCCGACTTATCCGCAATGGATAGGCATGTAATTGCGAACATGGGCGCCGAACTTGGCGCAACGACTTCAGTCTTTCCCTCGGATAATATGACCAGACAATTCATGCGTTCGCAAGGCCGCGAACATCAATTCGTTGCGCTGGGTCCTGATTCGGGCGCAACCTACGATGAGCACGATGAAATCGACCTGTCTCATCTGGAACCGCTAATCGCCCTACCGAGCAGCCCCGACAATGTTGTTCCCGTGCGTGAAGTTGCCGGTCGCGAGATCTATCAAGCATATATTGGTTCATCCGCGAATCCCGGACTGCGTGATTTTGCAGTACCGGCATTGATGGTGAAGGATCGTGTTGTTCACGACCGCGTATCATTCGATATCAATCCGTCATCCCGACAGATTCAAGAGAATCTCATGTCGCTTGGCTTCCTCCAGCATCTGCTTCGAGCAGGCGGGCGAATACATCAAGCCGGCTGCAATGGTTGCATCGGAATGGGGCAGGCACCCGCCACCGGCCGCATCAGTCTGCGCACGGTTCCACGCAATTTCCCCGGGCGCTCTGGTACAATCGAGGATGCCGTTTATCTCTGCAGCCCCGAAACGGCCACCGCATCGGCTCTGACAGGCGTAATCACTGACCCGCGCACGCTGGGAATGCCTTATCCAAAATTTGCCGAACCAAAGGAGATAATTGTCAATGCGCAGATGCTTGTTCCGCCAAATCCACAGGACAGCAAGACCGAACTTGAGAAAGGTCCGAATATCAAGAGCCTGCCGATTTTTCCGGAGATGCAGGATTTGATTGAGGGTCCGGTGTTGATCAAGCTGGGAGACAATATCTCGACCGACACGATATCGCCGGCAGGCGCAAAAGTGCTTCCCTATCGTAGTAACATTCCTGCGATTGCCAATTTCTCATTTGTACAGGTAGAAGAAGGATATGCCGCGCGGGCATTGAAACATCAATCAAGCGGTTCGATCATCGTCGGCGGTTTGAACTACGGGCAAGGTTCAAGCCGCGAACACGCAGCGCTCGCCCCGAGATATCTGGGTGTGCTCGCGGTTATCGCCAAGTCGTTTGCACGTATCCACTGGCAGAACCTGGTTAATTTCGGAATTCTGCCTCTGACATTTGTCGACCCCGCCGACTGGTCGAAGATTTCGCGAGATGATGTACTAATACTGGCCGAAGCTCGCAAACTGGTCGCGACCCGAACACGATTCAATATTCGCAATTCGACCAGGAACCAGGATTATGAAGTCGAACACCGGCTATCGGAGCGGCAAGTCGAAGTATTGCTTGCCGGCGGATTAATCAACGTCTTTCGCAAGCGTCACATGCCCGACTGACGACTATGCTTTGCCGGCGAGTTTTTTGGAAATCACGGCATCAAGTGAATACTTGCCTGCGCCAGTGAATACCAGCGCTGCAAACGCCCAGCCATAGAGCAGAGCAAACTCCTTCTTACCCCACGGGTCGTCAGCATGGACAATTCCGGCCGCAACGAGCATCGTTATCAGAAGCGGGATAGCGGCTGCACGTGTTCCAATTCCAAGAATAATGGCGAGCGAACAGAAGAATTCAGCGAAGATCGCCAGCGACAGGCTCACTGTTGGCCCGAGACCAATTGGATCGGCCCAGGTATCGGCTTTATCCGCGAAACTGGAGAGTTTTCCCCATCCGTGCGCAAATAGCATGAAACCGCCGACACCAGCCCGCAATAACAATAAGCCGAAGTCAGTTCTGCGGTCAGTGGTGTTGCTGTCAAAAATCAACTTGAGGATCTTCTGCATTTAAGGGCTCCTTAGAAGTTCTTTTCGATTCAAAGATGTCTTGAATGTTGTATGTTAGCTAAACCAAGTGAAATGGACAATGGTTCCATCCTGTTTAAGAATCGAATGACGGGTTAGATGACAAAGACCGGTACTTACCTTGCAAGCCTCTGGATGATCGCGATATTGGTGTCGGCAGTGCTATTTGCAGAGAACAAGTCGACCGTATTTGACGAGTGCGCCGTTTGCCGAATTCAGAGACTGGACCACCGGAAGAAGACGATTGTGTCACAATCGCGATACAAGGATCAAGACTATTTGTTCTGCTCGGATAGCTGCAAAGCCCAATTCGACAACAATCCTGAATTCTTTATCGAGCCGCCGGTTCCTCGACGGGCGCCTGAATTCACACTGACAACATTGAGCGGCAACCAAGACTCGCTGGCGAATTATCGAGGAAAAGTTCTGCTAATTGACTTCTGGGCATCGTGGTGTGCGCCATGTGTAAATACGATGAAGGATCTCGAAGCGATCTTCAGGGAGTTTCGAACCGACAGCCTGATGGTCGTCGGCATAACTTTGGATAGCGTTGGCAACCATCAAACAGTGAATCACATCGAACGAAACAAGATTACCTATCCGATTCTGTTTGATAACCGCACCAGCCCGACCTGGCTGGCTTACCAGGTCAAGTCAATTCCCTCACTCTACCTCGTCAATCGCGAGGGGCAAATCATCAGACAGTGGCGAGGAGCAAGCGAAAAAAGCGAAGTTGAAGCAGCTATACGTTCATTGCTTGTGAAGCCTGTGAACCGGCAAAAATAATGGGCAGGCTGTTCAGCCTGCCCATCTCTATCAAAACATTCTGTCGAATACTGCAGTTCTTAGCTTGCCGGACCCTCTTTGGTCACCGTCACCTTTACCGGCGAACGCAGAATAAAGTTGACTTGCGTTCCCGTCGACAAGGTGATGTCCTGCTTGCCCGTCGCAGCAGCAGCCGCGGCGCCGGCGGCAGCACCGGCAGCAGCACCGATTTCCGTACCACCCTTCTTGCCGGTTACCTTACCGATGATTCCACCCACTAAAGCTCCGCCGCCGATCAGGCCGACCTGCTTTTTGGTATGCGAATCCTTTTTCTCTTCGATTGGATAAGTGTCAACTTGCACTTGCTGTCCGCTGCGGTCTTCGATACTAACGAGGCTGAAGACCAATTCCGCCGGAGTCTTCATCCGGCCGGACTCAACGACTTTATTGAGCACACCAACAGCGATGGCGCCTTTCTCAAAAACTGTTTCGCCCTCGAAAACAACCGGCTCGAGAAGCTGCGCGCGATACTCGGTACCGGTGACGTGGATGTCGGTGTCGATTGAGTCAATCAATTCGATAGCGATCACCGTGCTCTCGGGCAAACTGACTACCTTGGGAGCCGGAATCTTAGGTTCGTCCTTAACCACTGGTTTGGTTGTCTGGTCTTTGGTCTTGGAGTCATCAACCTTGGGTTTAGTGGTTTCAGAATTGTTGCCGGTTGTGGTCTGCTGGTTATCAGCAACAGCACCGCCATTCGTGTTCTGCATTGTATCTTGCTGCTCGGTCATCTGACCGTCGGTCGCTGGCTCCTGCTTGTCAGCACTTTGCTTGCTGCACGACGCAATCACCGATGTCAGAGCGAGTGCCATAATCAGCAGTATGATCTTCGATTTCATAATTCTCCTCCTGTTGGGGGGTGACTAATTCCTGTCAATAAATCCTGTATTCGATTGTTATCGTGGCTCAATCTAATTACTTGTTATACCACAATCCAATTTGAATATTCCGATAAAATTACTAACCCCTTTATAATCAGCAAGATACGTCCGCGGTCAGAAGCGAATATTAGCGAGAAATTGTCCATTTTGAGGCAAACTGGTCTGCGACTTCCTTGCCCGCCAGTTTTTCTGCCAACATCAGCGCAAACAACATCGCCGCGCCTGGTCCCCTGCCGGTAATGAGATTTCCATCAACGGTTACTTGCTCGTTAGTGACTATTGCTCCTGCCGCCGACAATCGATCATTGAACCCGGGATCGCCGGTCGCACGCTTACCCTTAAGAAATCCGGCAGCTTCTGCCAGAACATGACTTGGGGCGGCACAGATTGCAGCTACCAATTTACCGGAGTCAAAATGCCTCCGAGCAGCCGCGACGACGAATTTGGAAGCAGCAAGGCTTTCGGCGTTCTTGCGTCCGCCTGGAAAAATCACGCAGTCGAAGAGCTCATTGACTTCATCGATTGCCGTCTGCGGCACCAATGTAATTCCATAGGCCGCCTTGATCGGACGATTCTGCAAACCGGCGATCACCACTTCGACACCTGCACGATTAAGGACATCAATTGGCGCGACAGCTTCGATATCTTCAAATCCGTCTGCCATGACAATGAGTGCTCTCTTAGTCATTTTTACTCCTTCGCGACATTTCCCTTCCCGAACATAAAGGCGCCGGGAAAGTCATCGCGCTCTCGCTTGCGTTTGCCGATCCACTCCGAAATCGAAATCCGGTACACCGATATGTTCGCAATCTCTTCAGGCGAAATCAATTCATAATCACTGCCTGCATTCAAATGGGGAAAGTACTTCTCCACGAACTTTGACATCTTGATCAGCGCCAATTCTGAATCATCGACAATTGCAATTTCACCCCGCACCATGACACTCCGATATTCAACACTCATATGTGTGGCGGTCTTGGCCGGAAGTAGCCTTCCCATAGAGCTGACGGTGAAGGTCACCTTGGTGCCGTTGCCGACTATCTTGCGAGTTGTGCCTTCTTTGGCAGTATGAAAGTAAATGGATCGTTCGCTGCGGTCATAATAGAACACGTTCATGCTTACATGAGGAAACATCTCGCCGTTCATCGCCATTGTCGCGTGCGGCGCGGTCTCCAGCATCCGTTCTATCCACTCCTCATCGACAACCGCGCGGTCTTGTCTGCGCAGCGCGACACTCTTTACAACGATTTTTCCTGACTCGCTCATAACTTCTTAATCACTCCGGCTGGCACGCGGTGGTGGCTGCCGGCAACGCTGTTTTGCTCGAATCCGCCGCCGGTGCTTCAGGTTTTTTGTCTTTGTATATCGTGATGACCGCTACTGCGGAAATGATTATCGCCGCCGCGATGATGGTTCTAAAGGAAATTGCCTCGCCACCAAGCAGCCAACCAAGGAATACGGCTACCACAGGATTGACGAAAGCATAAGTCGATGCCTTTGCGGGCGTTGTAACCTTTAATAGCCAGACGTAGGCGACAAATGCCAAAGATCCGATGATCGTTAGATAAAGCAGTCCGGCAATTGACTTGAGAGACATGGCATCTATGTTGACGCGCGGGAATTCACCAGTGGCTCCGGCGAGCAGCGTCAGAACAACACCCCCGGCAAGCATTTGAATCCCCACTGAAAGCAACTTCGACTCGGGAAGATCAATGTGACGTGAGTAGATCGAACCGCTTGCCCACGACAACGTCGCGAACAACAACGCCGTTGCTCCAAGCAGGCCGGAGATACCTTCGGCGGCAACTTGTATGGGGCCAATCAGAATAACAATGCCGACGAATCCCAAGACTAAACCCAACACTACACTGGTTACCGGTCGTTTACCTTGCGGACGAAGCCACTCAATCAGCACCATCCAGAACGGCATGGCAGCCACCATCAGTGCAGCTAAACCTGAAGGAACAAACTGCTCCGCCCAGGTTACGGTTCCGGTCCCACCGACCACGAGCAACAACCCGATGATCGCGGAATTACGCCACTGGACTTTGGTCGCGGCAATGGCGCCGGAAAATCGCGCATAAGCATATAGCAACGCGCCACCGGCAAGGAAACGCACGCCGGCGCTTAGTAGGGCTGGAATCGTCTCGATCGTAAATCGTATCGCCAGGTAGGTCGATCCCCAGATCAGATAGACTGCAAGAAAACCAATGATCAAACGATAGCGCGGCACAGCTTCGTGCTTGGCGAGGATATCAATCATACAATTTGCCCTTCATCGCCTCATCGAGCGGCAAGGGTCCGTTTTCCTTAAATGTCTCAAGAGCGATGACTGTTCGTGTATTCTTGACGGTGGGAATCGTGCCGACCTTCTCGCGAAGGAATTTTCCGAGGCTCTCGGCATCGCGAACTCTCGCTTTGAGAAGGTAGCAATCTTCGCCGGCGATATTGTGAATCTCCAGTACTTCGGGAATCTTTGCGAGTTCAAGTGCCGTTGAGCAGTCGTTCACCGGCTCATCGGCTTTGACAAAGATAAATGCTACCAATCCCAGTTCCACCGATTTGGCGTTGAGCCGCAGATCATAACCAGCAATAATGCCGCGTTGAACAAGTTTCTTTATTCTTTCAGCGGTGGCCGACGGTACAATCCCTATCTGTTTAGCGATTTCCGAATTGGGGATTCTGGCATCCGATTGGAGCAATTCGAGAATTTTGCGGTCTAATTCGTCGATCATGTCACATATCTCCTAATTAATAGCGTATCTTTCTCTATATACGCTTGTGCAACGAATATTGTTCTGATATTTTTGTATTATTGCGTATTTTTCGCTAATCGCCTGAAGTCGTTATGACAATAATAGTTAGGCGATTCTTTTTCCACTGCGTTATAATAAAGCGTGAACTTCGGATTCAATTTCAAGAAGTAAACTCACTATTGAGGAGGAGATTATGGCTGACCATGCAGAAGATACCAGAGTCAAGGATGCTCTCGAGTTGCTTAATAGCTACGCTAAGGACAAACGCGGCGAGTTGCAGGATATGTTAAGCAACAAGTACAGCAATCTCAAATCAGTCGTCGGAACTGTTGGGGCGCGACTCCAATCGGATGCTGCCGACATCTACGGAACCGGCAAAGAGAAAGCCAAACAAATCGCTCATGACGTTGATGAAAGCGTGCATCAGAACCCTTGGGCATACATCGGTGGTGCGGCTCTGGGTGCGTTGATTATCGGTTACATGTTAGGCCGCTCGAAGAAGTGACTCTTGGATCGACCAGAAAGGGTTCGGTAATCTTTGATGGGCTTCATAAAAGGCATCCTCTTTGCACTTGCAGGCAGATATGTCCAAACTGCCATTGATGTTGTTAAGGTCGAGGTGGCAATTGCCATTATCAAAGCGATTGGCGGCGCACGCAAGCTGTTCATGCTGCTGTCGGTGTGGATCTTCCTGCTGACTTTGGTCGCTGTCGGACTCGCCATGATTCCCGTGGCGTTGTGCGTGTTTATGCCCTGGGAACCAACGACAAAACTGATCGTCGCATTGATTTTTGCGCTGATCTACATTGGCGTCCCCGTCATCCTGCTCATGAACCTAATGTCCGAACGCCGTTGGATGGAAATATTCCACGCCAATGACTTGGTGCAGAAGGTTATGAGGAACAAGGCGAATCAATCTTAACAGCTCCGTAAATCTGCTTCAAAAAGGGCACGAACCGTCGTGCCCTTTTTGTTGAAGGCGCCAAAACAGGTGTTGAGTTCAGGATTGATTTGACTGAAGCATGATCGGCGGGCACGACTCCGCTTCCGCGATTGTGGTTTTCGCTTGCCGCTTTACTCTATATTCGCTTACTTCATTCTCATTCGAATCTAATCCAGAAACTATATTTGTTAACATATGGAGACAATATGCCCGCTAAGAAGAAAGCGTCTGTATCACCCAAGGCAAAACCCAAGGCCGTGGCTGCAAAAAAGCCCGCTGCGGCAAAAGTGAAAATCAACAAGTCCACTGCTGTCGCGTCCAATCCTGCTGACAGTATTTCGTCACTCATGCAAGAAAACCGGTTATTTCCACCCTCTAAAGACTTCTCGTCGAAAGCACACATTTCGACACCGGCTCAGCTCAAGGCGCTGCGTGAGAAGGCTGCCAAAAACCCGGTAAAATTCTGGGAAGAACAAGCGAAAGCACTGACTTGGTTCAAACCTTGGAAAACCGCGCTCAAGTGGAAGCATCCGTTTGCCGAATGGTTTGTCGGCGGAAAAATCAACATCTCCTACAACTGCCTTGATCGTCACGTCGCTACCTGGCGACGCAACAAGGCGGCCATTATTTGGGAAGCTGAAGGCGGCGAACAGCGAACGCTCACCTACCAGGCACTCCTCTCCGAGGTCTGCAAATTCTCAACCGTACTTAAATCGCTTGGGGTCTCAAAGGGTGATGTTGTCGCTATTTACATGGGCATGGTTCCCGAGGCGATCATTGCGATGCTTGCCTGCGCCCGCATTGGTGCGACACACAATGTGGTCTTTGGTGGATTTTCAGCGGAAGCATTGCGCGAACGCATTAACGACTCAAAGGCAGTCGCTGTCATTACACAGGATGGTTCTTACCGGCGCGGTTCAATTGTACCGCTCAAAGACAATGTCGATGCAGCGCTCACCGAGACTCCGACGATTCAAAATGTAATCGTCTACAAGCGTGTAGGCAGCGACGTGAATATGACAATCGGCCGTGATCACTGGTGGCATGAACGGATGATGGTACCGATGGCGCCCTGCGCTCCCGAGCCACTGGATTCAGAACATCCGTTGTTTATTCTCTACACATCCGGATCGACGGCTAAACCCAAAGGAATTCTGCACACAACCGGCGGTTATATCACGCAGGTAGCCTACACCACCAAAATGGTCTTCGACCTGCGCGAAGAGGACCTGTACTTCTGCATGGCGGATATCGGTTGGGTCACCGGACACAGCTACATCGTTTATGGTCCGTTGGCGAACGGCGCCTCCGTGTTCTTGTATGAAGGAGCACCAAACTATCCGGCGCCGGATCGCATTTGGGACATGATTTCCCGCCACAAAGTGACCGTATTTTACACGGCGCCGACGGCCATCCGCGGCTTTATGCGGGCAGGAGAGCAATATCCAATCAGCCACAATATGTCGTCACTTCGATTGCTGGGATCCGTTGGTGAACCAATCAACCCGGAAGCGTGGATCTGGTATCACACACTTATCGGTAACAAACGTTGTCCAATCGTGGACACTTGGTGGCAAACCGAAACCGGTGGGATAATGATCTCCCCGATTCCGGGCGCGACCACGCTCAAACCCGGCTCTTGTACGATGCCCCTGCCCGGGATTCTTGCCGATGTAGTCCGCAAGGATGGAGTTTCCTGTGGACCAAACGAGGGTGGACTGCTTGTAGTCAAACATCCTTGGCCGGGAATGTTGCGAACCATCTATGGCGACCCACAGCGATACAAAGACGTCTACTGGAGCGATTTTGCTCCGACCAGAACCCGCCCGGGATATTATCTTGCTGGCGACGGCGCTCGCAAGGACAAGGATGGATACTTCTGGGTGATGGGACGAATCGACGACGTGGTCAACGTTTCCGGCCACCGCCTCGGAACGGCCGAAGTTGAAAGTGCGCTTGTTTCGCACAAGACCGTCGCTGAAGCAGCGGTAGTAGCACGACCGGATGACCTTAAGGGCAGCGCCTTGGTCGCATTTGTGACGCTGAAGAGCGGCGTGGATAGCGAGCCTTCATTCCTTGAACAGCATCGCGAGGTTTTGCGCGCGCATGTTATCAAGGAAATCGGCCACATTGCCAAACTCGACGAAATCAGGTTCACCGACGCACTACCCAAGACACGGTCAGGCAAGATCATGCGCCGGCTACTGCGCGAGATTGCCCATGGCAATGTCGTGACTGGCGACACGACGACATTGGAAGATTTCTCGATTCTCGAAAAACTGCGTCAAGACGAAGAATAGTCGATTAGCCCGATGTTGCATCCGAAAGAGACAAACCAAGTAGCAGAATTCGCTGCATGCGACGAGAAATGACTAATAATTTCCGATTTTCATTCAAGGTAAATAAGCGCGGTGAAGTGAGGATTTATCACCACGGAATGCTCGCCACAACATTGCGTGGAACCGGTGCCCAGAACTTTCTTGCCGAAATAGAAAAGTCTGATGATGATGCCCAACAGCAACTCATGGCGCGACGAACCGGCAATTACAAACGCGGTAACGAGCGAACGGCGAAGAACCATCCCCGGAATCGCGAGTAAACGGGTCGTTTCAAAGAAAATTTGACATTATTGTCGGTTTTTCGTTGAACTTAACTCGAATTCTCGCGTAATTCCCGCCATGAATAAACGTCTCTTCCTCACTCCTGCCGGCGGTGCATTGATCGCTATCTGCTTCTTTCTCCCTTGGATCAAGATGTCCTGTATGGGCACGGCAACGTATTCCGGCGTTGATTGCGGTGGTGTTTACTGGACGTTATTCGGTGCCGGTATCGCGGTGTTCGGAGCCTTCTTCCTCTTCCGTCATCTTAAGCGGATCGACCTGATGCCTACGATTGTCTCGGTATCGAGCATTGTAAGTGCAGCGGTGATTATTTATGGCGTGTTGTCAATCGCAGGCGGCAAACGCGTGCTGTTGTTTCGAGTAGGTCCGGATGACGTGAATCTCCGGCTACAGATCGGAGCATACGGCACGCTGATTGGCTATTTGTTGACCTGGGCTGGAATAGCACCGATGATCCGCAGGCGGCGGCGTCCATCAAAGTCAACGCAGGCCATGGAAGGAGACTCCTTGAGCGAACCAAGCGCTGAATCGCAATTGAAACATACTTCTACTTGACCCCGTTCCGTTTTATCCGTTTATTAAGTTGTGACAATCGTGGAGTTCATCTGTCCTGAAATTATGGTAACGCCGACTCTGTAATGTTCAAGTTAACCAGTCCTCAACACGGAAATCGATTCACCTGGCGCCTTCCGCCCGGCACCTATGTTGCCGGCCGTGATCCGCAGGCTGACTTGGTGATTAATGACTCGACCGTTTCGCGCAAACATGCTCGCCTCGTAGTCATGGAAGATCAGACCATTCGCTTGACCGATCTCGGAAGTACGAACGGCACGCAGGTTAACGACAAGAAACTAACTGACACGATTGACCTGAAAGTTGGAGATACGATCTCGTTTGGCAATGTCGGCTTCCTGCTGATGCACGAAGGAATTCCCGAAACCAAGCCGCAGTCGATTATCTCGCAAGTTTCGATTGTTGATGACAAGGGCAGTCACACGTCAATTTCATCAATTCCACTGGAGCAAGCGCTGGCGCCGCTTCCTGCCAAAGACACCGCTAATCCGGCAGTATTCAAGGCGATCGCCGACATGGCGAAGATGCTGATTTTGCCGCAAAGCGTTGGTGAGATGTTTGACCAGGCGCTTGACCTGCTCGGCAATATCATCGATGCCGATCGTTCGGCAATATTCGCTGCTGATGAATCGACGGGCGAAGTCACTCTGTTGAATTACCGCATCTCAAACAAAACCAGCTCGGAGCAGTTCATTATTTCGCGCACGATCGTCAAGGAAGTGCTCAACAATAAGAATGCTGTGTTCTTTTCCGACCTGATTTCAGATGAACGCTTCGCGCGTCAGGAGTCGATCGTTGTCTCCGGTATCCGTTCGGTGATGGCGATTCCGATGGTGGACGAAGATAAGGTAATGGGTTTGCTCTATCTTGACACTACCGATCCGACGCATCGCTATAACGAAGACACTCTCAAGCTCGTCGCAACGTTTGGTAATATTCTCGCCGCCAAGATTACTAACCACAATCTACTGAAAGAACGCCAGGAGAAACAGGCGCTCGAGTCGGAGTTGAGCATTGCATCGCAGATCCAGGAAGGGTTGATGCCGAAGATTCTTCCAGTTGTCCCCGGCTATCAATTTCACGCCTTCCAAATGCAGTGCAAAATGGTCGGTGGCGATTTGTATGATGTGGCGAAAATGGCTGACGGACGTATCCTGTTCCTGTTGGCAGACGTTTCCGGCAAAGGTATGGGCGCGGCGTTGCTGGCATCAAATATTCTCTCGGCATTTCGGATGCTGCGCGGAATGGCCAACTTCGATTGTGCCGACGCCACCGCCCGGGTGTCGGAACAGCTTGCCGGCACGAGCCGCGGTGGTGATTTTGCGACTGTCTTCTTGGCAATTCTTGATCCCAATAGCCACACTCTCCAATTTGTCAATGCCGGCCACAATCCGCCGCTGCTTATTAAGCCGGACGGTACTGCCCAGTATCTGGACTCAACCGGAATCCCGATTGGCATCTTCGCCGGTTTCCAATGGACGCAGACGACACTGGAATTGGTTCCCGGTGATCGAATCTGGGTATTCACCGACGGCATTCCCGAAGCGCACAATATTTCCGCTGACCAGTATAGCGATGAACGCCTGGAAAAATACCTGATCGAATCGCGAATGGCGCCGTTGCCGGATGCAACCACATCACTGATTCAAGATGTCAGCAAGTTTGTCGGCGAGGCACCGCGCTCGGACGACATCACCTTGCTCGCTTTGCAGCGCACATAGCGTATTGAAGCGGCGCTGGAAACAATCACAATTCCCGACCGTATCTAAATCAACGGCAATCGAAAGCATCAAACTTGCGTGAGTGATTGAGTTTCATTATTCTCGCGTACCTGACCAATCGAATTTTTTGAAAGATGACAGAAACTCCCGAGCGGCAAACGGAGGAATCTTTGACGATGGAAAGCGGCGACGAAAGAGAAAACACCAGGTCCTTCTTTGTGCCGGCGGTGGGCCTTTCAATCGGCCACTATACGCTCATCACACGCCTTGGCTCGGGTGGGATGGGCGATGTCTTTCTCGCTGAAGATTCCAAACTCAACCGCAAGGTTGCCATCAAGTTCCTTTCCCAGCAATTGAGCGAAGACGCCGAGGCGAAGAATCGCTTTGTGCGCGAGGCACAGGCCGCAGCAGCGCTGAACCATCCCAACATCGTAACGATATACGAAGTCTCTGAATACAGCGGCCGCGCCTTCATCGCCATGGAACATGTCGAGGGGCGCTCGCTCAAGGACTTGATGAAAGAGGACCTGCCGCTTAACCGAATTATCGAAATTGTCATCCAACTCTGCGACGGCCTGCAGAAGGCGCATCAAGCGGGCGTCGTCCATCGCGATGTCAAGCCCGCCAACATTGTGGTCGACAATGACGGCCGTGCCAAGTTATTGGACTTTGGCTTGGCGACCGTTAAGGGCACCGATTCGATAACTCGAGCCGGATCGACGCTAGGTACGATTGCCTACATGTCGCCCGAGCAAGCTCAAGGCAAACCGGTCGACCACCGTTCCGACATATTTTCTTTGGGTATCATGCTCTATGAAATGATCACCAAACGCCAGCCGTTCGGACGCGAGACAGATGCCGCGACTCTCGGGGCAATCATCTATGACACTCCCGAGCCGCTTAAAAACTTTCGATCTGATGTCTCGGAAGGACTCCAAAACCTAATCGACCACGCCCTCGATAAAGACTTAGAGACTCGTTATCAGTCAGCTTCAGGATTGATGGCGGATCTTAAGCGTGAAAAGAAAGCCCTCGATGGCTCGTCGGGCGGACATTCATCACCAAGCATCCGCGCCGTCGAGCCAACTAAGAAGTCGAAGCTGCCATTAATTCTTTCGACGACCGGAGCGGCTGCCGTAATTCTGCTATTGCTGATTCTCAAGCCCTGGAACTTGAGCATTGTCACCGACCAGCAGGCAAATGCCGCCGAAGAATGGCTTGCGATCATGTATTTCGAGAATCTCACCGATCCGTCAGACCAGCAACGTCTCGGCGAAATCGTCACAAACCTCCTGATTACTGATTTGTCGGAAGCCAAATCAATCAAGGTTGTGTCGAGCCAGCGACTGTACGATCTGCTCAAGCAGTTGGGCAAGGAAGGCGAACGCCGCATCGATCGCGACATGTCGTCCCAAGTTGCCAAGAAAGCGAATGCGCGCTGGATGATCACGGGATCGATCCTTCAGGTTGATCCGGAAATCATCATGACTTCACAACTGATTGACGTAGCGAGTGGGGGTGTTCTCACCAGTCAACGCGTCAATGGCGAATCAGGAGAGAAGATATTCTCACTGGCGGAGAAATTGGCCAGCCAGATTCGTACCGACAGGTCTTTCCCGCGCGAGGCCGAGAATCCGAGCCATGCCGATTTCGCCTCATCATCCACCACGTCGCCCGAGGCCTACCGCTATTACCTTGAAGGCATCGAATATCAAAATCGCTTCTTTACCAACGAAGCACGCGGTGCTTTTAAACACGCTGTACAAATCGATTCGACCTTCGCCGCGGCATGGATGCGTTTAGCACAACAATCTGGCGGACAAGAGTGGCAGACCGCAAGAGACAAAGCCAAACGATACATGAATCTCGCCTCGCCGCGAGATCGGATGATGATCGAGGCGTATATCGCGGAAGCCGACGGTGACAGTAAGGCTGCCGGTGATTTGATGCGCGAGGCGGCGGCACGGTATCCGGACGACAAAGAAATCCTCTATCGCCTCGCCGTTTCATACTCGAACATCGATGAACGTCAACTGACTGTAGCAACACTTCATCGCGCGCTGCAATTGGATCCGGGTTTCAAGACGGGCTGGAATCAATTGGCTTACGCATTTATGCGACACGAGATGCCGGACAGCGCCTTACGGGCGGTTAACAGATACATTGAACTCGCGTCGGACGAGCCAAATCCTTACGATTCCAAAGGAGATATCCTTGCCTATCTTGGCCAACTCGACTCTGCGATAGTTTATTATAATCGCGCTTTGGAAATCCGGCCGGAATTCACAATGCAAACCGTTACGAAATTGGGCATCGCCAACATGCTGATGCAGAACTATGACGAAGCCGGCCGTCAATTTCAGAAAGCGATGGGCTCTTCAAACAGCTTTGAACGACAACTGGCTCGCACCCAATGGGTGAACCTGTTAATTTATCAGGGTCGGTTGAAAGAAGCGTTGGCAGCGAATAAGAGCGCACTCGACGCCGATCGTCTGGAAGGGCTCGGCGCCGAGTCGTTGGCGCGAGTAATCACGGAGTCCCGGCTTCATTTCCATCTGGGTGATGTCAACAAGGCTTGGGAAGTGCTCGAGCCAATTCGCACATACGATGACAAAAACGATACCTACAAAATGAGTTTGTATGACCGCGCACCGATTACGCACGTCTGGTATCTTGCGACCTTGGGGCGCGATCAGGAAGCGTTGAAAATGATTGACTCCGTGCGTGCGGAAAAGAAAACTAAACCGGACGCCGACGTTGTCGCAGATCGAATGCAAGCAGTCTATTCTTGGGTAAATCGTGACTACCAGAAGGCGATCGATCTCTACAAAGCGGTCGATGCCAAGCAAGCAACATTCGTCTCCAAGTTTGAGTTGGCACGAGCCTATGTGGATGGCGGATTCTTCGCGGAGGCTGCCGAATTGCTCGAGAAGACTAATCGCTTTTACGATGACATTCGTTTCAAAGAGGCTGCGATATATAACAGCCTGCTTTCGTACTACCTTGGCCGCGCGAACGAAGGAATCGGCAACAAGAAAGAAGCCATCAAGAACTACGAGACTTTCCTGGACATCTGGAAGAAGGCCGACCCGGAGATCAAGGAACTGATCGACGGGCGCAAACGATTGACCGCGCTGAAATCACGGGCATAAAAATGGCCCCGTCTTGCGACGGAGCCATTGTCACTAACTCAAATCAGTATTAATCTTCAATCATCTCGACGTTGGCGCGCGGAATCACCACGTGTTTGCCGTCGCTGTCAAATTCGACCTCGAGGACACGCGCCATCGACTCTGATTCCAGCTTCTGCAGCGGTGATGGAAGAGCCGTCACTTTGCCGAGCTTGCCGAAGTAAGGCGAACGGATAACACGAATCGGTGAACCAATTTCGAGTCCCTTGCCCTGAAATCCTTCGACAGCAATTCCAGTCTTGATATCGTCAACAATTGGAATGATCACTTCAGGACGAATTACGCCTGCGCGAATTTGGGTAGCGCCGTTAATACAAGCGCGCTTTCCTTCGAGTGACTTCAACAGGTCGAATGTACGATTCGCCATCTGAATTTCGCCGAAGCCTTCGGTGACGACCAAGGTCACGCCAAGATCCTCCGAGCCTGTGATCGCTACACCGATGTCATAACCAAGAAAGTCGCGTAAATCACGGTCGGAGAATCCGCCAGCCACGATACCGCGTGCACCGACTTTGATTGCCTTCTTAACAGCTTCAGCTGTGACGATCGAACCGCCGACGATGATCTTGTCCTTGCACGACTCGTTGATCAGATCGTCCGTGAGTTTGGTCTCGGGCTTGGTGACAACCATCTTCAATTCGCCGTGTGTTTCACCGCCAATGCCGAAAATTCCCTGGATGAACGATCCCCAGCACCTCACGGCAACGCCCTCCTTTGGAAACACTTCGACCACTTCGCCTTCGATATACGCCTTTACTTCAACCGGAATCGGATGACCGCGCAAAAGCACCTGCCCGGTTACGTGTGAAATCGTCTCGATTGTCCCTTCGATCTTGGCTTTGGCTTCAGACTTGAACAATCCGAAGAACGACTTATTCAGGCCTATCAATTCGCCTGCTTTGATCGGGTCGCCGACCTTCTTGAGCATGCACTGTGAAACATCTTCCGGAGGAACGCCCAGGATGTTTGCGACATTCATCGTCTCGACGGGGCCGGGAAGATGCGTGCGCGCAACGACCGTGTCAGGCGAAAGCTTATCGCCAACTTTGACCGTCACATCGCCTTTTAATGGCAATATGCGTTTCTTCGTAATCAGTTCTTTTTGCGAGACCTTTAGTCCCGGTGTGTAAGTATGTGCCATATTCCTCTTACTGCCTCTATATCAGGGCAAGGTCGTGCGACCCTGCGCTTTAATTCCTTTGTAACGCTTCCTTGGGATAAATGTCCAACACCGCCATCCACTCTCTAAGTTTGCGAACGCGTGTGGCATCATCGGTTGGAACCACAAACGGGCGTCCGCGGCCATCAAGGATAATCCCAACGACACCGCCGGAAACTTCCTTCTCGACCTTCTTGCCAGGTCCGTCGCCAAGATCAAGCTTTCCATCCGGCTCGAGCACGGCCTTGGCTTTCAGCGGCAGATTCGTCCGGGCGTCAAATCCGAGCGGAAATACCTTCATCTCGCCGTACATCAGCTTGCCTTCTTCTTTGCGGCCATCCGGGAAGGTGAAGCTGTACTTCATCATTTCCTTGCCTTCCTTCGACTCGCCCGATGGAGCGATGCATGAACCGAGATGAATAAGGCAATCCTTGTTGAACACTTCGGTCGCCGCCTGCGGATGCACTGTCGAGAGCACACCCAATTGCGGCATCATGAAGATCGAGTCTACCGACAAGCGGGTTATTCCTTCCGGCAGGAAAGCATCGATCATCATCAGCGCCGACTGCTGACGGCGCGGTGCGTGAGAAAGTACACCGCCGGAGCCAATCAGCATATTCAGGGTCATCATATTCACCAGTGTCTGGCCGGAACCCTTCTGCTCGAAAGCGTCTGCGATGGTACGTTGCTGCTGAACGCCTTTGAGTACGGTCGCAAAATTCTTATGCTGAATAAACGCCAGTCGCAGAGCCTCTTTGGCAATGGCCTGCTCAAAGACCAATTCTTCTATCGATTGCGGAATGGTCGTCGGGCGAATCATCTTGTTCTTGACACGGTTGCGCAGATCGCGTTCGTCCATGTGGAATGGCACCCAACGCATGACATTTTCGAGCCCTGCTTCGGCAAAAACATTTGAAACCGAATAGCTCATGCCCAAGTTGGCGGATACCGTCCGGTTAAAAACGCCTTGAAAGACCGAGAAAACGTCCGTCGTCGCTCCGCCGATATCAACACCGACAACTTCGATGTTTTCAATCTCGGATATCGTCTTAATGATCAAGCCTACCGCGCCGGGAGTCGGCATAATCGGGGCATCGGTCATGTCCATTAGCTTCTTGTATCCCGGAGCCTGTGCCATAACGTGCTCAAGGAACAGGTCATGGATAGCTTCACGTGCCGGGAGCAGATTTTCCCGCTCCAGGACAGGACGAAGATTATCGACTATCTTAAGGTCAACTTTCTTCCCAAGCGTCTCATCAACAGCTGCGGCGGCATCCTTGTTGCCTGCATAGATTACGGGTAGTTGATAGCTGGAACCAAGTCGTGGTCTCGGGTCAGCTGCACCGATAAGCTCGGCGATTTCGACCACGTGGGTCGTAGTGCCGCCGTCGATACCTCCGGAAAGTAAGATCATATCCGGGCGCAAGTGACGGATTCGCTCAATCTGCTGATAGGGCTGACGCTTGTCATTGGAGGCAATTACGTCCATGACAATTGCGCCGGCTCCGAGTGCAGCGCGCTCGGCTGATTCAGCAGTCATTGACCGGACAACACCCGCTACCATCATTTGCAGGCCGCCTCCTGCAGAGGAAGTTGAAATGTAGATATCCGTGCCGACCTTAGCCCCGCCCTTGGTGCGTGGTCGCATGATGTTTCCTTTGTCGTCCAACAGCTTACGACCGGAGAGCTCTTCAACTTCCTGCACAGCATTAAGCACTCCCATTGTGACGTCTTCAAATGGAGCTTCCACTGTTGTCGGAGCTTCTCCGCGCACCATCAATCGATATTGACCATCGGTTTTTTCGATCAAAATCGCTTTCGTGGTGGTAGAACCGCAGTCGGTTGCCAGAATGATTTCTATGTCTTCTGGTTTTTGATTGTTCATGAAGATATATCCTCTAAGATTCCCAGACAAATTTCCCAATCACGCATGCCGGTATGCTCCGGCTCATAGAGAATTGCAAGTATAACATTCGCCTTGGTCGATGTCAACGTTAACCTCGCGAAAGCATGCTCCGCCGAGCCGCTGAACAGGGTTCAAAATCGCCAAAAACGTATGAAATCGCTCAAATATTGCTTGACATAGCGGTACTAATTTTTAACTTATCTATGGTAGATCAACGGTCTTCCTGATTAAGGAAATAACTTACAATAACTCGTTACTTTCGTGTCGGGCACTCGCTATGGGCTCAACTGTTTTTGACAGAAAAGACACAAAATACCAACCTTCAACCAGCAACCGATGGAGGGTGCGCCTATGAACTTATCCGTCTGAAGTCCTCTCGGGCGGATCACTGCTAACAAAACCAGAAGTTCTTCAACTTTTTTTATCAGGAAAGGTGAATCCATGAATCGATGTAGAATGACTTTGCGGATTCTAATCACACTTTTCGCAGCAATCGCGTTACTTACCTCTGTTGCAGAAGCAAAACAAGCATCCGTAAATGCCCCAACGACTCTTAACGGTAACACCCCCGGCCAGCCGAATCTTCAGCTGAAACAGGCCGAAACAGGTGGACCGGTTATTCAAATTGGTGAAGAAGAAGTCGTCCTTAGATATCAGGACGATGCCGCAAAATCCGCTCCGATTCGCCCCGAAGGCCAGCCAGTAAAGGCTTCCCCGGCGACGTCATTCCTTCTGGAAGAATTCGCGACAGCGGTTCCTCCGGCTGGATGGAGCGAGACGATCACCAATGCAGCTTTTAATTGGAAGTATCAGACATTGACCTCTTTCTCTGGTGGTTCCTGCGCCGACGTTGAATACGACCCGGCTCTCGTACCGCAAGACGAATGGCTTATCACTCCGGCTATGGACTTCACCGGCGCTACCGCCGACCTGAAGGTCGAATTCTACTGGATGATGAGCTACTATTGGGGCGTCAGCCCGTTTGATAACTACGACCTTGGACTGTATATCTCAACCGATGGCGGAGCTACTTTCCCGACCCTCCTTTGGGATGAATCAGGCGAAGGCGTATTTGTGAACTTCACTTGGACCAAGAAGACCATCGATCTTAGCGGTTATGCCGGCCAGACCAGCGTCGTGCTTGCATGGCGCTACACCGGTGTTGACGGCGCTCAAGGCGGTGTCGACCTGGTTTCCGTCAATGACAACGCTGCCCCGATCGGCCGTTGCTGCTATGGCGGCGGTTCCTGCGCGGATGTCACCGAAGCCGCTTGCGGCGTTCTTGGTGGCGACTGGGATGGTGGACTTGATTGTACGACCGCTTGTCCGGTTGCTACTCCGGGTGACAATTGCAGCGATCCATATGTCGTAAACCTGCCGGCGCAACTGCCGTACACCGATGCCAACCAGTACACTTGCGGTCGTGTTGACGACTACAATGCTACCTGCTTGGGTTCATACGATGGTGGCGAAGACATGGTTTACTTCATCAAGGTTACGGCGGCTGTGACGGTTAACATTACGCTTAACCCGAAGGGCACGACCTATACTGGTATGGCCATCGATCTTCCAACCGCGTGTCCGCTTGATGCCGCTACCGGCTCTTGCATTGCCACGTCAACCAACTCGGGAAGCACTGCCCATTCAATTCTCAATCTGGCGCTTGCCCCGGGCGACTACTACTTGATGGTCGATACCTGGCCGTCACCGGCTTGTATCCCTGACTATGATCTCACGATCATTGAATCACCGCCAATGCCGGACGGCGCAACTTGCGCTGATCCGCTGGTGATCACTCTTGGCGCCGGTGACCTTCCGTACACCGCGTCCGGATTGTCCAACTGCGGTTTTGGCAACGACTACAGTAACACTTGTATGGGCAGCTATGATGGTGGCGAAGACCACATCACCCAGCTCGTCCTTACCGAGCCGTTGCTCCTCGATATCACCCTGAATCCGAACGGCACGACTTATGGCGGCATGGCAATCGATGACGTTTGCCCGCTTGACGTCGCTACTGGATCATGCATTGGATTCATCGGTACTTCATCGGGTGCTGCCAAGACGCTCTATGGCTTGAACCTCGCCGCCGGTACCTATTACATTATGGTCGACACTTGGCCGAGCCCGAACTGCATCCCGAACTTCAGTCTGTCGTTCGCCGGTGCGGCTCCGCCTCCACCGAACGACAATTGCGCCAGCGCGACTCCGGTCGGCGACGTTCTTAATCTGCCGTTCGACACCACTCCTGCTAATCATGACGGTTCAGGTACCTGTTCTCTTGCCGGCAAGAACCTGTGGTATTGCTTCACTGCCCCGATGGACGGAAACGCCCGCATCAGCCTCTGCGGCTCAAGCTTCGACACCAAGCTCGCTGTCTATGACGGTTGCGCTTGTGGTCCGCTTGGCGCCCAATTGGCTTGCGAAGACGACAATTGTGGCCTTCAGTCTGAAGCCATTATCCCGGTCATCATGGGTAACCAGTATCTCGTGGAAGTCACCGGCTATAGCGCCACCAGCTTTGGCCTTGGCTTGTTGACCATCGAGACTACTGTTCCTCCAGCAAATGATAATTGCGAAGATGTAACCCCAATCGTGCTTACTTCTGGTGTTCCTGTCACCATCACAGGTGACAACACTGGCGCATCTCCGGATTGCGCTTCTTTCCCGGGTGCGAATGCTTGGGAAGCCTTTACGATTACTGAGTGCTCTGATGTAACTCTCGACTACTGCACCACCAGCCCGGCGTTCGGTAATGCCTGGTTGAACCTTGCAGTAGGCTGCCCCTGTGCCAGTTTCACAACTGCCGCGGCGTTTAATACCAGCGCCTGCGGTGACCTGAATGTCACGATGACTTGGTCGGCTCTTCCGGCCGGCACATACTACTATCCGGTCCTCACGGAACCGGGTGCAGTTGGCCCGTACACAATGCATGTCGTTAGCCAGGGAGTAACTTCTTACTGCGCGGCTGACGGTTTCTGCGATGAGTACATCAGCAGAGTTCAGTTGAGTACCATCGACAACGCTACTTCTTGTGGCGCCAGCTACGAGGACTATACCTCGATTTCGGCCGGCCTGGTTCAGACCGTTCCGTATACCATCACCGTAACCAACGGCCTTGCGTACACGGGCGACCAGTGCGGCGTTTGGGTTGACTGGGATGGAGACTTCTGCTTCTCGCCGTCAGAACAAGTTCTGATGAGTGGTGGTCCAGCCTCCTATACCGGTACCGTCACTGCACCGTTGACCGCTCCTGCTGGTCCGACTCGCATGAGAGTCAGAATCGCCTACACTGGCGCTCTTCCGGCTTGCGGAACGACCTCGTATGGTGAAGTCGAAGACTACACGATCAATGTGATCGAGTATGCTCCGGCTGCTGAAATTGCTCCGAACCCGCAATACCTGTATTACAAGTTCGCGATTACGCCGATCATTAACCAGTTCCACTTCGGAATGTTTGATGGTGGTTACACTGCTGCTGATGTTAACCTTTCAACGGTTACTATTAACGGTATTCCGGCTGCGACCGCGACAGTTGTACCCAGCTATCCGAACTTCGGCGGTGCGGTTGTCGAAGCAACGCTTCCGTTGATCACCTTCCTCAATCCGTACGGCTTGCTGTTCGACGTCAATAACCTGACGTTTACAGTAGCCTGGGATTACAATGATGCGACCTCCGAGTCAATCACTGATGATGTTGTCATCATTGGTAAGAGCTCGCCGGTTCCGTCGACGTTCATCATTCCGGATGGAGCCGAGATCGTCTTCCCGGGTGACTTCAACATTGACGGTGCATTGAACATCTCTGACGCAGTTGGCTTGATCAACTTCATCTTCGCCGGCGCTACCCCGCCTGCGAACGTGATGATTGGTGACACCGACTGCTCTGGTGCGGTGACCATTTCCGACGCAGTCCGTATGATTCAGTACATCTTTAGCGATGGCCCAGCTCCTTGCGTGGCCGGCAACTAATTGTCGAATCATTCAGATTGCTTCTGATCTGATCAACATCTAGTTCAAAATGACGGGAGTTCCGAGAAATCGGAACTCCCGTCTTGTTTCCGTAGTCTGCGTCGACTCACGGACGGCATACTGTGCAAGCACAATTCACACTACGAATATTTGCACCGACTCCAAGAGTGGGTATGATTGCCCAACTTTCTCGTGTTGAACAGGGTTGGTTTTGCTTGCAATATTCGAATTTAGAGGTATATTAAGTCTATTCTTACACGAGCAGTCGGTTACCTATTTTCACTCTGGAGAGGGTCTAATGCAAAATGTCTACCGCACATCCGCGCTTGGCCTGGATGGTATAGCAAGCGCCAGGAAAGCTTACTACCCTGAAGGCGGTCTGATCGCCGCACTTTTAATGGCCATTGGAATTCTGCTGCTGTCCGCGGCGACTGCCTCGGCGCAGATTTCCGAGGGCGGGACACCGCCGAGCTTTGAAAGGTCGCTGCGTACAAACGCCGAGCGGTTGATCATGCCACCGGTCGATGTTCAAGCCTTGCTGGCTGAAGACGCGGCAGAGGAGTCAAAAGCTCTGCCATTCCGATTCGGTACTCCTTTTGATGTCAACTACTCACTCGATAATTCCGGGACATGGGAAGATCTTCCTGATGGCGGCCGTATCTGGCGCATCACATTCTCATCGCCTGGCGCTTATTCGATTAATCTGATCTATAGCAAGTATCGACTGCCCGAAGGCGCACAGTTGTTTGTCTACAATTCTGACCGCACCTACGTCATTGGCGCATTTACCGCCAAAAACAACAAGCCGCATGGTGAAATGGCGACCCAACCGGTAATGGGTGATGAAGTCACAGTCGAATACTATGAACCGGCTGCCGCTGTTTATGAAGGTGAACTGGTCATCTCCCGCGTCGTTCATGCGTATAAGGACATCTTCAAGACCGTTAAAGACGCACTTGACTTCGGCGGCTCGGGTTCGTGCAATAACAACGTTAACTGCCCTGAAGGCGCCAATTGGCAGAAAGAAAAACGCTCGGTTGCAATGGTGCTTACAGCTGGAGGTACACGTTGGTGCTCCGGTTCGATGGTCAATAACGTACGTCAGGATAAGACCCCTTACTTCTTGACCGCCAACCACTGCCTAGGCAGTTCGAATACCTGGATCATCATGTTTAACTACGAGAGCCCATCTTGCGCGAATATCAATGGTCCAACCTATATGACTGTTCAGGGCTCGACCCTCAAGGCAAATTACTCGACATCCGATGTTGGATTGTTGCTTTTGAGTGAAGCGCCTCCGGATTCATACAAGGTGACCTTCGGCGGATGGAATAACGTCAATATTGGAGGCGATTCTGCCGTCGCCATTCATCATCCGTCAGGTGATATCAAGAAAATCTCATTTGATTACGACAACTACGAGTCAACCGACTACCTCGGCAGCACTGTCAATTCCAGCTTGAGTCACTGGCGCATTGCCGTTTGGGACGATGGTACTACCGAAGGCGGTTCTTCCGGTTCTCCGCTGTACAACAAACAACATCAAGTAGTCGGACAGCTTCACGGCGGTTGGGCTGCATGTAATGATTTGCGCGCTGACTACTACGGCAAGTTCTCGTTGTCGTGGAATGGCGGCGGTACTCCGGCGACGCGTGTAAAGGATTGGCTCGATCCCGACAACACCGGCGCGACGTTTGTCAACACGTGGGATCCGTATGCAGGTGTACAAATTGTCCACACACCATTGAATGACACCAAAGATTCCGTCAATGCCTATCCGGTGTTATCAACTATCACCGCTGACGCGGCTTTGAGACCAGAGTCGTTATTTGTGCGTTATTCAATCAACTTCACACCTTATCTCGACACCCTGGTCACCACCGGCAATCCGAACGAGTACATCG